>NZ_JAVIFX010000008.1 GCF_031157255.1 Bradyrhizobium sp. LHD-71 | reverse complement strand
AGCCGCCGCGCCAGTGCGTTGGCGCGCCGGTTCAGTTCACCGTAGCTCACCTCCTCATCACCAGACACGACCGCCACCGCAGCCGAACCCTCCCAAACACCCGCTTCAAATTGGGCGAGGAAGCAGCGATCGGGATATGGAGCTTTCGTCCGATTCCACGTCTCCACCAGAAACTCGCGCTCGTCCGGCGGAAGAACAGCGAGTTCGCGCACCGAAGAACGTGGTGCATGCTCCAGCGAGTCGGCCAGTTGCTCGAGCGCGTACTGCATGAAGGCACAGATGCGATCGGCAGAGTGAGGCTCGACGACCTGCGCCGTCAGCGCGAGCGCCTGTCCGGAATCCTCGACCGCGAGCATCAGCGGGTAGTTCGTGCGTTCTTCACCGCCAAGCCATTCGATTCCGTTCAGCAGCTCGACGCGTCCATCGTGCGAATTCGCGGGCATTGCATTGTGGCGATAGTTCAGGAGCGCGCTGAACAACGGCGCCGGTGCGGCAACGCCGCTGCAACGCTGCGCGAGCGCCAACGATGCGTGCTCATGCGCCATCAGTTCCGCAAGCTTCGTGTGCGCCTGACGAACGCTGTCCTCGACTGCTGTGCCGCCGAGATCGAGCCGCAGCGGCAAGGTATTGATGAACAATCCCATGGTGCGATCGGCGCCGGCATGCATGCGGCCGAACAGCACGGTACCGAACACCACATGTTCGCGGCCGCTGCAGCGAGCGACCACCTGCCCCCAGGCGAGATGGCAGAGACTGGCGAGACTCACGCCGAGCCGCCTCGCCTCGCTCCGAAGCCGGTCGTTCAGGGCTGCCGGGAGCGTCCGGCGGGCCTCTCCGATCCCCCCACCGTCACCGCGCACCTGGGTCAGACCGAATGGCGCGGTTGGCTCATCGATGTCTGCAAGCATCGCCCGGAAGAAGCGCTCGTGGTCCTGCGCCACCCGCGTTCCTCGCGTTTGCGCCACCAGATTGCGGAACGGAAATGGAGTGGTCAGTTCATGACCGCGCCCGGCAAGGATCTTGCGGACCTCCGTATGCATCACTTCCAGTGTCGAATGATCACCAATCATATGATGCAGCAGAACCGCGAGCAGCCAGCGCTCACTGCCGGGTTCGCGCGCAACGGCAAAGCGAACCAGCGGTGCTCGACCAAGATCGATGCGATGCCGACGTGGATCGAAACGCTCGGCGAGCTGACGCCGCGCCGTGCTTTCCTCCTCGAGCTCGATTTCGGTAACAACCAGCGGCGCCTGCCGCCAGACCACCTGCGCCGGGCTGGACAACCCTTCCCACACCACAGCCGTGCGCAGAATGTCGTGACGGTCGACGACCTGCTGAACGGCGGTGAGATAGCGGTCGAGCAGATCACGCCCGGCAAAGCCTATCTGACCGATCAACAGATATGGATCGCCCTGTGTCGCCAGCAGATGATGGAACAGGATTCCATCCTGGAGCGTCGACAGGCCGTAGATATCCTGGATGTTGGCCACGCCTCCCGGCACACCAGCCGCAACGGCATCGATCTCGGACTGCGTCAGATCGATCAGCGGCAGCATATCGGGCGTGATCGTCGTCGTATCTTCTGCGATCCGATTGGCCGGAATATCCATCTGACCAGTGCGTCCGAGGCTGGCGGCCAGCTCCGACAGCACAGGCCTGGCAAACAGCGTCCGGACATCCGTCGCGAGCGAGTGCTGCCGCAATCGCTCCAGCAAGCGGACCGCGAGCAGCGAATGCCCCCCGAGCTCAAAGAAATGGTCGTTGCGCCCGACACGCTCGACGTCCAGCAGCTTGGCCCAGATCCTCGCCAGCAGATCCTCGAGCTCGCCTTCCGGCGCCGCATAAACGCCGCGCACCAGAGCGTCATCGTGAGGTACAGGTAACGACTGACGATCGACCTTGCCGTTTGGCGTCAGTGGCAGTGCATCGAGCTGCACGAAGGCCGAGGGCACCATGAACTGCGGCAACCGCGCACCGAGATAGCTGCGCAACGATGCCACGAATTCAGCACGATCGCCCTCGCCATCATCTGGCCCAGACGGCACAACATAGGCAACCAGCCGCTGATCGCCGGCGTCCTTGCCGCGCCCAACCACCACGGCATCGCGGACATCAGGATGTTCAGCCAGACGAACCTCGATCTCGCCGAGCTCTATGCGGAAGCCCCTGACCTTCACCTGATGATCGTTGCGACCGAGGAATTCCACGCTGCCGTCGGGCAGGTGCCGCCCGAGATCGCCGGTGCGGTACATTTTCCCTGTCGGCCCGGGATTGAACGGATCGCGCACAAACCGTTCCGCCGTCAGCTCTGCCCGGTTCAGATATCCGCGCGCGACCCCTGCTCCGCCGATAGAAATCTCGCCGATCGTTCCGCGCGGAACTGGCGCACCATGTTTGTCCAGCAGGTAGATCTGCGTATTCGGAAGCGGACGGCCGATCGGAACGACCGCGCCGTCAAAGTTTGCTGGACGGCGCCAGGCCGTGGCGCAGACAGTCGTTTCCGTCGGGCCGTAACCGTTGAAGACGGCGATATTTGCAGGCAAGCCTTCGACCAATTCCGCCTTGGGCAATTCGCCCGCCAGAACAAGCACCTGCAGTGACGCCAGCCGCGCGAGATCTGTCCGACCCTGAAGCAGTGCGGGCGGAAGCGTCGCGTGCGTAACGCGATTGCGCGCCAGAAAGTCCAGGAGTTCGCCGGTATCGCGATGCTCGCGCGCGCGGACAAGATGCAGCTCGGCTCCGGCGCACAGGGCCATGACGATGTCCCATATGCTCGCATCAAAGCTGAAGGAGGCAAATTGAACGATGCGGCTTTGCCGAGAGACGCCAAACAACATCTGCTGGGCAAGCGCCAGATTGACCAGTCCGCAATGCTGAACCATCACGCCTTTCGGCGCGCCGGTCGAGCCTGACGTATAGATGACATACGCGAGATGACGCGATGTCAGGCCGGCCGCACGTGCATCAGGATCGGATGTCGGCAGTCCGGTCCACGCCGCTCCACTCGCTTCGACGTCGAGGACGCGGCACGGCGTATCGCCCACCGACGCACGCCCGATGTCGTCACAGATCAGCAATTCGGGTTTCGCATCGTCGATAACCTGGCGCAGCCGCTCGCGCGGATAGACAGGATCCAGCGGCAGATAGGCGCCGCCGGCCTTGAGCACGGCCAGCACGCTGACGATCATGGCAACGCCGCGCTCCAGGCAGATGGCGACCACCTGATCGGGACCCGCGCCCTGTTCGATCAGATGATGAGCAAGCTGATTGGCCCTCGCATCAAGCTCGCCATAGCTGACGCACAGTCCGTCCTGGACCAGTGCAGTTGCCTCGGGCTCCCGGCGGACTTGATCTGCAAAGAGCTCGTGGATGCAGCGCTCAGACGGATACGATACAGCGGACCGGTTCCACGTCTCAAGCACGAGCGCGCGTTCGTCAGGCGACAGCATATCGACGCGGTCGACGATCTGATCCGCGTTCGCAACCATGGCTCTCAGAACCGCCAGCAGATAACCGCGGTGACGCTCGACGGTCGCTTCGTCGAACAGCGCCGTGGCGTAGTTGAGCGCGCCGACGATGCGGCCATCGGCTTCGCCCAGATTGAGCTCAAGATCGAACTTGACCTGTTCAAGCCCCGTCTCGACCACATCGACCTTCAGGCCGGGCAGCTCGAACGTCGCCGCTTCGTTGTTTTGCCAGGCGAACACCACCTGAAACACGGGACTATGATCGAGACGGCGCGGCGGTTGAACGATTTCGACGAGCTGCTCGAATGGCAAGTCCTGGTGATCCTGCGCCGCAAGCGCAGCGTCGCGCACACGGCCCAGAAGCTCCGCCACGCTCGGCTCTCCTGACAGATCGAGCCGAAGCGCCAGCATGTTGACGAAGAAGCCGACCAGTCCTTCGACTTCCGGCCGGCTGCGGTTCGCGGTCGGCGTGCCGATCACAAGATCGCTTTGGCCCGAAAGCCGCGACAGCACCGCTGCCCAGGCGGCAAGCACGGTCATGAATGTCGTGGCGCCATGGCGCTGGCTCAGCCGCCGGACGTCCTCGGCGAGATCGGCGTCGATGTCGATCGGCAGTGATGCGCCGGCCAGCGACTTGACGCGCGGGCGCGGCCGATCCGTCGGCAGCTGGAGCAAGGCCGGAGCGCCGGCGAGGGCCTGCCGCCAATAATCGATCTGCCGCTGCAATCGTTCTCCGGTCAGCCATTGGCGCTGCCAGGCGGCATAGTCCGGATATTGGATTGTGAGCGGCGGCAGCGGATCTTCCCTGCCGGCCGTGAAAGCCCGGTACAGGACACCAAGCTCGCGGACGAGCACACCCATCGACCAGCCATCGGAGACCAGGTGATGCTGGGTGAGGACGAAAACATACTCGGCTTGCGCGAGACGAATGAGGCAGCCGCGGATCAGCGGTCCATGACCGAGATCAAAGGGGCGACGAGCTTCCTCGCCATACAGACGCTGGAGAGTCTTCTGCGTGTCAGGATCGTCCCGCAGGTCGTGTTCGACCAGCGGCATACCTTGTTCGGCCGGCAACAATTCGACACGCGGTTGGCCATCATCAGCAACGAAGACGCTGCGCAGGGCTTCATGACGGGCCAACACGCGATTGAGACTGCGGCACCACGCGGCGACGTCAATCGCTCCGACCAAATGCAAGGCGCCGCGAATGTGATAATTCGTGCTCGTACCATCGAGCTGAGCCAGCAGCCACAGGCGCTGCTGCGCAAAGGACAACGCAAGCGCGCCATCGCGCGGGACCGTCGGTATTGATGCGTTCTCGCGCTTGCCCGCTGTGCGACGCTGCTTCGCAAGCTGCACGAGCCTTCGAAGCTCTTCGGCATCGAGCTCCCGCAAATCGGGTTTGAGTAAATCGGCCATGCTCACGATCCCGATGCGATCACGTCTTGAAGCTCTTCAGCGTCGAATTCCCGTTCGATCAGACTGATCGAAATGACGCGAGCAAGTTGGGCGAGCTCGGGATGCCGGAACAGGTCCGAAACCTGAAGGGGCACGTCCCACTCCTGCGACACACGGCTCACCAGCCGCACCGCAAGCAACGAGTGCCCGCCAAGCTCGAAGAAATGATCGTCGCGTCCGACGCGATCGAGCCCCAGCAGCTCGCTCCAGATTTTCGTCAGCTCGGTCTCTATCTCGCCTTCCGGCGCCGCATAACCCCGACGCGAGGCGCCGTCATCCTGCGGCGACGGCAACGCCCGGCGGTCGATCTTGCCGTTCGGCGTCAACGGCAACTGCTCCAGCACAACAATCAACGAGGGAACCATGTAATCGGGCAGCGCTGTCGACAAGGCACTTCGCAATGCCCTGCCGTCGAGCTTCGCTTCGCCGCTGACGTAACCGATCAACTGCCGACCTGTGGCGCTCTCGTGTGCCACAACAACGGCCGAGCGCACGCCGCGCTGCTCCAGGAGCCGCGCCTCGACCTCTCCCAATTCAATGCGGAAGCCGCGGACCTTGACCTGATTGTCAGAGCGTCCGACGTACTCGATCACACCGTCGGCGCGCCACCGCGCCAGATCACCGGTCCGATAGAGCCGATCGCCACCGCCACCGAATTGGTCGGGGATGAAGCGCTCCGCCGTCAGCGCGCTTCGATTGAGGTAACCCCGGGCCAGCCCGACGCCGCCGATAAAGAGTTCCCCCGTCACGCCGACAGGCAGCGGGTTGAGGTCGGCATCGAGGATATAGGCGGTCCGCGAGCCGATCGGCCGCCCGATCGGGGCATAGCGGCCAGGCGCCACGGCGGTCTCGTCGACCGTCCACGCCATCGGTGCGATCACCGTTTCGGTCGGACCGTAAGCATTGACCAAAAGCTCGACATCGGTGGCCTGCCGGAACGCCCTGACGCCCACATCCGACCAGGCTTCTCCACCGACGATGCAAAGCCGCAACGCGAGCTTTCTCCCGAGTTGCCGCAACACATCACTCAACTGGTCGGCATAGGCTGGTGGCAGGAAGACCGTCGTGACGGAGCGACGCTCGATCTCCGCCAGCAGGTCGTCGATCAGCAGGGCGCGCCTCGGCGGCAATACGAGTGATCCGCCTGTCATCAGCGGCACCAGCCAGCGCTCATGGGCGATGTCGAAATTGATCGACGCGGACTGGAATTCGCGATCGGTCGCTTGCATACGATAAAGCCGCCCGATCGCCTGGCAATGCATCGCGAGCGGTCCATGTGCGACCGCCACGCCTTTGGGCGTTCCGGTCGAACCAGACGTGTAGATCACATAGGCCAGGCTCTCGGGGCGAATCTCGATCGCGAGGTTGCTGTCGTCCTCGTTGCGACGATGCGGTTCATCGAGCCGCCACGCCTCCACGCCCGTTGCGTCGAGCACCGGCGCAAGACGGTCGCGCAGCGCGTGTTGAGTCAGCACGAGCCTCGCCCCGCTGTCGCGCAGCATGTGAACCAGGCGCCCGGCGGGATAGTCGGGATCAAGCGGCAGGTAGGCGCCGCCCGCCTTCAACACCGCGAGCAGCGCAACCAACATGTCCGCGCTGCGTCCCAACGCCAGACCAACCAGTCGGTCCGGACCAATGCCATGACGGCGAAGGCGCCGGGCCAGCCGGTTTGCCCGCGCGTTCAATTCGCCGTAGCTGATCTCTTCCTTGCCGCATACCAATGCCAGAGCGGACGGAGACCGCGCAGCCGTCGCTTCGATCTGCGCAACGACCGTCGGATGCGAAGCCGACAGCGATACCGCCGGTCCGCTCCATTCGAGAACGCGTTGAATCTCACCCTTGTCCGGCGCACCCAGGATGCCCTGCGGCCTGCCCGCATCGGCAACGATCTGCTCCAGCAGACCGACCAAGGCGCCCCTCAGCTTCATCATCTGCGAGCCATCGAGCCGGGCGCGATCGTAGTTGAAGTCGAGATTGAGTCCGTCCGAGCCGGCGAATACCGCTACGGCCAGTGCATAGTTGGTGGGCGTGACATGCTCCACGCGCCCGAGGCGAGGTCCGCGATCGCCCTTCCCGCGCAGCCCCTCGTCGATTGGATAGTTCTCGAACACCAGAATGCTGTCGAACAATGCCCGGCCGGCATGGCCGGCGAGCCGCTGGATCTCGTAGAGCGGTGTCCAGCCGTGCTCGCGCAAGGCGAGATTCTGCTCCTGCAACTGGCGCAGCCAGGTGCCGATGCTGGATTGCGGATTGGCCGAGTCGACGATCGGCAACGTGTTGATGAACAGGCCCACCATCTCCTCGGCGTCGGGCAGCTCGGCCGGACGGCCAGACACCGTGACGCCGAAGCACACTGCATCTTGTCCAACATACCGTCGCAACACTTGCGCCCATGCCCCCTGCACGAGCGTGTTGAGCGTCACACGTTCGCGCTTCGCAAACGCCTTCAGGCGTTCCGTGAGCTTCGCGTCCAGCAGAAGACTCAGACGAGCATGGCCCGAAGCATCTGGTGTCGAGACAACCGATATGTGATGATCTGATGCCAGTGCGTCCGCGAGGAACGTCGGCGCTTCCAACGCAACCAACGCAGCAGGCCAGAAAGCTGAGCTCGCACGTTCCCGCCCTTTCAGCCAGGCGATGTAGTCACGATAGCTGCCCTGCACCGCGGGAAGCCTGACCCCATTCACGTGCTGCAGCACCTGGGCGACCAGCCGTGCGGAACTCCAGCCGTCGAGTACGATGTGATGATGGGTCCAGATCAGCCAGTGACGATGTTCGCCGAGCCGGATCAGCCGTACGCGTTGCAACGGCGGCCGCGAAACGTCGAAGCCTGTCGCACGTTCGCGCCGTGAGACGTCCGCCAACGCGGCGTCCAGTTCATCGCACCTGCCGGAATGCTCCAGTGCCGCCGTGCGCTCGCGCCAATCCTCTTCGACGAACGGCACCCCAGCCTGCCGATACACAACCTGCTGCGCCGATCCGGACAGCTCCCGCCATATGAAACCGGTGCGCAGCGTCGCGTGACGGTCACTGACGACCTGCCATGCCGCGCGCAATCTTTCGGCATCGATCCCGATGAGTTCGATTGCGACCTGGTTGACATAGACGTCCGCGTCGCCATCGCGCAGCGCATGGAACAACATGCCCTGCTGCATTGGCGAAAGCGGATAGACGTCCTCAATGCTTCGCCAGTCCAGCGTCGTCGCCAGCCGATCGAGCTCGGCTTGGGTCAGGTCGGACAGCACAACATCGGACGGTGTGATCCCGCAGGCACCGCTTGTGCAATGATCGACCAGCTCCCGCAATGCCGTCTCGTAGAGCTGCACCAGTCGCGCGATCGTTTCGCGACGATAGCGCTTCCGCCCGTATCCGAACGACAGGCGCAGCCGCCGGTCACGCACCTCTCCGTTGATGTTCAACCATCCACGCAGCGGCGCAGTGGCGCTGCGCGTGGCGCCAGCGCTCTCCGGTGCAATCCGGAAAGGCAAGCCATCTCCCAGACTGCCGTCGAACTGACCGAGGTAATTGAAGACGATGCGTGGCTCCCCCGACCGCGCTAGCGCCAAGCGGTCCGCTTCCGCACCAAGGTAGCGCAAGACGCCGTAGCCAAGACCGCGGTTCGGAACCGCGCGAAGGGTTTCCTTCATCGACTTGATGAGCGGAGCATCGCCGCTGGATCCACCTTGAAGGCGAAGCGGGAAAGCCGTCGTGAACCAGCCAACCGTACGCGAGAGCTCCGCACCGGAAAAGACATCTTCCCGGCCGTGCCCCTCGAGCTCGATCAGCACGTCGTCATGACCGCTCCAGTGCCAGATGGCGCGCGCAAGACCCGTCAGCAGAAGATCGTTGACCTGCGTGCGATAGGCTGCCGGCGCCTCCTTCAGGAGACGGGACGTCAGCTCTTCGTCGAAGACGAGCGAGACCTCCTCGCTGCCTCCCACACGGTCGATTTCCTCATGATCACAGTCGCACGGCAATTCGGTGCCCGCCCGACACCGCAGCCAGAACGGCAGCTCCGCTGCGAGTTCTTGTGACGAGGCATAAGCTCGAAGCCGGGCCCCCCATGAGGCGTAGGAATCACTTGTCGGTGGGAGCGTGGCCGCCGCCGCGCCTTGCAGCAACTGATCGTAGGCCGACGCGAGATCTTCCAGCAGCACACGCCACGACACGCCGTCGATGACCAGATGATGGACCGCGATCAACAGACGCTGGCCGCCATCCTCAAGCTCCATCCCGACTGCGCGCAGCAACGGACCCGACAATGACAGGCTCGCCTGCGCGGCGGATGCCACCGCCGTAATCTGCGCGGCATCGCCGATGCCTTCACGAACCGCCAGCAACTCCGACGCAGCCGGCGCCGCCGCGTGCTCTGCCCGCCAGGTGCCGTCGATCTCTTCGAAGCGCAACCGCAGCGCATCGTGATGGTCCACGACCGCTACCAGCGCACGGCGCAGCACGTCCCAGTTCAATCGCGATTGCGGCGCCAGCAACAGCGCCTGATTCCAATGGTGGCGATCCGCCGTCACCTGCTCGAAGAAGCGCGCCTGGATGGGCAGCAGATGATGCGGGCCCGTCACCAAGTCACGCACCGTTGGCGTGTCCGCCTTCGGCTTCGCGTCCTTCGCGGCGGGCAGCGTCGATACGGTCGCAACGGTCGCCAATGCAGCTATCGTTTGCTGCCCAAACACCTGCTTCGGCGTCAAACGGACGCCGCGCTTGCGCAACCGTGCAATGATCTGCAGGCTGAGAATTGAATCGCCGCCGAGCTCGAAGAAATTATCGTTGCGGCCGATCTGCTCCCGCCCGAGCACGTCTTGCCAGACAGCCGCAATCGCCTGCTCGACCTCTCCTCGAGGCGCCGAATAGTCTACAGCGACGATCTCCTCGTCAGGCTCGGGCAATGCCTTGCGGTCGATCTTGCCGTTCGACGTGAGCGGCAGGCGCGCCAGTCCAACGATGCGTGGCGGCACCATGTAGTCTGGCATGACAGTCGACAGACGCTGCTTGATCGCATCCGGCCCCAGCGTCATCCCGGACCTTGCAACATAATAGGCAACGAGCTCTTGACGCTGCTGGTCGGTGCCAAGGGCGCGGGCGACAACCACCGCGTCTTCGACCTCGTCCAGCGCCTTGATCGCGCGTGAGACCTCGTCGAGCTCGATCCGGTAGCCGCGCAGCTTGATCTGGTCGTCGGCGCGCCCCAGGAACACCAGCCGGCCCGCTTGATCGCACCGGACAAGATCTCCGGTCCGGTACAGCCGCGCGCCAGCTAATCCAAACGGATCTGGCACGAAGCGCTCCGCTGTCAAACCGGGCCGACCGAGATAACCCCGCGCGAGTCCCGCACCGCCAATGTAGAGCTCACCGACGACGCCGATCGGCACCTCGTTCAGCATATCGTCCAGAACACAGGCGCCCAGGTTGGCGAGCGGCAAACCGATGGGCGCGGGCCCCGCGGCGTCAGCCTCGCAGGCATGCGCAACAGCGCCGACTGTCGTTTCCGTCGGGCCGTAATGGTTGACGATCCGGCACTGCGGTCGCAGTTGACGGATCTCGGCCAATAACGTCGGATCGCAAGCCTCGCCACCAAGAACAAGGACATCGCGCGGCAGCAGATCGGCCGATCGTGATGCGTGCAGCAGTCCACGCAAATGGCTCGGCACGATCTTCAGAAAGCCGACGTCCGCTTCGCGCATTGCGCGAGCGAACAAATCGGCGTCGAACGACGCATCCGGCGGGAGGAGATTGAGCGTTGCGCCCGTCGCGAGCGCGCTGAACAGCACCGTGTGGCCGAGATCGGCCGCCACCGTCGAAACCATCGCCATGCTTGTGCCGGCCACCGGCTCCAGCCGCAGCAACAAGGCCTGCACGTAGTTGGCCAGCGCGCCATGTGAGACCGCGACCCCTTTAGGGGTACCGGTCGAGCCCGAAGTATAGATCACATAAGCGATCTGCTCCGGATGGATGTCCACCGACAGGCCTGAGGCCGCTTCGCCCGTGGCGACATCGTTCGCATCGAGCACAAGACAGTCAAGCGCTCGCGCCGCTTCCAGCGTCTCGCCGGCGGCCATCACAATGCCGATGTTCCCGTCTTTGAGGATGCCTTGCACCCGCTGCAGCGGCCATTTCGGATCGAGCGGAACAAAAGCGCCGCCGGCCCGGAGCACGCCGAGCAGAGCCGCGACAAAGGCGGGCGAACGTTCGATCCACAGCGCGACCGGAGCCTCGCGGGTGACGCCGCGGGCGACAAGCTCACGCGCAAGGCTGTTCGACCTGCGGTCGAGCTCGTCGAAAGTCATCGTCTCGCCACCGCACCGCACGGCGACCGCCGTTTCGCGATCCGCTGCCGCTGCGCAATGCAGGCTAACGATATCGACAAAGTCGAATGTCGCCGTCTCGCTCCGCACGACCTGCCGGTTCGCTTCGTCGATTGAAAAATCCGATAACGGCCGCTCCGCGTCCTCGGCGATCTGCCCGAGCAGCGAGTGAAACTGCGCTGCCAGCCTCGCGATCGTCGCCGACTCGAAGAGATCTGTCGCGAAGTTGAACGTCGCCTTGATGCCGTCGGCCCCATCGACGATGTCCAGCGCGAGGTCGAAATGCGAGCCGGCGAGATCGACGATCCGGGCCTCAGCGGCGAGGCCTTCGACCGCGTCGAAGCCGCGCGGTGCGGTCATGTAGTTGAACTTCGCCTGGAACAGCGGATTGTGGCCGCCGCTGCGCTCGGGCTTGAGCCCGTCGACCAGCAGCTCAAAAGGCAGATCCTGATGCGCGAGCGCACCGATCACCGTTTCCTTGACCTGCGCAAGCAACTCGGAAAAGCTCATTCGGTCGACGATGTCGGCGCGCATCACCAGCGTGTTGACGAAGCATCCGATCAGCCGTTCGAGCTGCACATGCCGGCGCCCGGCCACCGGCACGCCCACCCGCAGATCAGTCTGCCCCGTATAGCGGTGCAGCAGCACATGATAGGCGCCGAGCAGCAGCATGAAGAGGCTCGCACGATGCTGTCCGGCGAGTGCTTTGAGGCGGACGGCGAGCGTTCCATCGATCTCGAGGCCGATCGTGCCCCCGCCATGGCTCTGCACGACCGGACGTGGCCGGTCGAGCGGCAGCGCCAGAACGGGATGCGTCTCGCCCAGACGGGCGCGCCAGTAAGCGAGTTGCTGCTCGCCCTCGCCGCTGGCAAGCCATTTTCGCTGCCAGGCGGCGAAATCGGCATACTGGATCATCGGCAACGGCGGAGGCCCGACGTTGTCCTGGCTGAAGCTGCGATAGAGTGCCGCCAACTCCTGCAGCAGTACGTTCAGTGACAACCCATCGACGATGATATGATGCGCAAGCAGGAGCAGTTCGTGCTCATCGTCGGCAAGGCGAAGCAGAACGGCGCGCAGCAACGGCCCGTTGACGAGATCGAAGGGCCGAGCAAGCTCCTCTTTCGTCAGCGCGGCAGCGTAACCGCCGCGATCGCAGACAGTATGACGTCGCAGGTCCTCGAACCGGATCGCGACATCCATGGCGTCATGAACGACTTGACTGCCGCGGCCCTCCTTGGCGACGAACGTGGTGCGCAGCACGTCGTGACGCCGAACGACCTCGGTGATCGCTCTCGACAGGATGGAATGGTCGAGTCCGCCTTTCAGGCGAATCGTGCTCGCAACCGTGTAGGCCGTCCCGCCAGGATCCATGTTCCACAGAAACCACAGCCGCTCCTGGGCATGAGACAATGCATTGCGAACCTGCGGGGACGCGCGTTGAATTGGCGGCAGTGTTTCGCTCGCCCCCTCGCGCACCAGTGCCTCGATCCGGCTGGCAAAGGCCGCAAGCGTCGGCGCATCGAAGAAGCTGCGCAGCTCCAGCTCGCGGCCGAAACGTTCGCGGATCGTAGCCGCGACCTGGCCGGCGGAGATTGAGTTGCCGCCGAGCACGAAGAAATCGTCTTCCCGACCGACGGTCTCGACACCAAGTGCTTCACACCAGATCGTGGCGACGGCGCGTTCGGTCTCCGTTGCGGGCGCATTCACCGCTTTCCCTGTCAGCGAGCGACCATCGCTGCTTCGTCCGTGCTCGATAACCATAAAGCTGTCGAGCATATTGTTCGACCAGCCTGCACTGCAGGCCGAGCGCTGAAGCTTTCCGCTGGTCGTCAACGGCATACCGCGCGGGTTCAGCAGCACGATGACGGCCGGATACTCCTGGCATTGCCGAAGCACCGCTTCGCCGATCGCATGCGCGAGCAGCTCGGGCGCCGTGCGCGCGAGCGTGGTGCGGCTGAATTCGGCCGCTACACCGATGCTTTCGTGTCCATTGGTGTCGACGGCAAACGCAGCCACGCGCCCCTTGCGGGCGGATCTGACGCCGGCCTCCACTGCCTGTTCGACATCAGTCGGATAGATGTTCTGGCCGCGAACGATCAGCAGGTCCTTCAGTCGCCCTGCCACGACCA
Source organism: Bradyrhizobium sp. LHD-71 (assembly GCF_031157255.1). GTDB lineage: Bacteria > Pseudomonadota > Alphaproteobacteria > Rhizobiales > Xanthobacteraceae > P52-10. The sequence goes on along the minus strand of NZ_JAVIFX010000008.1, from coordinate 236,738 downwards.
GGGTGCCGTCGCGAACGAAACCCAGATCTCCTGTACGCAACCAGCGTTGGTTGTCTCGTTCGACAAACGCCTGATGCGTCGCTTTCGCATTCCTCCAATAGCCCTGCGCGACACTCGGTCCGGCGACCCATATCTCGCCGATCTCGTCAGGCTCAGCGACGGTCGATCCATCGACCCGCATGATCCGCAACGCGTGACCTTCGATCAGTCGGCCACAAGCCACGAGATCGGTACCTTCGCTCGCATGGACAATGCGACCAGCGGCGAGTTCGGCCGTATCGAGGGTATACGTGACCGGTTCGACGCCGAGCTCGCTGCCGCTGACGAGCAGCGTCGCCTCGGCGAGACCGTAACAAGCCGCCAACGCACGCGCATCGAATCCGGCCGGCTTGAACCGCTCCGCAAACCTCCGAAGCGTCCTGCAACGAACGAATTCGGAGCCTGAAAACGCAAAGCGCCAGCTGCTCAGAACGAGCTGTGAGAGACTCTCGTCGGAAATGCGGTCGACACACAGTGAATACGCGAAATCGGGGCCACCACTCAGTGTCGCATTGTAGCGGCTGATCGCCTCGAGCCAGCGCCGGGGCCGTTCCAGAAAATGGCCCGGCGACATCAGCACCGCCGAGTAGCCGACAAACAGCGGATTCAACAAGCCGCCGATCAGCCCCATGTCATGGTAAAGCGGCAGCCAGCTGACGAAGATGTCGTCCTGCGTCGCCCCGGCGAGGGCCTGGATCGCCCGCTCATTGGCCACCAGATTGCCATGCGAGACGCAAACACCTTTTGGCTGGGAGGTCGATCCGGAGGTGTACTGCAGGAACGCGACCGCATCGGCATCGAACCTCGTCTCTCGCCAATCCGCGGCCAGATCAGGCTGCACGGCATCAACCTCGACGATCTGGACGCCGGTGGTTTTCGGCAGCAGCGCCTCGATATCTGCACGAAGATCCGTTCTCGTCAGAACGAAACGCGGCGTCGCGTCGCTGAGAATTCCGTCGAGGCGCCCCGCGTGACGAGCACCTCCGCCGTCCTGCGGATAGGCCGGCACGGCAATCACACCCGCATACAGGCAGGCGTAGAATGCGACGGCATAATCGAGCCCGCTAGGAAGGAGGATTACCGCCCGCTCGCCCGCGCCTCCCAATTGCTGGAGCAGGCTCGCGACCGAGCGAACACGGGCATCGAGCCCGGCGAATGTCAGCTCGTGGACGACGTCGTCGTCTTCGAGAAAGCGCAAAGCAACTCGGCCCGACCGCGATGCGGCATGCTTGCGCAATCGTTCGACGAGGTTCTCTGTCTGCATCGGTATCGACTTCTGCTTCCGGAACCTTCAGCGCTGGTGGTTCGGCTCGGCCATGGCGACAATCACCTTGCGCGGTCCCTTGAACGGTGAGCGCGCATGAGCCGTCAGCATGTTGTCGAGCATGACGACATCGCCGGCCTGCCAGGGGAAGACAATTTTGTGCGCGTCCAGCACACCACGGACTGTGGCGAGCGTTTCGTCTTCGATCGGCGAGCCGTCGCCGTAGAAGACGTTGCGCGGCAGCTCCATTTCGTCGCCGACCACGTCAAGCAGACTTTCCCGCACCTCCGCCTCGAGATTTGAGACATGGAATAGATGGGCCTGGTTGAACCAGACCCATTCGCCGGTCACGGGATGACGCGCCGTGCCCTGGCAGATCTGGCGGGTACGAAGCTCACCGTCGTCCTTCCATTCGCAATCGATGTCGTGCGCGGCGCAGTAGATCTCGACCTCCGCCTTCGACTCGGTGCCGAAGACATCCTGCCAGTCCACGTCGAGACCGTTGCCGTAGTTGCGCACATACATCACGCCCTTCTCGGCGAAGCGCTCACGGATCGCCTGCGGCATGTCGCGATGAATCGCCCGACTGTCGGCGATCGGCGTTTCGCCGCCCTCCTGGGCTGGCTGCATGCAGTAGAACCAGATCTTCATCGGCCAGTCGCGCGTATAGGCCTGCTCGTTATGCAGCGGGATGTGCTGATGTGGCGGATACTCCGTCGACGTATAGACACCGGCGGTCACCTTCGAGCGAGGCGTCGAGCCGAACTCATAGGTCAGGAGAGGATGGCCGAAAGCCGCTGCAAACGCCCGGAACGCATCGGGGCCGTCGAGAGAAAAGCCGCGGAATACGACCCCACCACAGCCGATCAGATGCCGATCGACAGTGTCGCGCAGCATCGGAAGCGCCCCGCCGAGCGGCGCATCCGTGTCATCGGACTGCAGCAGCATCGGCAGGCTTCTGCCGTCGAGAAGCGGACGGACGGAGAACGTACTCATGATCTTGCTTCCATTCGAGCCAATGTTTCGATCCGACGACGGCAGCTGGCATGCCGCGAACTGGTGAGATGAGCTGTGCGCGTTCGCGCGCAGCTCTAGGCGCGTTGCACCGAGGCCGCCGCCCCGCGATCCGATAGCTGCGGCTGCGATCGACCGGAGTGGCGCGACAGCACCGAAGTGATGAGGCTGAGCATCTCGGCCTGCTGGGTGTGGATGAAGAAGTGGTGACCTTGCAGGATATCCAGGGCGAAGCCCGCGGCGGTCTCCCGCTTCCAGGCCTCCAGCGAAGCGCGGCTGGTGTCGTCGTCGTCTCCACCGAAAACGTGGATGGGACACGGCAACGGACGCCGCTCGCGGTGGACGTACGCCCCGCACATCAGGAAATCGGCGCGAAGCACCGGCAGCGCCATCCGCATGATCTCGTCATTCGACAACGCTTCATCAGGCGTTCCGCGAAGCCCCCGCAACTCTTTCAACAACGCGGCGTCGCTCAACGGCTGCCGCCATCTGCTGCCGTCTCGCACCGCCGGCGCCTCCGTGCCCGACGCGAACAGGACGAGCGGCGCGGGCGCGCAGCGATCGAGCAGGCTGTGAGCCAGCTCAAATGCGATCAGTGCACCGAGACTATGTCCGAACAGCGCATACGGACGATCAATGTTCGGGTGGAGCTCGCTGGCGAGCTGGCTTGCGAGTTGCAAGGGATCGGTCGCCAGCGGCTCGTCCATGCGCACGCCGCGCCCCGGCCATTCGACGGGCTGCACGTCGATCCATGATGGCAGGAGTCTGCGCCAGCGCGCGTAGAGCATGGCGCTTCCGCCGGAGTATGGCAGACAGAGAAGCCGCATCACCGGCCTCACTCAAGCGGCGTTCGACGGCGAGCCGTTCTCGTCCATGAATTTGCGAAGCGTCAGCGGCCGCATATCGGTCCAAACCTGCTCGATATGATCGAGGCATTCCTTCTTGGTGCCCGTTTTTCCGACCGCCTTCCAACCGTTGGGAATGTCCTTGAACGTCGGCCAGATCGAATATTGTTCTTCGTGATTGATGACGACCGTAAAGGTGATGTCTTCTCTGTCGAAAACCATCATGCCCTGTTTCCTTTGTCTCAGGAAAGCGATCGCGTTTGAGTAAGACAGAAGCACATGACGGTCAAAACAATATCGCTGCGAAAGTTTTTAATACCTCCAAGGTTGGATCGCAGAAAAAATACGACAGCCGCGTGCACGACATGCACAGATCGCAAGCATCTGATTTCGCAAGAGAGATGCTACATCACCGGAAACCCATCATCGACTTGTCATCAGACGCGTCGGGTGTGGAGAGAAGTGGAACCGCAAACAAAAATGCCGCCGCGGATACTCCGCGACGGCAGCGATGCTGTGAACGAGCGCCGCTTAGAAATTGAACGTCGTCGAGACGAGATAGGTCCGCGGCGCACCGAGCGTGATCGTGCCGCTGTGCGCTGACGCCCAGTAGCTTTCGTTGGCAATGTTCTCGATGTTGGCGCGAATGACGATCGGCTTGCCGTTCCACGGCGAGGCAAAGGTATATCGCGCGCCGAGATCGACACGCGTCCATTCCGACAGCTCGACGACATTGGCCACGTCGGCGTACTGCCGCCCGGTGTAGATCACCCTGCCCGTCAACGTCAGGCCCGGAACGAACGGCAAATCCACTTCGGCGCCGAGATTGACGTTTACGTCGGCGACGCCAATCGCCTTCTTGCCATCGTTGACGCCATTGGGCGTCCTGATCTGCTCGCCGTCGATCCAGGCTACGCCACCAAGCATCCGGAACCAGGGTGTGATCTCACCGAAAACGTTGAGTTCGACCCCGCGGTTGCGCTGCTCGCCGTTAAGCGCCTGGAACGGCTGCATTCCAGGTACCGTCACGGCGATGACGCTAGGCTGGGTGATATCGAAGTAACTCAGCGTGGTCGTAAAGCGGCCGAAATCGTACTTGACCCCTGTCTCGAACTGCTTCGTCTGGCCCGGCGGGAATACGGTTCCCACGTTGGCAAACGTGCCCGACACGACATGCGGAGTCTGCAGCCCCTCGATGTAGTTTGCATACAGCGAAAGGTTATCGAGCGGCTTCACCACGAGCGCATAGGCGGGCGTCCACACGGAGGTCTCGCTCGCCGGCCTGTTGACACCAGTGAGGAAGTTCGCAACCTCGCTACTCGCGCTCTGGCGTCGGATGCCGATCGTGAACTGGATACGTTTGTCGAGGATTGACATCGTATCGGAGACGCCGACGCTCCAGAGATTCACGCCAGTTTGCTGGTTCGCACCGACAGCTGAAAAGCTCGGTAGAGGAATATTTGTAGGCTCTCTGTACAGGTTCCAGAAAAGCGACGGCGCGGTCATCGGGAGAGCACGAATGAACTGATTATAAGTTCGATCGTTGACCGAATAATTCACATTCACAGCGTGGTTGATGAACCCGGTATCGAAAGCCGCTCGCGCCCCGGCCTCCCCGGCAAGGGTTTCGAACCTCTCTTGTCCGGCAAATGGGCGCGATTGTAGGCCTCCCAACTGGAACGGAAAGCCAGGCGCGGCATTGATTATGACCGGCGAACCATACGCATAGTTGATCTTGCTGTCGTGATAACCGAATCCGGCGTAAGTCGTCAGCCAGTCGGTGACATCCACTTCTCCCTTTACCGTCGTAAAGAAATCCGTCGGCTTATAGAACGCCCAAGGGAACTGGAAATTGAGTCCGGCTTTCGGGGGCGGCGGGAGGATTGTCGAGCCCAGGGTAAAGAAGCGCATCGGCGGGTTCAGATTGTCGGCTTGATAGCCAACATCGACCGCAACGCGCACGCGCTCACCCAGATAGTCGATACCGGCAACGATGTTGCCGTTCTCGTCCGTTTGCCTATTCCAGGGCGTATCGCCTTTCGAATAGGCTTGATTTACGCGCACGCCCCATTCCTTGCGCTCACCGAAGCGGCGGGCGACGTCGATCTGTTCGCCGAACTGCGATTTCGACACATAGGTCGCGGTGAGCTGAGTGATGTCATAAAAGGGAGCGTGCTTGGTAATCAGGTTGACGCTGCCGCCGACGGCGCCGCCGCTCGCCACGCCCGTTCCGCCGGTTGTCATGCCGTTCAGCAAGGCGCTTGGACCTTTCAGCACCTCGACGCGCTCTATGTAGTTCGCATCCGAAGAATAGTATGGCGCGATGCCATACAGTCCGTTCAGCGCATAGTCGCCGCTGTCATAGTAAAAACCGCGGATGTAAAGGCCGTCAGCACCGCCGCCCGCGGCCTGGTAGACCCTCACCGATGGATCATTCTCCAGGACCTGCCGGATCGTTCGCGCCTGCTGATTCTGGATCAGTTCCGCCGTATAGCTCGTCTGGTTGAACGGTGTATCCATGACGTTGCGGTTGCCGAGCATTCCCAGGTTTCCGCCGCTCGCCACCTGACCACCGGCGTAAGGCGCCGGCAGCGCTCCGATCGCGCCCGTGGACGGCACAAGATAGGGTACCGGCTCAACGGTTCGAACTTGCGGGGCAGCGACGCGCCTTTGCACGCGCGTCGTGCTGGCTCGCTGCGCCGGAGCTGTGCGAGTTGCCCTTCGCTGTGTGGGCGCGTCGACGACAACGGGTGGCAAACTTCCTTGCGCCAATACGCTCTGCATACCCGTCGAATAATCCAAAGAAAGCACGAGATAACTGACCGCTCCCAGCGAAACGGCCCGCACGAAATGTCTCGGCGCGGCTCGATACATGATTTGCCCCAACCCCAATGTTCAGAAATGCGAGGATTCCCGCGCGTTCGTCCTAACATACGAGTCGCATTGGGCAGGTCATCGGGGCCTAGAAGCGATCTAAGTGTGGAGATTCGCATGCGACCGTGATCGCGAGACCACAGTGTGGAGCGCCGCACTGACTCTCTTTTGAATGTCTCTAAATATTTTAGCTTGAACGCTTCTAAATATACGGGCTCGGACCACGCTTCACAGCGCGATCATCCGAGCAAATTGCGCAGCGTGCGCATGAAGACTCTCGAGCCCACGTCGATGAGCGCGTCCGGAAAATCGTAGCTCGGATCGTGCAGACCGGCATGGCCTGTTCCCGCCCCGAGGAAAAACATGGCGGCATTTGCACGCCGGTTGAACAGTCCGAAATCTTCGGAGCCTCGCAGAGGCAGCCCCTCCCCGCTGTGCTTCACGCCCTCCGCATCAAGGGCATTCTTGAGATGCGTGACGGCCTCGGGCGCGTTCATGCAGTGGCTAAACACGTCGCGATAAGCAATCTCGGCCTGCAGCCTCTCGGATTCCGCGACGCTGCGAACGAACCGTTCAGCTCTCGAGCACAGGCTCTCCATCGTCGAATCCGCCAGCGTCCTGAGCGTCAGCCAAAGCTCGGCATGTCCAGGCGAGATACCGAAGGCCGGCTCGCCAAGCCGCGCGTGAGTGACTGTCACCATGGAAAAGTCCCGGTCCAATTCTCCACCGCGCTCCAAAGCGGCGATCTCGCGCAGCAATCGGACGATGGCTCCCTGCGGCGAAACACCAAGCTCCGGGTTCGACGCGTGCGCCGTTCGCCCGGACAATACGATCTGCATGCCGCGCGAGGCGCAATTGACCAAACCATCGACGATGGCAACTTGGCCCAACGGAACGCCAGGCAGATTATGCAAGGCGAACACGAAGTCCGGCCGAATCTCCTGAAATTTTTCATCCGCGAGCACGGCGGCTGCACCCGAGCCGTCCTCCTCAGCCGGCTGGAAGAGCAGCACAGCTCGACCACAGCGCGGCCGCTTCCGGCCGAGACCACGCGCCACCCCTGCCAGGATCGTCATATGACCATCGTGGCCACAGAGATGCGCCTTTCCCAAAACCCGTGATCGATGCGAAACCTCGGAGGCTTCCTCGATCGGCAATGCGTCGAGCTCGGCGCGCAGCATAACGGTCGGACCAGGCATATCGCCCTGATAGATCGCCAGAACGCCATGCCCTCCGAGTCCGGTGACGATTGTGTCGGCGCCGGACGCAGAGAGAATCGCCTGTATCGTCCTCGCCGTCTCTCTTTCCTCTCCGGACAGCTCCGGATGCCGATGCAGATCGCGCCTGAAGGCGACCAGGTCGACCAGATCCTGCTCGGTCAAGAACATGGCTTCTCTCAACACGGTATGGTGGCGTTCGAGGCCGACAACGTGACTCCTCCGCAAGTTTCTATTCTATGTCAATCCCCGCGCACCGGCCGCACGTCACACGATCGCGGATGCGCCGTCACACCACGGCCACAAGTTGTTCGCACAAAGCCCGCGTTTCGAAACTCACAAATCGATAATATAAGGAGACTACGAATGGTACGTGCCGCAATCGTCATCGGCGCCGTGTTCACGCTCGGCACAGGGGCCAGCGCCCAGACGACCGGCGTCGCTGCCTGCGACGACTTCCTCACGAAATACGAAGCATGCGTCACCGCCAAGGTGCCGGCCGCGCAACGGGCGACGTTCCAGGGACAGCTCGATCAGACGAGAAAGACCTGGTCGGACCTCGCCAAGAATGCCAGCACCAAGCCTGCGCTCGAGGGAAGCTGCAAGCAGACCAGCGAACAGATGAAAGCAGCGCTGCAGAACTACGGTTGCGCGTTCTGAGCCTGCCGCGTTTCTTTTGACACAGTGCCAGACCTCCGGGTCTGGCACGCACCTGCGGAGGTCATGCCATGGCGACACTTTTGGAGAGCGCTGGCGTTACACGCGCCAATGAGGGCCTGCAGGGGATCAGCTGGAGCATTCTCGGCCAAACCTACGTGCCGAAGTCGCGGACCGAACATTCGTTCTCGTGGCATGCGACCTTCCCGCCGGGTACGTTCGTGCCCCCGCATATCCATCCTGACCAGGACGAGTATCTCTATATCCTTGAAGGCCGGCTCGAGTTCATGCTCGACGGCGCCGACGAATTTGCCACACCAGGTGACCTGGTAAGGCTGCCGATGGGCAAGCCGCACGGCATCTTCAACAAATCACAGCAAGTCGCGAAGGTGCTGTTCTGGGTATCACCGGCGCAAAAGCTGTTTGAGCTGTTCCAGGATATCCACAACATGAAGGAGCAAAAGCCCGAGGATGTGATCACGCTCGCTGCCGAGTACAACATCCACTTCCTGCCGCCTCCGCCGGGATAGACCCAGCCAGTTGGAACGATGCCATCAACTGCGGCTACCGCTTCGCCGCTCGCTCCGTCGCAAACCCCGCCTTCACGGCATAGCCGCGCACGATCGCCTCGCGGGCCTCGTAGCTGAGCACCGCATCGACATCTTTAAAGCCTTGCGGCGCCAGCTCTTCGACAGCGTCGATCACCCCCTCCGGACCGCCCCGTCGATTCGCAGCAACAATCTCCGCTGTCATCGGCAGGCGTTGCTTCTCGTAGGCCACCAGCGCCTGGCGTGGATGCTCGGCACGCACGAGCGCATCCGCAAGACAGCGTGCGTCCAAGATCGCCTGGGAAGCACCGTTTGAGCCGACTGGATACATCGGATGCGCGGCATCGCCCAGCAGCGTCACGCGCCCCTGCGACCAGTATGGCAGTGGATCTCGATCGCAACACGGATACTCCCAGAACTCCGGCGTCGCCGCGATCAGCGCGGCAAAATCGACATACGGAATGGAGAAGTTCTTCACATGCGGCATCAGCTCTTCACGCTTGCCCATCCGTGACCAGTCCTCGCGACGCTGCGGCGGCGTTGAACCGTCGCTGACCCGTACCAGCACCGCCCAATTGGTCAGCCGATGCGTTGGGACTGAGCCTTCCGCAATCGGATAGATCACCGCCTTGGCGTTGAGCCCGCCCGCGATGAGCATCGAGCGGCCGGTGAGGAACGCCGGCCAGTCGGCGGCGCCCCGCCACAACATCAGTCCATTCCAACAGGGCGGGCCTTCCTCGGGAAATAACGTCCGACGCAAGGTCGAATGAATGCCATCTGCGCCGATCAAAATGTCGCCCCGCGCGCTGGTAACTTTGGCGCCCGTACGATCGAAGAAGTGGGCCGTCACGCCACCTTCCTCCTGCGTGAAGGCGCCGAGCTGACAGCCGGTGTGAACAACATCGGCTCCGAGACGCTCGATCACGGCCTTGTGGATTACGCGCTGCAGTCGTCCACGATGAATTGAGAACTGCGGCACATCGTGGCCCGCGTCTATCCCGCGCTTTTCGTGCCAGACCTGCTGGCCATGCCGCGTCAAGTAGAACAGCTCTGCGGTACGAACGGCAACACTGTCGAGCCTCTCCAGCAATCCAAGCTCGGTTAGCTCGCGAATCGCGTGCGGCAGAGTATTGATGCCGACGCCGAGCTCGCGGATTGAATCCGACTGTTCGAAGAGCTCGCAATCAAATCCACGGTCCCGCAACATCAGCGCCGTGGTCAATCCGCCGATGCCACCACCGGCAATGATCGCCTTCATACTCTGCTCCGCGCACATGCATCATCTCTGCCCTCAGCCCGAGAGAGTGATGCCGTCGCGCGGCATTTTAACGAAATTTGTCGTTTCCGCTACGCCGTCGTCGTCGGCCCGCGCCCGCTCACCGGCGGCGCTGACTGTTTCGGCTTTGGCGGCATGTACGAGTCCGACCTTTTTGCTAAAACCTTGGCCAACCTTCGAACGCTAGAACCTTTGCGCCGTCCAGTACCCAGAGCATCGCGCGTTCGCCTCATGCCCCGACCACGTACCGCGTCCGGAACTGCTCGTCAGCTTGCCGGAACCTGCCGCAAACTTGTCCTGAACATGGACGGACGCGCGAACGGCACCGCCGGCCGTGACCTTACCTCTGAACCTCACAAGGTTGGGATGACTGACAATGCCGTCGGAAATATTGACGCTGAAGTTGTAGGGATCACAGGCTCCCTGCTGTGTGACAAAGTTCAAGCTCCAGGACCCGTCGTAGGGCGATCGTCCCGATCCGGCAGAGGCCGCGGTTACGAATGATACGAATGAAAGCGCTGACACGAGGCAAATAGCAGCAGTAGATTTCACGTTGAGCTCTCCTCAGGAAGGGTTCGTCTGCTTAAAGCGCCTGTCATGAATATGGACTTCAGGTTCGGTATTCAAAGCCCGCTCGGTTGACGTTCTGTAGAGGCAATTGCGGAAAATCCAGCCGCGCCATTCCTGAAAACTCTATTCGTCTTGTCTCTATCGCGAGACATCGCAGCCTCGAAACCGGCGTCCAAGAGAATGCTCGCCAGGTGTTTGCGTGCATAGAACACTCGGCTCTTCACGGTGGCCCGCGGGATGCCGACCATCTCGCTCACTTCGGCGATCGACTTTTCCCGATAGTAGAACAGATCGATGATTTCGCGATGAGCCGGCGACAGCTTGTCCAGACATGCCTGCAAAATGCAGTTCGTCTCCTTGCGATCGAGCGCCACTTCCGGACTGTCACCGGCATCCGCCACTCGAAGTACATGATGCTGGTCGATATGCTCGTGTGTGCGCTCTTTCAGCAGGTTCAACGCCTTGAACCGGGCGATCGAAAGCAGCCATGTGGAAACGCGCGAGCGGCCTTCGAATCTGTTTGCGGAGCGCCAAACATCCAGGAACACCTGACTGACGATATCGTCTGCAATTCCAGGATTGCGAACCATCCGATGGATGAAGCTGAAGACCTTTGCGCGGTGACGGGCGAACATGATGTGCATAGCGGCTTTGTCGCCTTCCGCAACGCTCTTCAGAAGCATCTCGTCAGAGGCCTCCTCTTGGAGGTTACGATCCGCTGCACGATCGGGCAACGCAAGCGCTCGACGACGCGTCGGCTTGCAGACGGCATAGGCCAACTCGTCATCGCCGGCCGCACCAGGCTGAGGACTTTTCAGGTTGCGATGTTTTCCGATCGAGTCAGCCTGCATCGCGATTGGGCGATCAGGCGCACCACCGGATGAACTGATTTTCCGCCGCAACCGACGAGCCGGGGTTTGCGCTTCTTGTTCAGCCTGGTACATGGTCATTTGCCCTCTCCGCCTGATGTTGACGAGATGGAGCAAGGATGCGTCGCGTTGCGTAGTCCGCGCTACTCTACGAGGGGCTCGTGCCTCTAACCTCCTGGTGTAGGGTGCACTAACCAGAAAGCATGATGCGGAGGGGTGCGCGGCGTAGCGACGCGTGCCGCGCATTGACCACGATTCGGTCGCTTGCGACCCGCTCACGGCCATCGCTTTCTGTTCGCACTAGCCCCAAGTACAGGTCAATCTATCCGCTTTGGCCAATGAACTAGACTGCTGCGCGATGTAGTTGCGCGGCATTTGCCGTAACCGTTCGTTGGAGACGTAACGGTTTCGGACAATCGTACGCAACACGGACAAATCGATTGTGTCGATTGCGACGACGCTCGGTCGCAGCTCGCCGAGACCTTTGCTGCGGCATGCAAGCGGCTGACCGGCGAAACCCTGATGATTGGCGGCGACGAACACGTTAACCGCAATCGCGATGCGGGCACAGCAATCGCTCTGGCGCAGCCGCAGGATGAGTTCGGTAATTTCGGGTCCATGTAACGGAGAGAAACGATGATCTGGAGCCTTCCACTCAACCAGTTGCCGATCGCATCGCGACGCAGCGTTCTCGTGACCGGACTCATGTCCGCGCTTTCAATCACCCCTCGCCTTTCTTCGGCGGCAGGCGGGGAGATCAAGACTTCATCTCAACCTAATCAAAGGAGCGAACCGATGACGACCGTAACGACGAACGATGGTGTCCATATCTTCTACAAGGACTGGGGCCCGAAGACCGCTCAGCCGATCGTCTTTCACCACGGCTGGCCACTAAGCTCCGACGACTGGGATACCCAGATGCTTTACTTCGTCGGTAAAGGCTACCGCGTCGTCGCCCATGACCGTCGCGGTCACGGCCGCTCCAGCCAGGTGAGCGACGGCCACGATATGGATCACTACGCCGCTGACGTTGCCGCAGTGGTCGACCAGCTCGGGCTTCGCAACGCCATTCACATCGGCCATTCCACTGGCGGCGGCGAGGCGGCGCGTTATGTCGCGCGTTACGGCAATGGCCGTGTGGCGAAGCTGGTGCTGATCGGCGCCGTGCCGCCGCTCATGCTGAAGACAGCAGCAAATCCTGGCGGCCTGCCGATCGAGGTTTTTGATGGCCTGCGCAAAGAGCTCGTCGCCAACAGAGCGCAATTCTATCTCGATTTCGCGAGCGGACCCTTCTACGGCTACAACCGTCCGGACGCCAAACCATCGCAGGCGATCATCCGGAATTGGTGGCGCCAGGGCATGATGGGCAGCGCCAAGGCGCACCACGACGGCATCAAGGCGTTCTCGGAAACAGACTTCAGCGAAGATCTGAAACGCATCACTGTACCCACGCTCGTTCTGCACGGTGATGACGATCAGATCGTGCCTGTCGCCGACTCAGCGCCCCTGTCGGCCAAGCTCCTGAAAAACAGCGCCCTGAAAATATACGAGAAGCTGCCGCACGGCATGTGCACGACCCATGCCGACGTCGTCAACGCCGAACTGCTCTCGTTCATTGCTGCGGCCTAGCCTTCTCGCGAACAGCAGCCGTTGATGTGCGGGGCCGCGAGGGCTGGACGAAGTGCTGATCTGACGAGTCAACCAATTGTTAGGAGAGAAAGAAATGTCGGAAGCATTCAATCCAAGAATCGCGACCTCAGTTCCCCGGAGAGCATCCTGCCGGACAACCTGGCTTACCCTATCCATCGCGACGCCGCTGTTGCTTCTCACGAGCCCAATCGCGGCTCAGGAGCTGCCTGTACCGCAATTCGAGAGTTACAATGGACGAGCACCGATCACCGCACCTGTGGGCCACCGGCAGCCGCGGGCCGCCGACATTCCTCAGGCGTCAAGGCCGGACCTGCTGGACGAGCGCGAGACGGCCACCCTAAAACGCAAGCTCATGATTTGCAGGGGCTGCTGAAGCAAACGATCAGGATCGGCTTCTCCCGAACGAAATCATGCTCCGTCAGCGCTGCTGAGTAGCGCGCTTCCGTAGGCAAAGAGTGCGGGTTCTCCGCCCGTATGAACGAACACGATGTGGTCGTCGCGCGTCCAGCGACCACTGCGGATCATCGCGATCAGGCCCGCAAGCCCTTTGCCTGAATAGACAGGATCGAGCACCAGGGCTTCCAACCGCCCTGCAAGTCTTATGGCTTCGATGGTCGCGTCATGGGGAACGCCGTAGGCGGGCCCCGCATGCCCGGCAACGACCTCGACTCGTTCATTTGAGAAGGACGTGCCGAGCATTTCCGCCGCCTCGGCCCCGTACCGCAAGACGTCTGCACGAACGCGATCCGGCTCCGCATCGATGTCGATGCCGACGATGTCCGTATTCGGCATCGCCAAGGCTGCTCCTACAACGAGACCCGCCTGCGTCCCACCACTGCCGGAACAGTGCGCGACTGCGCGCGGAGCGAACCCGCACGCCTGGCTCTGCCGGGCAATCTCCAAAACCGTTGTGGCGTAACCTATGGCGCCAAGGCCATTCGAGACGCCGTACGGCACCACGTAAGGGCGACGGCCTTCGTTCGACAGCTTCTCCGCGAGCGTCCTGATCGCGAGATTGCGATCGCCAGTCCACGGGACATGGTGAAGCTGAGCACCGAACAGTTTGTTCAGCAGGACATTGCCGGACGTTTCGTATTCCGGTGTGGGCGGTTTCAAACGGCCATGGTAGACGGCCAGATGGCACTCCAGACCGAGCTTGGCTGCGACGGCGGCCACCTGTCGCTGACTGTTCGACTGGACAACACCACCTGAAACGAGTGTGTCGGCCCCGGCATCGAGCGCTTCTCGCAGCACATAGTCCAGCTTGCGCAGCTTGTTACCGCCAAATCCAAGACCTGTGCAGTCCTCCCGCTTCACCCAAAGCTGAGGTCCACCAAGATGTTCGGTAAGCCTCTTGAGCGGCTGCAGAGGCGTCGGCAGATTTGCAAGGCCAACACGCCCATATCGGGCGAGCCGGTTCTCCAGGTCCGAATAGAGCGGCTGTTCCATGGCGAGAATGTAGACCCCGCTTCACGAGCCGACAAGAATTTGCCTACCCCGGCGCTACAGCATGATGATCGGTCTCGCGTTATGAGCATCGAAAGACGGACGAAGCGCTCGGCGGAAGCTCGTCGCTTGCGCGCAACAACGCCCAGGAACGGCAGCGCCACGTCCAACGTCCCGGAAGTCATCGAGAGTTCAACTCAGGAACATGCGCACAAGGGCGGCGTAGTCGTCCGCATTCAGCGTCGGCGACGCATGGCCGCCCCAGGGAAAGATGACTTTCCGGGCATGCAGGATGCGCTCGGCGATCGCATGCGACAGATAGACTGGCGTGACGCGGTCGTCCTCAGCGCAGGTAATCAGGGTCGGAATCTTGATCTCGCCCAATCGGTCGGCAAGATCGAAGCGGCAGATCGCATCGATCCGGCTGAGCACGATATCGGTCGCAGGAAAGCGCGCCAGCGATGCTTCTTCGGCGCGGCGGACGCTCGCTTCATTGGCCGTGAACCAGTCGGGCGGATACATTGAAAAAGACGACGCCCGCACATAGCCGTCAGGCCCGAGCTTTCGCAGCACATCCTTGCGAAATTCGAAGCTGCGAACGAAATAGGGGTCCGGTGCCGACCAGGTCGAGGAAAGCACTGCGCGAGAGATCCGCTCCGGCGCGTTCAACGCAATCCATTGGACGATGGCGCCGCCCGTCGAATGCCCGACGAAGTCCGCGCGCGTGATTCCCAGACCATCCATCAACGTGAGCGCATCGCGGGCCATCTGTTCAACCGAATAGGTGATCAGGCTCTGGACGCTCTCGCCGGTGCCGCGATGATCATGGGTAATCAGCCGAAACTGCGGTGCGAGGCGCGGCACCTGCGCAGCCCACGAGGTCTTCACCCCGCTCAGGCCGGTCACCAGCATCACTGGAGGGCCCGCGCCATGCTCTTCGTAATGGATGTCACCGATCATCGGCATTCGTTCGACCTCATGCCTTCTCGACTCCAAGCGCAATACGGAAGCGCCGCGCGATCGCTGTTCCATCCTTTACGGGCAGGCTCCATGGATCTTCGGACAAGGCGATCTTGGCAACAGCAAAGCACGGCCCTTCTTCCTTGAAGAGGAAGCTTGCAAGTTCATCCGCCTTGCCCTGTTCGGTGACGTGCATGGTTCGACTGATGCCGAAGCCGCGCGCGACCGCGCACAGGTCAGCCCGTTCCGACGTCAGCCCGGTCTGCCGCCCGGTTTCCCCGAAGCTTTCATTATCGAGCACCAGGATGGAAAGGTTCTTCGCACCCTGCGCGCTCACCACGCCGAGCGATCCGATGCCCATCAGCATCTCTCCATCCCCGGTCAACGCGAGCACGCGCCGGTCGGGGCGTGCGAGCGCGACACCGAGCGCGGTCGGCACCGCGAGCCCCATGCCGCCCCAGGAGTAAAGATATTCCGGACTGTCGCCTGCCGCGGAGCAATCCCAGGTGGGTGAACCGAGACCCGGAATCACCAGCGCATTGCCGCGTTGCGCCAGCAATGTTGCGACGAAGGGACGGCGATTGATCTTGTTCGACGTTGCCATTGTGCTCACTTCTGTCCGAAACCTTTGGCGCCGATCACCTGCTGCGAAACCAGCACCGCGCAGGAAAAGCCGCCCTGGAACGCGAGGTCCGCTGCACCGACGAAAGCCGGCGCAACATCCTTTGGATCGTCGGCCGGAAAGCATTTGACGCCGACCGCCTCGAGGACCGGTCGAGTCGCCTGGCCCATCTGTACCTGCCAGGGATTGAACTCACCCCACTGGCCGCGCATGGTCACCAGCATCAGACATGGTGCACGCATCACGGCGGGCAGACCGAGCGCATTGATGCAATTTCCGACGCCGGAAGATTGCATCGCGATCATCGAACGCTTGCCCCCCAGCCATTGGCCGGTCACGATGCCCATCCCCTCCTCTTCGGTGGTGAGCGTGATCAGCCGCATATCACGATCCGCCTTCACCAGATTGAGCAGCCGGGTCAGCCCACCATCGGGTATCGTGCATACGGTATCGATCTCGCGTTTCTTGATCTCGCGAAACACCTCATCCGACCAGTGCGTTTCCTCTGTCATTAACTGTAGTCCTGTTGCTGCTCGTTGATCCGTCGCGTTTCCCGACTGGTTCGCCTCAAGATAACGCCCATTTTACCTTCAGGCGCAAGTGCTGCCGTCACTGATATCTGCATGCCGACGTCACTCGAATGACGCTTGCGGCTGTAGCTTGCAAACGCGCTGGCACGAGGCACCGCTGCCCTCGCGTTTTGCCGGCGTGCTTTCCTGCTTCCGCTCGATGTGTCAGCATGCCGTCCAATCGATCGAGGCACTGCATGGGCCTGATTCAACGTCGCGTCACCAACGACACGAGCGCTCCTCCCTCGCTCTATGGCGCGGCCGGCGTCGAGCCGACGGTGCCGGCCGCCAAGGGGTGGGACAACCGTGTCGACGTCGCAATCGTCGGTGGCGGGATAACGGGCCTCTGGACGGCCTACAACCTTGCGACGAACGGCGCGAGCGTCGCTGTGCTGGAAAGCCATGAGGTCGGGCATGGCGCCTCCGGCCGCGCGTTCGGCCAGCTCGTCCCATATCTCAAGCACAGTCATGAAAAGATCATTGCCGATCTCGGCGAAGAGCGCGGCACAAGACTCTCGGCGGCTGTCGCTGTCGCGCCGGCCGAGGTGGCCGCGTTCATCGAGCGTTACCAGATCGCATGCGCGGCAACGCGTACCGGCATCCTCATCGGCGCGCGCACCAAAGCAGGATCCGCTCAGCTCGAAGCGACCGCCGCCGCACTGCGCGGCGCGCCGGCCAAGATGTTCTACGGCAGTGCCGCTGCTGATCTCGTCGGCAGCGATTTCTACCCGGCAGTGCTGCTCGATCCACGCGGCTTCCATCTCGATCCACTTGCCTATGCGCGCGGCCTCGCCCGGGCGGCGGCCGCACATGGCGCGTTGATCCACCCCGTCACGCGCGTCGACCGCATCGCCCCGCGCGGTTCGGAATGGGACATCATCTGCGGCACGCGCCAGCTCACCGCTGAAAAAGTGATCATCGCAACCAATGCGTATTCGGGACCGCTGTGGCCGGACCTCGCGCGCAGCGTGGTGCCGTTCCTGGTGCACGGAGCCGTCACCGAGCCACTGCCCGAAGGCGTGCTTGCGGACATCCTGCCGCAGGGACAGCCGCTGACCGATACGAGGCGTCTTTATTCGGGCGTGCGCAAGTTCGGCGGACGCCTGCACGTTTCGATCGACGGCGCATCTTTCGTCCCTGGTCGGGCGGACGCGGCAAGGATGGTTCAGCGACGACTGCGCGAGCTCTATCCCCGACTGCCCGCGCCACACGTCGAGAACAGCTGGAGCGGCTGGATCGCGCTCACCACGGATCAGTATCCGCACATTCATCGGCTGGCTGAAGGCGTGTGGAGCGCAGTCGGTTGCAACGGCCGCGGTCTCGCTGCCGCGAGCCTGCTCGGTCGCGACCTTGCGGCGCTCGCCCGCGGCGCCGGCGACAACGCGACAGTATTTCCGGTCAGACCGTTGCGGCCGCTGCCGCTGCACGATGCGGCGGCGCTGGTTGTCGCCACGGTGGTTTCGACCAAGCGATGGCTCGATCGCATCGATGCCACAACACGATAAGCTCATTCAACCGTCGCGATCTCGCGCGGCGTGGTCGAAAGACGCTCGACGCCGGTCTCCGTGATGATGACGTTGTCGATCAGACGCACACCGAGACCTTCCTCTTTGCTGAACAGGCCAGGCTCGACTGTCATCACCATATTGGCCTGCAGTACATCGTTGCTGCCGCCGAACATATTGGTCGGCTCGCCCCAGGAGGGCGGAAAGCCGGGCGCCATGCCGTAACCGGACGTGTGCTGCCGGTAGTGGTCGAGCCCGGCACGTGCGATCACGCTTTTCAGCGCCTCATGAGCGTTGATCGCCGGGGCTCCGGCCTTCATCTCGGCGATCGCCGCATCCGAAGCGTCGCAGACCACCCTATGCAGCTCCTTTAGCCGCGCGCCCGGTTTGCCGATCGACCATTGACGGCCGAGCGTGGAGGTGTAGCGCTTATACGCTCCCCCAAGCTCGACCAGTCCGGTGTCGCCGCGTTGCATGCGCCTCTCCGTCGGTCCGCCGAGCGCGAATGCGCTGCGCTCACCGGTCATCAGGTTCATCGTGCTCGCCGGCAAGAAACTGCCCGAGGACAGGATCTTCTGGTAGGCGGCGGCTGACAGTTCCAGTTCAGTTGCCCCCTCGCGCGCCACCGACAGCAGCGCGGTCCACGCGTCCGCGGCGATCCGCGCAGAGCGGCGATGGTAATCGAGTTCCTGCGCCGACTTGGTAAGCTTTAGGCCGTTGATCAGATTATTCGGCTCGGCAACCAGCGCTGGCCCGAGCAGGTCTCTCAGCTTCACGTAGTGATGCGGATGCAAGTAATAGGGCGGCACCTCCATGCCGACGCGGGCCGTCCTCAGTCCAAGTTCATCGGCGAACCTGGCGAAAGCCTCCATCGGATCTTCCGGCTCGCGGCCATTATAGCTGCGCACTTCATCCGCCATCGAGTCGGCCTCGAACTCGTTGCGCTCCATCTCACGCGTGAACACGGCGAGTTTACCGGGCGCGGCTGAAACCGGCAGGCACTGGAACGCCGTGTAGCTCTTGTTGTCCTGGCCGATCAGCCAGCGCATCGATACAGGATGGATCACCAGCAGCCAGTCGAGGCCGGCTTTGCCGATCGCTTCGCGTGTCCGGCTTAGCCGGCCTGCGAATTCTTCTTTCGTGAAATCTTGCTTGGACATTTCCGCTTTCCCTCAACAGGGTTCTTAGTCTGGCGCAGTGCCGTGCCGTCGCACTTCGCTTTCGATCAGGCTCCAGACGGCCGATTTGAGTTCGCCATACTGCGGCGAGAACTGCACCGCGATCTGTCGCGGCGCCGGCAGCTCGTTCGGAATGACTGCCTTGATCCGGCCGGGCCGGGCAGACATCACGACCAGGCGCGACGACAGGAGAAGCGCTTCATCGATCGAGTGGGTAATGAACACAATGGTTTTTCCGCTCTGCTGATGGATCTTGAGCAGCTCCTCCTGCATGACCTGTCGCGTCATGGCATCGAGCGCCGCGAACGGCTCGTCCATCAGCAACACCTCGGGATCGGCCGCCAGCATGCGCGCGATCGTCACGCGCTGCTGCATACCGCCGGAAAGCTCGGCCGGATAATGCTCCTCGAAGCCGCGAAGGTTGACCATCGCGATGAAATCTGCGGCACGCTCGCGACGTTCGGTTCGCGATAGTCCTTTCATACGCAAACCGAATTCCACATTGCCGCGCACCGTCTTCCATGGAAACAGCGCATAGGACTGGAAAATCATGCCGCAGCGCGGCTCGACTTTCAGGATCTTCTGTCCGCGCAACAGCACCTCGCCTGCTGTCGGCTGGATGAAACCGGCGAACATGTTGAGGATCGTCGATTTTCCACAACCCGATGCGCCGAGCAGACAGATGAACTCACCCTCGTCGATCTCGAGCGAAAGATCGTCGACTGCGAGGACCTGCTGGTCTTTGGCGTTTGTGAACGTCTTGCTGACCCTGTGCGCGGCAAGAATGGGCGACATTGTTTCCATCATGTTCTCTGATGCCGTTCCCAGGGCAACAACAGCCGCTCGAGCATGTTTGCAAGCTTATCGGTGACCAGCACGACGAGCGAGATGCACAACATGCCGACCAGGACGAGCGCGAGGTTGCCCCAGTCCTTGCCCTGCCAGATCAATGCGCCGAGGCCATTCTGTGCTGCGATCATTTCGGCGGAAAGGACGCAGGACCAGGAAATCGCCAGCGTGACTTTCAACCCGGCGATGATACCAGGCAGCGCGCCGGGCAGGATCACGTGCAGCATGACGCCAACATCGCTGGCCCCGAGGTTTCGCGCGGCCCGGATCAAAAGCGGATCCACCCGTCTGGTGCTCTCAACCGTATAGAGCAGGATATAGATCCACGACCCCATGAACACGATGGCAACCTTCTGCCCTTCGCCGATACCAAGCCAGAGCATGGTCAGCGGAATCCAGGTGATCGAGGGCAACGGTCGCAACAAGGAGACGAACGGATCCATCGCGGCTTTGGCGGGAGCCCACACCGCCATGATAACTCCGAGCGGGATCGCGACGATGCCGGCGAGCGCAAAACCGAGCAGAACACGCTGCGTGGACATCCAGATGTCCTTGCCGAGCTGACCGTTCGCAAGGTTCTCGAACCCCTCATTGATCACCCTGCCCGGCTTGGGAAGGAAGACGGGCGATACCCAGCCACGCTCGGTCGAGATGTACCAGACCCCCAGCACGGTCAGCACCGAAAGCGTGCTGATCGCGAGCAACAACGCCGACCGCCTGACCCGAGTGGCCGGTCGCTCAGCCGCTGCCGGCTGTTCGGCAAGCGCGCCGGTCGGCCGCTCGTTGGCTATGTCGGTCACGGAACTCACTTCGGGATAAAGCTCACATTCTCCCAGACCTTCACGTCCGGCGCTCTCGCTATCTTGCCATTGTCGGCCAGCCACTTGGACAGATACTCCATTTGTCCGGTATGCAGCCGCATGTGTTCCGGCCAGTTCTCGGCGCCGAAATATTTGAACTGTTTCATGGCAGCGAGCACGACCTGCGGATCCTGCCGGAAATAGTGCGCCACGGCCTTGGCCGTGTCTTCAGGATTCTCGTTGGTGTACTCCACTCCTTTGAAGATCGCCGTCGCGATCTTCCGCGCCTGGTCGGGGCTTTCATCGACCAGCTTGCGCGAGATGATCATGATATCGGGCGAGGCCATGGTGCCGAACTTCTTGTAGTTCGGCGTGTCCATGTCGGTGCCAAGCAGCTTGCCGCCGGGGGCTGCGTTCTTGACGTTGGTGAACAACGGCTCCCAGACACACGCCGCATCGACGTCGCCCCGCGCTATGGCACCGGCCATCTCGCCACCCGGCAGGTTGACGAACTGCACATCCTTTTCGGTCATGCCCTCGTTTTCGAGGAGACCGTTCAAGGTGATCTGCGCGGACGTGTTCGCCGCGACTTTCTTGCCTTTGAGATCCTTGAATGACGCGAAGCCTTGCCGCGCCCAACACCCTTCGTTACCGGGACTGTCATCGACATTGGCGAAAAAGTAGAACGACTTGTTATCGTTCGCCATTTCGCTGATCACGGCGATACGACCAAGATTGCTGAAGGCAACCGACCCTGCAGTCAGCGCGCGAATTCGATCCGCTGAGCTCGCAATTGCCTTCACTTCAAGATCGATGCCGAGCTCCTTGAAGTACCCCTTCTCGATTGCAAGCATGATCGGAACATGCCCCCACCAACCGTTCGACAGCGCAACGTCGAGCTTGACGTTTTGAGCGAGCGCCGGCGCTCTGCCGGCATCGATTGCAAAAACCAGGAAGTTGAGCAGGGCAAACGGGAGACTTGCGACAAGCAACCTCGGCAGGCGACCCATGGTGTTCTCCTAACGACTGTACGTTGGATTTCCGCGGCGGTCAGGCTGCCGCATGCTCCTTCACTTCAAAACGCGGGATCACCTTCTCGCCAATCAGGTCGATCGACCTCAGGACCTGATCATGCGTCGTTTCGCCCGCCTGCAGCACGAAGATCAGCTGGTCGAGTCCGGCTTCCGCCCATTGCTCAACCTGGCGACAGATCGAATCCGGGTTGCCGCCGATCGCCATGCCGTCAGCAAGCAGCTGATCGTTCGAGCGCGCTCGGAATTTCGCCACCACCGCTTCCTTGCCTCCGGCGGTCGCGAAGCGCACATGGTTGAGCTCGGCGTCGTTGTCGCCATTGTACCAGCGCGCTGCCGCGCAAGCGATGTCCTTGCCGATACGATCGTCCTCATGGCAGCAGGCGAGCGCGAACGCGGCGACATTCTCGTTCGACACTTTGCCGACAAAGCCCTTCGGATCGGCCGAGCGGATTGTCTCGCGATAGGTGCGAATTGCCGATCGGGTCTCACTGATGCTGTTGCGCGTCACACCGATGATGCCGACGCCCTGCTTCGCGGCATGCTCGTAGGTGCTGAGATTGGAGGCCGCGATCCATAGCGGCGGATGCGGCGCCTGAATCGGACGCGGCAGGATGTGCCGCGGCGGAAGATCGAAATGCTTGCCCTTATAGCCGGAGAAGTGCTCGCTCTCGAACATCTTCATCACGGCCTCGAGCGCCTCGTTTGCGATCGAAAAGCTTTCCTCCTTCTTCACGCCGAAGGCTTCGGTCATGTAGGGCGTCGAGCCGCGGCCGAAGCCGAACTCGACCCGACCGTTGCTCAGCAGGTCGGCAGTCGCGATCCGCTCGGCCAGCATGTAGGGATTGTGCGTGGTCAGCAGCAGGACCGCGAAGCCAAGCCTGATTCTGCTGGTGCGCTGACTGATCGCCGCATGCAGCAGATCCGGACACGGACTATGACCGATTTGCTTGAAGAAGTGCATTTCAGTCAGCCAGTAGTAGTGAAAACCCGCCGCCTCGCCGGCCACCGCCTGCTCGATCACATTACGATAAGTCGTCAACTCCGCGTTGGGCTCCCACGGCCGTGGAATCTGCAACTGCGTCATCAGGCCGAATTTCATTGCACACCTCCGCTCGACAGTTGGGAAGCCTAGTCGGCGGCGGCGCCTTGCGTCCAAGGCATAATCCTCATAGTGTTTATAACCTTTTGTTTCCGAGCCCTTGGGCGGTTGAACAATGGATGCGCGGGCGCTGCGCTATTTTCAGGCAGTCGTCGAGTTCGGCAGCTACAGCCGCGCTTCGGAATTTCTTCGGATCTCGCAGCCGGCAGTCAGCCGGCAAGTGGACCGGCTCGAGCAGGAGCTCGGCAAGCGGCTGCTCGTGCGCAACGGACTGGGCGCCACGCCGACCGACGCAGGGCGCCTGTTGTTCGAGCGCAGCCAGCATATCCTGCGACAACTCGAGGACGCCGCTGCGGAGATCAAGAGTGGCGCCGGCGGCTCAGCCGGCACGATCGTGATCGCGATTCCGCCGGGTGTGGGGCATTTCCTGTTGCCACCGCTGGTCGAGAGCTATCGCAAATCCTTCCCCAACACGTCGCTGAAAATCATCTCGGGCTACAGCGGTTACATCCACGAGGCGCTGGTGCGTGGCCGCGCGGACGTCGCCTGCCTGCACGGACCACTGCCACAGAAGGGCTTTCGCATTGTGCCGCTGCTGGAGGAAGAGGTGTTTCTGGTCGGCCAACGCGGTACGCTGCCGACGCGGCGCGCCTACGTCACGAGCGCGGAACTGCTCAATCTTCCCCTCATCCTTCCAAGCCGGTCGCACGCGTCGCGACGCATCCTGGAAGAGCGCGCTTTTGCCATCAATGCCACCGTGAACGTCATCATGGAGGTTGACGACACGTCGCTGGTCCGCACCCTGTTGCGTCAGGGTCTCGGGTTCAGCGTTCTGAGCCAAGGCGCCTTTGAGAATGAAATCGATCGCAAGGAGCTCGAAACGCGATCGATCCGACCGCGCATGTCGTGGCCGCTTGCCATGATGACAGCGTCGGGACGGCCGCGTTCCGAGCCGCTCGAAGCCTTGATGGTGACGATCCGGGAAAGAGTGCGCGACTTGATCGCCAGCGGCCATTGGCCGGCGAAACACGTCGACAAATGATTGAGGTCACTCAGGGCAGCGGTTTCTCATAAACCGGCAGCAACGGTTCCATCAGCCGCCAAGCACATTACCCCAGCCGTCAAATATGTATCCTTGCCAGGCGATGGTCCCGTCCTCGCATTCAACACCGTGGATGCGGAACGCCGCCGCATCTTCACCACTCCAGGTGATGATCGTATCCGTCAGGCGGTCATGAAGGACCGCAGGTTCAAACGGATTGAAGTCGTGCATCGGGTGAAGAGTTGGTGGCGGCTCTCGCATCGGCATAGGAGCATAACCGTCAGCCGAACATTCGGTTGCCTCTACTCATATTGAATTGAATCCGCGAGCCTTGAAGGGGACGCAATGTGCGTGAGCGTGGGCATGGCGTTCCAACCACCCGAGCGAGTGAACCGCGGTCACCAAATACCGCGGCCACCTCTATGACCGAGGTGGGCTGATGGATAGCGGTATTCGCACCAAAACGCGCAGCCTCGCTTCCGGGCTGCGCAATCTGTTGGCGGCGCGCCTCAGGACTTAGGTCAGGGACATGGTCAGCGGCGGCGCCACATTATCCGGCAGCGGGCAGACGTACGGCGTGCTAGTCGTGCGCTTTGCGAGGTCCGCCTTGGCTGCGGCGATCAGCTTCGGGTCCATCAAGCCCTTCACGCCGAGCTGGGCCATCGCCTTGGCGGCCTGCACCATCGCCTTGTGCGCGGCCGGCGTCTTGCCCTGAGCCACTACCTGCCAGGTGTGGAAGGGGGTGCCGATGGCGACAGTCGGCGCGTGCACCTGCACCGTCGGCACGACCCAGCTCACGTCACCAACGTCAGTCGATCCGACAAGAGGGTTGCGCTCGGCATCGAGTGGAACGATGAAATCCGCGAGCGGCCGATCGGTCGGATCCATACCGATCGCATGATAAACCGAGGTGATATCCTTCTCGGTCAGCGTCGAGCGAATCTTGGTAGCGAACTCTTTGTCTGTCGGATCGAAATGCGGCGGACCCAGCTCTTCCATAATATTGTGAAGTGCCTGCTCCAGCGGCGTGTTGCGCAGGACGTTGGAGACCGCGGAGACGATGTGCATCTCCATTCTTGTCTCGGTCATCAGCGCGGCGCCTTGCGCGACCTTCTGGACACGTTGCACCAGCTCGTTCATGCCGGGAAGATCGCGAGCGCGAATGGAGTAGCGCACGCGCGCATGTGCTTGCACCACGTTGGGCGCAATTCCGCCCGTATCGAGCAATGCATAGTGGATGCGGGCGTCGCTAGGCATGTGCTCGCGCATGTAGTTGACGCCGACATTCATCAATTCCACCGCATCGAGCGCGCTGCGGCCGAGATGCGGCGCAGCGGCAGCATGCGACGCGCGGCCGGTAAAGACGAAATCGGCGCGCGTGTTGGCGAGTGATGGCGTCACCACCACCTCCCAGAAACTGTGCGGATGCCAGGTGATGGCGATGTCGGCGTCAGCAAAGGCGCCGGCGCGCACCATGAATGCTTTCGCCGCGCCGCCCTCCTCCGCAGGACAGCCGTAATAGCGGACACGTCCCGGCACTTTGTTGGCGGCAAGCCAGTCCTTCACGGCGGTGGCAGCGAGCAGTGCGGCCGAGCCGAGCAGATTGTGACCGCAGCCATGGCCATGGCCTCCCGTTTCAACCGGGCGATGTTCGGCCACATCCGCTTCCTGGCTCAGACCAGGCAAGGCGTCATATTCGCCGAGGAAAGCTATGACGGGTCCGCCCTCACCCCATTCGCCGATCATGGCGGTGGGAATGCCGGCAATGTTCCTCGTGATACGGAAGCCCTGATGCTCCAGCTCGGCCAGATGCTCGGCGGACGAGCGCGCCTCGGTGTAGCACACTTCGGGCATCGCCCAGACCCTGTCACTCAGCTCGATGAAACGGCCCTTAATCGCGTCAACGCCACGCCAAATGTCACTGCGGTTGTCCATGCTGAGATCTCTGATCCTTAAGGTCGATGCACGTTATCATTTTCGGCGGCCTTCTATCCAGCGCGGCCGGATATCAGCCATGCAGCCGGCATTGTGGGAGGCTCGCCTTTCCCCTGCATAGCACACGACGTGACATCACAGTGGATTTGCGGACACCGCTTGCCCGATCATCGGTTGTCACAGCGAGTAGGTAGGAACCAGCCAATGGACCTCGAATTGCTCACCTTCATCGCGATCGGCTTCCTGGCGCAGCTGGTGGACGGCGCCCTTGGAATGGCGTTTGGAACCATCACGAGCTCGACCCTGGTCCTGCTCGGCACGGCTCCGGCCGTCGCGAGCGCGGCCGTGCATACGGCCGAGATTGCGACGACGGCGATGTCGGGAGCCTCGCACATCTGGAACAGGAATGTCGACCGACGACTGTTCGGTCAGCTCGCCATCACCGGCGTCGCGGGCGGAGTGTTTGGCGCCTACGTCCTTGCCGGTCTCCCCGAATCCATCATCAAGCCGATCGTCACGATCTATCTCGCGGTCATGTCGGCGATCATTATCGCCAGGGCGTTTGGCTGGCGCTCGGGGACGTGGCGGCCGCCCCGACCGTTGCTCGGTGCGACCGGCGGCTTTCTGGATGCCGCGGGCGGCGGCTGGGGACCATTGGTCGCTTCAACGCTGATTGCCGGAGGCGATCAGCCGCGGCGCGCGATCGGTTCGGTCAACCTGGCCGAATTCTTTGTCACGCTGAGCATTTCGGTGACCTTCGTCACTCAGCTCGATCTCGCACCTTACGCCAAACTAATCCTCGGCCTTGTCATCGGCGGCGCGCTCGCCGCACCGCTCGCCGGTTATCTGCTGCGCGTGCTGCCTATGCGCGCGGCCTTGGTCCTGGTTGCAATTGCCCTCACTGCCGTCAGCTCCCTCAATCTGATCGGCCTCCTGAGGTGAGGCCGATGGCGACGAGCTACAGGCGAAGCGACCGGGAAACAATTTCACGCAAGCAGTCTTTTGTGTCTACACTGCTCCGTTCGGTCGTCAGATTTCAACTGCACACGGAAGGCCATCATGGCACGACCTCAACTTCGCCGCCCCCGCTACAGAGCCATGATCGTTGCGCCGCAGCCGGAGGCCGCTGAAGCCGGCCACGTCACGCTCGAGGCCGGTGGCAATGCCCTCGATGCCGTGATTGCCTGCGCCCTCGCGCAAGGCGTGGTCGATCCCCTGATGTGCGGGCTCGGCGGCCTCGGCAGCCTGCACATCTTTGATCCGAAGCAAGGCGAGAGCCTCGTCTTCGACGGCCTGTCGACCTGCCCCGCCGCGTGCACACCGGGCATGTGGCAGAACATCTTCGAGAAGGAATGTGACGACGGATACGGTTTCGTCCTCAAGGGCGGCGTCAACGAGATCGGCCATACGGCGGTCACGACGCCCGGCATCGTTCGCGTCTTCGGCGATGCACACAGGACATTCGGCAGGCTGCCGTGGGCGGAGCTTTTCCATCCAGCCGTAAGTTTGGCAGAGGAAGGCTGGGTCGTCCGTCCCCACGTCGCCATGATGTTCGCCCTGAACGAAACGAAGGTTGGCCGCATACCCTATGCGAAGAAGCTCGCGCACACGGCGGACGGACGAAAGCTTTACTTGCACGCAGACGGTGCACCCAAGCGGCTTGGCGACGCGGTGACGAATCCGGACCTTGCCGACACGTTGCGAATGCTGGCGCGCCATGGCGCCGAGAGCTTCTATACCGGCGAGATCGCCAAACGCATGGCCGACGACATGGCCGCAAATGGTGGTCTCATGACGCTGGACGATCTTAAAAGCTTCAAGGTTCGGCGAAATGCACCGCTGACGATCCGCTACCGGGGTCGCACCATCGCAATGCCCCCTCCGCCCGCGGGTGGCATCTATGTCGCTCAGATCCTTCGCACGCTCGAACGTTTCGACCTGACCGGCCTTGAGCACAACGGGGCGGAGTACATTGCCGTCGTCGCCGAAGCGATGAAGATCGCCGGCGTCGACAAGGATCGCTTCATCGGCGATCCCGATTTCACCGAGCCGCCGCTCGGCAAGCTCTTGTCGGATGCGTATGCCGAAGAATGCGCGGCTAGGATCAGAAGCGGTGAGAAGACGCCACTTGCGCGCACAATGGCTGATTACAAGAACACGACGACGGTGTCCTGCATCGATGCGGATGGCATGGTCGTCTCCCTGACCCACACCAACGGCACGCCCTCCGGTGTCATTCCGCCCGGCCTCGGCTTCATGCTGAACGGCGCGATGAACTGGTATGACCCTCGTCCCGGCCGCGCAAGCTCGATCGCCCCCGGCAAACGGCGCTTTTCCTCCATGACTCCAACCATCGTTTTCGAGGATCGCACACCGGTCTTCACCGTTGGCGCGCCGGGCGGTGCGTGGATCGGCCCGGCGGTCCTGCAGGTGCTGGTCAACGTACTCGACTGGGGCATGCCGGTCGCAGATGCAGTTGCGGCTCCGCGCTTCAGCGCCACAAGCGATGCGATCGATATATCGAACCGCATTCCCCGGCGCGTACAAAGGGCACTCGAAGCCAGAGGCTATGAGGTCAGGCGATCGCCGCTGAGCTACCCGTTCGCCGCGCCGCACGGCATCAGTTGCTGGGATGGTGTGCTTGAAGGCGGCGCCGACCCGCAACGCGACGGTTATGCTGCCGGGATGGCCTGATTCGCGAGGTCGACGCTCCCGTCACGGGCGGCATCGCCGCTGAAGGCAAGCTGGGTGCCCGGCGCAACCCACACGACGTGACAATCACAGGTCCTTTTCGGCGAGTTCGCGAAATTCGTCGGGAACTGAACGAGCAATACCCAGCATCACCGAGCCGTATCCGATCGCATTCCAGCCGAACCGATCGCGGATCTTGTCGATCGCACGATCAGCCGCCGAGCGTGCCATGCCTATTTTGGTGCCAGGGCGACGGCGCTCATCGTGAAGCCCGAGCGGGAGTTCGAGTTCGATATCCCAGTGCGCCTCGAGATGTGACACGGAGATCGCCAGCAGCGAGATGATCTTCTCATCGGGATGTTCTGCCAGGACCGCGCGCACCAGATCCTCGGCAATCTCGGCAAGGATCGCGGTCGCGGAAATCGGCGCGTCAAGCGTGATCGATCGGGTGACTGAATTCAGACTGGCAAAGCGAACGCGAACCGTCACGGTTCGGCCGGGCCTGGACCTGGCGCGGAGCCGCGTGCCGATTCGATCAGCAAGGTGACGCAAAGTTGGTCGAAAAATATGCTCTTCGGCAGGCTTCCGACCGAGCGCCGATTGCGCCCCCGCCGACTGCGCGCGGCGGTCGACCTTGATCTTCCGTGGATCGCGATTCCACGCCAGCGCTGTAAGCTTATCTCGTGCGGCGGGACCGAGCAGCTGCTCAAGCGACCATCCGGGCGTCTTTGCCAGTTGGCCGATCGTGAGCACACCAGTCTCGGCAAGCCGCGCTTTCGTGACCGGACCCACGCCCCACATCAGTTCGACGGGCAAGCAATGCAGAAATTCCAGTTCAGCGTCGGGGTCGACGACCACCAGTCCGTCGGGCTTGGCCACCTGCGAAGCAATTTTTGCCAGATGCTTGGTGCGCGCCACACCGACTGAAATCGGAAGGCCGAGCTCTGCCCGCACGCGCTGGCGGATCGCGTTGGCAATTTCTGCGGGCGGACCGAAAAGATGGGTGCAGCCCGCAACATCGGCGAAAGCTTCGTCGATGGATATCCGTTCCACGAGCGGCGTGAAATCGCCCATCACCTTGATCGCGGCGTCGCCCAGCCGCTGGTATTCCTTGAAATGCCCGCCGACGAAGACGATCTGCGGGCAGAGCTCGCGCGCTTGTCGTCCCGGCATGCCTCCGCGCACCCCAAAGGCCTTCGCTTCGTACGACGCGGCAAGCACAACCCCACCGCCGACAGCGATGGGTTTGCCGCGTAACGCAGGGTCAAGCAGCTGCTCCACCGAGGCGTAGAAGGAGTCCAGGTCCGCATGCAGGATGGTGGCTGTCGTTGCCATCCCGAAGTTCGCCCGTGACGTTCTGAGAACACTTTGACGAGAACATAATGAGAACATTGACGGCTGGAGTCAAGCGGCCGCGCAATATGGCCGAAAACGCCGTCGCCGCCCGATAGGCCAGCACGATGATGCCGATCGAACGAGACGGTATCCATCCGCTTCTGGCAGCGCGACGGACTACGCCTTCTCCAGAAACGTCATGACTTCGGCCGCAGCCATTTCCGGAGCTTGCCGTGTCGCCACATGACCGATCCCCGGCATGACGACGACACTCGACTTGGAAATCATCTGGCCAAGCGCAATTGTGTGATCCGGCGGGATGAGACGGTCCGCGCCGCCGACCAGGATCAGAGTTGTCGCTTCGATCGGACCGAGATCGCCGGGCACGGGCCGCGAAAGGATCGCGGCGCGACGTTTCCTTTGCTCCTCGGTGCGGCTGCCGCCACAGAACCTGTCCGCTACCTCGGGGTAAGATGCGACGTATTCCGGAGGATAGTAGTGGCACGCGATTTCGGCTGCCGAACCCGGCAGCTCGGCGCGCAGCGCTGCAAGCTTCGAAAACACCCCCGGGTTGACTGACGACGGCGAAACATCGATCCGGAAGGTGCTTGCAAGCACCAGACGACCAATCAGTTGCGGATGCCGCCGGGCCAGCACCTGGGCAATCGCACCGCCGAGTGATGTGCCGAAGACGTGGACGCATTCGTATCCAAGCGCCGTAATCAGCCCGGCTGCGTCCTCGGCCAGTTCATCGAGACCGTACGGCACGGGCGGATTGCGTGTCGCGCCGGAGTCACGCTGATCATAGGCGATCACTGTGAATCGTCGCTCCAGCAGCCTCGCAAACGCATCGAACATGGTGCGATCGGCCTCCGCGCCGTGGATCAACAGGACCGGCTCGCCGGAGCCCCTCCGGCTGAAGGCAGTGGAAACGCCTCTGACGTCTACGACGGATACTGGCTGCATGGTTATGACGCGACTCTGCACCTGTTGCGTGGGAAAAGGCGAGTTGCCGGCACCGTCGATTGAACGTCTCAGGCCGCTCGCACGGCGGCCTCATGGCCGAGAAGGATCTTAAGCGCATCCGCGAGTGCAGACGCAGGTTTTGGCGACAATGCGCGACATCGCCAGGCGACATATCCGTCCGGGCGAACGAGAACCGCACCGCCCTCGACTACGCCGTAGGCTTCCATCCACGCGTTGTCGATATCGACAACATCATCGCCGATGACATAAGGCACAACACGCGGTGTGACCTGTCGGCTTGCCGCTTCGCGCCATGCAGCGCCGCCCGGCGCCGCAACCAGAACGAAGTCGCGCCCGAACAAATCAATCATCGACAGACGTTCGCCCTTGTGCTCGACCCAGACATGCGGCGCGCGACACCCTGGCGTTGCGGACGGTACGTATTCGGTGACGGGATCGTCGACGCGAGGCGGCGCCGAGCCGTCGGAGAGAACCGCTGCGGATTTGTAGCGCGCGCCGAAGACGAGGCCCTGTTCATTAAGATATTCTTGGCGCGGCAGCTTTGGCGCGCTCTGCCGCTCGGTTCTCTTCAGGCTGCTCATGTTCAGGTAGGTCGCCTTCACGACGTCTGTCGCATGCGGCCGGCGCTCGGCATCGTAGCTGTTGAGAAGCGATGGATCGGCGTAGCCTTCGAGCACGGCGGCAATCTTCCAGGCCAGATTATGTGCATCCTGCACGCCAAGGTTCAGTCCAAACCCGCCGCTCGGCGTGGTTTCGTGGGCCGCATCGCCTGCCAGAAATATCCGTCCCGCGCTGAATTTATCGGCGACCATGGCAGAGCATTTCCAGAAGCTGATGCCGAGAACCTCAACCGGCAAGTCCGGCACACCCACAGCCTGACGGACCAGTTCGATGCACCGTTCGGGCGGCAGGTTCTCTTTGCTGAAACCGTAGACACTCAGGCTATGAACCAGAAAGCCCCAGCGATCGCTGCCGTTGATGGTCAAGAACGTCGCGCGCAGATCGGGCTGATCAATGTAGTAAAGTGCTGCCGGCCGCTCATCGACCCAGGGCCGCAGATCGACACGGCAATGAACATTGACGGAGTCGTAGATATCCCGTTCGCCCGTCCGTTCGATGCCGATCATTGCGCGCAACGGGCTGTGGGCGCCATCGGCAGCGATCACGTACTTCGCAAGGACCCGACCGGTCTCGCCAGTCACGCGATTGGTGAGAACGCCCGTGACGCCATCTTCGGTCGGCAGGATCTCGGTCAATTCGGTGGAAAAGAGGAGACCGCCCGGAGCGAGCGCTTCGGCGTGCCGTCGTAGCACCGGTTCGAGCAGATCCTGTGAGCAGCCGCAATTTGCAGCTGGTGACGTCACGAGATTCTTCGGCGAACCGCGACCAGGCGTAAGGCGCTTGACCTCGTTGCCGGCGAGGCTTTCGGCCCACAAGATCATCTTGCCGAACCGTGGCGGCATTCCCGCAGCACGAATATCGGTTTCCAGGCCCATCTGACGGTACATCTCCATCGTACGCGCATTGATGCCGCGTGCCTTTGGCAGGATGGCTGTGCCGGGATGTCGCTCCACCAGCAGCGAACGCACACCTTGCTGCGACAACGCCAACGAAGCCGTCAGTCCGACGGGCCCGCCACCAACGATCAGTACAGGTGTAGTCAGCATTCTGGCGCTCCAGGCTCGTTCCACGCCGACGCAGCGATGCGGCAGTGGAAGGCACACCGCAATCCGCCCGCGACGACCGCCGGCATCTCAGTTTCTACGGATCGGTACTATTGACTTACCGATCTGTACATCCCAGGATCGACGGATGCAAGGCGCAGCACCCGACAAACGTATCTTCCTATTCAATCGGTGGCGCGGCGCACTCACGACGAAGGATCCGGCCGGCTCTTCCGCACGCCAACCATAAGGATCAGGCCCATGCACGTTGAGAGACGCGAGGCATTGAAATTTCTGCTGGCCGGCGTTCCGCTGTCTTTTGGTGCATGGGCGCAGACCAGCAATCTTCGCATCGTGGTTCCGTTCGCGGCCGGTTCCGGCACGGATAGCAGCGCGCGCGTCTTCGCGGAATCGCTGCGCAGCGTCACTGGCGGCACAGTCATTGTTGAGAACAAGCCGGGCGGAGCAACCATCATCGGTTCGCTTGAAGTCTCACGGTCCAAGCCCGACGGTTCGACCATCCTTTACGCAACGGGCGGCCATACGACGAACGCCGTTTTGATGCGCAATCTGCCCTACGATCCTGTGACAAGCTTCACGCCCATCACCATGCTTGCGCGCAGCCCCGGCTTCGCGTTGTTCGTGCCTGCCAACTCCCCTTTCAAGACGCTGGGGGAGTTTGTCGCCGCGGCTAAGAACGAACCGGGCAAGCTCACCTACGGCTCGGCAGGAAATGGCAATACGACGCATGTGATCGCTGCTCTGTTCTGCCGCAGCGCGGGCATTGAGATGACCCACATTCCCTATAAGGCCACGCCAACGATGGACCTGCTCGCGGGGACGATCGATACGATGTTCGTGTCGCCTTCGATCGTCATGCAATACCTGAAGGACGGCAAGCTGCGCGCACTGGCGGTTTCGAGCAAGGAGCGCTTGGCTGACATGCCGAATGCCCCGACGTTCATCGAGGCGGGAATTGACGCGGAAATCGCGGCATGGTCCGGCTTCTGGGGGCCACCGAAGATGCCGCCCGCCACAGTCAACTCGCTGTATCAGAGCATCGCCCAAGCAGCGCGCAAACCGTTCTACGAGGAATACACGCGCAACAACGGCGGCGAGATCGCGCTCATGCCACCCGAGCAGTTCGCCGACTATGTGGCCAGCGAAGTCGAGCGTTACCGCAAACTGCTGCCTTCGCTCGGCATCCAGGTCGACTGAGGCGCGGCCTTCATGCGGGGCATTTGGTCGTTGCTGCAGACGACACGAACAGGCGCGGCGTCCCGGCCGTTGCACGCCGCGAAGGCGTATGCTCAACTCCTGACCAATCGAACCTCAACTCAGCGAGGGAGCGCTGATCCTTGCCGAAGCCGTTGCGATATCCGGTTGGTACGGCGTACAAGGCGCCGGCATGACCACAAAGAAGCGCAACGCGCCACCGCTGCGGGGTGGCTGGACACGGGAACGAGATTTCCTGGACATCTCGAGCGAGCTTGGCGCAAAACTGCGCGAACTGCGGCAGACCGCGGGCATCTCGCTCAAGCAGGCGCAGGATCTGACGGGTGTCCCGCATGCGACGCTGTCGCGTATCGAGACCAACAAGATGGCGCCGACCTTGCCGCTGCTGGCCAAGGTGGTCGCCGGGCTGGGCGTGCCCTGGTCCGCGGTGCTGCCGCAGTCGATCGTCTCGGACGCTCCATCAGGCCCGGAGGTGTCGTTCTCGTCCGACCAGGCGTCGGGGATTCGACTGGGCCGGCGCGAAATCATTTCGCTGCACCCGGACAACCCGCTGACCGGGCGCATCGAGCCCTTCATCATGTCTACCCGCCACCGTACGCTCGAACAAGCCGGCGGTCTCCTGGGACATCCGCACACCGAATTCTGCTTCGTGCTCGAAGGGAAGCTGCGCCTCCACCTGCAGGGTCGGCGTGCCCGCGTACTGCATCCCGGCGAGAGCGCATTGTTCGATTCCACAATTCCGCACGCCTATACCTCAGCGAGCGAAGGCTCCGCACAGTTTCTTATTGTCGCCGTACCGCCAACGACGGTGATCGGCACGCGCAAAGCGGTCGACGTCGTTTCGCAACGACGATCGAATACCACACGATTTCGCCGGTCCGAGACGCATCAGACCTGACCCATACGAAGATCACGTCCGGCATGATGCAGCTCGGCGCCAACGATCCTTGAATGCAGGCACTCGGAGGCAATAATGTCGATCACCCCAGCTGATATCCGCGGCCCTGTTCCGTTCGACACGGATCACCTCGACCGGCTGCTCGACGAAGCAGGTATCGACGCACTGGTTGTGACATCGCAACACAACGTCCAGTACTTGCTCGGCGGGTATCGGTTCTTCTTCTTCGACACGATGGACGCAGTTGGTATCTCGCGATACCTGCCGGCGCTGGTCTATCGTAAGGGCCGTCCCGAGCAGGCCGCATATTTTGGTTACGCGGCGGAGACCGACGAGCGCGACCTCGGCAAATTCTGGCCGGCTAATCTGAATTTTGCAGAGATCGGCAGTCAGCAGACCATGCGACACGCGCTCGCGCACATCAGAAAACTCGACGGCGTCAGGCGCATCGGTGTTGAAGCAGCGTTTCTTCCCACTGACGCCGGCGATGTGCTTCGGCGCGGCTTGCCGAACTGCGACCTTGTCGACGCCGTGCTTCCGCTCGAGCGACTGCGTGCTTGCAAGACCGCCGAGGAGATCGCGCACTTGCGGGAGGCCTCCGAACAGGTGGTGGCGTCGATGCTGGCGACATTCGCCCGGTGCCAGCCGGGCATGACCAAGCTGGAGATCGCTGAAACGCTTCGCCGCGAGGAAGTTATCCGCGGCCTGGTGTTCGACTACTGCCTGCTCACCGCCGGCACGAGTCTCAATCGCGCACCCTCCGGACAGCGGTTGGTCCAGGGCGACATCATCTCACTCGACTCAGGTGGGAATTATAAGGGCTATATCGGCGATCTGTGCCGCATGGGTATTGTCGGCACCGAGCCCGATGCCGAGCTCGAAGAACTGCTCGGATTCGTCGAGGACATGCAGCAGGCCGCGCGCAAGGTCGTGCGGCCTGGAGCGCGCGGCGGTGACGTGATCGAGGTCGCAGAACGGATGCTGAATGCTTCGCCGCATCGCAAGTACACGCACTATATGGCCCATGGCATGGGCCTCGTGACTCACGAAGCGCCGCGGCTGATAAACAGCACGCGCATGTCGTACGAGGCCCATGACGCGGAGCGGCCGCTCGAAAGCGGAATGGTCGTTTCGATCGAAACTACGATGTCGCATCCGAAGCGCGGCTTCATCAAGCTCGAAGACACGATTCTGGTAACCGACGACGGACACGAATCTCTCGGTGACGGCGGCCGCGGCTGGAACGTGAATCATTAACTTGACGGCCACTTGCGCAGCACCGACGCGACCGAGATGGCGATGCTGCGCCCACGATGCGACGTAGTCGTTGAACGCTAGTGTCCCGAATCCGAAGTTCGCTATACTTTGCAGCGAGCTCAGAGCGAACTTCGAATTCGATCAGGACACTAGCAAGTTTATGATTCTAGTGTCGCTTATGGGTCAGAAATTCGCACGATGCACTCGCGGCAACGATGGTGCGAATTTCTGATCCACGACACTAGTGAGCGCCGAACATTGCCTTGACGTATTGCACGCCCACGCCGAAGGCGCCGCCATACTTCTTTGCGATGCCAGTGGTGACGTCGTAGGTCTCCTGTCGCGCCCAATCCCTCTGCAGTTCGGACAGATAGCCGAGCGCCGTAATCGGGCGCGCGCCGGCCTGGATCATGCGCTCGACCGCACGCTCGTGTGCCTCCGCAGTGCAATCACCGCAGGCATCCGTCACGACATAGACCTCGAAGCCCTGTTCCAGCGCCGACAGAACCGGGCCCATGCAACAGACTGAGGTCCACAGACCGCAGATCACCAGGCGATCCTTGCCGAGTGCGTTAATGCGGCGGATGAGATTCTCGTCTTCCCAGCCGTTCAACAAGGTCCGATCGGTGACCTCCGCGTCCGGGAAGGCTTCGGTGATTTCACTGAACAGCGGTCCCGCGAACGTATCCTTCGAAATTGTCGTAAGGATCGTCGGCACTTTGAAGCCCTTCGCCGTCTGAGCGAGAATCGCGACGTTTGTTCGCAGATTGGTGATGTCGATCGACTTTGTGTTGAATGCCATCTGCGACTGATGATCGATCAGCATCATGGCGTGATCTTTCGGACTCAGAAGCGCTTTTGCCGGCGTGGCGATCGCTTTGATGCTCACGTGCTTTCCTTTCCGGGGGCACTGAAAACTTCTTGATCTTGGTGGCCGAAGCTGTGCCGATAACCGCTCGGCCCCAACGCGCGGAGGAGTTACGATGAAGCTCTGCGCGGCGCGAGCGGCATTTATGCTGAAGCATTTCCGCAAGAATGCGCGTTGATCCGCGACCTCACTTGCGGCGAAGACGGCCCCGGGATTATCGTTGCTGTTCACCTGGCGCGGCTCTGCCCTCGATGAACGCCCGCCGCTTAGCGATTGCTTCCATGCAATGGGTCATGAAGGCGCTTATGCGCCCCGACTTGCGTATGTCTGGGTGGGTCAATATCCAGAGCTCGTCACTGATGTCAGGTTCTATCGATCCAACGCGTATGAGATCAGTTGCGGTGTCCCCGTGCATGCAAGGCAGGAAGCCAACCCCTATGCCCGCCGCGATCGCAGTCGCCATGCCGGCGACGGAATCACATCGGAACACGATTCTTTCGCCAGGTACCCGCGTCTCGACGAAGCCATAGGCTTTAAGACCGGACAGGTTCTTCCCGTATGATACCCATTGATGCTGATAGATCTCGCCTGGCAGTGGTCGGCCGTCGAGAAAATCGCTTCGGCGTCCATAGACCGCCCATGCAATGGTTGCGACCTTCCGGCCGAATAGATTTTCAGGTGGCGCTCCGGTGACTGCGCGGAAAGCGATATCAGATTCGCCACGAGCAAGATTGAGCAGGCAATTTCCGACGATGACGTCGACTCTTACGGATGGATTGGATGTCTGGAAGTCGGCAATGATCGGCGTGAGAAAATCCAGCATCAACGCGTCGCTGGTCGTCACGCGCAACTCACCGGCCCGGCTCTCAGCGTGCCCCGAAACACGTCGCGCAACGCTGACAACGTCGAGCTCGACGCGTTCGGCGAGAGCTATCAACTCGAGGCCGGCGGCGGTCGGCAGATATCCTGCGCGCCGTCGGTCAAAAAGGGTGACACCGAGAGCATCTTCAACCTGCGTAAGACGTCGGGAAACGGTGGACGTATTGAGACCGAGCGCTGTCCCTGCGAGCGCGAGAGACCCGCTCTGGCCGATTGCCTTGACAATCCGTAAATCGTCCCAAGATAGCTTACGCAGGGGATCGTTCATGGTCATCCTTCGATCACTGCAAGACTGAGGCTGCAGGGTTATCAACCAAGTCGTCAACTAACATGTCGGCGTCGCTGGCGTGTACCAGGCCGACCTGGATGAGATAGCGACGGATGGACCTTTCGGCGAGATGCAAAGAATCGAAGTACCGGCCTTTGGTTTATGACAAGTGGCCTCGCCGGAAGGCTGTCCCGTAGCTGATGCCAGACCGACACCTCCCAAGGTCATTCGGGTGCGTCGTCAGGGAAGCAGGAGAATGAGACTGTCCACATGAAGAAGATCGGTTTTCTTTCATTCGGCCACTGGTCGTCGCAGCCTCAATCAGAAACGCGCAACGCTGCTGATACGCTTCTGCAATCCATCGATCTCGCGGTCGCGGCCGAAGAGTTGGGCGCGGACGGCGCTTACTTCCGGGTTCATCATTTTGCCCGCCAGCTCGCTTCGCCCTTTCCCTTGCTGGCGGCCGTCGGCGCGAAGACCCGTCGCATCGAGATCGGGACGGCGGTGATCGACATGAGATACGAGAACCCGCTCTACATGATCGAAGACGCCGGCGCAGCCGACCTCATCGCCGGCGGACGCTTGCAATTGGGCATCAGCAGAGGATCGCCGGAACAGGTCATCGATGGATGGAAGTATTTCGGATATCAACCCGCTGAGGGGCAGGATGATGCGGACATGGGACGGCGCCACGCCGAGATCTTCCTCGACCTGCTGCGCGGGAAAGGCTTCGCCCAGCCGAATCCCCGCCCGATGTTTCCAAACCCGCCCGGGCTGCTGCGTCTCGAGCCGCATTCTGAGGGCTTGCGCGAACGGATATGGTGGGGTGCAGGCTCGAACGCCACGGCTGAGTGGGCGGCGAAGCTCGGGATGAACCTGCAGAGCTCGACGCTCAAGCAAGACGAGACCGGCGAACCTTTCCACGTGCAGCAGGCGGCCCAGATCCGCGCCTACCGCACCGCCTGGAAGACAGCCGGCCATACGCGCGAGTCTCGGGTTTCAGTCAGCCGCAGCATTTCGCGCTGCTGAACGATCGCGATCGCAGCTATTTCGGAACTGGTGGTGAAAGCGAGGACCAGATTGGATTCATTGACGAACGGAGCCGCGCAATCTTCGGCCGCAGCTATGCCGCCGAGCCGGACGTTCTTATCGAGCAGCTCAGAAAGGACGAAGCAATCGCAGAGGCCGATACACTGCTGCTGACAGTCCCAAATCAATTGGGTGTCGCCTACAACGCGCATGTGATCGAGGCAATCCTGACCCACATCGCCCCCGCTCTCGGCTGGCGGTGACGGAAACGCTCTTCCCTGCCACCGCGCAACACCTTCAACATTGTTCCGACGCCGATAGCAGCGGCGGTTATTACGAAAGCCCGTTCGGCCGTCCTCATAGTTAGCTATTCGGTCAATGCGCCGGGCGTGCGGCTCGCGGCCCCCTGTCGGCATCGATTCGTTCGTTGTCACGCATTCGCCTCGGTTGAAGCCCTACGATACGAGACTGGAAACCGTCACTGACGGGCCAACATGGGAGGCGACAATGAGGGATGCCAATTTGCTATCGCGCCGCCGTCTGTTGCAGGGGAGTTCGGCAATTCTTGCTGCGGGATTGGTGGGAGCTTCACCGGCGCTCGCCAAGGCTCCGATGAGCAATACCCAGGCGCCATACTTCTATCGCTTTAAAGTCGGCAACGCTGAAGCCACCGTCGTGTCGGACGGCCCGCTGCCGCTCGGCGATCCGACGCAGGCGTTTCTCGGACTAAGCAAGGAGGAAATCTCGCGTCAGCTCGACAGCAATTTCCTACCTCTGGAAAATGCCGTGCTTGAGCAGAACGCGCTGATCGTCAACACCGGCAGCCATCTCGTCCTGTTCGACACCGGGATGGGCACCGCGACGGACTTCGGGCCGACGACGGGCAAGCTGCTCAACAGCGTGAAACAGGCTGGTATCGATCCCAAAGATATCGATGCGGTGGTGATGAGCCATGCGCACATCGACCATCTCGGTGGTAACGTCGGCGACGACGGCAAGAGCAACTTCCCGAACGCACAATTCTACATTCAGCAATCCGATCTTGAGTTCTGGACCGACGAGAAGCTGGCCAGCGGCCCCCTCAAATCCTTCCTGGCGCAGGCGAAAAAGAACCTTCTTCCCGTGCGCGACCGCATCGTGTTCATCAAGGACGGTCAGGAGTTCCTGCCGGGCATCACCGCAATCGCCGCGCCCGGGCATACGGTCGGACACACGATCTTCAATATCTCCTCGGCCGGGAAATCGATCGCTTACATCGGCGATCTTACCCATCATCCCGTGCTGTTGATGGAGAAACCGTTGACCGAGTTCGCCTACGACACCGATCCCAAGCAATCAGCCCAGACGCGCGTGCGGCTGCTCAACACGCTGGCCGCAAACAAGACCCCGGTCGTCGCCTATCACTTCGCATGGCCTGGCGTGGGCCACATCGCAAAGCAAGGGGACGGCTTTCGCTACTTCCCCTCACCCATGCAGATGGCTTTGTAGAAGTATGCGCTCGCGCAGCTGCCACCCAAGTGTCGCAGCTGCGCGAGCGGCTTCCGAGGGGCCCGCGAGGCGATCGGGCGAGAGCCTCATCCCCTTAGCTTCTCGCAGATGAATGCACCGGCATTGACGAGAGCCTTACGTCCGGGCGCCAGATGCGCATTCCACAGCGGCCACGCATGGATCATGTGCGGCCAGATCTCGAGTGTGACCTCCACATCTGCCGCTCCCGTTGTCTCCGCAAGGCGCGTTGCGTCGGCGAGCAACGTTTCCGCCGAGCCGACCTGGATGAGGAGCGGCGGAAATCCTCTCAGGTCGGCATAAAGCGGTGAAACCCGCGGATCCGTGCGGCTGATCGTGCTCGGGAGATAGGCATCGACAAGCTCGCCAAGATAGGCCTTGTGAATGAGCGGATCGGCAGTGTCTTTGGTCTCGAGCGTCGAGCCTGACAGAGTGAGGTCGGTCCAGGGCGAGAGCAGCCAGGCGCAAGCGGGCAACGCGGCTTGCTCGCTCCGCAAACCATTGATGAGGCCCAGGGTAATGCCCCCGCCCGCGCTGTCGCCGGCGACAACGATGTTTTCTGCCGGAAACCCCTGCTCGCGCAGGAAACGCCATGCAGCCGCCGCATCTTCGAGTGCGGCCGGGAACGGATTTTCCGGCGCCAAGCGATAGCCGACAGCGAATGTGCGAATGCCTGCCGCCCGGCCGGCCTCCGTCACAAGGCGCCGGTGGCTGAGGATGGAGCCCGAACAATAGCCGCCGCCATGAAAGAACATCAGAACGCGCGACGCATCGCTTCCCGGCGCAATCGACCACTCGGCGCCGAATCCGTCGAGCTGTACGCCCTTCAACTCGATGTCGTCGGCGACAGGCCAGACCGATCCGACCTCGTCGAGTCGCTGTCGCCGCTCCTCCCATCCGACTGGCCGCGGTTTAGAAGTCAGCAGCTTACGAACGACGTCGATTTCGCTTTGATCGGCCATCCCGAGCTCCTTGCACAGAGGCAAGCCGCCGAGCCGGCGGCTGCCGCCAAATGATGGCAGTCGCAACAGCCTCGACGGTCACGCCATCATAGACTGCAGACATAGGATGCGGAATACGACGAGCCTCGATCGCGGCCTGCGGCTCACGCCGCCACCATCGCCCCGAACTGCCCGCAGCTTTGATCATTTTTGAATCGTTTCTGACTATCTTTTCACGGCTGTTAGCAGGACGGATGCTCTGCCGACCTGAGTCTCTCAGACAAAGCTCTGGAGAAAGGCTGTTCCTATAGGCCGAGCGCATAGGACGGCCGGCGTGGATCAGCTCCCCCCTTGAGGACGCCGTTTTCGAGGTCGGCGACGACGGTGCAGACGGCACCGGCCAGCCAGGTCCAGTCGGCCCACCATTCAATCCTGTGACCGAGGCTCGCGAGCGCCGCTCCGGTGGAGCGGTCGATCCGGCCTTCCAGCTTGAGCAGCCCGGGGTGGTACTCGTGCGGCTCAAAGGAGCCGGGATAGCTGTACGAAGCGGCGCGCGGCGCTTCGACGGCGTCCTGCACCTCCATCCCGAACACGTGGATGTTGAGGAATGCCTGAAGCATCGCCTGCGTTTGCACGTCGCCGCCGGGCGTACCGAACGGCATCTTCATCTTCCCCGGTTTGATCGCAATCGCGGGATTGGGCGTCAGCCGTGGACGCTTGCCGGGCGCCACGCTCGACGGATGATCCGGATCCGTCCAGCTTTGGCTGCCCCGCGGTGAAGGGATAATGCCCAGCTCCGGCACGACCGGTGCGTTGTACGAGCCATCGCTCGGCGTCGCCGCAAACACGTTGCCATGCCGATCGACGACCGAGACATGCGACGTGTCAAGCTCGGGCGCGGAAAAGGCGCGTTCGGGGATGAGCGCGGCGCCGCTTTGCGCGCGTTCAGCTGCCAGCTTGCGCGGATCTCCGGCCGGCGGAATCTCGGGCCACGCACGGTCAGGCCGGATCATGTTGCGTCGCCGCTCGGCGTACGCAGGCGACAACAGCGCTTCGATCGGCACATCGACCACACGCGGATCGCCGTAATAGGCTTCGCGATCCGCGAAGGCCAGCTTCACCGCCTCGGTGATGCGGTGCAGGTAACCAGGCGAATTGTGGCCAAGCGCACGCAGTTCGGCGGCATCGAGCAGGTTGAGAGCCTGCAGCAACGACGGCCCCTGGCACCAGGGACCGCAGGCATAAAGACGGATATCGCCGAACGTGGTCTCGACAGGCTCTTCGAAACCTGACCGGTAGTCCGCCAGATCCTCGGCCGAGAGAAAGCCGCCGTTCTCCTTCTGGAATTTGACGATCGCCTGCGCGATATCGCCGCGATAGAACGCCTCGCGAGCGGCGTCGAGGCCGGCGTTGCGCCCGCGGGCGCGCGCGGCACGCTCCTGGTCGGCCATATATTGAATGGTCGCCGCAAGCTCCTTCTGCACGAAAATCTCGCCGGACATCGGCGGGCGCCCCTTCGGCAGATAAAGCGCGACGTTGGATGGAAACATCCGATACTCTGCCTCGTGGTCGGTGATGACTTCCGACATGAGCGGGTAGACCGGAAATCCCTCGCGGGCGTAGTCGATCGCGGACTGCGCGACCTCTCCGAAGCTCATCGTGCCGAAGCGCTCGAGCGCAGCGATCCAGGCATCAGGCGCAGCTGGCACCACAGTGCGGAGAATCCCCTGCGGAATGGCACCGGCATAGTGCTTCTTGAAGAGGTCCTGAGGGATCGCCTTCGGCCACGGCCCCAGACCCGAGATCGTGAAGACGCGATCCTCGGCAGCGGAATAAATGATGATTGGCGCCACGCCCGCGAAGTTCACGTATTCCGGCTGCACGACGCTGAGCGCAATGCCGGTCGCAACTCCGGCGTCTATCGCGTTGCCGCCCGCCTCCAGAATTTTGAAGCCGGCTTCGGAGGCAAGGTAATGGCAGGCGGCCACCATGTGGCGCGTTCCCATGATCGTCGGGCGGTGGGCCATGTTGCAACGCTCCTTCGGCGAGAGTTCTGTTTTGGCAGGCCTCGACGGATCTTGCGCCAGGATCCGACATTGGCAAGCCCTAATCACGAATCGAGCGCGACCGCGCGACCACATTATCGCGCAAATGAAAGTTCGATTCGACGCTTCAAGTTAGTCGCCCGGAGGCCGGTCTAAGGGACCCAGGTCGTATCTGGCGCCTGCTCAGTCCCGACCGGTGCGAGCACGATCCGGCTCGGCGCCCGGGTGTGAAGCGGATTGACCTCGAGCAATT
The DNA here is from genome assembly GCF_031157255.1 of Bradyrhizobium sp. LHD-71. Classification (GTDB taxonomy): domain Bacteria; phylum Pseudomonadota; class Alphaproteobacteria; order Rhizobiales; family Xanthobacteraceae; genus P52-10. The sequence goes on along the minus strand of NZ_JAVIFX010000008.1, from coordinate 193,019 downwards.
TCGTCACCTGCGCCACATCACTTGCCTCTTCCAGCGTCTCCAGGCACTCGAAGAGCGGAGCGACCTGCTCGCGCGGAAGCACACGTCCGGCACAATCCGAGAACTTGTCCCAGAGTTCCTGTGAGGACATCGGATACTCCCCGCCCCGCCCCGTCAGATTCTCGATGCGGCGCCGGACGGTGCGACCATCCTTCAGTTCGACGATGACTTCCGAGCCCCATTGTTGCTCGGCATCATCGCGCATCTCGGGATGCGGCTTCGCTTCGGTGATTTTCAGCAAGCGCGTGATCACCGGATCGAAATGTGCCTCTCCCTCGAAATCCTTCAGCCGGACTGCCCCATCCTTCAACGCGCGTGCGCAGACATATTGCACGCTGAACTTGGCCTCGAGCGAACTCTGTGGCTGCGGCGTGTCGGTATGCCTCAGACGCCTGCCGTGCGGCAGCAGCGTGATGTGTGCGACATCGTCCGGGCGCAGTCCATGCTCACGCCGCAACTCCTGCATCATGAAGATTGCTGAATGTGTGCTGCCACAGCAGGGATATTGCTTGAGACCAATCGAGGCGGCGGCGATTTCAAGCGGCTCGGCCCAGTTCTCGAAGATCTTCTCGACATCGTAGGTGCCTTTACCGTTGAAGACGTCGAGGAAGCCCTGCCTGTGCTCCATCGCATTGAGCGAGGCATCGAAGCCGCGCTCGGCCAGGAGCGCCGCCAGCAGGCCATTGCGGCCGCACTGGCCGATATGCAGCGGCTTGGTCATGGTACCAAAATTTGCCTTCAGCCCGCTCGCCAGCGAAGCCGCGATCGATAGCGCCATCGCCGTGCGTTGCGGATCGAGCTTCATCAGATGCGCGGCGGCCGCGACGGCTCCGAAAATGCCGAGCGTCGCCGTCGGATGCCAGCCCTTGTCGTAATGATGGAAGTTGACTGCCCGCGCGATCCGGATTTCGGTCTCGACGCCGACGACATAGGCCGTGATCAGCGCCCTCCCTGTCGCTCCACGCTCGTCGGCCAGCGCGAAGAGCAGCGGCACGAGCGGCACCGACTGGTGCCCACCCAGTTCGCCGCTGAAATCGTCGAAGTCGAGCGCGTGCGCCGCAGTGCCGTTCACCAATGTCGCATCTAGCGCACTGGTGCGCCGGGCCGTGCCCATAATCAACGCCTTGCCCGGAGCGTCGGCGACGCCCGGCGTCTCCTTGAGGATGCGCGTGCACGGCTCCCCGGCACCGGCGAGCGTAACGCCGATCGTATCGAGGATGCAGGTGCGCGCCTGCTCCAGCGCCTTGGGCGTCACCTGCTCGGTCGTGAAGCTTGCGATCAGCCCGCCGAGGCGGGTTACGATGGCTTCCGGCTTGGCTGCGGCTGCGCTCATGGCATCCTCACATCGTTGCGGCGCTGCGACCGGCGATACGCCCGAAGGTGGCGCCGGAGACCAGACCGGTCCCGGCCGGGTAGTTGTCATAGAAGAGGCCGCCAACCATCTCGCCGCAGCAGAACAGGCCCTTGATCGGGCGCCAGTCGGTGCCGACGACCTGCGCGTTCTCGTTCACCTTGAGACCACCGAAGGTGAACGTGATGCCGCCCGTCGCGCTATAGGCGACATAGGGCGGCTTATCGAGCTTCACCGCCCAGTTGCTCTTGGGCAATGCGAGACCCCGGGTGGCGACGCCGTCCTTCTTCGTCGGATCGTAGCGCTCGTCGGCTTCGTTCGCGGCAGTGTTGTACTCGGTGAGCGTGCGAAGCGCCTGCGCCTTGTCCTCGATGTCGAGCTGGTCGATCAGACCTTCCAACGTGTCGGACGTGATCGGTGAGCTTGTCTGGTAGCGCGGCTCGAGCAGGTGGATGACTTTCTGGTCGAAGATCTGCCAGGCCTTCGCGCCAGGCTCGGCCAGGATCGCGCGGCCGAACTTCGCATACGTGAAGAGCGCACCATCCTCGCCCTCGTCGACGAAGCGAAGGCCCTTGCGGTTCAACATCACGCTGTGCACGTAGCTCAGCCGGTTGCTGCGGTCGGTCATCTCGCGCGGCGCGAAATCGCCCCAGTCCGCGCTGATCGGCGTGGCGTGGCAGCCGCTCCACTGGCCCCAAGGCATGGCGCCGATCGCCATCGCCATACGCAGGCCGTCGCCCTGGTTGTGCGGCGTACCGCGCACCTTCGCGGCACCGACGAGCGGCCCGATATGCTGCGTACGCATCTGGACATTGGCTTCAAAGCCGCCGCAGCCCAACACCACCGATTTGGCGCAGTAGGTCTTGATGCCATCATCGTCGCGCACCTTGACGCCGCAGATCCGGCCGGTGGAGTCGGTCAGGAGCTCGATGGCCGCACTGCCGTAGCGGATGTCGATGCCCAGGCTTTCGGCGGTCCGAAACCAGCTGCCTGACAGGCCGACGCCCTCATGCGCCGCGCGGATCACGAGCCCACGCGCCCAGACCATCATGTTGCCTTTGCGCACGGCAGAGAGCGTGACGGCCGGCTCCATCTTGACGCGGCCGGTCTGGTTCATCCAGAAGACCGTGTCCTTCGAATTGTCGACCAGCACGCGCGACAACACCGGATCGGTGCGGCCGTTGGTGACGCGCATCAGGTCGCCGTGATAGTCGGCGCGCGTATAGGGCTGGATGCCCTCATAAAAATTTTCGAACTGGTCCTCGGCATCGGGCACGAGCGGACCGATCTCACGCGGATCGTCGAAGGCGAAGCGCAGCACGCCGCCGCTCCAGTGCGTATTGCCGCCGCGCATTTTGCGAGGAGCTTTCTCGAGGACGACAACACGTTTGGCGCCATTTTCCATGGCCGACACGGACGCGGCCAAGGCGGCGTTTCCCGCACCGACGACGATCACGTCGAAATCTTCCTGCATCTTCAGCTCCCTAACGCCCGCAGGCCAGCGCCCCCGTCTGACTGGCAGGAGCTTGTTCGGGAGTATGCATTCTGCTGAGTACGTTTGTATACATAAAAATGCAGAGCAGATCGCCGCTCGGCGGCGTCTCACGATGTCGCTGCAGGAATGGTCGCCTCGAAATCCGCCGCGGCTCAAGCTTCACGGCGCCAGCATCTCAAAGCGCGGGTTGCGAGTTGCCGGACGCCTCCAGCTCCTCCAGCCGCTTCACAATGTGAAGTCGCGAGTTTCGGATATGAGCGCGCATTGCGGTTTCGGAGAGATCAGGATCCCGGCTGCGCAAGGCCTCGAGGATCATCCTGTGCTCCTCATAAGCGGCCTTGGCGCGTCCGCCGAATGTGCTCGACCTGTATCGGTAGATGCGGAGAAGGTCATACATGTCGGCGCATAGCATCTGGATCAACCGCTCATTGCGGCTGGCCGTGACGATCTTGAAATGAAAGTCGAAGTCGCGCGTCTGCTGGTAATAGCCAGTGCCGGTCTGAACGTCCTGCAACTGCCCGTGCTCGGCGAGCAACTGATCAAGTTCGGCCAGCTCCGCCGGATTCATCATTTCGGCCGCGAGCCGACAGGCCATCCCTTCCAGGGCTTCGCGAACGAGCATCAGGTCGGTCAAGTCGCGCCAGGATAGCTTCGTCACATGCACGCCGATATTGGCCGTGCGCTGCAGGAGCTGCCGGCCTTCCAGGCGTCTTATCGCCTCTCGCAACGGGCCCCGGCTCACGCCGAAGGATATCGCCAGCCTCTGCTCGCTGAGCCGGCTTCCGGGCGCCAGCTCGCCGCTGATAATCGCGGCCTCCAGACGTTCGGTGACGGTGTCGACCAGCGATTTGGCTTTGACGCGACTGTTGAGAAGCTCGCTCATTGTGCCCATGCATCTAGCATACCGAAGAACCCGTCCTAAACGGGCACGTCAACTGTTGACAGTCCTACAATAGCGCTCCCTAATCGATCTGAGAAGCCGCCCAGAGGCGCGGCACTGACTCGGGGAGGTATCATGAGAGCCGCGCCAATCGCCCTATGGGATTCCGCCTTGAAGCCGGCCACCGCCTTGGCAGACATGGCTGCGGGCTTGCGTCTCGAAGCAGTCCCAGAAGCGGCGCGGCATCGCGGCAAGCTCTCCATTCTCGATGCACTCGGCGTCGGCCTCGCCTCGAACGCCTTCGTCTACGCCGACCGCGCGCTCGCGGGCATTAGCGCGCTGGCGGGCGAAGCTGGGTCGTGCAGCGTCATCGGACGCAAAGAACGCCTGCCGGTTCGCGACGCCGCTCTTGCCAACGGCATCCTCATCCACGGCCTCGACTTCGACGACACTCACCTTACCAGCATCGTTCATCCGACCGCCGCGTGTCTGCCCTGCGCCCTATCGCTCGGCGAGGCGCTGAACGTCGACGGCCCCAGCTTCCTCACCGCCTACATGGCGGGAATGGAGACCGCGGTGCGAGTCGGCGCCGCCGTCAAAGGCGGCTTCCATCACGTCGGCTTCCACGCCACCGGCATCGTCGCCCATTTCAGTTCGGCGGTGATCGCCGCCAAGCTGCTCGGTCTGAGCACGCGGCAGATCGTCGAGGCGCAGGGCATCGCCGCCAGCACGGCCTCGGGCGTGCAGGTCTTCCTCGAGGACGGCGCCTGGACCAAGCGCTTCCATCCCGGCTGGGGAGCCGTCGCCGGCATTACGGCAGCGCGACTGGCGGGCGCAGATTTCACCGGGCCGAGCCGACCCTATGAAGGCAAGTTCGGCCTGTTCGACACGCATCTGCAGGATAAGGCCGGTCACGCCGATCTCGACATCATGGTGACCGACCTCGGCACGCGCTGGCACTTCGCGGATACGGCGCTTAAGCCCTATCCGGTCTGCCATTTCATCCATGGCTGCGCCGATGCCGCGATCGAACTCAGCCGTTCGGTCGACTGGCGCGACATCGCCGCAGTCGAGGCTTTTCTGCCGAAGGATACGATGCCGATCGTCGCCGAGCCCGCGGCCGCGAAGGAACGCCCGACCACCGACTACGAAGCGAAATTCAGCGCGCAGTTCGTCGTCGCGACCTGCCTGATCAAGGGCCGCTTCAACCTGCCCGAGTTGCAGGAGGAAGCGCTGCGTGACCCGCAGGTCCGAGAACTCGCTACCCGCGTGGCATGCTCGATCGACAGTGCATCAGCGTTCCCACAATTCTTCTCCGGCGGCGTGAAGCTCACGCTCAAGGACGGGCGGGAGCTCTTCCGGCACATCCGCGTCAATAGCGGCGCCGGCGAGCGGGCGCTGGATACGGAGAGCGTCGCTGCGAAATTCATGGCCTCAGCCTCGCTCGCTGTCGACGGGACCAAAGCGGCTGCGGTGCAGGAGATCGTGCTGGACATCGAAAATCGCACGGTGGCCGAGCTTACTGCCGCTTTGCGAATTTAAGGCTGCCGCTTTCGCGGCCAACAGCCATCCGGATCAGCCGAACGTCTCCACCTCGACGGGAAAGAGGCTCGCCATATCGTCCACCTCCATCAAGTGGAAGACATTGAAGCGATAGGCCGGGCCGACCATCACTTCCGGCGGTGTGAAGGGGAAGGCGAGGTTGCCGGCCGTCGAAAGCCTGCCCTCATAGCCGTGATGCAGGAGGTACTGCTTCGTCGTGCGGATGACTTCCTCGGCGCGCTCGGGCGTCGGCGCGAGGCACTCGCCCAGTACGAAGGCCTCGCGCGGCATCTGCCCCGGCGCGCCGGCCCAGGCGCGGACGCCGTCGACACCGTAAAGGCGGAAGCCGAGGCGGTAATCCTCAGGCGAATCCTCGCACACCAGATTGCGGACGACCGTCGTGACCGCCGCGAAGATCTCTTCGTACCGGGCGATGAACCGCGGATCTGCGACCCCTGCGAGCAGCAGCGCGCGATGACCGAGGAACGAAGCTCCCTCGAGCTTCAGCGTCAGCCCGGATGCCGGTTCGAAGCGCGCGCCTTCGACGCGGGTGCGTCGCGAGTCGAGCGCTCGATAAGTCACGTCGCGCAGGTCGACGCGTCCCGCCGGCTCGCGGATTTCGAACGGGTCGGCCTGTTCGTAGAGGCTGTGTGCGGCGACCGAGGCCGGTGTCGCCGCGCGGCTCGGCGCCATGCTTTCGAGCTCGAACCCGTCATCGTCGAGAATGCCGAGGATAGTGTCGCGACCGCCGGGGCTGCAGCAGAGCGAGGCGCATTCGACGATCTTGGCCATGTGCATGGCGATGCCCGGCGGAAAGCCGAGCATGGCGGGGATGCTGGCGAAAATGCCGGTATCGCAGGCCCGCCCCAGCGCGACCACATCGACATCGGCTTCCAGCGCCCGCCTGAAGGCCTCGAGGCCGAGTTGACCGACGAGGTTGCTGGTCGCATCGACATCCGCCTCGGTCAGCGGCGGCATCGTATCCATCGGTCGAACACGCCCGGCCCGCAGTGCTTGCTTGACCACGCCTGGCGATACGTCGGCTGCGACTACGCCCATGCGGAAACGCAAGCCGTCTTCCGCTGCAATCTCCCGGATTATCGCCAGGGTCTGGTCGAGATGCGGCCTGGCCCCTGCCGAACCAGCCGAGCCGACAATGAGCGGGATATCGAGGCGCCGCGCCGCGTTCAGCACCTTGCGCAGATCGCGCTTCGCTCCACCGCGGGTCGGCGCCAGCTTGCCGCTGCCAAGATAGTTCGGGCCGATGTCGATCGAGCCCATGTCGACGCCGATCATATCGGGGGCACGGCCGAGCCCGGCTTCGAAAGCCGGTGTCGGAATGCCATAGCCGAGCTGGCCCGAGGCGCCAAGCGAGCGCAGTGGCCGCCGCCGCCGAGCGAAATCATCGAGAAGTCGCGCGATCGCCGTCATAGATCCATGTCCAGCAGCGGCGCGTGCTGCTGCGCGCCATAGACGTCGCGATCGCCGACATCACCTGAGACGATATCGCGCGGCAGCGTGATCTTCACCGCAAGCGCCGGCGCGTAGGCCAGCACCGCGACCTCGTTTTCGCTACGGCCATAGGCCAACGCCACCTTCTGTCGCAGCGTGGCGATGCGTGCACCGACATAGGCGAAGGTGGCCTCATCGGGAAGCATAAGATCGAACGTCAGCAGGCATGGTCCGGCATTCTTGCTGCGGATCACCTGCGCCATCGTATCCAGTCGCAAGCAAGCCTCCCTCAGGCGAGACGTCGCGAAAGCAACAGATCGACCGCCCGACCCGCCTCGGACAGGCCGGCATTGACGAACAACGCAGCGGCGAACTCTTCGAACTCGTCGGTTGCAATCCAACTGCTGGTCATACGCGATCCTCGTCGCCAAGCGCCACGAGCCGGCAGAACTCCGGCGCGAAGCGCAGCGTCACCTCGGCGCCGACGTCGAAATCGGACCGCGAATGCACCTTGAGCTTTGCCCCCGAGGCCTCGACAAGATATTCCGTATAGGCGCCGAGATAGTGGCTCTCGACCACATGGCCGCACAGGATATTATCGCTCTCGTCTGCTTTGCCGCGCGCTGCTCCGTGGCAGATGTCGATGCTCTCCGGGCGCAGCATGGCCTGATAGCGCGTTGCCGGCGGCGCGCCGGCATCGTCGAGGCGCAGCCGAACTCCTGCCGCCGTCGACCAACCCGAGCCGTTCATGCGCGTGACGTCGATGAAGCTGGCGCGACCGACGAAATCGGCGACGAAGCGGTTTGCCGGACGGCGATAGAGCTCTTTCGGCGTGCCGGCTTGCGTGATCCGACCGCCATCCATGACGATGACCCGGTCGGACATGGACAAGGCCTCCTCCTGGTCATGCGTCACGTAGACGGTCGCAACATCGAGCTCGCGCTGCAGCCGCTTGATTTCGGTCCGGGTGCCCTCGCGCAGCTTGGCGTCGAGATTGGACAGGGGCTCGTCGAAGAGCAGCACGCGCGGGCGCCCGACGATCGCGCGCGCCAGCGCAACACGCTGCTGCTGCCCGCCGGACAGTTGCGAGGGATGTCGGTCGCGCAGATGTCGCATGCCGACGATCTCCAGCGCTTCGTCGACCTGTCGCTCAACCTCCTGCGCCGCGACCTTTCGGATCGCGAGCGGGAAGCCGACGTTGCCGGCGACTGTCATGTGCGGCCAGATCGCATAGGACTGGAACACCATGCCGATCTGACGTTCATGCGCCGAGACGACCACGTCCTGCTCCGGTGCCGAGACTATCCTGTCGCCGATGCGAATGACTCCACCATTGGCGTCCTCCAGTCCGGCGATGCAGCGCAAGGTCGTCGTCTTTCCGCAGCCGGACGGCCCGAGCAGCGACATGAATTCGCCCTTGGCGACGTTGAAGGAAATGCCATGAACGACGGTGAGCGGACCGTAGCGCTTGGTGAGGTTCTCGATGCTGATGCTCATTGCAGACCTTCCTCAGCCGCGCCCGGCGGTCGAGACCATGCGCGTGATCAACGCCATGGCGACAAAAATGATCAGTGTGGCGACGACCGCGAGCGCACTCGCCAGTCCCCAATTCGCCTGCTCGAAGAACGACCAGATTGAGATCGAGATCACCGAGGTGTTGACCGAGTAGATCAGGATCGCCGAGGAGATCTCGCGAAAGAACGCCATGAAAAGCAGGAAATAGGCGCCCTGCAGCGACGGCGAGACCAGCGGCAGCAGGATCTTTCCAACGCCCTGCAGACGGGTCGCGCCATTGACCCAAGCCGCCTCTTCCAGGCTTTTGTCGATCTGCACCATCTGCCCGCCAATCGTTTCAGTGGCATAGGGCAGGAAACGCGTCACGAAGGCGATGATCATCAAAGTCAGCGTGCCGTAGAGTGGCAGCGGCAGATAGGCATAGGCCCAGAGCAAGCCGAGGCCGAGCACCACACCGGGCACACCGAAGGGCAGGCTGACCAGGAAATCCAGCGCGCGATAGCCGGGCGGGCGTAACCGCAAGGTGAAATAGCAGCAGAGCAACCCGAGCAGCACGCCCACCGCCGCGCCGACGCCCGACACGATCAGCGTATTGGTGAAACTGCCGACGGTCGAGCCACTCTCCCAGATGAAGACGTAGTTTCGAAGCGTATACATGCCGTCGAACGGGTTCACGGTGAACCACTTCAGCACAGAGGTGTAGAGCAGGATCACCATCGGCATGATGAGCCCGAGGAAGACGAAGCCGAAGCACAGGAGGTTCGCCGCCCAGCGCCAGTGGCCGAGCGGAATCTGCTTGATGCGCCCGGCCTTGCCGGTGACGGTGGTCAGCCGACCGGCGGTGGTGACGCGCCGCTGTGCCCAGATCGCCGCGCCGGTGATCAGGCTGAGTGCGACGCCGATCGCCGCCGCCAGCCCGTAATCGGTCGGCGAGAACCGGACCAGCAGATAGAGCTGCGTCGCCAGCATCGTCACCTGCCCCGGAATGCCGAGCAGCGCAGGAATCGCGAATTGCTCGATTGTCATGACGAAGGTCAGGATGAAGCTCGAAATCAGCGAATAGCCGAGCAGCGGCAACGTCACCCGCAGCAGTACTTCGTACGGCTTGGCACCAGCGGCATTCGCCGCCTCCTCGTAGATCGGGTCCATGCCGATAATCGGACCGCGCATTGTCAGGTAGACGAAAGGGACCTGGTGCAGGACCATGACGAAAACGATGCCCGCCGCGGTGTAGATGTCGGCGCGCAACCAGGGCATGCCGAGCATGTCGTCGACCACGGTATTGTAAATGCCTCCTGGCGCACCGACGATGATCCACGCCATGGCGAGGATGAAGGACGGGAAATAGAATGTGAGTCCGATCAGCGGCATCACGATCCGCCCGTAGCGGAAATCCGTTCGATGCAGGATGAGCGCTATCGCCGTGCCGATGATAATCGAGAGCACCGAGGTGAAGAGGCCGATCACCAACGTTGTGCTCATCGACGACAGGACGCCGCTCGAGGCGAGGCCCGCATAGTTGCGCAGGGTCCAGTCGCCGGGCAGGCCCGGCGCACTCGTGCGGAAGCTGCCATAGACGAGTGCGATCACCGGAATAGCCACCATCGCGGCGACAAGCACGAAGGTGACCCAGTAGACGCCCATCAGGACGCCGCGGGAGCTGCTCCGCCGGTTGGTGTCGGAGACCGGCAACCCATGAACAGTGGAGGCATCTACGGACATGATCGGCTCGCGGGACCGTCTTGTTTGCTGGAGCATTTTTTCGGATGCGCATCTGCGTGCGCTTCGCTTGAAACGATCGCTGCGCGAAACTGCCGTTCCGCGCAGCGATCACGCGCTCAGCGGATACCGAAAGTCGAACGCCACTTGTCCACGATGACTGTCTGGCGCGCCGGCGTCAGGATCTTCTCGCCGTCGACGACATTACTAAGGTCGGCCGTCGCGGGCAGCTTGCTCAGCGGCGGCGCGCCCTTCCGGGTCACCGACAGGCCGCAGTAATTCTGCAAATGCACCTGGCCTTCCGCGGTCATCAGCCAGTTCAAAAAAACCTTGGCCGCGTTCGGGTTCGGCGCCTTGGCCGCGACGAAGGCCTTGTTGGCCGAGAGCGTGGTGCCGGACTTCGGATAGACGAAGCCGATCGGCGCTCCATCCTCCAGCATCGGGTTGAGCGGCAGGTCGGTCAGTTCAGCGACACGCACGTCGCCGCGTACGACCGCCTGGATGATGCCACCCGACCCCTCGAAGAAGCGAACTTCGTTCGCCTTCAGGCGCTCGGGCGCGTCCTTGATGCCGATGTCCTCCCAGAAGGCGCAGATCTGCTGAATCGAGACCGAGCGCCAGGGCGGGTTCATGCCGACGCGGCCCTTCCACTTCGGGTCGAGCAAATCGATCCATTCCTTCGGCGCATCAGCCGGCCTGACCTGGCTCTTGTTCCAGATGATGCATTCGCGCGCATGCTGGATCGTGAACAGCATGTTGTTGTTGTTGTACTCCGGCGCGAAGTTGCCGATCTCCGGTGGAGTCCATTGCGCCATCCAGCCCTGCTTCAACCCTTCGTCGATGCGTTCGTCCGGAAAGGTGACGAGCACATCGCAGAGATTGCGGCCGGCGCTGAACTCGGTCTGGAAGCGTTCAATCAGCGGATTGCTGCCGAGTCTAATCTGCTCGGTGCGGATTCCGGGGACAGCATCGCGGAAACGCTGGAGCAGCGGCTCGATGCCGTTCGGTTGCCAGTTGTTGTAGACAACGACCTTCCCCTCCTTGCGTGCCGCCTCGAGATCGAGGCCTGCGGCTTGAGCCCGACGCGCACCAACGAGTCCGAGCGCCGCGCCGCCGACCAGGACGCTGCGACGGGTCAGGCCAAAGGCCGGATCATGCTTTTCAGCCATCACATTCACTCCCTGTTGCATCTCTGATCCGGATGCTTCGTCCGCAGATTGGCCTGCGAAATTGTCGACTGTCAACAGTTGACGCTAGCCACTGCTGACGAGCATAGTCCCGAGCGACAAGGTTTTGTCCCGCCCCCCGCAGCACGGAGCAGGTCCACCATGCTCAACACCTTCGAAACGTCTCAGCAGAGCAGCCGCCAGCGCCTGCGCGATCTCATAAACCGACGAGAGGTCTTTCTTCTGCCGGGCGCAGCCAATGCCTTGATGGCGCGCATTATCGAGGACCTCGGCTTCGAGGCCGTCTATCTGACGGGCGCGGGCTTCACGAACATGCAGCTCGGTATGCCGGATCTCGGCCTGCTTTCGGCGACCGAACTGGCTGAGGCTGCCGCCCGCATCAGCGACGTCACCAGGATCCCGCTGGTAGTCGACATCGACACCGGCTTTGGCAATGCGCTCAATGTCTCCCGCACCGTCCAACTGCTCGAACGGGCCGGCGCCGCCGCGCTGCAAATCGAGGATCAGGTCTTTCCGAAGAAGTGCGGGCATTTCACCGGCAAGGGCGTTGTCCCGCTGCCGGAAATGCTGGCCAAGATCCACGCCGCGCTTGACGCGCGCCGCGATCCCGACACGATCATCATTGCAAGAACCGATGCACGGGCGGTCGAAGGCTTCGAGCGGGCGATCGAACGCGCCCATGCCATGACCGAGGCCGGAGCGGACGTGATCTTTGTCGAGGCACCCGAGTCTGTCGAGGAGATGCGGGCGATCGGGAAGCTGCCCGCTCCCCAACTCGTCAATGTCGTGATGGGCGGCAGGACGCCGATGCTGCCACTCGAAGAACTCGGCACGATGGGATTTTCGATCGCGCTTTACGCGAACGCTGCGCTCCAGGCCATGATGAAGTCGGCCCAGGACGTGCTGGGCATACTCAAGCAGAACGGTTCGCTTGATGGCGCCGAAGACCGGCTGGCCAGCTTCGCCGAGCGCCAACGTATTGTCGGCAAGCCTCGGTTCGACGAACTCGAAGCCCGGTACAAAGGAGCCTAAAATCCGTCTCATGTGTCGTCCGGCCCGGCATTTCGGCGGCGTTCGCGCTCAAGGATGGCCCGACGCACGTCGAGGGCATCAATGATATGAGCGCGCATGAGACGGTCGGCCGACACATCGTCGCGCTTGGTGATCGCCTTGACGATGGCAGCGTGCTCCTTACGAGCGATGGCGGCGCGCCCGCCGGCCGCGAGTGTGGTTGGGCCGAGCAGTGCGATCGCGTCGTGGAGCGCATGCAGGCTCTTTTCAAGGTAGCGATTATGCGCCGCCACGTGGATCGCCTCGTGAAGCTCGCGGTTATGCCGATAGAGCGTCAGCGGGTCGCTTCCCAGCAACGTCTCTTCATCAAGCAGTTTCTGCAGCAGTGCGAGGTCGCGCGGTCGGGCATGCCGGGCCGCCATCGCCGCCGCCGTACCCTCGACGGCTGCCCGCATCTCGTAGAGCTCCTCGACAGCATCCAGATCGAGCACCGAGACCACGAGGCCTGCCCGAGGCCGCGCGTCGAGCAAGCCCTCAAGCTCCAGCCGTGAGAGCGCCTGGCGCGTCGGCGTTCGGCTGATGCCGAGGCGTTGCGCCAGTTCGATCTCACGCATGCGGCGCCCCGGTGGGAAGCGCCCCTCGACGATTTCCCGCCGCAAAGCCGCGTAGGCGTAGTCCGCAGCCGAAGCAAATTTGTCTCGGTCCGGCAGCACGGTTTCGTCGCTCATTTTCATCTCCTCGAACCGGCCGCCAGTGAATTCTGCGGAACAACCGGACGTCGCGACCGGCATCGAGCCCGCATCGCGGCGATAATTGAAACAGAACCGCCCTCCTACCATTTCGGTCACCCGAAGGGGCCGCACGCCGTTCACGCATCCAGCGGACGTTTCCCACCGCAACGGCCGCTTGAAACTCCACAGGCTGGCTTGCGCAGCGTGTCAAGCCGCGCCTTTGTTTCCACCCTGCACTGACCGCATGCGCGGCCAGCATTTGCGCGTCGACAACTCGTTAGCATTCTTGTACGTAGATGTATACAGAAGTATCCCGTAAAGGACGAGCCGATATAGAGGACGAGCCGATGCCCCAAAGCCGGTTGAAAGCGACTTTCATGCGCGGTGGCACTTCGAAGGCTGTCGTCTTCAACCGCGCCGACCTGCCCTCCGATCCGGCGCTCTGGGATCCGATCTTCCTCGCGGTGATGGGTTCTCCCGACGCAAACGGACGCCAGCTCAACGGCATGGGCGGAGGACTCTCCTCGGTGTCGAAGATCTGTGTCGTCGGGCCTGCAACGCGCCCCGACGCTGATGTCGACTACACGTTCGCGCAGGTTTCGGTGAAGGAGGCCTCGGTCGACTACAGCGGCAATTGTGGAAATATGTCCTCGGCCATGGGGCAATTCGCCGTCGAGCAAGGGCTGGTGCGCGCGCCGGCGAACGGCGAGGCCATCGTCCGCATCCACAATACCAACACCGGAAAGATCATCGTCGCTCGCTTCGCTGTGAGCGGCGGCGAATCGCAAACCGAGGGTGACTTCGCGATTGACGGCGTCGCCGGGAGCGGAGCGCCGGTGAGGCTCGAATTCGTCGATCCCGGCGGCACCAAGACGGGCCGCCTGCTGCCGACCGGCCGCGGCCGCGATATCCTCGAGATTCCGGGGCTCGGCCCGATCGAGGCCTCGCTGGTCGATGCGGCGAATCCGTGCGTCTTCGTGGCAGCCAGCGCGCTCGGCAAGCAGGGCGGCGAATTGCCGGATGCCCTCGAGCAGGATCCGCTTTTCCTGGAACGGATGGAGTCGATCCGCCGCGCCGCTTCCGTCGCGATGGGCATCGCGCCAGATCTTGCCGCCGCCGGCCGTATTCCCAGCGTGCCGAAAGTGGCGATGATCGCGGCGCCGGTCAGCACGCCGACACTATCCGGCCGGATGATCGAAGCCGCTGACATGTCACTCGCCATCCGCATGATCTCGATCGGTCAACCGCATCGGGCAGTGCCGATAACTGGCGCAACCTGCCTCGCGATCGCCGTGCGCATTGTTGGCTCGCTGCCCCACGCCCTGGCGCGGCCCGGCGACGGACCAATCGCGGTGGCGCATCCTTCCGGAATCACCATCGTCGATGCTGCCGTCGAAAACGCCGACGATCCTGCGCGCGTGCGAGCGATCCACGGCGCGGTCTACCGCACAGCGCGCAAGCTGTTCGAGGGCCAGGTCTTCTACCAACCGCCGCGCATGGCGCAGGCGAACCGGCCGGCGGCCGCGGAATGAGCCTGACGAGCGCTTTCGCCGAACATCTCTCGATGCTGGCCGTCAGGGGACTCGACGACGCTGCTCGTCAGAGTGCGATCTCGCTCGTCCTCGATGGTCTCGCCGTTGCAGCGCTCGGCGCGTCAGAGAAGAGTCCCTCGATACTGGCCGATTCTGCCCCAGTCCCGGACAGCGGCGCATCGGCCAGCTTGATCGGCAGAAGCAGACGCGCTGCACCGGCCGATGCAGCGCGCATCAACGGCGCCGCGATGCACGTGCTCGATTTCGAGCCGATGTGGAATCCGGCCAACCATTCGCTCTCGACCACGCTGCCCGCCGCGCTCGCTCTCGCCGAGACGTCCCCGATAGCTCACGACGCTCCGCTCGGCGAACGTATTCTGTCAGCCTTGGCCATCGGCATCGAGGCACAGGAGCGGCTGCGCCTGTCGTCGCGGCAGTTCGAACCGGGGACTCTGGTCTTCCATCCGCCCGGAGCTGTCGGCCCGCTCGGCAGCGCCGTCGCCTGCGGCCTGCTGATGCAGCTCGACATCGCGCAATTCGGGCACGCCATTGCCATCGCAGCGTCGCGGGCTGGGGGCGTCCAGGCCAATATCGGCAGCATGACCAAGGCGCTGCACTGCGGCCAGGCTGCTGCATCCGGACTGGAAAGCGCTGTACTTGCCGCTCGCGGCTTCACGGCGGACGCGGATGCGCTCGGTGATCCGCGCGGCTATGGCAAGGCCTTTTTCGGCGACGGCTTTACTCCGGAGGAACTGATCAAGGACCACGGCGCGCTGCAGATCGTGCATCCCGGCCCGGCCTATAAGCTCTATCCAAGCCAGTACGGCACGCATTTCGTCATCAGGGCGGCATTGGCGGCCCGAGCCGCGATGCCGGGCAATCAAACGATCGAACGCGTGGTGATCCACAGTCCGCCGATGGCCTATGTCGATCGTCCCAACCCCGCCACCGGACTCGCCGGAAAGTTCAGCTTCCAGTACACCGCCGCGATCGCGTTGCTCGACGGGGATGTCACCGTCGCCAGTTTCACCGACGCGCGCCGCTTCGCGCCTGATGTCGTCGACCTGTTGCCGCGCATCAACATCGTGCCCGACATGCAGCGCCAGGGTCGCTTCGACGCGATGACGCTGGCTATCGATGTGGAATGGCGTGGTGGCCGAACGCGCGGCACATGCGACGGACCGCCTGGAATCTGGGGCCGGCCAGTCTCGGCCGAGCAGCTCCAAGCCAAGGCGAGCGATTGCCTATCGACCGCGTTGGGCGCCGATGCCGCGGCAGAAATCATTGCGCTCGTCGGCAGATTCCCGAGCTTGGACTGTGCCGGCCTCGCGCGCCTGATGACGTGCCTCGCCCAGCCTGTGCGCGGAGCGAAGGCCGCGTAACTACATTGGCCCTGGCGGACCGAGATCGGTCCCATCCACCAAGCGCGAATAGCGAAAGGGATGCGGGTCAACGAGCGGCGTTGCGCCGGTGACGAGATCGGCCGCCAGCCGGCCAGCCGCCGGCCCGATGCCGAAACCATGGCCGCTGAAGCCTGTGGCGATAAAAAACCCCCGCAGCGCTTCGACCGGCGAGATCACGGGGATCGCGTCAGGTGTGGAATCGATCCAGCCGCCCCAGACCTCCGCAGCCTTGATTCCAGCAAGTGCGGGGTAGGCGCGCACGAGACCTCGCAACCCATCCTCGACCACGCCCATGTCAGGCTCGGGATCGAGCACGCGCATCTTCTCGAACGGTGAGACGCCGTCCAATGACCAGCTTCCGAACGCCTCCGGTCCCTGGAAGAACGAACGGCCGACGCGGAAGGTCAGGCCGGCCGAGCGACGCTTTACCAGCATCGGCCAGAACTGGCGCGCGTATCGCAATCCCTGCGGGGTAAGCTCCAACTGACCGCGACCGCGGACCGCAATCGTATAGCCATCATCAAGGCGACGGCGAATAACGGCGCCCGGCATGGACAAGCCTCCCTCCGTGACCGCGGTTGCAGGCGTCGTGTAGAACGCCGTCGAGCGCACGCCCGCCTGCGGCAGCTTGATGCCGTGCCGACGGCAGAACATGGACGTCCACGCGCCGCCCGCACAAAGCACCGCCTGAGTGCGGATGCGACCTTTCTCGGTCACCACGGCGGAGACGGCGCCGCCGGTCGTTTCCAGGCCGCGCGCCGCACATTGCTGATGGACGGTGGCGCCAGCGCGCCGTGCGGCCGCAGCGAGCGCGGGCGCGGCCTTCGCAGGCTCGGCGCGGCCATCGCTCGGCGAATGCACGCCGCCGATCCAACGCTCGGTTGCACCAGGCGTCATCGCCTGCGCCTCCTCGGCCGTCAGCATGCGGCTGTGAACCTGATGCTTTCGCGCCATGTTCACCCAGGCTTCCCAATCGGCAAGCTCGGCAGGCTTCTGGGTGACATAGAGCAGGCCCTGACGGCGAAAGCCGAGATCGGCGCCGATCTCCTCGCCAAGCTTGCCCCACATCTCGAGGCTGTGGCGGACCAGCGGCAGCTCCCGCTCGTCGCGGTTCTGCTGACGGCACCAGCCCCAGTTGCGGCTGGATTGTTCGCAGCCGATATGGCCTTTCTCCACCAGCGCGACGGAGTGACCGCGTTGCGTCAGCGCATAGGCGGCGGCCACGCCGATGATACCGCCGCCGATGACAACGACGTCGGCGGCGGCAGGCAGGTTGGAATCGCTGGCGATGCGATCGACAGGCGGCGACATGCTCCCATTCCTTTCAACTAGTTCGGCACATTGGTGCGCGTGCATGCAAACGCGACAACTCGTTCTGCCAGTGCAGCGAGATGCGCCTGCACCTTCGGGAAACGCCCGTTCCGGGCGCGTGTCGCATCGTCCATGTAAAGGCTGCGATTCATCTCGATCTGGAGGCTGTGAATGCCTCTGCTCGGATCGCCGTGCTTGCGCACAGATTCGGCGCCGACAAAATGGCGATTGCGCGTGACCTTGTAGCCGAAGCTGCTCAACGTCTCCGCGACAAGGTCGGTCATCTCGGCGCCGCAGGTCGTACCGTTGCGATCGCCGAGATCGAAATCGGATCGATGCTGCCCGGCGTCCGGTCCGCTGGTAATGAGCGACGTCATGCTGTGGCAGCTCAGGTGAACGGCGACGCCGCGCGTTTCACGAAACGTCCTCAACAAGCGCGAGACCTCGTTGTGATAGGGCCAGTAATAGCGGTCGAGCCGACTTCGAACCGCCTCCACGGTAAGCTTCGCATCATAGATCGGCTTGCTGCCGGCACAGATCGAGGGGATCAGGCCAATTCCCGCTTTCGATTTTGGCGACGGCTGCAGTGGCTGCGGCCAGGCCCCATCCAGGCTGTCGGGATCGATATCGAGTTCGTGTCGGTTGGCGTCGATATAGGCGTTGGGGAAGAAGGCATAAAGCCAAGTCGCGCCGGCATCGACCACGTCCGCGTAAGCCGCCTCGACGTGAGTCGAAACTGACCGCTGCAGATCCGTCAGCGAGGCAATGCTGCGGAAGTCCGGCGGATAGTCGCTGCCGCTGCGCGGAATCTCGAACAGCACCGGCGCCGGATTGGCGGGGTCACGGCGTGCAAAAACGCCAGGAAGAACGTCCATCTGGGTCATAAAGTGTCCTCGTGCCGCCAGTTCACCAAAAGTTCTGCAACGCTCGCCGTGTTCGGCAGATGCAGCACCGCCTCGATCAGCACCGCGACGTCCTCGGGCCGCGACATCTTCTCCCGCGGAACGTGCTGGACATGCATCGTCATGTCGGTGTCGACGAAGCCGGGACAGACAGCGGTGGCGCGAATGCCATGCTCCCACCCAAGCCGTCGTACCTCCTGCGTCAGTGCCATGACCGCAAATTTGCTCATCGCGTAGCCGAGATTCTCGTTGCGCACGCGCTTGCCGGAGAGCGAGGCGACGTTGACCACGCGGCCCTCGCCGGCGGCCATCAGATAGGGCCATGCCGCGCGAATGACTCGCATCGGCCCCTTGGCGTTCACGCTCCACATGTCGTCAAACGGCGTTTCGTCCGCATCCAGCAACCGGGCCTTGGGATTGATGCCGGCTGCATTCACGAGCGCGTCGACGCGATTGTACCTGGCGATTGTCGCCGCCACCCATTCTTCGGCGCTGCCGCTAAGGCCGGCATCGTAGGCGCAAGCTGTGAGCGCAGGATGTCGCGGCAGGCGTGACACATCGCGGACGCCCGCGCTGACCTGGTAGCCCGCGTCAAGCAGGCGCTGCAGCACGGCGCGCCCGATACCGCGCGTGGCGCCGGAGATCATGGCCACGCGCCCCTTCCCTTTCATCATGTTGCGATTTCCTCTGCGCGAAGACAGGCGATACGCCGGTCTCCTGTACCTTTCAGCGTTTGCAGGGTCGGCACGGTTTCGGCGCAGTCCGGCTGCGCCATCGGACAGCGCGTGCGGAAGACGCATCCGGTCGGTGGCGAGGCGATGCTTGGCACTTCGCCCATCAGCGGTACCGGCGCTGCGCGATGACGCAGCGATGGCGTGGCCGCCAGCAGCGCGCGCGTATAAGGATGGACCGGTGCAGCAAAGATTTCGCTCGCCGGTCCCTCCTCCATGACGCGCCCCAGATACATGACCACCAGACGGTCGCAGAGGTGCCGCACTACATGAAGGTCATGGCTGATGAAGAGCAGAGCCAGACCGAGGTCCGCCCGCAGGTCGGCCAGGAGGTTCACCACCTGCGCCTGGATCGAGACATCCAATGCCGAGACCGGTTCATCCGCCACGATGAACTCCGGGGCCGTCGCCAGCGCGCGCGCCACCGCGATGCGCTGCCGCTGCCCGCCGGAGAACTCATGCGGCAGCCGCCCCGCATCAGCGGGATTGAGACCCACCTGCCGCAGCAGCAATGCAACACGCTCCGCGACCTCGACGCCGGCCGCGAGGCGGTGGATGACGATACCGTCGCCGATCTGTGCACCGACAGTTCGCCGCGGATCGAGGCTGCCATAAGGATCCTGGAACACCATCTGCATCCGCCGCCGCAGCGTGCGCAGATGCGCCTGCGTTTGCTGAGCGAGATCCTCACCGTCGAACAACACCTGGCCTTCGGTCGGCGCCAGCAGCCCCAGCATCACGCGGCCGAGCGTGCTCTTGCCGCAGCCGGATTCGCCCACGACGCCGACGGTCTCTGCGCGCTGCACCTCGACATCCACGCCGCGCAACGCCATCACCGGCACGCTGCGCCCAAGGAACCGGCCGCGCCGATAGAAGGCTCGCGTCACGCCCACGGCGCGCGCCAGGGGTTGCGCCGCCCTCATACAAGCTCCTTCCAGCGCACGCAGCGGGAGCGCCGCACCAATGACACCTCAACCAGCGCCGGCGCCACTTCGCGGCAGATCTCGATCGCCCGCTCACAACGCGGCGCGAAGCGGCAGCCCGCCGGCATGTCCAAAGGCTGCGGTACGGTGCCGCGAATGGCGGCAAGCCGCTCCGCACCGCCTTCCGGCACGCTCGCCAGCAGTGCCGCCGTGTAAGGATGTCGGGGCGCGGCGAAGACGTCCGCAACCGGCCCTTCCTCCACGACCTCGCCCGCATACATCACCACCACCCGGTCGGCGATATCAGACACCACTGCGAGATTGTGCGTCACGAAGACCATTCCCATTCCGCCTTCCGCGCGCTTCAAATCCGTCAGCAGCGACAGGATCTGCGCCTGCACGGTGACGTCCAGCGCGGTGGTCGGCTCGTCCGCCAGCAACAGACGCGGATGGTTTGCGATTGCCGCCGCAATCATCGCACGTTGGCGCTGGCCGCCCGACACCTCGTGCGGATAGGCTTGCGCCTGCCGCTCCGGATCCGGCAGCCCGACCTGGCGCAGCAGCGGGACGACGCTTTCGCTGCTTTTGGCGCCATGAGCTCGCAGGCTCTCGGCGACCTGATCGCCAATGCGAAGCAGCGGGTTCAGGCTGCTCGACGGGTCCTGAAAAACCATGGCGAGGTCGCGTCCCCGCAACGCGCGCATCTGCGCCTCGGGCAGACGAAGCAGGTCACGTACGTGTCCGTCGCGTCCGGTGAAAAGGATTCGACCCGCCACGGGCACGACCGCGGCCGGCAGCAGCCCCATCACCGCGAGCACCGTCAGCGTCTTGCCCGAGCCGCTCTCGCCAACCACTGCAACGGTTTCCCCGCGCCCCACGCTGAAGCCCGCGTCGCGCACCAGCGTCACCGAACCGTGACGCCCCTTAACCTGCAGCGTCAGCCCTTCCACGCGCAGCAATGGCACAGATTCCACCGGCGCCGGCGGCAGCGCCGCCAGCTTTCGCAGAAAACCGGGGCTGCCCGTGGAGCGCCCGCGAGGATCGAGCACATCGCGCAGCCGATCACATAAAAGGTTCAGCACCAGCACCGCGCCGGCCAAGGCAAGGCACGGCCAAAGCAGCAGCAGCGGCGCCTGCTCCATCGTCGTCCGTGCGCCGCGGATCATCAGTCCCCAGGAAGGCGACGGCGGCACGACACCGAGACCAAGGAAGGACAACCCGCTTTCGAGCACCATCGCCGACGCGACCGTCAGCGAGAACTGCACGATCAGCGGTGGCGCGATGTTCGGCAGCAACGTCCGGGCCAGAATGCGTCGCGTCGGCGCCCCCAGCGCCTGCTGCGCCGTCACATAGTCCAACGCGCGCACCGACAACGTCTCCGCATAGGCGACGCGTGCGAAGCCCGGCGTGAACAGGATGGCCAGCGAAAAGATGAGCGTCCCTGTCCCCGGCCCCATCAGCGTCACGACCAGCAGCGCCAGAAGCAGTGGCGGGAAACAGAGCACGATCTCCGCTGCCCGCACCGTCAGCAGCTCGATCACGCCTCGAAAATATCCGCCGAGAATTCCGAGCGCCGTGCCGAGTGTTGCGGCCAACGCCGTCGCTGTGAAGGCCACCGCCAGCGACACACGCGCTCCCCACAAAATGCGCGACAGCACGTCCCGCCCGTACTCATCCTGTCCAAGCAAATGCGCCGCTGAGGGCCCGGCGAGGCGCCGGGCCACGTCCTGTCGTACCGGATCGGCCAGCGGCAACATCGGTGCGGCCAGCGCGAGCAGCAGGATCGCTGCCGCGAGCAGCCCTGGCACCGCCAGCGAGCGGAGGCGCAATCCGTTCATCACGCGTGCCTGACGCGCGGATCGATGACCGCGTAAAGTAAGTCGACGACGAAATTCAGAAGCACGAACAGTGTCGAGATGACGAGCACGATGCCCATCACCTCCGGATAGTCCCGAGCCTCGACGGCGCGGACGAGATAGCCCGACAGCCCGGGCCAATTGAACACGAACTCCACCAGCACCGTGCCGCCGAGCAGTGTACCGAGATGCAACGCTACCACCGTGACAACTGGCGTTAACGCGTTGCGCACCACGTGCCGGCGGATGATTCCGGCAGCCGACAGTCCCCGCGCCTGCGCCGCCCGCACATGATCGCGCTCCAGCACTTCGAGCACCGACGACCGCATCACGCGGAACACGACTGCGCCCAGTCCCACCGCAATGGTGCCTGCCGGCATCAGCAGCAGTACGATGTGCCGTCCCGGATCACGCGCGAAGGGCACGTAGCCGCCCGCGGACACAAGCTTCAACTCCTGCGCCAGCACCAGCACCGCGAGCGTACCGACCACGAAGACCGGTATTGAGAGAGCCAGCGCGGCAGCTCCGGACAACAGACGATCGAGCAGCCCGCCTGCTTGAAGCGCCGCCGCAACTCCGAGCGGCATGCCGAAAGCCAGCGAGATCAGCGCTGCCGCGATGATGAGCTCCAGCGTGCGCGGCAAGCGCAGCGCAATCTCGTCGGCGATCGGGTGTTCGTCCAGCAGCGACAGACCGAAATCGCCGCGCAGCAGCGCGCCCATGTAGCTGGCGTACTGTTCCCAGAGCGGCAGGTTCAATCCCAGCCGGTGCCGCAGTTCGTCCACCGCCGCAGGATCAGGCGCGATGCCGCCCTGAGACAGCAGCAACTCGGCCGGATCGCCGGGGATCAGGTGGATCACCAGGAAGACCAGCGACGCCACCACCCAGACAAGGCCGGCCGAGAGCAAAAGACGGCGCGCAGCATAGGCCAGCATCGGCTTTAGGCCACTTCCGCCGTTTCGAACGTCAGGCCCGAATAGAAGGTCAACGCGCCCGGCAGGTTCTTGAAACCGGTCACGCCCTTGCGCATCGCATAGCCCTGGCTCCGCCAGGTCAATCCGACCATCGGCACCTGCTCGATCGCTGTGCCTTCCATGTCCCGATAGATGGCGCGACGCTTGGCGTCATCGAACTCGGTGCGACCGGCTGCGAGTAGCTCGGTGATGCGGTCGATCTTCAAACCATGGCTGCGGACGTAGGACGGCGAGAGCGAGCCGTCGATGAAGTTGGCGATGCCATCAGGGTCATTGCTGTCCGCGGCGGTGCCCATCACGGCGACATCGTACTGGCCGCGATTGCCGATGGAGACGCGCGTCGACCAGTCCGGCAGGTTCAATTCGGCGCGGATGCCGACGGCGGCGAGATGTTGCTGCACCACCTCGGCAGTATCCTTGTGCATGCCATACTGCGCAGTGGACAATAGCGAGCAGGAGAAACCGTTCGCGTGGCCCGCTTCCGCAAGGAGTCGCTTCGACAGATCCGGATCGTGGTTCCACCCCTGCTTGAACTCCGCATTGTAGAAAGGACTGGAAGTGGCGATGGGAAGCTGCATGAGCGGCGAGCCGCGCCCGAAGAAGGCCGCGCGCACCAGTTCGTCGCGCCTGATGGCGTGTGCCACCGCCTTGCGCACCCGCGCATCGTTGAACGGCGGCCGCGCACCGTTGAAGATCAGGAACATGAAGGCGCCGTCGACTGTGTCGAGGTTCAACGCACCATCGGCGGCGATCGAGTCCATCGCTTGCCAGGGGACATATTCGATCAGGTCGACATCGCCCGAACGCAGTGCCGCGACGCGCAGGCTCTCGTCCTGATACGCGACGGCGCTAATTCCCGTAAGCTTCGGCAGACCGGCGCGGTAAAACCCCTTGAACGGCTTGAGCTCCAGCGAGACGCCGCGCTCCTGCGCATCCAGGACGAAGGGGCCGGCCCCAACGAAACTTCCTTGCGGGGAATTCCGCGAGATGATCGGCAGGTGATAGGACGCCATCCATACCGGCAGCGTCGCCACCGGGCTCCTCATGACGATGCGGACCGTGCGATCATCGGGTGTTTCCACCTTCGCCACCCGCTGCATCTCGGCGCGAAAATAGGCGGTGGAGCGTTCGGCGGCAATCTGCTCGATTGTCCACTTCACGTCAGCCGATGTGACCTTCTCGCCGTTCTGGAAGCGCGCGTCGCGAAGCTTGAACTCCCAACCGGTCTCACCGTGGGTATTCCAGGATTCTGCCAACTCGCCACGCAACGAACCGTCCAGCGCGTAGGAGGTGAGCCCACGATAGATCATCAGCTTCACCGTCGCAGCGGCGGTGCCGGTGTTCTGCCACGGCTGGATGCTGGGGGGAAAGCTCGACAGGCCGAATGTCAGCACTCCCGGACTAGCGGCGTGGGCCCGAGCCCCGCGGAGAAACGGCAGAGCGGCAGCGCCAGCCAGAACGGCGCGGCGGGAAACGGATGCACTCATTGCGTTCTTCTCCTTCTCCTTGCCAGACGTGTCTCTGTTCAGGCGCGATAGCGATAGACCTCCCGCGCGGTTGTTTCGGTGATGACGGCTTCGGCCAGATCGCGTGCCACAGCTTCGCGCACGCGTTTCTCCGGCGGACCGTAGCCGCCGGCGCCGGGACTCACCACGGCAAACCATTGTCCGGCCTTCAGTACGGCATTGTCTCGATCGAACACGACGCCAGGGCCGCACTCCACGGCGCCGTGGCCCCCCGGACCGCCACCCAGCAGGCCCCAGGACTCCGACGTCAGCCGCGAGACATCCACTCGCACCCGGCAGTCTGCGTCCGCGCGGTAGACGCGCCTCAGTCCCATGCCGCCGCGATAGGTGCCCACGCCGCCCGAGCCATCCACCAGCTCATAGCGCAACAAAGTGAGCGGATACTCCGTCTCCAACGCCTCTACCGGAAGGTTGGAGGTGTTGGTTACGTGCACGTGCACGCCGTCCATCCCGTCCTTTGTCGCACGTGCTCCGGCGCCACCGCCCATGGTCTCGAGATAGACCCAGATCGAACCGTCCTCCGGCTTCTGCCCGATGAAGGTCGCGACGGTGCAGACGGAGTTGGAACAGGCGGTCACGCGATCCGGGACGGCCTGCGCCAGCGCACCAATGATGAGATCGGAGACGCGCTGACAGGTCTGCACCCGTCCGTTGACCGCCGCAGGATGCGTACAGTTCAGAACAGTGCCTGCTGGCGCTGTCACGGTCAGCGGCCGCGCCAGGCCAGCATTTGGAAGGATCGTCGGATCCACCACCGACTTCACGACGTAGTAGGCGGTCGCAGCGAGCGCGGTCCAGGTCATGTTCAGTCCGGCGCGCAGCTGCGGCGGACTGTCGAAGTGCAACGACATCGAGTCGCCCTCAACTGTCACTTTGACCTGAAGCGGCAGATGCTCCGGCACTTCTGTGCTCTCGAAAACATCCGCAAACGTCCAGATCCCGTCAGGGATCGCGGCGATGCCGGCCCGCATCTTGCGCTCGGCATAATCGAGCAGCGCCGCCCCTGCTGCCATCACCGTGGTCGTGCCGTACTTCGCACAGAGCGCCTGGAAGCGCTGCACGCCGACGCGGTTCGCCGCCATCTGCGCACGAAGGTCGGAGAGCCGTTCACGCGGCACCTGGCAGTTCAGCAGAATGAGGTCGAGCACGTCCTTCTGCAGTTCACCCCCGCGATAGAGCCGCACGGGCGGAATGCGGAGTCCTTCCTGGTAGATGTGCGCGTGCCCGCGATCGGCAAAATCGGCATGGTGCGCCAGGTTCACCGTCCAGGCGGCAATGCGCGCCTCCACAAAGATCGGCTCGGCAAGCACGATGTCAGGCAAGTGCGTGCCGCCGCCCTCGTACGCATCGTTGCCAACAAAGACGTCACCCGGTCTCATATCCTCGACGCGGTGCAGCTTGAGGATATGCGGCACGATGCCGATGAAGCTGCCGAGATGAATCGGGATGTGCTCCGCCTGGCAGAGCGTGTTGCCTGCGGTGTCGAACAGCGCGGTCGAGCAGTCCCGCCGCTCTTTGATGTTCGTGGAGTAGGACGCTCGGATCAGCGCCTCCCCTGTCTCCTCGACGATGGACGAGAGCGCGGCGCCGATGACCTCGATCGTGATCGGGTCCAGCACGGCAGCGTCAGGCACAGAGACGTCGTTCATGGCGCCACCTCGAGAACGAGGTTCAAATAGGCATCCACCCGCGCATGCATTCCCGGCAGCACGACAGTCGTGGTGTCCATCTGCTCGACAATAGCAGGCCCGGTAAAGGCGTTGCCGGCGAGCAGTTCGTCACGGCCGTAGATCGGCGTAGGCACGAAGCCGCCGGCCTCGGGGAACCAGACGTCACGCATGCCGACGACGGCGCGACTTGCATCCTTGCCCGCATCGTCAAAGGCCTGCAACTCCGCCTTGCGCACACGGCCCGCGGCCTCCAGACGCAGCGTCACGATCTGCACTGGCTCGCCCTCCGCGACGAAACCGTAGCGCTGCCGGTGCGCTTCGGCGAAGCCGTCTGCGAGCGCAGCGATCGTCACCGCTGTCACTGGCCCTTCCGGCAGCGGCACGGCCAGCTCGTAGTTCTGACCGGCATAGCGCATGTCCGCCGTACGACTGAGACGCCTGTCTGCCGGTGCAACCTTCTCGTGCACGAACCATTCGCCCGCGCGTTCGGTGAGCCCTTTGAAGGCCGAAACGACATCGTCTACCGACGCATTTGTCGCCGGCAGCAGCTTGGTCGCGGCAAAATCCGCACGCAGGTCTGTCAGCAGCAGGCCCATGGCGCACAGGATGCCTGGATTGCGCGGTATCAGTACGCGCTTCATGTCGAGCTCGAGTGCGAGCCGCGCCGCGTGCAGCGGCCCGGCGCCGCCGAAGGCCAGCATGGTGTAATCGCGCGGGTCGTAGCCGCGCTGAACCGAGATCACGCGAATGGCTCGCGCCATATTTGCTGTGACGACCGAGATGATCCCCTGCGCCGTTTCCATCAGGCCCAGCCCGAGACGTTGGGCAAGCCTGCCGATCGCCTGCTTGGCCAGTCCCTGATCAACCTTCATGCGACCCGCGAGCAGGTATTCCGGATTGAGGGTCTGCAAAACGACATTGGCGTCGGTTGTCGCCGGCTCCTTGTTGCCGCGTCCATAGCAGACCGGCCCCGGATCGGCGCCGCAGCTTCGCGGCCCGACTTTCAGGAGGCCTCCCGCATCGATATAGGCAATCGAGCCGCCGCCGGCGCCGACTGTGTGGATGTCGAGCATCGGCGCCTTGATGGGATAGCCGTGCACGGTCGCCTCCGAGGCCAGCTTGCATGTCCCGTCGTTCAGCAACGCCACATCGGTCGACGTGCCGCCCATGTCGAACGTGATGAGATCCGTAAAGCCCGCCAGCGTTCCGATCGCCTGCGCGCCTACGACACCGGTGGACGGCCCGGAAAGGACCGCACGCACCGGCATCTTCGCCGCAGTGCCGAAACCGATGACGCCACCGTTCGACTGGGTCAGGTGTGGTGTCGCTTCCATTCCGAGTTCACGCAGGCGAGGCGTCAGGCGCTCGATGTAGTTGCGCATGACCGGGCCGAGATAGGCGTTCAGCACCACCGTAGAGAGGCGCTCGAACTCCCGGAATTCCGGCGCGATCTCGTGTCCTGCGCTGATGAAGACGCCCGGCATTTCCTCGCGCAGGATTTCAACGGCGCGCATCTCGTGCTCCGGCCGGATGAAACCGTACAGGAAGGAGACCGTAACTGCTTCGACCCCGGCTGCCTTCAGCGCTTTTGCTGCTGCGCGCATGCGCTTCTCATCCAGCGGCAGGTCGATCTTTCCGTCGTGCCGCACCCGCTCTGGCACCTCTATGCGGAGATCCCGCGGAACCAGCGTCGGCGGCTTGTCTGCCTGCATATCGTAGAGATCCGGACGCTTCTGCCGGCCGATCTCCAGCAGATCGCGAAAGCCGTCCGTCGTGACCAGCCCTGTGCGGACGCCGCGATGCTGGATCAGCGCATTCGTCGCGACCGTCGTGCCGTGACCGAAATACGTTACCGTCGCGCCAGGTTGCACTGCACCGGGAGCAACGCGCCGCATGCCTTCTTCGACGCCTTGCGCGATGCCGCGGGACGGATCGTCCGGCGTGGAGGAGACTTTCCAAACCTCCATCCGCCCTTCTTCTTCATCGAAGAGACAGACGTCGGTAAATGTCCCACCCGAGTCTACGCCGACGCGCCAACGCCCCATGCCGCACCGCTCCAGAGGATCGCTGTCGGCATTGTTTAATCAGCCAATAGCCTGCGCAAGACGAAATTTCTCTCACCGAGCACAATGTTGCATTCTTTTCGTATAGCGATAACTTCGTCGGGGAGTGCGCTCTCCATGGCTCAAAAAATGGACAAGAGGAACGGTCGAACAGGCAACGTGCGCGACCTGCCCGAGACCGCCGGTGTCCTGCATCGCGCGGCAGGTCTGTTGCGCATTCTCGCGCAGAGCGGCGTTGCGGGCATGCGCCTGACTGAGCTGGCCCAGGCAATCGGGCTACCGCGTCCGAGCGTGCATCGCGTGCTCCGCAGCCTGGTCGAGGAAAAGCTGGTCGACTTCGATGCTCGCAGCAAACGCTATACGCTGGCCCTCAGCCTGTTCGAGCTCGCCGCGCGCGCGGGCAATCGCTTGGGACTGCGCCAGATCTGCCGGCCGGTGCTGTTGCGCTTGACTGAATCACTCGGCGAAACGCACTTCCTGCTTGTACGGGACGGCTATGAAGCGGTGTGCATTGATCGCAGCACGGGGCGCCTGCCGATCCGCTCGTTCACCGGCGACATCGGCGGGCGTGTACCGCTTGGCATGGGTCAAGGCGCGATGGCGATCCTCGCCTTCCTGCCACAGGACGAGCAGGACGAGGTCATCCGCCACAACTTGCCGCGCTTGCGCGAGGTTAACGGCACCGATGAAGCAACGCTCCGCGCCCAGCTTGCCCGCGTGGCGCAGCAGGGCCATTGCGACAGGCCGTCAGGCGTCTTCCCCGGCATGACCGGCATTGGCGTGCCAATCCTGGATCGCGAAGGACGCGCGGTCGCTGCGCTCAGCATCGGCAGCCCCGTGGACCATCTGACGCCCGAACGCAGCAGCATCATCGCTCACCTGCTGAAGGCCGCAGTTTCGGCAATTTCTGCGCAGATCAATCCATTCGATCCGGTGCTGCGTCGCGCCAGCGCCGCAATGGAGATCGCATCGGATTGAGATGCCGAACCGACGTCGCTCGAAGCGAGGCGTAACGAGCAGCTTCACTCGGGTTTGATGTTATTCTCGACAATGATCCTGCCGAGCCGTTCGGATTCGGAATTCAGCGCATCCTGAAAGGTTTTCGCATCGGCGAAGCTCACCTCCGAGCCGCCCATCTGCAGTCTTTCGACGAAGGCCGGATCCTTGCTTGCTTCATCGATGATCCGGGTGAAGCGACTGAGGATCTCCGCCGGTGTGTTTTTCGGAGCGATGATTCCGCCGAACGTCGTGCCGCCAAGATCGGGGAAGCCTGCCTCATAAACCGTCGGCAGGTCCGGCAACCGCCGCAACCGCTGCTCGCCTGACGAGGCGAGCGGGACCAGCCGACCAGCCTCGATGTGGCTCAGCACGGACGGCGGATCCATGCCGATGCCGATGCCGACATCGCCCGCGATCAATGCGGCGCTTGCCGGCGCGCCACCCTTGTAGGGAATGTGCGTGACGTCGAGGCCCGCTTTCCTCGCGAAGGCGCTCATCGTCATGTGGTTGAGACTTCCGACGCCGATCGTCGCGTAGTTCGTGCCGAGGTTGGTTTTTAGATAGGCAACGAGCTCGCCGAGCGACTTGACCGGAACGACCTTCGGATTGACGACGGAGATCGTCGCCGTCGACTGGAACTGCGCAACGGCTTCGACGTCGCGACCGATCACGAGATCCTTTCCCAGAAACTTGTAGCCAATCATCGTCGACGAGGAGAAATAGCCAAAAGTGTAGCCGTTCGGTTGCGACGTCTGCACCGCGTTCACACCCAGAAAGCCGCCGGCACCCGGCCGGTTATCGACCACGACTGTGTAGCTGTACTTGCGATTCATGAAGTCGGCGAGCGCCCGGCTGTACAAATCCGTCGCGCCACCGGCCGTATATGGAACGATCAGCGTGATCGGCCGCGCCGGCCACTCTTGCGTCACCCCGTGCGTCGGCAGCATGCAGGAGGCAGCCACAACCTCCGCAACGAACATCAATGTCCTTGCAGCCGACATGAAGCACCTCCCCTTTTCTTTTCGCGTAGCCGGATACGCGCTACCAGCCGACCAGCCTCGCATAGCGTTCTCGATGCCGCCTCGCCGAGCCGTAGATTGTCGCGTCGAACATCGCACGCTTGAGCCAGATCTGAGCGTCATAATCCCAGGTGAAGCCGATGCCACCGTGCAGCTCGATGCAATCGCGTGACATCTGCAGGAAGCGATCGCATATGTGCGCTTTCGCCAGTGCGGCGCTGGCGGAGCATTCGTCGCGACGATGGTCGAAGGCATGTGCGGCATACCAGTAGAGCGCGCGACATGGCTCGACTTCGAGCGCGATATTGGCAAGCTGATGCTTGATCGCCTGAAACTGGACGAGCCGCATGCCGAACTGTTCGCGCTGGCCAAGATACGCCGTGGTCATCTCCAGCAGCCGCCGCGCGCCGCCGAAGGCATCCGCGGCCGTCAGGATCAACGCGGCATCGACCAGACGCACGGCGCCATCCGCCACGCAGCCGAGCGGAACGAACGGCGTGGCTGTGAAGCGAAGCCGCGCCATCGACCGCGTCCGGTCGACACCGTCCAACACTTTTGTGCCGATGCCGGACGCGTCGGGAAGGACGAGGCCAAGTTCGCCTCCGGCGAGCCCCACCACGATCAACCCGTTCGGCGCGACGTCGCCCACGAACCATTTTTCGCCGTTGAGCGTTCCGCCGTCGCCGCGCAGTGTCCAGTCGTCCGGCAACCAACGGCTTTCACCCTCGGCAAGTGCCACAGTACCTCTGAGCTTACCGGTGGCGAGTTGCGGCAGCCATTTCGCCGCGATATCCCGGTCGGATGCATGTGAAAGCGCAAACGCTACCAGCCAGTGGTTGACGATCGGCACGGCGGCCGCGGCAAAGCCGACACATTCCGCGACCAGCGCCGCGTCGATCATCTCGAGACCTGCGCCGCCATACTTGGGATCGATCGGCAGCCCCCACAGTTCGAGCCCGTCGAATTCCGTATGCGCGCCGTCGTCGGCGCGCCGGTTAATGAGCGAATGCAATCGCTGCGGCGGAAAGCCGGCTGCCAGTGCAGCCGCCACCGTCGACTGCAGCATCTGCTGCTGCTCGCTCAACGCAAAATTCATCCTGTCTCCTCAATTGACCGAACGCGGCAGGCCCAGTCCGCGTTCAGCGATGATGTTGCGCTGGATATTCGACGCGCCGCCTGCGATCGCGACCGCGATTGAGCCCATGAACTGCTGATTCCATTTCTCGATGCCGTCACTGCGCGCGCCGTCCGCGATCGGCGCCAGGAGGAAGCTGTCGCCCATCAGCTCGCGTGCACACTGGGCGATCTCGTGCCCGACATTGCTTCCGTACAGCTTGAACAGGAGCTGGATCAGCCCGGGATCTTCGCCACGCGCCGCCAGCGACGTCTGCCGGTAACTCGAATAGGTCAGAGCGGCGACCGAGCCGGCGATCCTCGCCAGCCGCTGCCTGATCTCGGCGTCCTCGATCGCCGGCGCGTCGCCGAGCCGCGCCTGTTTCGCGAGTCCAACGAGACGTTCGAACGGCTTGGCGATCCGATCCACGCCACCGATAAAGTTCCGCTCATGCTTTAACGTCGAGCGCGACACGCGCCAACCCTTGGCGCGCTCACCGACGATCCAATCTGCCGGCGTCCATGCATCGTTGAAGAACACCTCGCAGAATTCGGCCCCGCCGGTCATCTGCTTGAGCGGCCGTACGTCGATACCCGGCTGCTTGAGGTCGACCAACAGATAGGAAATGCCGGCGTGTTTTGCCGCCGCCGTCTCGGTCCTCGCAAGCATGAACATGTAGCGGGCGAGATGCGCGCCCGAGCTCCAGATCTTCTGGCCGTTGATGGTCCAGCGGCCGTCCTTTAACTCCGCGCGGGTGCGCAACGAAGCAAGATCGCTGCCCGCCGACGGCTCACTGTAGCCTTGCGCCCAGACGAATTCGCCAGTGACGGTGCGCGGAATGAAGCACGCCTTCTGTTCGGCCGTCCCATGCTCCAGCAAGGTCGGAAGCAGCAGCGTAACGCCGACGCCATCGACCTCGCGCGGCGCGCGCACGCGCTCGAACTCCTCACGGATGATCTGTCCTTTCAGGATGTCGACCACTTGCTCCGAGCCGCCATAGATCTTCGGCACGCTGCGATAGAGGTATCCGGCCTCGATCGCCGCCTCGCGAAAGACGCGCGCCTCCTCCGCGCGTTTTGCGCGATCGCGATTTGGGCCAGCCCAATATTGCCGCAAGAACGCACGCACCTCCGACCGAAAGATCTCGTAGTCTCTCGAATAGGCCAGATCCATTTGCTGTCTCACTCTACCTGTCGAAAGCCATTGATGTGCTCATTCCACCGCCGCCGCTTTCTTCTGCGCTCGAAGCATCGTCACGAATGCATCGGCCTCCGTTCGCAGTAGCGCGTTCTTGTCGGAGACCGTCGCGTTGGACTCGAACATCTGCTTGGTCAGTCGGAGTTGCAGCGGCGGATAGGCTGCGATCTGCGAGGCGAACCGCATGACGTCATCGAGAAAGCTGTCATCGGCGAACGCGCGCGTGATCAGGCCGATGCGCAACGCCTCTTCGGCGTCGATCTTTGCGGCGCTGAGACAGAGATCGACCGCCCGGCCGTGTCCGACCAAGCGCGGCAGAAGCGCAGTCGCACCGAGCTCCGGCATCAGCCCCAGCGAGACGAACGGAAAGGAATAGGTCGACGACCGCGAGCCAACGCGGATGTCAGCGCAGAGAATTTGTGTGACGCCGAGACCGACGGCGGCGCCCTGCACAGCCGCAATCACAGGCTTCGAGCGCGATATCAGGTGCAGCCAGCTGTCGTCCTGCGCCATTGATAGCGTAGCGACGTTGACAATACGTCCGGTGACGGGATCGCGCGGCTCCGGCGGCATCTTCATGTCGCGTCCCGCGCAGAACACCGGGCCAGCGTTTGTGATGACGATGGCGCCTATCGTGTCGTTGGCATTCGCCCGCTCGACCGCCTGCACCGTCTCGCGATACATCGGGACGCTCCAGGCGTTCCGGCGCTCCTGCCGGTCATAGGTGATAACCGCAACACTGCCGTGCTCCTCGTAGCGGATCATCTCGAAGGTCCCACTCATGGCTTCGACCCTCGTCACCGCGCCTGCGCGTAGCGTTCCACCTCATGGGCGTACATCGCGTCGATGTCGTCCGCAGCCGGACGCGGCAGCTCAACAGACTTGCTGCGGGTCGGCAGCAGAACCACGGCTTCGCCCGGCGTCACAATCGTGCCCCATTGGTTCTCGACCCAGATATCGATGTGAACCTCGTTGCGGTCGTTCTTCTGCTCTTTCCGCTTGACCTTGCCCTTTATCCAGTAAGTGTCGCCGGTGTAGACGAACTTGCGGTGCTGACAGGAAAGCTTCCAGAGCCAGCCATCGTCACCCATCCAGTTTGTGACAAGGTTCGTCAGAAACGTCTCCCGCATTCCGCCATAGTCGTACGAGATCGGAATCCCAAGCTCATTGGCCCATTCCTTCTCCCAATGCAGCCGCTGTACGGTGTCGGGAACGCCCAGCGGATTCGGCGTGTACATGCCGGGCGCCTTCTTGCGGATCTTGTAGGAGAGACGGAAGGCGCCAGGTGGCGTGAGCTGCATGCCCCAACCAATGTGCCAGATGATCAGGTCGCTGGTGCGCATCGGGCCGCGCACGATGGTCGGCAGCGCCTCTCCCTCCTTCACATCCTCGAAATAGAGCGGATTCGCCCCGCGGATCGTTTCCGCCTCGTAAGTCGCGTCGATCAGTTCGAGCTGCTCCTTCGTATAGGGCTTTGGCAGATCGTACTCTTTCTTGCGTTCGGCCGAGGCGCGCCGCTCGGCCCGCATCCAGGTGCCGCGTTGGATCGACGTCAGCTCGTCGTTCTGATTGCGGTAGATGTAACCCTTTACCTCTGACACGGTGCGGCCGCTGAACTTGCTGTTGTCGCGCACGATCACACCGATCAGCGCCGAACGTGTCCTCAGTCGGTCACCCGCGCGCAACGGCTGCCACCACTCGAACTCCATAACCGCCTGATACGAGCCGAGCCCGATCAGAGGATCGCCCTTCAGAAGCGCCTTCTGCTCCGCCGAAAGCGGCGGCGCGTCCGATTCACCCATGGTGTAGAGAAAATTGGGCGGTGCGATCAAATCACCCCAGCGCGTCGACTTGCCGTACTCGCGGTCGCACCACAATGGATTTTCATCGCCATAGCCGTAGGCAAAATGACGCGTACCGTCCCAGGTGACCTCGTAATTATGCGGCGGCGTCGGCCGGTTGAACTGGACACCGATGCGCTGCTTCAGCCGCGCGATGCCCTCCTCGGTCAGAACGCCGTAAGTGCTGCCTTGCTTTTTTTCTGCCGCGACCGTGCTCATGTCTTTCCTCCAAAGATCTGCAATCGTGGTTCTGGCTTCCGGCGATCACGCCGTGCGTACCTCGAACAGCTTGCGCAGTTCGGGCTGACTGACCTTGAGCGACGGCGTCCGCGGCAAGTCGGCAACTTCTCGGATCTCGACCGGCACCTGATAGGGCAGCAGCCGTTCGCGCAGGAAGGCGCGCAGACCGTCCGGGTCCAGCGCACCGGCATTCGACTTGGCGATGTAGGCGGCGACCGGCACCTGACCGAGGCGCGCGTCCGGCAGGGCGACGACGGCGGCTTCGCGCACGGCGGGATGCGCTTCGAGCGCGCGCACGATGTCGTCCGGAAATACTTTGAAGCCGCCGCGGATGATGGCGTTGTCGAATCGCCCCTTGATCCAGAGAAACCGTTCGGCATCGAGAACCGCGAGATCGGTCGTGCGTATCCACGATTTCCCGTCACCCAGATGCTTTGCGCGCAGCTCGAGCAAGCCCTCCTGGCCGGAATCGAGCACGGCGCCGGTGTCGGGATCGACGACCCGCCCTTCGCAGTCTGGGTTCATCCGGCCGACCGAACCGCGCTTGTCTTTATAGTGGTTGCGATGGTCGGCGATGGTCCAGCCGGCGACGCCGCCCGCAAATTCTGTCGCGCCGTAATTCTGCAGGACCGGAATGCCGAACCGCTCATAGAACGCATCCGCAAGTTCCGGCGGCAACGGCGCCGTGCCGCAACGAAACGCCGCCAGGCTCGAAAAGTCCCCCTTATCGACGTTCGCTTCCAGGATCATCCGCATCGCCGAAGGCGGCGCGCTGGCGACGTTGGGGCGGTGCCGCCGGATCGCGTCGACGAATTCCGCCACGCTGAATCGTTCGAGCAGCACGCTACTGCGCCCGGCAACGATACAATTCAACAACCCAAAGATGCCGCTGATGTGCGCGAACGGCGCGTTCAGAATCTGGACCCCGCGCCGCAGCTTCGGCGGATCTTCGGCGGAGCGCTTCTCGAAGACGGCGGCGCCGAACACCGCGTCCTCCAGCGTTCGCGTCGCGAGCGGAATACGCTTCGGCGTGCCGGTGGTTCCGCTGCTCATCATCTCGATGCCGACGCCCTGCGCGGGAATGTGCAGGTCCTCAGCGGCAATGGAATCGAATCCATCGAGCGGGCGGACCGGATTCGCCGCCACACCGGTCAATTGCAGCACCAGGCAGCCAATTTCAGTGGCCGCTGCCAGCAAGCCTGGTCTGCGGACGTCTTCCGGAGTGACGAACAGCGCCGGCGGCCGCAGCTGCAAGACGTCGGCTGAAAGGCGCTCGTCGGGAAGCAGCGGATTAAGCGTCACCACACAGCGTTCGGAGGCTATGACACCGAGAATTGACGCTGCAATCCTGGGATCGTTGCGCAGAAGCCCGCCGACACGGATTCCCGGCCCGAGCCCAGCCAGCAGGAGCGCGGCATCAATTCCGTCCATCGTCGCGGCGATGTCGCCCCAGCTCGTCCAGTTGCCCTTGAATTCGATCGCCGGCGCCGATCGATCGATCTGCGTCACGCTGCGGACGAACTCGCCCAGCTTCGACATTGTCATTCCGCTTAATTAGTTAACTAAGTTGACTATTTATGCGAGAACGGCCTTTGTCAAGGCGGTCATTAACCGCTTCACATGCCGGCATGGCGAGAGGATCAGGTCTTGCGCAGGTCCGCGGCGGCGTCCGGCCCGCGCTGCTGGCGAAGGCTCAGGGCCTTGCCACGTCGAGCACCTGCTCGACGAGACCCGCGGCGGCGGCCATGTCGCGAGCACGGCAGGCTTCGACGTATTCCGCACGGAGGCGTCGAACGAGCTCGGCGACCGTCGGAATATCCTTGATCAGATCGATGCCCTGGCCAGCGCTCCAGAGCGTCTTCCAGGGGCGCACATTGGCGGGAAGATGCTCGTGACTCATGCCCTTGGCCTTTGGCGCCGGCAGGTTTGATGGGTCGAGGCCGTTCTGCCGCATCGATTCCATCATCCAGTTCGCCGGTACGCCCGCGATCCTGCCGGTGTAGAGCAGGTCCGACGAGCTCTGGCTGACGAGCAGAGTCTTGTAGGCCTCCGGCGCGTCGGATTCCTGCGTAGCGATGAAGCGCGTGCCCATGTAGGCGAGATCGGCACCCAGGACTTCCGCGGCGCGGACCACAGCACCGGTTGAGACCGCTCCCGCCATGATGATCGTACCGTCGAACATCTGCCGCACACGCGGAATCAGCGCGAGGTGGCTGATCGTGCCGGAATGACCGCCACCTCCAGCGCCGATGCAGGTCAGCCCGTCCACGCCCGCCGCGATCGCCTTCTCGGCAAAGCGCAGGCTCGTCACGTCGTGGAAGACCTTGCCGCCCCAGTCGTGCACGCGCTTGACGATCTCGGTCGGATCGCCGGCCGCGGTGATGATGATCTCGACGTCGTTGCGGCCGCAGACGGCGAGATTACGCGCGAGCTCATCCGCCGGAAGGCGGGTGTTGAGGTTGATCGCTATCGGCGCGATGCGCCGTGTGGGTTCATGTCTCGCGACCTCATCAAGATCCTGACGAATCTTATCGACCCATCGCTCGAACTCCTCGAAACTGCGCGCGTTCTGCCGCGGCAGGCCGCCGATCACGCCGGCGAGACAGGCTTCGCGCACCAGCGCGGGCCCTGTCACCAGGAACATCGGCGCGCAAATGACCGGTAAGGTCAATGTCTCACGGATGGAATTCGCAAGCGCCATCTGGCGGCTCCCCATATCGTTATATAATTTAGCTAATTAAACCGCGACAGCACGCTCTGTGCAAGGCGTTTGCCGTCGCCCGAGTTTTGGCTTGTGCTCGCTGCCCTGAGCCGGGATACAGCCTGGGATCGACTTGGCGGAGATTCGGTGGACCAGATGTACGGAAATGCAGCAAGCGCGATCCGCGTGCCGAAGACCGCCGAGATCATCGCCGGAAGAATTCGCAAGGCAATCATCCGCGGTCAACTGAAGTCCGGCGACAGGCTCGCCTCTGAAGCTGAGCTCGTCGACGAGTATCAGGTGTCACGCCCCACGGTGCGCGAAGCGATCCGCATTCTGGAATCCGAGGGCTTCTTGCGAATCTCGCGCGGAGCGCGCGGCGGCGCCCACGTGGTCGCGCCGGGTCCCGAATTACTGGCGAAGGCGGCCGGCCTGACGCTGCAGTTCCGCGGCGCCACGCTTGCGGACATCTATGCGGCGCGATCGGTCATCGAGCCGCCTGCCGCGCGCTGGGCCGCCGAGTTGAACTCGAAGCGCGCCGCTGCCGCCTTGCGCAAGCAACTGCAGCGGGAACGCGAGGTCGCTGATCTCGACGCGCCACGCGCCCGCGCCATCACCGACTTTCATACGACGCTACTCGACGAATGCGGCAATGTCGCCCTCGGCATGGTGGGGCGGGCGCTATATGACGTCGTGTTGCGTCAACACGAGTTCTCTAACCGGCGTCAGACGTCTGCCACGAGCGAGGCGCGGAGAAAGCAGATTCAATTCGGCTACCGTTCCCAAGAGAAGCTGATCGAACTGATCGAGGCGCGCGACGGCGCTGCCGCCGAAGCGCACTGGATTCGGCACATGAAGGCCGCAGGTGACGTTTGGCTCTATGGAATCTCGAAGACGTCGGTAATCGATATCCTGGATTGAAACACCACCGATCCTTGCTTGATCATACAAGATCGCAGATCTGCCCGTTCCCGCATGATGATCGAAAGCCACATCACATGCCGTCGCTGTTCGGGATCACACCCTGAAACAGGCAGGTGATGAGTGGCAACTGATGACGTTCTCGTCGTGCAAGCTGCCATAGGCCGCCTATCGCCTCGATCGCCGTTCGAGAAAGGCGGCCGGGCTCGATCGCGCCTCTTGCATGTTGATCGCACTGCAGAAATTCTCGACGGCATAGCCTAGCGACGAACGAGATTTGCGAGAGCGTTGTCGAGCAGTCGATCGATCTGACCATGCGCCGCAAGAGCCTCGATCGCTTGGTTGAGAAGGTCGAGGAGAGCTCGATCGCCTTTCTTGACGGCGATGCCGAAAGGCTTTGGGTCGAACTTGTCGCCGATGTCGATGATCGAATATCGCTCCGGATGGACCGAGGCAGCACGCATCATTGTCAGATTGATCATGTCGTTCGAAGCTGCGTCGGCTTCACCCTTGTCGACCGCATCGAGGTTCCCGGCACTCAACGGTGTGATGACGAGCGTGGCCCCGCTAAGAGAGGGAAGCGCTTTGCGCATCCTGCGCAGTGAAACCGAGCCCTCAGTCACCGCGATGCGCTTGCCTTTCAGATCCTCAAAACGACTGATCGGGCTGCCCTTCGGAACGAGTAGCCCCTCTCGCGTCACGTAATAGGGCGTGGAGAAATCCACCTGCTCGGCGCGATCGGGCGTGATCGTCAACTGGGACAGGACGACATCGACGCGCCCCTCCTGCAGATCCTCGATGCGCTCGGCGTCGGTGACCTGGAAAAAGTCGACACGTTCTGCTGAGCCAAGGATCTTCTCGCCCACGGCCCGCGCAAGATCCGCCTCGAACCCCTCGATGGTGCCGGTCCGCGGATTCTTGTAACCCATGCCGGGGATATCAAAGGAAATACCGGCGATCAGCCGCCCGTTCGATTGGAACCGATCCATATTGCCCTCGCAGCCGTTCATCCCCCTCAGGTCAATGTGATTCTTTCAGCACGGCCGGGCAACTACCCGGCGCGATCGGGTGCTACCTTAGTTTCTGCTGCCCTAACGCAGGCCGAAGAAAGCGGACGACTGCCGGCTGCAGGGCGGTTAGCGTCAACGTAACGGCGCCCCCGATTCATTCGATGCCGAAGCGATATTCCGTCGTGCTCGTAAAGCGCTCGCCTGGACGCAAAACCGTGCATGGAAAGGTTGGCTGGTTCGGCGAATTCGGAAAGTGTTGCGTTTCAAGGCAAAAACCTGCGTGGCGACCATAAGCCTGTCCGGTCGGCCCGCGCAACGTTCCGTCAAGATGGTTGCCACTGTAAAACTGAACCGCCGGCTCCGTGGTGTGCACTTCGAGAACACGTCCGCTGCGCGGATCGCGCGCGCGGGCGGCGAACTGCAGTTCACCCTTCTGCGACGGGCCGAGAACGAAATTGTGATCATACCCAAGGGCGACTTCGAGCTGCTCATCCCGCTGGCGGATGCGCGCGCCGATCGGATACGGCTTCCGGAAATCGAAGGGCGTGTGCGCGACATCGCGGCTCTGTCCGATCGGGATGAGTTGGTTGTCGACCGGCGTGAAACGCTCAGCGGCGATCATCAGTTCGTGTTCGAGTATGTCGGCATTCGCTGAACCGCCTAAGTTGAAATACGAGTGGTTGGTGAAATTCACGACGGTCGGGCGATCAGCTTCGGCCTGATAGCCGATCCGCAATGTATTCCCGCCGGTCACGACATAGGTCACCTCAAGAGCGACCGCCCCTGGGAAACCCTGGTCTCCGTCTGGACTGGAGTGACGAAGAGTGAGGTGCGGTTCCGGGCTATCCGTCCAATCAA
The DNA here is from genome assembly GCF_031157255.1 of Bradyrhizobium sp. LHD-71. Classification (GTDB taxonomy): domain Bacteria; phylum Pseudomonadota; class Alphaproteobacteria; order Rhizobiales; family Xanthobacteraceae; genus P52-10. The sequence continues at coordinate 153,306 of NZ_JAVIFX010000008.1, read as the reverse complement.
CGACGCTCCAGATCGCCTTGTTAAACCCTGTTCGTCCGCCATGAAGGCAGTTATCACCGTCGTTCCGAGACAAGTGGTACTCGCTTCCGTCAAGGACGAACGACGCGCCACCAATCCGATTGGCAAAACGGCCGACTAGCGCACCGAGGTAGCTGTCTTGCGCAAGGTATTCGGCGAGCGACGGCAGCGCGAGGACGACGTTACGGCGCGCGCCGTTGCGGTCCGCGGATTCGATTCCGACGATCGTGCCGCCGTAGGTGATGACCTGAACCTTCAGTCCGGTTTCTATCCCTAACGTGTAGAGATCGACCGCCGCGCCATCTGGCATCACTCCGTACGATCGCATCGCAGCGTTTCCCGATTGCACCGTAGACTCCATGTTCAGCCTTGAAAGCAAACCCGTCTTTTGTACGTCAGGACGTCCGAACGCCGGCCACCTGAAGCTTGATCTGCCAGATCTGCGTGTCACCGAGAATCAACAGCACATCGTTGTCCGGCCCACCGAAGGTGAAATTGGCTACGCCTGGGGCCACGATCTCGCCAAGCAGATCGCCCTCCGGCGTGAACACCTGCACACCGGTCGCCGATGACGTGTAGACGCGACCTTGCAGGTCGAGCTTGATGCCGTCGGGAGCACCGGGGCTGACGACAGCGAACAGGCGTTCGTTATGCAAGCGACGGCCATCGCGCACGTCAAAGGCATGGACATGATGCGGCAGCCCGGCGAAATAGGTGCCCGGAGCCTGATTAGCGCCGGTATCGGTGACGTAGAGGACGGCTTCGTCCGGCGAGAAGGCAAGCCCGTTCGGCTTGTTGAAGCCGTCCACGACAACCGCGGTTTCGCCCGTAGCGGGATCATGTCGATAGACGTAAGCACCGACCTCCGACACGCCCTTGAAGCCTTGGACCTCCCCATAATTTGGATCGGTGAACCAAACAGTGCGATCGCTCTTCACCACGACATCGTTCGGCGAGTTGAAGTGAAGTCCCCGCCATTGATCGACCACGGTCTCGGTCGCGCGCGCCTTCAGGTCCATGCGGCTGATGCGTCCCGGCGTTTCGCGCGTGCCCTGCTCGCAGATCACAAGGTGGCCGTCGCGGTCAAGCGTCATGCCGTTCGCCATGTTCGAGGGACACCGAACTGTATCGAGCGCTTGTGCCTCAAAAGGAAACTCTTCACCCTGCAGCTGCAGGCGCCGTATGGCGACGTTCTTGAACCCGGGCTCGGGTACCGTGGTGAAATAGAGCGCATGCTCCGAGGCGACATATACCGGTCCTTCATGGGCGGTCGTCTGCGTCAAGACCAATCGTTGAGGGCCGGGGCCAAGCACCGCGTGGAAGTCGTCGCGATGGACGATGAACGTCGCCCCGTCGAGTTGATGGGGAGTATGTGCCATCACTGTCCTCATCCCGCCGGCCCGTCAGAGACCATTTAGCTGCGACCGCCTCCAAGGCTAGTGTCCCGTATCCGAAGTTCGCAATACTTCGCAGCATGCTCAGAGTGAACTTCGGATACGATAAGGACACTAGCAAAATCATAATTCTAGTGTCGTTTATGGTTCAGAAATTCGCTCCTCGGAGTCGCGGCAAGCGATGGAGCGAATTTCTGAACCACGACACTAGTCCAATAATCAACAAAATCGTTACAAGTCAGAACGAAGACGCCAATCGTCCCTCAGCTTACACTCACATAGGATTTGTGACCCGCGCCGTCTTCACAGAAGGTGAGAGCTATCGATGGACTGGCTGATCAATGACGCTCTGCCGATACTGGCGCGGATTTTCATCGTCTGTATCTTCCCATTCAGCTTCATCGACAAGATCATCAATTGGGACAATGCGCTGAAGCAGGCGAAATCAGGCTGGCTTCCCGGCGGCCCGGTTCTGTTGATTCTCGCCATGATCATCGAATTGTTCACGCCGCCTATGATCATTTTTGGCGTCTATGACGGCATCGCAGCGTTCGTTCTCGCCGGTTACTGCGTCATCACCGGCATCGTCTATCACACGTTCTGGACCTATCCACGCTTCTGGTCACCGCAGAGCGAGGGCTATCCGCATATCTGGGATTTCTTGAAGAATTTCGGACTGGTGGGCGGGCTCATCTTTGTCATGTACCAGAGTGGCTTCATCCAGACGTTGGGCGGCGAGATCGAGCGGGTCTCCGCGCTCGTCTTGTCATGAGATCACCGCATCCTCGAGAGGCAGTGAATGATAAATCCTGAAACTCCGACGATCAGCTATTGGCATTTGTGGGCCGACAATGAGGGTGTCACCCACCAGGTTCGCTGCAAGCTGACCAGCTTTGAATGGCAAGGCATGGGCGGCAAGGCGGCCTCCCAGTGGAACGATCACCTCCTCGTGGGACAGAACAGCCTGTTATTCAGCATTCTTCCGCGCGGCTGGAATGGGGACTGGCACAAGAATCCGAAGCCTCAATGGATCTCCGTCTTGTCGGGCCGCTGGTTCGTAGACTCGACGGACGGCGCCCACGTTGAGATGGGACCTGGTGAAGTCGCTTTCGGCGGTGATCAGGACGCGAAGCCGGATGCGCAAGGCCGCGTGGGACATCGCTCCGGCACGCTCGGCGATGAGCCCTGTGCGCTCATGATTGTGCAACTCGATCCCGAGATTTGGGCCGGGGCCAGGCCCGGCGATTTCAAGTAGAGAGCAACGCCGCAATGCCGGTAACGCAGCTTATCGAGGTTAGCGTGACGGTAGCCGATCTGGCGGGAACAGCCGCTTTTTACCGTAATTTGCTTGGGCTTGAGGTTGGACCTGAGCAGGCGTTGGACCCGGCTTGGAACTGCTTGCTCGGCCTCAAGGAAGGCACGGTGGTGCGTGCTGCCGATGTCGCGATAGGACAGCAGGTGATCAAGCTCGTGGCGTTCGATCCGCCGGGACTGGAATACCCTTCCGAGCGAGCCTCGAACGATCAATGGTTTCAGCATGTCGCGCTCGTCAGTGGCGACATTACGAGCCTCTGGGAAAGGCTGACGGGCGGCTCGCCTGGGGTGATCACAAAGGGCTCACCAGTGCGGCTGCCAGCCAATACCGGCGGCGTGACTGCGTTCAAGTTCCGCGACCCCGAAGGCCACCCGCTGGAGTTGATCTTCTTTCCTCGAGGCGTGGGCGACCCGCAATGGCAAGGCAAAACCGCTTCGGGCATTGTCGGTTACGATCACACGGCCATCGCAACCATGGACGTTGGTCGCAGCGTTGCCTTTTACACGGAACTGCTCGGCTTCAAGGTCGGTGCCCGGTCATTGAACACGGGAGTCGAGCAGGATCGCCTCGATGGATTGAGGGATTGCCAGCTCGATGTGGTGGCACTCGAGCCCGCATCCAGGGTCACGCCGCATGTGGAGCTCCTGCATTACCGGAGACCGCCAGGCCGAACCTCGACGTCGGAGGTCCGTGCCAATGATGTGGCTTCCGCGCGCCAAATTCACAATGTTGACGATCTCGATGCGCTTGTCGGACGGCTCGAGACAGAAGGCGTGACGTTTGTGTCACCAGGCATGGCGACCTTGAAGGACGGCCGAAAAGCAGCGACCATCCGCGACCCGGACGGACACATGATCGTACTCATGGAATAAGAGCGGCGTCCGTCCAGGCCGCCATGCGCTTCTGCTTCCCATTTCAACGTCATCGATCGTACGGCGATGCCCTGCGCTGTTTGTGCAGTTGCAACAGAGTCTTCAAGTAAATGAATGGTCCCGAAGACGGGCCTAGCTGGATCACGAGATACTGGAATGGTCATGCCGGGGCGGCTGATAGGCCGGCCAGATCCACCCGCGTCGGCAACTCAACCGAAAGCTCTAGAGACTATTAAGAATTGATCGCATCGCCGCAGGAATGGGTGAGATGATCGGGACAGCGAACACATGCTGCAGATCGCGCGCTGCTTCCCCGAGCGGACCGCCGCCGATGATGACTGCCTGCGAGCCGTCATCCTCGATGCAACGGCGCACGGTTTCCGCAAGCGCCTCCCGCTGCCGATGCCTGTCGTTCACCAGATCGATCGGATCTGCGGAGGTTAGGCGGAGCCCCGTGTATTGCCGCGCAAAACCTGACGCCATTACGCGCTGATCGATGGCCGACCGCAGCTCCGGCGTCGTCGTTGCGATACCGAAGCGACGGCCGTCCGCAGCCGCCTCGCAAATAGAGCACTCGGCGATGCCGGCAGCAGGCGTGCGGCAGCGCGCGCGAATCGCTGAAAGGCCGGGATCGCCGAACGCCGCGATGAGAAAACCGTCATAGCTGCCATCGTTCCACGCGGCAATCTCGAGGACCTCGTCGGCAGCCGCTTCCAGTGCAACCGGATCGACGATCATCGCCGGCGCGCGGCGCGCCGTGGCGCCCGTCACGCGACATTGTTGCCCTGCAGTCGCCTGGGCGATGCCGACCATCATGTCGGTCGTTGCTGCGGAGCTGTTTGGATTAATCAGCAGGATACTGCGCATGCTTGTTCAGCTTTGGATGTCTCACGATGGCTGCATCGAGGCCTCCGCCGATCGATCCCTTGTGCGGATGAAGGGCACAAAATCCTTGCGCGATTGGTCGATGTCCGTTCGACGAACTTTCGCCGCGCGCACGTTGCCGGCCCGAGCACGGAGTTCGAAACAGCGTTATCATGCCAAAACGTTTGCGCTGCGCGATCACGCTCTTCTCTGCTCTCGCTGGCTTCGCCGGTCAGGGCGCGCTGTTCTTGCTGTTGGCGGCGAAGTGTGCCGCTATATCGCTCCGGCGCGCAATCCAGACCTTTTCGCCGCAGGAGGAGAGAAGATCCAGAATCGCTTGAACAGCGGCAAAGCGCGCAGGCCTACCGCAGATCCGCAGATGGAACCCGACCGTGAGCATCGCCGAACGCCCCCGCTCTCCTTCCGCCAGCAGTGTCGCGAGCGCGGCCGCGACATATGTCGAAAAGTCCTCCGGACGCACAAAGCCGTTCGGATGGAAGAACTTCATGTCGTTGGTGTCAAAACCATAAGGAAGGATGAGCATCCTTCCCGTCGAGGTCTTACTCCAATAGGGAAGATCGTCGTCGAGCGCGTTGGAGTCGTAGGTAAAGCCCAGTTCGGTCAACAGGTCGCGCGTCCACGGACTTTGGCTTCCGCGAGTCATGAAACCGATAGGCATCACGCCACTGGCCCCGGCGATGATGTCGCGCGTCTTTTCGATGTCGCGCCGCTCGACTTCAGGATCGGTGTACAGGGAATGAGCCAGCCAGCGCCAACCGTGGACGGCAGGCTCGTGCCCGGCATCGATCACAGCGCGCGCCAGCTCCGGAACGCGCTCGACGGCACGACCGCACATCATGAAGGTCGACGATATCTTGTTTTCGGAGAACGCATCGAGAAACCGCCAGAGCCCGACGCGCATACCGTAATCGAAGACCTGTTCCTGCACGAGATCCCGCACGCCCGGTGGAGATACGGAGACGACCTCACCAAGGCGTTCGGTTTCCGCATCGCCTTGCTCGATCGCAAGTTCCGCCCCCTCCTCGAAATTCACGACGAGGGAAACGGCCACCCGGGCGCCGTTCGGCCAGATGATGTCCGGCCTCGAGCGCCCGTAACCGCATAGATTCCTAACGATTGCCATGGTCAGCGGGCTCCGACCTGCCGCGTGACGCCGCCGAAAGCCTCGGCGCAGATCAGGCCGATGAGCGTCACGATGACGATCACACCGGACATCGCGGCAACACGCACGTCGAGGCTGCCCTCCAGGATCGCCCAGAGCTTGATCGGCAGAACCTCGGTCCGAGCATCGGCGAGAAACAGCGAGACGGGAACGTTATCAAACGATGACAGGAAAGCTACGAAGGCGCTGGCGAGGATACCGCGCTTGATCAACGGCAACGTGACCCGGCGAAACGTATACCAGCGGCTCGCCCCGAGACTGAGCGAGCAGGTGATCAGGATCGGATTGAGCTGCTGGATCGATGCACCGACCATGCGAATGACGAACGGCACGCAGATGATCGTATGGCCTAGCACCAGCGTCGCGACCGACAACCGGATTCCAAGCACATTGAATACCAGCAGAAGCGACAAGCCGAACGCCATCGCAGGCAAGACCATCGGCGACATGAACAGTGCGTCGAGAACGCGGGCGACCTTCGACTGATTGCGCGCGAGACCGATGGCGGCCACACCTCCGAGGATCGTCGAGAGCAAGGTTGCAAGTCCCGCTACTTTCAAGCTGGTCAGCGCCGGCTCGATGATCTCGCGGGATTGAAGCAGCTCGAGGTACCAGCGTAGCGACCAGCTCGACGGAGGAAACTTCAACGTGATGCCGCCGGTGAACGAGATCACAAGCACGACGAACGTCGGCGCGAGCAGAAGCAGCATGCCGAATGCGGCAAGTGCGTGGACGGCGGCGTCGTAGAAACGATCGGCAAGGCTAGACTGCATCGATACCCCGTGCGAAGCGGCGCGAGGTTGTACCGACCAGGAACACGATTCCGATCACTGCAACCGTGAAGATCAGCGACAGCGCTGCCGAGAACGGCCAGTCCTGCACGCCGACGGCCTGCTGATAGATATACGACGGCATCAGGACGATGCGGCCGCCGCCGACGAGCGTCTGGGTGATGAAGGCCGTCGCGGCCGCCGCAAACACCAGGAGCCACCCGGCGATGGCTCCCGGCACCGTCAGCGGAAGCACCACCGTGAAAAAGATGCGAAAGCGCCCCGCTCCGAGTCCTTCTGCGGCTTTAACAAGGTTTGGATTGAGCCGCAGCAAGCTGTTGATCACCGGCAGCGCCATCAGCGGAAGCTGGATTTGCGTCAGGGCGACAACCAGACCGCCCCATGTGTAGAGCAGGCGCGCTGGACTATCCCACAACCCCAGCGTCAGCATCGTCGAGTTCACGATGCCATCGCGTCCCAGGATAACGATCCACGCAAAAGTGCGCACCACCGAGCTCGTGAGCAGTGGAAGTATGATGAGGAACGTGATGAGCGCACGCCCAATCTTCCCGCTGCCGAGATAAGCCAATCCGATCGGATACGCGAGCAAGAGAGATAGCATGGCGACTTCGGCGCCAAGCAGTAGCGTCTCCAGCAGGACCGTTACGCTAAACTGATCGCGAAAAAACTTCACATACTGAATCGGCGACAGTTCCAGAAACTGCGGAGTACGAAACAGGCTGATGAAGACAAGCACGATGAGCGGCAGCACGAAGGCGGCGAGGAACAGCGCCGCCAGCGGCAATGCTGGCAGCAATTGTCTCGGCTCATGCGTGGCGGATCCGGACATCGCAAACTGCTAGATGCGGACTTCCTTAGTGAAACGAGTGATCCATTCGCCGCGCAGCGGCTGGAATTTTGTCCAGTCGAGCAGCACGCTCTTTGCTACCAGATCGTCCACGCTCTTCGCCACAGTCAGGTTGGCGCCGGTGAGTGGTACGTTCTTGTTGGTGGGCATCATCACCCATGGTGAGGCTTCAAGCGCCTTCTGCACTTCGAAGGACATGACCGCGTCGAGGTAATCGAGGACCAGTTTCGGGGCCTGATTGTTCTTGACGATCTGTGCGCTGGAACGAACGGCAACGGCGCCGGTCTTTGGACTGGCAAACGCGATATCAACGCCCTTCGCGGCGAGCAGTGCCACGTTGTTCCAGTAGTTGAATGCGATGTCGATCTCGCCCTGCTGAAACAGGGCGGCCAGCGCACCAGGCGAGGCCGCAATCGCACCGACGTTTGGCAGCAACTTCTTCATCGCCTCGAATGCCGGCTCGATGTTCGTCTCCGAACCGCCATTCATTTTGGCGATTTCGACCATGAACGCAGTTCCGAGGCTGGAGCCGAGACCCGTGATGCCGACACGCCCCTTGTACTCGGGCTTCCACAAGTCTTCCCAGGACGTCGGCGGCGTTTTGACCTTCTTGGGATTGTAGGCGATCCCGATGAGCTGGACGGTGATGACCGGTGCATAGCCGTCAGGGTGACGGAAAGCTTGCGGGATGTCGGCAAAACCCTTGGACTTCTCGGCAGGAAACTTCTCGAGGACGCCGCTCTCGATCGCCGGGACCAGAGGACCCTCATCGAACAGCACGACATCGAAGGGCGGTGCGTTGCGCGAAGCCTGGATTTTTCCGATCTGATCAACGCCAAGCAACGGCGTGAAGCTGACGCTTCCGCCACTTGACTTCGCGAAAGCTGGACCGACGACGCCCTTGAAGGCTTCATCAAAGCTGCCCGGATATGTGGTCGCGACGATCTGAGTTGCCGCGTGGGACATGTCGGAGAAGCCGATGCCGGCAGCCAAAGCGGCCGAGTTGCCGAGAAACGCGCGTCGAGAGAGGTTCATATCAGAACTCCTTTGCTCCATTCACAGAAAAGGTCTCCGCAGGCGCGCTGAACACGCCAACGGCGGTCATGTCGTTGATGGCGACCCATGCGCCGGATCCGACCCGGGCATGGGCGATGGACGACAACCGAGCCTGATTAATCTTGACGGCCTCACCTGTAGGCGTGACGCCCTCAACGACGTTGACGGATCCGAGCGGCATCGTCGCGCGAACGGTTATCGGGATCGCACCCGGCTTATTGGAATCGACAAGGGAGATATTCTCCGGCCGAACTGAGAGCACCACGGCGCTGCCACGACAATGCTGTGTGGACTTCGCCAGGCGGATTTCCGGCCCTGCGGCGAGCCGCACGCAGTCGTCCGCCGTTACAGATCCCCGCAAGAAATTGGCGTGTCCGATGAAGCTGTTGACGAACAGGCTTGCCGGTCGGTCGTAAAGTGCATCGGGCGCGTCGATCTGCTCGATGCGCCCCTTGTTGAGAACGACGATCCGGTCCGCCATCGACAGGGCCTCTTCCTGATCGTGCGTGACCATGATCGAGGTGACGCCATAGCCTTTCAAGAGACTCTTGATTTCGATCTGCATATCGAGCCGCAGATTCTTGTCGAGCGCCGAGAACGGCTCGTCGAGCAGGACGAGCCCTGGCTCAATAGCCAGCGCGCGTGCAAGGGCAACACGCTGCTGTTGTCCGCCGGATAACTGTCCCGGCAACCGCGAAGCGAAGCCCCCCATTTGGACGAGATCGAGCATCTCGGCGACGCGTGTCTTGACGATCGCGCTCGACGTCTTGCGCGCACGCAGGCCATAGGCGACGTTCTCGAACACGCTCAGATGCGGAAACAAGGCATAGTTCTGAAACACCATGCCAATTCGACGTCGGTTAGCCGGAATGCGCTCTACCCGGTTGCCATCGAACAGCACCTCACCCTTCGTGGGTCGCAGGAAGCCCGCAATGATCTGCAGCATGGTGGTCTTGCCGCACCCCGATGGCCCGAGCAACGCGATCAGCTCTGCCGCCGCAATCGAGAGGCTGACGTCCTCCAGCGCGATCGTTGAACCGAAGGCATGCCCGACACCTTCGAGCGCGAGCGCATGACCGCGTGTGTTGCTCATGAGCAGCAGCCCGTCGTAACGTAATCGCCGACGACACCGCGCGTGACGTCCGAGCTGATCGGCAGCGACAGGCAGCGCTCGTAGATGCGTTCAAGCCCCTCGAGCAGAGGCTGCGACGACGCCTCGGAGGCGCAGATGCGATCCAGAAGGTTTTCGTGTGCCGCTTTGAATTTTGCGATGAGACTGGCTTCATTGACCGTGGTCAGGCGCCCATCGCGCATGACCACTCGCCCGTCAACAACAACCGCATCGATCCCCGCTCCGGCTTCGCCGTGAACAAGTTGGCGGACTGGCACATTCAAGGGAACCATCGGCATGCTCGATTTCCGGTAGAGAACCAGATCGGCCTTGTATCCCGGAGCAAGACGGCCGATTTCGTGCTCGCGCCCGAGCGCCCGTGCGCCTCCGATAGTCGCGGCGTCCCAGATCTCGGCCGCGGTCGGCCATGCGCGGTGATCCGTCGTTCGTATGCGGCCGATCCCGGCTCCGAATTTCAAGGTCAACAGCATAGAGCATGTGAACGTGACGCCGCAGCCGTCCGATCCCATGCTGACATTGATACCGGCATCACGCAGCGCGCGAAAATCCGCCGCGCCCGAGCCTATCGACGCGTTGCTCCACGGATTGTACTGAACGCTCGCGCCGGATTTCGCGATCAGCTCTCGGTCGCGCGGCGAAAGCCAAACGCCATGTACCAAAGCCGTGGCCGATTTCAGGAAGCCGAGCGCGTCGAGATGCTCGACCATGCTCTTGCCCCAGAAAAGCTCGGCGGTGACCGCCTGCATTCGCGTTTCGAGGACATGCACGATGACCGGCAGATCGAGTTCGTCGGCAAGCGCGCGACATGCGCGAAGGAAATCATCCGTACAGCGCTGCGGTGCGGACGGCGCCACGATGACACCGACACGCGCCGAGCGCGGGTGGTGTGTTTTCGCGAGATCGCGCACAAGTTCGAGCAGCGCGCCGCCTCGCGGCCGCGGCAGGCCGCGCAACCATTGCAGGGTATCCGGCGCGAAGCTTTCCTCGACGAACGGCCAGCTATCAACCACAGGCTTGTCGATCATCGAGAAGCCGAGATAGACGCGCAGGCCCGAGTCCTCGTATGCCTGAAGCGCAGCTTCAACATGGCTGCGGTCGAAGGTCTGACCTAGGCTCATGTCGTCGACGATGGTCGTCGCACCGGTCCGCAACGACTCGATAGCCGTCATCATTGTCCGCAGGTAGATCTCGTCGGCGGTCACCGGCAATGGCACGACCGGCCGCAGATGCGCCATCATCACTTCCATGGGCAGGTTCTCGACCCGCCCCTTGATGAAGTGGTCCCAGGAATGAAGATGACCGTTGATGAGACCGGCCGTCGCAATCAGATCGCCGCCTGCGATGCGCTCGTCGGCCTGCCCGATGGTGCCCGCTGGCTCGATGGCCTTGATGCGATCGCCGTCGATCAGGACATCATGCCGCTCGGACGTAACCGGCGAGGTCCCGTCCCGCATAACTGTCACACCACTCAGCAACACACTTGCCATCACACCCTCTCGGAAGAGCCAGGTGCAATCGCCATGCCAACGCGACGAGCCGGCCATCTCCTTGATTTTGCTGTCGGCAGACATTGGCGCCAATTATTGGCGCCAATGGAGTGGCTAAATTGTTGTCACTAGCTGCGCGAATTTGGAGCAGGAACTTCGCGCCGATCGGTGTCAATATCGGCGACGGATTCGCAAGATCGAAGGCATGAAGCGAACTCATACAGTGAAGCGCAAGCGGAAGCGCGCAGGACCGTCGTCGCCGCTTCTCGATCCGCGCAATATGGACGACGATCCGGTCGTCCAGGGCATCCTTACGGCCATCAGTCAAAAGCGGCTGAAGCCTGGCACAAAACTCGGCGAAGATCGCCTCGCCAAGGCGCTCGGCACCACGCGCATTCATATCCGGCAGGCGCTCGCGCATCTTGCCTCGCGCAAGATCGTTATGCAGTTCCTCAACCGCGGGGCCTTTGTGTATCGGCCGACTTGGGACGAAGCGCGTGAGATGTTTGCAGCACGACGCGTGATCGAGGCGGCCACGGTGAGTGCCGCGATCGACCTGCTGGACAAGAACGGCCGGGCGGAGCTGAAGGCCCATATGGCGCGCGAGGCCGGTCACGACCGCAACGATCGCTGGGCATCCCTGTCGCTGACGGCGGACTTTCACATCCTGATCGCCAAGCTGGCGGGCAATCGCGTTCTGCTCGACATGACGCGCGAGCTGATGCTTCGAACGTCGCTGGCGATCGCAACTTTCGAGCGGCCGGGATCGCCGGATTGCTCGCCCGACGCTCACCCGGACATCGGCAGCCTTGTCCTCGCGCGGAACAAGACGGCGGCAATTCACGCCATGGCACATCACCTCGAGGAAATCGAGGAGCGTATCAAACCCGACGGCGACACGCGCGATGACGACGACCTCACGACGATCTTCAAGGAAATCGGCGTCCGCTCAGTGAATTCGGCGAACGCATAGGCGAATGCAATGGCTGACGCTACCCTGCCGCTCAAGACGGCCACTGAACTTGTGAGCGGACTCAGGTCTGGCCGCCTGAGTGCACAAGCTGTCCTCGACGCGCATCTCGATCGGATCGAAAAACTAGACCCCGATCTTTCGGCCTTCATCACGATCGATGCAGACGCGGCACATCGGGAGGCGGAGCGCCTCGACGCAATTCCGGCAGATGCAAGAGGCCTGCTTCACGGCCTGCCCATCGGCGTGAAGGACCTTGTGGACACTGCGTCCTTGCGCACAACGTATGGCTCACTCCTTTACGCCGAACATGTTCCACAGACCGACGATCTCGTGGTCGCCCGCCTGAAGGCGGCCGGTGCGATCATCGTCGGCAAGACAAATACGCCGGAGTTCGGCTTCGGAGCCGTCTGCCAGAACCGGCTTTGCGGCCCGACCCGCAATCTGTTCGACCGAACGCTGACGTCGGGCGGCTCTTCGGGCGGTTCGGCTGTCGCGGTCGCGAGCGGCATGGTGCCGCTCGCACATGGCACCGATTTCGGCGGATCGGTGCGCACGCCAGCGAGCTTCTGCGGCGCCGTCGCCATTCGACCGACGCCGGGACGCATCCCATCTCCGGGTCGGAAGCTCGCCTGGGACACACTCGCAACCCATGGCGCCATGGCGCGAACCGTCGACGATTGCGCCTTGATGTTGACGGCGATGACCGGCTCGCACCCGGATGACCCGACGTCCACCGTTTCGGACGCGCCACAAGCTGTGGGACGGCTGCGAATTGCGGCAACTCATGACTTCGGCATCGCACCGGTCTCTGCGGACGTACGCGAGCGCTTTCAGGAAGCACTCGAGTTCCTCGGGAGCTGTGGGGAGAAGGCTGTTGTCGCTTCACCTGATTGCAGTGGGGCGATCGCCGCATTTAAGACGCTACGGGCTGCGCATGTGTGTCATTCCTACCGGGCTGCGGTAAACACTTCCGACCACCGCCTTACGCCAACGGCGGCGTGGAATGTCGCGCAAGGCGATCGCATTTCCGCACAGGACTATCTGAACGCTGAAGAAATTCGCGGTCGCCTTTATCGCAACTTCAGGGCTTTCTTTGCAGACCATGATCTGTTGATCGCGCCCGCCGCGTCAGTGCTTCCCTGGCCGAACGAGATGTCCGACATCCTTTCGATCGACGGGACGGAGCTGCCCACAATCATCGACTATCTAGCGATAACCTTCATCGTGTCGCTCGTCGGTTTCCCTGTACTGTCGATTCCAGCTCCGCAAGGGAGCCATCGTCTCCCCTTCGGGCTCCAGGTTGTCGCGAGACCTGGAGCGGAAGCAACATTAGTGGCATTCGGCTGCGCCTTGGAAGCCGAAGGCTTTCGTCACCAATTCGCTCGCGAATAATCACACCGTTTTTGGGCGATCACCGTCGCGGTGATCCAGGATCCCGCACGTGTCAGGTGGCTGGCTGTGGCAAATAGCAGGCCGGCTCGACGCGCTGCCTAGCTGAGAAACTTGTCCAAGTCGAATGAAAGCGAGAAATCGTTGGTAGCGGGGGACCGCTACCATCTTTCCCACACCGCACCTACGATAATGCTTCCGCTTCTCTGCGTAAGTGTCAGTTCACAGCTGAAGAGCCACATCGGCGGTGGTGGCTATCCTGTATCCATTGAGATGAGATTAGCTTCGATCATATGGTCCCGGCCAAGCCAACAGGCGGCACGAAGGGGCAGCGCTTCGGCGCAGAGCCGGACCCATACGTCGTGCCGCTTGCAAGTCAACGAGCGCCGGTGGCTTTAACTGCCACCGATCGTATGGGCCCCTGCTTTCGCCTCGTAGCCAAGCGAGTGAAAGCGCACTGAACGCGTAGTAGGAATCGCGAACCTCTTGGCGGCGACTGCCTGGCGGCAGGCAACGCAGTAGGTTGCCGTGCGCGCACGCAGCACCTGCAGGGCCTACTAGCGGATATCCGCGTGTTGTCGTGGCTTGATTGGCATGTTTCCGCCGCTCCTTGCGCGCCCGCAATCCGGCACCCCGCCTAGTTGACTGATTGCAGGGCTGTTTCCCGGCCACGCAGCATATCGCGCGACTGGCACGACGATTGCTCAGCCGACGCGACGCGATCGTTGTCGATGACGATCGATACCGCGCAGGCTTCGATGAACGCAACGCGGTCAATCAAAAGTTCCAAGATGAGGGAGTTGCATCAGTGGTGATCCGTAACCAGCGCGCTTTTGGGGCGGGCGTGCTCTTTCTTGCAGCCGCCTCCTTCTACTTCTTCACCTCGTTCAACTACGTGACGGGCACGGCGGGAAGGATGGGGCCAGGTTTCTTTCCGAAGACGGTCAGCATCCTGCTGGCGCTGGTCAGCGTCGGCATCATCATCTCCGCGGTGTCGCCGAGAGCGACAATCGAGAAGCTGGAGCCGTGGGATTTCAAGGGACTGTTCTGGATTGCGGGTTCGGTGGTCCTGTTCGGAGTTGCACTTGATCCGCTCGGGCTCGTTTGCGCGCTTGTGTTGCTGATCATCGTTTCAAGCCTCGCAAGTCCGGAGTTCGGCTGGCGCGGCGCGATCATCAACACCATCGTGCTGGTGATCTTCTGCCTGGGCGTCTTTGTCTACGGGATCAACCTGCAGTTCCCCGTCTGGCCAGTCTGGTTTCGATAGGCGAGAGTCGTTGCAAATGGACCTCTTCACACATCTCGCCATCGGGTTCGGAACAGCACTGAAGCTGTCCAACCTCGCCTACGCCTTCGTCGGTTGCCTGCTCGGCACCCTGATCGGCGTACTGCCTGGCCTCGGTCCGTTGACGACCATCGCCATGCTCCTGCCGATCACCTACGCGCTGTCGCCGGATGCGGCGCTGATCATGTTGGCGGGCATCTACTACGGGGCACAGTATGGCGGATCGACAACCGCCATCGTTGTGAACCTGCCCGGCGAATCTTCCTCGGTCGTCACCACGATCGATGGTTACCAGATGGCCCGGAAGGGCCGCGCGGGCGTCGCGCTGTCGACCGCCGCTATCGGTTCGTTCTTCGCCGGGTGCGTGGCGACGCTTGCGATTGCCGCACTTGCCACTCCGCTCGCGTCGGTCGCGTTGCAGTTCGGACCCAAGGAATACTTCTCGCTGATGATCCTCGGCCTGCTGCTAGCGACGGTGCTGTCGAACGGGCCGTTCATCGAAGGCGTGGCTATGATCCTGTTCGGCACCCTGCTGAGCCTCACCGGAACCGACGTCAACACCGGCACGCAACGCTTTGCCTTCGATCTTCCGCAGTTGTTCGATGGCCTCGACTTCGTGCCGCTGGCGATGGGCATCTTCGGTTTCGCCGAGATCGTGAAGAACCTCGAGCCGCAGGAAGCGCGTACGGTGATGAACGGAAAGATCACCAGCATGTTTCCGACGCGCGACGACTTCAAGCGGATGTCGCCGGCGATCGTTCGAGGAACGCTGATCGGATCCGTTCTCGGCATTCTGCCCGGCGGCGGCGCGGTGCTTTCTTCCTTCGCATCCTACACGGTGGAGAAGAAGCTCTCGAAACGTCCGGAGGAGTTCGGCAAGGGCGCTATTGAAGGCGTGGCAGGCCCCGAATCTGCCAACAATGCCGGCGCGCAGACATCATTCATTCCGCTACTGACGCTGGGTCTGCCTTCCAACGTTGTGATGGCGCTGATGGTCGGTGCGATGACCATTCACAACATCCAGCCAGGACCGCAGGTGATGACCAAGAACCCCGAACTGTTCTGGGGCCTGATCGTGTCGATGTGGATCGGCAATCTCATGCTGGTGGTCCTGAACCTGCCGCTGGTCGGGCTTTGGGTGAAGCTGCTGACCATCCCTTATCGGTACCTCTACCCGGCGATCATGGTGTTCTGCTGTATCGGCGTCTACTCGCTGAAGAACGACACGTTCGAGGTCTACGAAGCTGCGCTGTTCTGCATCTTCGGCTATCTGCTCATCAAGCTGCAGTTACCACCGGCGCCGATGCTGCTCGGTCTGGTGCTTGGACCGCAGATCGAAGAGAATTTCCGCCGCGCCATGCTGCTCTCGCGCGGCGATGCAACAGTGTTCTTCACTTCGCCGCTCTCGGCAACCTTGCTGGCGGTCGCAGCGATCGCAATCGTCCTGATCACGCTGCCACAGATCAGAGCGACGAGAGAGGAAGCGCTGAAGGAATAACATCGCTGGCGCCGGGCAACTGCGGATGTCGTTGACCGGCGTCAGTTTATCCCCGGGGGAGGTTCCACGACGGCGTGAGAGGACAGCACGATCGCTCGCCTTCCCCGAGCAGCATCTGGACGATAGTGCTCTCCGCCGTGTAGCATTTGATGCATTTTCCTGGGTTTCCTGGCTGGGCATGTCCGTATCGTTCCAATCTTTTATGCAGAAGCGACAGACAGCTGCCTTCGTCCTGCTCGCGCTGCTCCTGGTTCTTGCGGGTTCCTTTTCGGCCCAGCGGCTCTGGCGCGAAAGCGGCCTGCGTGCCTTGCAGGCCATCAACGAACCGCGGATCCAGGTCGTCGCAAATGTCGTGCGGGCGGAAATCAGTCGGCAAGACCACCTGCCATCCGTGCTTTCGTTCGACCCCGATGTGCAGCGTGCTCTTGCCGCGCCGCTAGACACCGCACTGCGCGACAAGCTCAACGACAAACTTGCACGGGTGAGCCGCGAGGCCGACACGCGTGCACTCTACGTGATCTCGCCATCAGGAGAGATCTTCGCCGGAGATGATCCGGCGGGCCTGGATACCCGTGCCGGGCGCGATCTGAGCGGCCGTCCGTATCTTAGAAGCGCCATGGAAACCGGCCGCGGCACCTTTCTTGGCATTGATCAGGCGTCGAACCGCGCCAGCTACTACATCGCCCGCTCAGTCGGCAGTGCGCCCGTGCTCGGGGTAGCCGTGGTTCGCATCGAGTTCGACGGCATCGAGGCGGGCTGGGTAAGAGCCGGCGAGCGGGTGCTGATCACCGACGCAAGCGGGACCGTCTTTCTGTCGAGCGATCCGTCGTTCAAGTACCGCCAGCTCGATGCGGCCGCTCACCATCGGCCCGAAGGAACCGAGCGTAGCGCCTATCCCAATCGGTACAAGAAGCCGATCGATTTTGAGCGGGTCGAGTCGCGCGGCGATGGCCAGGTCGTTCGGGTTCGGACGCCGCAAGGCGAGCACTCGTATCTGTATCAGGCAATGCCGTTGGAGGATTACGGGTGGACGATTCACCGCCTGTCTGATCTCGCTACGATCGAATCCGACGAGCGCGACGGCGCTATCATCGGCGCGGCGATTTCCGTCATCGTCGTATCGGCATTGCTCTACCTGCGGCAGCGGCACGCGGCGCTGGTGGCCGCGCGCAAGGCCAGCGCGGAACTATCGTCAATCGTCGCCGAGCGGACGCGTGAACTGCGCGAAGCCAACGTGGCGTTGCGCTCGGAAGTCGAGGAGCGACGGAGAACCGAGGCGCGGCTCCGTGACACCCAAAATTCGCTCGTGCAAGCCGGCAAGCTCGCGGCACTTGGACAGATGTCGGCAGCGATCGCACACGAGATCAACCAGCCACTGGCCGCAATCCGTACCTTCGTCGCAAGCACAAAGGTCTATTCCTCCCGTGGCGACACCTCGCGCGTCGCGGGCAACCTCGACCTGATCAACGGACTTGCAGAACGGATGGCAAACATCACGTCACACCTGAAGACCTTTGCCCGCAAGAGCGAGCCTGGCCGGGCCGAGACGCTCGATGTGGAACGCGCCGTGCGCGGGGCAATGCTGCTGATCGAGAGCCAGATCGGACTGTCCCGCACGACGATCGAAACATCGGTCCCGCACGGTCTGTTCATCAGGGGCCACACCGTGCAACTGGAGCAGGTCATCGTCAACCTCTTGCAGAATGCAACGCACGCGGTTGCGGGTGTCGCAAAGCCCGTGATCAACCTCTGCGTCAGCGCCACGAACAATGTCGTCAGCATCAAGATCGCAGACAATGGCGGCGGCATTCCACGCGAGCACCTCGACCAGATTTTCGATCCGTTCTTCACCACCAAGGCGATCGGCAAAGGGCTCGGTCTCGGGCTGTCGATCTCCTACGGGATCGTGCGTGATTTCGACGGCGAGATCCGCGCGAGAAACCGCGAGGAGGGCGGCACGGAAATGATCATCGAGCTGCCGAGGTACCACCCCGAAAACGCGCTACTCCATGCCTGACCGCGATCGCGTCCTGCTCATCGATGATGAGATCGCCATGCGTCAGGCGATTGGCCAGTGGCTCAATCTCGCGGGGATCGAGGTTGATTCGCATGCGTCGGCTGCGACCGCGCTCGGTGCGCTGACCGCTGATTTCGACGGCGTGGTTGTGACCGACCTCAAGATGGAAGGCATGGACGGGATGGGATTGCTGCGCCGCGCGCAGGAGGTTGATCCCGACTTACCGGTGATCATGATCACCGGGCACGGCGATATTCCGATCGCAGTCGAAGCGATGCGGCTTGGCGCCTATGATTTTATCGAGAAGCCGTACGAGCCCGAGCGACTGCTCGAAATCGTCCGCCGTTCCATGGAAAAGCGCCGCCTCGTGCTGGAGAACCGCAGGCTGCGCCGGTCGGTGGTCGCGCCCACGCTTGCCTCGCGGATTGTTGGCGTATCGCGCGCTGCGGAGTCGCTACGCGAGCAGGTGGGCGAGCTCGCCGGAACGGACGTGAGCGTCGTCATCTACGGCGAAACCGGGGCAGGCAAAGATCTGGTGGCGCGCTGCCTGCACGATCTTGGGCGGCGCGCGAAGGGCAACTATGTCGCGGTCAATTGCGCGGCGGTTCCGGAAACCATGGCCGAGAGCGAGTTCTTCGGCCATGATGCGGGGGCGTTCACCGGGGCTCTCAGGGCGCGGCCGGGCCGGATCGAGCATGCCCATGACGGGACGCTGTTTCTGGACGAGATCGACAGCATGCCCCTGGCCATGCAGGGCAAGCTGCTGCGCGTGCTGCAAGAGCGGCAGCTCGAACGGCTTGGCTCGAACCGCAGCATCAAGGTCGACTTCCGCGCAGTCGCGGCGAGCAAGATCGATTTGAACGAGGCACAGGGTCGTAACGCATTCCGCTCCGACCTCTATTTCCGCCTATGCGTCGCCGAATTACACATCCCACCGCTGCGCGAACGAGGCGACGATATTCTTTTGCTGTTCGACTACTTCGCCAGTGCTGCTGCCAAGACTTACCAGCGCGAATTCCGGCCGCTCACCGTTGCGCAGTCGGACAAGCTCCTCCGGCGTGACTGGCCCGGAAATATCCGCGAGCTGCGGAACGTCGCCGAACGCCATGTGCTCGGACTCGAGCGTGGGGCGGCGCCTGCATCGGAGCCCGTCCCGGGGCGCACACTTGCGGAACGGGTGGAGGCCTTCGAGAAAGCGACAATAGAGGAGTGCCTGGCCGAATCCGGCGGACGGATCAACCTGGCTATGGAGAAGCTCGGCGTGCCGCGTCGCACGCTGGCCGACAAGATGGCCCGCTATGATCTTGACCGGAAACGTTACGTCGAGGCCGATCAGCAGACGAACGATTCCGATGCGAATCGCAGCAAGCCGCGATCTCGGTAGCCTGGGCTTGTCGCGAGATCAGGAGCGGCGCATCTACTTTACCGTTCCAGTGGGCAACCAGCGCTAGCCGTTTGGCAACAGAATCTGTCGGACGACCTCCCCACGATCGAGCAGATCGAGACTGAGGTTGAGTTTGTCGAAGGCGATCACGTCGCTCTTGAGTTCGTTCACCGGCATCTGCCCCCTCTGATAGAGAGCAAGGTAGCGCGGAATATCACGGCCTGGCACACAGCTTCCCATGAAGGACCCCCGGAACACCTTCTCCTCCGTCACGAGCGCGGCGTGTGCATACTGGTACATCTCATTCGATGCCCCGAGACCCACACAGATCACCTCTCCACCTTTGCGAGTGATCGCGTTGGCCGTCGCCATCGCGGACTTCGCGCCCGACACCTCGAAGGTGAAATCGACTCCGCCTTTCGTCAGATCGAGCACGGCTTCGACCAGATGAGGATCCTGCGCCGGAACCATGTGCGTCGCTCCCAGCTTGTGGGCAAGCGCAAGCTTTCCCTCGTTGATATCGATGCCGACGATGGGCGACGCCCCGGAAACCTTCGCGGCCATGACGGCGTTGAGCCCGACGCCGCCGAGGCCGATCACCGCAACGGCCTGCCCGGGCCTGACCTTGGCGGAGTTGAATACGCTTCCGGCGCCGGTGACGACGGCGCATCCGAACATGGCGGCAACGTCGAGCGGTACGCTCGAATCGATCTTGATCAGCGAATTCGGCACCGTCACCGCATACTGGGCAAATGCCGACACGCCGCTGTAATGAAACACCGGCTGTCCGCTGCGGCTGAGACGACGGGCCCCGTTCGATAGAAGCCCCTGCGTTCTCGGCGCTGTCACGCCCTCACAGAGGACGGGCCGGCTTTCAAAGCAGGGGCGGCATTTGCCGCACCCCGAAACCACGGTCATGACGACGTGATCGCCCGGCCGGAGATCGCCGACATTGCGGCCGACGTCGCGGACGATGCCGGCGCCCTCATGCCCGCCGACCACCGGAAGCTTGCGCCTTCTTAATCCAGCCACCTGCGACAGATCGGAATGGCAGAGACCCGCGGCTTGCACCTCGACAAGAACTTCGTCCTCACCTGGACCGTCGAGTTCGACCTCCTCGATCCTGAACGGTTTTGTTTCGGAATAGGGTTTGGGAAGGCCTTGTTCGTACATGACCGCGGCAGTCATTCGCATGTCGATCAACTCCATCCGGCAACGCTGCATCGCTCCGGCGCGAAGCGAATGCCGCGGAAAGCCGATCCTTCAAGTCGCGGCCGACAGGATCAAGTCAGGATTGCTGCATCCCAGCCCGACAAATCCTCATGTCATAGCGCGCTGCACGACGCTGCATCGCCCGGCTCTATTCGGGTGCGATGCCGGAGCTCTGGATCACCTTGCCGATGCGTTCGAAGTCCTTCTGCATGAACTCCCGAAAATCCCGCTGCACCGGCGGGTTGACGACGCCACCCAGACCGAGAAACTTCTGCCGAAGTGTGGGTTCGGTCAGCACGGACACCGACTTCTCGTACAGAAAATCGACCACGGGCTGGGGCGTCCCGGCAGGCGCAAACAACGCATGATAGTCGAGCGCCTGATAGTTCGGCAGGGTCTCCTTCACCGTCTTGACCCCGGGCAATGCCTCAACCCGGTCATCGCCCGTGATCGCCAGCGCCTTCAGCCGGCGGTCCTGTATGAAGGCCAGCGACTGCGCGACCGAACTGACGATGACATCGACGCGCCCCTGCGACACGTCGAGCATGCCCTGCAGGCCGCCCTTGTAGGGCACGCGCAGCAGATCCAAGTTGGCCTCCTTCGCGAGCGTAAGCATTCCCAATTCGCCATAGTAGGCGAAGCTGAGCTGTCCCGGCGACTTACGCGCGAGATCGATGAAGTCCTGCAAGTTGTTTGCAGGGTGGTCGGCACGCGTGACGATCGCGGCCTGCAGGAGGCAGGTCTGCGTGATCGGCACGAACGACTCGATCGGGTGAAAAGGACGTTCCTTGAAAAGGTAGTATGAATTGATCATGAGGTTGCCTAGCGTATAGAGCAACGTGTACCCGTCCGGCCGCGCCTTCGCGACCACCGTACCGCCGATCATTCCGGCAGCGCCGCCTCTGTTATCGACAATGACCTTCTGCCCGATGCCGTTTCCCAGCGCCTCTGCAAACATGCGCGCGAGAGAATCCGTTCCGCCACCCGCCGGATAGGGCAGGACAATCGTGACGAGGCGCGACGGATAGGTCTCCGCGCCCGCAGATCGCGCGGATGACAGCACGGCCGGAGCAGCCAAAAGGCCCGTACAAAACATTCGACGATCGAGCATTCCCCACCTCTTTGTCGCTTTTTGAAGCTGCCGCCGCATTGTCCCGGCGATTCTCTGTGTGCCACCGCAAGAAACGCTCCAGGCGCCTGTTGCGAAGGCTGAGTTGTTCTATTAATAGTCCAACCATCCTAGATCGGTCAATGCGTCCCGCGGCCCCTGCTCTTGCGACGCGAACCGGGAATGCTGAACGAGGTACAGAATGAGCGGCCTGGAGATGACGCCGGAGCGGCAACAGATCAAGAACGCCGTCGAGGAGATCTGCAATCGCTACGACGACAAGTATTGGCGCGAGCTTGATCGGACGCACACGTTTCCGGAGGAGTTTCGTGCGGAGATCGCCAAGGGCGGCTGGCTTGGCATCGCGATGCCGCAGGAGTACGGCGGCGCCGGCCTCGGGATCACCGAGGCGGCGCTCTTCATCCAGACGGTGGCAGGCTCGGCCGGCACACAAGCGGCAGCGTCCGCCGTCCAGATCAATATCTTCGGGCCTCATCCCATCGTCGTTCACGGCACCGACGAGCAGAAGCGCCGCATGTTGCCCCCGCTCATCAACGGAGAGCATCGCTGCGCTTTCGGCGTCACCGAGCCGGACGCCGGTCTCGATACGACACACATCAAGACACGCGCAGTCCTGAAAGACGGACGTTACATCGTCAACGGACAGAAAGTCTGGACGACAACCGCACAGACCGCGAGCAAGATCCTGCTGCTGACGCGAACCACCTCGTATGAGAACAGCAAGCGCCCCACCGACGGAATGACGTTGTTCTACACCGATTTCGATCGCAGCCGCATCAAGGTCACCGAGATCGACAAGATGGGGCGCGCCGCCGTCGACTCGAACTCGATCTTCATCGAAGATCTGTCTATCCCGGTCGAGGACCGCGTCGGCCGCGAGGGCGAGGGATTCAGGATTCTTCTCGATGGCCTGAATCCCGAACGTATCCTGATCGCCGCCGCCTGCGTCGGCATCGGACGCCGCGCCCTCGAGAAGGCCGCTGCCTACGCCAACGAGCGCCACGTCTTCGGCCGCCCGATCGGAAAGAACCAGGCTATTCAGCATCCGCTGGCGGAGAGCTGGATGGAACTCGAAGCGGCCGACCTGATGGTCTGGCACGCCGCTCGTCTTTACGACACCGGCCAGCCGTGCGGAGCATACGCCAATGCCGCCAAATATCTGGCCGCCGAGGCATCATTCCGTGCGTGCGACCGGGCCGTTCGGACCCACGGCGGCTTCGGCTACGCCAAGGAATACAACGTCGAACGCTACTTCCGGGAATCGATGCTGCCGCGCATCGGACCGGTCACGCGCGAACTGATCCTCTGCTTCATCGCCGAGAAGCAGCTTGGCCTGCCGAAATCATACTAGTTCGGTGCTCAACCCCCTCCAAATGCAGGTCTCAGGTGTTGCATGACAGCAGATGACGACGTTCTCTTCAGCCGGCGAGGGCCGATCCTTCGCATCACCATCAATCGCCCGCAGCGTCGCAACGCCCTGACGGACCGCGTCTTCCACCTGATGACGGATGCCCTCGTCGCGGCGCCGAAGGATGGCACGACACGTGCGATCGTCATCACCGGTGCCGGCGATCGTTCGTTTTGCGCCGGCGCCGATCTTACGCCCGGCGACACGCCGTTTGTCCCCGACTATTCGCAACTGAGCACGCCGTTCGCGAATCTCCTTCGGGCGGCGGTCAACTGCGATCTGCCTCTGATCGCTCGCGTCAATGGCTATTGCTTTGCGGGCGGCATGGGCATCTTCGGAATATGCGACCTCGCGGTCGCAGCCGACACCGCCTCGTTCGGCTTGCCGGAGGCGAAGATCGGGATTTTTCCGATGCAGGTGCTAGCTGTCCTGAGGGACATCCTGCCTGCGAGGGTGCTGCAGGAGCTGTGTTACACGGCCAAGCCGCTGTCTGCGATCCGCATGCTGGAGCTCGGCACCCTCAATGCCGTCGCACCGGCCGACAAGCTGGACGAGGCCGTCGACAGTCTCACCAATACGATCGTCGGCAACTCACCGGCGGCTATCCGCAGAGGCAAGTATGCGCTGCGAGCGATCGCCGGCATGTCCTTCCAGCAGATGATGTCCTTCACCGAGACCGCCCTGACGTCGATGATCATGACGGAGGACGCCAAGGAAGGTCTGCGCGCGTTCAACGAACGACGCCCCCCACAGTGGAAAGACCGATAAGCAAGGAAGCAGACGGGAGAGATCGCATGAAGGAGAGAGTTCGCATTGGCGGCGGAGGCGGTTTCTGGGGCGACAGCGCCCGCGGTCCGGAGCAGCTGATCAAGCACGGAGCGATCGACTATCTGGTGCTCGACTATCTCGCCGAGCTCACGCTCTCGATCATGGCCAAGCAACGCCAACGCAACGACAAGGCAGGATACGCTACCGACTTTGTCGTGGATGTCATGGCTCCGCTCATGATGGAGATCAAGCGGAAGGGCATCCGCGTCGTAGCCAATGCCGGCGGCATGAACGCGCAGGCCTGCGCCGCCGCGGTCCGGCACCTCGCAATGGAGAAAGGAATTGAGCTGAAGATCGGCGTCGTCGAGGGTGACGATCTCATCTGCCAACCCGAACTGCTGAAGGGCGCCAACGAGATGTATACGGGGCTGCCCCTCCCCGATCAGATCACGAGCGCAAACGCTTATCTTGGCGCCTTCCCGATCGCCGCCGCGCTGGCGCGAGGCGCGGACGTCGTCATCACCGGCCGTTGCGTCGACAGCGCTCTGGCGCTGGGCGTGCTGATTCATGAATTTAACTGGAAAGAGCACGACTTCGACCAGCTCGCGGCCGGCTCGGTCGTTGGTCACATCCTCGAGTGCGGAACGCAAACCACCGGCGGCCTATACACCGACTGGCGGCTGATCCCCGGGCGCGAGGACGTCGGCTATCCGATCGCCGACGTGTCACCGGACGGAAGCTTCGTCCTCACCAAGCCTGAAGGCACGGGCGGCCTCGTGACGCCCTTGATCGTGGCCGAGCAAATGCTCTACGAGGTACAGGATCCCGGCAACTACCTGCTTCCGGACGTAACATGCGATATCCGCGACGTCCGTCTTCGCCAGGTCGGCCCCAATCAGGTGAGCGTATCAGGCGCGAAAGGAACCGCGCCGGGCGACTGCTACAAGACCAGCATCACCTACGAGGACGGATACCGCGCATCGGCTACTCTGACGATCGTCGGGCGCGATGCCGTCGAGCGCGCCGAGCACATCGGTCACGCCTTGCTGGAGCGCACGCGGCAGATCTTTCGCGAACGCAACCTTGGCGACTACGAAGAAACACACATCGATCTGCTTGGAAGCGAGCGTTCGCTCTACGGTGCGACCGCGCAGGCGGCCATTCAGAAAACCCGCGAAATCGTGCTGCGGATCGCGGTACGTCACAAGGACGAAGCGGCCGTCAATATCTTTGGCCGCGAGATTGCCCCGTTCGGCACGTCGGGCACGCCGGGGACCACCGGTTTCAGCGGCAGACAAAAGGCCCAGAAGGTCTATCGCCTGTTCTCGACGCTTCTTAGCAAGGACAGGCTTTCCGTCACCGTCGACGTGGATGGCGAAAGACAAAACTTTGCGCCTGCGATGTTTTCGCAGCGGCCAACGGCGTCCGCGAGAGCCGAGACGAGAATCACGCATTATCGGGGCCCGACCGTCCGGATGCCGCTGTCATCGGTCGCCGTCGCGCGCAGCGGAGACAAGGGCGACACGTGCTGTCTCGCTGTCATCGCCCGATGCCCCGATTTCTTCCCCATTCTGCTCGAGCAGGTCACGCCGCAGCGCGTGGCGGACCATCTGGCGCACCTCGTGGCCGGCCCCATCGAACGCTACGAGGTGCCCGGCACCAGCGCGCTGAACTTCATGCTCTTTCAGGCGCTGGGCGGCGGCGGCGCCGGCTCGCTGCGCAATGATCCACTTGGCAAGGCGTTCGCGCAAATCCTGCTCGATCTGGAGATCGACGTTCCGGCGGCGCTCAGCAAGCGGCCGGAGATCGCAGCTTGAACCTCCAACGTGGCGATCGTTCGCACTTCGGGATGAGCGAGGCCTCGTCCCGGTCGACCAATGAAGATTTGAAACCCGCGTCAATGAAAGGGCGGTTGTCAGGATGACGGAAGTGAAGTCACGGATCGGTCCCTTGGCCGGCATCAAGGTCGTCGATCTCAGCAGCGTGCTGATGGGGCCGCTATGCACGCAGATCCTGGCCGACAACGGTGCCGAGGTCATCAAGATCGAACGGCTGGAGGGCGATACGACACGGGGGATCGGCCCATCACGCTCGCCGGGAATGGGGCCGTTGTTCCTGCATCTCAATCGCTCCAAAAAATCCGTTTCGCTGGACTTGAAGGACCCGCGGTGCCGCGAGGCGGCGCTGCGCTTGATCAAAGACGCCGACGTGATCGTGCACAATCTGCGGCCGCGCGTCATCGAGCGGCTTGGCTTCGGATTCGAGGCCGTCAGCCACGTCAACCCGAAGATCGTCTATTGCAGCCTCTATGGATTTGACCAGAAGGGGCCTGCCGCCGATCACCCGGCGTATGACGACCTGATCCAGGGCGCTGCCGCGCTGCCTTCCCTGCAGAAACAGGCCGGGAGCACTGTCCCCCGCTACGTTGCCATGAACATCGCGGACCGGCTCGTCGGCATATCGGCGGCGTACGCAATCTCGATGGGGCTGTTGGCAAGCCACAGAACCGGAACGGCGCAGAAGATCGACGTGCCTATGTTCGAAACGCTGACCGCGCATGTTCTTTCCGACCACCTGTACGGCAGGACATTCGTTCCACCCGTCGCCGGTGCGGGGTATCCCCGTTTGCTCGCGGAAGACCGTCGGCCGTTTGCCACGTCCGACGGCCACATCTGCATGGCCATCTACACCGACAGGCACTGGCGGGCATTCCTCGCGGAAGTTGGGCGCGAGGATCTGATGAAGGACCCGAGATTCAAGTCGATCGGCACGCGAACCGAAGCCGTCGCGTATGTCTACGGGTTCCTTGCCGAGACCCTGGCCGCCAGCTCCACACAGTTCTGGCTGTCCATGTGCAACCGCCTGGACATCCCCGCGGCGCGCCTGAACACGATCGACGAGTTGTTGAGCGACCCTCAATGCTCAGCGGCAGAACTGGTCGGCGAGGTGAACCATCCTACCGAAGGCCGCCTGATGGCGATACGCAATCCCATTCTCTGGCAGGATGCGGCACTCGCTCCCGGCCATGCACCGCTCCTTGGCCAGCACACGCTGGAAGCACTCCAGTCGATCGGTCTCTCTGCCGAGGACATCACGCACATGCAAGCCGACGGGGTCATCAACTTGCATCCCGGGAAATAGTGCGGCTTCGACCGCTGCCCGGCGGATGCGGAACGTTTGCCAGTCCGTCGTCGTCATGCGAAAAGGCGGGTCAACCGTCCTTTTTCGAGCAACCGTCTGGACTAACATCGTGAACGCTTCCGGCCTGCGGCCCGGCCCCGTAACGCTGTATGCCCAGTTGGCCGCGATCCTGCGCTCACGCATCCTGAGCGGCGCCTGGCGTAACGGGCATGAGCTCCCCAACCTGGATGAGCTCGCACAGGAGCATTCCGTTGCGCGCGTGACAGTACGACAGGCCATCCAGGTTCTTTCGCACGAAGGGCTGCTGTCCAGTCAGCGCGGGCGCAGGACCATTGTCACATATCAGCCTTCCGACCAGCCGGTCGCATGGTCGATCGGTGCCGTGGAAAAGGACGCTGCGGATTTCTCCGTGCTGGTGCTCTCGAAGGACGAGGTCGACGGCTCGCAGATACCTTCACGCGATATCTTCCACGGCACCTTGTCGGGCAAGTACGTCCTGGTTCGGAAGGTCGACAAGATCGGTGGCGAACCGTATGCGGTCTCATCGAACTACGTCTCGTCGCCGCTGTTCCGGAAATTTCCGAGGGGAGCCGAGCAGAAGCAGAAGCTCGCGAGGCTGATCAAGGATCACGCCGGGAAAACCGCGGCGAACTGGCAGGAGCGCGTCACGGTTGGCACCGCCGACTACATCGAGGCCGGCATTCTCGAATGCCCGCTGTCCGCACCCGTCGCGCGGGTCGCGCGCATCTGCACGGATCCGGCCAAGCGCATCATCTATGTCGGATTTTTCGCCTATATCGGATCGTACTATATGATCGAGCGCAACATCACCCAACTGATCAATCGGTGATCGCGGCAGTGAGAGCGTAGTTTGGATGCTTCAGCATCGCGCCGGTGCCCGGAAGCACCGGTCTTGAGCGCGAACGGCTGGTCGGAGATTCTTTTTCAGGCAAGCAGACGCGAGAGCGATGCCGTGTTCTCGAGCTGCTCCAGGCGATCGATCGTTGCGACAATATCGTCGACCCGCGCGGAGGATGGTGGGTTGCGCGCCGCCATGGCGCATTCGCGAAACTTGCGATGCCGCTGATCGAGAGACATTGGATGGTCGGGATGGCCGAGCGCAACGGAGCATTCACCGACGTGAACGTGGCCGTCGCGCGTCTTGATCTCCACATGCGCGTTCTCGAACGTGGCAGGGCCGCTCAACCGCTCGTCCAGCACCCATCGCACCTTCGGCATGGCCGTCTCGATCACATCGTCGGCAAGCGCCGTGTCGCGGTAGAGCATCAGCGGAACACCGCGGTGACGGATCGCAGCACCGATGACGAAGCCCAGCGTGCTGAGCAGATCCATCCGCTTCGCCGGAATGTCGCCGCGCACCGCCGTCTTGCACAGGCGGCGCGTGCTCTCGCCGATGTGCACGGCGACCTCGACGATGTCGTCGAAGACCAGGTTCGCTTTCGCCATGACATCGAGCACGGCCGTCAGGCTGCGGTGCAAATGGCGGATCGCAGGCCACGGCTTGAGCGAGACCCGCGCCGTTTCGAAGCGCGTGCCCAGGCCATCGATCAGCTGATCGCGATCGTACTCGCCGCGGAAGAAAACCTTGTAAAAGCCGTACGGTCCGTCAAACACGCCGGCATCGCCGCGCACGCCGCGCGCCGCTAGTTCCGCCGCCAGCACACCGTTACGATACGACAGGCCGTCACGGATCGAGCGGACGCTGGAGCCGCCCTGATGCAGACTGGCCAGCGTTCCGCCGTTCATCGGCAGCGCGAGGCCGAGCGCATGACGATGCTGCTCGGCCGTGCCCCGCAGCATCTTCATCGCGGCGGCGGTCGCACCGAACAGGCCGACGACCGGCGCACGAAACCATGGATAGTCGTCGAGCCGGCCGCCGATCGCCATCGCCACCCGGCTGGTGATGTCGTTGCCAAGCGCGATCGCCGTGATCAGTTCGCGACCCGAAACCCCGCCACGCTGCTCGGCGAGCGCCAGGGCCGGCGCCAGCGATGTCGACGTCGGGTGGCAGACCGCCCTGTCATGGGTGTCGTCGAAGTCATACTGATGAACCGACGCAGCATTGACGAACGTCGCAGATACGGCGGGGACTTTCCGCGATCCGCTGCCGATCAGCGTGCTCGTCGCGCGACCACCCTGCTCCAGCACGATGTCCGCGACCGCCCGGACCTCGTCGGTCCAAGTCCCTGCGTAGATACAGGCAAGCGTGTCGAGGATGCATATCTTGGTATGCGCCACCACGTCGGCCGGCAGCTCCTCATAGGAGGCGCGCGTCAGATGCGCGGCAATGATCTCGGCGGCGTCGGGCGACGACTGGCCTGCGGCTGCGGACATGGTCATCAGATGGCCATCCGCAGGAAGCGCTTGAAGTCGATGTCGCGCAGGCCGGGCACCGATTGCGTTTCCTGCAGGATCTTCCGCTCCTGCTCCATGTCGGCTTCGGTCAGGATCGGCCGCGACCAATTCTCGCTGTCTTCCTCGAAAACACTGTCAAGGGTCGCCGCATCGAAGGTGCTGTAAGCTTTGCCGAGCGCCTGCTTGGCGTCAGCGGGCTTCTCCCTGATGAACACCGCAAGATCCGCAAGCAACGCCTGAAGCTTGCGGACCACCTCCGGATTGGTCTTCGCGTAGGCCTCAGAGGTCTGCAGGCAGGCCGAGCTCGACGGCATGAGCTCCGCCGGAAACTGGGCCCGCGGCCCACTGATCCAGACCGCCCCCGAACCCTTCACGACCGGCGCGATCGAGAACGGGGCGGCCCCGATCATGCCGTGGATCGCGCCGGTCTCCAGCGCCGCCGACATCGCCGGTTGCGCCATGTAGACCAGCTTCGGCTTGGCGCCGACCTGCGCGGCGCCGTTCTTGACCGGTCCGGTGTAGGCCGACGTCGCGCTCGGCGTCGCAATCGTCAATCCATCGAGCGCCTTGAGACGATCGGCCACCGGCGCTTCCGGCTTCACGCCGAGCTTCTTGATCACCGCCGTCGCCAGCACCAGCGAACCGGACAGGCCGCGATAGAGATTTCCGACAACGATAATCTCCTGACCGCGCGCACGCGCCGTCAGCGCCTCGCTGGGACCGGAGCCGGCGAAATCGACAGACCGCGCGAGCAATGCGGTGGTCGCCGCATTGCCGCTTTCCGAAACAATCAGCCTGGGCTTGAGGCCGTGCTTTGCGAACAGGCCGCCATGCTCTGCGATACGCAGACCGCCGAACGGCAGGCCGCTCGAGCTCATGGAGATGCTGACTTCCGCTGGCCCTGTTTGTGCCAGGGCGCGCGTGAACGGTGCCGCGAGCAAGGCGCCTTGAGCGGCGATGCGAAGCGCCGCGCGTCTGTTCAACGGCCGCGACAGGGTCATCATGATCGTCTTTCTCCCGCGTTCGGACGCCCTCATTTCTCGCGATCAATATTATCGGGAAAACGAGCGCGATGAAGGTAAGAAGCGTATGTGACGTCGTGAGTATTTTTGATGGGCAGCCCGAGCATTTGTAACTTGCCGCAGAATTGGCTCCGCGAAAGAGTGAGGCCGCTCCTGAACGAATGCCTCGTTGCACGAGGTCGCAGGCGCGCGTCACGACGCTTTCAAGACCAGAAGGGAATTGCTGATATGACCGATCAGCAGCCGGGATCGATCCAGCCCGAGAAGGATTACAGGCAGTTTCTCGACGAGGGTCGGTTCATGATTCTGAAAAGCCGCGAGAGCGGCCGCCATTTCTTTCCCCCACGCGTCGCCGAGCCGGTCAGCGGCAGCACCGACCTGGAGTGGGTACCGGCGTTAGGCACCGGCATCGTCTATTCCACCTCAGTGATGCGCGAGCGTCCGCCGCTGCAAAGCTACAACGTTGCTCTCATCGATCTCGAAGAAGGCCCACGGATGATGAGCCGGGTCGAGGGCGTTCCACCGGAGCAGGTCAGGATCGGCATGCGCGTCAGGGCGAAGATCGTCAAGGACGATACGCAATCGCTGCTGGTCTTCGTCCCGGCCTGAGTCTTAAGCGCACAATCAACCGGATCATCCGATGGAAAATTTTCCAAGAGCCAAGACGGCGATTGTTGGCGCCGCGACCCACGGCATCGGCGAGGCGCGCGGTTTCTCGGCGATGGATATCGCCACTCATGCAAGCCTCAAGGCGCTGAAGTCGGCGGGGCTCAAGCTGTCCGACGTCGATGCCGTGTTCATCTGCCTGCCGAACGAATTCCTGTCCGGCCTTTCGTTTGCGCAGTATCTCGGGCTGCATCCGAAAATCACCGAAAACAACCGCACAGGCGGTTCCGCATTCCTGACCCACGTGACGTGGGCCGCGCTCGCGCTCGAAGCCGGATTAAGTGACGTCGCTCTGATCGCCTATGGCAGCGTCCAGCGAACGACGCTCGGACGGCTGCAGAGCGGCGCCGGCGTCGACCCCTACGAAGGCCCTTACAAGCCGAAGATGCCAGTGACGGGTTATGCGCTGGCGGCCGCCCGCCACATGCATCAGTACGGCACGACACCCGAGCAGCTTGCCGAAGTCGCGGTCTCCGCGCGCAAATGGGCGCAGCTCAATCCCGACGCATTCGACCGCGGCGAGCTGACGGTCGACGATGTGCTGAAGGCGCGGCGCGTAGCCGACCCGTTCGGCGTGCGCGATTGCTGTCTCGTCACCGACGGCGCGGCGGCCATCGTCATGACCCGCGCTGATCGCGCCAGGGACCTCGTCCGCAAGCCGGCCTACGTGCTGGGATCGACCGCGTCGACGTTCCACTACAACATCGCCTCGATGCCGGACCTGACCGTCTCGGCTGCATCGGAGTCAGGTCCGAGGGCTTTCGCGCAGGCGAAGGCGAAGCCATCCGACATCGACGTGCTCGAGCTCTACGACGCATTCACGATCAACACCATCCTGTTCCTCGAGGATCTCGGCTTCTGCCCCAAGGGCGAAGGCGGGCGGTTCGTGCAGGGTGGCCGGATCGCGCCCGGCGGCAGCCTACCGGTGAACACCAACGGCGGCGGACTGTCCTGCGTTCATCCCGGAATGTACGGCCTGTTCACGCTCGTCGAGGCGACCGAACAACTCATGGGGACCGCCGGCGCGCGCCAGATCAAGAATGCGAAGCTCGCGCTTGCGCACGGCAACGGCGGCGTCCTGTCGAGCCAGGTAACGGCAATCCTCGGCACGGAAGAGACGATCTGAACGTCGCCTCTCAATCGATGACCAGACCGACGTCCTTGGTGATCCTCGCCGCGTCGTCATAGGCCTTCTGGATGCGTCCACCCCATTCCGGGCCGTCGATGAACTCCGGCTTGCCGTCGGTACCGTCGAACGTCTTGCGGTAGAGCTCGCCCTGCACGACCTTCTCCTGCGCCCGGCGCAACGTCGCAACCACCGGATCCGGCGTTCCCGCGGTCACGGCGAGACCCGTATAGATCAGGATCTTCAGGTCGCCATAACCTTGCTCGACCGAGGTGCGCACATCGGGAATGAAGCTCAGACGCTCATCCCCGAGAACCGCGATCGCACGCAGGCTGCCGGCCTCGACGTGCGATTTGATCGAGGTTGCGGTCGAGAAGATGATGCCGACCCTGCTACCGAGCACGTCGACCAGTGCCGGGGCAATACCCCGATAGGAAACATGCGTCATCTGCACGCCGAGCTTCTTTGCCCACGCCTCGGCATAGATATGGGCGGGGCTGCCGATGCCGGAACTCGTGTAGGGGGTCCCGGCATTCGCCCGCAGGTAGGCGGCGAGTTCGTCCAGATTCTTGACGTCGATCATTTTGGGATTGACCAGCACGAGCATCGACGACGTGATCAGGTTGCCCAACGGCGTCACCTGCTTGGTGAGATCGAACGTTCTTTTCTGCGCGACATGCGAGATCGCGGTGGTGCTCGCGAACAGCAGCAGCGTATGTCCGTCCGGCGCGCTTCGCTCCAGCGCCTCGAGACCGACGACTCCTGTGGCACCTGGCTTGTTCTCCACGACCACCGGGCGTCCCAATTCCTTGGTCAGCCCTTCCGCCGCGGCACGCCCGACAAGGTCGGTGGGGCCGCCGGGAGCGAATGGAACGATCAGGGTCACCGGTTTCGTCGGATAGCTCTGTGCCAGCGCCGCACCGGCGGCCAACGTCCACATGCACGCAAGAACCAAAGCCCTGGCGATCATCACCGGTCCTCTCCCAGCCTTGAAGTAGGCAGAACCGTAACAAGTCGTGGCATCCGCTCCGAGTTAGTTTTTATGATGCCCCGCGATAGGTTTTGTCCGCTTGCGAAAACTCAACGCCCCTTCGTTGGAATCTTGTTGAAGGGCACACCCTTGTCGACGCGGATGTCTCCAGGCAGGCCGAGCACGCGCTCCGCGATGATATTGCGCAGGATCTCATCGGTCCCGCCAGCGATCCTGACCGCCGGCGCCCGAAACAGCATGGATGGAAACTGACCGCCCAACGGATGCTCGGGATCGGTCAACTGGCCTGCTGCGCCTCGCAGATCCATGGCAAAGGCAGCGATCTCCTGCAGCATAGTGCCGCCGACGAGCTTGCCGATGGAATTCTCCGGTCCGGGCCGCTCACCGCGCGACAGCGCGGAAATCGCCCGGTATGTCGTGTGGGTCAGGCCGGAGGCCCGCGCCGCCCAGGTCGCGAGCCGCGAACGCACGGCCGGATCATCCACCGCGAGTCCCTCTTCTGTCTCGATCTCGCAACAGAGCGCGAAAAGCTCGGGAAAGCCTGTTGCGACCGTTGCGCCGATGGACATCCGCTCGTTCATCAGCGTGGTCAACGACACGTTCCAGCCGTTGCCGACTGCGCCGAGCCGCTGGCTGTCGGGAATGCGGACGTCCGTGAAATACACTTCGTTGAAATCCGATTGGCCGCTGATCTGCTTGATTGGACGGATCTCGATCCCGGGACTCTTCATGTTGAGGAAGAACATTGTCAGTCCCTGGTGCTTCGGCACCGCTGGATCAGTCCGCGTGATAAGGATGCCGTACTCGGCGTGTTGCGCGCCCGAAGTCCAGATCTTCTGGCCGTTGACAATCCAGCTCTTACCGTCGCGCTCGGCGCGCGTGCGCAAGCCGGCGAGGTCCGAACCACCCCAAGGCTCCGAGAAAAGCTGGCACCAGATTTCCTCGCCGGAGGCGATCTTCGGCAGAAGTCCGCGTTTCTGCTCTTCGGTGGCGTAGGTCATCAGCGTCGGCCCGCACATGCCCTGCCCGACCGCGAAGATCGCGCCGAGCCGGCCGAACACGCCTTCTTCCTGCTGCCAGATCACACGTTCGATCGGCAGTGCGCCGCGCCCGCCATAATCCTTCGGCCAATGCAGGCAGGCCCAGCCTGCATCCGCCTTCTTCTTCTGCCACGCGCAGGAGACTTGAACGACATCCCTATTTTTCAGCTGGAAGCGTCCGGAGGGCACGCGACCGAGTTCGTCCGCGAGCTCGACGGGGGCATTGGCGGCGATCCATGCGCGCGCAGACGCGCGAAAAGCGGCTTCCTGCGGGGTATCATCGAAATTCATTGGTGCGTTTCTCGCAGTCGCTCGGGGTTGCGCTATTGCGCCCCTGCAAATCGCCTGATGTCTTCGGCAAACCGCCGCGCGCCGTCCTGCGTGTAGGCCACGAACTCGTCGATCGAACCTTCGTAAGGCTCGACCATCGCGGTCTCGAGTTGCTTCCTGACCTTGTCGGACCGGATGCTTTGCCGAAACTCTGCCCGCAGGCGCTCGATGATCGGCTTCGGCGTCCGCGCCGGCGCCAGCACTACGAACCACCCCTCCTCGAACAGCTCGGGATGTCCCAGTTCCTTGAAGGTCGGGATATCCGGCAGATATCTCGATCTCACATTCGAAGTGATGGCGATCGGCTTCAATAGCGGCTGCTGTTTGACGAAATTGGTCGTGCCGAAGAACCCTTGAATCTGATTGGTCAGCAGTGGGGCGATGACGTCCGCTCCGCTCTTGTACGGTATTTCCTGCCAACCGATCCTGGCCGCCACCTTGAAGCGCTCACCGAGCAGCATCTGCTGGGTGCCGCGTCCGAGCGAACCATAGTTGGCACGCGCGCCTTGCGCCTTCAGGTAGGCGGTGAAGCTTTCGAGCGAACCGGACGGGACAGTCGAAGGCGCCACAAGCACATAGGCGGTCGTTCCGACCGCTGCGACGATGACGAAATCGTCGACGCTGTAGCCCGCCTCAGGCATCGAAAGCGCCGTGGTGTGGAAGGCATTGGTGTGAAACAGCAGCGTGTAGCCGTCGGGCGCTGCGGCCAGCGCCGCGCGCGTCGCGAGCACCGAACTGCCGCCGACCTTGTTCTCCACCACCACCGGCTGGTTGATCCGCTCACTTAGGCTGGCGGCGGCGACGCGCGCCATCGCGTCGCTCGATGCGCCCGGCGCGTAAGGGGTGAGCAGCGTGATCCGTCGGGAGGGGTAGTCCTCCGCCATGACGCCGTCGCCGAGGACCAGGGCGAGACACAGCGCGAGCGCGGTCTTCATCAGTCGGGACATAATTACGCAATGCTCCTCATGATGTCGGACCATGTGGAACGGCAGGCACGAAACCCGCCGCAAATCATCGCGCGCCGCTGGTCGGCGCTTCACCGATAACAATTGTCTCCAGCAATTCCGGCAAGCGACTTTTCCTGATGACCCTTGCTACATTTGCGCGACGCGAATTCGCCCCATCGATTTGCAATCATCTAAATCATTTTGAATCTCGCGAAACAAAGATAGACTGAGCGCAAGACAGCGACGACGCGAGGGAGGAAACGATGCTTCATGCAAAGCCCGGGCAACAAGGGCGACAAGGCGACCAGGGCTATCCTCTGTCGGGCATCACCGTCATCGATCTCTCGCATGTCTATAACGGTCCCTACGCGACATTCCTGATGGCCATGGCCGGCGCAGAGGTGATCAAGGTGGAGCCGCATCACGGCGAGCACCTACGCAGCCGCGGCGACATGGGAGGCGCGGCGCTGCCCTTTGCCATGCTGAATTCCAACAAGAAGCCGGTGACGCTGAACCTGAAGACCGAGGCTGGGCGGGCGCTCCTGAAGGAGATGGCCGCCAAGGCCGACATTCTCGTCGAGAATTTCGCACCGGGCGTCACCGACCGGTTGGGGATCGGCCCGTCGGGGCTCCTGAAGATCAATCCGCGCCTGATCTACGGCTCGAGCTCAGGATACGGCAAGACCGGACCCTATCGCGATTATCCCGCCATGGATCTCGTGATGCAGGCGATGTGCGGTGTCATCAACTCCACCGGCTTTCCGGACCAGCCGCCAGTAAAATCCGGCGCAGCCATGTGCGACTTCTCGGCCGGCATCCATCTCTATGCGGCGATCATGACCGCGCTCTACGAGCGCGAGCGGACGGGCAAGGGTCGCGTGGTCGAGGTCTCCATGCAGGATGCGACCTACGCCTCGCTCGCCTCTAACCTCGGCATGCTGCACGCCCGGGGCGAGGCCGCACCGGACCGGACCGGCAATCGCCACGGCGGTCTTGGCATCTCGCCCTACAATGTCTACCCGACGAAGGACGGCTATGTCGTTCTCAACGCACCAGGCGACCAGCATTTCCGCGCGATCCTCGACGTCATGGGCCGATCCGATCTCAAGGACGATCCGCGCTTCGTGACGCGCTCGACGCGGGTCGTGCATTTTTCCGATGTGGACGCACTCATCGAGAACTGGACGAAGACGCTTGCGAAGAGCGAGGTGGCCGAGCGCATGCTGGCGGCTTCCGTCCCCTGCGCGCCGGTGCGCAACTTGAGCGAAGTGATGCACGACGAGAACATGCATGCACGCGGCAGCCTGCAATGGATCGACCATCCCGATCTCGGCCGAGTCGTGCTGCCGCACTCGCCGCTCGTTTTCGAAGGCACTGAACGCCGCGGGATCGAGCCCAGCCTGCCGCTTGGCGCCAGCAACGAAGCCATCTTCGGCGATTGGCTCGGCCATTCGAACGAGGAATTGGCAGAGCTGAAGAAGGACGGTGTTATCTGAAGCACGAGATCAATTTTTTGAGGTCCACCGGCACCTCGCTGCCGCAGTCCGGAAGGACCCCTGCGAGTTCTAGCGGCCGGCTCTCGTAAGCACGCGCGTCGCATTGCGCAGGTGCGGCCGGTCAAGCATCTTGCCGTCGAGCGCCGCAGCACCCGCGCCCGGATTGCTCTCGAACACGCTCACGACCCGTCGCGCCCATTCCACCTCGGCCGCCGTCGGCGTGAAGGCGCGGTTGATCGTTTCGATCTGATCGGGGTGGATGGCCGCCTTCGCCGTGAACCCGGCCCTCGCCGCGTCGGCGGCTTCCTGCTCCAGCGCCTGCGCGTTGCGGAAGTCGGTGAACACCGCATCGACTGCAACGGTCGACGTGGCGGTCGCCGCCAGCAGGCACATGGTGCGCGCCAGTTGATACGGAAACGTGTACTCGCCGCCGCTGGACCGGTTCTGCGATGCACCGATGTCCGCAGCAAGATCCTCGCCGCCCCACATCATTCCATAAAGACGCGGAATGACGGGCGCGGAATAGCTCGCCAGCGTCAGCATCGCGGCGCTGATCTCGGTGACGATTGGAAGGACGGCAATGCCGCCGATTGGAAGGCCATCGCGTGCCTCAAGCGCAGTCAGATAGCTCGCCAGCAGCCGCACGTCATCGCCATGGCGGCATTTCGGCAGCACGAGGCCAAACGGCCGCGCCCGCACGACGGCGGCAAGATCCGAAAGTGCATCGTCCGTATCCAGCGCATTGATGCGCACGAACAGCTTCTTCGCACCGTGTTCGGAACCGAGCGCCTCGACGCAGGCCCTGCGGGCGAAGTCCTTGCGATCGGCGGCGATCGCATCCTCGAGATCGAGGATCAGGGCATCGGCCGAACTCGCAAGAGCCTTGGCGACCTTGCGAGGATCGTCGACGGGCACAAACAATAACGAGCGCATGGTCTAGAACGTACCCATCGCGAGGAAGCCGTCCTTGTCGGGGAAATCGGTCATCAACTGCTTGCCGACCAGCTCCTTCAGCGTTTCGGTCGTGCCGCCGCCCAACGTGCCGTAGCGTGCGCCGCGATAGAAGCGAGACACCGGATATTCGTCGGTGAAGCCGTAACCGCCATGCACCTGAATGGCCTCGCTGGTGACGCGGATGGCCATCTCGTTGCAGTAGATCTTGGCGATCGCGGCTTCATAGGGATCGGGGAACGGATTTGCGGTCGCGCAGGCACGATAGAGCATGGAGCGACCGACCTCGATGTCGCGATACATCTCGGCGAGCTTCCAGCGCATGCCCTGAAACTCGCCGATCGGGCGGCCGAACGCCGTCCGATCGCGCGCATAATGGATGGCCTCCTCAAAAGCGCCCTCGGCCAGGCCAAGCGAGATGCTGGGGTTGAGGCAACGCTGGGTATTGAAGGCGTTCAGCAGCTTCTTGAAGCCATCCTCACGAAGGATGAGATTCTCCAGCGGCAGTTCGCAGTTTTCGAAGGTGATCGACGCGAGGTTCTCTCCGCCCATCGTATGGTGGCGGCCGGTGACGATGAATCCTGGCGTGTCCCTCTCGATCAGCACGCAACCGATTCCGGCGCGGCCGGGCTGCTTGTTGATCCGGGTGAAGACGATGAACATGCCGGCCTCGTCCACGCGGCTGATCAGTGTCTTGGCGCCGTTGAGCAACAGCTTGTCGCCGCGAACCTCGGTGTTGGTCCGATAGTTGGCGACGTCGGTGCCGGCATGCGGCTCTGTCATGCAGATCGCCAGGATCAGATCGCCCGAACAGACCTTCGGCAGGACGCGCCGCTTGATACTTTCCGGTGCGAACGACGCGATAATCTTCGTCTGGGTGCCGACCTCACCGAGCACTGCCATCGCCGTGGTGTAACAGCCCTTGGCGATCTCTTCGAGGACCAGCGCAGTATCGAAGACCGGTAGGCCGAGGCCGCCATACTCCTCCGGCACCGCCATGCCGAGGATACCGAGTTCAGCGAGCTCCTTCATGTTCTCCCAGGGAAACGAACCGTCCATGTACTTCAGCGCCCGCCCCTTGAACCTGTCCTGGGTCAGCGCGCGAACGGTCCCTACCATGGTCCGCTGATCTTCCGTCAGTTTGAACTGCACAGCTCTTTCTCCAATCCTCTATATCATTTGCAATGCCCGCCGAATGACGTCCTTGCCGGACGATCGGTTGGCGCTACCTGATCGAGCGCCCCGGTTTGGCGACGACGCGCGTCGGCCTTCCCACCAGATGCTTGAAGCGACGGCGGACGAGGGTCTCAAGCTCGGTCACGTGCTCCCGCATCGCGATCGCTGCTTCCGCGCTGTCGCGTTTGCGGCAGGCCGCGAGGATGCGCTCGTGCGCCTCGATGACATGCCGCTGGTTGCCGACGGAATAGCTGACGCCGTGATGCTCGCCGCTGGCGAGAATGCTCATGGTCGACCAGAACACCTCGAGCACGCGATTGCCGCTCGCCCTGGCGATGATGTCGTGAAACACCCTGTTCTCTTCGAGGAAACTTTCCTGATCGCCGTCGATCTTTTTCATCCGATCGATCGACGCCTGCAGCTCGGCGAAATCCGCCTTCGTTCCGTTCGTCGCCGCCTCGGCGGCCAGCGAGGGTTCGATCACCTCGCGTGCATGCAGCACCGTAACGAACGGAACGTCGTGCAGCCGCAGGAAGACGGACAGGTTGTGCGCAAGCGTTGCAATGCTCGGTCGGCGCAGAATGATGCCGCCGCCGGGGCCCGGCCTGAGCTCCAGCACGCCCTGATGCTCGAGGATTCGCAGGCTCTCGCGCAAGGTCGGCCGGCTGACCTTGTACTGCGCCAGCAATTCAGCCTCGGTGGCAAAGCTCTCTCCCTGCTTGAGGTCCGACGCGATGATCCGCTGCAAGAGCTGGTGCGCGACATGGTCGCCCTTGCTCTTGTGAACAGACTCCGAGGGATCGATCGCTCGTTTATCCACTGGCTCTCACCTAGGCTGCAAAATTCGGCGGGCGCTTTTCCGCAAAGGCGGCCAGACCTTCCGCATAGTCCGCCGAACTGAATATCTCCGAAAGCGCCGTCCGCTCAACAGCCAATCCGTGCTCGATCGGATGCTTGAGCCCTTCATACACAACGCGCTTCAGTAGTTTCGCGGAGCGAACCGAGCGTGAGGCGAGAATGCCGGACAGCCGTTCGACATAAGCGTCGAGCTCCTCCGCCGGCAGCGCCGCGTTGACCAGTCCGATCTGCTCGGCACGCCGGGCCGTAATCGGCTCCCCCGTCAGCATCAGTTCGAGCGCCCGCGAGGCACCAATGAGGCGCGGCATCCGCTGCGTTCCGCCCGCGCCCGGGATTGCGCCGATGCGCGCCTCGGTCAGTCCGATCTGTGCCTCCTGCGCGGCGATGCGCAGGTCGCAGGCAAGAGCAAGTTCGCAGCCGCCCCCGAGCGCAAGCCCGTTGATGACGGCGATCGTCGGCACTGGACACGCCGCGACCGCATCGACGGCGGCATTGATCGCACGATTGTGGCGAAGCCGTTCGGCTTCGCCCATTGTCCTGCGCTCCTTCAGGTCGGCGCCTGCGCAGAAGCCACGTCCGGTTCCGCGGAACAGCACCACGCGCGCGCCCGACGCGATCGCATCCTCGACCGCCCGCTTCAGCTCCTCGACCATACCGAGGCCAAGCGCATTCAATCGTTCGGGCCGGTTCATCCTGATCTGACACACGCCGGGCCGCGGCGCTTCCACGATGACCTCAGAGCCTGCGGCCGGCTGCGTGTCGTTGCTCGTCTGGTTCATTGCGCTTTGAGGCCTTCGTTGCGGGAGATCATCGGCTCACACCGGCAACTGCGGGGCTTTTTGTCTCACCAGCGGGCCGATCGAGGGATTCGCGGTGATCTGGATGAGCGATGGCAATGAGCTTGCGCTTGCGTTCTGTTAACGAGGCGCCGCGCAGTTCCGCGACGCCGAATTCGGTGACGACCGTATCGACGTCTGCGCGGGCGGTGGTGACCGGGCCGCGCCCAAGAGACGTCACGATGCGCGATTGCTTGCCATCCGGCGTGACCGCGCTCATCGCGATGATAGAGCGGCCGCCTTCGGAGGCCTGCGCGCCGCGCACAAAATCCGCCTGCCCTCCGACCGCGCCGAGATAGCGGCCCGCTGCCGATTCCGCGTTGACTTGTCCACTGAGATCGATCTCGATCGCCGAATTGACGCTGTGAAGACGGTTGACCTGCGCCATGACCGCGACGTTATGCGTGTGGCTCAACGCGCGCATATGGATCGCCGGATTGCCGTCCGCGAAATCGAACAGACGGCGCGTCCCGAACAGACCGCCGGTCACCGTGCAGCCCGCGTCCAGTCCCTTGCAGGCATTGGTGACGACCCCCTTCTCGATCAGGTCGGCGACGGCGTCCGAAATGACACCGCTGTGGATACCGAGATCCTTGTGGCCGACGAGCGCCGCGGCTACGGCGGCGGGCAAACCGCCAATACCGAGCTGTACGGTGGCGCGGTCCGGAATCAGACCAGCCACATGGTTGGCGATCGACCGATCGCTCGCCGACGGCAGCGGATCCGGCATCGAGATCTCCGCTCCATCAGCATCGACCAGAATATCGATCGCCGATTGAGGCAGCAGCGCATCCTGCGACGTGACGGGCAAACGCATGTCGAGTTCTGCCACGACGACTCGAGCCGCCTTCACCATTGCCTGGGTGTAGTCACACATCACGCCAACCGTGAAGTAGCCCGGCGTCGGATGCGGTCGGACGCGAAGCAACGCAATGTCGATGGGTACCTTGTCGGCCGCAATCAGCGCGGCAATCGACGAGACATGCGCCGGGATGATGTCGAGAACGTTGGCCGCAGTCAGCCTCCTGTTGGTCCCCGCACCGTTCAAGCCGCGCAGCGTGAAGCTGTCCGCATGTGCGGGAGACAGCGTTTCGCTCGCGCTCAGGCCGATGAAGATTCCCGCGCGCGGCAACTCGTGCCGTTGCGCCACGAGCCGCCCCGTCAGTCCCAAGGGCTCGCCCGGCCCCTGCGGCCACGCGACGACATCACCCTTCCGAATGATGGTCCTGAAATCCAATGCTGAACTTGCTGGCCGGCTCACTGTCTTCGCATTTCTGTCGCTATGTCACTTGTTTGGATATGACGGACGAAACCGGTCACGGCACAACGCCGTCCATCGAATTATGCACCTGCCAACGCAACGCACGCCGCTCAATCAGCTTGAGTGCACCGAGCAGCACGAGACTGATCGCCATCAGCACGATCAGCCCCGCAAACACGCCAGCCGTGTTGAAGAACGCCGTCGATTCCTTGATCCGGAAACCAACGCCGGCCTCCGCGGCGACGAACTCGCCGACGATCGCGCCGATCAACGAATATGGCAGGCCGATCCGGATTCCGGTGAAGACCCACACAGCCGAATAGGGAATTGCGATCTTGGTCCAGATTCCGAAATTGCTCGCGCCGAGCAACCTCGCATTCTCGACGAGTTCGCGATCCACCTGCCGGGTCCCTTGAAATGTCGTAAAGAAGACCATGAAGAACACCAGCATGGCCGAGAACATGATCTTGTTGATCGCGCCGATCCCGAACCAGAGGACGAACAGCGGCGCAAGCGCGATTTTCGGAAGCGTGTAGATCGACAGAATAAACGGCTCGAAGAAATCGCCGAGCCGCCTGATCCAGCCCAGCACGAAGCCGACGAGGCCGCCGAGCGCGCTGCCGATGACGAAACCTATGCCGGCCTCCATCAGTGTCAGCTTCAGATCGGTCCACAAGAGACCGGAATTGGCCCAGTTCACAAGTTCTTGCGCGATCGCCGACGGCCGGCTCGTCCAGAAATCCGTGCCGAAGTAAATCGCCGAGCATTCCCAGATCGCGAACACCGCGATGAGAAAGGCGATCTGCAGATAAATGTCGATGCGCCTCGGATTGAAGAACCGCGTCGATCCTCCGCGTTTCTCCGCGACATTGCCGCTGTCCGCGGACGGACGTTCCAGCTCGTCACCTGTGGCACGCTCAATGGACATCGAGGGCATCCCATAGCTGCTTGAAGTACGCGCCGAACCTGGGATCTGATTGCAGGTCGATGACGTCGCGCGGCCGCGGCAGGTCGATGTCGACGACGAGCTTGATGCGACCGGGTCGCCTGCTGATGACCACGACGCGATCGGCCAGCGTGATCGCTTCGTGCAGGTCATGCGTCACGAACACGAAGGTCGATCCCGTCTGGTGCCAGAGCCGCATGATCTCCTCATGCATCCGCAGTCGCAACTGCGCGTCGAGACTTCCGAACGGCTCGTCCATCAGATAGGTGTCGGGCGCGTAAGCGAGGGTGCGGGCGATCGAAACCCGCTGCAGCATGCCGCCGGATAACTGCCGTGGGTAGGATTTCTCGAAGCCTGCAAGCCCCACCTGCTGCAACACGCTGGTGACCCGGCTTGCAATCTCTCCATTTGGATAGCCGCGGAACTCGAGCGGCAGCCTTATGTTGCCCTCGACGGTTCGCCACGGCAGGCAATGGTTCTTCTGAGTAATGTAGCCGATCTCGCGATTGACGCCGTCCACCGGCGCACCGCGATAAAGCACCTCGCCTCCGGCCGGCTTCAATGTTCCGGCGACAAGATTGAGCAGCGTCGACTTTCCACAACCGCTCGGGCCGATAACGGCAAGAAACTCGCCGCGCTTCACGCTCAGACTGACCGGGCCGATGGCGTCGAGACTGCCGAATCGGACGCGCGTGCCCTTGAATTCGATCATCGGCGCCGTTCTGTCCCGCGACCGCTGCGCCGCATCTGGCATTGACAACACGTTCCTCATTGCAGGGCTGCCGGACGCAAGGCGTGGATCAGCGGCAGGACGCTGTTTGACTGCTCCAACGTATCGACCAGCAGCCGCAGCCGACTGGACGCGTCGGCCGCAAGCGGCTCGGCGCTGAAACCGATGCAATCCGTGAGTTTCGCCTCGACGTCCTGTGCCGTCATCGGAAAGCGGGTATGGCCGCGCGGCAGATCGACACGGGATTCGAAGACCGTGCCGTCCGTCAATTCCAGGAGAACATGCGACGGTGAAATGTTGCGACCCCAGTCGCGCTCAATCTCGTCATCAACGCGCCCGTCGATCCGCGCGGCAAGCGACAACACGTCGGCACGGCGAATCCCCTCCTCGGTGAAGTGTCCGAGACCGACACCCCCGTCGATCAGCGCGCAGGCGACGGTGTAAGGAATGCTGAACTGGGCCTGCACGATCGTCTTCGGCCGTTTGCGCATGTCGAGCGGCGTGCAGACTGCCTCGAATGCCTGACGGTTCATGCCGACCTGCGCGCGACGGACCTTGCCGACATCGAAGCCGTCGCGCGCCCTGATCTGCAGTGCGGCGTCGATCGCCGTATGGTCGAAGCGGCAGCACGGGTACGGCTTGTAGCTCAGCTCGCAGAATTCGTATCGCTCACCGAGCCCATCGCGCAGCGCCTGCGGGTCGACGCGATCGCGCAGATAGGTGCGGAACAGGCCGTCGATTCCATCGAACGTGTTCTGCGCGCCGCGGATGCCACGCTCGGTGAGCTGAACCGAAACGAGCGCCGCCTTCGCGGCAAAGCCGGGCTGCATGCGTTTCGTCAGCGCGGCGTCGCGGGTGACCTGATGCGTGCCCGCGACCTGGCTGTAGGCAACGCCGAGAGCATTGACGGTCTCTTCTGCATCCAGGCCCATCACGCGCGCCGCCGCTGCGGTCGCGCCGAAATAACCGAACAGCGAGGTGTAAATGAAGCCGCTCTCGATGATGCCGATGGTGGTGCCGATCCCAAGTCGCGAAATCAGTTCGAGCCCCACAGC
This sequence comes from Bradyrhizobium sp. LHD-71, assembly GCF_031157255.1. Taxonomy (GTDB): domain Bacteria; phylum Pseudomonadota; class Alphaproteobacteria; order Rhizobiales; family Xanthobacteraceae; genus P52-10. The sequence goes on along the minus strand of NZ_JAVIFX010000008.1, from coordinate 108,336 downwards.
GACGCCCGCAAGCAGATCGGCACCGGTTGCATCGCCCTTCAGTTCGGCGGCGGCCAATGCGGCAGGCACGACCGAGACGCCGGCGTGAAGCACCGCGGCGTCATGCGTGTCGTCGTAATCGCGCGCATGCGCCATCATTCCGTTGACCCAGGCTGCGTGATGTGCCGGCACGCGGCTGTCCGATCCCCAGATGGAGGCTTCACCGGCCCCGCCCCACTTGCGCACGAGGTCCGCGACCTCATCGACGCCCGGCGCCGAAGAGCCGGCGATGGCGCAGGCGAGCGTATCGAGGAGATTGGTCTTGGCGGCGTTGAGCGCCGCCTGCGGCAGGGCATTTGCGTGCAGGCCGGACGAGAAGGCCGCATAGATGCTCGCGAATTCTCCGGAAGCCGGGGTTGTTGTCGTCATGGCAGCTTCCACCATCCCGAACGCCTCCCTTGCCTGAGCTTGTTCTTGACCCGATCGGGCGCTTATCGCACCAATCTCTTATATTCATTTAGATCATTTGCAAAGACCCATTTTTCTCCTATGCTGATGCCCAATCCGACAACGCCGCGCCGGCGCGGTTGATAAGAACAGATCGACGGAGGAAGCAGTTATGAAGCGACGCATGCCGCCCCTGAATCATCTGCGAGCCTTTGAGGCTGCCGCCCGTCACGAGAGTTTCACCAAGGCCGCCGACGAATTGAACGTCACGCAAGGCGCGGTCAGCCGTCACATCCGGACTCTCGAAGACTATCTCGGCTTCGAATTGTTCGATCGCGGCACCAGCGGCGTGCATCTATCGGACGCGAGCCGGCAGTTCGCCGGCGTGCTGACGCGCGCCTTCGACAACATCGACAAGGCGACCGAAACGCTCGCAAAGGATCGCCGCCGGACGATCCTCGAGATCCGCGGATACACGAATTTCCTGGTGCGCTGGCTGCTACCGAGGCTGCCGGATTTTCAATCGTCGCATCCCCATATCGAAATCAAGCTTTCAAGTGGACGCGAGGAGCTCGAATTCGGAAAGGACGGGCCCGACGTCGCGATCCGCTACGGGCACGGCCAATGGGACGGCCTGCACGCAGACCTGCTCTTTGAGGACGAGCTGCTGCCCAACTGCAGCCCGGCGCTCGCCGAGAGCGTGCCGCTGCAGAAGCCGGAGGATCTGCTGAAGGCGACGGTCTATCACTCGCATTTGCGTCGCCAGGAGTGGCCGCGATGGTTCGGCCTGGTGAGCAAGGAACCGTTCATGCCTGCGCAGGAAGTCTATACGGAGGATCTGGCTGTCGCACATCAATGCGTGCTTGCGGGTATGGGCATCGGCCTTGGCCAGCGCGAATACATTGCCGACGACATCGCCAACGGCCGCCTTATCGTCCCCTTCAACATACCGCTGAAGCGAAAAGCGGGCTTCTACTGCGTCTATCCGGAAAGCCGAAAGAACCTGCCGAAGGTCACCGCATTCCGCGACTGGCTCCTGTCGCGCCGCACGCCCGCAGTAAAGCCGCAGATCGTTTCCATTGCGCAGCAACGGCGTCTGGTCGCCTGAAACGTGATGAGATTGGGTTGGGCAAAGTGAACTTCGAGCGCTAACGCTGTGCCCTACATTCGGCGTCGTCCCTGCGAAGGCAGGGACCCATACAAGGTAACGTCAGTGAGACTGGAAATGCCTGTCGCCTCCCGGCAGCAGCCGCCGCGCTCGACAACAGCTCGGTGTTCATAGGTCCCCGCCTACGCGGCGACGACGCTGAAGATGTGGCACTGACCTCATCAACATAGTTTCATCACACCCGAAGCTGCACGCCGCGCGCATCCTCTATTCGGCGGGCGACTTGGCGATGCCGCGCGACAGCAGATCGGAAATCTCCCTCTCTGCGACACCGAGTTCGGCCAGCACCTCACGGCTGTGCTGGCCAACGCGCGGAGACGCAGACAGCGAACCATACGCGGTCGCACGCAACGTGCCGGGGATGTTGGGGATCGGCACCTCGGCATCGATGCCACCCTGCCGCATCCAATCCAGATAACCGAGATCCCGCATCTCCTGGTCCTGAAGCAGGTCGTCATAGCTACGGATCGGAGCGTGCAGCACGTCAGCGTTCGTCAGCCGTTCGACCCATTCCGCAGTGGATCGCTGCAGGAACTCCCGGCGGATCAGCGCCATCAGTTCCTCCTCATGCTGCACGCGGCCATCGCGAGTGGCATAACGCGGATCGACCGCGAGCGTCTCATGACCGATGGCCCTGCAGAAAGCGACGAAATGTTCATCACGATTGACCGAAATGCTGATGAAGGAATCCTTCGTCTGCAGCACGCCGAGCGGCACGTACATTACTTCGGGAAGGCCGCCTTGAAAGTGATGCTCGATGAGCCGCGCCGCCTGAAACGCCGTCGCGCATTGCAGCAGGCTGCAATCGATGTACTGTCCCCCGCCGAAACGAAAACGCCGCATCAGCGCGGCCATCACCGCCTGGCAGGCATAGAGTCCCGTCACCACGTCGATCGCGACCATCGGAAACCGCTGCGGCAAGCCGTTGCGGTCCTTGTTGAGGCTCATCAAGCCCGAATAGCCCTGGATCACCGCATCAGTCGCGGGCCGTTCGATGTTGGCGCCGGTCTGGCCGAAACCGGTCACCGAGAGAAACACGACGTTTTCATTCAGGCGCTTGACGCTGTCGTAATCCAATCCGAACCGCTTCATCACGCCGGGCCGGAAGGCTTCAATGATCACGTCGGCCCGTGCAACCAGCCGCCGCGCGATGTCCCGGCCTTCGCCACTCTTCATGTCCAGTGCGAGCGATCGCTTGCCGCGGTTGTAGTAGATGGAGAACGCGGAGGAGTCGCCGTAGCTGCGGCCGAGCGCTCGCGACCAGTCGCCCCGCTCGGTTGGCTCGATCTTGATCACGTCCGCGCCATGCATAGCCATCAGAAGCCCCGCATGCGGACCGGCGACGCCTTGCGAAAAATCAACGACCTTGATTCCCTCGAATGCCAATGGAACGGACATGACGGCTTAATCCTCTTCGAAAGTTTTTGCACGCATGAGGCTCACGGACGGAATGACCGCAAAGGCGAACAGCAGGACGGCGATCAGCAGCAGCACGGCCGACACCGGGCGCGTCACGAAAACGCTCGGGTCGCCGAACGATATCAGCATCGCGCGACGCAGATGCTCTTCCATCAATGGCCCCAGAATGAGGCCCAGTAAGAATGGGGCACCCTCGCATCCGCTCTTTCGCATCGCGTAACCGAACACGCCGAAGCCTGCCATCACCACAACCTCGAAGATGCTGTTGTTGAGGGTGTAGACGCCGACGCAGCAGACGATCAGGATCGTCGGAAACAGGATGCGATACGGCACGTGCAGCAGCTTGACCCAGATGCCGATCATGGGAAGGTTGATGACGACCAGCAACAGGTTGCCGATCAGCATGCTGGCAATCAGTCCCCAAAACAGCTCGGGACGGCTGGTCATCACCTCAGGGCCGGGCGCTATTCCCTGAACCATCATCGCGCCCATGAGCAGCGCCATGATGCCGTTCGAAGGAATGCCGAGCGTCAGAAGCGGAATGAACGAGGTCTGCGCAGCCGCGTTGTTGGCGGATTCCGGACCGGCGACGCCCTCGATCGCGCCATGTCCGAAGCGCGCCGGGTCTCGCGACACCCTTCGCTCCAGCGCGTAGCTCGCAAACGAGCCCAGCACGGCACCGCCTCCAGGCAATATGCCCAACAGGCAACCGATTCCCGTCCCTCGCAGGACCGCGCGATAGGCCTTCGCGACATCGTCTCTGGTCAACCACAGCCGCCCGACCTGGCTGAGAACCTGCCGTTTACCCTGCGTCTGCTCGAGATTGACGGCGATCTCGACCAGACCGAACACGCCCATCGCGACAGGCACGAAGCCGATCCCGTCGAACAGTTCGGGTTGTCCGAAGGTGTAGCGGGCAACGCCGCTGGTCCGGTCGATTCCGATCAGACCGATGAACATGCCCATCATAATCGCCGCGATCGCATTCAGCAGCGAGCCTTGTGCCAGCACGATGGCGGCGACCAGACCGAGCACCATGAGCGCAAAATATTCCGGTGAACTAAACCCGCGGGCGAAGTCCGCGAGCACCGGACCCCAGAGCGCAATCACAAAGCTTCCGACGATCCCGGCAAACAGCGATCCGAGCGCGGCGATCGTCAGCGCGGTTCCGGCCCGACCCTGGCGCGCCATCTGGTATCCGTCGAGACAGGTGACGACGGATGACGCTTCGCCGGGAAGGTTGATCAGGATCGCAGTGGTTGAGCCTCCGTACTGCGCGCCATAATAGATTCCGGCGAGCATGATAAGCGACGTCACCGGATCAAGCCCGAACGTGAACGGGAGCAACAAGGAGATCGTTGCCGTGGGGCCGAGCCCCGGCAGAACGCCAATCAGCGTCCCGAGCGTGACGCCGAGTAGACAGAACAACAGGTTCGACGGCGTCGCCGCGACCGAAAACCCCGCCAGCAGGCTCTCGACGAGAGTCATTCCAGCCACCACCAGAGCCGGATTGGCTGCCCCAGCAAGAAAACGAACACGACCGTACTCGCGATCGACAGCGTTGCCGCCAGCACCAGCCGCTCGCGCAGGGAGGAATCCGCCGACGCGAATGACGCAAGAACGGCGACCACGAAGGTCGTGCAGACGAGTCCGAGCCGCTCCAGCAGAAATCCGAACAGCAGGCTTGCCGCAGTAATGACCGCCAACGGCCGCAGGTTCATCGCCGGCAACTTCCGTTTCGGGCCGAGATACGCTCGCGCGCCCAGCAGCAATGCAATGGTTATCAGCAGCCAGCTGATGCCGAGCGGCAGGTAGCCCGGCCCCATCGCCGAGGCCTGCCCCCAGGCGAGACCGCGTCCGAACCAGAGGCCCGCAAGTCCGACCGCGCCGACAAGCAGCGCGGCCAATACATCCTGTCGATCGACTGCCGCCGGCGCCTTCGAGGTCATCGCGAGTCCGGGGTCCGAAGATTGAAATGTGTCATGATCACCACGCCGCCGTTCCTCACTGAACGACAGGAATTCCGGCCTTCGTCACCAGCATCCGCCACTTCACCTTGTCCTCGGCGATCACCTTGCCCAGTTCCTCCTGCGATACTGGCCAGACGGTCATCCCAAGCCCGTTCAGGCGGGCGTAGATTTCGCCGTCCTTGAGCGCATCCGTGAACAGCCGATTCAATGTTGCCACCGTCTCGCGCGGGACACCGGCCGGTGCCACCAGTCCCTGCCAGGCGATGAACGAATATCCTGCAACGGTGTCGCCGATGACCGGAACGTCCGGCAGCTCCGGCTCGCGCGCCTGCGACGATACGCCGAGCGCCTTCAGATCCTTGCGCTTGAGGTAAGGATTGCTCGTCATGACGCCGTTGAACATCATCGTGATCTGACCATTCACGAGGTCAGACATCGCCTGTTCGGTGCCTTGATAGGGAATGTGCAACAGCTCCACACCCGTCATCGTCTTGAACAGCTCGGCCGCCATCCGGCTCGATTGATTGCCTGAACCGAAGCTGAGTTTACCCGGCGATTTCCTGGCCAGCTCCACGATATCCTGCACCGAATTCGCCGGATAATCCGGCTTCACCACGAGCACGTACGAATTCAGCGCCACGCCAGTGACCGGCGTGAAGCTCTTGACCGGATCGTAAGGCAGGTTCGCATTCATTGACGCGGCAGCCGACATGGCAGTCGTTCCGGCCATCAGCAAGGTGTACCCGTCAGGGCGTGCCCGCGCCGCTTCCGACGCGCCGATGATCGCATTGCCCCCGGGCTTGTTCTCGACCACCACGGTTGCGCCGCTCTGCTTCTTGATCTTGTCGGCAAGCAGGCGGACAATGATGTCCGCGCTCTGTCCTGGCGGAAACGGGACAATCACGCGAATGGGCTTTGACGGGAAATTGGCTCCCGCTCCTTGTGCGCTTGCCGCGGATACACCGATACAAGCAGCCGCCACAGCAAGAAGTACATTGCGCAGCATCACGACATCCTCCCCCTCGATTCCGTGAGATCGTCATCGACTTCGTCGTGACGACGCAGTCGCCCGTGCATTCTCAGCGTCGTCCCCGCGAAGCGGGACCCAGTCTCCAAGCCTCAGATCTCTGAACTGGATGCCCGTTTACGTGGGCATGACGGCAGAGATTCGGCTTGTCTCCGCAGCATTGAAGGCCAGCGACCCGGATCGCAGCAGAAGCAAATCCGTCAGGCGTTCAGCAGACATCTGCCGTTGTTGAGAACGGTCACGTTCCGCGCCGGTACGCGGCAGCGGAATGAAACGATGTTGCCGTCGACCCAGATGTCGGTCTCGATCGTCTCTCCGGGATATACCGGCGAAGTGAACCGCACGCCGAATTCACGGATTCTCGTGTGATCGTATTTGCACACGTGCTTCAGGACTTCCCGGCACGCAATCGCATAACTGCACAACCCGTGCAGGATCGGCGCTTTGAAACCCGCCCGCTCCGCCAGCGCAGGGTCGGCATGCAGCGGATTGCGATCGCCGTTCAGTCGATAGAGCAGCGCCTGGTCCGCGCGCGTTTCCGTCACACCTTTCAGGTCTGCGGCGCGGCTCGGCACTTCATGGGGCGTCCGCCCCGCGCCGTTCGGCCCGCCGAAACCGCCGTCGCCTCGCGCAAATGTGGTGTTGACCAGAGTGATCAGCGGCGTGTCCTTGCCCACCTCCTTGATCACGCTCTCGACATAGATGATCGCTCCTTTGCCCGGGCCCTTGTCATAAGCCTCGGCGATGCGCGCGCTCGCCACCAGCCTGGCCGATGGCGGCAATGGTCGATGCAGAGTAAGCCGCTGCTCTCCATGCAGAACCTTCGTCCGGTCCAGACCGACATCGAGCAGCAGATTGGGACGTGCAACCACGCAGGCCTGCGTCGGCACTGTCTTGATCCCGCCCTTCTCGAACACGTAAGCCAGTTCGTCCTGGTTGAGCGGATCGCGCCCCATCCCGATGCTCAGCGCATAGAGCATGCTGTCCCGTTCACTGTATTCGAACGTGGCACCGTCGAGCTTCAGGCTCATCAGCTTTTCATAGGTGACAGGCATGCGAGCACTCTCCAGTAAGATATCCGGCGGACCTCAGCTCAATCTGCGACCTTCCAGTGCAGCAGGGCGTACGCCGGCTCAGTGCCATCGTGCTGTTCGAACACACCGACGACCTTGGCACCGATTGTCACAGGTTGTTGCGCATCGCCCAGGAGATTGCCGATGACCCGGACGCTGCCGGCGTGCGGCAGTTCGACCACGACGACGATGTAAGGCCCGCGATCATTGAGGACGGTGTGCGTCGGATGCCACACGCGGGTCCAACTGTAGATCGTCCCACTCGGCTCCACGGTCTTCCAGTCGATCTCGAAGGAATGGCAGGCATGGCAGATCCATTCCGGACCCCATTGCCAGGTGGAGCACTTCTTGCAGCACTGAATGCGGAGCGTGTTCTGACGCAGGCCCGCCCAATGCGGGGCACTGAGGCCATCGGCTTCCGGAACGGGAATCGGCAATCCTTCGGGCAGGTAAGAGGATCGAGCGGTCATCCGAGTGCAGCCTCCGAACCGTAGATTGATGTACTCACCGGCGTCACCATCGGGCCAGCGACCACGAGCGCCACCTCGGCGTCCTTGACCTGGTTGAACGACGTGCCACGCAACTGCCGCACAGCCTCGGTATGAAGCTCGAGGCCATGCATGTAGCATTCGGCAAGATTCCCGCCGCTGGTGTTGAGCGGAAGCTTGCCGGTTTCCGCCGTCAGGTTCGGCAGCTTGAGCACGTCGTTGGCTTCTTCCGCCTTGAACAATCCGTGCTCGACCAGGCTCATCAGCACGCCGCCAGTGAAATTCTCGTAGCACTGCACGACATCCACATCCTTCGGCGTGACCTTTGCCATGTCATAGAGATGCGGAGCCACGGTCGTGAAATGCGAGCTGCCGAAATCCGGCGTGTTGGCCGCGGCGGCAGCGGCGCGATAGGGGCCACCGGCTGCCGCACCGAGCAGGAAGGCAGGCTTCTGCCGCATATCCTTCGCACGCTCGGCGGAAACGACAATCACAGCAGCGGCACCGTCGTTCTCCTGGCAGCAATCGTACAGGTGGTGCGGCTCCGCGATCCAGCGCGAGGCGTCGTATTTCGCCTCGTCGAGCGGACGGCCGTGCATCACCGCACCCGGATTCTTCTGGGCATGATGGTAGGATGCGAGCGCAATGGCGCGAAGCGCTTCCTGCTTGATCCCATGCTCGTGCATGAAACGCATCGCCTTCATGGAATAGCGCTGCGCCGGCGTCATCGCGCCGTATGGGACGGACAGAGACATCTCGCCCGTAACGGTCTTTGCGCCTGCGCTGCGCCCAAAGCGGGCGAATTGTCCCTGGGCGAGCGAGCGATAGGCCACGACACAATCGGCCATTCCGGTGGCGACTGCCGCTGCCGCATTGGCGATCGCCGCTGCGCCTCCGCCGCCTCCGCCGCCCCATTGCATGTTGGAGAACCGCAATTCCCTGCAGCCGAACGCCGCCGCGAGCCTGGGCGGCTCGTTGCGATCGTTTGAATAGGAGGAGAAGCCGTCGATGTCGCGAGGGTTGATTCCCGCATCCTCGCAAGCCGAAAGGATCGCCATCAGTGCGAGCTTGAACTCCGGGTCGGGCGACTTTCCGTGCTTGTAATACTTGGTTTCGCCGACACCGGCGATTGCCGTCTTGCCGCGAAGCGTTCGCTCGCCCATCTGCGCACCTGCTCTGTCGGTTGCCCTTGACGCGATCGGCGCGACGTTTTGTCCACCAACCGGCCGGCTACATCGGCACGAAACTAACGGGCGCTCTCAACCGCGGGCAAATTAGGAATCCTATCGACCCTCGTGCAGAAAAGTCATTCGGCCGTCTCGATGCCGCTCTGCTAGCCTCATCTGTGAGAACGATTGCTTGGGCCGCACGCAATGATCGCGACGGCAGCACAGGAGACGGCCATGCATCTCAAGGGGAAAACAGCCATCGTAACCGGCGCCGGCCGGGGAATCGGGCGCGACGTCGCTCTCCTCCTGGCCAGGGAAGGCGCAACCGTCCTGGTCAACGATCCCGGCGTCGGCCGCAGCGGCGAGGCGACAGGTGAACGTCCGGCCGACGATGTCGTCGCCGAGATCAGGGCCTCGGGCGGCAAAGCCATGGCAAATTACGACTCTGTCGGCGACCATCAGAAGGCCGGACAGATGGTCCGCAAGCTCGTCGAGGACACCGGCAAGATCGACATTCTCGTCAACGTTGCGGGCATGTTACGCGAGCGCATGATCTGGAACATGTCCGAAGAGGACTTCGATGCCGTGATCAATGTGCACCTCAAGGGACACTGGAGCATGTCCCACCACGCCATCAAGTACATGCGCCAGGCAGGCTACGGGCGCATCGTCAACTTTTCCTCCGACGCGTTCAAAGGTTCGGTCGGCCAATGCAATTATAGTGCGGCGAAGGCCGGCATCATCGGCCTCACACGCTCGATCGCCAAAGAAACTTCGAAGTTCGGCATCACCTGCAATGCAATCTGCCCGATGGCAGACACGCGCATGGTGATGAACGACGCGGTGATCGCCAACAGAAAACGCAAACTCGAAGCCGGCCTGATGACCAAGGCGGAGTACGACCGCGCTTCCGAACCGCGCGGACCGGAACATATCGCCCCGATGGTCGCCTTCCTTACCACCGATCAGGCCGACACGATCAACGGCCAGGTCTTCCATGTCGAGAAGGGCCGCATCAGCACATATTTCTATGGCGAGGACATGAAAGCGATCGTCAACGACGGCACGCTATTCACGATCGATCGGTTGACCCAGTTGATTCCTGGCACGTTGATGAGCGGTATCGTGCCCGTGGTGCCACCGGTCCGGATGCAGGACGCCGTCAAGTCCACCGATGCGAAGAAAGCCGGCTAGGACTCGATGAGATGAGATTTGCATCAGCCATCACACGCACTCATTTTCTCGCGACTGCTTTCGGTGCGATGCTGCTGCAATCTGCCGCGCAGCCCGTCGCAGCGCAGACACCGACGGAGGTTTCCGTGGCGGTGAGTTCGACGAGCTTCGTTCTCGGTGGCGTACGGATCGCCGAGAATGCGGGGATCTTCGCAAAGCACGGCGTACGACCGAAGATCATCGTCATGGAGAGCGGCAATGCGGCGATGTCGGCGCTGATCTCGAAATCGGCGGATTTCGCGATTGCGGGCCCGCCCGAGGCCCTCGCAGCCCGTGCCCGCCGGCAAGACATCGTGATTGCTGCGAACCTTTATCGCGGCCTGGCGGGATCCATCGTGGTGCTGAAGACCAAAGCCGCGCAGCTCAACATCAAGGCCGATGCGCCGATCGCGGACAGGCTGCGTGCGCTGTCCGGTCTGCGCGTCGCCTTCCCGAGCGCAACATCGTCGTTGCTGGGTCCGATCCGAAGCGCGGCCGACACCGTGGGTGCAAAGATCCAGTACACCTATATGGCTCAACCGGCGATGGTCGCCGCCCTCGAGACCGGCGCAATCGACGCGATGATGGCAAGCTATCCTTTTGCGGGCGTAACGGTGCTCAAGGGCACCGGGCTGATCTGGATCGACGGCCCGACGGGCGAGCTCCCCGAGGCGGCGCTGCCGACCAGCTCGTCATCGCTGCTGACGAGCGGCGCCTACGCGAAGGCCAACGGCGACGTCGTCAAGCGCATGCAGCAGGTAATCGTCGAGAGCGGTGAGTTCATCAAGAATAAGCCCGACGACGCCAAGCGCGCGCTTGCCGCGGGCTACAAGGATCTCGACGACAAGGCGATCGACATCGCCTTTGCCGAGCAATGGCGAAACTGGACGCACCCCCGTTTCTCTGCAGCCGATATCACCCATGAAATCGGTCTGTTGGAAAAATCGGGACAGGTCCCGGGCCTGAAAGATATTGATCCGGCGGCGATGCTGTTGCAAATGCCCTGACGGACCATCGCCTCGAACTGCAGTGAAGCATCTCATGAACGTGACCGAAGCCGTGCTGAAGCGTCAGGCCATACGCGCATTCCTGCCAAAACCCGTATCCGCAGACGTGGTTCGCACGCTGCTCGATACCGCCAGGCATGCACCCTCCGGCGGCAATCTTCAGCCGTGGCACGTCTACGCGCTCAGCGGCGCGCCGCTCGACGACTTCATCGCCGAGATCGCGGCTAAGCTGGCGCGTAACGAACGCGAGACAACCGAGTACGAAATCTACCCGCGCAATCTGTGGGAACCCTTACGCGGCCGCCGCAGCAGGGCCGGCGAACAGCGGTACCGTGCGCTCGGCATCGGCCGCGAAGCGAACGGACAGGCCGTCCTCGAGGAGCGCAACTTCCGGTTCTTCGGCGCGCCGGTCGGCCTGTTCTTCTGTCTCGACCGGCGCGTCGGACCGCCGCAATGGTCCGACATCGGCATGTACATGCAGACGCTGATGCTGCTCGCGACCGAGCGGGGCCTTGCCACCTGTCCGCAGGAAGTCTGGGCCAACTGGCCGAAGACCATCCGCGCCTTCCTCAAGCTGCCGGATGAACTGATGCTGTTCGCCGGCATGTCGCTCGGCTACACGGACGAGACGTCAGCGATGAACAGCTATAGAACGGAGCGGGAAGAACTCTCAAAATTCGCAACGATGATTGGATTCGGCACCCCATGAGCGACACAGCCAACGGCGTCATCGACACCCTGGAGAACGGCATCGCCGTCCTCACCCTCAACGCGCCTGCTCGAAAGAATGCTCTTTCCACCGAGGTCAGGTTCGCGCTGCTCGCCGCGATGGAGAAGTACATCGCCGATCCAGCTTGCCGAGCGATGGTGCTGACTGGCGCGGCGCAGACATTCTGCGCCGGCGGCGACATCTCGCAGATGAAACCGCCTCCGGGCGTGACGCCGCGCGACTACTCGCTCACGCGGATGAAGGCGCTGCACGATTCAGTCCGCCATATCGCCGCCGGTCCCAAGCCGGTCGTCGCCGCGGTGGAAGGCCATGCGGCGGGGGCCGGTATGTCGCTTGCGACGGCTTGCGACTATGTCGTCGCCGCAGAGGACGCACGTTTTGCGGCCTCGTTCGGCAGGATCGGCCTTGCCGCCGACTGCGGGCTGCTTTGGTCGCTGCCGAACCGCGTCGGCCACGCGAAGGCGCGCGACCTGCTGCTGACCGCGCGCACCGTTGCGGCCAGCGAGGCGCTGCGGCTCGGACTTGCGGACGAGGTTGTGGCCAAGGGTGCCACCCTCGCGCGCGCCATCGAGAAGGCCGCCAGCTACGCCACCACCGCGCCGCTGGCGATCGCCCTGACCAAGCGCGTCATGGCCGGAGAGCTCGACGACCTCAATCTCGCCCTCGAAAACGAGATCGAGTGGCAAGCCGAGCTGCGCGCAACCGCCGACCATCAGGAAGCCCGCGACGCGTTCCTGCAGAAGCGATCGCCGAAGTTTCAGGGACGCTGAAAATTCCCGGACAGCGGGGCTGATCGAACGTGTCACCGCACCGATCCAGCCCTGGTCTAAGGCCGCCAACAGCTGCGACCACGCACATTCAAGCGGCCCACGCACCTCGTCGCGCGGTTGATGTGTTGCTCAAGATCCACTCAGCCGCGGATCATCTCACAATGCCTCGCAGTCGCATGCTGTCGATGGCGTCGTGATCCAGGCCGGCGGCGGTGAGGACTGCATCGGTGTGCTCGCCTAACCGGGGCGCGGGCCTGGGTGCGACCTTCTCCTCACCGTGTATCCAAAAGGGACTCGAGACAGTCATTGGACCAGCCTCGGTCGGTACCAATGCCCCGGCAAGTGCGACCTGACTGTCTGCGCACACTTCGGACAACGAGGCTACTTCAGCAAAAACGACACCGTGACCGTCGAGAAGATCCCGCCATGCCGGCGCGCGCTTGAGCGAAAATATCCGGTCGAGCACTTCCGTCAGGGCGAAGGCATTGGCCTTTCTGTCTTCGACTGTCTGAAAACGAGGATCGTCAAGCTTGCTCGTGCCAAGAGCGCGCCGAAGAACATTCCATTGACGCTCGTTGTGAACGACGGAGAGGAGGATCCATTTCCCGTCCAGGCACTTGTAGATGTTTCGCCACGGCGCTGCGGACTTTTCACGCTCAATCGGACGCTCGACCTCCTCGCCGCATAGAGTCGTTTGAATCGAGCACGCATTGGCCCACACGCCGTTCATCAACAACGATGATCCGACATAGGCGCCGAGCCCGGTTCTTTCGCGACGGTAGAGGGCGGTGACGATCGCGGAATAGACGCCCATGGCCGAACAATGATCACCCATGCCTTGCGGAAGACGTACCGGCGGCGCATCACCCGCGCGCACCAGATCCATCATTCCCGTTCGCGCCCACCAGGCCGTCGCGTCGAACCCCGGCTTGTTCGCTTCCGGGCCTGCTTCACCGAAGCCGGTAAAAGACGCGTAGATCAGTCGCGGATTGTGGCGGGAGACGTCCTGATACGTAAGACCGAGCTTCGCGCGCACGTTGGGCGGATAGTTCGTTATGAAAACGTCCGCTGTTGCGACCAGCCTGTAAAGGATGTCGAGGCCCTCGCGCACCGTGAGATCGACGGCGAGGCTCCGCTTGTTGCGCGCATCGACAAACCAGTGCGGATTGACCGGCGAGCTCTGAACCTTCGGCGGCTGGTTTCGCGTACGGTAAGGATCGCCGCTGGGCGGCTCGATCTTGATCACGTCCGCTCCGAAGTCCGACATCACGGTCGCCGCCGCCGGGGCTGCAATATAACTCCCACAATCGATGACCTTCAGGCCGCGGAACACTGCGTCAGTCACTCAGTTCGCCTCCGTACACGGCTACAGGGATAGGAAAACGCCATCCCGGCTACATTCCGAGAATTCGCTTGGCGATGATGTTGCGCTGGACCTCGGAGGTTCCGCCGTAGATCGTCACGGCGCGCGTGAGCAGGAACGGCGTCAGCGCTTCCGTCACGTAGCCGTTGAAATCCTGAGCGCCCGACACCACCCCGGCATCGCCCAGCACTTCGACAAGCGCCTGACTGACGTGCTGTTCAGCCTCCGTCGCGAGAAGCTTCAGCGCGGATGCTTCGGGACCCGGCGCCGCTCCACTTTTCGCCGTATCCGCGACTTTCTCGAACAGCGACGCCAGGTCGCGTACGTCGCAGATCAAGCGCGTGAGCTTGTTGCGGACCAGCGGATCCGCGGCGAGATCCAGGCGGCGCGCGACTTCGAGCAGGCGCTGAAGGAAGCGCATCGCGATTCGCGGCGACCCGACCCGCAGCCGTTCAAAACCAAGGACAGCACGAGAGACCGCCCAGCCGTCGTTGAGATCACCGACGATATTGCTGCGCGGCGTGCGGGCACGATCGAAGAAGACCTCGCAGAACTCGACGTGACCGACGATGTTCGTGATCGGTCTGACGGTCACGCCTGGCTGACGCATGTCGATCAGAAGAAAGCTGATCCCCTCATGACGGGGCTTCGACTTATCGGTTCGAACCAGCGTATAGATGTGGTTGGCGTGATGCGCAAAGGTGGTCCAGATTTTCTGGCCGGTAATGACGAACTCATCGCCCTCAATGTGCGCTTCGGTGCGAAGGCTCGCCAGATCCGACCCCGCATTCGGCTCCGAGTACCCCTGGCACCAGAGATGCTCGCCGCTCAGCACTTTCGGCAGGTAGTGCCTGCGCTGCTCCTCCGAACCCCGCGTGAGCAGGATCGATCCCACGTTATTTATGCCGTGATCCATCAGGCGCGGACTTCCGAGCCGTTCCATCTCCTCGTCGTAGATGAGAAGCTTCGCGGCGTTCAACCCCATGCCGCCATAGGCCGGCGGCCAGGCCGGCGCGAGCCATCCCTCGCGGGACAGGCACAGGTACCAGTCCTTCATCTCCGCCCAGCCGATACGCTTGGGCAGAAACCGCAGGTCGCGAGGCAGATTGGCTTCGATGAACGTTCGCGCGCATGCCCGAAAATCGGCGTCCGACAAGCCGTTCCAGTCGCGCCTCTCGATCGGGACGCCGCTCATGCGGGCAAGCATATCGGCGCCATTGCCGGCGATGCGATCGTCGTCGCCCGCCACGGCGTTGAACGCCTCGTGCGACGACAGTCGCGCATGATGCGTGGCCGCGGATCCAAGCCAGGCGGACAGCACGAGCGCGCGCTTCAAATACAGCCCGACGTCGCACTCATCGGTGAACCCGATGGCGCCGTGAAGTTGGATCGCCTCGCGCGTGACTTGAAGCGCAACCTCGCCGCATCGCGCTTTCGCCCGGCTGCTCGCCATGGCGAGATCGCTTGCCGAAGGCGCGCCGTCGGCGACGCGTAGCGCGTGGCCGAGGGTGGACTTCGCGAGTTCGTGCCGCACGAACAGGTCGGCCGTGCGGTGTTGCAAAGCTTGAAACTTCGAGATCGTCTGGCCGAAGGCGACGCGGGTCTTCAGATACTGAACGGTGATCGCGAACGCCTCGCGCATCACGCCGACCAGTTCTGCCGCGGCAAGGATGGCGGCTTCGTCCAGAGCGCGTCGCAGCGCCTGAGAGGCGCAGGCCGGCCCGGCGATGACAGCGTCGGTGCGAACGTGCGCGAGTTCGAGCGCACCGGCCGGACTTCCGTCCGCACGCCACTCCTGCGACAGTTTCAATCCCTCTGCGTCAGCCGCCACGTGGAACAACTGCATGCCGGCAGTGGTGAGCGCACTGACGACGAAGCCGCCGGCCGCCCACGCTCCCGCGACGAAGCGCTTGCGGCCGTCGAGGTGCCACGAGCTTCCGTTCTGGGTCGCTCTGGTGGTGATGGCGGTCGGATCGCTGGCATCCTCGTTGCTCTCCTGCCAGGCGAGAGCCGTGAATACGGTGCCGCTGGCGATCTCCGCGAGAAGACGTGTCTTCACCGCCTGATTATCGCCGTGCAGGATCGCCCGGGGCGCGAGCACGCCCAGTGGGATGAGCGGCTCCGCGAGCAACGCGCTGCCGAGCTCTTCGCAAATGGCCGACATCTCGGAGAAAGTGAGGCCGCTTCCGCCGAACTCTTCCGGGATCACGGCGCCGAACCAGCCCAGACCGGCCAGTTCCGCAAGCCGCGCCTGTTCATGCCATGGAAGCTTGAACCGCTCTTCGCGCAGCACCTTGTGATCCTTGACCCGGGCGGCAAACGCCCGCGCGCTATCCTGCACGAGCGCCAGGGAGGGATCGGCGTCGTTCGTCTTTACATCCATCCGCAACTTCTTCCTTGTTCTTGTTATTCGTTGCACAATGCCAGCGGCGCTGAGCGGTTCGACGCGCGCCTGGACGAAGCTTCAAAGCGAGCTGTTCCGCGCTCACTATTCGATCTTGATATCCGCGAACTTCGCGACCTCCGCAAACTGGGCGGTTTCGGTCGTCAGCATCTTCATAAATTCATCCAGCCCCATGGGGGCTGGCGCCGAACCGATCGTGCGGTAGATCTTTGCCATCTCCGGCGTCTTCAGCAGATTATTGATGGCTCCGTTCAACAGCGTGCGGACTTCCGCAGGTATGCCGCGCGGGCCGAGCATGGCCCACCATGACGTGACCTGATAGTCTAAGCCGGTGTCCTTGACGATTGGCGCCACCGGAAATCCTTCGGGGATTCCCGGTGCCGTGTATGCGACGACCCTGATCGAGCCATCCTGGATCTGCCCCGACGCGCTCGCAGGCGTCGTGATCATCACGTTGACGTCGTCGCGAAGCAACCCGATCAGCGCCGGACCGATGCCGCGGTATGGCACGTGTTGCATGCGGATTCCCGTTCGCATGCAGAAGTATTCCGTCGCGAAGTGCGTCGAGCTGCCGGCGCCGGCTGTGGCGTAGGCAAGGTTCCCGTTCTTCTCACGGGCAAGCTTGACGAGGTCGTCGATTGTCCGGATCGGCGATTGTGCGGTCACCAGGATCGTGAACGGACTTTGCGTCAGCATGGCAACGGTATCGAACGACTCCAGCGAATAGGTTTGCTGCTGCGCGACCATCGTCGTGACAAACGAGGCAGTGGTCGACAGCAGCGTGTATCCGTCCGGCGGCGACGTTGCGACCTGCGCGGTGCCAACCACACTGCCGGCGCCGCCGCGATTTTCGATCACGAAGGGCTGACCAAGCTGCCGATGCAGCGCTTCGAGCAGCGGCCTGGTGACGGCATCCGTGCTGCCGCCCGCAGCGAAAGGAATAATCACCTTGACCAGTCGGTTCGGATACCCTTGAGCCACCGCACGGTCCGCGGCAAAGCCGCTCGCCAGCATTGCTGCCAGCCCGCCGAACTGCAGCTGCCGTCTCGATATTTCTCCCAATACGGTTTCCTCCGCTTGCTTTTGAACGCGCGGGCTGCCTGCCCGTAGAGCATCGCAGGCGCCCGGGCTTTACCGGGTGCGAGCTAAACACATAATCTAATATTTGAACAGTGGGTCGAATTTCCGTCTTCTTGGTACTATTGATTACCAATGATTGAGATATTGACTGGGAGAATCGGTGATGCGATAGCATCGTCGGCCGATCCGTTGCCGTGGAGCACGGCGACTCCACGGTGGGCAGCCGACAATGACAGGAAACGCCTAGTGGCCCCTCACACGACCACGCGTCAGGCAAAGCCACGAAGCGCTTCGGCTCCGAGCAAGGCCTTCGACAAGAAGGCGCAGCATCGGCAGAAGCGGATGGCGCTCATGCAGGAGGCTGCGCGCCTGATCAACACGCGCGGCATGGCGGCCGTCTCGCTGGACGAGGTCGGCTCGCGCTTGAACATCAGCAAGACCGCTATCTACTATTACTTCAAGAGCAAGCAGGAGCTGATCTACGAGTGCTACGCGATGTCGTTCGAGGTCTGGCAGACGGCGCTGGATGAAGGTCAGCGCCGCGGCGAGACGGGCCGGCAGAAGCTCGAGATCTTTCTGCGCGAATACCTCGATCGCGGATTGAACGAACTGCAGCCCATCGTCGTGGCCCGCGAGCAGGAAGTGCTTGAAGGCCCCTTGTACCAGAAGGTTGCGGGCCGCCGCCGCGCGCTCAGAAACGGTATTCGCGCGTTCGTCGACGAGGGCATCGCCGATCGCAGCCTTCGTCAGTTGAACGCGAAGGTCGCTACAACCATCATCGGCGCATCCATATCCTGGCTGCTGCGAACGTATCAACCGGGCGCCGGCCTCGATCAGCAGGCCTTTATCGACGAAGCGGTGAATCAGCTGCTTTGCGGGCTTAGCAGCTAGCTTCTCGCTCTTCTCCGGTTTCACGCGCAAACGTCTCGCGCGCGTTTCCGCATGCCGGCATCCTCACGCGCGACGTTCATCCTTCGCCTTGCGCATGCTGCGGCAAGGGATCCGCATTGCGTCACTGCGGACATTGACAAGCAACGCCGCTTAAGTCTTCATTTGAAGAAATTCGACAATTATTAAAACCGATCCGAGGGCGGAGACATGACGATGCAGCCCGAACACGTTTCTGACAGGACCGCAGAGAACGCGATGGCGCGCGTAAGCGGGTGGAAGCTCAATCGCCTGCGGTCGCGTACTCTCGCCTTGACGGCGATGGTCGCCGCAGCTCTCTCGTGCGCAGCGGCACCCGCACTTGCGCAGGCCAGGCAGAAGTTCAATTTCGCGGTGACCTTCCCGCTGACCGGCATTGCCGCATCGCAAGGCGAGACGGCGAGCAAGGCCGTCAAGATCGCGCTACAGGAAATCAACGACCACGACTATATCGGCGGCGTCGAGCTCGTGCCGTTCATCCTCGATTCCGAAGCGAAACCCGATATCGGCGTGCGCGCGCTCGAGCAGGCCATCACCGTCAACGGCGCTGGCTACGTCATCACCGGCTACAGCAGCGTGTCGGCGGCACAGGCGCCGATCGCGGAACGCAGCCGCGTCGTACTGGTGAATGTCGGTGGCGCATCGCCTGTGCTGTCCAACCTGTCACCCTGGTTCTTCAATGCCATTCCCCTCACCCACCTGCAGATTCCGATCCTGCTCGAGGAAATTATCGAGGTTCAGCACAAGAAATCGGTCGCGCTACTGTTTCGCGACGACGATCTTGGACGTGGCATCCGCTCGCTGTTCGGCGCATCCGCGCAGGCACTTGGCGGCAAGCTCGTCGCGGAGGAATCCTACCTGCCCGGCACGAACGATTTCCGTCGGCAGCTTGCGCGCATCCGCGCGGGCTCGCCCGATATGGTTTATATCGCAGGCGTTGCGACCGAGATCGGATCGATCATCGGCCAGGCCGCGAGCCTCGGCCTG
This sequence comes from Bradyrhizobium sp. LHD-71, assembly GCF_031157255.1. Taxonomy (GTDB): domain Bacteria; phylum Pseudomonadota; class Alphaproteobacteria; order Rhizobiales; family Xanthobacteraceae; genus P52-10. The sequence goes on along the minus strand of NZ_JAVIFX010000008.1, from coordinate 89,116 downwards.
ACGCCGCTGTGGACCAGCTACGGCGCCTATAATCACAAGGCGACGATCGAGCTCGGTAAGCAGGCGGCGGACGGCGGCATCTACACCAATCCCGCCAACTTCGGCGCCAACCTGAAGACACTGCCGCGCTACGAGCAGATGCTGTCGGCCTGGCGGACGGCCTATGGCAGCACGAGCGACCTCGATTACATCGCCGGTCAGATCTATCTCGGCGTCTACCTGCTCGCGGACACGCTGAAGACGCTGAAATCGTCCGGCAAGGCGCTGACCCCCGAAAACATCCGCGACGCCATGCGCACCACCAAGTATGAGACGGTGACCGGGCCGATGACGTTCGACAAGCATCAGGACGCGCTCACCAGCATCGCGATCTACCGGCTGGAGAAGAGCGAGTTCAAACCGTACAAGGTGTATTCGTCCGACGACGTGTCCGCCATCAATGCAAGGGTCGTGAAGCAATAGCCTGCCGAAGGGCGGCTATCTTCGAACTTAGGCGGTCGTGGTGGTTGATCTCTCATTGCAGCTTCTGGTGGTCGGCCTGTCGCAGGCCGCCATCTACATGTTGGTCGCGACGGGCTTCGCTCTGATCCTGTCGGTGAGCCGCATTTTCCACTTCGCCCATGCGGCGGTGTTCGCGCTGTCGGGATTTCTGGCCTTCCTGTTCGCTCAGCAGGCTGGCCTTCCGTTCGTTCTCGCGGTGCTGCTTTCGGCGGTGCTGTCCTGTCTCGTCGCCGTTGTGATCTATCTGCAGATCTACACACCGCTTCAGCAGCGCTCGGGAAACAGCTTCATCATCGTTCTGGCCTCGATCGGACTTCAGTTCGCCATCGAAAACTCGCTGGCGCTGATCTGGGGGACGGGAGGCCGATACCTGGACAATCCGATGGCCGCCGCGACCTTCAAGGCCGGCAACGTGTTCATCGCGCTGACCGACATCGTCGCGATCACGGTGGCCGTGCTTGGCACGGCCGCAACCATCGCCTTCCTCAACATGACCCGTCTCGGCCGGGCAATGCGGGCCTATTCCGAGAACCCGGTGATGGCGCGAGTCGTCGGCATCGAGCCGAAGCTCGTCGGCGCCGTCGCCATGGCCATCGGTACCGCGCTGCTCGTCCCCGCCGCCGTCATCACGGGATGGTACTCGAGCCTCGTGCCAACCATGGGCATGGGTCCGCTACTCTATGCGGTGGCAGCCGTCGTTGTCGGTGGAATCGGCAGCGTCAAGGGCGCAGCGTTGGGCGCGCTGATGCTCGGGCTGCTCAGCGCCGCCATCAGCTTTCACTTTCCCGCCTTCTGGTCAGATGCCGGCGCGTTCCTGATCATGATGGTGTTCGTGATCTGGTTTCCTGCCGGATTGTTCGGCATCCGCGCCAGGAGTCAGGCTGCCCGATAGAGAACAACGCCGCGATCCGAACGCTTTTCGCCGGCCGGCCCCACGCCCGCTACGGAGCCTTCGGTTCGAAGCATCACTGGGATCACACGTTGCTGCCGCCCCCTGCTCCGGAAGTTCGAGCACGACGGGCGCCGATCGATCACGAACTTCGGGAGCGGGGGCGCCAGCCCATGAACTACCTCGCCATCGTCGTCAATCTCGTCTGCATCTATACGGTGCTTGCCACCTCGCTGAACCTGATCATGGGATACGGCGGGTTGTTCTCGGTCGCGCACGCCGCGTTCTTCGGCATCGGCGCCTACGTCTTCGCGCTCTCCACGATTCAGCTTGATGCTCCCTTCGTAGTGGCGCTGCTGCTGGCGTTTGCCGCAGCGGCGCTCGCGAGCGCCGTGATCTCGGTGCCATCGCTGCGGATCTCCGGCGACTATCTGATGCTTGCGACCTTCGCGATCCAGATTCTGGCAACGTCGCTGTTTCTGAACCTGCCGATCACCGGCGGTCCGGCCGGCATCCGCAACATCCCGTCGGCGCAGTTCTTCGGCTTCCCGCCCAACAGCCGCGTCGGCACGCTGGTGGGCTTCGTCGCCGTTACGGCAGTCTGCTGGTACGTGATGTTCGAGATGGCCCGCTCGCCATTTGGACGGGTGCTGAAGGCGATCCGCGAGGACGAGCTGGCGACTGCCACCGTCGGCAAGAACGTGATGTGGTTCAAGATATCCGCGTTCGCCGCCGGCTGCGGCTTCGCCGGCATCGCCGGCGGCATGTATGCCTCGCTGCTGTCGTTCATCAATCCGGACAGCTTCGCCATCTACATGTCGTTCACTATTCTCGTGATGGTGCTGCTGGGCGGACTGGCGAATCCGTTCGGCGGGCTCGCGGGTGCGCTGGCATTGACACTGCTTCAGGAGGTGCTTCGCCTGATGCTGCCGTCGGCCGTCGGCGCGCACGTCTCGCAGGTGCTGCTCGGCGTCATCCTCGTGGCTGTGGTGATGAAGCGGCCGCAAGGCCTTCTCCCCGAATTCGCCAGTCAAGGCGCGTTCGCCACTGCCGACACGCTGACGGAACGCGGCCACGCAGACACGCGACAACTCTCGTTCGGCCGGCGCCACGCCTCGTCGCCGGCGCTGTTGCCGCAGCCGATCCTGCAGGCAAAGGCGCTCGCGAAATCCTACGGCGGCGTCCGCGCGGTTCGCCGATTCGACATCGATGTCCGCGCCGGTGAAATCGTCGGCCTGATCGGACCGAACGGCGCCGGCAAGACCACGGTGTTCGACATGATCGCAGGAGCAGTGATCCCGGACGGCGGCACGATCAGCTTCGACGGCAAGAACGTAACCCGTCTTGCGATCCACCGCCGCGGGCAGCTCGGCATCGGGCGCCTGTTCCAGGACGCGCGCCCGCTGCCGAACATGACCGTGCTCGACAACGTCCTCATGGCCTTCGACGATCTGCGCCGCGAGGCGCCGCTGCTGAGCTTCCTGCCGATCGACCGCGAGCGGGAGCATCAGCGGCTCGAACAAGCCCACGACTGCCTGCGTTTTGTCGGCCTCGCGGAACACGCCTCGGAGCGCGCAGGCTCTCTGAGCTTCGGCCAGCAGAAGCTGCTGGGCTTCGCCCGGCTGATGGCGCAGGACGCGCGGTTGTGGCTTCTCGACGAACCCGCCGCCGGCGTCGATCCCACCATGCGTGAGGAGATCAAGACGGCTATCGCCCGTTGCCGGCGGGAGCTCGGGATCACGGTCGTCGTGGTCGAACACAACATGGACTTTCTGCGCGATCTCGCTGACCGGGTCGTCTTCATGGCCGACGGGGAGGTGCAGCGCGAGGGCGCGCTCGCCGAGATCGCCGCCGATCCCGAACTCAGTCGTCGCTATCTTGGAGCATGACGATGCAGTCCTCCGATCCGGTGCACGAGCCGATCCTCGACGTGACAAATCTGTCGGCGGGATACGGCAGCAAGCGCATCCTCGACAACGTGAGCTTCGCGGTGAAGCCCGGCGAGATCGCGCTGTTCGTCGGCCACAACGGTGCGGGCAAATCCACGATCCTGAAAGGCATCATGGGCCTGTTGCCGTGGACGTCGGGCACATTGCGGATGGACGGCGTCGACCTCGGGATGCCTGACGTGAAGCGCAACGTCCGCAACGGCATCAACATCGTCCTGCAGCATCAGGGCTTCTTTCCGAACATGTCGGTCACCGAGAACCTTGGCCTCGGCGTCTACTCGCTCAACCTCGGCGCCGCGGCCGAGCGCAGCCGGATCGAGCGTGTGTTCGAGATCTTTCCGCGCCTGTTCGAGCGGCGCGACAGCCGCGCGCGGCTTCTGAGCGGCGGTGAGCAGCGCATGTTGTCGATCGGCATCGCACTTATGACCGAGCCCCGGCTGCTTTTGATCGACGAGCCTTCAGCCGGGCTTGCCCCCAATCTGGTGGACGGCGTGATGACGCAGCTCCAGCGCCTGAACCGCGAATGGGGCTCGACCATCCTGCTGGTGGAGCAGAACGTCCGCGCCGGCCTGCAGATCGCGACCAGCGTGCTGGTCGTCCGGCTCGGCACCATCGCAGCTCATCATAACGCGGACGCTGTGCGCGAGCGCGACGAGATCTGGAGCCTGCTCTAGGCAGGCACGATCGGCCACGGCGAGCGTCGGGCTCGATCTGAAGCCGCGGGCTCTCCCGAGGCTCAGCCTTTCGGCTTCCGGCGAATGAAGATCGTTCCCATGCCGCCGGCGACTGCGCTGCCGTCCTCGGCCGTGACGACGGCCGAGGACACGCCGGTCGAACCGCCGGCGCGGATCACGTTGGCCTCGCATGTGAACCTCGACCCCTTCGCCGGCGCGAGGAAGTTGACCTTGATCTCCAGGGTGGTGAGGAAGTCGCCCGAGGCGCATTGAGTGCGCACCGCCTGAAGCAACGCAGAGTCGATCATGCCGGTGATGACGCTGCCCGCCATTACGCCGTGCGCATTGAGGAATTCACGCTTGCCGTTCATGCTCACGACGACCTTGCCCTGCTCGACGACATCGAGCGCTAGTCCGAAATGCGCATGCAACGGCGAAACCAGATAAAGCTCGCGGATTTCATCAAACCACGCCTTCGTTGCCACGCCAGCCGCCGCCATCTCCGTCATCGTCCACTCCACACCGGTTGGCGACGTTCCTTGAACGCGCTCATTCCTTCCTTTGCATCTTCTGTTTCACGACCGACCAGCACCGCCGCCTCGCCGGCGCGGTAGCTCTCTTCGGACGTCATGTCCTTCATCTGCTGCATCAGCTTCTTCGTCAGCCGCATCGCCGTCGGGCTGCCGTGCATCAGTCGCCTGGCGAGCGCCTCGGACGCTTCTGCAAGCCCCCCAGACGGCACTACGGTACTGACCAGCCCAAAACCCCTCGCCTGCTCCGCCGTCAGCTTGTCGCCGATGAACAGGAGCTCGGCGAGCGCACGTTCCGACACCAGCGGACGCACCGCGGCAGCGATCACGCCGGGCACAAGGCCGTGGTGCACCTCAGGGAAGCCGAGCTTTGCGGTTTCGTCGGCGATCACTAAGTCGCCGCACATGGCAAGGCCCGCGCCGAGCCCGAGTGCATAGCCGTGTATGGCCGTGATGACGGGACACGGCATCGACTTGATCCGTTGCAGCACGGTCGACACCGTCCGCACCCAGACTTCCGCAGGCTGCTCGCGCGCTGCCGCCAGATCGGCGCCGCCGCAGAACGCGCGGCCGCGACCGCTGACGATGATGCAGCGAGCGGTCGACGACGCATCCACCTTCTCACAGGCATCGAGCAGCTGCCTGGCCATCAGGTTGTCGACCGAGTTCATCTTATCGGGGCGATTGAGCTCGAACCTGACAATCCCCTCGGCCTCGCTGATGACGACATGTTCAGCCATGTTCTAGTCCCTTGCGTTGAGTGTTCGCACCACCGCGTCGACCGCGAGGGCGCCTGCGTTGCGGCCGGGCGGCAGAATGATCGGATTGACGTCGATCTCGGTGATATCGTTTCGCTCCGAGATCAGCCGCGACAGCGCAGCGACGGTCTCGGCCAGCGCATCGATGTCAACGAGCGCCCGTCCGCGGGCACCGTCGAGCACCGGAAAGCCTTTCAGTCTCCGTAGCGCGGCGACGACCCGGGCCGGCTCCGCCGGCGCCAGCAGCATCGCCACGTCGCGGAAGAGTTCGACGAAGATTCCGCCGAGCCCGACCATCACCACCGGCCCGAAGACCTGATCGAGCTTGGCGCCGGCGAACACTTCGACGCCGCTCAGTTGCGGCTGGCAGACGATCTGCCCCTTGAGCCCATGCCTGGCGCCTACCGCTTCGAGGTCATCGAAGGCGGCCGCCACGTCGGCCGCATGGCGCAGGCCGAGCCTGATCACGCCGAGCTCCGACTTGTGGACCAGCCCTTCCGCCTCGACCTTCAGCGCGACCGGAAAGCCGAGCTGGGACGCAACCTCGGACGCATGCGCCGCCGACCGAACCTCGTGTGTCTGTGCAAACGGCAGCGCCGACAACAACCTCTGCGCCTGCAGGCCGGTGTGAATCGTTTCCGAAGTCTGTTGCGGCGGCGACCAGTCCACGACCGGCCGGCTGAGCGCCGTCGGCTCGTTCAGCTGCACGGCCATCGCCAACGCCTCGATTGCGCGGGTCGGAAAGGCCAGCACTGGAACGCCGGCCGCCCGCAGCCGGTCGCGCAGCTCGGGCATCGCCATGCCGCAGATCACGACAGGCTTGCTGGTTCGCCTCGCTGCCGCGATCACCGCGTCTGCCATCGGCGGTCCGACGATCGGCGAGAGCAACGCGTAAGCGAGCCACACGACCACGACGTCGATCTCGTCATGGTCAAGCATGTGCTGCAGCAAAGGATCGAGCAGCTCCGGCGTGTTGGCCATCGAGCCGGAGGCGTCGAGCGGATTGCCGAAATGCGTGAGCGGCATCTTCGCCTGCAGCGCGGGATCAGCCGGACGCACCGCCGGCATCGACAGACCGAGCGCATCGGAGGCGTCGAGGATCACGGTCGCGACGCCACCGGAAAGCGTGACGACACCGACGCCCTTGCCACGCGGCCGTCGCCCGGAATCCAGAAGATGCAGCAAGTCGAGGAACTGAGCCTCATCGCGCGCCCGCAGCACGCCCGCCGCTTGCAAGGCGGCATCCCACACCTGCAGCTCTCCGGCGAGCGAGCCGGTATGCAGCGCCACCGACTGCGCGCCGGCGGCGCTGGTGCCGACCTTGAACAGCACCACAGGAATCCCGCGCTCGCGCGCGGCGAGGCATGCGTCGAGCAGTCGCCGGCCGCTGCGGCAGCCCTCCAAAATCAGACCGATCACGCTGACGTCGGGATCACGGCAAACGGCTTCGAGGCACTCGGCGGCATCGATGTCCGCCTCATTGCCCGTGTCGATCAGATAGCCCGCGCCGACACCGAGATCGGTGAGCTGGGCGCCGCCGAAGTAGCCGCCGAGGCCGCCGCTCTGGGTGATGATCGCGACGCGTCCGGCGAGACGACGGCTGTCCAGATCGGTCGCGAAGGTGGCATAGATGCCCCGCCGTTGATCGCGATAACCGAGCGTATTCGGACCAAGCAGCCGGATGCCGAGCGAACGGGCGGTTGCGGCGAGTTCGCCCTGCCTGGCGCGTCCCTCGGCACCGGCTTCGGCAAACCCCGATGCCATTACCACCATGGCGCCGACGCCCTGCCGACCGGCCGCCTGCACGGCAGGCAGGACCTGCGCGCTCGAAAGCATGCAGACGGCGAGATCGACATCCCGCGGCAGGCTGCCGATGTCGGGAAAGCACGGCACGCCGCCGATATCGCGGTAATTCGGGTTGACCGCATAGAGCTTGCCATCGAAGCCGAATTCGCGGAGATAGCGCAGCGGCCGCCCGTTGATCCGCTTGCCGTCCGCACTCGCGCCGATCACCGCGATGCTCTTCGGCTGCATCATCCGCAGCAGACCTGAACGCTGCTCAGGCATCGGAGCGTCCGGCATCGACGATCGGCAGGCGGTTGAACAACGGCACTGCGTCGGCGGTCGACGGAAGCGCGTCGAGTTCGGCGAGCAATGATGATGCCGCGGCAGTTGCGATTCCGCCGTGGCCGCAGCAGTCGATCAGCTTGCGGCGGATGAGGCCGGAGGTTCCGGAATCCCGGCCGGTGCCGGTCGGCACCAGCACCTCGCTCTCGACGTGCTGGCCGTCGTGCATCATCACGCTGACGCGCGCCGGCGAAATGCCGCGGCTGCCGGACGCCGACCAGTCGTCGATGGCTCCAACGCTGACGCGCTCCGCCAGCGCAACGATATGCGGGCGCGCGATCGCGTTCGGCTTGAAATCATCCAGGCCGACCCGGCCCTGATTGAAAGCCAGCGACACCGCATAGGGGATGCTGAATTGCGACGTCACCACATTCGCAGGCCGCTGCTTGTCGGCCAGCGGCTGGCCGGTGCTCATGTAGGCCTGGTGGTTCACAGCGACATCGATGCGAGCGACCTTCTCCGGCAACACGCCGCGCTTGCGCAGGTCCATCGCCGCCTCCAGCGCCGCATGCGTCCAGCGGCAGCAAGGATACGGCTTGTAGCTCAAGTCGCCGACCGCAAGCTTCTCGCCAAGCCCGTCGACCAGCGCGGAACGGTCGTACTCGCCGCGATGATAGACCTTGTAGTAGCCGCGCGTTCCCTCGAACACGTTGCGCGCGCCGGTCAGGCCGGCGCTGGCCAGCACGGCGCCGAGCAGGCCGGAGCGGGCGGCAAAGCCCGCCTGCATGCGCTTGCTCAGACCGCCGTCAATCGTCGCCTGGCCGTTGCCAGCGACCTGTGCATACGCAAGCCCAAAGGCGTGGACCGTCCGCTCGGCATCGAGACCCAGCGCGCGAGCCGCGCCCGCCGCGGCTCCGAACGTGCCGCAAAGCGGCGTCAGCAGCCAGCCGCTGACGCCGGGACCGATCCGCGTGGCGAGCGCAAGACGGCACGCGACCTCCACGCCCGTGGCGATGGCGGACAGCAGCTCCGCTCCGCTCAGCCGCTCCCGGCGCTCGGCGGCGGCGATCACCGCCGGAATGACCGTCACGCCCGCGTGCAACACGCCGAGATCGTGTGTGTCGTCATACTCGACGGCATGCGACAGCATGCCGTTGTAGAGCGCAGCCGCGGGGCCAGGCATGCGCAGACCGGTGAACCACAGTGCAGCCTCCGCCTTCCCGCCCCAGTCGCGCGTGACCGACAGAAGCTCCCGCACGCCCTCGGCGTCGGCGCCCGCCGCACCGCATGCGAGCGTGTCGATCAGGTCGAGCAGCGTCGCTTCGGTGAAGGCCGCGTCCCGCGTCACATCGAACGTTGCGGTGAAATCCGCGAGCACCGCCGCAGCATCGTTCGCCATGGCTATTCTCCCGTATAGGCCGGCTTCCGTTTCTCGCGGAAAGCGGCCAGACCTTCGGCGCGGTCGGCCGATGCGAGGCAGGTCTGATACGCCTCCGCTTCGTATTCGAGGCCGACATCGATCCCGAGGCTGAGCGATGCGTTCAACGCGCGCTTCGCCTGCGCCACCGCCATCGGCGCGTTCGCCATGATCTCCTGCGCCAGCGCCGCCGCCTGCGGCATCAGCTCGGAATCGGCAACCACGCGATTGAGGATGCCGAGATCGAAGGCCTGTTGCGCCGTGAGGCGCCTGGCGGTGAAGATGAGCTCCTTCGCCCGATGCGGGCCGATCATGCGCGGCAGCCGCTGGGTCGCGCCGCCCGCCGGAATGATCCCGAGGCTCGTCTCCAGCAACGCCACCTTCGCCGACTCTGCCGCGAGGATGATGTCGCAGGATAGCGCGATCTCGAAGCCGCCCCCCAGCGCGAGACCGTTGACCGCCGCGATGATCGGCCGGCGGCAGCGGCCGAATGCGCCGAACACCTGCGGCGCAAGTCGTCGCCGTCGACGGACGTCGGCGACCGTCATCGTCTGCCGCTCCTTGAGGTCCGCGCCTGCGCAGAACGCGCGGCCGTGTCCGGTCAGGATCATCGCCCAGATCGACGGATCATCCTCGATCTGTTGGAAAACCGCTTCGAGGTCATACAGCATCTGCATGCTGAGGGCGTTCATTGCATCCGGACGATGCAGCGTCACTGTCGCGACATGATCCCTCACGTCGAGCAGGATGGTCTCGAAACTTCTTGTCTTCGATGTCATGGTTGCACCGTCTTCATCGCGCCCGGCGACCGATCAGAGCACGGTCTGGGAGCGCAACGCCGCGATCTGCGTCGCCGGCATGTCGATCAGCGTTGCGAGCACTTCATCGGTATGCTCGCCGAGATGCGGCGGTCGCGAGCGCATGTAGACAGGCGTATCGGAGAAGCGGAACGGCAGATCGATGCCGCGCACTGTGCCGGCACGGTCGTCCTCGAACTGCAGCGCCATCTTGCGGGCGATGACCTGCGGGTCGGCAAACAAGGCGTCGAGCTCATTGATCGGGCCGGCCGGAATGCCTGCCTTCACGAATGCATCATCCCAGTACTTGCTCGGCTGCTTGCGCATCAGAGCGCGCACAATCGGATAGAGCGCATCCTGATTGGCCACGCGCGACAGATTGTCGGCAAAGCGCGGATCGTCGACCAGCTCCGGGCCGCCGATGATCGTGCAGAAATCCTTCCATTGCCGCTGGTTCGGCACAAGCTGGATATAAACACCGTCCGAGCATTCGAACGCCGCCGATGGCGTACGTGCCGGATTCTCGGTTCCCGAGCGCGTCGGCACGATCCCCGTGTTCAGGTAAGCCGTGCCGACAGTGGTCTGCATCGACACCATCACGTCGAGCATCGACATGTCGATGTACTGCCCCGTTCCGCGCCTCGCATGGTTGAACAGCGCGCCAAGCAGCGCCATCGCCGTCATGTGCCCGACCGAGATGTCTGCGATCGGCACCATGGATTTGATTGGGCCACCACCCTTCTCGCCGGTGACGCCCATCAGCCCGCCCATCGCCTGCAGCACGGGATCGTAGCCCTTGCGCTCGCGATAAGGACCGTCCTGGCCGAAACCTGAGATCGAGCAATAGATGATGTCCGGCCGAACCTTCTTCACGTCCTCATAGGCCAGCCCAAGGCGGCCGGCGACACCGGGCGTGAAATTTTCGACGAACACGTGGGACTTCGCGGCGAGCTGCAGAACGATGTCGCGAGCCTGCGCGGCCTTCAGGTTGAGCGCGACTGAACGCTTGCTGCGATTGAGCGACGAGAAATAGCTGCTGACCCCGCCCTTCAGCATCGGCGAGAAGGTTCTGGATTCGTCGCCGGTCGTCGGCTCCTCGATCTTGATGACATCGGCGCCCATCTCCGCAAGGATCATCGTAGCGAGCGGCCCGCCAAAGGCGCGGGTCATGTCGATGACGCGTATTCCGCCAAGTGGACCGTCGCGACGCACGTTCGGGCTCGATTGTTCTGATTGTTTCATTGTCGTCTCTTCGAGCGGGTCGGCTGGTTCCGCTGGCCTTTTCATTCTTTGTCTTCGTCCCGGTCGGCGTCGTGGACTCGATCCCGAACGCGCCCTATTCGCCCGGCGCACGTGCACATCCCGCGTGCTCCGAACTTGGAACGTTGTTGACGTCGAGTCAATAATGTATTTTAAGAAATTGGCTTAATCGTAAAATTAAGAAACGCACGGATTCGAAGAATGAACCAGCCGGAAAGGATATCGAGATGAGCGATTCGGTTGTTCTGAGCGAATGCTTCGTGCGCGACGGACTGCAGCACGAAACCTGCTTCATGCCGACGCCGCTCAAGGTTGCCCTGATCGAGCGATTCTTGTCGCTCGGCTTTCCGCGGATCGAGGCGACGTCGTTCACGCACCCGGGCAACGTACCGCAGTTCAACGACGCCGATGAGGTGTTGCGTGCGATCCCGCGCAGCAAGGGCGTCGGCTACAAGGCGACCTGCATCAACATGCGCTCGGTTGAGCGCGCCATGGCTGCCAGCGACGCGGGCCACGGTCCCGATGAGGTGAGCGTCATCCTCTGCCCCAGCGACATGATGAGCCAGCGCGCGTTCCGCCGCACGCGCGCTGTCCAGCACGATCTGATCCGCTCGATGGTCGACGGCTTTCAGGGCCGGTTCACGGTGATCGGCACGATTTCATTCGCATTTGGTTCGCCGGTGGAAGCGGTGGCCCCGCAGAACGTGATCGACGACGCGATCTGGCTCTACCGGAACGGCGTCCGGCATCTGGCGGTCGCCGATACGGCGGGAATGGGAACGCCGCGTTCGGTGGCGGAGATCTTCAAGGTGCTGCGCCGGGAATTGCCCGACGCCATCCCGATCGCGCATTTCCACGACACACGCGGCCTCGGACTGACCAATTGCCTCGCGGCCTATGAAGAGGGTGTCCGACATTTCGACTGCGCGTTCGGCGGCGCTGGCGGCAGTCCCGCCAAGATCAACTACTTCGAAGGCTACACCGGCAACGTCTGCACGGAAGACCTGATCAACATGTTCGAGACGATCGGCGTCCGGACCAATATCGATCTGGCGCGATTGATCGAAACGGCGAAATTCTGTGAGGAATCGATCGGGCGCGAACTGCACGGGCGGGTGACGCGATCGGGTTTGGGACAGCACACGGAAGAGAAAGCAGCATGACCAACGTACTCCTGAGCGAAGATATCGGCGCCGTCCGGCGGCTCACGATGAACCGGCCCGACAAGCTCAACGCACTCAACAACGAGCTCACGGCGGCGCTGCTTGACGGCCTGCTGGCTGCAGACGCGGCGTCGCACATCAACGCGGTCATCCTGACGGCAACCGGGCGCGGCTTCTGCGTCGGGGCCGACGTCACCGAATTCAAGGACATGACGGCGAACAATCCCGACATTGCTCTCGCCCGCGGGGCCTTGACCACGAAGCTGCACGCGGCCTTCGTCCAGATTTCCGTGCCGGTGATCTGTGCGATCAACGGCTTCGCGGTCGGCGGGGGCTGCGGCATCGCTGTCGCGGGTGACATGGCAATTGCCTGCGAGAGCGCCAAGTTCGGTTACCCCGAGGTCAAGCGAGGCGCGGTCGCTGCTGTGGTCATGTCGAATCTGGTGCGGCACGTCGGCCGCAAGATGGCTTACGAACTGGTGGCGCTCGGAGAGCATTTTTCCGCGGAGGAAGCTCGCAAGCTGGGACTGATCAATCGCGTGGTGCCTGATGAGCGGCTGCAGGCCGAAGCTCTCGGCATCGCGCAGCGGATTGCCGACGGTGAGCGCCACGCCCAGCGCGCAACCAAGCGATTGTTCCATCGCGTCGCCGACATGAAACTGCTGGATGCTCTGGAAATCGGCCGCGACGCGAACATGATCATGCGCAGCTACACCATTCGCGGTACCGCCAAGGCGAACTAGGCCCAAGCCTGCAACCCGGGACAAAGACGATGCAAAAAACCTACGAAACCGTTGCACTGACGACCGAGAATGCAGTCGCGACGATCCTGCTCAACCGGCCGGACAAGCGCAATGCGCTGAACTACCAGATGTGCCTCGACCTGTTGGATGCCGTCCGCGCGGTCGACGCCGACGACTCCATCCGCCTCGTTCTGGTTCGCGGAGCTGGTCCGACATTTTGCGCCGGTGCCGACGTCGCAGAACGGAAGGGCGTCAGTACCGAATGGTTGCGTAATCGCCGCATGCGGGCTTTCGCAGCCTATGACGCGCTTCAGGACTGCGGCAAGCCGTGTATCGCTGTGGCGCATGGTCCGGTCATCGGCTCAGGTGCCGAGATCGCCACCGCATGCGATTTCGTCCTAGCCTCGGATCTCGCGTCGTTCCGCTATCCCGAAACCGTGCGCGGATCGGTTGGCGCTGGGCAGCGATTGCTTCGCATCGTCGGCAAGGCAATGGCGAAAGAGCTGCTATTTACCGGAAGGACTATTCCTGCAGCAGAAGCACTTCGTATCGGTCTGGTCAACCGAGTGGTCCCCATGGCTGAGCTCGAAGGTCTCGTGGCCGAGACCGTGCAGCAGATCCTTGGATCATTTCCGTTGTCCGTCTCGCTCATGAAGCGATGCATCGATTGGGGTGCCGAATCCGACCTGCGGACGGGAATGGCCTACGAGCGTCTGGCAATCGATCGCCTGCTTGCGACCGGCGAATGGAAGCAAGGAGTGGACAACTTCATCACCGAGATGGCCACGCCGCGCGATCGCAAGGGCTGACGTTGCTCTGGCGGGCGCGGTTCTGATATGCGATAGCAGGCGTGCCGTCACAGCTCGGCTGAAGACAGGAAAATCTGCTTGCCAAGAGCAACACTGCCCCAGAACGATCAATATCAGCAGAAGCGCCGCGTCTTTCTGGATGCCGCTGGCCTGCTTCTCACCGAGTCCGGGGTCGAAAGTTTCTCTCTGGCAAAGCTGGCGGATCGCCTCAACATCACGTCGGCGGCGCTCTACTACTACTTCAAGAACAAGCACGATCTTATCTTTGAGTGCTACGCGCTGTCCTTCGACCTAGCCGAGCGGGCGCTGGACGAAGCTCTTGCTTCGGGCGGTGACAGTGCGGCGCGATTGCAGTATTTCATTCACCGTTACATGCTGATGGCGCTGCGCGAGCTGCAGCCAACCATGTCTTTGCGTGAAACCACTTCGCTGAAGGCCTCCTATAACGAACGCATTCGTCAATTGCGCAATCGACTTCACAAGCGCCTGCGCAGCCTCGTGACTCAAGGGATGTCCGATGGTTCGATTGCGCCGTGCGACCCGGCACTGACGATTATTGCAGTCATTGGAGCGTTGAGCGACCTGCTTCGCGTTTACGATCCCAGAAAAAAGCTGCAGCCCGAGGACATTGCCGCGCAGATTTCCTTCCAGCTGGTAAGCGGCATCGCTGCACGAGATGCGACCAGAAAAAAGCGGGCGCTCCTGAAACCGGCGACGAGATCTCGCGCTTCGAAATCACCGCGCAAAAGCGCGCGCAAAACGACGAGAGAGATCCACGCCTCCAGATAACGGAGCATGTATCTGCCTCAATGCGCGGTGCTTTTCGCGTCTGCTGGGCAAGTAGCCATATTTGCCATTGGCGCGTCGCGCTCGATTTAGGCTATGGAGCGCTACCACCTTTCCCCACACCAACCGGACCAGCGATTTCTCATTCAATCGTTCGCATGAATGCTGCAGCGAACTCAACTTTTGCGGCCCAGCCAAAACCGTTAGGCAGAACTTGTGCAGCATGAAGCCGAGCCAGCAGCTCGCGTGGAAGGTGAATTCCGTCGTAGCGTCCACGCTTCGTCTCTTGCCGACGCCCGCTAGACAATCAGGGGAACGAGCGCAGCGGAAGTCCGGTTGTCCAGATCGAGGATCGCCGCGATAGCGCTGTCCACCGTCGCCGCCGCGATGGGGCGGCTCGCATTTGCGGCGCAGTCGCGAAACTTGGCAGCAAGCTCGGCATCGCTGAGCGGTCGTTCTGGCGAACCCGATGGTTGCTCCGCCTCCTGTGTCGCGCTCCGGCCACTCTCGGTGCGAACGGCGATGCGCAGCCGGCCAGGCAGCCAGGACGGCTCGGGCCCGCCGTCGATGCGCGCGGCCAGGTCCAGCACCGCGGGGTCTCCGATGCCAGCGACTTCGCCGATGCCGACCCGCCCCTTCGCCAAGGCCGCGGCGATAAGGAACGGCAGCGCGAACTGCGCCTCGACGATCTGTGTCGGCCGGCGCTTGACGCCGGCGGCAAATTGGTCCTGCCACGTATTCGTCCCGGTTGTCACCTCGACGGTGACCGGCCTGTCACGGTCAAGGCCGAGCTGCCGATGCAGCGCGATCGCCGCATCAAGCGCAGCGTGCTGGGGACGCCCGCAGGGATAAGGTTTGAAGCTCAGCTCATCGCCGCGGAAAGCGATGCCGAGGTTGCTCGTCAGAGGTGCCAGCTCATAGCCGCCGGGCTGATAAAGTTCGAAGAAGCCGTATCGGCCTGCGAAGATGTCGCGCGCGCCGGTGAAACCAGTCTGTGCCAGGATCGCCGATTGCACGCCGGCTGCAGCGGCCTGCCCCGCTTGCAACCGCTTCGTCAGCGCACCATCCAGGATGCATTGCCGGTTGCCGGCCGCTTGGCTGTAGGCGATGCCGAGGGCATTCAGCGTCTGGCTTTCGTCCAACCCCAGCAGCTTCGCCGCCGCGGCTGCAGCGCCGAAGATGCCGATGACGGCCGTTCGGTGCCAGCCGCGATCCAGAGTCGACGCCAGCGCGATGCGGCAGGAGACGTCCAGGCCGAGTGCAACGGCGAGAATGACATCCCGTCCCGTTGTCTCCGGCCGCAGATCAGCCACCGCCATGCAAGCCGCCAGCACTGAGGCGCCGGGATGGATCGAACCACCGTGGTCGAGCACATCGTCATAGTCCAATGCATGGGCCATGCTTCCGTGCAGGGCGGCGGCCTGCGGCGCGGGTAGACGCCGGTCGAGGAAAACGACACTGCTCTCCTCGAGGCCTCCCCATCGCAGAGCAAGGTTCGTCAGCTCCGCAATGCCGGGTTCGGCCGTGCCGCCGAGCAGGCAACCGAAAGTGTCCAGCAGGTCGCGCTTCGTCGCGGTGACAGTGGCAGCCGGCAGGTCAGCGAAGCGTGTGCGGTGAATATGCGCGGCCAAGCTCAGCGCAGGATCGTTACTCATCAGGAAAGCGCCTCGTCGCGTCAGAGTGGGAAATGGCAGGCCACCGCGCGCCCCGTTCCAACCGGTGTCAGTACGAGGTCGTCGGTGCGACAGCGTGCTTGCGCGATCGGGCAGCGCGTGTGGAAGCGGCAGCCCGAAGGCGGGTTACTGGGAGAGGGAATTTCGCCAACGATCGGCACGAATTCACGCCGTTGCGCGGGGTCGGGTTCAGGAATCGCGGCGATCAGGGCCTTGGTGTAGGGATGCGCCGGGTCGCGGAACAGTGCCTCGGCAGGCCCGGTCTCCACGATCCGGCCGAGATACATCACGCCGATCCGGTCAGAGATATGCCGCACGACATGCAGCCCGTGGCTGATGAAGAGGTAGGTGAGGCCGAGCCTTTCCTTCAAGTCCTCCATCAGGTTAATCACCTGCGCCTGCACTGAGACGTCCAGCGCCGAGACTGCCTCGTCTGCCAGGACGAAGCGCGGACTGACGGCAATGGCACGCGCGATGGCGATGCGCTGTCGCTGACCGCCGGAGAGCTGGTGTGGATACCGCCCGCCCCAGCCAGGATCCAACCCGACCCGCTCCAGCAACTCGCGTACCCGTGCCTCACGTCGCGGACGGGTCAGCTTCTCATGCACCCGCAGCGGCTCGCCGATGATCTCGCCTACCGTCCAGCGTGGGTCAATCGAACCATAAGGATCCTGGAAGACCATCTGCATGTGCCGCCGCGCGCGCCGCAATGCCGTGTGGCCGAGCCGCGTCAGGTCTTCCCCATCGAAGCGGATCGCACCCGCGCTGGCGCGTTCGAGCTGAAGCAACACCCGCGCCAAAGTGGATTTGCCGCAGCCGGATTCGCCGACCAGCGCAAATGTCTCGCTCCGATGGATGTGGAGGTCCACACCATCGACCGCTCGCACCACGCTGCGCCGCACGCCGGGCCAGGACAGGCCAATCGGGTAGTGCTTGTGCAGTCCCTCCACCTCGATCAACGGTGTTTGCGCCGAGCTCTTTGTCGGAGCTTCAATCGTGACGCTCTGCGCAGCCAAAGCCGGCAGTGCATCCTCATGTGGGTGCCAGCAGGCGGCGCGGCCTCCTCCGGGCCGCTCCTCCAAAGGCGGAGCGGCCTGAGTGCAACGGTCGCTGGCGCGCGCACAGCGCGGATGGAAGCTGCAGCCTGAGGGCGGCTCGGCGAGACTTGGAATGCCGCCGGGAATGGCGGTTAGCCGTGTCCCCCGCGGCAGATGCGCGCCGACGACCGAGCGAAGCAGGCCGCGCGTGTAGGGATGGACCGGATTGGCGAAAAGGCGCTCGACCGGAGCATCCTCCACGACCCGTCCGGCGTACATCACCACAACGCGGTCAGCCATCTCCGCCGCGATACCAAGGTCATGGGTGATAAGCAGGATCGCCATGCCCGTCTCGGCCTGGAGCTGCTGGAGCAGCTTCAGGACTTGCGCCTGGATGGTTACATCCAGGGCAGTGGTAGGTTCGTCGGCGATCAGCAGTCGCGGTGCACAGGCGAGCGCCATCGCAATCATGGCCCGCTGGCGCATTCCGCCCGAGAGCTGATGCGGAAACTGGTCCACCTTCATATGCGCGTCCGGAATACGCACCCGATCAAGCAAGTGTATCGACTCTTCGCGCGCCGCGGCCCGACCTAGGCCGCGGTGACGGCGCAGCACCTCGCCAATCTGCTCGCCGATGCTCCAGACCGGATCGAAGGCCGTCATCGGCTCTTGGAAGATGATGCCGATCCGGTCGCCTCGCAGCGCACTCATCTCTTTCTGCGACAAGGTTGCCAGATTGCGTCCGTCGAGCCGAATGCTACCGCTGGCAATAGTCCCGCCACGATACTCGACGAGGCGCATTATTGCATGCGCCGTCATCGTCTTGCCGCTGCCGGATTCGCCGACGAGACAGACAGTCTCACCCTCCCCAATACCAAGGTGCACCGAATGCGTCACCTGCAGCGCGCCGCTGGTTGTCGCTACGAAGACAGAGAGGTCATCGATGTTGAGCAATGCGGTCACGGCCTTGCCTCAGCCTCCACGCTGGTGCGGATCGAGCCGGCTCCGCAGCCCGTCGCCGAGCAGGTTGGCCGAGATGACGAGCGCCGTGATGGCGAGCCCGGGAAAGGTCGCGAACCACCAGGCCACCGTGAGATAGCTGCGCCCCTGGCTGAGCAGGAAGCCCCAGTCCGGTCGGTCGTCGATGACGCCAAGGCCGATGAAGCTGAGGCTCGACCCGATCAGGATCGAACTGCCGATGCCGAGCGTCGCCATGACGAGCATCTGCGACACGGTATGCGGCAGAATGTGATGCAGCACGATTAGCGTATGAGAACTCCCGATGGAGCGCGAAGCCTCGATGAATGGGCGGCTCCTGATGGCCAGTACCTGGGCTCGCATCACGCGGGCATATCGCGGCACCGTGACCAGCCCAACGGCGATAATGGTGTTGGTGAGGCTGGGGCCAAGCGCTGCGGCGATGATGATAGCGAGCAGAATGTCCGGCACCGCCATCCAGATGTCGAGCAGGCGCATCAACACGAGATCCACCCCCCTTCCTCCATAGCCGGAGACAAGGCCAAGCAGCCCTCCAGCCAGACCGCCGACGAAGACCGCGCAGGCGCCCATCAGCAGCGATTGCCGCGCGCCATAAATGACGAGGCTCAGGACATCTCGCCCGAAATGGTCGGTGCCGAACCAATGCTCCGGGCCGGGCGGCGCGAGAATGGCATCGGTCATGTCGGTCGGATCAAAGGGCGCGATCCATTCAGGGAAAAGACCACAGGCTAGCATCACCAGCATGATCACGCCCGGTAACAGCAGCGGTCCGGGCCGGAGCCAGGATAGCAGCATCAGCCGCCGACGCCCTTCATCCGCGCGCCACGCCGGAACACGGGCCACGAAGCTGGCCGTCCGTTCGGTCATCGCCATCACCCCTCCACCCGGACGCGCGGATCAATGACGGAATAGGAGAGATCGACCAGCAAGTTGATGATGACGAAAGAAATCGAGGCAATCAGCACAGTCCCCTGGATCACAGGAACGTCCTTTACACCCACCGCATCCACCAGCAACCGCCCGATTCCCTGGCGGGCGAAAAGCGTTTCCACCACCACCGTACCGGAAAGAAGCTCCCCAACCAGAATGCCGAGCAGCGTCACCACCGGGATCAAAGCGTTGCGCAGCACGTGACGGAACAGCACCTGCCATTCCACAAGCCCCTTGGCACGCAACGCGGTGACGAAAGGTTCATCCAGCACGTCGAGCACGCTGTTTCGTACCATCCGCATCAGCCGCCCCGAAGCGATGAGGCCGAGACAGGTTACGGGCAGGATGAGCTGCGCGAAGCTGTCGCTGCCGATCGCCGGCAGCCATTGCAGCGTGACTGAAAAGAGCAGGATCAACAGAATGCCGAACCAGAACGATGGCATGGACGTCAAGAACAGCATGACGGACTGGATCGCCTGGTCGAGCCTGTTACCGCGGTTCACCGCCGCAATCACGCCGAACAGCACGCCGGTGACGATCGCCACGGTGCTGGCGAGGAGCGTCAGCGCGACGGTTGAGGGAAACTGCGCCCAGAGCCGGATGGTTACCGGCTCCTGCGTCGCGAAAGAGGTGCCGAGATCACCCTGCGCGAGCCCCGAGAGGTAATCGAGGTACTGTGCCCAGAGCGGCCGCTCCGTACCCAGCAGGGTGCGGATGCGGGCGATGGATTCCTCAGTGGCGTTCTCGCCGGCAACGAGCACCGCCGGGTCGCCGGGCAACCAGTAGAGGATCGCAAAGACGAGAGTGATCGTGCCGAAGATCACGAAGACCGCGCCGGCCATCCGGCGAAATATGAAGAGCATGACGCTACGCCCTCAGCCACGCCCCGTGAAACTGCGGGAAGCCATGCGTGTCTATGACGAGGCCCTGCAACTGGTCGCTTGCGGCGATAGTGTAGAGCAGTACATAGATCGGGATAGCGTAAACCTTCTCGACCAGCTTCCGCTGCGCGCGGACGTAGTATTCGGCGCGCTTCTCCGGATCGCCTTCACGCCGGCCCGCGCGCAGCCATTCGCTGATATCCGGATCGTTGGTCTTGGCGACGGAGGCACGGGTGCGGCCATCGGGCAGATGCAGCCGGCTCAACACATCCGGATCGGGCGCGAACTGACTGGCGCCGGAGAGGTCGTAGTCGCCGTCGGTAAGCTTCTGGCGGTAGGTCGCGTTGGGCTGGCTGTCGATGCTGAGGTCAAAACCGCTCCGCGCGAGCTGGCGGCGGAGGAACTGGATCACGTCCAGCCGCTTTTCGCGGTTGCCCTGGGTATCGGCGAAGCTGACCGTCAGCCGCTCGCCATTCTTCTCCCGGATACCACGCGCACCAACCTTCCATCCCTTAGCCTCCAGGATCTGCTGGGCACGCGCGAGATCAGGGCGCCAGGATCCCTTCAGCGATGCATCCGCCGAGGCGAAGATCGAAGGCGAGAGCGGCGCCCAAGCGCGCGGCGTGGTGCCCAGATAGATGACGCGCACTGCCGCATCGAGATCAAGTGAGGCGCGGAAGGCCTGGCGGATTTCCTCGTCGTTCCACGGGGCCTTGGTGACGTTCAGGTAGATCGTGTAGTTGTTGTTCAGCAACTCCTTCTCCAGCATCTGGAAGCCGGAGGCCGACCTGAAGGCGACGACGTTCTGCGGAGGAATGCCGTCCGCCGCGTGGACCTGGCGGCTCTGCACCGCGGCGACGCGCGTCGCTTCCTCCGGCACGTTCTTGAAGGTCAGCCGTTCCAGATAGGCAGGGCCCTGGTGCGCCGCACCCGCTGGCGCCCAGTTGTAGTCCGGATTGCGCTCCAGCTTGATCTCGACGCCCTGGACCAGGGAGACGAAGCGGAATGGCCCGCTGCCCACCGGGTTCTGCGCGATGGCCGCTCCGTGCTTGGCAAGCGCAGCAGGCGAGATGATGCCGAGTGTCGTCTTGGACAGATTCCGCAGGAGCGGCGCAAAGGGCTCCTTCAGCCTGATGCGTACTGTATCGGGCGCCAGCACCTCGGTGCTCTCGTAGGACCCAATGTCAGGCAGCGCGGTCAGCGGCCTTCCCTCACCGTTGCCAATGCGGTCGAGATTGGCCTTCACGGCCGCGGCATCGAACTTGGTGCCGTCATGGAAGATGACATCGGTGCGGAGCTTGAAGGTGTAGTTCTTCTGGTCGGGCGAGATCTCCCACGACGTCGCCAGCCAAGGGCCGACGGACTGGTCGGGACGCAGCACCACCAAGCCATCGTAGATGGAACGGAAGACGCGGTTATGCGGAGCGAACCCGGAATCGTGCGGGTCGAGGACAAAGCTCGCAACCGCTGCGCCGTCGAGGCCGAACAGAAGCTCTCCACCTCGACGCGGCGTAGCTGGCTGACGCTCTTGCGCGAAGGCACGCGCGGGAAGGATCAGGGGAGCGCCGAGCAGCAGCGCAGCGTGACGTCGCGTGATCATGATGGACGTGTCCTTGATTATGCGCGAAAGACTGACGATCGGCGAGACGGATCAGGCGCACGCTATAAGCTCGCAAGCCCGACGCGTTGAAGATCGCGCCGGGCTTCAGTAACTTTGGCATCCGTCATGCAGCCGATCGGTCGGCCTGCGCGTCGCGCGCCGCTACCAGCTTGCGCACGCGCGGCAGCAGTTCCCGCCCGTACTGGATGGCATCCTCGAGCGGGTCGAAACCGCGGATCAGGAAGGTGGAGACGCCCAGGTCGTAATAGTCGAGCAGCGCCTCGGCCACCTGGTCCGGCGTACCGACCAAGCCGGTGGAATTGCCTTGCGCACCGGTCAACGCGGCGATCTCCGTCCAGAGGTACTTGTCGAGACGTTTGCCTTGCGCTGCGGCAGCGAGCAGACGGCGCGAGCCTTCGTTCGGTGGCGGCGCATTACCGCGCGTCGAGCGAGCATTGTTCGGCGAGCGCCCGCTGCCGCCCGCTGCCCGCAACGCTTTGGCGCGGGCGAGGATGTCCTCAGCCTTCGCCCAGGCCTTTTCCTCGGTGTCCGCAAGCACGGGGCGGAGCGAGAGGCTGAAGCGCGGCGAACGACCGTATGGCGCAGCCGCAGCGCGGATACGGACGACCAACTCGCGCACCTGGTCGTAGGTTTCGCCCCACAGTGCATAGACATCGGCGTGCTTGCCAGCCACCGGGATGGCCGCGGCGGAAGCGCCGCCGAAGAAGACCGGAATTCCCTCCGGCCGGTATGGCTTCACGTCGCCATAGCCGCGGGCGACCTTGTAGTAATTGCCCGTGTAGTCGAAAGGGGTGGCGGAGGTCCACTCATGGCGTACCACGTCGAGGTACTCATTGGTGCGGGCATAACGCTCATCCTTGGTCAGGTGATCGCCATCCTGCGCAAGTTCCACATCGTCGCCGCCCGTGATGATATGGACCGCGACGCGCCCCTTCGAAAACTGGTCGAGCGTAGCGAGCTGTCGGGCCGCCAACGTCGGCTGAGTAAATCCCGGTCGGTGAGCGATCATTAGCCCGAGGCGTTCGGTAACATGCGCAATATGCTGGCCGATCAGGATGCTTTCAGCCGAATTGGAGTGGAAGGCGACCAGCACCCGGTCGAAGCCGACATACTCGTGCGCCTTGGCTACCGCTTCGATGTGCGGAACATCTACCGCGGGGCCGGTGCGCGGTACGCTCTCCGAGGAGTTGAAGTGGCCGACATAACCGATGAATTCGAGGGACATCGCTCTCTCCAGTCGCGTGCGAAGGGTCAGGGTTGCAGGGCAGCACGGCCGGCGGCCGTGCTGACGGACTCGTCTTGTCGCGTGTGAATGCGCCCGCACAGCATGTTGCGATAGTGGCGCTCGTTGATCACGACCTCCTGATCGTCAAACGACATGTCAGTTGTCCCTTTCGACTTGGTCGAACGAATTCCGTTCGCGCGAAAGCTGCGCGTGATGACGGTGATGCCGCAGGATCGTTCGGTGGAAAGAAACGCGAAGCGAAACTCGCTTCGCTCCCGTTAGCTGATGCAAGAAATGATGAGCGCGACCATGCGCTGCGTCAATGAAATGAATTTCCGAATGTTCTGCAGCGCGGAGATGATGCGCCCTTAAATTTCTCTGACTGCAACAGCTATTTTTACTAGAGAATGCCTTGCTGCATCACCCGGGTTGAGAGGAAGAAATATCCCGCTGAAAGCTGAAATGAAGTGATGTCATCGGACACGCCTTGAGTCGATGCGACCGGGCGGCCTTTGCCGGTTTCTAACGTCGTCGTATCGACCTACGGGTCCGCTTCACCGCAACCGCCCCCACGCGCCGGGTCCTCGCGAGTTGCAGGCGCCTCCGCTCGGCGTCGGAAAGCGCCTCGCCATCCTTGATGTGGATCATGTCCGCAATCGATAGCTGATCGAGGATCTCGGCAGTCGCGTCGCGCACAAGCGACATTGTTCGCCGCACTTCACATTGCTGGACGCTCGTGCAATCGCGGCAAGGCTTGTAGGCCATCCGGCTCGCGCAAGCGATAGGGGCTAGCGGACCATCAAGAATACGAATCACCTCACCCGCAGTGACGAGGTGCGCCGGACGGGCCAGCTTGTACCCGCCGGTTGGACCACGCTTGCTCTGCACGATGCCGCCTTTGCGCAGCTCCGACAGGATCGCATCGAGAAACTTCTTCGAGATGTTGTTGGCTTCGGCAATGTCCGCAGCCTGCGCGCTTGCCCCTTGCTTCAATCGCGCCATATGGACGAGCGCCTTGAGCCCGTACTTTCCCTTCGCCGTGAGCATCGTTATCCTGTCGATGGATCTGCCGCGACGAGACGGCGGGCTATCGTTAGCATCGATTTGGGCGGCCAACAAAGCTCATCCCGGGCAAGATCCGGATATGATCCGGGCTGCGGTCATACGCACGGGCCTGGCGCTCATATCTGCGTGAAATTCTCGCGCGCTGGCGTACGTTTGATGTGCGGTGATGGATTCGGCAAGACGGGCGGCGAATCCGCGCCCGTCGTTCGACGCGCCGGCTTGAACAGAAACCGGGTGGCTGCCGTCCCGACCGCAATTCGGTCGGTCTTCGAGGACTCATTCCTTGTGAAAGACCAATGCGCGCAACTCGATGCTTTCCCGAGGCCGCGCATCAGCAGGACTCGTCGGATCGGTGAAAGCGCTGTGTGGCGCAAACCTTGCGCGGCCATCAGTCTTCGAATCGTAGCACTTCAAAAGAAGCACCTCACTCGCTGTCATGTCCGGAAAATAAAACCACTGATGCTGGGGACTGAATCTCACCGCATAGGTTTCGCCGACGCGGTGAGGATATACGAGATCGGCCGGTACCAGTTCCTCGAACGCGACCGTTCTTGCGTCACACACAGCAAGTGGCGCGTCCTTAAGCGGCCCCCGTATAGGGCGCCAAAGATTGATGACTTGCACCCGCCCCTTCAATAGATCATCCGCGGCGTCCGGAATGAGATCGCGCACCCGCTGTGGCCCGGATTTGGCGGTGTGATCGACATGCACGCGCCCGACTGGCTGCCGCGGCTCGTCATTCCGCCGGTCCGCTGCACCTTCGATACGCTTACGCACGGTGTGATCGAAAATGAACACCCTGCTCGCTCCCGTAAGACCTTTCAGGAGCTGCTCGGCCTCCGGATAGTAGACGCTCTTGACCTGGTCCTCGTCATAGAAGTTCGTCACGCGGCTCTGGTGTCTGACGAGCGCGAAACCCGCACTGTCCAGCGTCAGGATCCCGCTGATGGCACGCGCGTCGTGAATCGGAAGAAGATGTGGTTCCGGCAAGACGTTCGACCGAGCCTCCCCCGTGGGAGGGTCGTAGGTATACGTGCGCGGCCGCACGGAGAGTGGAGCAAGGTAGTTGAGCTCCGCCGTCACTGACGATAACGCTCTGATCGTCTCATTCTGCAAACCCATGCTGGACTCCTGCTTTGCTGTCGAAAGCCCCCTGCCACTTCGTCCGGGAAGATTTCGCGACCGGACGCAGATCGAGTTCGTGCGTCCATGCATGACGCGGTTCTGTATGGATGTTCCAGCAGACGTTTTGCTACCGCCTCCGCGCCGAACAGCGCCAAGCATGCTCGAACAGCTGCACCGGGCTCAGGTTCGATGCGTATCGGACTCCCTCACCCGCATCGAAGGCAATCACTTCGAGTGACCCGCCGTCATCCGCATAGTCAAACAATGATACGAGCTCTCGTTCGATCGTCGCATCGGTCACGATCGGGACCACATCTCCGCCTGCCTCAACAATGTTCTGAGCCACGCGCACAAGCCCATCAAGAGATTGCCCAGCTATGAAGACGCGAAAACCTTCGCGCGAAAACCTTTCGGCAAGCCCTGCGCCGAGTCCTTGCTCGGCACCTACTCCGATGACGATTGCGCTTCGTTGCCTTTTGATATCTGCCGCCATCCTGCAAATTTGCGTCCCGATGAGGCTGCCGCCAAGGGCTTCAGAGAAATAAGATGCCTCATGTCGTTTTTGGCAAATTGAAGTGTGCTTCCTGCTATCGATCGATCAGGCGCGCGAATGCTCTTCTCACAGCACCGGTTGCGTCTACCTGAAGCACAGAGCTGCTATGAACGCGAAGGATGCGAACAGCGAGAGCCGAAGGGCCAATAACTCGAGTTGATCGCGCCTGGCCGGTCGATACCGAACTGCAGCGTGCCTGCTTTCATGACCCATCACCTTACAGATGTCCTCTCAGTATACGTCTGTTCGGGTATGGGCAGAGCCGTCACCGACTTGATTTTCTCCATCGCGAAGCGCGACGTTACATTCTTCAAGGGGACCGCACCGATCAGCTTCTTGTAGAAGTGATCGTAGTTTTGCATGTCCGCGACGACGACACGCAGCATGTAGTCGACGTCTCCGGCCATCCTGTAGAACTCCAGCACTTCAGGCATACTGCGCACTGCTTGTGCGAATCGGCACAGCCATTCCTCCGAATGATCGCTACTTTCAATCGAGACGAAGACGGTAATCCCAAGCCCGATCTTGTCCTGGTCGACCAGCGCAACACGCCCTGTGATCACACCATCCAGCTCCAGGCGCTGAATCCGTTTCCAGCAGGGCGTCGACGAGAGTCCGACCCGTTCGCCGATATCGGCGATTGAAAGCGAAGAATCTTGCTGCAGCACCGTGAGGATCTTGCGGTCGATCGCATCAAGGCGACGCGCCTGGTCGCGCGCAAGCACTTCGACTTCAGTCATCGGAAGCTCCGCCATACGAATTGTCTATAAGAATGATAGAAAATCATTCTCGAAAGAAACAGGGGTTTCCGAATGAGGCTTTTCCAAAGATTGTGCGGGCTGGAAAAGGATATTTTGTCTCGAGGCTGAAACTCGGAACGTTTAGCGACGTCGGCGGGAACCCTGATCATCGCGAACGGTGACGCGTAAATTTTTCGTCCCGTCACGCACTGGTATCTATCGCTGCTGACCCCAGCGATGAACCGTGGACGACTCCAGCGCACGGAAGATACCGAACTCCACGACAAGGCCGATCGCGATGACGGTGATGAGCCCGGCAAACACCTTGTCGGTGAAGAGCTCGTTTCGATTTCGGAAGATGAACCAGCCCAATCCGCCCGAGCTCGAGCTCACGCCGAACACCAGCTCGGCCGCAATCAGCGTTCGCCATGCGAACGCCCAGCCGATCTTCAAACCCGAGATGATGGAAGGCAGCGCCGAGGGAACGAGAATGAGGGCGATGTATCGCACCCCGCGCAGGCCGTAGTTGCGGCCGACAAGTCTCTGCGTTTCCGGCACACTTTGAAAGCCGGTCAGAGTCGCAAGCGAAAACGGCCAGGTTACGGAATGAAGGAGCACGAAGATCAAGCTCTTTTCACCGAGGCCGAACCATAGCATCGCCAGCGGAAGCAATGCGATCGCAGGCAGTGGGTTAAACATGGCCGTCAGCGTCAGCAAGGCTTCGCGCAGAAAATTGTTCAGTGTGGCGAACGACACCAGGATCAGTGCCAGCCCTATGCCCAGCAGATAGCCTTTCAACAGCACCAAGACCGATGCAAACGCATACTGCAGCAGGTTCTCGCTCCAGACCGCCTCCGCGAGCGCACTCACCGTCTCGGTAAAGCTCGGAAAAAGGATCGGATTGTGCGCCAGCGCAGCCGAAAACTGCCAGATTGCCGCCAAACAGACCAGAACCAGCAACCGGCGAACGAAAACCGACGATGTCGCACTTCGGAGCCAGCCATTACGTTTTGCCTCGCGCACGATTCGCGGCTGCACGTCCCGCACTCTCTCCAACGACCGCACCTGTTCGCTCACGCAGCTTTCTCCGTCCCTTCAGACTGCAGGTAGCCGTGGATGTGGCGAACGATATCCTGGAACTCGAAGGTCGTTCGATCCTTGAGCTGCGGCGCGTCGACCGAGATGGTCGCCACCGTGCGGCCTGGCCTGCCGCCGAGGACCTGGATGCGCGTGCCGATCAGCACCGCTTCCTCGACCGAGTGCGTCACAAACACGAGCGTGAACTTCAGCTCCTCGGCGAGCGCGAGAAGATCCGTTTGCAGCCGGTTGCGCGTAAGGGCATCGAGGGCTGCAAACGGCTCGTCCATCAACAGAATCTCGGCCTGTGTAACCAGTGCGCGCGCGATGGCGACGCGCTGCTTCATTCCGCCCGAAAGCGTGTGCGGAAAGGCGTCCAGCACATGGGACAGACCGACCTTGCGCAGCGCGTCGTCCGCATACCGATAAGCCTCCTGGCGCCCGATTCGCTTGGCGACCAGCAGCGGAAAGGCGACGTTCTGGCGCGCCGTCTTCCACGGCAACAGTTGATCGAACTCCTGAAACACGACGATGCGATCCGGTCCAGGTCCAGTGACCGGCTGGCCGCGAATCAAGATGTGCCCCGAGGCGGGCTGCAGGAACCCGGCCACCGCTTTCAAGATCGACGATTTGCCGCAGCCCGAGGGCCCCAACAGCACCAGCCGCTCGCCGGCCTCCAGTTTGAAGTCGACCTCCTCGACGGCCCTGACCGGCTGCCCCTCGCGCTCGTAGACCAGCGACAGCTCCGCCGCCTCGAGCACCAGACCGGTGCGACCGCCGCTCGATCGCGCCGCCACGTCAGCTGCCCGGCGATCCATGCAGCTCTTCAAACGTATAGTCCTTCCAGCTCGCAGGCTTGTTCTTGATGGCACCGATCTTCGCCAGGAACTCGGCGTACTTGAACGTTCCTTTCGGCACCGTGGTGAAGCTGACTTCCGGATTATCGATGATCGAGCGAATGAAATTCTTGTCGAGTTTCGAATTCTCGACCCGGATGTAGGTTTCCGCAGCCTGCTCCTTGTTGGCCTCGATCCAGCGCGCCGCTTCATTGAACGCCTCGACAAAGGCCTTGTAGGTCTTAGGATTTTCGTTCCGGAACTTCGAGGTCGCGTAGATCAGCGTCGGCGTGATCCGCTGGCCGACGATGTCATAGGAGCTCAGCACCTTGTGGACCGATTTGTTCTGCAGCGCTTGCTCCTGGAACGGCGGATTAGAGAAGTGCGCGGAGATCGTCGCCGAACCGGCAAGCAACGCCGCCGTCGCGTCTGGATGCGGCAGGTTGACGGTGATGTCGTCGAGGGCCGCATGCTTGCCCACACCGAATTCCTTTTCCGCGGCCATCAGCAGCAGCCGCGCCTGCTGCGAGACCACCGCGGCGGGCAAGGCGATCTTGTCCGCCTTGGTGAAATCCTTCAGCGTCTTGACGTTCGGATTGTTGGTGATGAGGTAGTTGGGCTGCTCGCCAAGCGCCGCAACCACCTTCACGTCCGCCGAGCCCCTGGTGCGGTCCCAGAGCACCAGAACCGGGCCGGCGCCTGCGGCGCCGATGTCGATGGCGCCGGCCAGCAAGGCATCGTTCACGGCGGCGCCGCCGCTCAGCTTCGCCCATTCGACTTTGATATCGACGCCGGCGAGTTTGCCGTGCTTCTCGATCAGCTTCTGGTCCCGCAAAACGTGCAGCGGCAGGTAGACCGTGCCGAACTGCTCGACGATCCGCAACCTGCCTTCGGCCTGGGCCGCACCAAGGCCCAGAAGCAGTGCAAGCGCCGTCGCCGCAAGGCGGGCCATTCCGTGCTTTACGATCGTCATTCACGTGTCTCCGATGTTCATCAACGCCTCGCCGCCCGCGCCCTGACTCACGGCGCGGGAACAGCCCAGATCTTGACGCTCGCGGTATCGACGCGGACGGGGATCAGCTTTTCCGCGAAGAAAGCGTCAGCGATGCTCTGTTGTTCGGACAGCTTGTCCCGGGTGACCGCGTCCACCGCGTAGCTGCGGTGGCTGTTCGCCTCCTCGACCGTCGCAGCATCGATGCTCCACAGCTCGGCCAGCAACGCGGCCGCCTCCTTCGGCTGCGCTTTCACCCAGCGCCCCGTCTCCTGCAACTTGTCGAAGATGACATTCAGCACGTCGCTGCGCCGTTCGACGAAGGCCTCTGACGCCAGGTAATAGCGCTTGTAGCTCGCAAGGCCGTTGCTGCCGTCGGCCAGCACGCGTGCACCGGTCTGCTGCTGTGTGCTCGTGAGGAAGGGATCCCACGCTACCCAGGCATCGACGCTGTTGTTGACGAACGCAGCCCGGCCGTCTGCAGGAGCGAGATAGGCCGGCGAAATGTCCTTGAAGCTGAGGCCTGACTTCTTCAGCGCTGCAAGCAAGAGATAGTGACTGCCGGCGCCCTTGGCGACCGCCACGCGCTTGCCCTTCAGCTCCGCGAGCGACTTCACGGGCGAGCTCGCAGCCACCAGAATCGCCTGTGCCGCGGGCGACGCCGCCTCTTCGGCAATGAAGGCCAGCTTTGCACCGGCGGCTTGAGCAAAAATCGGAACGGTGTCGGCAACATCCGCGCTGATGTCGAGATTCCCGACGTTGAGCGACTCAAGAAGCGGCAGTCCGTTGGCAAATTCGTGCCACGTCACGCGCACGCCGAGCGGCACCAATGCCTTTTCCAGTTCGCCGTTGGTCTTCAGAATCGCCGTCAGCGTCGACGATTTCTGATAGCCTATTCGAACCGTTTCGATCGGCTTGCGCTCCTGGGCCTGGGCCAGGCCGCCATGAGCGCTCGCTGCCAACGCGAGCAATGCCGCTGTCATCGAGCGCCTTGAGAACTTCAGATGTCCCGACATCGCGTTCGGCCTTCCGGTAAATGCGTTCGCAATCGAAGGCCGATTTATTCAAAGAAGCGCACCTTGATCCATTCCGCATTTTGCGGAAAGTCGCAGCAAACTATCTCTGCGACCGCACGCGGCTTAGAAACTTTCGCTCTTTGGCGCGAAGACAATACGATCTGCTTCAAGGTTCGGTCGACTTGCGACTGCGCGCTGTGGCTTGAGTGACAAAACTGCCGGGCGCCACGTCCTGGGTCAGCCAGACATTGCCGCCGATGATGGAGTTTCGCCCAATGACGACGCGACCAAGAATTGTCGCGCCCGCGTACACCGTCACATCGTCCTCGAGGATGGGGTGGCGCGCATTGCCCCTGACGGCCGCACCGTTCTCATCGGTCGGAAAGTTCCGAGCACCGAGGGTTACGGCCTGATAGATGCGCACCCGTGCGCCGATCATCGAGGTTTCTCCGATCACGACGCCGGTGCCGTGATCGATGAAGAAGCTGGCGCCGATGCTCGCTCCCGGATGGATGTCGATACCGGTGCGTGAATGTGCGATCTCCGACATGAGCCGGGCGACAATGGTCGCACCGGCTCTGTAAAGCACATGCGCCAGCCTGTGATGGATGATCGCCAGCATGCCGGGGTATCCGATTAGGATTTCCGGAAAGCTGGAAGCTGCCGGGTCGCCCACGTAGGCGGCCCGCAGATCTTCAACGAGCAGTCCCCTGATCTCAGGCAAGCTCGTCGCGAAGGTGCGGACGATCTCGGCGGACCGAACGTCGTGTCGCCCATCGTCCTCTTCGTCGGAAGCGAACAGCGCTTCCCGGCGAACTTCCTCGAACAGCAGGTTCAATGCGCCGTTCAAAGCGTTGCCGACGAAGTAGTCGATGCTCTCGTCATCCAAGTCGGCCTGGCCGTGGTGTCGCGGAAACAGCGCCGCAATCACCCCCTTCAGCAGCTCGTCCACGGCCGGCCGCGACGGTGCCCGGCGTGTCGGCAAATCCCGGCGCAGGTTATGCGTGACGTCCCGGGATTCCCGGAGAGCGGTTACGACCTTGCTTAACTGCCAGCGGGCGGCGGCATTGTCTGATGCCTCGCCGGCCGACTGCCACAGTAGCGATCTGCTGTTCATCCGCCCCTTCTTTCAGATTTCCCACAAGCCGCGCGAGCTCGGGCAACCGACCTCAGCCCATAACCTGATGTCCTCCTCGCCTTCGAGCCCGGAATAGTTGCCGTTCCAGTAAGTCAACACGCCGCCTCCGGCCGACATGCGCACCTCGACGACCTGTGCGATGACGATGGAGTAAGAGCGATGATCGACGACACGCTCCACCTCGCAGTCAAACGCCGCCAGGGCATCTCGCAGGATCGGCGCTCCGGTCGACAGAACTGTCCACGCCTTGCGATCAAATCGGCGCGGAGCGCTTAGACCGCGACCACCGCTGAAACGCTCGGCGAGGGCTACATGATCCGAACGAAGAATGCTGGCGCCGAAGACACGCTCGTTCTGGATCAACGGCCATGACGAAGCACTCCGGTTGACGCTCACCATGACGGTAGGCGGATCGAACGATAGCGAGACCAGCGAAGAGACGGTCATGCCGGTGACGACGTCGTCTCTGCCAGCGGTGATGATGGCAACACCGCCGGCAAGCTGCTGCATGGCCTGCTTGAACTCGGCGACCGACGCCGTGGGCGAGGGATCCGCGACGAGGGCCGGATGGATCATGGCAGCCTCCTCTCTGGCCGGCGCCATAGCGCGCGCATCGCCGGTCTGCATCAATCTGCGACCACGATCTACAAACGCCAAGTCCGGCGAGAAAATAAGACGAACATCATCCTTCAAGACAGGCTGGAGCCGACTTTCGTTCTACGGCAAGCCGTCGCACGAAGATTCTTGTTCTTCCGATAGGAAGAAATTGGTCAGGCATCGGCGGCATTTATCGGCCCGCAAACGCATCGCGCTTTGCGAGAAGCGCGACAATGGTCGGCATCTGCGGTGATTTTTCCGGAAGAACATTTTGCGTTTGCGTTTTCGCGGATGACGTTCATGCCAGCGTCCTGCGCTGTTCAGTGCACTCGTTTCAAACTTCAATCGCGCGACTCAATTCGTTGGACTTTCGGAGCGCGCCTTGAAAGAACCGTTGCAGCACGCCAATCAAACAAACCCGACGATCACGATGAACAGCTCGCAAATCCGCTTCGGCGTCTGGGCACCCGTTCATGGTCCGCGCGCTGCCCTGCAGGATCCGACTGAGCCGTTCGATGCATCGTGGGATCACAACAAGAAAATCGTGCTTGAGGCGGAAGCGCTTGGCTTTGACTCGACGCTTGTCGCGCAGCACACCGTCAATCCGCATCTGCCGAAATCCGATCAGCTGGAGGCCTGGACGGGTTCTGCGGGGTTGGCCGCGCTGACAAAACGCATCGAAATCATCGCCGCCGTCAAACCACTTCTTTATCATCCCGTCGTGCTCGCCAAGATGGCGCTGCAGATCGAAAACATCAGCAGGGGGCGATTTGGACTCAATCTCGTTAATGCCTGGAACCGGCAGGAATTTGCGAAGGCCGGCATGCCGTTTCCGGAGCATGACGATCGTTACGCCTACGGCCGCGAATGGATCTCGATCGTCGTACGACTTTTGCGCGGCGAGACCGTCAATCATGAAGGGCCGAACTTCCAGATTTGCGATTACACGCTGACCCCACGGAGCCTGCATCGAGAGCGGCCGCGGATCTATGTGGGTGGCGAATCCGAGCCCGCACGCGCTCTGGTCGCGGACCACGGTGATGTCTGGCTCATCAACGGTCAACCGTTGCCGGATGTTACGTCCCTCATCGCCGATGTGCGCCGACGCCCGCGACGCGGCGCCGGGCTGCAGTTCGGACTGTCGGCCTTCGTGATCGCCCGGCAGACCGAGAAGGAGGCGCATGACTATCTGCGGCATCTCTTTGCGCTCGCCGAACGAGATGCAGAGATCCGCGCCGTCCAGCGCTCCAACACCGATGCCAAAGTCGTCATGTTCCAGACGATGGCCAAGTCACCGCGCGTCGGCAGTAACGGTGGCACGGCAGCGGGCCTGGTCGGCAACTACGATCAGGTCGCCGAGCGAATAGCTGCATTCCACGCTGCAGGCATCGAACTGTTCATGCTCCAGTTCCAACCGCTGCTCGATGAGATGCGGACCTTTGCGCGCGAAATCTTCCCCCGCGTACGTTGGTCTGTTGCGCACGGCGCCGCGCATCGGTCTGGGTCCGGATGGACGCAGACCGATGACCGTACGACGATCCCAAAGGAAGGAGTGACGTGAGCACTTTCGAACAGATTCTCGCCTCGGCATCGAGCGTCCCGCCACGCGAACAGTTCGCGCCGCGAAGACAACCCTTCACACTGGGCCGTCGCGGGCTGCTTGCGATCTCCTGGCTTGCTCCTATCGCCTTGATCGTGGCTTGGGAGACCTCGGCGCAATTCGGCTGGGTCTCTCCTCAGGTGCTTCCGGCGCCGAGCAAGGTGGTGCGAACCGCCTATCGACTGGCAACGTCCGGAACGTTGCTGACTGACCTCGGCGTCAGCCTGCTGCGTGCCGCCACAGGCTTTGCGATCGGAGGATCGATTGCCTTCACGCTCGGCGTGCTGGTCGGCTTCTCACGCCTTGCAGAGGCCTTGATCGACCGCAGCATACAGATGATCCGCGCGATACCGTTCCTCGCGCTTCTACCGCTCGTCATTGTCTGGTTCGGCGTCGGAGAAGGCGAGAAAATCTTTCTCGTGTCGCTTGGGGTGACGTTCCCGATCTACATCAACACGACACTCGGCATAAGGCAGGTCGATCCGAAACTCCTCGAACTTGGACGCGTGCAAGGCTTGAGCCGTATCCAGCTCATCCGGCGCATCATTCTTCCCGGCGCCCTGCCATCGATCCTGACCGGCGTACGCTACTCGCTGGCGACCGCCTGGCTCGCGCTCGTCGTGGCCGAAACGATCGGCGCCCAGTCCGGCATCGGCTTTCTCGCCATGGATGCCCGCGAATTCCTGCGCACCGACGTGGTGGTGCTCACGATCGTCATCTACGCCCTGATCGGCGTCGTCGCCGACGCGATTGCGCGCCTCCTCGAACGCCGGCTGCTGGCGTGGCATCCCAACTATGCGAGCACCGCGCGATGACGAACGGCGCGCTTCGCGACAGGACGCCGTCGGTCGTCGTCACGGACCTGCGGCGCGCCTACGGCACGAAGGTCGTGCTCGAACAGCTGAACCTTCGCATCGAACGCGGCGAGTTCGTGGTTCTGCTCGGCGAGAGCGGCTGCGGTAAAACCACGCTGCTCCGGGCGCTGGCCGGACTGGACGCGATCGACGGAGGCCGGATCGAGGCGCCGAAACGCCCCGCCGTCGTCTTCCAGGAGCACCGGCTCCTGCCTTGGGATTCCTTGTGGCGCAATGTTTCGCTGGGCATGCAGGGGAGCGATCTACGTGAACGCGCTGCGGCTGCGCTCACGGAAGTCGGGCTCGGGGACCGTCTCGACGATTGGCCGCGCAATCTTTCCGGCGGCCAGGCTCAGCGGGTGGCCTTGGCACGCGCGTTGGTGCAGGAGCCGCAGTTGCTGCTGCTCGACGAGCCGTTCGCAGCGCTCGATGCGCTGACCCGCATCCGCATGCATACCCTCGTCAAAGAGCTCGTCGCACGCCACCAGCCCGGCGTCCTCCTCGTCACGCACGACGTCGACGAGGCCATCGTGCTCGCCGATCGCATTCTCGTCATGCGCGACGGCGTGATCGCCTTCGAGCACCGCGAGATCGGACAAGCACCGGCGGCCGAGACCCGCGCGCGCCTGCTCGCCGAACTCGGCGTCGTGCTCGACCGTCGCGCGGCCTGACCCGTTCCAATCCGGAAGGAGACAATCCATGCCGAAATTCACGCCCCGCTCGACCTCGCGCCGCGGCTTCATGCTTACCTCGCTCGCCGGCGTCGGAGCGCTGACCGGCGTCGGCCAGCTCATCACGCCCAGCGCCGGCGCCGCACCCGCGGGCCGCACAACCGACAAGGTGCGCCTAACCTGGGGGCATTCCGGCGTGACCTTGATCTCGAAGGAGCGCGGCGAATTCGACAAGCGCCTCGCTAAGGACGGCATCAAGGTTGAATGGCTTGGGCCGTTTCCCAACCACGCGCCGACCCTGCAGGCTGTCACCGGCGGAAGCGCCGACTTCGGTTTCGGCGGCAGCACGACGCCTGCGCTGGCGGCGATCATTGCAGGCTCGCCGCTGGTCTTCAGCCAATTCCTCATCTACGAACCTCGGACGACCGCCATCATCGCCAAGGATGGATCCGGCATCGACAAGGTCGAAGACCTGGTCGGCAAGTCAGTCGCAGTCAATCGGTCCGGTCTGGGCGAGTTCATCCTGATCGCCGCCCTTGAAAAGCACAAGGTCGACCGATCCAAGGTGAAAATCGTCTATCTTAATCCTCCGGATGCGGCGCCCGCTCTTGCTTCCGGCAAGGTCGATGCCTGGGCAATGTGGAGTCCCGGCGTGGACATCGCCCGCCACGAATACAAGGCGCACAACATTTTCCTTGAGGGACGCGACCTCGACTTCCAGATCGATTTCTCCTCGTACGTGACCTCGCGCAAGTTCAGCGTCGAGAATCCCGACATCGTTAGGGCCGTGAATGCCGCCTATGCCGCGGAAGCGAAGTGGGTCAACGACAACACGGCAGAAGCCGAGCTTATCGTCCAGAAACGCGGAAACTACGACGACAAGATCAGGGATGAGTTCATCGCCCTGAAGCGTCAATATCGCGTGTTGCCCGTCACCGACCTTGAATTCATTGCCGAGCTGCAGCGCGCGGCCGACTGGTTGGTGGCGCGCAAGGTGCTCCCCGAGGCTGTCAAGGTTTCCGATCACTTGGCAAGTATCTGATCCTGCAGCTTCTCGTATTTGGAGAACAGGAGTGGTTCTCACCGCTGAGCTGGGCCCGCGAGTGGAAATGACTCAAGACAACACCCCCACCGCCTTGCTCTCTATGAGCGAGGCGACCTCCGCGTCACTGTAGCCGAGCTCTCGCAGCACCTCTTTCGAATGTTCCCCCAGTCGCGGAGGCATGCGGCGAACTCCGATAGCTCCTTCCGAAAATCGGGTCGACGGTCGGGCCTGGCGGATCCGTCCTTCGCTCGGATGGTCAAGCTCCACGAACATGCCGACGGCTTTCAAATGCGGCTGCTCAGCAATCTCGGTCAGCTTTGCGAAAGCAGCGTGCGGCACGTCGATCGCCAGCAGCAGTTCCTCCCATTCCGCAGTGGTTCGACCAAGAGCTATCTCGCTCATGCGATCGTAGATCTTGTCGATGTTGCGAGCACGCAGCACCGGATCCTTCACCTCGAGCTCGTTGATGAGCTCGGGACGCCCCACCGCTTCAAAAAAAGCAGACCAATTCTCTCCCGAGTACGGCAGCATGGTGAGCCAGCCGTCCTTTGTGCGCATTGGACGCCTTTCCTTCAGTCGCTTGTATCCTGCAGGACCAACGGGCGGTACAAATGCATGGCCGCCGAGCATCTCGATGCTGTTGAAGGCCGCGAGAGTCTCGAGCATCGGCACCTCTACCAATTGCCCTCGTCCGGAACGTTCCCGGCGCAGCAGCGCTGCGTTCACCGCGGCCGTCAGCATCAAACCGCATAGTTTGTCCGCGACAAGGCTCGGCACGAAGGCCGGTTCTTCATCGGTGCCTATAGCTGAAGCGAAGCCGGAGGCTGCCTGCACGATCTCGTCAAAGGCCGGGCGAGCGGCCCACGGCCCATCCTGGCCAAACCCGGTAGCGGCCGCGTAGATCAGTCGTGGATTGAGCTCCTGACACGCCTCGTAGCTGAAGCCCAGCCTCGCCAGCGCCGCAGGACGAACGTTGGTCACAAGGGCATCGACAGTCGGAATAAGCCGCCGCAGAACAGCCTTGCCCTCCGCGTGTTTCAGATCCAAAGCCAAACTGCGCTTGTTGCGATTTGCGGCCATGAACTGGCCGCTCATGCCTCGATTGCGGAACTGGCCCGAATACCGCCATCCATCACCAGTGGTTGCCTCGACCTTGATGACGTCCGCGCCCCAATCACCAAGAGTCTGAACCGCAAACGGCCCAAACAGGATGTTGGTCAGATCGAGGATCCGGATGCCATCGAGTGGACCTGTCGGCTCCGTCATTGCGACTCCATCTCTACGTACCGCGGCGCGGGACAAATTTCAGGCACCCTTCCTTCCGACGTTCGTCGCGCAAGCGAGTGCACTCCAACGTACTCAACAACACGAGCTCCTTTCAAGTTTTGACTTTCTCAGCCGAAGAAGTGCGCCGTGGGCGCGAATACGTGCCATTCGGCCAACGCGGATCCGGCGGTTGACGACCGTGGCCCAAGAAGTCCACGTGAACGTCCCGCGTCCACGTCGGTCACGTGTGTTCTCCCATCATCTGCCGCAGCTTCGCATTGGCATTCGCGCGTGACGGCGTCGCAAGACAGCGATTTTATCCACGCTTTTTCGGCAGACGACGCTAAAGTGCGATGACCTCGCCAGCACGAAACCGCGATCGTTCCAGAACCCTCATGCAAACATCTTCCATCACTCCCTCGGAAGTCCGCAGCGCGTTGCTGCTGCGCGAAGAAATCGCACTCCTTGACCTTAGACATGAGGCTGCCTTCGCCACCGGCCATCCCCTGTTTGCCGCGAACATGGCAGTGGACCGGATCGCGCTCGAGGCCGAGGTAAGGCTGCCACGCAAGGATGCGCTGATTGTCCTCTACGATGCCGGCGAAGGCCTCGTGCCCGCGGCAAACAAGGCGCTGACGGCGCTGGGCTACAGCAGCATTCGGACGCTCGGCGGCGGGCTGAAGGCCTGGCGGGACGCAGGTTACGAACTCTTTCAGGACGTCAATTCCTACGCAAAGGCCTTTGGTGAACTGGTCGAGTCCCGCCGCCACACGCCCTCGCTGCCGGCCGACGAGGTCGCCGCGCTGATAGCGTCCGGCGCCGACATTGCGATCCTCGATGTCCGGCGTTTCGACGAATACGCAACGATGAACATTCCAGGTTCAATCAGCGTGCCCGGTGCCGAACTGGTCTTGCGTGCTGGTCATGCGGCGCCGAATCCGGATACGACCATCATTGTGAACTGCGCCGGCCGTACCCGCTCGATCATCGGCACGCAGTCGCTGATCAACGCCGGCGTCCCCAACAAGGTTGTGGCACTACGCAACGGCACCATCGGATGGACGCTCGCCAAGTACGCGCTCGAACACGGCGCGGCCAGGCGAGGCGCAATCGGGCCTTTCCAGCACGCCGACGACGGTGCCCGCGATGTCGCCTATCGCGCCGGTGTTCGGCGCATCGGCATTGAAGACTATTTGGCACTGCAGGCGCAGCGACACCGAACGCTCTATCGCTTCGACGTTCGCGACGAGGCCGAATACACGGCCGGCCACATCCCGGGCTTCCGCCATTACCCTGGCGGACAGCTGGTGCAGGAAATCGACATGGCGGCGCCCGTACGCGGCGCGCGCATTGTGCTCAGCGACAACTTAGGCATTCGCGCCGAGATGACGGCGTCCTGGCTCGCGCAGATGGGTTGGGAAACCTACGTCCTCGATGGCGGCTACGACAGCGCGGTGGAGGCGACCCCACCGCTCATCCTGCCGAAGCCCGCCCCCGCGCACCGTTACCGGCGTCCGTATGAGGGAACGGAGGCTTCGCCCGAAAAGATGCAGGCCTATCTCGATTGGGAATTCGGGCTCGTCGAACAGCTCAGGCGCGACGGGACTCACGGCTTCTTCGTGGTTTGATGCACCATCCTGATCGAATGGCTGGCGCACAGAACGGCGACTTCGTTTTATCGTGCGACGACGTTTGCGGACCGGATTGCACCTGTTGTCTTAATCAGACGGTGGAAAAAAATTCGCGTAGCGGTGCATGAGCTGCCATATGGCTGCATTGTTTGCCGAGCTGCCACCAAACTCCGAGGGGCGATACCGCTCATTCATGCCGGCGCGAATACGTCGGCCTGCGGCCTTCCGGTCCGCTCGGCGACGGCGACCGGACCTGCAAACGCGGCGTCTCGCTGCATCACGGGCATCACCCTTTCCGCGAAGAGGCGCATGTTGAGCTCGGCCTTATCGGGCGGCATACGGCCATACGAGAAGTCGCATACCACGTGGTCAGTGCCAGTCAGCCGTTGCAGTTCGCCCAGCTGTTGGATGCAATCGTCCGGCGTTCCGACAATCTGAATGCTCACGTAGAAATCGTTCATCTTCTGGCGCGCGACCGGATCTTTCAGTTTGGCATAGGTCTTCGCCATCTTGCCGTAGGACTCGTAGCCCTTCACGTTTGCAAGATGACCGTCGGAGAAGTTGTAATGAGCGTCGATTGAGTCCCATTTGGCGCCCAGAAACTGTGTGGCTCGTTCCTGTGCCTCCGCGCGGCTCGGTGCGCACGCGACATTGGTCAGGATCACTGGCGGGGTCGGCGCGTGGCCGACGCTGATGGCGATCTCTCGGTAGCTTTGAATGTCCGCCGCAGCCTTCTGCCACTCGTTCTGCATGATCACCATCATGCCGAAACCGAGTTTTGCCATGATCTCGGCTGACTCGGGGCTCACCGACGACGCGTAAAAGCGGCGCTCAGGATTGGACATGGGCCGAGGACGGATCGACATCCTGGGGATCTTGTAGAACTCGCCGTCCCATTCGAACACCTCGTCGCGAAGGGCCCTCGTCACGAGTTGCGCTGCCTCGGCGAAGCGCGGGCGCGCCTCCTCCATGGGGATACGGAAGCCAGCGTACTCCGCGCTGGCCGCACCCCGCCCGAAGCCGAACATGCATCGCCCCCGGCATAGCAGATCCAGATAGGCAATCTGCTCGGCGACCCGAACCGGATCGTGCCACGGCAGCACAATCACACATGTGCCCAGCGTGATGCGGCTCGTCTTCGCTGCGTAGTAGGACAGCAGCTGCAACGGACTTGGTGACATCGAGTAGCCGGTGAAATGGTGCTCGAGAGCGAACAGAGAGTCGAAGCCGAGCGGCTCTGCAAGGTCTGCCAGTGCAAGATGCTCCGCCATCACTGACGAGTCGGGACGGCCAGGCTCGGCCAAGACGCTCACGTCGGTTCCGATTCTCATAGTGCAACTCCCGGGCGCGGAGAACGAACGCTTGGCCAGAATGGCGATTGCTGCAGCCCGTCCCGACGATCACTCTGCTGCAGCGATCCGGCTGGCCTTGAGGTCGTTCGAATAGTTGAGATGAACCGGCGCGTTGGCCTCGAACGGGCTCTTGAGATCAAGCTGTTTGGCAATCTCGCGGATCGCCGGGAAGACTTCCTGGCCCATCAGGCGGATGCAGGTCAGGGAATCCTCCTGACTGACGCGGCCGTCATTGCCCCACAGTGCCAGGATCCCTGGCCTCGTCTCCTCGAGAATGCGCTTGAGCTTGGCGACCACCGTCGTAGGCGTGCCGGCAATGATACGCAGGTCGGCCATCTGCTGCTCAAAGCTCGCAATGCCGCGCGGGTTGGCCGCGCGGCCGGAGGCGAACTCGACGAACGCACGGCGGTTCGACGGCGAACCGTAGCCCGACGGCGTGCTCCACACCGGATGCGCGAGGCCGGTGAATTCGCCCTGCATCCAGCGGAACTGTCTGGCGTTCTCGATCGCCTTCTCTTCATTGTCCGAGATATGGACCTGGATCAGGTAGCCGCGATTCTCCGGCCCGCTCGCATACCCTATCTCGGCCGCGGTCTTGT
The DNA here is from genome assembly GCF_031157255.1 of Bradyrhizobium sp. LHD-71. Classification (GTDB taxonomy): domain Bacteria; phylum Pseudomonadota; class Alphaproteobacteria; order Rhizobiales; family Xanthobacteraceae; genus P52-10. The sequence goes on along the minus strand of NZ_JAVIFX010000008.1, from coordinate 48,251 downwards.
CATAGAGCTCCCAGATTTTCTTGGTCTGCTCGATCGAGGTATTGAGCGCGATATACGGATAGCGCTGCTGCGCCGCCCAGATGATCGTCTCCTTGCTGATGACGCCCGGGATCCAGACGCGGGGATAAGGCTTCTGCAAGGGCACGGCCCAGGGGTTCACCACACGCTGCTGGTAGTGCGTCCCTTCGAAGCGGAACGGACCTGGCTGCGTCCATGCTCTGACGATCAGCTCATGCGCCTCCTCGAAGCGCTCGCGATTGAAGGCAGGATTGACGCCGGCTGCGAGCTGCTCCTGACCACCCCCGCGCACGAAGCCGGAGACAAGTCGCCCTTTCGAAATCATGTCGATCATGGCGAGCTCTTCGGCAAGCCGGATCGGGTTCTCCGCGAGCGGAAGCGGGTTGCCCAGCATGACGATTTTGACCTTTTTGGTCATGCCGGCCAGCAAACCCGCGAAGATGTTGGCCTTGGCCTGCATGCAGAACGGCGCATTGTGGTGCTCGTTCAGCATGATGCCGTCGATGCCGACCTCTTCGGCGAGCATGTATTGCTCGATGTAGTTGTTGTAGAGGCGCGAGCCCTCGACCGGATCGAACTGCGTGTTCGGAAACATCAGCGCAGTGGCGCCGAAGTCGAGGCCGGCCTGCTCGGAGTAGGCCGACATCGGCTGCTCGGTGAAATACATCAGGTGCATGGCATTACTCCCGACCGATGAAATCGATGATCAGCTTGGCGAGCGTGTCCGGCTGCTCCATGTCGACGCAATGACCGCACCCGGCGATCGTCTGCAGTCGGGCGTTGGGGAGCGCCTCGAGGTAGCGCTTGGCGGCGCTCGATGGCACGATGCGGTCGTCCTCGCCCCACACGACCAGCGCCGGCGCGCGCACCGCTGCCAGAAGATGCGGGAGCGTCTGGCTGTACATGTAAGGCTTCCAGGCGATGCGGAAGCTCATCTCGCGGCAGATGTCCCACATCTCGAGCTGATCGGTCGAGGGCTCCGCGCCATAGACGCGGTCGAAAGCCTTCTGGTCATGGAAGCCCGCGCGCGCATAGTCGATGTAGCCCGTGATGGCGAGATCAAGAATGTCGCCCTGCGACGGCTTGATGCCCATGGGGCCGACCAGAACGAGACGTGACACATCCGCCGGCGCCATGCTGGCCATCTCCGCGGCGATCCAGCCACCGAAGCCGAGACCGACGAGCGCGACATCGCGCACCTGCAACTCGCTCAACAGACCACGATAGACCACGGCAACGTCGCGCACGCTGCGCATCCAGTCGGGTCGCGGCGAGCGGCTGTAACCGGGGTGGTGAGGCAACAGAACATCGAAGCGGGATGCGAGAGCCTCGTAGAACGGCAGACGGTCGAGGGTCCCCGTTTCGTGGTGCAGAACGAGGACGGGCTTGCCCTCCCCTGCCCGGCTCAGATGCAGCGTGGCCCCGGCCACCTCGACGCGAGAGTCGGTCCACTGTACGGCCGCCATGATCCATCCCTTTTTTATTTTGCAAGGATGGTGACACATGAGTTCGAAGAGTCAAACCTTCGATCCGCAACGTCTGTCGACTTTGTCGGGCAGAATCAGCCGACGGCTTTGCGACGACGTTCAGCGAAGCGCTTGTGGCCGAGCGACTTCTCGTCCGCGCCACCTTCGATCGAAGACCCGCTCCGCTCCCGAATGCATGGCAGCCTTCTTCGAAAAGCGCGAGCGGCTTCGCGCTCGAAAGTGCCTTTGCACTCGCTGAAATGCAGCTTTGAGATAATTCCAGTCGCGTGCCATCGTTGCTCGCTTTGTCACGCCGACAACTCTTTGCGGTTCGTGTTTCCGAACCTGTAGGACGATGGAGTGCCACATGGAGGCGGAGTCTTACGACTACATCGTGACCGGCGCGGGGTCTGCCGGCTGTGCCGTGGCCGCGCGACTCTCGGAGACGGGGCGCTACCGGGTGCTCCTGCTCGAGGCAGGCGGGCGCGACAGCTCACCATGGATACATATTCCCGTCGGTTATTCCCGGCTCTTCACCCACGAAACCTACAATTGGAGGTTCGAGAGTGAGCCCGTTGCCGGCCTGAACGGGCGCACCTCCTACCAGCCGCGTGGCAAGATGCTCGGCGGGACGAGTTCGCTGAACGGCATGGTGTACATGCGCGGGACGGCGGCCGACTACGATGGCTGGCGTCAGTTCGGCTGTGTCGGCTGGGACTACGAAAGCGTTCTGGCTTTCTTCCGCAAGGCCGAGAACCAGGAGCGGGGTGAGGACGAATTTCACGGCGTCGGTGGCCCGCTCAATGTCACCGATGCGCACTACAAGCACGAAATCATCGATGCGATCATCGAAGCGGCCGTTCAGGCCGGCATTCCGCGCAATCGCGACTTCAACGGCGCGGCGCAGGAAGGCGCCGGATACTATCAGGCAACGATCGGCAAGGGGCGCCGATGGAGCGCCGCGACCGCCTATCTGAAGCCGGCAAGAGGTCGCCGGAATCTCGTGGTCAGACCGAATGCGCATGCGACACGGATCGTCATCGAGAACGGCAGGGCCGTTGGCATCGAGTTCCGCACCTCCCGCGGCATGGAGATGGCCAGGGCCAGGGGCGAGGTGATCGTCTCCGGCGGCGTGTACGGCTCGCCGCAGCTCCTGTTGTTGTCCGGCATCGGACCGGGTGACCATCTGAATGAGATGGGGATCGAGGTCACGCACGACCTCGCTCCGGTCGGCGCCAACCTGCACGACCACTTCAATTCGTATGTCGCCTGGCGCTCGACCAGCACCGGCACCTTCAACGAGCTCCATCACTCTCCGTTCCGAAAACTTGCGGCCGGCGCCAGATACCTGGTTGGACGAGATGGGCCGATGACAGCCATCGCCACGCACGCCGGCATCCTGACCCGAACAGACCCGCGCTTCGATCGTCCCGATCTCCAGATCAACACGTATCTCTGGTCGATCGAGACCCGGGACCGCACCGGGATGCACCCCCATCGATGGCCGGGCTTCAGCATGTCTCCCGTTCACTTGCGTCCCGAAGGTCGCGGGCGGGTGAGCCTCGCGAGCCGCGACCCGCTCGCCCCGCCGAGGATCGCGTTCAGGTTCATGGAAACCGCACATGACGTCGATGCGATGATCCGTGGCGTCCGGCTGGCGCGAAAGCTGGCCGAGCAGCCGGCGCTCAAGCCGTACATCGCAGAGGAGGTGGTGCCGGGAGCAGCCGTCAATTCCGACGAGCAAGTCATCGAGGACATCCGCAATCGCGGCGTCTCGAACCTGCATCCTGTCGGCACATGCAGGATGGGCACGGGTCCCGACGCGGTCGTGGATCCCCGTCTGCGTGTACACGGCATTCGGGGGCTCCGCATCGCCGATGCCTCGATCATGCCTCTGGTTGTCGGCGGCAATACCAACGCTCCTTCGATCATGATCGGCGAGAAATGCGCGGCCATGGTGCTGGAGGATGCTTGAAGGGTGCGGCGTCCATGGTGAAGGCACGCGCCGCCGCGACTGAGGCACATGCGTCGGTGAATGCTGTTTTTGTTGTCGCCGTCAGACAATGCGGGCGCATAGCGCGGCGCCCAGGATTATCAGGAAGCCCCCACCGAGCCTGTTGAGCCGATCGAGCGCGGCTTTCTGCAGGCTCCGAAACATGGCGTTCGTGCCGAGGACGAGGACCAGATACCAGGAAGCACTGCCGAGCATCACACCGATGGGCATCGCAAACGCGCGATCGATGATCAGCGGCTTGCCGGCTTCCAGCGCGGACGTAGCGCCCAGGTACGGCAGTATGGTCATCGGATTGGCGGCGGCGATCAGCAAGGTCGACGTGTAGGCCGAGAACAGATCCCCGCATGTCGCGCGATGCACTGCGCGTGCAGAGGTGAGGATGGTTCTGACGCCGATTAAGATCAGGAGGACGCCTCCAGCAATGTGCAGCGGTGTATGCAGGGCGAGCGTCATCTGCACCAGCACGGTCGCACTCACCGCGGCCAAGCAACTGAATATGCCGTGCGCCGTCGCCGCACCCATGCCGCTCGCAATCCCGAACCAAACACCGGATGCCAGCGTCCGCTCCACGCACATCAAACCAATCGGGCCGAACGGGATGGCGATGAAGAGGCCGAGCATCGCCGCGGGCATCATGTCAGCCAGAAGCTGCGTCATTATTTCCAGAACGGCTTGGCCGCTTCGGCATCCGCCTGTTGCCGCGTCACGCCGATGTCTTTGAGGAGGCGGTCATCGAGCTTCGACAGCACGTCCCGCTGCCGAGATCGTTCTGAACACCAGACGCACCAATACAAAAACCGCGTGCCCCAGAACAATCCCTGGGTCCCGGCTCTATCAGTATTGCCGAATGCACCGACCGTCCGTCGCGTGATGAGAGAAGGCACAATCCGAGGTCCTCCACAGTCGAGGCTCGCGCTTCGTGGCCGAAACGAGTCGTCCGATCGACGACTGGACTGCATGGGTTCCTCCTTGCGTCGTTACGCTACTCAATGGAGCCCACGCTTGACCTGCCCGCGGCTGTAGCCGGCCATCGCCGCAGAGCCGCACACTATTTGTAGGCGATCGCCGCGCTTGCAGGCCCTGCGAGGTGTCGAACTTCGCAGTGGCTGAAGCCCGCCTCTTGGCACCAGTCGGCAAAATCGGCGCCGGTAAAGTCGAATGCGTCGCCGAACTCGATCAGCATGTTGAGGGACATCAGCAGGCCGAATACGTTTTTCCGCCGCTCATCGTCGATGATGTTCTCGACCGCAATCAGCGCCCCGCCCTTGGGCAGGGCCCGATACGCCTTGGCGATCAGCATCTTCTTGCGATCGAGATTCCAGTCATGAAGGATCATCCCCATGGTGATGATATCGGCCTTCGGGAATTCGTCGTTGAAGAAGTCGATGACGTCCGCCTGCACGCGCTCGCTCAGGCCATGTTTGGCGATGTTGCGTTCTGCAATCGGTTTCACGACGGGCAGATCACATGAGCGGCAGGTGACATGCGTGTGCCGGCTTGCGACAAGGCAGGAGAGTTGCCCGCTCGCGCCGCCGATGTCGGCCAGCGTGCCGTAGCGTGAGAAATCAAACTTCTCGGCGAGCGCAGCGAAGTTCGCGTGCGAGATACCGGCCATGGCGTTTATGAAAAGCTCCAGCCGCGCCGGATCGGCGTAGAGCTCATCGAATATCGGCCGGCCGGAATGCTTGATCTCGTTCTGCGGCTTCCCTGTCTTGAGGGCGGGCGTCAGGTCGGCCCAGAACCGGTAGAGCCGCGCATTAGCCATTTCGAGGATTCCGCCGATGTATCGCGGGCTGTTGCGATCGAGAAGCACCGCCGTGTCGTCAGTGTTGTGGTAGCGACCGGCCGTACCGTCTCCGTCACGCCCGAGCATGCCGAGGGCGACGAGCGTGTCCAGAAGGTCGTAAGTTCCGCGCGGATGGAGGCCCAAGGCGCGTTCGATGTCACGCCCGGTCTTCGGACCATCGGCAAGGTACGTGAACACGCCCAGCTCTACGGCGCTCAGCAGCGCCTTCGATGCCCAGAAACCCATGCCGATCTGCATGATGTGATCTGGCGTGGCTGCAGCGCGGGGCATTGCCAGCAGGTTGGTGGTTGGCATTGCTGTCTCTCCAGTTCGTGGGTGTCTCTCCGGTTCCGCGAATTTGTGGGTGTTTGCGAGTCAGGTCAGCGCATAGGGCAGACACCGCGGCGCCGTCTGCCCGAAGGTTGCGACTTTTGTTCTGATCTTGCTGTGAAGCGGTAACCGGTCTTGCCAGCAGCGGGAGCCGGTGCTTACCTGAGCGGGTATGTCTACGCCGACAGGCTATACGATCTTCGACCAATTGCGGCGGTCCGGCATGCCGCTCCGGGCCTCGGCACGGTTCGGCGATGGCCTCTCCGCCGCGCTCTGGGAGCGGAATGGTTCAGGGCGTTACCGCTACGATCCGCCCAATCATCATACGCTCAGTTTGTGCATCGCCGGGGGTGAGGGATTTCGTCGGCGGCGAGAACGCAACGTCATCCCCATCTACGGCAAGGGTAGCTTCTGGATCCTGCCGGCCGGCGCGACCACCGACTGGGACGCGACGGGGTCGGGGCGGATTTTTCACCTCTACATACCAACGCCGACGTTCGACCGCCGAGTGGTCGAGACGCTCGATGCGGACCCCAAGACGGTAAGCCTGCGCGACGACGGCTTCCAGAGCGACGCCATACTGGAAGGGATCATCCGCATGCTGCTGCCACTGTCCTGGGATGAGCCCTCCGACCGGCTTGCCGCGAGCTACGCCTGCGAACTGCTCACGGCCTACCTTGCCGCGCGATACGCCGAGCGCACACCGAAGGCGCTGTTGGTCCGCGGCGGTCTTGCGCCGGTGGTGCTCAGACGGGTGCTCGAGTACGTCGAGGAACACTTGGAGCGAGACCTGCTGCTCAGGGACTTGGCCGCAGCGGCCGACCTCAGCCCCTACCACTTCGCTCGCGCCTTCAAACGCTCCGTCGGCAGCAGTCCGCACCGCTATGTGCTGCGCCGACGCATTGAACGCGCCAAGCACCATCTTGCCACAGGCGAGCTGTCGCTGGCTGCTGTGGCGCTGGCCTGCGGCTTCGGCTCTCAGAGCCACTTCAGCGCGCACTTCCGAGCGGCAACCGGGCTCACACCGCGCCAGTTCTGGAGTTGCAAGGAGAGCCGCTCTCGTTCGTCCCTTCCCACCATCGACACGACACTGCCCTGAATATCAGCGCCGCCTAGAGAGGTCATGCCCTAGACGATAGAAGAGTCGTGTTCTCCGGTATGGCGCAGCTGCGGCGATCGATGGTCCTCAGGTGATGGGTGTAACTTTCAGCGCCAGATGGCGCGAGTTCTGCTACGATATTTGAGATCGATGATTGCGCCCGGCAGCGTCGCCCAAACTCGCAGAAAGGCGGATCGCGCCTTTGCCCTGGTCAACCTTTTCTGCATCGATCCGACGACACACAATCGCCTGCCGAGAGCACGGCTTCTCGCAGGCGAGCCGCCTCTGGTTGGCACGCGCCGCAGCGCATTTGCTCTTGAGTGCTCGTCTGCAGTTTAACCCGGCCCCTTTGCAATTCGACGACCATTGGGGCGCATTTAGATGCGCGTTTACGCGCAAATAGTCGATAAGGAAGGTCGGGCCACAAGCGCAAGTGTGTACGTACGATCGAGGCCTTCGAGGAAGTCGGAGTGATCACGGAGTTTGCTTGCCACAAAGCATCGGTTGCCGGTTCGCAAATGCGCACGGAATCCGGTTTTGGCTTAAGTGGACTCGCGGTGCTCGCTTACCCAATGCGGATCTTCACTCCGTTGGCGAGGCAGGCGCCAAGCGCTGGTAAAAACACGTCCGGGATCAGTTATGTTGGGCGTCTCTGGTCCGCTTACGAGGACGCATGCCAAAACATCGCATCTATTCAGTCAGCGTCGCGAGCGTCCCCACTACGTCGCCAAAGCGGAGAAGAAGGGACGCACGAAAGCCGAGGTCGATGAAATCATCTGTTGGCTAACTGGGCACAGCCAAGAGACGCTAAACAATCAGTTGGCGAAGAACACAAACTTCGAGGACTTCTTTGCACAAGCGCCTCAGATGAATCCCTCACGATCGTTGATCAGAGGAGTGATCTGTGGCGTCCGCGTGGAAGGCATCAAAGAACCTACCATGCGGGAAATCCGCTATCTGGACAAACTGATCGATGAACTCGCGAAGGGGAAAGCGTTAGAGAGAATCCTGCGGGAATAGGCAGCCGGAACGCAGGCCATCCAAGCACGAAACCAGGCCGGCGCAGGCTCGCAGCGCCCTACCCCAAGCGACGGTTTCATCTGTCACTTCACCGAGATCTTCGCGGCCTTGATCACCTGGGACCACTTCATGGTGTCATGCCGTATGGTCTCAGCGTACTCGGTCGGCGTGGAGCTTACGGCCCTGGTCCCCAGTCTTGTGAAGGTCTCTTTGATGCTCGGCATCTCTACGATGCCGGAAATCGCATTACTTAGGCGGGCAAGGATTTGTTGTTCGGTGCCCGGTGGAGCAATTAATCCATAGATCGAATAAGCTTCGGCACCGGGAAAACCAGCTTCGGAGATCGGCGGAACCTCAGGCAAATTGGGACTGCGTTCTGTGCCCTGTACTGCGAGCACGCGGAGCTTTCCGGCCTCCACCATGGGCATGATTGGCGGCAGCCCGCTGAAAAGAATCTGTACGCGACCAGCCAACATGTCGCCGAGCGCATCAGAATTTCCCTTGTATGGGATATGCACAAGCTGCACCTGAGCTTTCGACGCAAATAGCTCGCCTGCCAGGTGCGGCGTACTGCCGATGCCGGACGAGGCATAATTCAACTCTCCCGGCTTGTTCTTGGCCAACGCGACAAGTTCGGTGATGCTGTTGGCCGGCAGGGAGGACGGGACGACGATTGCCATTGGACCCACTGCGACCTGTGACACTGCTTGATAGCCAGGTAGCGGCGCCTCGCGCAGGGTCGGGTCGATCGCCAAGGGTCCCGAGGCCGTGAGGTGGATGGTATAACCGTCCGGCTGAGCATTCGCGTTCAAATCAAGCGCCAATCGGCCGTTGCCGCCACCCTTGTTTTCAACGACCACGGGCTGCCCAAGCCGCTCGCCTAGAGGACCGGCGATCGCTCTTGCCATCAGATCCAGCGTGCTGCCGACGCTGAATCCGACGGTGAGGTGGACAGGTCTATTTGGTTGCCATTCCTGCGCAGCCGCTTCCTCAATAGACACAAGCACGAGCAAGGCGCAGACGGCGAAACGGATAAACATAGCTTCCTCCATCACTGGCGTCTTCGCACAGCGAAAATGAGTGAGCGAAGACATAAGAGCCGAGGCAGCCCACCTTGCGCTCCTACCTAGGAGCTGCACGTGCGGCCATTGGTACGCAGCAACGACAGTTGGATAGAGCGGCCAGATTCCCTTAATGTCCGCCCCCGAATCAATAGGAGCAGCTATGGTGAAGATGACGAAGACACAGTTGATCGACGCTATTGCGGAATCGAGCAACTTGTCCAAGAACGACGTTAAGACGGTAATCGAGCATATGGCGACGATTGGCTATAAGGAACTCAACGAGTCCGGCGAGTTTGTCATACCCGGTTTTGCAAAGATGTCCGTTGTCAACAAGCCGGCCACTGAAGCGCGAAGCGGCTTCAACCCCTTCACCAAAGAGCCGATGGAATTCCCGGCGAAGCCGGCCAGCAAGAGTGTCAGGGTGTCCCCACTCAAGGTGGCCAAGGACGCGGTAAACTAAGCATTCCTCAAGCCGCCTTTCAGCCGGCGTGTCAGTTAGTGGCCCTATGGAAGGTCCACTTTCGGGCAAATGACGGACATGCCGGGTTCTTGCGGTAGCGTCCTTACGCTTCGGGATAGCGAGTGCTAGGTGCAGAGGGACGTGCTTTCTTCGGCAAGCTGATGACCGAGGACACGAGGCGCAACACCGAGTTTGGCGGATTCGGCTTAGCGGAGCAGAAGGCGGGCTTCGCGGAAACAACTGTCTCCAACTTCACTTTTGGCAGGCCATCCGGCGCGCCGATGTCGATGCGCGACTGTAGATGCTTGTCATGCCGAAAGTCTCTTCCTCGAATTACTGCAAAGAGAGCAATGCCCGCTCGAGCGACTAGGCGGTGTTCCTTGCTCTAGGCGGTGTTCTGGCTTAACTCTTGCAGATAACTACGTCGGGCCAGGTTACAAGATGTGCTTCGCTTGCGACAGCAACGTTCGCCATCGCCCAGGACCTCTTTAACGGTGCAAATCTGCAGAGCAAGCTAGTAACTTTAACTTTGCGTATCGCGGCTGCGCCATCGACGCCACCCCGGCGAAGACCTAAGCGGAAACGGGTTAGACCAGGAGATTTGAGGGTCTGTCAGATCTCGCGATTGGATACCTTGTCTTTTGCGTGGTCGCTTTTTTACTTCCAAAAAGCCAGGCGCTACTGATCGCCAGTCTGAGGAACAGTTAGCTTAGCCGCTGCGTAATACTCTGACGTGGACCACGCCATGAAGCTTGAACAGGAATACCGAGACCTTCTTCACAACGCCCAGAAGTCAACCGATGCCATCATGGATTTCTTGACGGCCATCGAGAAAGCGCCGGGCGCGCAAACAAACGCGTCCATCAAAGATCTGGTTCGAGTTGCGACCTCGAATGCCAAGACGCTGAAACAGGAGATCGATCAGATCTGGGATGAGTTCAAGCGCACATAAAAGCAAAGCGGCGGGCCATCTCTCGAGATCGGGTTTGGGGGCCGCGAGGCTACTCTCATGCGGATCAACAGCCTTAGCGAGACCGACGGAAGCCGACTCGCACACCGATGGCCGAAGGCCTGAGGAGCTTTGAGGAAAATCGCGAATGTCATTCTCGCACGAAAGCTCAATGTCAAACGATTAATCGCCTGGGACGAGCGATTAAGATTTGCAATGGTCCCTGCTGATCTCCACATCAAGCGTATTACCTCAATCAATGTCCGAGAAGCGCGGCGGCCAGGGCCCTGGCGGCGTCAACGGAAGTAGCTCGTCAGGTATTTTCGAGTTCGACGAATGGAGACTTCCCGTGTGGAGTTCCGCAGCAATGTTGCACATCCGCGATACTCTCGTCCCGGCGCTCATTCTGTTGTTCCTGCTGTCAATCGTGTTGCACGCGTGAAGGAGAAAGCCATGCTGAGCGATTTTTCGATCGACGAGACCCCACACAATCGCGACGGACTCGTCATCACGGCACGTGACGCGGATTTGCGCGTCGACGCCTTCATCTCGAGAAAGGTTATGGATGAGTGGGTGGACCCAATTATTCCGGCAGGCCGTGGCCGCAGCCTCTACCGCAGTCAGTACAATGATCTCGGGCGGCGGAATCTGCCGGCGATCGCGCGGATTGTCTCTGCAAAATATGAACGCGGTAAAACATTCAACCGACAGCCCCCCTACGTCGAGGTGCTGACTGACGATATCATCGATAGCGGAGAGGTGATCGACCAAAGCGGGCTGGTTCGTCACCCGCTGCCGCCCGCCTTTCACTCGATTTTACGCTAATGACCCGATGGCCGCGCTGCCATGACCCGCGAATCTCCAACATCCGCTGGGACAAACGCGAAACGACAAATGCTGCATTGATCCGTGCGGATATTGACCTTGAACGTGGTGGCAACGTCGATTGGGAGGCTGTCGTAGTCGCCGCTGACAATTGTGATTGGCCAATGGACGCGAATGGCCAAGCGCTGCGATGGATCTGGGGTCCCAAGGTATGAGCCTGAGGATGAGATCGCTGGAAGCACTTTGTGAGGAACACGATCATGGCAAAACCGTGGGAATTTAGAAGCAAGCAGCCAGGGTCGTCTGGCGCGAACCGGCCAACGGCAGCTGTTCAGATCCCCGTCGACCTCGTCGACCGGATCGACCACTGGGCCGGAGAGCACGATGCTCCGACGCGGGTCGAAGCGATATGCAAGCTCCTTGAGATCGGATTGACGGAAAAAAATTCCCCCTCTCCCAACAAAACACAGCGCCAACGCGCCGCCACTCTCGCGGGCAGGCAGATCGATCGAATGGGCGACTCTACAGTGACAACGGAAGAACGCACAACTCGCAAACGCCGGCTGACAGAGGGACCGTCGGCTTTCCGCGACACGCGCCGCGACCGGCTAAGCCGACGTTGATCGTCTGGAGCCGCGGCTGCGTTGGAATTTGGACCGCGGCCCTTCGCGCGAACGAGCGCAACGATGCCAATCTCCGCGAGTGTCTTCGAATTCGTCCTTCCTTCCTGCAGCGAGAGAGTACCAAAGATCGACATCGCGGCGTGCTCGTCTGAGCCAGCTCGGTGACTTGACGCCTCGACTCTGTCAACGCTTCCGGTTCAAGCTTCAAGCAGGGTGCATTTTCCTGCCTAAGCACCCATATGTCATTTCATCGACAAGCATCGGGGCAAACCGTGACATCCGAAGAAAGAAAACGTGGCACTGACAAAGGGATGGCTGAATATCGCGCCCGAGAAGAAGCCATAAACAAGAACATGCTGCGCCTGAGGGCGCTCCGCCTTGCGCACGAGGCGGCAAGCCCGCCGGCGCGGAAGATTGCAAAAAGAGCAAAGCCGAAGAAGTCTGAAAACCTCTCGCAGTATCTGAAACGGGAGACGGACGCCGGGCGCGGCACGTAGCTTGCGGCCGCGGCGTCGAACCATCGCTTCTGCATACGCGCCCAGTTTGTCGATTTTCGATTAGTAGGTTGGCTCGGCTGCGGCACAATGTGCGGCTGATGAAAAACGCGAACGAAAGGCCGCGACGACCAATAGACCACATCAGGTACTCACAAACGGCGCCGAACACCTGAAGCCCGACGCCAAATGCGATCAATTCCGCCCCGTCAACACGCTGGCGCGTCACGCCGCCCCTCGACGACCCGTTCGGCACGAGGTTGTCACCCATGTCTTAGGTACGATCTGTTACGTGCGTGTCCGGCCCGACAAAGCAGCGAGAACTGTAATCCAACATTCCCCGATTTTTTGCGCATAACTGCGGCCACCCCTTCGTAGCTTTCCTCGAGTGAGCGATGCAGGCCTTCGGATTAAGCGACGTCGAAGGATAGGCGGTTGCAACCGCTCCCAGGTGATTGGCAGCGAGGGCCCATTTAACTCCGCCTGAAGCGGTTCAGGAAAGCAGTTGTAGCTCCTGCGAGTGCCGTGATGCCCAGAATGCTGGCGAGCCAGGCCCACTCTGAGATCGGGGGGTCATCTATGCCGGGCCGATATTTTGGTTTGCGGGAAGTCATCCTTTCCTCCTTTGCTTCTTCTGCAGCTTACTGACAGTCATCGCTATCACTTTGGGATGGCGGATAGAGAAGGCGCGCAACAGCGCCTCACCATCGAGCGCCCCTTCTTCGCACTAACGCCATCATGTCGCGCTTCAGAGGCGCTACGTGTCCGGCGTGAAGCCGATTCCCGTCACAAAACTCGACGGTTCGGCACTTCCGGCGGTGCGCTAATCGGGAACTGAGCCTGGACTCAAATGCTGCCAGAGTCGATGAACCCAACATAAAGACAATGTAGTCGTTCCTCAGTGATTGGAGCTCTGCATCAAGTCACGCACTTCGTAGGGATGGCGGCTTAATTCAGCGGTTTGCTTTCGGAGATCCTGGATTTTGCGTCGGCTGGCTGGGCGTGCCGGACGACCCTGAAGGCGCGGGTGTGCTTGGTGAGCCCGCCGATGAACCCATGGTCTCCTCCGTTCCTGTATTCGGCCGCGAAGTCATTCCCTTGTCACTGTTTCCCGCAAGGCCCCACGCCAGAATGCCGAGGACAATGACAAGGGCCCCCAAGGCCATTACCCAAGTTGCCGGGCTTCGTTGGACGTGGCTGCTGCGATCGTCAGTATTCGGATTCCTGTTTTAATTGGTCATCTGGCATCTCCACGAGCAGGGCTAAGGTCGGAAGGTTTGCGATGGTTCCTCAGCCGCAGCGGCACTGCATCATGCGAGACAGAACTTTCCGCCAAGAAAGGCTACGTCGTAGAGATTACGCTCGCGCCGGGAGATAACGCAGCAAGGAGCGAGGCCACTTCTCGTGGCTGAGCGACCGGAAGCGGCGCTCGTGGGCGCACCAGGGATTTCGGCCCGCGTTGACCCCCCCTTCTTGAACTGCGGCAAGTGCAGGATAACGCACGGCGCGAGCCATCAGCAGCCCGGACATGGATCACCCCCTTCCCGCCAAGCCTGCCTGATCCAGGTCTGCGCCACATTACTCAACTTCGCACCTGCCTGAAATGCCGTGCGCTCTCTCTCAGCCAGCGCGGCAGAGACGCGCAGCATGAATGCGCCTTAATCCGGCCCTGCTCGAAATCTCGGGTTCGGGCGTGGTCGTGCGGTACAATCCCATCATGGCGGTTCACGCATCGGATCATCAGGCGGACAGTTGGTCACCGCCCTGAATCTCTGATCCCCTGCGGGGTTTTATTCTCCTCCGGAACCCCCACATAGCACCCACAGCACACTGGCAGCATGTATCACGCGGGAACTACCACTCAGCTGCGTTAAATCCTGGGCCGAGGTCGTCCGCAACACGCGGCCCGCACGGACCGCAGATTGAAATGGTCGCCGTCACTGGGTTGAATGAGGTCTTCGGCGGGAACGACGTGTTTGTGCACATCAGCGCGGTTGAGCGAGCTGGGATGACCGGCCTTGGTGAGGGCCAGAAGCTCTCCTACGAGCTGAAAGCGGATAAGCTGCGCGGCAATTCGAGCGCGGAAAATCTTGAGCTCGTCTGATTGAGCCATCATTCACGGATGTACTGAGATGATGGCTTTGAAGCCTCGCTGGTATCGTTGGCGAGGCTTTGCTTTGCGAAGCGAGCGTTGACAAAAGACTTCTAGCCTTCGAGCGAGTCACCGGCGCCGCCCAAGACCTCGGCTCCTGAGCCGCTTGTATGGCATCCGATCGTGATGGTCGGCATTGCGACGATGCCGCGGGAGATGGAAGGCGTTCGCCGCGGTGGTACCGCCGTTCCGCGCCACGACGATCGGGTCAGTCAGCCGCGCTCGTCTCTCGCGGACGATCATGTCCGAACGACGCTAGTTCGTCCAAGAATCGCGCTAGCGGCCTTTAGCCGCTCCGTAATCAACTCCGCCACGAAGTCCATCACGAGCCTGACTCTGACAGGCAGATATCGGTTTCGCGAATACAGAATTGAAATCTCCGGCGCCGGCGTTTCCCAATCCTTAAGCAGCCGAACGAGCCGCCCTCGTGCAATGCTTTCCGCCGCTAAAAAGCAGACGGTCTGGGCGATGCCAAAGCCGTCTTCGGCAAGTTTGACTCTGCCCTCCGCATCGTTCAGCGCAATCGGGCCGCCGAGGTGAAGCTCGCTCTTCTTTCCCCGGGAGCCGAATTCCCATGCGAGCGATTTACGATCCCGTGGCAGAAGAAACTCGACGGTCCTGTGTTGACGAATCTCCTCGGGCGACTGCGGCATCCCGTAACGACGAATGTATTTCGGAGAGGCGACCGTGATGCGCATCGGCGTGCCCAGGGAGCGAACGATGAGATCCTGATCCTCCAGTCCGCCGATACGCACCGCAAAGTCGATATTGTCGCGGACGAAATCAGCCCGCTGGTCGGTGATCATGATCTGTAACCGGAGATCCGGATGGTCGCTTGCGAACGACGCGATCCTTGGCAGCAGCATCGCCCGATAGATGCCAACGTTCACGCTCATTGTCACGCTACCGCGCCGGAGTTTGTTGGCTTCCCCGATCGACTGTTCAACCTCTTCGAGTTCATCCAGCACGCTTTGACAGGTCTTGAAGTAGCGCTCGCCCTCCTCGGTCAGGGCCACTTTACGCGTCGAGCGGTTGAGCAGCTTCGTGTTCAGTTCCGACTCGAGGCGTCTGATCCGTTCCGTCGCCGTGGCGGATGATATCCGCAAACTTGCCGCAGCCTGGGTGAACGAACCAAGCTGACTGATGCGTACAAATAATCGCATTGCCGACAGCCGGTCCATTTCATTTCTCGTATTTTACGAACGGTATATTCTCGCTATTCGCAATTCTCAACACAAACAGATTGGTCGATCAATACGCGGGCTGGGATTGTAAGGATCAAACCATGGGTTCGCCGTTCAGATTCTCTTTTGCTCGTCTCCTTACTGGCACCCTGCTTCTCACATTCACCGAGGCGGCTTGCGGTCAGGAAGCTCCCGCCTTCACCGGACGTGCATTGCTCGTCCTTTCCGACACGTCGATGCCGGCGAGTGGTTTCGTCGATGGCAAGCTTGTCAGGTCTGCGCGCGATCGCGTGAATGCCGCCGATACTCTGTCCGTCCTGTCGCTTCCGATCCGACCCGCCGGAAAGTTGGATGAAAATGTCAACATCGCTGAGGTTCCCGTCTCCAACTCGGTGGTCGGACCTCCCTTTCAGGTGACCGCGTCGCCCGATGGCCGGTTCGCCTACGTGCTTGAAACGCGAGGCAATGCCCCGGACGGAGTCGAATCCGTTCCGAATGTGTTTCAGGGGCTTTCGAGCGAATCGCATGTGACGGTTGTCGACCTGCAGGACCGCACCGCTCCGAAGATCGTCGAAAGTGTCGTCGTTGCGCACCATACTCACACGATCGACCTTAGCCCCAACGGCCGAATGCTTGCCGTCAACACTTACGAGCCCGGCAGGCATATCGTCCTGCGCAGGATCAGCGCCGACGGTACAATCGGGCCCGAGGCCACGGCGTTCGGTATTGAGGTGGGTGGACGGCCCCTTCGCCGGGTGGGGCGCGTGCAGTGGCATCCGTCGGGCAACTTTCTCGCGCTGACATTGCCGTTCGAAGACGAGATACGCTTCTATCGGGTCAGCGAGAGCCAAGGGCAGGTTCGGCTCGAGCAATGGGGTAATGCTGCGAAGACTGGCGATTTTCCCGATCAGGGCGCGTTTTCGCCGGACGGCCAGTACTTCGTCACAACAAATCTTCATTGGGGAGATGCTCCGCCGCCGAACTATCTCAACCCGCCTCCCGGCAGCCTCACCGCTGTCCGTTTCGATCGAGAGAACGCACGCCATGCTGTTACGGGAACGGCGGCGGCGAGCGTCAGCCCGGAAGGAATTGCCTTTTCGCCGAACGGCCGGTTCATAGTCACCGCAGCATTGACCCGCAGCTTCATGCCGTGGAGCGATGACAGGCTCACCGCCGGCGGTGCGCTCGATCTCCTCTCGCTCGATCCGCGCACGGGACGAATGGACCAGATCGCCAACTATCCCTTGCAAGGCATCCTGACTGAAGGGCTCGCGTTCGATGCATCCGGAAACTTCGTCGCCGTCACCCATTTCGACCGCTACGAGCCGCGACGCAGACGCGGCGTCGTGGAGTTTTGGCGCCTCGTCGACGAGGGCATCCCTAGACTCGAACGCACAAACTACGAACTCGACGTTGTGCCCGGGCCTCACACCCTGCACCTCATTCCATAAAGCGCATACCGCGTGAATACGGACGTCATTTTGGCGCAGCGACGTTTGGCAACACGCCACACTGGTCTCGGGTGCGAGATTGCTAAAGCTCACCAAGAACGTCAGCGACCCAGACCTGCTCAAACTTGGCGTCAGCCGCCCGTTGGACATTGCGTACGCTCGCCAGATCCGCTGCATCGTACTCGCAGATCATACGTGTGCTGTCTTCAGACGGCTAGCCGCGGATCCAGCGGACATTGCAGAGATCGAGGCGCGGCGCCATCCTCGCTCGACAACCTTATTTTGATTCTTTTTGATGGGCGATGTAGGGCTCGAACCCACGACTCGCTGATTAAGGGTCTGCAGTTCAGCAAGTACTGGGATTGTTTGGGAATGTCCTGGTTGCCTCTTCAACAGCGCACCAACCGCCCTCCCCTACGCGGCGGGAATTTCATTGATGTACAGGAGGAGCGAACGATGCTTGGCATGCGAAAGGTGGTGGTCCGATTGCCAGCAAAGGAACTCGATCGGGCCCGCGCGTGGTATGCCGAAAAGCTGGATCTGCACCCGACCGAGGAGCGCCCAGGAGGTCTCCGTTATGTCGTCGGCGAGTGCGAGTTCGCACTCTTCGCATCAACCGGCGCGTCCGACGGTTCGTTCACACAAATGGGATTCGAGGTCGCCGATCTCAGCACAACAGTCGCCGAGCTGCGGCAGCGAGGCGTCGTGTTCGAGGAGTACAACGAGCCGCCACTCGCCACCAAGAACTGCATTGCGACGATTGAGGGTAATTATCCGAGCAAGGGGTCCGGTGAGTTCGCCGCCTGGTTCCGCGACAGCGAAGGCAACATGCTGGGGATCGGGCAACCGTTCTAGGTCGGCGCAAAGAAACGGTGCACGAGCGGCGCCCAGCCTGGCCCTTTCGGAGCAGTTGGATTGTGAGAACGGCCTGCAGGTTGGTGCGAGGTCGCGCCGCTGTCTGGCGTCGAAGGTGCCCGCGGGGCAGCCCACCAGGAACCTACGGGGCGCCTGAAGGTTGCCGGCTGATGATGTTGGCCAGCTCACAGAGGCTTCGATCATGTCGCGCGACACGGATGCCTATGACTGCATCATCATCGGCGGTGGTCCGGCCGGGCTGACTGCGGCAACCTATCTGGCGCGATTCCACCGCCGCGCCCTGCTCGTCGATGCGGGCCAAAGCCGAGCCCAGCTGATCCCGCGAGCGCATAATCATCCGGCATTTTCAGCAATTTCCGGCGTTGGACTGCTGGAGCGATTGCGCATGCAGGCGATCGAATGCGGTGCGCTTGTGTCGAACGAGACTGCGTCGGATCTGGAAAAGTGCGGCGCCGAATTTGCGCTGAAACTCACCGAAAGGATCGCTGTTGCGCCAGCGGTTCTGATTGCGACCGGACTGACCGACGTGCGACCGAAGATCGCCGGATTGCGAGAGGCTGAAGCAAAGGCGATCGTCCGTTACTGCCCGGTCTGCGATGCGTTTGAAGCGACCGACAAGCGGATTGCGGTGATCGGCACCCTGGCTGACGTCTGCCCAAGGCCGAGTTCCTGAGAGCGTACTCGCGCGACGTCACGCTCATCGCTCTCGACGATCCTGCTGCGTGCTCCCAAGGCGTCTCGTTCGAAATTGTGCCGCGGCAGCCAACCTGCATCACAACAGATGACGTTGCGGCGACAATGGAGTTTCAATCCGCTGCGCCCAGAACGTTTGACAGAATTTACGTCGCAGCCGGTTGCAAGGTCAATTCGGGCATGGGCGTGAAGCTCGGCGCCAGATGCGATTCGGTCGGGGCGTTGATCGTCGATCAGAAGCACTGCACAACCGTTCCAGGCCTCTATGCCGCGGGGGACGTGGTGTCGGACTTGCACCAATTGTGTGTTGCCGAGGCGCACGGCGCCGTTGCCGCGACCAGTATTCATCGGTTCCTGCCACGCAATTTCAGATAGGGGCGGTTCGCCGATCCAGGTACAGACTTCATGGCCCGGAAGACTGGCAGTATATCTCGCGCACTTTTGGCCATGCTCGCCGCCCTCATTTCGGTGTTCTCACCGGTGTGTGGCGCGGTGGTCTAGTCGTGACGCTCACTTTGTGCGTTGCAGGCACGCTGCCGCAATGTTCGGTCTAAGCGCCTGCCAGCGGACTTTGCTCCTCAACCTCCTCTTCTGGAACCGAAGGCGCTCTTGGGGATGTCTTTCGAGAAGGGCGGCCAGCACCCCTTTTTGCATTCTAGATGCTTGGGCAGCGACACCCCAAAAGCATTCGGCGGCTTGTGGCTGAAGTAATCGTCACGGCGCCAGGGGCACCGAAGAGATCTCTCAATCGAAGTAAGGGGCGACTAGCTGCTCAAGCTGCCGTTACCGTTGCGTTCTTGGGAGGGGGACCGATGGTAGCGGGGGAGGGACTCGAACCCCCGACCCCAGGATTATGATTCCCGTGCTCTAACCAGCTGAGCTACCCCGCCACGTCGTTCGCGTCGAAAAGGATCGAGAGCCCGCCGGGTGGGGCTGCGAACGGCCGCATATAAAGAGCGGGCCAAATGCCTGTCAAGCAAAGCGCGAAAGCGACGCCGCCCTATTTGGGCCGTACGCTTGGATCGCCGCCGGGGCTGCCGGGCGGTGGAATCACCGGCGTTTTCCCCTCCTCGGGTGCGTCCTTTTGCATTTTTGGATCGAGGTTCGAGGGCGGGCACAACAACCCCTCCGATTGGGCCAACCGGTCGCTTAAAGGTTCACGCGATTGTCCGGTCGTCTGTCCGGGCGGGGCTCCTGTTCCGGGCCCGGAATCCGGCGGCCGAATCGGGGCGCATCGGACGGTGGCCTGCGACGACGGCACGAACTGCGGGTTCGTCGGCGGCGCCTGCGCGGCGGCCGCCCCGGTCAGGAGCAAGAGAAGAACGATTGTCGCCTGCGTTCTCATTTTATGAAAACGAACCGCCACTCTCCGAGTTCCGAGAATCTCGCTTTGTGATCTGCTTTCCCCCTGACAAAGCAGGTGCCCACGGCGGCGGAACACGCGCGCTTGGGTTCGGATCAACTAATGCTTGCGATAACGGATCAACGAGAAATGTCCGAGCGGCGGCATCGGCGTGCGCTCGATCATCGTCACGCCAGCGTGACGCTCCGCCCAGGTCGCTAGCCGCTCCCAGGGAAACTCCGGCCGCCAGCCCAGCCGCCGCGCCACCGGCGCGAACGCCGCCTCGAAAGCCTTGCGTGAGCCGGCTTCGGCGCCGATGTGGTTGACGAGGATAAGTTCGCCGCCGCTTTTCAACACGCGTACGAAATCGTCCAGCGTTCCTTCGGGATCAGGTACCGTCGTGATGACGTATTGGGCCACCACCGCATCGAACGTGTTGTCAGCGAAAGCAAGAGCCTTCGCGTCCATCACCGCGAGCGTCTCGACATTGGTGAGCTTGTCGGCCTTCACGCGCTCCTGCGCCTTGCGCAGCATCGGCTCCGACAGATCGACACCGCACACCCGTGTCGTCCGCGCATAGTCCGACAGCGACAAGCCGGTGCCGACGCCGACATCGAGCACGCGGCCGCCGACCCGGTCGGCCGCCGCGATCGAAGCACGCCGTCCCTTCTCGAACACGGCACCGAACACGAGGTCGTAGATCGGCGCCCAGCGCGCATACGCCTTCGCGACACCGTCGCGGTCGATATCGTTGCCCATCCCCGCCCCAAACGCTTCTTTAAGCGCGCGACGCTGCCAGCTGCCGCGCGGCATTTATGCTGTTGTCTGCGTCGTCTCCCATCGCCACTGTGCGCGCGATGAAGCCGCCGCCGAGCACACGCGCCTGACCGGTCGGCGCGTCGTAGAACACGCAAGCCTGGCCGGGCGACACGCCCTCCTCGCCGTCGATCAATTCGACCTCACTGACGCCGTTGATTGATCGCAGCCACGCCGGTTGCGCCGGACGCGTCGAACGCACCTTGACGAATATGTCGCGACGGTCGTTTGCGCGCGGCAATGCACCGTCGCCGATCCAGTTCACGTCGCGCAGCGAGATGCTGCGCGTCCGCAGTGCCTCGCGCGGACCGACCACGACGCGGCGCGTCTTCGCATCGAGCCGCACCACATAGAGCGCCTCCGCGGCAGCGATGCCGAGACCGCGTCGCTGACCGACGGTGAAATGCACGATGCCCTCGTGCCGTCCGAGGACCCGGCCGTGCAGATCGACGATCTCGCCGGGCTCGACCGCATTCGGCTTCAACCGCTCGATCACGTCGGTATAGCGGCCGGTCGGAACGAAGCAGATGTCCTGGCTGTCGTGCTTGTCGGCGACCGACAGACCGAAGCGACGCGCAAGCTCGCGCGTTTCGGTTTTCGTCATGTCGCCAAGCGGAAAACGGACGTCTGCAAGTTGCTCGGCCGTGGTCGCAAACAGGAAATAGCTCTGGTCGCGGTCTGTGTCCTTCGCGCAATGCAGCGCGCGCGAACCGTCGCTGAGGCTGCGCGATGCAACATAATGACCGGTGGCCAGTGCGCGCGCACCAAGCTGGCGCGCCGTCGCCAGCAGCTGATCGAACTTGATCGAACGGTTGCACTCGATGCAGGGCACCGGCGTCTCGCCGGCAGCGTAGCTGTCGGCGAAGCGCTCGATGACGGCCTCACGGAAGCGCTCCTCATAGTCGAGCACGTAGTGCGGAATGCCGATGCGCTCCGCCACCAGACGGGCGTCATAAATGTCCTGCCCGGCGCAGCAGGCGCCCTTGCGGTGGATCGCAGCGCCATGATCGTAAAGCTGCAGCGTCACCCCGACGACGTCGTAGCCTTCGGCCTTCAACAGTGCGGCGGTGGTCGAGGAATCCACTCCGCCAGACATCGCCACGACGACGCGGGTGTCTTCCGGGCGGCCTTCAAGGTCGAGGCTGTTGAGCATGGGTCCGGTTGGTTGCGCGCAAATACTGAGTCGTTTGAGGATGGAAGGCCGTCCATACGACCATGCCCCGTACTTATAGCCGCGCCGAGAACGGCGCCAGCCCGGAGAGCATGGTTTGACGAGGCAATTCTTGCCTGCCAGGCAAAACGGTGCCCGGAGCGGTCCGCGAAAGTTCCGCGTCAGCCAATATAAGTATTTGAATTCATTACAAATTTCTTGCGGTGCGTGCTGGCCCGCTCCTTGCTCCCTAGAACGCGGATCCCCCGATGTACGAGGCTAGCCGTGTCCAGTGTCGTAGCCGAAACCAGCTCGCAGCCCGCCAACCCGGCCTCCCGATCGAGAGCAGGTCAAAGCGCGCAGTCTTCCAGCGACGGATTTTCCGGCCTGGTCGATGCGAACCTGGCCGCAAAAGAAGGCGAAGCGAGCCCGGGGTCTGCGCATTCCGGCAATCCAGGCCCGCTGCATGGTCCGCGGACGGGCATCCGTAGCCAGTCCCGCGCGCACAGCGATTCCGAGCGCTCATCGCAGAGCGAGCCGGCGGCACGGGCTAGCACAAACCTCGAGAAGCCTGCGACATCCGGAACCGGCGAGACGACCGCCCCTGTCGAGACCCAGCCGGACGAGGCCACGGCCGATACTGACGGCGAAGAGACCCCGGCATCGCCCGCGACCCTCGTTGCGGCGGTGCCAATCCAGATCCAGCTCGCGAGCGAAGCGGCCGCACCCGCCTCCGTCATCGAAAGCAGCGACGGCGCCGGCATTTCGAACCCTCCGGCCACGATCGCCGCACCTGCGGAGACCGCGGCCAACGCGCTTGCTCGTGTCGCGCTGGATACCGGCGAAGCGCAACCCGAGCCTGTCGCGACCGACGCCGGCGGTGACAGCGACGTCGAAGCCGCGCCTGCCGCGAACGAGACGGCTCCGGCCGCGGATCCGGACAGCACGACCACGGAGGAGACGTCAGCCCTCGTTGAGACGGCGGCGACCGACGCGCAACTCAATGCGAAGGCCACCACCGAGCTTTCCGCGGCGGCCAAAAGTGCTGAAGCGGCGGAATTGGCCGAGGACATGCCGCAGGCGCAGCTGGTGTCGAAGCCTGACATTCAGCCGGTCCAGAAACAGGACGATGTCGCACCCGAGCCGAAATCTGCGAAGCCGGACGTGCCACCGGATCGCCGCGCAGAGCAGAACGCGCAACTCCGACCTAATTCAAACGATACTGCTGAGACCGATCCGCGTCCGGCGGGGCGCCCGCTGCACGAAGCCTCGGTCGTGGCCGGCCATTCCCCCACGACAGCCTCGGAGCAGTCGCTTCCCACCGGCTTCGGCATGTCCCATGCGGCAAACGTTGCCGTCCAGGCGACGCAGCTTACGGCCGCTCCGGCGGCCACCGTCGCGGTACCGATCAACGGCCTCGCGGTGGAGATCGCGGCTAACGTGCAGATCGGCCGCAGCCGCTTCGAGATCAGGCTCGATCCACCGGAACTCGGCCGTATCGATGTTCGTCTCGATGTGGATCGACATGGGCAGGTGACGTCGCACCTGATCGTGGAGAAGTCCGCGACGCTGGATCTGTTGCGCCGTGACGCGCAGCACCTTGAACGCGCCTTGCAGGACGCCGGCCTGAAGACGTCCGACAACGGCCTGCAGTTCAGCCTGCGCGATCAGCAGCAGCAGTCCGGCCGCAACGACGACCATGGCTCGCAACGCCATGCCCATCGGCTGATCGTGACTGACGAGGAAACCATCCCGGCCGAGACGGCCGGACGCAGCTACGGCCAGATGACCGGCCCGCGCGGCGGCATCGATATCAGGGTTTGAGGAGCAAGAACGATGGCCGTCAATGCAGGCTCGCCGACGATCCCGGTTTCCGCACCGTCGCAGAAGCAGCCGTCGACCTCCACAGGCACCAGCTCGACCAACGGTGCGACGCTGGCGAGCAACTTCCAGACCTTCCTGACGTTGCTGACGACCCAATTGCAGAACCAGAATCCATTGGACCCGCTGGATACCAATCAATTCACGCAACAGCTCGTCCAATTCGCCCAGGTCGAACAGCAGCTCAAGCAGAATGACCAGCTCGCTTCGCTGATCGAACTGCAGAAGACGACGCAGGCGACCCAGGCGTTGAATTTCGTCGGCTCCACAGTCGTCGTCGACGGAACGACCAGCGCGCTGGACAACGGGCTTGCAACTTGGAGCCTGACCGCACCCAGGGACGTCAGTGCCACGGTCAACGTCATCAACTCAGTCGGCCAGACCGTCTATAGTGGAACGTTCAGCATCAATGCCGGCAAGCATGACTTCGTCTGGGACGGCAGAGGCAATGACGGCGTGCAGTGGCCCGCCGGCGACTACAAGCTTTCCATCGTCGCGAAGGACGCCGCCGGTCAGACGACCATCGTCCAGACGGACTCGCAGGGCGTTGTCGATTCCGTCGATCTGACTGCTAACCCGCCGTTGCTGTCGATCGGCACCCAGACCTTCACCGTCGATCAGATCAAGCGCATCGTCAAAGGCAGCAGCGTCTGATTTCCGATTAACTTCTGATAAAGATTTGCGCGTGCGCGACAGCTCGGCGCACCGGTAAACGCATCGTTTCAAGGAGAATCGTATTGCAACCTTGAGCTTAGGCAAATTTTAAGCGGCCAAGCGTACAGTTTCGGGCAACGTGTTCAGTCAGTAGAGTTTTTGTGAGTACGCCATGACAGAACCTCATCGCCCGAGGGTCAAGTACGTCATCGGGCCGGACGGAAGCCCGCTTACGATTGCAGACCTTCCGGCACCCGGCACCAAACGGTGGGTGATTCGCCGAAAGGCCGAGGTCGTCGCCGCTGTTCGCGGTGGACTGTTGTCGCTCGAAGAGGCTTGCAGCCGCTATACGCTGACCGTGGACGAATTCCTGTCCTGGCAGTTCTCGATCGACCAGCATGGTCTCGCCGGACTGCGCACCACCCGCATTCAGCAATATCGCCAGTAATCGCGACCAAACACGGTTTTTGTGCCCCGCGCCGGCTCGCCCTCGAGCCGGCGTTGTCGTTTCTGGAACTCCGTTACCATCTGTTAACCATATCGAAACCATCCCATGGGCAAATTTTGCCCAGTTGGCGCACGCCGAATCTTCAGGGGCTGGTTCGTTGCAGGGGCTGTTGGGATTTCTACGAGGTCTGGGCGCTGCCCGCCTGATGGCCATGGTTGCCGTGACGGCCGCGCTGATCGGCTTCTTTGGCTTCCTCATCATGCGCGTCACCACGCCGCAGCTGACCACCCTGTTCACCGAACTGTCCTACGAAGACTCCTCGGCAATCATCAAGGATCTCGAGCGCCAGGGAATCCCCTTCGAGATGCGTAACGACGGCGCCGTGCTGATGGTGCCGAAGGAGAAGGTCACGCGCTTGCGGATGCAGCTTGCCGAAGCCGGGCTGCCGAAGGGCGGCGGTGTCGGTTACGAGATCTTCGACAAGTCCGACGCACTTGGCGCCACGAGCTTCGTCCAGAACATCAATCATCTGCGGGCGCTGGAAGGCGAGCTTGCCCGCACCATCCGCGCCATCGACCGCGTCCAGTTCGCCCGCGTCCATCTCGTGCTGCCGGAACGACCGCTGTTCTCGCGCGAGACTCCTGAGCCATCGGCGTCGATCGTGCTGCGAGTGCGCGGCACGCTCGAGCCGGCGCAGGTGCGGGCGATCCGTCATCTGGCGGCCTCGGCCGTCAACGGCCTGAAGCCGCAGCGGATCTCGATCGTCGACGAACGCGGCAACCTGCTCGCAAACGGCGCCACCGACACGACGATCGACGGTGTCACGGGTGAAGAGCGGCGCGCGGCTTTCGAGCGCAAGCTGCGCGAGCAGGTCGAGGCGATTGTCTCGTCCGTGGTCGGCTCGGGGCGCGCCCGGGTGCAGCTCTCGGCGGATTTCGACTACAATCGGATCACCCAGACCTCCGACCGCTTCGACCCCGAGAGCCGGGTGGTGCGATCGAGCCAGTCGCGCGAGGAATCGACGGGAACGGATGACCGCGAGAACCAGGTCACGGTCAACAACGAGCTGCCCGGGGCGCAGCAACAGCAGCCCACGCAGGCGCCCAGAGACGTCAGCAAGAAAAGCGAGGAGATCGTCAACTACGAGATTTCCCGCACCACCAAGACGGAAGTGATCGAAGCTGGCCGCGTCAATCGCATTTCCGTCGCCGTCCTCGTCGATGGCGTCTATGGCAAGAATGACAGGGGTGAAAGCACCTATCAACCGCGGTCAAAGGACGACCTCGATCGCATTACGACGCTGGTCCGCTCGGCGATCGGCTTCGACGGCAGGCGCGGCGATCAGGTGGAGGTGGTCAACCTGCGCTTTGCCGATGCGCCGATGGAGTTGCCGACGGCCGAACCGACGACCTGGCTTGGCAAGCTGCAGCTCACGAAGGACGACATCCTGTACGTGATCGAGCTCGCCGTCATGGCGTTCCTCGGCCTGGTCGTCCTTTTGATGGTCGTGCGGCCGCTGGTGAAGCGCGTGCTGTCGCCGGAATCTCTGGTCGCGACCGCGATCGCAGCGCTGCCAGCCGCAGCGCCCGCGACCGGGACGGCGGTCGCGGTGCCCGGCTCGACTGTCCCCAACATGATCGACGTGGCCCAGGTGCAGGGCCAGGTGCACGCACAATCGGTTCACCGCGTCGGCGAACTCGCCGACAAGAACCCGAGCGAGACCGTTTCCATCATCCGGCAATGGCTCTCCGAGCCTGAGCCCGCGGCGCATTGAGAATCATGACGACGCCCCAGATCACGCAAAGCGACATCGCCGGCACGCTCGCGACCCTTGCCACTCGCCAGGCGGCGCGTCCGCAGACGGCCAAGGTCAGCGGCCCAAAGCGGGCGGCCATTTTGATGCTCGCGCTCGGCGAACAATATGGCGCAAAAGTCTGGCAGATGCTGGACGACGACGAAATCCGCGAACTGTCGATTATCATGTCCTCGCTCGGCACCATCGAAGCGGACGTGGTCGAAGACCTGCTGCTCGAATTCGTCTCGCGCATGTCGGCATCCGGCGCACTGATGGGCAACTTCGACGCCACCGAGCGATTACTGCAGCAGTACCTGCCGAAAGAGCGTGTCAACGGCATCATGGATGAGATCCGCGGGCCGGCTGGCCGCAACATGTGGGAGAAGCTCTCCAACGTGCAGGAAGAGGTTCTCGCGAACTACCTGAAGAACGAGTACCCGCAGACGATAGCGGTGGTGCTTTCGAAGCTCACGGCCGAGCACGCCGCCCGCGTGCTGGCCATTCTGCCCGAAGAGCTCGCCCTCGATGTCGTCGGCCGCATGTTGAAGATGGAGGCGGTTCAGAAGGAAGTGATCGAGCGCGTCGAGCAGACCCTGCGGCTCGAATTCATGTCGAACCTTTCCCAGACGCGCCGCCGTGATGCGCACGAAGTCATGGCGGAAATCTTCAATAATTTCGACCGCCAGACGGAGACCCGGTTCATCACCGCTCTGGAAGAGGAGAATCGCGAGTCTGCCGAACGCATCAAGGCACTGATGTTCACCTTCGACGACCTCATCAAGCTGGATGCCGCTTCGGCCCAGACGCTGATGCGCCATGTCGACAAGGAGAAGCTCGGCACTGCACTGAAGGGGGCCAACGAGGATATCCGTACCTTCTTCCTCGGCAACATGTCGAGCCGCGCCGCCAAAATGCTGCTGGACGACATGCAGGCCATGGGACCCGTGCGGCTCCGCGATGTCGACGAGGCGCAGGCGCTCCTGGTGAATCTCGCCAAGGACCTCGCCGCGAAGGGTGAAATCATGCTGGCGAAGAACCGCGCCGACGACGAGCTGGTGTATTGAAGATGGGCGCACCGGCGAAATTCCTGTTCGACCAGGACTTCTCCTCCACCGCACGCGGCGATAACGCAAACGCAGCCGAGCTCGCCCGCAAACTCGCGGAGGCCGAGGCACGCGGCGCGCGCGCCGGCTATGCCGCGGGACAGGCCGACGCCGCGGCAGAGATCGTGCGCCGCAACGCGGCGGCGATAGAGAGTATTGCCCGGACCCTCGGCGCTATCGCCACCCGGCTCCAGACGGCCGAGGCGCGCATCGAGATCGAAGCGGTGGATATCGCCGTCGCCGTCGCGCGAAAGCTCTGCAACGAGCTGACCAGCCGCGAGCCGCTTGCAGAGCTGACAGCATTGGTCACCGATTGCCTGCGCCAGCTGGTGTCGACGCCGCATCTCGTCGTCCGCATCAACGATGCGCTCTATGACGACGCACGGATACGCATCGAAGGGCTCGCGAAGCAGAGCGGCTTCGAAGGCCGCCTGGTGATCCTGTCCGACCCCGATGTCGCCAATGGCGATTGCCGGCTGGAATGGGCGGATGGCGGCATCAGCTCGGATCGCAACACCACCGAAACCAAGATTGCTGAACTGGTGGGCCGCTACATGGCGTCTCGCAAGGCCAAGGAGACCGCAGCATGAGCGACACCGACTCGCAGGTACCGCTTCCGAATCTCGATAACGCCGCGGCGATCGCGCCCGAGGACATCGAGGCCTATAGCCCTGAGGAGCAGGGTCCCCGTATCGCGGCCGACCTCGAGGCAGTGTTCGACGTGCCGGTGCAGGTCTCAGCGGTACTCGGACGTTCGCGCATGGACGTGGGTGAGCTGCTGCGGCTCGGTCCCGGGACCGTGCTGGAGCTCGACCGTCGCGTCGGCGAGGCGATCGACATCTACGTCAACGATCGCCTGGTCGCGCGCGGCGAGGTTGTCCTCGTCGAAGACAAGCTCGGCGTCACCATGACCGAAATCATCAACTCGACTGAACGGGGATAACCACGCCGTTGCGCATGCGCAGGCGGGCATCAATAACAGGAGCAAGACATGCGGCTTCTCATCGTCGGTACGCTGAAGGGCCAGCTCACCGCAGCGACCAAGATTGCCATGGAGAACGGGGCGACGGTCACGCACGCCGCCGACAGCGAACAGGGCATGCGCGTGCTGCGATCGGGCAAGGGCGCCGATCTGCTGCTTGTCGATGTGGGTCTCGATATCCGTGATCTGGTGTTGCGGCTCGAGGCCGAGCACATTCACGTGCCGATCGTCGCCTGCGGCATCACCAATGATGCACGGGCAGCCGTGGCCGCCATCCACGCCGGCGCCAAGGAGTACATTCCGCTGCCACCGGATCCCGAGTTGATCGCGGCGGTGCTGGCTGCCGTCGCCAACGACGCGCGCGAACTGATCTACCGCGACGAGGCGATGGCCAGAGTGATCAAGCTTGCACAACAGATCGCCGGCTCGGACGCTTCGGTCATGATCACCGGCGAGTCGGGCACCGGCAAGGAGGTGCTGGCGCGTTACGTCCACGCGCGATCGAACCGGGCGAAGCGGCCCTTCATTTCGGTCAACTGCGCGGCGATCCCGGAGCACCTTCTGGAGTCCGAATTGTTCGGTCATGAGAAGGGCGCCTTCACCGGCGCGATCGCACGACGGGTCGGCAAGTTCGAGGAGGCGAACGGTGGCACGCTGTTGCTGGACGAAATTTCCGAGATGGACGTGCGTCTGCAGTCGAAGCTGCTGCGCGCGATTCAGGAGCGCGTGATCGATCGCGTCGGCGGCACCCGCCCGGTTCCGGTCGATATTCGTATTCTCGCCACTTCCAACCGCAATCTCAGCAACGCCGTGCGCGAAGGCACCTTCCGCGAGGACTTGCTGTTCCGCCTCAACGTCGTGAATTTGAAAATTCCGCCATTGCGCGAACGGCCTGCGGATATCATCGAACTCGCGCAGCATTTCGCCAAGAAGTATGCGGAAGCAAACGGCGTGGCAATCCGACCACTGTCGACCGAGGCGCGACGGGTGCTCACCGCCAATCGCTGGCAGGGCAACGTACGCGAACTGGAGAACACCGTGCACCGCGCCGTGCTGATGGCAAGCGGTGACGAGATCGGCGCCGAAGCAATCCTGTCGCCGGACGGCGACCGGCTCGACGCCGCGAAGACGCCAACGGTCGTGGCGCATGCGACGATGGCCGCCGAGCAGGTTACGCGCGCGCTGGTCGGCCGTACGGTCGCCGACGTCGAGCGCGATCTGATCCTGGAGACGCTCAAGCACTGCCTCGGCAACCGGACGCACGCCGCGAACATTCTCGGTATCTCGATCCGCACGTTGCGCAACAAGCTGAATGAGTACTCCGGCGGCGGCATTCCGATCCCCCCGCCAGGCCAGGGGGATGTCCGCTTCGCCGTCTAGGACAAGGGCGACGGCGGCTTCCTGTTCGCAGGCCACTCACGCTCGAGCGTTTCGGAGAGCGTGAGGTTCTCCGGCGGAGCGTCCGCCGACAGCGCCGGGCTTGTCACCTCGACAAGATTTTCGATCTGGAGCGCAGATTCCCGCGCTTCCTCGCGGATCGCCTGCGCCGCCCGGTAGAAGCGGCGCGCCCAGCGGCTCTGATCCTGAGCGCCTTCGCGCACGAACGGACTGAAGAAGTAGCTTCGCAACAGCCGGCGGTTAATGTGGCGTGCCGTGAACTTGAGCGGCCTTTCGAAGTCGATGAACAGCACCACGCGGGTGTGCCTGCTTTCGTTGCGCGCTTCGTGTTCGAACGTATCGTCGAAGATCAGCGTGCGACCTTCCTCCCAGTGATGCACCTCGCCATCGATGCGGATACCGACAGCCTCGCGGGGCTCAGGCACGATCAGCCCGAGATGCAGCCGCAACAGGCCGTTGTAAGGGC
Source organism: Bradyrhizobium sp. LHD-71 (assembly GCF_031157255.1). Classification (GTDB taxonomy): domain Bacteria; phylum Pseudomonadota; class Alphaproteobacteria; order Rhizobiales; family Xanthobacteraceae; genus P52-10. Next base: position 17,712 of record NZ_JAVIFX010000008.1, on the reverse strand, counting down.
CATGATGCGCCGGCAGCCGCTTGCCCGGTTCGAGCACTGAAAACATCGCGCTGACGAGACCGGGCACCCGCTGCAGCAGACGCCAGGTCTCCGGGCACTGTGCGATGTTGCGCTCGTCGCGCCGGAAATAGCTGGCAAGAACAAAGGTGGTCCAGCCGCGATCCTCGCCGAGGGTCGGCGACGTATGATCGCCGTGTCCGATCGGCGCATCGCGGCGCATCATCAGTTGCGCAAGCTCGCCCCGGATCGCCGTCCAGTTGCTTTCGAGCTCCGCCACCCACGGAAAAGCCCGGCTGTCGTAGACCGGCGGATTGCCATGCACCGCATGGGCTCGGTTTCTCTGCTCGGCCCAGCGGACCGCATTCATGAAACGGCGCGCGATGCCGCCGCGCGGCGCTTTCAGCCGCCCTTTTTTCGGTGACGAATTGTCTTCATCCGCAAACGATTGCGCCGACGTCGTCACGAGCGACGGTGTCCGCACTGAACGGGTTTGCGCCATGATGTCGTCCCCAACATATGCGCGCCCAAATTGATTCGGCGCCGTTGCGCCATTAAAGGTCGCAAAGCCGCTCAATTTCCAGCGCTTTTTTAGGCTCAAGGCGACGATAAGGCGTCCATCGCGATTTTCGCATGAACCGCGCATGTATCGGAGTCGGCCCAAACCGAATCAGAGACAGGCATTGCGACGGATCCCCCGGCAGTTCCGCGCAGGCTCGGGAACGCTCACAGATAGGAGGGCAAAAGAAAAACCCCGGCACGAGCCGGGGCCAATTGTTCGCGATGCTCCGGGTTGCCTCCCGGATTGGTGCTTATTACCCGGGATTACTCTGCGGCTTGCACCTTCGGCGGGTTCACCGGCTGGATGTTTTTCATGTTGCCGCCGTAGCGCTCCTTGAAGGCGGAGGTATCGATTTCCTCGAGCTCGATCTCGCGGTTCAGCACCTGCTCCTTCCACTTGAGCAGATTCGGGTGCGCCTCGTGGAATTCCGGCATCACTTCCTTGGCGAACAGCTCGAGCGATTCGCAGATGTGCTCGTGCGTGTTCTTGCCCGCTTGGTTCAGCAGCACAACTTGGTCGATGTTGGACGACTGGAACTTGCGCAGCTTCTTGCGGATGGTGTCAGGCGAACCGATCAGGCCGCCGCGCAGCGCTGCTGCGTGGGCCTCCGGATTGGCCTTCTTCCACTTGTTGTACTCGTCCCACATGTTGACGGTGCCTGGGGCCGGACGCTGACGGCCCGACGACGCGCCGTAGTACTTCAGCGAGAACTGGAAGAACGTCTCGCCATCGGCGCGCTCGCGCGCCTCCTCGTCCGTCTTCGCGCACATGAAGAACGACACCAGCGCGATGTTCGGATTGGTCTGATAGTCTGCGAGCTTCTTCTGCCGCTTCACGAAGGCATTGTAGTAGGCGTGCACCCACGCATGTGCGGCGTCGGCCGAAACGAACTGGAAGCCCAGCGCGCCCATACCCCACTCGCCGCACTTGGCGAGCGTGTCGAGCTGCGAGCAAGCCACCCAAAGCGGCGGGTGCGGCTTCTGGTACGGCTTCGGCAGCACGTTGCGCAGCGGCATATTGAAATACTTGCCGTGATGCTCGCTGCCGCCATCCTTGAACATCGGGATGATGGCCTGCACCGCCTCTTCGAAGATCTCGCGCTTGTTCTCCATCGAGACGCCGAACGGCTCGAGCTCGGTTGCAGAAGCGCTTTCACCCATGCCGAACTCGCAGCGGCCGCTCGACAACAGGTCGAGGCAGGCGACGCGCTCAGCGACGCGGGCGGGATGGTTGGTGGTGACCTGATAGATGCCGTGGCCAAGCCGGATCTGCTTGGTGCGCTGGCTGGCGGCGGCGAGGAACGATTCCGGCGACGGTGAATGCGAGTACTCTTCGAGGAAGTGATGCTCGACTTCCCACGCATAGTCGTAGCCGAGCTTGTCGGCGAGTTCGACCTGGCTCAGCGCGTTCTGATAAAGCTTGTGTTCGTCGCCCTCCTTCCAGGGCCGCGGCAATTGCAGTTCATAAAAAATGCCGAATTTCATTCGCGCTCTCTCCCGCTCGGGTCTCTTAGATTGATTTACATTTTACTGTGCGAAATACTTTCGTCTATAGCGCTAGCGCCGCAGCACCATGCATTGCTGCCGTAAGCCTGCGCAAAAAATTGCATAATGCGACGCAACTTGCCTGTGTTGCAGCGACTCGCCTGCATGTATTAACCAACACGCATCCGTTCGTTCCGAATATTGAAACATGACCGCCTTCACGCCGCATCAGGACACTGCGCTGAACGCCGTTGCCGACTGGCTGCGCGCAAAGCCCGGCCAAGGCGGCACGCCGCAGGTGTTCCGCCTGTTCGGCTATGCCGGCACCGGCAAGACGACACTCGCGCGGCATATCGCCGAAAGCGTCGAGGGCGAGGTGAAGTATGCTGCCTTCACCGGCAAGGCGGCGCTGGTCATGCGCAATAAAGGCTGCGACGGCGCGTCCACCATCCACTCACTTATCTATCGAGCGCGTGAGACGCGGGACGAGCAGCCGACCTTCGAGCTCTGGGACGACGCGCCGGCTTCGAAGGCGAAGCTGATCGTGATCGACGAGTGCTCGATGGTCGACGCCGAACTCGGCCGCGACCTGATGTCGTTCGGCTGCCCGCTGTTGGTGCTCGGCGATCCGGCGCAGTTGCCGCCGATTCAAGGCGGCGGCTTTTTCACCAATGTCGAGCCGGAAGCTATGCTCACCGAAGTTCACCGACAGGCGCAGAACGATCCGATCGTGCGCCTGTCGATGGATGTGCGCGAAGGCCGCAGCATCGAGGTCGGCGACTACGGCGAAACGCAGGTCGTCCGACGCAATGCGCTCGACCCCACCCGCGTGATGCAGGCCGATCAAGTTCTGGTCGGACGCAACAATACGCGCCGGGCCTACAACATGCGCATCCGCGAGAAGCAGGAGATCACCGATCCCCTGCCCGTCGCCGGCGACAAGCTGGTCTGCCTGCGCAACAACCGCAAGAAGGCGCTGTTCAACGGCGGGCTGTGGCGGGTGAAGGCGCGCGCGCAGTCGAAATCACGCATCGTCACCATGCGGCTGGTGCCTGACGAAGAGCTGGCCGCGAAGGCAGTGAAGGTTTCGGTCCGCTCCGACTGCTTCGAGGGCGGAATCGAAACAATTCCGTGGGAGCAGCGGAAACCGTACGATGAGTTCGACTTCGGCTATGTGCTGACCGTGCACAAGTCGCAGGGCTCACAGTGGGACGATGTGGTTCTGTTCGACGAGAGCTTCGCGTTCCAGGACTCGCGCGCGCGCTGGCTCTATACCGGCATCACGCGAGCGGCGAAGCGGCTCAGCATCGTCATCTAACGAACGCCTGTTGTTTCGTGCCACACTAAACTTTCTGTCATGTTTGGAACGCTGTGCGGATCCTTCAGTTAGCCCTTCACAAGATGCGGAGGAGCAACCTATGAAATTCGCACGAACTTTGGCCGCGCTGACACTTGCCGGCTCAGCAACGTTGGCAACGAACACGGCGACGCTTTCTGCGCCGTTGCTGCAGGACAACGGACTGAGGTCGGCGACCGTTTCCAACGGCATCGAGAATGTGCAATGGCGCGGACATCGCCACGGTTGGCACGGACACAGGCACTGGCACGGCCGGCCATATTGGCGCGACCGCAGCTACGGTTGGGGTCCGGCAATCGGCGGACTGGCTGCAGGCGCGATCATCGGCGGAGCAATCGCCAGCGGCCAGGCGCAGGCCGCCAACGAGGCCGCCTACTGTTCGCAGCGCTTCAAGTCATATGACCCGGCCTCGGGGACCTATCTCGGCTATGACGGGCTGCGACATCCCTGCCCTTGAGCAGAAACATTTCTTTCAATGAGCTACCGGGCCGCGAGATCATCCTCGCGGCCCTTTTTTGTCGCGCCGATGGAGCTCGACAACGTCGCTTTCCTGTTGTGACCTTGCATATTGGCGGTGGCTTTACCGCGCGCGCTATGGCCTGATGGCCCGCAGATGCCGAACTCTTGAGGACCTTGCGTGCGATCGCCGTCGAAGATCGTCTCGATGACGCTGCTGGTCATCTCGCAGATGTGTGCCATGAGCCTTTGGTTCACGGCCGCGGCAGTCATGCCCGACATGGTTCGCGAGGGCGCGCTCGATTCTGTGCGGCAGGCGCTCATGACCAGCATGGTCCAAGCCGGCTTCGTTGCGGGCGCGCTGGCGATCTCGATCAGCGGACTGGCCGACCGTTACGATCCTCGCATGATCGCCGCGCTCTCGGCTTTAGGGGCAGCGATGGCCAATGCAGTGCTGCTGCATGCCAGCATCGGCGGCGACGCGGCGGTGGCGGCGCGATTTGCGACCGGCGCGCTGCTCGCCGGTGTCTATCCGGTCGGAATGAAGATCGCTGCCGGTTGGGGCCTGCGCGACCGCGGAGCGCTGGTCGGCATTCTCGTCGGCGCGCTCACGCTCGGCTCGGCGTCTTCGTATTTCGCAGCCTTTCTCGGTGACCGCGACTGGCGCAGCGTGGTCATCGCCACATCGCTGATCGGCGCGGCCGGCGGACTGCTCGTGCTCGGCTCCGGTCTTGGTCCCCATCATGCGCGCGCGCCGCGCTTCACGCCGGCGGCAGTCCTGCTGATCGCCACCGATCGCCGCATCCGCCTCCCCTTCTTGGGCTACCTCGGGCACATGTGGGAGCTTTACGCGATGTGGTCATGGGCAGCCGCGATCGCGTCGACATCCTATGCCATGAGTCTCGGGCCGGCCGACGCCGCTCAGCTCGGCAAACTCACTGCAGCACTTGCGATTGGACTTGGCGGTCTCGTCTGCGTGCCAGCCGGAATGTTCGGCGACAGGTTCGGGAAGGCCGAAGTCACCATCATCGCCATGATCGGAAGCAGCCTTGCTGCCCTGCTGACGGCGGCGAGTTTCGGCGGTCCTGTCTGGCTGACGTTCGCCCTGATCGTCTTGTGGGGCATCGCTATTGTTCCCGACTCCGCACAGTTCTCCGCGCTGATTGCCGACGCCTCACCGCCGCATCTGACCGGCAGCTTGCTTACCTTTCAGACGGCAATCGGATTTGCCCTCACCATCCTCACCGTGCAGGCGACCCCCGTGGTTGCATCATGGATCGGCTGGCCGCTGCTGATCTGCATTCTCGCCATAGGGCCCGCGCTTGGCGTTGCAGCGATGTGGGGCATGCGGCGCGCCTCACAATACTCCTGAACTCCTGACGATCGTCTCTTCTCGTACGAGAGTCTACTTTTCGACAGGTTCCTTCAAGCCTGCGTCTGCCAGCCTGAACTTGCCTTCCGCCTGCAGCTTGATGCCGCGCGCAAGCGTCGTCGCCGCATTCCGCACGCCCTGCTGAAAGGCATCATCTTCGTCCAGTGCGCTGTGCGACACCGCGTAAGGTTCATTATAGCCGACGTAACCGTCGAGCTCGGCCATCGAGCCTGCGGAGATCAGCTCCATGTCGGTCAACCAGTCCGACAACGATCGGCGCAGCGTTTCGGCACCGATCACATCGCCATGCACCACCACCGAGAACAGCCGGCCCGCGAGATGGCGCGGATAGTACCAGCCCCCCAGTTCGAGCGCCTTCGCTTCGTCGGCATGCTTCCCGTGGGTCGTCGTCGGATCGGGATTGCCACCATCGGCACAGACCAGACGATCCATCATTGCCTTTAATCCGCCCGGCACCTGATACCAGTTCACCGGCGTGACAATCATGATGCCGTGTGCCGCCACCCACAGCGGATAGATCTCGTTCATCCAGTCGCCCGTCTGGCCGAGCGCGTGGTTCGGATAGCAACTGCACGGCCAGTGGCACAAAGGCATCGCCGTCGACGCACACGACTTGCAGGGGAAAATCACCCGTCCGGCTTCCGACGCCAGCAACGACAAGTCGAGAATGTCCACCGCGTGGCCGGCCTCCGTGAAAATCGGTTCGGCGATCTTCATGAGCCGCCAGCTCTTGGAGATTTCGCCGGGACAGGTCTGGTCAGAGCGCGACGAACCATTGACCAACAGAACGCGCTTCTTCTCGCGCGGATCGTCATGTCGCGCCTGCGCCGCGGCGATCGCGTCGCGCGCCTTCAGCCAATCGATCGACAGCTCGTAGTCTGGGTCGGCGAATTCCGGACCTGCCTTGCGGGTGCGCGGCGACTTGCGGGAGTTGCTGTAGCTATCCCAGGCGACTGCCGCGACGGCGGCGATTTCGGCCTCGACTGCCGCGAAGGCCGGATCCTGAAAGCGCGTGCGGAAGCGCCGCTCGAATTCCTCGCGCGAGAGCTCTACAGGCGGCATTCCCTTGCGGACATCGATCTCCGGCATCGCGCAAATACCTCATGCTGGAAGGCCTGGACGCGGCGGCGAGCGGAAGCTTAACCTTGGAGGGCCGACCCTCGTTCCGAATCCAAGGCCGAGGTTTTCGACCATTGCTGTTTTCACGCGTTCGTGTGTCGGGCCGCCGTAACGGACGGTCCGTAATCGCGTATCTTTGGCAGGGCGCGGGACGGTCGTTTGCGCCCTGCCAAAGATCAACGAGATAATAAGCAAACCCCTGAGGCCCCCATGCGATCCCTCCTGAGCCGCCTGAGTTTTGCGACCGCGCTCGTACTGACGCCGCTCGCTGCAAGCCCTGCGATGGCATCGTCCGAGCCGATCGCTATTCCTGCGCCCGCGCTCGACGCGAGCCGGGCGGACAGTGTTCAAACCGCAGTGCTCGCCGGCGGCTGCTTCTGGGGCGTGCAAGCGGTGTACCAGCACACGACCGGCGTCGTGAACGCCGTGTCGGGCTACGCCGGCGGCGCCAAGGAAACCGCGAACTACAAGCGCACGAATTACGGCGACACCGGTCACGCGGAAGCCGTGGAGATCACATACGATCCGAAGAAGATCTCCTACGGCAAGCTCCTGCAGATCTACTTCTCCGTCGTGCACGACCCGACGCAGCTCAACCGCCAGGGCCCGGATGTCGGCACGCAGTACCGTTCGACCATCTTTGCGCAGAACGACGAGCAAAAGAGAGTAGCGGAGGCCTACATCGCGCAGCTCAACGCAGCAAAGGCGTTCAAGGCAAAGATCGCCACCACGATCGAGACCGGCAAGCCGTTCTACAAGGCCGAGGACTATCACCAGGATTACGCAACGCTGAACCCGCTGCAGCCCTATATCCTGATCAACGACAAACCGAAGATCGGCCACATGGCGAAATACTTTCCTGACAACTTCCGCACCCAGCCTGTGCTGGTGAAGGATGTCAAAGCGGTATCGAACTGACACCCATTCGGGGTGACCGCGCCACCCGTCGTCTGCTAGCATCCAAACGAGTTCGAACGTTGCGACCGACCAACATCGAGAAGGCGATCATGAGCGACACGAAAACTGGCGGAAAGATCCAGAAGAACGAAGCGGAATGGCGCAAGGAACTGACACCGATGCAGTATGCGGTGCTGCGCGAGAAGGCGACTGAGCGGCCGTTCTCCGGAGAGTATGAGCACGAAACGAAGAAGGGTACCTACGTCTGTGCGGGCTGCGGCCAACCCCTGTTCGAGTCCGATGCCAAGTTCGATTCCGGCTGCGGCTGGCCGAGTTTCACGCGGCCCGCGGACGACGGTCATGTCGATGAGGAGCGCGATTTCAGCCATGGCATGATCCGCACCGAGGTGCTGTGCTCGAAGTGCGACGGCCATCTCGGCCACGTGTTCCCGGATGGACCCGGACCGACCGGCCTGCGCTATTGCATCAACTCGGCCGCACTGAAACTGAAAGCAAAATAGCGGTCCCCGGGGCCGCGTCGCGTCTTTTTGACTTACGCGGCATGGTGAAAACACTCACCATGCCGGTTCCACATTTCCGCTACGTAATTTTCCCCGTTTGTTCCGTTAACTTTCCCGATTTGCGCGTCCAGCATGCGAAAGTAGCGGCCCTGAATCATGCATCTTCTCTCGCAATTGCAGCAATCGACGCTTATATTACTGTCATGAAATCCGGGACGGTTCGCCGCAAATGGCGTTGTGCCCGATGACTCCACATACGACACAACAGGATTTGAAGGCGTCCAACCATGTCCGCATTCAATTACAATCGCAGCGCAGAGCTGTTTCCCGCACCGATCCGCAACAAGAAGCGCGCGGGCTTCACCTATCGCCGCTTCGATAATGCGGCTGAGGCCATTCGCTTTGCGGTCGAACAGCTGCCGACGGATTCGCTGAACGGCGCCTATCTTGAAGTCAACGAAAAGCGTTTTGACCAGGCTGGCATCCGCGCGTTGTACAACAGCCCGGATTTTCCGCTCGAGCGCAAGAAGGCGGCCGCCTGAACGAACGTCTGTACGATTTTCGTGCAAATGGCCGGGCTCGTCCCGGCCATTTTTTTGATTCCAGACATCAGCGCTGCTTGTCCATCCATCGCCGCAACAGGCGGATGTTGCGAATGTTGGCCTTGAACGCGACGTCGAATGCGTCGCCTACCACCGGGACCGCGCCAACCACGCCGTCGATCGCCACGTTGGCGAGCATGCGCGCCACGAGATAACGCGGTGCGCCGATTGCGCGCGCCTCGCGCACGATCCACAGCGCAAGTGCCGTGGTGATGATGTCGCCGACAATCGGGATCAGGCCGATCAGACCATCGATGCCGTAGCGGACGTTGGTGCCCGGCACGACGAACGCCATGTCGAGCAGGTTGCCGAGCGCATTCAGACGCGCGAAGCGCTGCTCGCGCGTCAACGGCTCGGCGCCGAAACCGAAAGCGTGAAACTCGAATTGCGGCGCGTCGCCGTTTTGGCGCAGCGTCTCGGGCCGCACCTCACGGCCGTCCTGATCGATGATTGGACCTGCAGCCGCAGGCCGCCGCATCTGTTGCGTTCTCATGGAGCAAACATGGCCTCAGCGACCAAGCCGCGCAAGCGGCTGCGTCATGGTGACCGGGAAGCGGAACAGCGATCAAGCCGCAACGTCAGGCACGCCGCCGAGCCGCCGCTCTGCAAAAACGTGTCGAGCGGCGTCGCGACGACGTCGTAACCGCGCGCAGCAAGTTCACCTCGCAATCGATCCGAGCAACGCGACATCGCGATCGTCCGGCCCACGCAGACAGCGTTGGCCGAGAACTGCGCGGCTTCGGCCTCGTCCAGCACCACGCGCTGTTTCTCGCTCACGCGCGCTGCGATGGCGGCGCGGCCCTCATCGGTGAACGCGCCCGGATAATAAATCACGTCGCCGGACGGCAGCGGACAGAAGGCCGTGTCGAGATGATAGAAGCGCGGATCTGCGAGTTGCAGCGACACGACAGGAAGCCCGAACGTCGCTTCGATCGCGGCCGCCGCAGCGCCTTCCGAGCGCTGGCCGAAACCCATCCAGAACAGGTTGCGCGCCTCGTCGAACAGGCAGTCCCCCGCGCCCTCGAGCACCACGCCCTCCGGCAGCACCACCAGGCGCTCGATCAGGCCACGCTTGCGCATGCCCTCGAAGGCAGCGGTGAACACGGGCTCTTCGCCCTGGCGCTCCGGATAACGAAAGCGCGCCATCAGCGCCGTCCGATCCAGCACCACCGCGGCGTTGGCGGTGAAGACCAGATCGGGCAGCCCTGCCCGCGGCGCAACCTTCTCGATCGCTGCGCCGGTTTGCGCGAGCGCATCATGCAGCGCCGACCACTGGCTCACGGCGACGGAGTGCGCAGCGGCCGCCCACTTCGCCGGCTCCATCCACGGATTGATCGAATAGTTAATCGCAAAATGTGCCGGCTCGCACATCAACAGGCGCGGCTGCGCCGACGTGACGTCTTCCGCATCGCGACCTGCCTGACGCGCGTGCGGATGAACTTTCTGTAACATTCCTGCCACCTTCATCGGCTGCCCAGTTTACGCGATTGGTGTCGCGCATATGGCACGCGCGGCTGTGAAATCAATGGTTAAAATGACGATCGCCGGGCGGCGGCCCGGCGATCAAGATGTCAGACCCGCGGCCAGCTTAGCGGCAGCGGCGCACCGACCTGAAGATCACGGTGCCGTTCGGACGCACAACACGCTGACGCTCGGACCAGCAGCGCGGGCGCGGACGCACGAACTCCGGCGTGCAGACGCGGCGGCTCCTCCAGACGACAGCGCCGCCCGGCCGGTGGACACGCTCGCGCACGGTGCGACAGGCCACTGATTCGACGGCCGACGGCAGCTTCAGGCCGGGGTCGGCCATCCGTGCGTTCGCGGGCGCGGCGCCGGCGAAAATGCCGCCCGCCAGGACGGCCGCCACTGCGGCCGCGGAGAAAATTCTCATTGATGTCACTCCTGGATTGCACCCAGCCGACGCAAACCGCTAAGGAACAATTGCGTTCCCTGCGGGGAAAGACAGTGGCGTCATGCGCCGCAAGCTTGAACGCTCGTTCAGACGGAAAGCACTTACCGACCATTGACAGCACAACGCGGAGGCGCGAGAAGCCGCCATGCCGAAAAAACCCGGGACCAATCCCAAGGGCGAGTTCGCCTTTTTCAACGTCGTCTACGAGGACGGATCGCAGCGCTCGAACCGCCGTGTGCCGAGCGAGCTGCTCGGCGGCCTCGAGGGCGACGAGCCCGCGCGCGGCTTCATCATGGAGCAGGACCGGGAGATCGCCGAAAAATCCGGTCGCCCTGCGCTGGCGATCAAGAGCATCGAGCGGGTCGGCGCCAAGAAGAAGTGACGCGCTAGAGATTTTCCGGAAAGGCGGATACCCGGCTTCCCGCAAAAAATGCGACCACTGATTGGAATTCAAAAACGTATTCCGTTCAACCCGAACGGACTACGCTGCTGTGTCACTGCCCCGCCAGTTGATCGGCGAAATAGGCGATCGTCTTGCGATAGACCACCGCTCTGTTCCACTCGCGCAGCACTTCGAAATTCGGCGTGCCCTCCTCGTAGGGCGCGCCAGCCTTCCAGCCGTTGACCTTCAGCAGATTTGCGGTCGATGCGAGCACGTCGGGAAGGCTGCGGCGCAGGTCGACGTGGCCATTGCCGTCAAAATCAACGCCATACTTGATGTAAGACGACGGCAGAAACTGCGTCTGGCCGATTTCGCCCGCATAGGCGCCGACCATCTCCGAGAGCGGCAGGTCGCCCCGATGGACGATCTTCAACGCAGCAAGCAGCTCCCGCTGAAACAGCTCGGTGCGGCGGCAATCGTGCGCCATGGTCGCGAGCACACGAAACACCGGCTGCTTGCCCATGTCGCCGCCATTGTCGGTCTCCAGCGTCCAGATTGCGACCAGGATCTGCGGCGGTACGCCGAAGCGCTGCTCGACGCGAGACAGGAGCGCGGCGTGGCGTTGCATCATCACCCGAGCGCGCTTGATACGCGCCGGACCCACACGGGTGGCGACATACTGCTCGAAGGTCTTGTTGAAGGTGCCGCGCTGACGACGGTCGAAGGCGAGAACTGCCTGGTCCTGCGACACGCCGCCGAGCGCCTGGGCGATGACAGCCTGCGAGACCCCCTCCGCCTGCGCCTCACGCGAGATGGCCGCGATGAAGGTCTGGAAGTCGCCGCCGCACTGTGCGGCCATGGTAGGAATTGCGAGAAACGGCAGCAGGAAAAGGGCCGCCAGCGTGCGTGCGATCATGAATTCCGCTCAAGTGATTTGCATATGGCGAATGATGCCATGACCCATGTGTCCAAACAACGGCGGCCGGCGCCAATGCTTCATTTGGACGCGAAACTGCAGGATGTCCTTGGGCGAAGGCCTTCTGCGACCTTACCAATCTCGTTCAAATATGAGCTCCCGCGCCCCCTTCCTCCTTACGGGCTTCGGCGCGGCAAGCAAGCGGTGGCTCACGAGGGCGACAAGCGCATGTCGTCCATAAGAACGAACGGGAGTATGGTCCGGCTCGGCGCTTCGCCTGGCCGGGACGACTCAGCATATTCAATTGTCAAACAGCCTGTGACCTGTCGCCCGGATGAGCGAAAGCGACATCCGGATGATCGTGTCGCAGAGTCAGTTCCCGGATTTCGCTGCGCTCATCCGGGCTACGGACGTGCATCGTCGCCCCCCGTTCATATCCGGCCTGAGGCGTGCCGGTCGTCTTTGCCTTCCCTTGCCCGAAAGGGCTGTGCGGAACGCAAGGGCGTTTCACCGCGCCCGCGGCGCCGTGTGCCTTTGGCAAGCACACGGCTAAAGACAAATGCCACGGAGGAGGCTCAACGCCTGCGCTCCGCACGCGATGGTTCTTTTCACGGCTTGCTGCATGTCCCCAGGCCTCGCCACTTTCGCTGGCTTCGCCCGGTTCGTGCGAACTGTCGCCCGGACATGCACTTGGACCGTCCGTCCGTCGTACCGGCGTCTTGATTGCCTTCGGGCATCACACGGATTTCTCCGGCACTTTCCAAAGGCCCGGCATCGTAACGGCCATCGCATCCCGCTCCGCATCGATAAGACGACCGCGACGCGCCCTTTCATTGGAGAGGGACGGGAGGAGGATATTGCGGATAGGAATGAAGGCAAGCCAAATTTCGGAAAAAACGAATTACCTGTGAACATCCTGTGCGTATCGCTTCCCCCGTCATTGCGAGCGCAGCGAAGCAATCCAGGCTGAGCCTGACGCAACCGCTGTACTGGATTGCTTCGTCGCTTCGCTCCTCGCAATGACGGGGTGCTTCGTCGCTGCGCATTGCCCGGCGTAGCCCTAAGCGCGAAGCCGGGTCGCAATGATGGAGTATTTCACTACTCCCTACCCTCTACTTGCCGTTCACCACGTCCTATTCGCAATGGCGTGAATGCGGGAACCAAAGCTCATCACTCCTGTTGTCCAGCGTCGTTGTCAAAACGAGTGAGAACGGCTTGTCGTCGGCAATTGAAGACTACGCGCTGATCGGAGACTGTCTCACGGCAGCGCTTGTGAGTCTTGAGGGCTCGATCGACTGGCTATGCTGGCCGACTTTCGATTCCGACGCATGCTTTGCCGCACTGCTCGGCACGCACCAGCACGGCCGCTGGAAGATCGCACCGGCCGGCAGCGAGCAGCCGCGCATCAGCCGACGCTATCAGCCCGGCACGCTGATCCTCGAAACCACTTTCACATGCGACAGCGGTGAGGTGGTGCTCGTTGACTTCATGCCGCCGCGCGACCGCGCGTCCGATATCGTGCGGATCGTCCGCGGCGTGCGCGGCACCGTCCACATGAGCCTGGAACTGATCGTCCGGTTCGGCTCCGGCGCGAACGTACCCTGGGTCCGACGATTGAGGGACGGTACCTGGCAGGCCATAGCCGGCCCGGACATGGTCGTCCTGCGCACGCCGGTGCCTCTGCACGGCCAGAATCTCGCCACGACCTCCGAGTTCGACGTCAAGGCTGGCGATGAGATCCCGTTCGTACTGACCTACGAAGCCTCCCATCTGCAGCTGCCAAGAGCGGTCAATCCGCTTCGCGCCCTACAAGAGACAGAAGATTTCTGGATCGAATGGTCCGACAGGTGCAGCTACCACGGACACAACCGCGAGCTTGTCCAACGCTCTCTCATCACGTTGAAGGCGCTGACGTTTGCGCCAACCGGCGGCATCGTCGCCGCGCCGACATCATCGCTGCCGGAAAAACTCGGCGGCCAGCGCAACTGGGATTACCGTTTCTGCTGGCTTCGGGATGCGACCTTCACCCTGCTCGCACTGATCAACGGCGGGTACACCGACGAGGCCGTGGCATGGCATAACTGGCTGCTGCGCGCCGTCGCCGGCTCTCCCGCCGACATGCAGATCATGTACGGCATCGCCGGACAGCGGCGATTGCTCGAATGGGAAGCGCCCTGGCTTCCCGGCTACGAAGGCGCAACGCCCGTACGCTTCGGCAACGCGGCGCACGCGCAACTGCAGCTCGATACCTATGGCGAGCTGATGGACGCCATCCGGCAGGCGCGCGCCTTCGGCATCGATCTCGACGCGCATATGTGGGCCTTCGAGACGGCACTGCTGGATCACCTCGAGCGCATCTGGCACCTGCCCGACCAGGGGATCTGGGAGCACCGCGGCCCGCCACAACACTACGTGCTGTCGAAGGTGATGTGCTGGGTGGCGTTCGATCGCGGCATCAAGAGCGCCGAGGAGTTCGGTTTCAAGGCACCACTCGATCGCTGGAAGGCCATACGCGCGAGAATTCGCGAGGAGGTCTGTGCGAAGGCATTCGACAAGCGAAGCAACTCGTTCGTCGAAGCCTACGGCTCGAAATTTCTGGATGCGAGCCTGCTGCTGCTGCCCGCGGTGGGCTTTCTGAAGGCGAACGATCCGCACATGCGCGGGACAGTCGAAAACATCGAACGGCACCTCATGAAGGACGGCCTTCTGCTTCGTCACGATCCGCGACAGGAGCGCCCGGGCGAAACGTTACCGCACGAAGGCGCATTCCTTGCCTGCACGCTCTGGCTTGCCGACGTGTATGTGCTCGCCGGCGACATCGACAAGGCGCACGAGCTGTTCGATCGGGTCGCCGCCGTTGCAAACGACGTCGGGCTACTTGCGGAAGAGTTCGATCTCGATGCGCACCGCCAGACCGGCAATTTCCCGCAGGCGCTGACTCACATCGCCCTGGTCAACACTGCGCACAACATCCATCACGCCCTCAATCCCGCGAAAGAGCCCGCCCAACAGCGCGCCAAGGGCGCCCCCGACGAGATGGTCGAGGCCGAAGCGAGCGGCAAGGCGGACGGAACCAACCGCCGGACGCCGGCCGGGAATGAACCTGTTCAATCCAGCCGCGTTGGATAGGCCGACTAAACATTGCCTCCACGGAGCCCGACATGACCAGCCTGAGATCGATACCAGCCGCGCTGCTTATGGCAGCGATCGTTTCCTCGCCAATTGCAGCGCAACCACGATCGGGACCATTTTCGGCGATGGCTGGATCCTGGTCGGGTGGCGGTACGCTGACGACGTCCGACGGCAATTCCGAGCGGCTGCGTTGCAGAGCGACCTACAGCCCGGCGGGAAACGAACTGCGACTGAACATCAGGTGCGCCAGCCAGAGCTACAACATCGATCTCGGCAGTGAGGTCGCGTTCCAAGACGGCAGGATCTCCGGCACATGGACAGAGGCCGGCCGAAACGCCAGCGGCTCGCTGTCCGGGCGCGCCACCTCCGACCACATCGAGGCGGCGGCGACCAGCCAGAACTTCAGCGCCAGCCTTTCACTGTCGACGAAGGGCAACAAGCAGAGCGTTTCGATCCGCTCAAACGGAGGCGATATCGCGGGCGTATCGCTCGCCTTGAGCCGCAATTGAATGGATTTGAAGAAAGTATTGCGTGCCGTGGTAACGCCGCAGCGTCCATGACCTGACCTCGCGTTACAGCGAGGCGTCATCAATCATTCACCTTAACATCGCCGATGCGACGCGTCGGCGATTTTCGAATGGCGGCAGTCCAACATCATCTATGCATCCCGGCGATAATTCCTACATCTCTTTATTGAGATGATATGATCTCGGACAGGCTCGCATGCTTTTGGCAAAAATTGGAGGCTTCCATGTCTGATTCCGCCGTGATGCAGCGGACGCGCATCGCAGTCGTTCTTGCGGCCCTCGGCTTGTTGCTCGCAGGCTGCGGCGTGAACACAATACCGACGCTGGAGGAGGCCGCGAAGGCACGCTGGAGCGATGTACAGAACCAGTATCAACGGCGGGCAGACCTGATTCCGAATCTGGTCGAAACCGTGAAGGGCTACGCGAGGCACGAGCAGGATACTCTAACGCAAGTGGTCGAAGCGCGTGCGAAAGCGACATCGATCAAGGTCGACGCATCGACAATCACCGATCCCGCCAAGTTCAAGGAATTCCAGGATGCCCAGAACCAGCTCTCGGGCGTGCTGGGCCGGCTGCTCGCCATCACCGAGAACTATCCCGATCTCAAGGCGAACCAGAACTTCCTGGCGCTGCAGTCGCAGCTTGAAGGCACCGAGAACCGGATTGCCGTCGCGCGGCGCGACTACGTCAATGCCGTACAGGCGTATAACACCGAGGTGAACACTTTTCCGGGCCTGCTGTGGGCAAAGTTCTTCTGGCATGCGAAGGCAATGCAGACGTTCGAGGCGACGCCGGAAAGCCAGAAAGCGCCGTCAGTAAAGTTCTAGATGCCCTTTTAGTGGTCGCATTTTCTTACGGAAAACCGGCATCCACTTTTCCGGAAAATGCTCTAGGTGACGCGCATGCGAGGCCTCTCTTCCGCCAGGCTCTGTATCATCGCAGCAGTGATGGTCGCGCTGGCGGCTGTCGCCGCACATGCGCTGACCTTTCCTCCGCTCACCGGCCGCGTGGTCGACGACGCAGGAATTCTCGATGCGCAGACCAAGCAGGCGCTCACGGACAAGCTTGCAGCCGTGGAAGCAAAGACCGGCCAGCAGATCGTCGTCGTCACGCTGAAGTCGCTGGAGGGCACGTCGATCGAAGATTACGGCTACCAGCTCGGGCGCGCCTGGGGCATCGGCCAGAAGGACAAGAACAACGGCGCCTTGCTGATCGTCGCGCCGAACGAGCGCAAGGTGCGCATCGAGGTTGGCTATGGCCTCGAGGGCACGCTGACGGATGCAATATCGCAGCTCATCATCCAGAACGGCATCCTGCCACGGTTTCGCGCCGGCGATTTCGCCGGCGGCATCACGCGCGGCGTCGATGACATGGTCCAGGTTGCTTCGGGCGATGCCGAGGACTACCAGCGGCGGGCCGAGCAACGTCCTGACGCCGCCCCGCAGATCGATTGGGCGACCATCCTGTTCGCTCTTTTCTTTCTGTACGTCATGTACATGATGATGCGGAACGCGCGAGGCGGCGGCCAGCAAATGAACCGGCGCGGCGGCTATGTGGGGCCGATCTTCATTCCCTCGGGCGGCTCGTGGTCGTCCGGCTCCTGGGGCGGAGGCGGAGGGGGCGGCTTCTCGGGCGGAGGCGGCTCCTTCGGCGGCGGCGGATCGTCAGGGAGCTGGTGATGCTATCGGATACCGACCGCAACCGCGTCGTCGAAGCGATACGCGAAGCCGAGGCTCGCACCTCCGGCGAAATCTATTGCGTGGTCACGCACGCTTCGAGCGGCTATCGCGTCTTCCCGCTCGCCTATGCGGCAAGTGTCGCGCTGCTGGTACCACTGCCGCTGCTTCATTTCACGGCCTGGCCGGCCATGACGATCTATCTTCTGCAACTCCTGGCATTCCTTGGCGTGCTTTACCTCTCGACGCGCGAAAGCATCCGCTATCGCCTGGTGCCGCGGCGGACGCGGTACGAGCGCGCGCACCAGGAGGCGCTGCGCCAGTTCGCCGCCCACGGCCTGCAGCATACGAAACTCAGAACCGGGGTGCTGATCTTCGTCTCATTCGCCGAGCGCTATGCGGAAGTCATCGCCGATGTCGGCATCAACCAGAAGGTCTCTCCCGAGGTCTGGGACGAATGCGTCAAATCGCTGATCGCCGAGATCGCGGCCGGCCGGCCGGCCGACGGTTTCGTCGTAGCGATCGGCAAATGCAGCGATGTACTCGCCGAGCATTTTCCGCCCGGTTCGATCAATCGCGACGAATTGCCGAACGCGATCGTCGAGTTGTGGCCGGTGAAGCGCTAGTGTCCCGAATCCGAAGTTCGCTATACTTTGCAGCGAGCTCAGAGCGAACTTCGGATTCGATCAGGACACTAGCAAATTTATGATTCTAGTGTCGTTTATGGATCAGAAATTCGCACGATGGACTCGCGGCAATGATGGTGCGAATTTCTGATC
>NZ_JAVIFX010000007.1 GCF_031157255.1 Bradyrhizobium sp. LHD-71 | reverse complement strand
AGTGACGGCGTGGTCGAGTATATCGGCCGCTCCGACCATCAGGTGAAGATCCGGGGGCATCGGATCGAGCTTGGGGAGATCGAGGCGCGGCTGCTGGAGCAGGGCGGCGTGCGGTCGGCGGTTGTGGTTGCGCGCGAGGTCGGCGGCGGGCGTCAACTGGTGGGGTATGTGACCGGCGAGGGGGACCTGGACGGATCCATGCTGCGGGCGGCGCTGTCGTCAGCTCTGCCGGACTACATGGTGCCGTCGCGGGTGGTGGTGCTGGAGGCGTTGCCGCTGACGCCGAACGGCAAGGTCGATCGCAAGGCGCTGCCGGCGCCGGATGCGCTTGCGGCGGTCGCGCATGTGGCGCCGCGCACGCCGACGGAAGCTGCACTTGCGGCGATCTGGGCCGACCTGCTGCAACAGCCAACCATCGGCGTCACCGACAACTTCTTCGAACTCGGTGGAGACTCGATCGTGTCGCTGCAGATGGTCAGCCGCGCGCGGCTCGCGGGCCTACGGATTGAGCCGCGCGACGTCTTCCAGCATCAAACGATCGAGACGCTTGCAAACGTATCGCGTCCAGACGAGCGATCATCGCAAGTCACGTCGGCGCCACAGCCTGGCTCGCTGGCGGGACTTACCAGCGAGCAGTTGGAACGGCTTGGTCTCGACTGGCGCGTGATCGAGGACATCTACCCGCTCTCGCCGATGCAGCAGGGTATGCTGTTTCACAGTCTGCGTGATGCCGGCAGCGGCGTGTACGTCAATCAGGTCAGCGTCGAAATTCGCGGGCTCGATCCCGGCCGGCTGCAAGCCGCGTGGTGCGAGGTGAGCGCGCGTCATCCGATGCTCCGAACCGGCTTTCTCTGGCGTGAATTGTCCGGCGCTCCGTTGCAGGCCGTCTATCGCGATGCGACCGCTCCGTTCGAACAGGAAGACTGGCGCGGGCAGGCGGTAGATGACGAAAGACTCGCAGCAGCCGTTGCCGGCGAGCGCGCCGCCGAGTTCGACCTGTCGGCGCCGCCTCTGCAGAGAGTTCGCCTGCTGCGGCTTCAGGACGATCGCTATCGCCTGATCTGGACGTATCACCACATCCTGATGGATGGCTGGAGCTCGGCCCGTTTCGTCGCCGAAGTTCTGCAATGCTATTACGACAAGCCATCCACAAAGGCCGGGGTCCATTACCGCGACTACATCGCCTGGCTGTTGGCGCAGGACGCCCAAGCGGCGGAGCGCTTCTGGCGCGACCAGCTGTCAACCTTCGATGAGCCGACCCAGCTCGCCGATGCCTTCGGCTCGCGCCGCCATCCGGCCTCAGGTCACGACCGCTGCTATACCCGGCTCGACGAGACAGCGACCGCGACCTTGAAGGCATTCGCCCGTCGCGAGCGCATCACGCTGAACACTGTGATCCAGGGTGTCTGGTCGCTGTTGTTGCAACGCTATACGGGGCAGTCGACGGTCACCTTCGGGGTCACAGTGGCTGGTCGCCCGACCGGTCTCGACGGGGCCGACCAGATGATCGGTCTCTTCATCAACACGTTGCCGGTGATAGAAACGCCATCGCCCGGAAGCACCGTGGGCGACTGGTTGCGCAACCTTCAGGATCGCAATGCCGCGATCCGGAACCACGAACACACACCGCTCTACGATATCCAGGGTTGGGCGGGTCGCGCCGGCCAGCCGTTGTTCGACAGCATCATCGTGTTCGAGAACTATCCGGTTCAACGCGCCATGGATGGCGGTGACCGTGCCCTGCAATTCAGCGGCCTCAGCAATGTCGACGTGACGAACTATCCGATGGATCTGTCGGTCCTCGTCGAGGACAGCCTGCAGGTCGAATACACCTACATGCCCAGCCATTTCACTGCGGCGCAGGCGGAGCAGATCAAGGCGCAGTTCGAAACCCTGCTCGCCTTGCTGACACAGGATGCGGCGGCCGTGCTCGGCAGCATTGATCCGGTCACGACACGCGACCAGAGTTTCGCGGAGATCTGCAATCGTCACGCCACGCCCGCCATCGCCTTGCCGCTCGTGCACGAGGCGATCAGCGCTCATGCCAGGCGCCATCCGGACCGGACGGCGCTGATCATCGGCGGCAACGAGCTTTCCTACGGAGAGCTGGACCTGAGGGCAAACAGGCTTGCCCATCACCTGATCGGCCGTGGACTTCGGCCCGAGCAGCGCGTCGGCGTCGTCGTCGAGCGCACCGAGGCGACCATGGTGGCGCTGCTCGCGGTGCTGAAGGCGGGTGGAGCCTATGTTCCGTTTGATCCGGAGCTCCCGCGCGATCGCATATCCTATGTCCAGCGCGACGCCGGGATTGCGTTTCTGCTCACCGGCGAGCAGGAGGTCGCGGACAAATCCGATTCAGTCGAAACGATACGGCTTTCCACGTTCGACTTCGAAGCCGGGCCGGGTCACGCACCCGAGCCGCAGCTCGGAGCTGAGAATCTCGCCTACCTGATCTACACTTCCGGTTCGACCGGAAGGCCGAAGGGCGTGGCGGTCGCGCATGGGCCGCTCGCAATGCATTGCCACGCCACCGGAGCCGTCTATGAGATCGATGACTCCTCGTGCGAATTGCACTTCCTCTCGCTCGCCTTCGATGGCGCTCACGAGCGCTGGCTGACGGTTCTGTCGCACGGCGCGCGCCTCGTGATGCGCGATGCGGAGTTGTGGACGCCGGAGCAGACAGTCGAAGCCTTGCATGCCTATCGTGTCAGCCACATCGGCTTGCCGCCGGCCTATCTGCAGCAGGTGGCCGACTGGGTGGAGCAATCGGGCAAGCCGCCGCCGGTCAAGCTCTATTCGTTCGGTGGGGAGGCGATGCCGAAGGCGGGCTTCGACAGGGTGAGGCGCGTGCTTGGTCCGCGCATTCTGATCAACGGTTATGGACCGACCGAGACCGTGATCTCGCCGCTGGTCTGGAAGGTCGATGGCGGATGCGAATGCGAAACGCCCTTCGCGCCGATCGGGCTGCCGGTGGGCGATCGGTGCGCTTACATTCTCGATCATTCCATGAACATCATTCCCGCCGGCGTCGCAGGTGAACTCTATCTCGGCGGCTCCGGGCTGGCGCGCGGCTATCACGACCGGCCCGGCCTGACGGCCGAACGCTTCGTGCCCGACCCGTTCGCCACCGAGCCGGGGGCGCGGCTGTACCGGACCGGCGACCTGGCGCGCTGGCGCGAAGACGGCACCGTCGAGTATCTCGGCCGCAGCGATGACCAGGTGAAGATCAACGGCTTCCGGATCGAGCTCGGCGAAATCCAGACGGCTCTTCTCGAGTATGCGGAGATCGAGCAGGCCGCAGTGCTGGCTGTTCCCGGTTCGGCTGGCAGCCGGCTCGTCGCCTATGTCGCGCCGAAGTCGATCGATGCTGCCGCACGTCTCGCCGACACACTGACAGATCATCTGAGGCAGATCCTTCCGTCCTACATGATGCCGTCGCGGATCATCGTGCTCGATCGGCTGCCGGTGATGTCGAGCGGAAAGGTCGACCGCCGGACGCTGCCGGCGCCAGACGCCGAGACGCGGACCTTCGTCGCTCCGCAGACTGCCGCTGAAATCGCCATGGCGCGGCTGTGGGCGGAGATCCTCAAAGTGCCGCAGGTCGGCGTCACCGACAATTTCTTTGAGCTTGGCGGCAACTCGATCCTCAGCCTGAAGGTTGTCGCCCGGCTTCGCCAGGACAAGACCATCGGTATCGAGATCAAGCTGCGCGATCTGCTGCAGAAGCCGACGATCCGCGCGCTGCTGGGTGATGCTAGCGCCGCAGCGACCGTGTTGGCGCCGGTGGCGCTGCTGCCCCTCAATGCGCCGGTTCGAAGCGCCCGTCCGGTGTTCTGCCTGCATGGCGGCTTCGGGACAGTCTTCGACTATGGGCCATTGGCGCGCCGCCTCGACGGGCGTCGACATGTGCTTGGCCTGCAGTCGCGGATGTTGATCGACCCAGCCTGGACCGATCGGTCACTCGTATCGATGGCGTCCGATTACGCGCAGGAAATTCGGGCGGCGCAACCGCAAGGTCCCTACAGTCTGGTCGGCTGGTCGCTCGGAGGCGTTCTTGCCGCCCTCGTTGCTGCTGAGCTTGAGCGATGTGGCGAGCGTGTCGATTGCCTCGCCATGGTCGACAGCTTCGTTCCGGGGCGACAGGAAAAGCCGGAGATGGTTCGCGATTTCGTCGTCGCGGACGCCTCGCGAGAGATTTCGCTCGGCGTCGAGGACCTGTCCGCCGCCCTCGCGGTTGGTCGTCATCTGAAGACTTTGGCGCAGGACAGCTCACTGCCGATCGGTCTTGCGGTCGCGCCTCGCTGCTGGTGGACGGCAAGCCAGTTGAGCGAGCGCGATCGGCTCGAGGCAGCGCTTCCGGATGCGATCGACAGCGGCGTCGTCGGTGACAACCACTTTGCAATCCTGAAGGATGCGGATTTTCTGGCGTCGATCTGCGAATTGCTCGATCCGCAATCAGCATCGAAGGTTTCCCGTGTAGCGATTTCCGAACCGGTGGACTGAAGCGGCATGAGTCTTGATCCTGATATCGCAGCGCTCCTCGAAATGGTCCAGGCCGGGACCGAGAGTGGAGCGCGCATTCCCTTTCCAAAATTGACCGCGGCGCAAGCACGCACCGATTTCGATGCATCGTCGCCGTTGCTCGATGTCGATCCGCCGCCACTCGCACACGAACGTGACCTTTCGCTTCCGACCCGCGACGGCGTCACGATCCCGGCACGTCTCTACGCGCCGTTGGCGCCTGACGCGGAGAGCCCGATGCCCGTGCTGCTTTACATGCACGGCGGCGGCTTCGTCGTTGGCGGCCTCGACTCGCATCAGCCATTGTGTCGCGGGCTTGCCGCAGACAGCAGCGCCGCGGTGCTGTCGATCGGCTATCGACTTGCGCCGGAGCACAAATTCCCGATCGCCTTCGAGGACGCGGTGGATGCACTTGCCTGGATCGGGCGCACGGGCCGCAGCGTGGGACTGGACACCCGTCGTATCGCTGTCGGAGGCGATAGCGCCGGCGGTACGCTTGCGGCAGCGCTTGCGATCGAGGCCAAGGCGAACGGGAGTCTGCCGCGGCCGGTGCTGCAGGTGCTCGCCTATCCCGGCCTGAGTTCCCATCAGGCGACGGCCTCCTACAGCCGGTATGGTTCCGGCTATCTTCTGGAGCGGGAGACGGTCGACTGGTTCTTCAGACAGTATCTGCGTGCTGAGGCCGACCGGGACGATTGGCGCTTTGCGCCGCTCGCCGCGGTCGATCTGACGGGCCTGCCGCCGGCGCTGATCGTGCTTGCCGAGTATGATCCTCTGGTGGACGAAGGGCACGAGTATGCGGCAAGACTGAGCTCTGCGGGTGTCGCCGTCGACCTCAGGATCTATCCGGGCATGATCCATGAATTCCTGCGAATGGGAAATGTGGTGGCGGACGCTTTGCGTGCGCGGGCTGTGATCGGAGAAGCTTTGGCTCACGCCTTTCGTTCAGAAGCACTTCGTGCTTGAACGCATGTCATGTGCGCCCCCGCCAAGTCCACAGAAACCTGACCGCATGAGCCGGAGCTTCCTCAATACCTCCGGTTCGATGCCGTCTCGCCGAGACCTCATCGGGATGGGCCTGGCTGCCGGCGGAGCGCTGGCCGGCAGTTGGATGCTGAGGGTGCCGCAAGCCATCGCATCACCCGCACCGCCGCGCATCGCGGCGCTGGGTTGGGCCTGCGCGCAGACGTTGCTCGCGCTTGGCGTCGTGCCGCTGGTCATCCCGGAGATCGAACGTTACGGCAGGCTTGTCGTCGAGCCCGAGATTCCTTCCGCGGTCAAGGAAATCGGCCTGCGCACGGAGCCAAATCTCGAACTGCTGCAAAGCCTGGCACCTGATCTCATCATCATCGACCCGAGCCTGATGGCCGCCATGCCGCGGCTGCGCGGCGTTGCACCGGTTGAGGTGTTCACGATCTTCAGGCCTGGTGGCAGGCCCTTGGACACCGCGCGCGGCTCGACCGAGGCGCTCGCTCGACGTCTCGGCATCGAGGCACAGTGCGAAGCCTATTTGGCGCGCTTCGATGCCACGATGGCGGCCGCCGCGGAGCGGCTGCGCCGTGATCGTGGCGCGCCGCTCTATCTCGTCAGCGAGATTGCGCGCAATCGTGCGCTCGTGTTTGGCCCGAACAGTCTCTATCAGGACGTGCTTGACCGGTTCGGATTGCAAAATGCCTGGACGGGGCACAGCGGTCCGTGGGGACACACCAGCGTCGGCCTTGAAGTGCTGGCCGCGGTTCCCGATGCGCGCTTGATCTTGATGACCTCGCGCGTCGCGGATGTCCAGGCGCTGCTGAAGGCAAGTCCGGTGCTTCGGACCTTGCCGTTCCTTCGTGCGGGGCGGCTGACGGTGCTCGGAAATCAGTTCTTCTATGGGGGAATTCCTGCGGCAGAGCGCTTCGCGCGCCTTCTCGCTGAACGTTTGCCGCGGGATACTCATGAGCAAGGTTGACACGCTTCCGGCTCGCTCGAAGGTCGCGGGCGCAATGCATCCGGCGATGCTGGTTGGCCTCTTGTTCGCTGCTGCTGCGGTGCTGGCGTGGCGTGATCTGTCTGCGCATTTGCCGCCCGCAGCGTGGCTGTCGGCGTTGTGGAGCCCGGACGTCACAGATCCGCAGCAGATGCTCGTGCATTATACGGTCTTTCCGCGGATCGTGATGGCGCTGATGAGCGGCGCCGCGCTCGGCCTTGCAGGTGCCGTCTGCCAACAGGTGCTGCGTAATCCGCTTGCCGAGCCGACCACGCTGGGCGTCTCCAACGGCGCCTATCTCGCGCTTGCTGTCACCACGCTCTGGGCGCCATCGCTGCTTGCGTTCGGCCGCGAATGGGTTGCGCTCGCAGGCGGTTTTCTCGCGTTCGCGTGCGTCTTCGCGCTCACCTGGCGCCGCGCGCTGTCCCCGGTGGCGCTGGTGCTGGCCGGATTGATCGTCAGCTATTATTGCGCGGTCTCCGCCCAGGTGCTCGTGTTGTTGAACCATGAATATCTGATCGGCCTGTTCATCTGGGGCGCGGGCTTCCTCAACCAGCAGGATTGGAGCAACGTTGCATTCCTGGCGCCGCGTTTTGCGATCGCCTTGGCGCTGATCGCGGCGATGGTTCGTCCGCTGACCCTGCTGGGGTTCGATGACGAGACTGCGCGCAACCTCGGCCTCGGCCTGACAGGCGCGCGCCTCGGTGCGCTTGTGATTGCCATTGCCTTGAGTGCTTCGGTCGTCAGTCTGGTCGGAGTGCTTGGTTTTGTCGGCCTCGCAGCACCGGCTCTCGCGATGCTTTCGGGCGCGCGCCGACTCTCAGATCGGTTGATCTGGGCTCCGCTCTGCGGCGCGGGCCTGCTGTGGTTGACGGATGGGCTCGTCAAGTTGATCCCGCCTGGCTACCGTGAGATGCCGGCCGGCGCAGCAACCGCGTTGATCGGTGCACCGATGCTGTTGTGGCTGCTCCCGCGGTTGCGTGCCGCGGCGCCGCTCGGAGGACTCAGTCCATCGGTTCCGCCGCGCCTTCAACATCCCTGGCGGGTGATGCTGGGTGGCGTCGCCTTGCTGTTGCTGATGATTTGGATCGCGCTCGCAGTCGGCGTTGGCGCTGACGGCTGGAGCTGGAGCGGATTTGCTGGCATCCAGGAGTTCTTGCCATGGCGGTGGCCGCGCGTGGTGGCGGCGCTGTCCGCGGGCGCTACGCTCGCGGTGGCCGGAACGCTGCTGCAGCGCATGACCGGAAATCCGATGGCCGCGCCTGAGGTGATGGGTGTCAGCTACGGTGCGGCGATGGGCGTAATCGTGCTGCTGTTTCTGTTCCCCGCCCACATGCGGGCGGCACAGATCGCTGCCGGTGGCATCGGCGCGTTCGTCGTGCTCGCGCTGATTTTG
The DNA here is from genome assembly GCF_031157255.1 of Bradyrhizobium sp. LHD-71. Lineage (GTDB taxonomy): Bacteria > Pseudomonadota > Alphaproteobacteria > Rhizobiales > Xanthobacteraceae > P52-10. Next base: position 247,200 of record NZ_JAVIFX010000007.1, on the reverse strand, counting down.
CTGTTCAGCTGGCGATCCGAGTTCAGTCCGGAACGAGTGTTGCTTGCGGGCGTCGCTTTGGGAGCCGCTTTTGGCGCGTTCATTGCCATTGCGCTCGCGACCGGGGATCCGAGGATCGGGATGATGCTGTCGCTATTGACGGGATCACTCTACCAGGTCGGCCCTGTCGAGGCTGCCGTGCTGGCCGTGGCTGCGACCATGCTCTTGCTATTGGTGCCGATGCTGTCGCGGTGGCTCGATATCTTGCCGCTCGGCCAAGCCGCGGCGCGTTCGGTCGGTGTGTCGATGATGACGAGCCGGACGATTATCATGCTGCTCACGGCCCTGCTAACGGCGACGGCGACGCTCGCGGTCGGCCTTCTCAGCCTCGTCGGCTTCATCGCGCCACATATGGCGCGGATGATGGGGGCGCAGCGCGCGCTGCATCAGGCGGTTCTCGCGGCCCTGATCGGTGCGATCCTGATGGTGGCGGCGGACTGGGCGGGGCGGGTTGTGATATTTCCGTTTCAGCTGCCGGCGGGAATCTTCGCAATGATGCTTGCCGGCCCCTACCTGCTCTGGCTGTCGCGCCCCCGACGCGCATTGCGCTCGCAGTGACGCAAAGGCGATCGCTTGCCCCTCAGCGCGCAAAGCTGATGAGGCGATCGCCGTCGGGGGACGGCATCACGCCCATGGGAATGCCGTAAATGGTTTCGAGCTCTTGCGGCGTCATGATCTTGTCGGGCGTGCCGCGAGCGATCAACTTGCCCGAATGCAGCGCAATGATTTCATCGCAAAAACGGGCAGCCATGTTGACGTCGTGCAGGACGACGACAACGCCCAGATTGCGATCGCGGGCGAGACTTTGCACCAGCGACAACACTTCGACCTGATGGGCGACGTCCAGCGCCGAGATTGGCTCGTCGAGCAGCAGGCACTCGGCATCCTGCGCGATCAGCATGGCGATCCAAACCCGCTGACGCTCGCCGCCGGACAACGTGTCGACCAGACGTTCCGCAAACGGCCCGACGTCGGTCAGCTTCATGGCCTCGGCGACCTTGCCGCGATCCGCCTCGCCGAAGCGGCCGAGTGCTCCGTGCCAGGGATAGCGGCCGAGCGCAACGAGCTCCTTGACGAGCATGCCGGTTGCAGGTGGTGTCTGCTGCGGCAGATAAGCTACTTTGCGCGCGTAGTCCCGGTCGCTCCACTCTTTCAGGGATCGTCCTTCGAAGCGGATTGTGCCCGAGGACGTCGGCTGCTGTCGTGCCAGCAGCTTCAGCAGAGTGGATTTGCCGGAGCCGTTGTGGCCAATCAGGCCGACCACGCTTCGCGCAGGCAGGGTCAGCGTCAGCGGCTCAAGCAGCGTGCGTTGCGGGACCGCGAAACTGACGCGATCCAGTTCGAACAGTGGCGCCGCGGTCTTGCGGGGTACGTGGATAGTTTCGGCCGGACGGAAGACGTGCATGCTGTGGCAGTCGAAAAGTTATGCGAAGAAATCATGCGTCTGGCATCGACAGGTCATGATGTCCGCAAGCTCCAATAGGCAACGGCAAGATGTTGTTCGCGGGTCAGGCCGCGCATGTCGCGCAAGTGTTTGCGCAATCCGCGCACGGCCTGAGCCTCGGCGGCGACCCAGGCGAAGATATCCGGGTGTTCCGGCCATCGCACTGTGTGAACGCCCTCAGCGAGGAGCTGCGTCGAGCCGGGCGGGGCGTCGCCGCGGTGCAGCCAGCGAATGGACATACCGCTGGGCGCCGTGAGGGGGAGTTCCTCGCGTTGATCGGCGACCTCGAGAAAAACCTCGCCGGATGCCGTTGCCGGCAAGCTCTCGAGAATGCGAGCGATTGCCGGGAGTGCGGTTTCGTCTCCGGCCAGCATGAACCAGCGTGCCGGGCGGATGCCGCGGCCGAGTGGCCCAGCCATTCCGCAGATCGCTCCGGCCTTCGCCTTGAGGGCGAAATCGGAGCCGGGGCCAGCGTGATCGTGGAGCACGAAATCGACGTCGATCTCGCGGGAAGCCGCGTCGATACGGCGGATCGTATAATAACGTGTCACGGGCCTGCGGTCCGGTTCCGGCCACATGATGCGGCCATCGGGGGCCGGCCAGGGCCACTCCGGCTTGTCGAGGCCTTCGGGAGGAAAATACATCCGGACATGCAGGTCGTCGTCGCTAACGAAGCGGGCGATGTCGTCGCCGACGAATGTCAGTCGCCGCATATGGGGGGTCAGATCGCGGGACGCTTTCAACTGCACCTCGCGGAAGCTCGCAAGCGTATGGCCGTTTGATTCATGACCTTCCCAGACGATCGTCGGGGTCTCTTCGCCGGCGAACTCGATGACGTGGGACGCGACCACCGAGCGCAGCATTTCGAGTTTGCCCTTGTCCGGCGCCTCGACGCGGATCTTGAGCATCTCGGCCTCGACGGCCAGCGTGCTGGTTCCGAACGGCAGCTTCGCCACCATGAGCCCGTCCTGCTGCTCGAAGGTGATATCGTGCTCGGCAAGATGATTGACCATTCGGGCGGCGAGGCCGGTGGCGTCAGCCACCGCGATGCGCGTTTCAGAGATCAGTGGATCCAAATCGTCCTCCAGTCGAACGCAGCTTTACTCGCTTGCCGGTATCAGGGCAAAGCGTCCGCTCGAGAGCTTTTATTGAACACACTGCCGGTCATAAATTAGAATCGATCGAAAAAGAACGATTGCGGGATCTCGGATCGATGCCGTCATCAAATACCCGTACCGTTCAAGCAATGCTGTTCGTGTGACGACGAGCCGTGTAGGTTCCTAGCTCTCCTGTCCGAACTGAAGTTGCGCGAACTGAAATTCATGATGAACCCCCGAACAGGCCTGACCGCACAGGTTTTTCTTCTGTTGCGGCCCTACTGGCCGATGGTTCTCGGTGGCACCCTTCTTGGCCTGGTCGGCGGCGCCAGCGTCGCGGGTTTACTTGCGGTGGTCAATCGCGGACTCTACGCGACGCAGCACGATGTCGCGACGCTGGTCGCTGCGTTCGCTGGACTGTGCCTCTTGATTTTGATCGGTTCGATCGGCGCGGACATGAGCGCCAACTATGTCGGGCAGCGGATCATTGCGGCGCTCCGCAAGTCGCTGGCCGCCAAGATTCTGGCTGCGCCGATCGACCAACTCGAGCGCTACCGCACACATCGCCTGATCCCGGTTCTCACCCAGGACGTTGATACGATCAGCGACTTCGCGTTCTTCTTCTCGTCGTTCTTTGTCTCCCTTGTTATCGCGCTTGGTTGCATGGTGTACCTGGCCGTGCTGTCGTGGCCGCTCTTTCTTATTACGGGACTGGTCGTCGTCCTTGGCTCGCTGGCCCATGCTTATGCGCGAACGCGAGGGGTTCGGGGATTCAATCTTGCCCGTGACTCCGAAGACGAACTGCAGAAGCATTATCGGGCAATCGCCGAAGGCGCGAAAGAATTGCGGCTGAACCGTCAGCGACGGCAGCGCGTGTATGTTGACCAGCTCCAGAGCATCGTCGACCGGATCAGCTCGGTGCAGATCAGGTCGATCAACCTTTTCGTGACCGCGCGGGCGTTCGGCACGATGCTGTTCTTCGTCGTGATCGGTGTCGCGTTGACGCTGCGCCCCTTTCTGTGGCCGGACAGTCCGGCATCAGTTTCCAGCGGGTTCGTCCTGGTCCTGCTTTTCATGCGAGGGCCGATCGATCAGGTCATTGGAATTCTCCCTGCGCTTGGCCGCGCGCAGGTGGCGATGCGCCGTATCGCCGAGCTGTCCGAGCAGTTCTCGACGCTCGAGCGGGATTTGCTGGTTGCGCCGCCACTCAGCAAGCCGACGGCGGCAGACACGATCGATTCCATCGAGCTGCGCGATGTGTCCTATGCCTTCCAGTCCGTGCCTGGAAGCGAGCCATTCGTGCTGGGACCGATCGATCTGCGCATTCGCAGCGGCGACATTGTCTTCATCGTCGGCGAGAATGGGAGCGGAAAAACCACGCTTATCAAGCTGCTGTTGGGCCTCTATGTGCCGCAAACGGGAAAGGTGTTCCGAGACGGCATGGAAGTCGGAACCGACACGCGAGACGACTTTCGGCAGCTCTTCACGACCATCTTTTCCGACTATTATCTCTTCGAGGATCTCATGCAGGGGCACGGGGTCGTTCCGGATGTTGCGGAGCGATATCTCGAACGATTGGAAGTGGCGCACAAAGTTTCGGTTGCGAACGGTGCCTTCACGACAACCGATCTTTCCACGGGTCAGCGAAAACGGTTGGCACTGATGAACGCCTGGCTCGAGCAGAGGCCAATCCTCGTGTTCGATGAATGGGCGGCCGATCAGGATCCAACATTCCGGCACATCTTCTACACCGAGCTGCTGCCCGACTTGAAACGTATGGGCAAGACGATCGTCGCCATTTCACACGATGACCGTTACTTTTCGACGGCGGATCGCGTGGTGCGTTTGCGGCGCGGCAAGATTGTCGAAGAAGTGACAGTCAAAGAAGAAAAAGCAAAATTCTCGCCGGTTCCGAGGACGGTTTCAATCTGAGCAGATGATCGCGTCATGACGGTTTGAAATCCGCGATGGGCGCTTCACGGCGCATCAGATGCGACCGACGGACATAGTCTACAGGTTTGTAAGGAATCTAAAGTTAGAACCCAGGCATTTTCTTGTCATCGTCAAGCGGAGTGTTTTACATCGCACGCTCAACGAGCAGCTGCGCGGCAAGGCCGCTGATGTTGCACGGCATGCAATTTAAAAACGCGAGGGCCGGATGGACCAGGCTTCGTGCTCCGCGAGCGAAAGTGAACTTCGCCCGTTTCCCATTGGGCCAGGCGCTGCCGGCTTGACAGTGTCTCGAGACGGCGCGGAACTGCGCGTCGTGTCGAAGGGCGCGACGTTGATGCGCCTCGGCGAACGACAAGCACAGATCAAGTTGCTGGAATCGCCCGATGACCCGCGGCTTGCGGTGCGCGCCATGTCGGCGGCCGTCGAGGCCATGTTCGGATGGCGTCCGGAGCTGAAGGCGCTCGTGCTTGATCTTGCTGGGAAGGATCATCTTGCCGGTGCACTGAAGAACCACGGTCTTGCCGTGACGGTCGAGGAGGAGCTGACGCTGCTTCCAGAAATTGCGATGCAGCGTCGCGACAACTGGCTCGCGGATCCGGAACGGCCGCCTTTGCCCCAGCTTCATGTGATGACGGATGGCAAGCGACATCCGCAGCGTTCACCCAAGCCGGAAGGGCTGGTTTACGAACGGTTCATTCCCTGGCTCGCGCAGACGATTTCGTTTCGTATGGTGAACTTGGAAGATGATCTCGAGCTATTTCACCGCTGGATGAACGATCCTCGCGTCGACGCCTTTTGGGACGAAGCAGGCAGTCTCGAGAAGCATCGCGCTTATCTGTCCAAGTTGCACGAAGACCCGCACATGCTGGCACTGATCGGTTGCTTCGGCGGTGCACCGTTCGGCTATTTCGAGGTCTATTGGGCAAAGGAGAACCGCATCGCCCCGTTCTACGACGCGGACGATTATGATCGCGGTTGGCACGTCGTCGTCGGAGAAGATGCTTATCGCGGGCGCCGTTATATCAGTGCGTGGCTGCCGTCGCTGATGCACTACATGTTCCTGGACGACTGCCGGACACAGCGGATTGTCGGAGAGCCTGCGGCGGCGCATCTGCAGCAGCTTCGCAATCTTGAGCTCTCTGGCTTCGCGAAAATCAAGAACTTCGACTTTCCACACAAGCGCGCAACTCTGGTCATGCTATTGCGCGAACGCTTCTTTGGCGATCGGCTCTGGCTGCCGGCCGCGACCAGCACGCCGATCGCAGCCTGACGTCGGGGTGCCATGTCGCAGCAGCCCGCCACGGAATACGATGTCATTGGAGTGGGCTTTGGCCCTTCCAACCTCGCACTGGCGATCGCACTGGATGAGTGCGCGCGACGAGCGCGGCTGAAATGCCATGCGCTATTCGTCGAAAAGCGCCCGCATTTCATCTGGCATGGCGGCATGCTTTTGCCGGACGCCGACATGCAGATCTCTTTCCTCAAGGACCTTGTGTCGTTGCGCGATCCGACCAGTCCGTTCACGTTCGTGAACTATCTGCACAAGCGCGGCCGGCTGGAAGGTTTCATCAACTGCCGGACGTTCTATCCAAGCCGGCTGGAATTCAATGACTACCTGCGCTGGGTGGCAGGACAGTTCAAGGATCTGGCCGCTTATGGTGAGACAATCGTCGCCATCGAGCCCGTGACGGCCGGTCAGTTCGTCACGTCGCTACGGGTGCGCTCGCGAACACCTGGTGGTGGCGAGACCGTGCGGTTGGCAAGGAACCTGGTCGTGGCGGCGGGTGGAGCGCCGCACATTCCTGCGATCTTCGGCAAGCTCGCCGATGATCCGAGGCTGACTCACTCGAGCAGCTATCTCGATACGGTCGACACGATTAGCGCTGATCATAAAGCAATCAATATCGCCGTTGTTGGGGGAGGGCAGAGCGCGGCGGAGGTGACCGTCGACTTGCGCGGTCGTTTTCCCAACGCGAACGTCGATCTGATCTTTCGCGGCCATGCCCTGAAGCCGTCCGACTCTAGTCCCTTCGTCAATGAGATTTTCAATCCCGAGTACACGGATTTTATTTTTTCGCAGCCTGGAGAGCACCGGGAAGCGATCGTCCGCAACTTCCGAAATACCAACTATGCCGTCGTCGATTCCGATCTGCTCGACCAGCTGTATCGCCTGCTCTACCAGCAGCGCGTCAGCGGAAAGGAGCACATCGCGTTGCATCCGCGAAGTGAGGTGACCGGTGTGGTGCCGACGCCGAACGGGATCGAATTGGAAACGGTCGACAAGTTCGACGGCGGCAGCCGCCGTCGAGCCTACGACGCGGTGATTCTGGCGACAGGTTATGACAGGGATCGCCCATTGTCCGTGCTGGAGCCGATCCGCACATACATTCAGGGCAGCGAGCCGGATCGCAACTACCGGCTCGCCACCAGCCCCACATTCCGACCGCATGTTTATCTTCAGGGTTATTCCGAAGCATCGCACGGTCTGAGCGACACGTTGCTGTCGGTGCTGGCGATCCGTTCGCAGGAAATCGCCGAGTCGCTGCTTCTGACGATTTCACGACGTGAGCTTATTGCCTATGCATGAGGCGTGTTACGCCAGCTGACAGCTGCCATTGAGCGGCGGGTCCAAGCTCGCTGGGCACGGAAAGAACCGTCGGAGCAGGGCCTGCGTCGACGGTCAGCGCATTTGGCGCGATGCTGAATCCGAGTGCTGCGGCCTTCAGCAAGGCTTCCTTAAGGGTCCAATAGCGCAAGAACAGTTGCGACCGCGTTGCCTTGGGCACCTGCCGGACGACGGACTGTTCGTCTTCGGACAGGACCAGTTCGCTCATGGATTTGAGATGCGTGATGTCACGCAGCGGTTCGACGTCAACGCCGACGGCCATGCGAGAGGCTGTGACGGCGACAACGCCGCGGGCATGACTTAGGCTGAAGTCGATCTCCATCGGGCTGTCGAGAAGCATCGGCTTGCCATGTTGAGACGGGCGGAACTGCAATGCGTCGGGCGATCGGTCGACGATGCTCGCAAGAATGAAGCGTGTTCCGGCATGTGCGGCCAGGTAGCTGCACCGATCGTCGATATGACGAAACCGCGCCAGGCGTTCGCGTTCCTGCGCATCGAGTATCGTTGCGCTCCGTTCAAGGTTAAGCGCAGTCGGCTCAGAAGTGCCGGCGTTGTCGTCCTGGCCGCCTGAGACCGCGGCCAGCCAGATCGCGACCTCCCCAGCTCCCAGTCCTTCAGCCGGGCAGGGAAAGATTGGATGCGGTAGCCATCGCAGATGAGGCTCGCCTTGCGCCGCATCCCGCTTGATGGCGACGGCCCAGGCGACGGCGATTCCGCCGTCCGGTACCGAAGTGGCTGACGCAAATCCCCACGGTTCGTTGTCACTGGCCTGTCTCATGGCCGTTGGCTATTCCGAACGAGCGGCGGATTCAACGTGTGATTCGTTGCATGGACCGGAGAGCGCTGCCGCTCTTCCAAGAATGCTTACAGCCGCGCAGAGAAAACTGAAACCGGCAAATGGGCCGACATCATTGAACGCGAAGGCCTCGCGCCGGAACAGAACTGAGGCGCGGATAAGATGGAAATGGCGGCAAGTCCTTCACTGCGTCGCTGAGCGGCAAGCGGAGCCAAACTGCACGAGGCCATCGCCATAGACGGTGTCCTTTCCCGGCTCTCCGAGATCGATCGCCTGCCGGACGAGCATTGCGATGCTGGCTTCCGCCGCGCGGGGGGAGGCAACGTCATCGGTGGGCGGCGCTGCTGCCGCGGCGGGCACGACCTGTTTTCCCAAGTGCGCCAGTGCCATCCGTGCGGCGACAAACGGCGCGGCGAACGAGGTGCCGGTATGTTGTCGCAGCGTACCGTCACCGTCGCGGAGAGCAAGATCGACGCCAGGGGCAGCAAGCCGGATATGCGGTCCGCGAACCGCCCGGTTGTAGACGACGAGGTTCTTGTCAATGGCGGTTGCAGCGACCGCCCATGGATAAGCCGCAGGATAACGCGGCTTGACGGCGGCGCCATCATTGCCGCTGGCTGCGACCACGATGACGCCCCGGGCACGTGCGCGCTGCCCCTCGGCGTCCAGAACCTCGTTTGCCGGTCCCGCCAGGCTGAGGTTGATGACCGCGACGCCGCGCTCCACCAAAGTGTCCATGGCGGAGACCAGATCGAACGTGTCGATCTGGTCTCCCCCATTTTTTGCGTGGAATGCATCGACTGCGACAATCCGCGCCTTCGGCGTCAACCCTGGAAAGACGCCGTCGCCAAGCAGGAGTGTGGCGACCGCTGTTCCGTGGCGCTTGCTCGACGCCCGTCGGTCGGGAGTGCGCTGCGTAATCACCTCCAGTTGCTTGCTCGCGAGCCCCGCGTGGTTCGTGTCGATACCTGTATCCACCAACCCGATCGCACCCAGGTCGCCACAGTTTTCCAGCGATCGCCAGTCCACGGTTGCTAACGGGTCCAGGAATGCGTTGCGTAGCGTTGATCGGCTACCCTGCATTCGAAATCGCTGCAGATATAGACTGTTCTCGTCGACGGCCTGTCCCGGCGTGATCTCGCGCAACGACGCAAGCGCGCGTTGTTTTGACATCCGGCTTGGCGCTGCGACGCGCAGCAGCGCTCCTCTGCCGCCGCTCAGCACACGCTCGGCGACGACGCGAAATCCCCGGTCGCGCAGCGTCTGCGCCTGAGCGGCCTCAATTCCGGACAGGACGTATTCACGCGCTTGCGCACGTTGTGCGGTGCGCCGCGGTCTTGCATCCCATGGCAACACCAACCGAAAACCGCGAAACGGCGCGAAGAGGTGTCTCGAACCCCTGCCTCTTCCGACGGGGCTCCAATTGCTGCCGACGAGAGCTCCTCCGCCACCGCTGTCGCCTCCGCCGCCACCAGACGCGCCACCGCCGCCTGCACCCCCGCCCCCTCCATCCGAGCCACCATCGTCATCCGCGAATGCGGGCGGGAACAGCGCAGGGTATGTCGGGGATTGATCGATTCCGGCGAAGCCAAGAAACAGACCGACGACGGTCGCGAACAAACGGCAGACGATCACGGTTTTCATGGCAGCTCACTCGCATTCTGTTGCGCTAGGGCTGAACGAGCGCTTTGCGCTCCGCGTCGCCGGTCAGGATTTCCTTGCTCCCGAGCGCTTCGATGAATTCGTCTGCTGTTGCGTGGCCGCTCGCTGGCGAGAAGCCTCCGTCCGAAGAGGAAACCACCACGAGATGAACGCGCCAGGCGCGCTCCCGTAGGCAGGCAACGCGTGTTTGCTGCGTACCGGCGATTGCCGCGCTGAATTCGCGACAAATCGAGCCGTCTTCCATCCGATGTGTGGATACCATGGTGATGTCCGCTGTCGCCGTTCCGCTTTGTACCTGCCGCGACTCGCCGCTTGCGAGTTGGAACAAAAGGTCTTTTTCCGCAGGCGAGACCGCGATGTCATTCAGCGCTACGCCGTTTGCGGGCGTCCCATCGGATGACTGAAGCGAGCGGAATGCGAAGCCGAGCACGCCTCCGACGCAAAGTGCGATCGATGCTGCCAACGCCATCGCCTTGAAGCGGTCGGACTGACGCAAGCTGTGCGAGGACTGTTGCCGCGACGCGACCCCCGACAGTGCGTCCCCGAGCCTGCGCGCAGTGTTGACAAGGCGCTCGGGCACATCGTCGTTCGCAGCGCGGCCGGACGCGCCAGACAGGAGCGCCCGTGATTCGGCGAATGATGCAAATCGCGCGGCGAGATCGACGTCGCGGCGGAGCGCCTCGCGTACGCGGGCCGCTTCGGCCGGTTCGAGCTCGCCGTCCGCCAGGGCCATCAGGGTTTCATCGGTGATCGCGGTCATCAGAGCTTCTTCAGGTTGAAGCCGGCCTCTGCCGCTTCGTCGAGATCAAGTCCGGCCGCAAGAGCAAGCCTGGCGCGCGCCAGGCGGCTCATGACAGTTCCGATCGGAGTCTTCAGATGTTCGGCGGCTTCCCGATAGCTGAGCTCATCGATGCAAACCGACTGCACGACGGCGCGCTGATCTCCGGGGAGCGTAGCAAGCAATTCCTGAACGTCCGCGAGCATGATGCGGTTATCCGTCACCACTCGGCCGTCGAAACCGGAAAGCTGCTCAGCGGCCTCGATGGTGGTTCGATCACCGCGGACTTTCCTGTGTCGAATTTGGTCGATCCACAGGTTCCTCATGATCCTGAAGATCCAGGCATCGAGTCGCGTGCCTGGCTCCCACGATGATCGGGATCGCAGGGCGCGCTCGAGCGCAGCCTGTACGAGATCGTCGGCGTCGTCCGGCTGACCGGTGAGGGAGCGCGCGAACCGGCGGAGTCGGGGCAGCAGGGCGACGAGCTCGTTACCGAAGTCGCTCATTCCACATGTCTCGACATCAACATCAGTAGCATAACGCGGCAGCCCATTCTTTATTTCACAGGCTAGCAGCTTAATCCTTGGACAGCCACGCCGTGTAGATCGTTGCAGGACGACTAAAGGCCGCAAGCATCGGTGGAATTCGGAACACGAGCCGGAACGCGAGTGCTGTAGGCGTGAGTTGTGAGTGCTCATGGAATATTTGGCCCGGATGGTCGTTGAAGAACGCGGGTCCATCCGGATCACCTGACGGGAGCCGCGCTCATGTGGCCAACTCTCCAGTTCGAAGAATGGTCGGTCACGTGTTCCCGGCGGTCGCCTGGAGGATTTCGTTACGCCGGCAAGAGGAACCGAAGCGCGGCGAGCGGTTCGGCGGGGATCGCAGCTCTCGCGATCGCCCTGATGATGGCATTCGGTAAAGCGAATATGTCGGCACCGGCCGGCGCACCATTCGTTGTCCGGCCGGCCTTCCACGGCGACCTTGACGTCAGGGTCTCCGCAGCCGGGACCGTCGAGCCTGTCCGGATCGTCGAGGTCTCGACCGAATTATCGGGAACGATCAAGGATATTCTCGTCGACTACAACGATACGGTGAAAGCCGGGCAGGTGCTTGCGACACTTGATGACGATGTACCCACACGACAGCTCGCGCGCGCACGTGCAACTCATGCGTTGGCCGAGGCGAGACTGCGCGAAGCGCAGATCAATCGCCTGCTGGCGGCGAGCGAGAAGGATAGAAAGCAGCGGCTCGCGGAGCGTCAGGTTGCAAGCGAGCGTGACCTGGAGACGGCGGTGGGAGCGTTCAGGAAAGCAGCAGCACTTGTTGAAGTTCAGGAAGCGGAAGCTCGTATAGCTGCCGCGGAAGTCGCGCTCGCCACCTCGAACCTGGAGAAAACAAGAATCGTCGCGCCCATCGACGGGGTGGTGCTTCGCCGCAATGTCGAGCGCGGGCAGGTCATCGCGGCGTCCTTCCAGTCGCCGGTTCTGTTTCGTGTTGCGGCGGATATCCGCAAAATGCAGGTCAAGGTCGATGTGGATGAAGCCGACGCGCTTGCTGTGAAACCGGGACAGCACGCCATGTTCAAGGGCGAAAGCATGCGCGATCGCAACGTTCCCGTCGTCGTCGAGAAGATCTATCTTGGGCCCGAAGTGGTGCAAGGCGTAGTGACGTACAAAGCCATTCTCGGATTCAACAATGATGAGCTTCAGCTCAAGCCGGGCATGACGACGTCGACGGACATCACGATCGCGGAGCGACGCAACGTGCTTCTGGTGCCGAATGCCGCCTTGCGGTTCGCGCCGTCCCCTCATGCGATCAGCGAAGATCGTATGCCGGGACCCATGGCTGGTGCTGCAACTCTTGGAGTTGGCCAGAGCGATCAGCCCGATGGCCGCCGTCTCTACAAGCTGGTTGGCGGTGTGCCAACGCCTGTGCGTGTGCAGATCGGTGCGTCCGACAGCTCGTACAGCGAAATCATCGGCGGCGATGTAGCGGTGGGCGATAGCATCGTGATTGATCAAGCTCCGGTGCAACCATGAATGCCGGCTTCGCAAACTGCGACCGTCCGTCTGCCTCGCAAGGTAGCTCCGAGCCCTTGATCGTGCTCGAGAATATTGCGCGCATCTATGGACATGGTGCAGCCGCTGTGACGGCGCTTGCCGGTGTCGATCTATCGATCGTACGGAGCGAATTTGTCGCAGCCGTTGGCCCGAGCGGCTCCGGAAAATCGACGTTTCTCAACCTGATAGGCTGCCTGGATACGCCCTCGAGCGGTCGTTATCGATTCAAGGGTATTGATACCGGAACGCTTGATGCGACGGGCCGAGCGCTCCTCCGGCGAACCTGCATCGGTTTCGTGTTTCAGCGATTCCATCTCATCAAGCGTGCGAGTGCACTGGAGAACGTCGAACTTCCATTACTCTATCAGGGTGTGTCGCATCATGTGCGCCGTGATGCCGCCGCAGCGATGCTGGCTGTTGTTGGTTTGTCCCAGCGCATGCACTCCACGCCCGACAAGCTCTCGGGCGGCCAGCAGCAACGGGTAGCAATCGCCCGCGCCCTCGTTGTCCGCCCGGATCTTCTGATCGCGGACGAGCCGACCGGAGCACTCGACAGCGTAACGGGCGCTGAAATCGTCGGTCTGCTCAAGCAGCTCAACCGCGAAGTCGGAACCACGATTGTTATCGTGACACATGATCCATCAGTGGCAAAGCAAGCCGCTCGCACTATTCGCTTCGTCGATGGCCACGTCATGCAAGGATGTGTGAATGACGGTTGTGGTTCAGGCACATGACATCCTGCGCCTGGCCGTGTCAGGCTTGCGGCGTAATGCTTTTCGTTCGATGCTCGCGGCGCTCGGTATTGCCATCGGCGTGGGTGCCATGGTTGCCGTGGTGACGATTGGGCGAGGCAGCAGCGCGAAGGTTGGCGAACAGCTGGATCAACTCGGCGCGCAGTTGCTTGCGCTCCGGGTCGGCCAGGACGCCCGCGGCGGCCAGGGCGCGCAGATAGAGGCGAAACCCTTGACCTACGCCGATGTCGAAGCCGTTCGCCAGTTTCGCAGCGAACTCCAGGCCATCGCGCCGGTCGCATCTCAATCTGTTCGCGTCGCCTCGCGGCAGGCAAACTGGGTGGCCGCCGTCACCGGCGCCGACAATGATTTCCTTGTCGCCAAGAAATGGAGGCTCGTCAAAGGCCGCGCTTTCTCCGACCGGGAGATGAGGTCCGGCAGCAACGTTTGTATCATCGGTGCGACCGTCCACGAACGGCTGTTTGGTGGCGACGTTGCTGTCGGCGAAACCATTCGCGTCAAGACGGTGTCGTGCGAGGTGATCGGCGTCCTCGGTCGGCGCGGGCAGTCCGGGCTGTCGCAGGACGACGACAACACCGTGATCATGCCGCTCGCCAACTATCAGCGTCGCGTTCTCGGCTCAAGGGACATCCAGTCCATCGTTGTCCTCGTCCGACAAGGCATCGATACATCGCTGATGAAGAACCGGCTCGAGGAGCTAATGCGTGAACGCCGGCGCATCGACGAGGGGCAGGAGGACAACTTCCATGTGCTTGAGATGCGCCAGGTTGCCGATGCCATGGCGGAGACCTCGCGCACGCTAACTGCGTTGCTGACCGCCGTTGCGGCGATCAGCGTACTGGTCGGCGGCATAGGGATCATGAATATCATGCTGGCTTCGGTGGCAGACCGGACGTCGGAAATCGGAGTTCGTCTCGCTATCGGAGCGCTGCCGCGACAGATCCTGGCGCAGGTGCTCGCTGAGGCAGTCTTCCTGGCTGCCGCAGGCGGGCTTGCGGGCATCGTCGTCGGGCTTGGGCTTGCTGCCGTGGCGCGCCTCTGGCTGCAAATTCCGCTTGTCGTCGATCCCGCTGTTGTTCTCCTGTCGCTCGCTGCGTCAGCGGGGATCGGGATGCTGTTCGGCTATTTGCCCGCGGCAAGGGCGGCGCAGCTTGACCCGGCCGAAGCGATCCGCCGCGAATAGCCACGGCGTCGGACGGTCAGGCGTTCAGGAAGGGAATTCCTGCTGCAGGTGCAGCAGCCGCTCGATAAGCGGAAAGGGCCCGTTGGCGGGCCCTTTTGTCTTGCAGGTCGCGTAAGCTCGTTTCAGCTTAGCGGCTCGAGTTGGCGGAACTGTTCGAGTTCGAATTCGAGGAGCTGTTGGAGCTTGAGTTCGATGAGCTGTTCGAGTTGGAGTTCGAAGAACTGTTGGAGCTCGAATTCGACGAACTGTTGCCGGCCAGAATGATCTGGCCCTGTTCGGCCGTCACGGTCTTGACCGCGGGGTCCAGCGGCACGCCGATGGCGGCCTTCGCGCCGCCGACTGCTCCAACAGCCAGGGCAATCGCACTTGCAGTGAAGATAATCTCGCGCTTCATGGAAGAACCTCCTTCTTTGGGTTGCAGTTCGGGACCGGTTTTTTCGGTCCCGGAAAGCAAACGAAACACGATGAGAGCTTATTCCGAATATCGCCATTCAATCGATGCACTCACCGCTTGGCGCGTGCAAACTTTCGGTACCATCCCTCGGATGCCTGCGTGTTTCTCAGGATCCGTTCACGCTCGCGTCCTTCATCCTTCGTTTCAACTGCAACGACCGGCGTAAGCCGATCGAACGACACGCGCTCTTTCCGAAGATCAAGTTCGGCTTCCTCGCGCCTGAACGGAATGACCTGCACCAGCGGGGTGCCTTTCTCGATGATGTGAACGCCGTCGGGTGCGGTCGCAATGAACGGGAAGTTGATCAACGATGCGTAAGTGTCGGTATCGACAACGCCAGCGATAATTTCGACCGGCAGGCCCGCTCGATTAAGCGGCGCCATGAACAAGCAGCTCCAGCCAGGCGGGGTCTTGATCGTCCAGTAGTTGTGAAACTTCATGGGCGGCCTGTCCGCCAGCGGATGCCCGACAATCTGGTAGCTGCCGTGATTGCTCACCATTGTGCGATCGAACTCCCAGCCAGCGTCAATCTTGCGGCCTTGCTCGGTGATCTGCAGACGTACGGTCGCTCCGATCGGCAGAATGTAGCCCAGCGTCATCGCATCGAGAAATGGCATGCAGCGCTTGACCGTCAGTCCGTTGTTGGTGGCCGAGAGGACCGAGCGATCTACGGCTGGAATTCGCCGAAACCATTCCGGCAGCGCCAGTCGCGCCGGCACTGGTTCGGCAAGAACGCCATAATCGTCCGGCTGGCAAAGAAACTCGATCGACATGTCTTTGTTGGTCCGCAGCCCGGATTGTGCCTGTGCACTAGATCCTGTGACGACCGGTTCGGGCGCGCGGCGATTGGAACGAAATAGCATCGGTGGTTCTCCTCACTGCATGGGCGCCCCGCGGGAATAACGTGATCGCTGGTCCGTTATTCCGTGCTCAAGACGGAAACGGTCGTTGAGAAGAACTGCCAGATGTCGGTTCTGCGCGTTTAGGCGTTCGTTCCCTGGAGAACGACACCGACGCTGTTGAGGATCAGCATCCAACGCCGCACGCGTCCAACGCATTCGCAGCGTGCTGGGCATCCTGAACATCGAAATTGCGAGCGTTGAGGAGGCGCGCGAGGTCCTCAATTTGCACGGTCAACGCTAGCTTTCCGTGCTACCGAAGCCTAAGAAGCTTTGCGCTTGCGATCACAGCGATTTGTCAGTTTGACGCTAGCGCTTGATCGCGTCAGGAGCGAAGCTGGTACTGGCGAACCGGCGTGGCGAAAGCCAAAGGCACGAAGCGCTCGGTCGTCTCGTGTCGAGACTTTGGATGCTTTCGATGACGGACTGGTACTTCGTTTGGATCGAGGGGCTGCGTGGGCCTGAGCGGCAGAAATGGTCCTCGGATGCGCTCTGGGGTCAGCTCGGCCGTCAAGATGTCATCGTCCGCTTTCCTTTGACGGATCGGGAAGCGGAGTTGTCGCTTGATGAACTGGCAAAGTTGCGGCCTGTCCCGCTCGAATGATTGCCGCCTCGGCGCGGTACCGCGGCAGGTGGAGGTCGAGCGACGCGATAACGCAAAGCGCGAGGCTCGCCCAGACCGCCGCGCTGAAATAAAGCGACATCCAGGCGATCTCGTCCTTCCACTCAGCAAGGTCATGCGTCACGATCCAACGCGTACTTGCGTCGCGGAGGCCTTCGAGTGGCCTTAAAAGTTTGCCGCCATCGGCGAGCTTTGCACGCCACCGGCTCAGGTACATCGGCACGTCGACGGTCATGAGGAAGGCCAGGTAGCCTGCGATGCCGGTGATCGCGACGAGGAGTGCCGCGCGAACCGGACCCTCGAACTCCGGCAGCAGCCGGCAAAGGCCAATCCCGACGAGAAAGAAGGTGACGGCCCATATCGAATTCTCGATGGCGTTGCCCAAGTAGTTGGTGGTCAGCACGCCGTACCATGAGAAGCATTCCGCGATGAGGATCAAAGGTACGATCACCCGCGCGACGTTCACCGTGGTTTCCGATCCCGTCATTGTACCGAGCTGGTGCAGGACGATCGCCCACTGTGCCGCGAAGCAGATCTCGGCGACAGTTGCGACGGTGCGGCCGATGACGACGCTCGACAGCCATGTGTCGAACAAGCAGATTCGCTGAACATCCGCGCGAGGCAGGAACGACCTGAACGCGCAGCCAAAAACATATGCCGCACAGAGGACGAGCATGAGTCCGATGCCGGAGGTGGCGCCGACGCTGCCGGCCGGCTGCTCGTGAAACTGGCGGTACAGCAGGAACCAGAACGCGATATTTGCGCCGCTCACCAGCGTCAGCAGACTCCACCACCAAGCCAAGGGGTTTGACCAGGTTAGCGAATTTGACCGGGCCCGCGCCCGCGCCCGCCGCTGCAAACTCATAGACCGCTCCGCGTGTGACCGAACCGACATTTCGTCGTGATAATTCTGTCACAAATCGCGGCCTGCCGTGACACGATCCCGTGATGAGGAACTGGCGTCGGGCTGTGAGCCTTGTGTCTGCTCACGGCCCGCCCAGACGGGATGCCGCAAAGCGAAGGGTCGACCGGCTTAGCCGATCGCGATCGCCACCTTTCCGAAATGCGCTCCGCTTGCCATGTAGGCAAAAGCTTCCTTGGCGTCAGCAAACGTGAAAGTGCTGTCCATGACCGGCTTCATGCGATTGGTGGTGATCGCGTCAACCATTGCCTGCAGATCCTCCACCGACCCTACCGTGGTGCCCTGCAGACGCTGTTGTTGCATCACCATGAGCGAGATACGTGGCTCGGCCTGCGGCTGACCGGCCAGCACGCCGATGAAGGCGATCGTGCCGCCAATCTTTGTCGCACGAATCGATTCGTTCAGCGTGCCAACGCCGCCCACCTCCACGACAAGGTCGACACCTTGGCCGGTCTCCTGCCGCGCAAGCTTGCCCCATTCGGGCGTCGCTCTGTAGTTGATCGTGATGTCGGCCCCTAGCTGCTTCAGCTTTGCGATTTTTGCCTCGCTTGACGAGGTCGCAATCACGCGCGCGCCGACCATTTTTGCGAACTGAAGCGCAAACATCGATACACCGCCGGTTCCCTGAGTGAGTACGATCTGACCGGGCCTTGTGTTGCCGAGCTTCACAACCGCACTCCAGGCGGTCAGCGCGGCGCACGGCAGGGAGGCGGCTTCCGCATCAGTGAGGTGATCCGGCGTACGCACAAGTGCCTGCGACGGCCAGAGGCGGTATTCGCACAGGACGCCATCGACAGCGCCGCCGAGCGAGGTGCGCATCTTGCTTGGGTTGGGCTCTCCGCCAAGCCAACCTTCAAAAAAGCTGCCGATGACACGGTCGCCAGGTGCAAAGGTCGTCACGCCTGCACCGACGCTTTCCACCACGCCCGCACCGTCGGAAAGAGGGATGAGTGGAAATTTCTGTCGCGAGCCGTAGCCGCCCTTTACGGTGAGGAGGTCGCGGTAGTTCAGCGTTGCTGCCTTGAGCCGTACCAGGACCTGTCCTGCGCCGGGTGCTGGTATCGGCTTCTCGACGAGTCTTAAGCCGTCGATTCCTTCGGGTCCCAGTAGCTCGTAGGCTTTCATCGAACTTGCTCCTTGGCTGGCGTCCTTCTTTACATCAAGCCCGGTTCGCCGAGGTCCGTTCCGTCGGCGGGCTCCTCGTCTGGCCGGCCCTATGTGTCGCGCGGCTGCGTCGGCGGTTCGCGGCCGCGTCTCGTCACCCTGGATGCCGGTAACTGGCGGCGACATCGGCCATGGTCCTTGACTGAAGAGCAGACGGAGTAGCGCTAGGCGGCTAGGACTTAACCTTCCACGTCTGTCATCCGACTGTCATTCCTGCTGGCTACTCACGTCCGGCGAATGTATGGCGGTTTCGGGGCAGCTGGCGTCGCGGCAGCGTTGGGGTGGTCTGGAGTGGGCGCGTCGAACCGTAGCATTTTGCAGGCCGTGCTCGCCGCGGACTATGAAAGTCTCGTGCGACGACTGACCCGTACGTTCGGCTGTGCGGACTTCGCCAGCGAAACGCTCCATGACACATTCGCGCGCCTGGACCGTATCCCGGATACAACCGAGGTGCACAGTCCCAAGGACTATCTTGTTCGAACGGCAATCAATATCGGAAAAAATCGGCGGCGTGCGGAGCGCTATCGGGCCACGGCTGCCGAGATAGAAGAAATGCTCAGCGTCGCTGACGAAACACCAAGTCCCGCTCAAGCCGTCGAAGCGCAGTCAGATATGGAGTCCCTGCGGCTTGTCCTGACGGAGTTGCCGCCGCGGGTGCGCAAGGTGTTCGAGGCAGCGCTGTTCGACAATGTGCCTTATCCCGAGATTTCCCAAAGCCTGGGCGTGTCGCTACGGACGGTGGAGCGCGATATCCAACAGGCTATCGAGCATTGCGCCAGGCGTCTCGGTCGCAATCTCATGCGCCGCCCGAGCGGCCCGCGCCGCCGCGCCTGATCGCCGGCTCACTTCACCACCAAGCGGCATGATCTGTCGTTTTCAAATCACGGAAGGCGACTGCGTGCTCGATTGTTCAATATTTCTTTTCGCTTTTCTTTTCGGAATAGGGTTCATTCGGGTGTCTATGGTTTAGCGGACCCGAATTTCATGAGGGGCTCGTCGTAGGAGAGGAATCATGGACGTCGGCGGTCTGCCTGGCTGCCGGCATTCGATGTCGGACGTCCCAATGCAGAACGTTGATCGCCTTCTCTTGACGCGTGCATCTGCGACCCTCAAGGGGCCTTGCCGGAATCAGTGGGAGAGGCAAGCATGGATTATATTGATGAATCCGTTTGACACGCCAGATTGAGATGGCCTCCGGACGACGAGCCATTCACCCGTGACCGTACCGCCAGATGATCATGAGGACCTTGATCCGCTGATGCGGGAGGCGCTCGCTTGGGTGGTTCGGCTTCGTTCAGGCGAGGCGACAAAGTCTGACCTTGAGGCGATCCGGCGCTGGCGGAGCCAGAGCCCCGATCACGAACAAGCCTTCCGCCTGGCAGCCGGCCTGTGGCGCGATCTGAAGTTGAGCGCGGACGCGCTGGGCGTGCATCGACGCGCTCAACTCTCCCCGATGCGCGGGTATCGTCCGGTTCCCTGGAGCCTCTCGCGCAGAGCATTCATGGGCGGAGCCGTCGCAAGCGTGGCGGCAGCCTACCTTGCCTATGATCCGCCGATGGATCTGTGGCCCTCCTTGAGTGAGCTCGCGGCAGACTACCGCACGGGCAAAGGGGAAAGGCGTGAGCTTGCCCTGGCAAACGGTGTCGACGTAACGCTAGGGACATTGACCAGTCTCTCGGTATTGTCGGATCGCGATGACACGCGGATTGAATTGATTTCCGGAGAGGCCGTCTTCAGCGCAAAAAGTGCAGCGGGCCGGTCGGTGGTCGTGCAGGCGCTCGGCGTCCGCACGGTCGCGACCCGCGCTTCCTTCAACGCGCGCTGCCTGGATGGGAGGGTTTCGGTCACCTGCATCGATGGACAGCTGGATATCGAGCATGAACGCAATCTGGTCCAACTCAACCCAGAACAGCAGGTCGAGTTTTCAGCGGCGGCTGGGCTCGGCACGGCCGTCGCCACCGACGTCAATGCGGCGACGGCCTGGCAGAAAGGCCTTCTGGTCGTTCGTGATCGCCCGCTCGCCGAGGTCGTCGAAGAAGTGAACCGTTATCGCCCTGGCCGCGTCATCGTTACCAACGTCGCGCTTGCCCGCAGGCTTGTGAACGGGACATTCCATCTCGATCGGCTCGATAATTTTCCAAGCCAGGTCCGCGAGCTGTTCGGCGCCGGCGTGCGGGCATTGCCGGGCGGCGTCGTCCTCCTCAGCTGATCGCCCCGCTTCGCGATCCATAAAGCGAATCGCGGCCGGCGCCCACGAAGTCCTGAAAAAACTTCTAACTTTCTTTGGCGGAATAGCTTCGGCCCGCGTGTCTTAGAGACATGGGACTTGCTGGCGGCGACGCGATCGCTTGCGGGCGGCTGCGTTTGGGTGGGGTCGAGCTGACGTGCAGAACAAGAATTCCGGGCAATGCGGCGCACGGTCGCTGAGGAAGGAGCTCGTGGCCACGCTGGCTCTTGGTGCCTTGGCGGTCGGATCGCCACATGCGGCGCTCGCGCAAACAGACCCCGCGGGCCAGGAGGCCGCTCCGGTATCTCAACCGGCCTCTTCGACCAACCAGCGCTTCGACATTGACGAATTTCGCGTCGATGGCGCGGATAAGCTGCCGCAGATCGAGGTCGAGGAGGCGGTTTACCCCTTCCTCGGACCGAAGCGGAATGCGGACGATGTCGAGAAGGCGCGCGCTGCGCTGGAAAAGGCCTACCACGACAAGGGATTTCAAACCGTCAGCGTTGCCGTTCCTGCACAGAACGTCGCCAGCCGAGTTGTGGTGCTGAAGGTCGTCGAAGGAAAGGTCGGGCGGCTACGGGTCACGAATTCGCGCTACTTCGATGTCGATCGGATCAAGAAGCAGGCATCGTCTCTCAAAGAGGGGACTCTGCCGAACTTCAACGAGGTGACGAAGGATATCGTCGCGCTCAATCAATGGTCTGATCGGCGAATAACCCCGGCGCTGCGCGCGGGCGTGACGCCCGGCACCGTCGACGTCGACCTGAATGTCGAAGACAAATTTCCGCTGCATGCCAGCGTCGAAGTCAACAACCGGCAATCGCCCAACACGACGGCGACGCGCGTCAATGCCACCGTCAAGTACGACAACCTGTGGCAGCTCGGTCATTCGCTCAGCGCCAGCTACCAGATCGCCCCTCAGCGTCCTGAGGATGCCCAGGTCCTGTCCGGCTCCTATCTGGCGCGTGTGACGGACTGGACCAGCGTGCTCGTCTACGGCGTCGACTCGAAGAGCGATGTCGCGACCATCGGCGGCATGAACGTCGTTGGTCCGGGGCAGATCCTCGGCGGACGGGTGGTGATGACCTTGCCGACCCGCGATAACTTCTTCCATTCACTGTCTCTTGGTGTGGACTACAAGCACTTCGGGCAGACGGTAAATCTGGGCACCGACACGTTCTCGACGCCGATCACCTACTATCCGGCCAACGCCAGCTACGGCGCGACCTGGCAAAATGAAGGGGCGCTGACGCAGCTCAATCTCGGCTTTACCTTCAACCTGCGCGGCCCCGGCAGTCAGTTCGACGACTACTGGAACAAGCGCGCTTTCGCCGACAGCAACTTCTTTCATTTCAATGCCGACCTGTCGCACACCCATGATTTGCCGGAAGGCTTCCAACTCTTCGGCCGCGTGAAGGGGCAGGTTTCGGACGGGCCGCAGATCTCAAGCGAGCAATTCAGCCTGGGCGGCGTGGACACGGTGCGAGGCTATCTCGAATCCGAAACGATTGGCGACAATGGCATTGCCGGCACGCTGGAGATCCGCAGCCCCGATTTCGGCCCGATGCTGCAGAGTCATATCAAGGATGAGACGGGGCAGGGCCCAGCTCGCTTCACGACCTTCAACGAATGGCGCGTGTTTGGCTTCGTCGATGCCGGCCACGCCACGATCTACAGGCCGCTGGAAGAGCAGCAGTCGCGGTTCGACATGTGGAGCTACGGCGTCGGCACGCGCTTCAAGTTGTTCGACTATCTCCAGGGAATGGTGGCGTTAGCGGTGCCCATGGTCAGTCAGGGTGAGACCGGGGCAAAGGATCCGCGCGTGCTGTTCAGTGCATCCGGAGAATTCTGATGATCAAGGGATGGCTTTCAATGTCAAACGCACGACCACATCGAATCGGATCGGCGCAGCACGCGATCAGGCGTCGCCTGACGGCGTTTGTGTTTGCTGCTTCTGCTGCGACCCTGGCACTGACCAGTACGGCACAGGCGTGGTGGAATGAAGAATGGTCGATGCGCAAGCAGATCAGCATCGACACGAGTCCAGCCGGCGCGGGCATCACGGATGCAATCGGTACCACACCGCTGCTCGTGCGCCTTCATGTCGGCAATTTCCGTTTTGCCTCGGCGAAGGAAGACGGCAGCGACCTGCGGTTCGTCGCCGGTGACGACAAGACACCTCTCAGGCATCATATCGAGAGCTACAACTCCCTGCTCGGCGAGGCGCTGGTGTGGGTCGGCGTTCCCAACGTGCAGGCCGGCGCCAAGGCCAACATCTGGCTTTACTATGGAAACCAGAAGGTAGCTGCCGGCGACCCGAAGGGCACCTACGATGCGGACACCCTGCTCGCCTACCATTTCACGCAACGCGGCACGCCGGCGCTTGATTCGTCGGCATGGGCAAACAACGCGCAGAATGCCGGGCAGGCCGCCGACGGCGCCATCATCGGCACCGGCTTGCGTCTCGACGGTCAAACACCGCTGACATTGCCGGCTTCGCCGTCGCTCGCTCTGCCCGAGAGCGGGACGCTTACTTGGTCTGCCTGGATCAAGCCGGCCAACCTGCAGCGCAGCGCGGCGATCTATAGTCGCCGGGAGGGCGCCAACGCCCTCGTGATCGGGCTGGACGACGGCGTGCCATTTGTCGAGGTCAACGCCAACGGGACCGTCCAGCGGACCTCCGCATCTGCGCCGGTCGCCCCCGGTGGCTGGCATCACGTGGCCATGGTGGCGACGCCAGGACTGATCACGCTGTATCTCGACGGTAACGCCTATGCGTCGCTGAACACGTCTCTGCCCGCACTTAACGCCGTTGCGCTGCTCGGTGGTGACACGGCTGGAGCGGCGCCACCTCCTGCGGTCGCTCCCGTTGCTCCCGCCGCGAGCACCGATGCCGTCGGCACGGCGGAAGCTGCTACCGATCCTGCGAGTGCGCCGTCCGTGCCGGCCGCTCCGGTCCCGGCAGCTGCCTCCGCGATGTCCGGATTTGCGGGCGAGCTCGATGAACTCAACATCGCGAAAGCGGCGCGAACGGCCGGCTTCATCAAGTTCGCTGCGACGAGCCAGGGACGCGATCCTTCCAAGCTCATCACCTTCAGCACCGATGAAGAGACCGCGAACTGGCTCTCGGGATACTTCGGAGTCCTGCTCAGGGCTGTCACCTTCGACGGCTGGGTCGTGATCGGCATTCTCATCATCATGGCGCTCGCGAGCTGGGTCGTGATGGTCGAGAAGCATGGCTACCTCACGCGCCAGCGCAGGGGGAACGGAACCTTCATCAATGCATTCCGCCACTTGCAGGAAGATCTGACGCTGCTCGCTGACGGTGCCGGCTTGGAATCCGTCACAACGGAAAAGGTCGGCAAAGGAAAGCGCGGCGGCAAGAGTCTTGATGCACGTCAGGATGTGATGCGGAACTCCTCGCTCTTCCGCATCTATCAGATCGGTGCGGACGAAATCATCCGCCGCTTCCCCGACGACGCGACCGGGCGCACACATCCCTTGAGCGCCGAAGCGATCGCCGCCATCCGCGCCGCACTCGATGCCGGTCTGGTGCGCGAGATACAGGTGCTCAACCGGCTGATGGTGATTTTGACGATCTCGATTTCCGGCGGTCCGTTTCTGGGCCTGCTCGGAACCGTCATGGGCGTCATGATCACGTTTGCCGCGATCGCCATGTCGGGTGACGTGAACATCAACGCGATCGCTCCGGGCGTCGCCGGCGCGCTGATGGCGACTGTCGCGGGCCTCGCCGTCGCGATCCCTGCGCTGTTCGGCTACAACTGGCTGACGCTCCGCATCAAAGATCTCACCAGCGACATGCAGGTCTTCGTCGATGAGTTCACGACGAAGATGGCCGAGATTTATAGCACCGATCGGCCTGGCCCGATGATGCATCGCATGGCCGCGGAGTAAGAGCGATGCAAATTCAATCCGACAGCAAGCCGTATGACGATATCAACGTCACGCCGATGCTCGATCTGGCATACGTGCTGCTGATCATCTTCATCGTCATGACGACGGCGACCGTTCAGGGAATGAAGGTCAACCTTCCCAAAGCGTCCGCCGCGCCGAGCCTTTCGCAGCAGACGACCAAGGCGATCACCGTCGGCAACGACGGCAAGATCTTCCTTGACACCATTCCGGTGACGCTCGCTGAGCTCGAGCAACGGCTGGTGCAGCAAAAGGCCCTGACGCCGGAATTTCCTGTCGTTCTGCGCGGCGATGCGCAGACCCAGTATCAGAATGTCATGGACGTTCTCGATCTGCTTGGCCGTCTGAGCATCACCCAGGTCGGTCTCGCCACCAAGCCGCTCGTCAAGTGATGGAACGCTGACGATGCGGCCGCTGGCATTCCCGCTCAAGGCAGACGACACCACGCCGATCGGCGGTCTGGTGCAGCGCTTACGCGTCTGGATCGCCGCCTTAAGGCCAGGCGTGATTCTGCCTGAGCCCGACATGTCGGCGGCTATCCGGATGGACGATCGCAGATCACACGCGAACTGCCCGGCGGCAGTTGCGCGCGCCGGGAGCGGTGATCGCCTTGCGAAGGGCGCCGAGATCGTCGCGTTTCCGCGCGTCGAACAGGCGCGTCTCATCGGCCTCGCCAGAGATCTGAAGCAGCGCCTTGGCGATCGCGAACCGCTGCAGCTGTGCATCGAAGGTGGCGCCACGCCGCGCCTGTGGATCGACAGCACGGCTTATGTCGAGTTCCGCGGCGCGCAGATCGGCTATCGGGCCGTTCTCGACAGCGTCTTTGAGACCCGACTCACGATGGAGACGCTCGACTTCGATTCGATTTCCGATTTCGTCCGCTATTACGTCATGGCGCGTCTCACGGACGCGCGCCGCGCGGAGGTCCAATCATGAGGGCAGCGGACCGCCGTCGCAGGGATAACCCGGACTTCAAGCTAGCTCCAGGCGATCAGGATATGGAGCAGGAGGCGTCAGCGTTGCGACGGTTCGCGCGCCGATACGGCGCAGCGACGGGTGCTGGTGTCGGTGGCGTTGCACTGGTCGCGGTCCTGGTCATCTTTTTCGTGATCGGCGATGACGCGCCGCCGCCGCGCAAGGTTCAGGACTTCACCATTGTCAATGTGGTCCCGCCGCCGCCACCACCTCCACCGCCGCCCCCGGAGCAGAAGCTGCCGGAGCCGGAAATGATCGAGCAGCAGCCGATCACCGAGCCGGAGATCAAGGAGGAGGCGAAGGTCGAGGAGCCGAAGGATGCGCCGCCGGACGCACCGAGCGACGAACCGCCGCCTGGCCCGCTGGGTCTCGACCAGGCCGCCGAGGGGCCGGGCGACAACTTCAATCTCGCGGGTCGCCCAGGTGGCCGCGGCCTGCTGGGTGGTGGCGGGGGCGGTGGAAGCAAATGGGGCTACTACGCGGCGATGGTGCAGCAGCAGATCGAGGCGGCAGTGCGTGCTCACCCGAAGACACGCAACAGCGTTGCGCGGGTGGAGGTGCGTCTATGGGCCGATGCAACGGGCCGAGTCACCCGCGTGCAGATCGTCTCCTCCACTGCCGATGCCGAGATCGACGCGGTCATTCGCGGTGAGGTTCTTGCGAGTCTTGCACTGCGTGATCGGCCGCCGAGCGACATGCCGATGCCGATCGTCACGCGCATCACGCTGCGGCGGCCGAGTTGAAAGAAGAACCACGTCATCTGATCGCGAAGTCTGCGAACGGAAACTGTCAGAGTGAGAAGTGAGCTGGGGAATAATGTCAAAGAGATCTACTTACGCCAATCGGTCGAAGGCTCCGGCTTTCTCTGTGTCGCTTCTTGCGTTGATGGTTGCTATGCCGTCTGTCCTGGTGGGATCTGCATTCGCGCAGGACGACCGGCCGACTGTTTCGCGCAAGAAGCCTGCATCCTCCAACGCCACGGTCAATCTCGTCAATCTGCTGGTGCAGCAAGGTGTCCTCAATGAGGAGCAGGCTGGCGCGCTGATCAAGCAGGCGGAAGATGAAGCCTATGTCGCGCGCGAAGCAGCCCGCGATGCCACCGTCAAGGCTGATGATGCGGCGAAGGCCGCAACGGCCGCAGCTGCGGCCGCATCGCCGCCTGGCAGCAAGCGCGTGACCTATGTGCCTGAGGTGGTCAAGCGGCAGTTGCGTGAGGATCTTCGCAAGGAGGTGATGTCCCAGGCCAAGGCGGAAGGCTGGGCATCGCCAGGGACCTATCCCGAGTGGGCCTCGCGGATCCGTTTCTCCGGCGACGTCCGCGCTCGCTGGGAAGGCATCTGGTATCCGAAGGGCGGGTTCAATTCCACAGGTCAGATCGTCGATTTCAACACGATCAACACCGGCTCGCCATATGACGTGTCTGACCTGGAGCAAGGAGATCCGCCGCTCTACAATACGACGAAGGACCGCAATCGCACCCGCCTTCGCGCGCGACTTGGCCTGGATGCGGACCTCTACGAAGGGTTCACGGCCGGCCTACGTATCGGCACCGGATCGGATAGCTCGCCGGTCTCGACGAATCAGACGCTCGGAGGATCAGGCGGCAACTTCTCCAAATACGCGCTGTGGCTCGACCGCGCCTACGTCAAGTTCGAGCCGTTCAAGTATCCATATTTCACCGATTTCGCGGCCTACAACGGCTTCGGACCGAGCTCGCTCACCTTCAATATCGGCCGCTTCGACAATCCGTTCTGGTCGCCGACCGAGCTCGTGTGGGATACGGATCTCGGCTTCGATGGCGTCGCCGTGCAGGCCCAGCACGAGGTGTGGTCGGGCTTTGCTCCGTTCCTGGTCGCCGGTGCGTTTCCCATCTTCAACACCAGCCTCGATTTCTCGAGCAGGGACCTCGTAAAGTTCAAGAGCGAAGACAAGTATCTGTTCGGCGCCCAGCTTGGCTTCCAATGGCGCGCCGCACCTCTCGTCGATGTCACCTTCGCTGTGTCCTATTTCGATTACAGCAACGTCCGCGGGCAACTCTCGAGCCCCTGCGACGTGTCGGTCGCGCCTGCGTGCGACACCGACCACCTGCGGCCGTCTTTTGCGCAGAAGGGTAACACCTACATGGCTTTGCGAGATATCATTCCGCCGCCGGGGGACTTCCTGTATCCCATGCCGCAATATTTTGGATTGGCGAGCGAGTTTCGGCCCGTCGTCGCTTCCGCTCGCTTCGACTTCGCCCACTTCGATCCGATCCACATCGTTGCAGACGGTGAGTTCGTATGGAATTCGGCCTTCGATCGGGCTGCAGTCGCAGCCGTTGCCGTCAACAATCTGGCTCCTGATCTCATTCCAGGCCAACTGCCGGGCCCGTTCAGTGGCGGCAACCTGGGATGGCTGACGCGTGTCACGGTTGGGCACACGAAGCTCAATCAGTTCGGCGATTGGAATGTCCATGTCGGTTACAAGTACCTGGAGTCCGACGCCGTCATGGATGCCTTCGCCGATAGCGACTTCGGTCTCGGCGGAACCAACCTGAAAGGGTACTTCGTCGGCAGCAATGTCGCCCTGGCGAAGAACGTCTGGGCCTCGGCGCGCTGGCTGAGCGCCAACGCGATCGACGGTGCGCCCTATGCGGTCGACATCTTCCAACTCGATCTCAACGCGAAGTTCTGATATGTTCAACCGTATATTTGTCGTCGTGTCTGTCGTCGGGGTTGTCTTCACGTCCGTGGAGGCGTCTGCCCAATCGGAAACCGATCGCTTGCGCGAGGCGCTGCGCAGCGCCACCGCGCAGGTGCGCGCCCTCGAAGACCAACGTACGTCTCTGCAGGCACAGCTTGCCGAGACGACGCGGGCTCGCGATGCGCTCAAGAGCGAGGTGAACGAGGCCAAAGCTCAGGCGAAGAAGGCGGAGGTCGACTATCGCCAGGCCGTGCGCGAGTTCAATGACCGGTTGGAGGAACGCAACCAGACGCTTGAAAAGTGGAAAGAGGCCTATGCGGAGGCAGCGACTGTCGCGCGGACCAAGGACTCCGAACGGGCAAAGTTCGAGGCCGAGTCCAAGGCATTCAAGGCCAGCACGCGCAATTGCACCCTGAAGAACCAGGAACTCGTGAAAGTTGGGCGAGATCTCCTCGCGCAATACGAGAGCGTCACGCTGGGCGATGCCTTCGTTGCAAGCGAACCTCTCACCGGCTTGGGACGGGTGAAGGTCCAAAGCCTCTTGCAGGACTATGGCGACAAGGTTCTCAATCAGAAAGTAGATCCGTGAGGCCGAAATGAACAGAACTCAACGCTACCGCATCATGCCAAACCCCCGAACAGCCCGGCCGATCATCGGCGCTGTTCTGACCAGCGTACTCGCATGCTCGGCAAGCTTTGCGCAGGTTCAGTTGCAACAGCCACCAGTGAAGCAGCCTTCGGCCAAGCAACAGGCGCCTGCGTCAGCTCCCGCACGGCCGACACCTCCAACGGCCGCGGCGCCGGCGGCGCGCACGACGACATCCGGCGCATCACGCGCGAATGACGAAATCGTCGCGCGCGTCGCTGGTCGGGATGTGAGCGCGACCGAAGTGCGCAACTTCATTGGCGCTCTGGGCGCGCGGGAGCAGGTTGCCATTGAGCGCGATCCTGCCCTGCTCAGCCAGGCCGTACGTTTGATGCTGGCCAACGAACTCGTGCTGAAGGAGGCCGAGTCGAAGAAGTGGCACGAGCAAGCCGCAGTCGCGGCTCGACTCGAACAGGTGAGGGACGCGACGATCGTCGAGTCCTACCTGCAGGCCGTTTCAACGCCACCGAAGACCTATCCGGAGGAGTCTGAGGTCCAGAAGGCCTACGAGAGCAACAAGACCGCTTTCCTCGTGCCGCGGCAGTTCCGGATCTCGCAGATCTTCGTTTCGTTGCCGGCTGGCGCAGACAAGGACACAGACGAAAAGGCCCGCAAGAAGCTCGCCGACATCCAAAGCAAGCTGAAGCAGTCAAAAGCCGATTTCGCCGCGGTTGCGAAGGAAGCATCGGATCACCGTGAGACAGGCGAGAGGGGCGGAGAGCTCGGCTGGGTTGCCGAAAATCAGATCCGACCGGAAATCAAGGCGCAGGTCATGGGCCTTGCCGACAATGCCGTCAGCGAGCCGATGAAGCTCGATGACGGCTGGCATATCGTCAAGCTCATGGAGACCAAAGCCGCCTACACGCGTCCGCTGACGGAGGTTCGTGACGCGATCGTCCAGCAGCTTCGGGCGCAGCGTGCTGACGCGATCCGGCGCGCCTATGTCGCGCGCAAACTCGAAGAAAGCCCGCCGGCGATCAATGAGATCGCGCTGACCAAGGCGTTGAAGCAATCCGATGCGAGTCCTTCGCGCTAAACCGGCTGTAACCCAAGGTCTGTCGCACGATGTCTTCTGCAACTGCTATTGACAGTGTCCTCACGGAACTGCAGCGGCTTGGCTACGAGGTGAGCGCGGTCGACGTCAATTCGCGCGCGACAGTGCGGTCGAACCAGGTTGTCATGGCGCTCCGCTTCGGAGGGCGGGTGGACGGTGCCGCCGACACCACCGTGGCAACCCTCGACGTTGAAATCGACGTCGGCGGTGACCTTGGCTCGGATCGCTTGCGACGCTGGCGTATCACCAGGACTTTTTCGGTTGATCATCAATGCGTGCGAGCCATTCGCATTGACGCCGTATTTACTCTCTGCGGAGACATCAGCAGCAGCTTCGTGCAACGGGAGGGCGGGGCTTGTCTGGCGATGATGCAATTGCTGGTCGCGGATGCAAAGGAAACCCTCCATGGCCTTCGTGTGAGCAAGTGTCCGACGCAAGCGTCGGGCCCTGTCGTTCATGTGGATGTCAAAGTTGTCGGCGATGTTGCGGCCGGTCGGAGCGGGTTAATCCGAGCGGATGGGGCGGTCCCTGAAATGACGTCCGAAGCGCGCGCGATCAGGCTCGTCATCTGCGACGAGCTGGCAAGCATGGTTCTGCCCGAGCTATTGACCCTTGGCGCAGCGGGCGTGGTTACCGCTCGTTCGCAGCCTCGCCTTCCTCATCCACAGGCGACCGCGGAACGCGGCGCCCTTATCATCAACAGTCAATAATCGGAGTGATCATGTCCAACAAAGCGAACGGCAGCATGCCTCGCCAGGCTGAGGTCGCAACGAGCGGCGACGACGCTGCGGTTGTAATGCATCTGGATCTGGATGTCCTGCGCACCCTGTTGCAGGGCGCAGGCTACCGTGTGGAAACGCTGACAGAAGGGTCGGTAACGTTCCTGCGGTCTGCAACCAATGGCCTTGCATTCGATATTCGGCCGGGCAGCAATCTATTAGGCAGAGCCGGCCAGTTCATCGACCTCAGCTTCGTGGCTCTCTTCTCCGTTCGCGGCGCGCTGCCGCTCGATCTGGTCAATCGCTGGAACAAGACGCATCGGTTCGGTCGCCTGTTTCTCGATCGCGTCGTGCTCGACCAGTCGGCCGCTCCGCTCGACTTCCTTGTCTTCTGCATGGACGTTTCTGTTGCAGGCGGTGTCACGCGTCGCCAATTGCGGACGCAAGTCGACCTTTGGGATGGCCTGGTGCAGCAACTGATCCCCTGGCTGCGCGAAGAACTCGGCAAGCTCATGCCGACGATCGATCCTGCTGCGAATCCCCCCGCTGCGAGCGTGCAGAGCCCGGCCGAACCGGTGGCTCCAGTCGTATCGACGCCGGTCGCCGAGGCCGCTGCGTCATAAAGTGGATATCGCAGACACGTATCGACAGATCTGATTGGGGGCGATGGTCATGGCTGTCACGGCCGGAGAAGGACAACGTCAGCGGAGAAGCTTACGGTCGCGCTTGAAACTTTCTTACTGCACGCTGGCTGGATTCCTTGGCCTCGCGGTCGGCACGGGCACGGCAACCCTTCCGATATCGAGTTCGGCAGAAGCGGGTGACTATCAGGCGTCAGGTGGTGCACCCGTCGCGTGGCGAGACTTCGCCGAGCGGGTGCAACTGCGATTGCGCGAAAGACTGTCAGACGATGAAGCGCCGGTTCGCCAATTCCATCGTCTGCTCGAGGACCAGGCGGCGATCGACGCCAAAGCACCGGATGTCGTGGCGCGGATATGGGTCAGCTCGCTGGGTGCGGTCGAGCGGCTCGAGGTTCCAGGACTCGAGGCCGAGCTTGCCGGCAGGTTGCGCGGAATCATGATCGGAAGCGACGTGCGAGCCGTGCCGCCACAGGGGATGTTGCAACCGGTGCATCTGAGGCTGTCACTCGGCCGCGCGGAGTGAGACGAGGCCGGGATGGACTTCCTCAACGCTCTGCTGGCTGTCGGCCGTTTGCGGTTTCGACGGGTCGCAGCAATCGGTGGCCTTGTGATCGCCTCCTCCGTCGGTGGACTTGGACAGGCGGGGACCGCATGGGCCGAGCCGGATTTTCGAGCTGAAGCGAGCCGGCCGACAAGAACCACGGAAGACTCCGAAGCTGTCAAGTCGGAGGGCGGAACGCCAAACTTGACCGCACCGGAGCTCGAACCTCCGCCGCGTGGCGGTCGACCTTTGCGAGCGCGCGAGCCCACGAGCCGCGCGGAGATCCTGGCGACGATCGAACGGGAGGCCAAGCGGCACGGATTGCCGGCGGAAATCGCTGAGGCCGTCGTCCACACGGAAAGCGGCTTCAACGCGCGCGCGATTGGCGCTGACGGAGAAATCGGCTTGATGCAGGTCCTCCCATCAACAGCGCGGATGATGGGCTTTGCTGGCTCGCTGGATGAACTTGCAGCGGCCGACACGAACATTCGCTACGGCGTGACTTATCTTGCTCAGGCGTGGCGGCTGGCCGGCCGTGACCTTTGCACGGCGGTCATGAAGTATCGTGCCGGCCATGGCGAGAGCCGTTTCTCGCACCTTTCCGTCGACTACTGCCTGAAAGTTCGGGCGCGGCTCGCGTCCCGCGGCTTTGCGGTCGCCGGTGCTGTGCCGATCGCGACGTTCGGTCGACCGGCCGGTGATGGCCGCTGTTCGGGCAGGTGTTTGGCGGGATCGCGCGGCGGCCCCAACCTTGCGGCCATCAACAACAAGCTGAGCCAGATCGCGTTTCGCGTCACGGTTCTGAAAGTCCCCATGCGATGATGGCGTCCGTGGATGGACCAGCGATTGAGATATGACGCGCCGGAGCGCTTGTGGGTGTCGCGTGGGCGCCGCCGCCGTGCGCCGTTTCTCAGCATCGTCTTTGTCGTCATGCTTTTCCCGTGCGCGCTCTCGGCTCAGCCCGCACCGTACGCCAATAAGTCCATTGAGTTTGATGTCCCTGCGCAACCGCTGATGTCGGCTCTGAAGAGCTATGGGACGATTGCTGGAATCGAACTCTTTTATGAGAGCAGTGTGATCGCCGGTCTTCGGTCCAAGGAGGTTCGTGGCGCATATCCGCCCGACCTGGCGCTGAACATCTTGCTGGGAGGAAGTGGACTTCATTCTGAGTCTTTTGCTGCAGGTACCGCGACGATCTTGCCGCAGCCAAAACAGGCGGGCCGCGCAGCTCTCAAGGCTATCAAAAGCAAGTCCGAAACCTTCGTCCCATATTTCGCGCTGATTCAGTCAAGCCTGCGCGGAATGTTCTGCCGGACCTCCGGTATGCAAACCCATCCGGCAGAACTCCTCGTTCGGCTTTGGATCGCTCCATCCGGGCTCGTGGTCCGCACCGAGCTTGTCTCTTCGACCGGATCTGAGGAGCGGGACCGGTCCTATGCATCGGCCCTGCGCAATTTTGTTATCGCAGCGCCTCCACCGCTGAACATGCCGCAGCCCGTCACGCTCATGATCCTGCCGCAAAATACGGTCCTCGCAGCCGACTGCGCCGCCAGCTCGAATCCAGCTCGGGCGTCCGTTCATGAATGAACTCGCGAACGCGACGACGTTGCGCCAATTGCTCATCGGCCAATATGACGAGCTTAAGCGGCTGCTTGCACGCCGCCTGGGATCGGAAGATCTGGCGGGCGACGTGCTGCAAGAAACCTATCTGCACCTGCAGCGTCCCACGGGCATCGGCCCGGTCACCAGTCCCAAGCACTATCTGCTGACAATCGCCACCAACATCGCAAGAATGGGCTTTCGCCGCGGCCGGCGGTGGACAAGTCTTTCTGACCTCGACGCCGCCGTCGGTCTCGTCGATAACGCTCCGGATCCGCTGCAGGTTCTCGAAGGGCGCGAGGCGATCGCGGCGCTGCAGCAGGCATTCGAAGACCTCACTCCGCGGCGACGCTACATCGTCTTCGCGTCCCGTCTGGCGGGCGAACGGTTGTGCGATATCGCAACGGAATTGGGCCTGTCGCAGCGGCAGGTCGAAAAGGAGCTGAAGATTGCCTTGATGCAATGCGGATCGAAGCTCGATCGCGAAGTGATACGGCGGTTCGGTCCACGGGTGGCTCAATCATCCCAGGAACAGGTGAGAGCTGTTCCCTCGCATGAAGGCTGCGATGACTGATCGAAGCTCGCCTGAGCCCACGCGCGCGCCGGCCGCCCCGGTAATTGATGGGACGCGCGCCGATCGAGACACGATTCGGGATGAGGCCTATGACTGGGTCGTCAGATCTCTGCGCGGTGAAATGAAACCGGCCGAATTGGCCGCGATGAAGATCTGGCATGGTCGGAGCAAGGAGCATGCTGACGCCTATGCCGAGGCCCGTCGCGTCTGGAACGGGCTCGGTCAGGTTGCTGCCGGACGGGCCGACGAATTCGCAAGAACGAAGAAGGCCGGTCGGAGTATCGCTGGCCCCGTGCTCGCTTCGCCGTCATTCGGCCGTCGCACGTTCCTGGGAGCTGCGATCGCCGCCTCCGCCGTCTATGGGATCGCACGTCCGCCGCTTGATCTTTGGCCGTCCTTCTCAGAATTGACGGCAGATCTTCGCACAGGCGCGGGAGAGCAACGGCAGGTGAGGCTTCCAGCGACTGCCTCGCTGAACCTCAATACCAAGACCAGTCTTATTATCCGCTCGCAAACGAAGGATGCCACGCAACTCGAATTGATCGCAGGAGAGGCCGTGGTCTCCACGGATTCCGGCTCGCCGGAATTGATTCTCCTGGCCGCAGGCGGACGCATCGTCACGGATCGCGCGGAGTTCAATGTTCGATGCGAAGGAGCGCGCGTTTCGATCACATGCCTTGGCGGGGAGCTGGCGGTGCAGCGAAATGACGCTGCCATATCGCTCCGTGCAAGTCAGCAGGTGAGGTACGCGGACCGGGGCATCGGTGCCGTGACCACCGCCGACCCCGATATTGTGACAGCTTGGCGACATGGTCTGCTGATCTTTGATTACACGCCGGTCAGCCAGGTGATTGAAGAGATCAATCGCTATCGATCCCGCCGCATCGTGCTGATGAACGATGCAATCGGCCAGCGTCTGCTGACAGCTCGATTGCGCACCACCGAGACCGACAAGGTTGTCGTTCAACTCGTGCGCATCTTTGGAGCGAAAGCCCGAACAATGCCGGGAGGCATCATCGTTCTCACGTGAGAGGTGAGCGACGGGCGTCGGCTCGAAAAATGGACTCTGCCTTCGATATTTTAGCTGAAGAACTGTTCGGTCGTTGTCCCCGTCAATCATCCTCCTGCTGAGGATCGCCAGTCAGCGGCGCTCCAGTGTCTCTGAGGCGCCCATCATGTCCGATCCGCTGGTCCTTCGCCAAGTCCGCTCGCGTCCGTGGTCTTTCCGGCGTGACGGCTTGCTTGCTACCGTGAGCGCGGTGGCGCTGTTGACAATGACCCCGAACGCGAATGCGCGTCCGCTTGGCGGGTGGACGCCTGCACCCTCGGCCGCTGCAGTTGCAGCGGCGCAATCGGGCGCACGGGAGGCGGCACGCACAGCGCGAGAGGCACAAAATTCGCTTAAGCGGGCGACGCTTGCGATCCAGGCTATGCAGGCGACCCAGCAGGCAGCCCGCGATGCAGCGCGAGCAGCGCTCGCTGCGACGCCGAGCGGGATTCCACATGGGCTTGTGCCGGGCGGCCTGCAGGTCGCACCGGGCGCGAAGCCTGGCTCAGAGATATGGCAAGGCGCCAATCTGCCGACGCAATTCTCCGATGGGGATCGCACGAAGGTCGCGGTCGAGCAGACGCAGAACAAGGCCATTCTCACCTGGCAGACCTTCAATCTCAGCGAAAGAACCGATCTCACATTCCAGCAACGCAGCCGCAGCTGGGTCGCGCTCAATCGCGTGCTGGATCCTTCGGCGGCGCCGAGCCGCATTTTGGGAACGATCAAGGCCGACGGACAAATCTACGTCATCAACCAGAACGGTATCATCTTCGGTGGTTCGAGCCAGGTGAACGTGGGCGCGCTGGTTGCCTCCTCCCTTGATATTTCAAATGCGCGTTTCCTTGCGGAAATTGCGACGACGACCTGGGACCCGGTCACGACGGCGCCCGTGTTTGCCGCTTCGCTGAACGTGGTTGCCGGCGACGTCACGGTGCAGGCAGGCACGGCCATTCAGGCGGACGGCGGCAACGTGATGCTGTTTGCCCCGAACGTGCGCAACAGTGGGACCATCAGTGCGCCTGGTGGTCAGGTGGCACTGGTCGCCGGCGACAACGTCGCCCTGCGCGCGAGCGCAGAGACGAACCTGCGCGGTTTCGAGTTCGAAATCAGAAAATACTTCAGGGACACCAAGAGCGGCACCGACACGATTTACAGAGGCGGCGGCGGCGCAGTCAATGACGGCCTGATCATGGCCGACCGCGGAAACATCACGATGGTCGCCCTGGATATCGCACAGAACGGCATCCTGCGAACGACAACAGCCGTGACGATGAACGGCTCGATCACGCTGCATGCGCGCGACCGTTTCACTTACGATAACGGCAGCATGTACGAGCGCAGCGGCCTCGTTACGTTTGGCGAAGGCAGCGTCACAGCGGCCTTGCCTGCGCTCGACGATGCCAGCACCGTTGCAGCGATGTCCCTGATCGACAAATCCACGGTCGATGTTGCGGGCTGGAAAATCCATCTGCGGAGCGACTCCCTGATCGCCGCCCCAAGCGGGAATGTGAGCTTTCAGGCGCAGTATACGAGTGACGGTCGGGGGGCGGAGGACAGTCAGGCACGCATTCTCGCGGAGGCCGGCAGCGCCATCGATGTGTCAGGCCTGACCGACATCGAGATTCCTATCGAACGCAATATGGTGGAGGTGGAGCTGCGTGGAAACGAGCTGCGCGACTCTCCGCTGCAGCGAAACTCCTTCCTTTACGGAAAGAAGATCGTCGTCGACGCGAGCAGGAGCGGCACGTTCAGCGACGACTTGATGAAGGGTGTTGGGTGGTTCGCCGCCGAGCCGGGCAAATGGTACGGCACGCAGCTTGCTGATGCGTCGGGTTACATTGGATTGATCCGTCGAGGAATTGGCGAGCTGTCGACGGCGGCCGGATCAATCTCGCTCAGATCGGTTGGCGATCTCGCCATCAGCGCCGGCTCGTCGGTAACGGCATCAGGTGGGACGATCAAATACTTGCCGGGTGAAATCCGCACCACGCGGTTGGTCACCTCGACCGGGCGGATCGTCGACATTGCCGACGCCCATCCCTCGGAGACCTACATCGGCGTTGCCGGTCAGTTCACGCGCGACAATGCGCGCTGGGGCGTGAGCGAAACCTGGACGTCAACGTTGATGTCCGGTCGTCGTTACGACCCCGGCTATACGCAAGGCCGCCCTGCAGGAACGATCGAACTGGCGGCGAGGCGCCAGATGGTGCTCGACGGTCATATCGCCGCCGAAGCGACCCGCGGCGAGCGTCAGCGCAACGACGCATCGCTCAGCGGCACGCTGGCGATCGGGTACGTCTCGGATAACAACAAAGAGACGCAATATCCGCTCGGCGATGTCCTGATCACCTCCCGGTCGATTGCACCCGGGCCCGAGCTCAAGCTCGATGATCCGCCGCTCCTCGTGGCGCCGCTGACGCTCTCTACCGAACTGCTGGCGGACGGCGGTTTCGGGAATGTCGAGGTCTACGGCAACGGCGAGATCGAGGTTGCGCAGGATGCCGATCTCGCTTTGCCGGACCGCGGAAGCGTGAAGCTCTACGCCGAGTCGCTAAAAGTAGATGGGCGGATCACGGTCCATGGCGGCACGATCGAGCTGACCAGCGTGTCGGTGCAGCAGCCCACGGGGCCGTTCTTCGAGACGGCGCGCGACATCACGATCGGTGCAGGCGCCGTGCTGGACGTCAGCGGCAGATGGATCAACGACCGGCTCGACGGCAGCGCCATGTCCATGCTGACGATCGATGGCGGCTCGATCTCGCTGTTGACGCCAGGCCGCGCCGTGAAGGTCGCTGAAACAAATTCCAACAATCAGATCAGCCGGGTCGAGCCCACGGATGTCGGCATCGTGACGCTCACGAAGGGAAGCGCTCTCGATGCGTCCGGCGGCGGTCACGTCGCCATGAGCGGAAAGTTTAACGCAGGCGATGGCGGTTCGATCACGTTCGAGGCTGCTGAATTGAGACTCGACGGAACGGTGACAGGCGATGCCCTGGGCGACGGCGGCACGCTTTCGCTGACGGTGCCCCGCATTCAGATCGGTGGTACGACGCGTGCAGACACGTTGCTGCTCGATCCTGCCTTCTTCCGACGCGGTTTCGGCCGATACGAGCTCAACGGCTACGACAGCCTACTGGTGGCGCCAGGCACGGTGGTCGAGGCCGCTCGCGCCGTGGCCATCCCTGCCGCTGACTATCTCAAGCGGCCGAGTGGAACGCCGCTCGCGTCGATCATCACCTGGGATTGGCAGCAGCCGGTCAGTCGCCGGCAACCGGTGGACTTGGCCCTGTCGTCCACAGGCCGCGCAGGTCCGACCCTCGATGGCGGTTTCGTCAATCTCGCCGGGACGCTGAATGTCGCCGAGGGCGCGGTTCTACGCGTCGACCCCGGCGCCACGATTGCCCTCGAGGCCGGCCGCCTGCTGACGGTCAGCGGTACCGTCGAGGCGCACGGCGGCGACATCACCCTTGGCATTGCAAGGGGCGGTGACATCGAGGCCGGCGTCGCGGATACCAGCCAGGCGATCTGGCTCATGGCGTCGGGCGTGCTGGATGCCAGCGGCACGACCGTGCTGCAGTTCGATCCCTATGGGCGGCGTATCGGCCAGGTTCTGGACGGCGGCAGCGTGACATTCGATGACGGCCTGCGCGGAGCAATCGTGACCGAGGCTGGCTCGCTCATCAACGTTTCCGGTGCGAAGGATGTGCTCGATCTACCTCGGCACGCCGCAGGCATGAAAGGGGGATACCAGCCAAGCAAGATTGAGAGCGATGGCGGCACCATCACGTTCAAGAGCAACCGCGGCGGTTATCTCGACGGCGATATGCGCGCCTTCGCGGGCGGTGAAACGGCGCATGCCGGAGCCCTGCTGATCTCCTCGCTCGATATCAGCAAGACTATTGTGAAGGTGCGGACCAATCCGAACAATCCGAACTCTGCCCTCCGGGATCAGAGCATGGACCTCAATCCCCGTATCGTCGTCGGCGCATCGGGGCCGGCCATGCCCGACGGGCTCGAGCCGGGTGACACCATGGGCTCGCTTCTCGTCAGCGAGCGTGATCCATCGAAGACGCCGCCGGCCAACTATCCCGACGATCCGAGAGTATACCTCTATTATGGTGAGACGCATGTTGCCAGCGACAGAGTACGCGCTGCCGGCTTCGATAGCGTCACGCTCGATTCCCTGAACTCCCGCATTTTGAACGGTTACGTTGATACGCTTGTGTTCGAAGGTGGCGCCACGCTGACGGCTGGGCGCAGCGTCGTCATCGACGCACCGATGCTCAGGATCGCTACGAATGGGACAGACGTGCTGGTGCGCATCAACGCCCCGCACGTCTCGATCGGCGATAGCTACGCGCTGACCAATACGTCGTTCACGCTCGCGCCGACCGCAGGTGCAGGTCAGCTCGAGGTGTCCGGAAACATCGTCGACATTGTCGGCAATATCGCGTTGCGGAACGTCGGCCGGGCGTCCTTCGCCAGCACGGGCGACCTGCGGCTCGTTGGTCTGCCGGGATCGACGTGGAGCGAGGAGAAACAAGGACAGGATCCGAACGTCACGGGGACGCTGACCATTGCGGGCGATCTCGAGCTGATCGCCGCCCAGGTCTATCCGACGACCATGAGCGCTTTCACGCTCAAGAGTACGACATCGGTGACATTCCGATCGAACGGCCTGCCATCGCCGATGCCGCTTTCGGCCGGCGGCAGCTTGACCGTGTCGGCGCCTATGATCGTCCAGGCGGGCACGGTGCGCGCGCCACTCGGAGCCATCGCGCTCGATGCTGGCGAGACCGGTTCGGTGACGCTGGCGCCGGGCAGCCTGACCTCCGTGTCGGCGGAAGGAAACCTCATTCCCATGGGCCGGGTGCGCAACGGCAACACCTGGTATTTCGGCGACCTCGCGGAGAGCAGCTCGACCCTGTACGATCTGGTCACACCGCCGGAGAAGAGGGTCAGCATCTCAGGCCGCGATGTCGAGCTGCAGGCAGGGTCCGCGATCGACGTGACAGGCGGCGGCGATGCGGTGGCGTTCGACTGGGTCCCGAGTACAGGCGGTTCGCGCGACATCCTCGCGTCGAAACCTGGCGCGCCGGTCTATGCGGTCGTGCCCGGCTACAGCGGTCCGGCGCCACGCGACGTCTACGCCGAAGACAATACCGGACTGCGGGTCGGCGACAGCGTCTACGTTGCGGGCGTGCCCGGACTGTCCGCCGGGTGGTACACATTGCTGCCGGGGCACTACGCGCTGATGCCCGGTGCCTATCGCGTCACGATGGCCGCCGCCAATGTCAATGCTGCTCCGAATCTCTCGGCCAAACAGCGGGACGGGTCGTATCTCGTCACAGGCAAGTTCGGCACAGCCGGAACATCCATGCAGGACTCGCAGACGTCGGTATTCCGCGTGATGTCGGGTGAGGTTGCCCGTACCTACTCCGAGTATGACGAGTATACGGGAAGCGCCTTCTTCGGGCAGTATGCGCGCGACAACGACCGCAGCGTCCCGCGCCTCGCTGCCGATGCCGGTCAGGTCGTTCTCAAGGCCACGCAGGCTTTGATCCTCGACGGCGCCATGAAATTCGCCGCCGGAGGAGGCGGACGTGGCGGTTTGCTCGATATCGCGGCGGCATCGATCGCGATCGTCGGAGCAGGTGAAGGGCCTGTTTCCGGTTATGTTCTGACCTTGCACGGCGACGCGTTGTCGAGGCTCGGCGCTGAGAGCCTGCTGGTGGGTGGCGTGCGCAGCCAGACCGAAGCTGGCATGATGATTACGCCAGTCTCGGCGAAGGTGCTCGTCTCGAACGACGAGGCCGCGGCTCTCGTTGGCCCTGAGATCATGCTCGCCGCCGGCGGTGCGCCTGGTGCGGTTGTGGTCGAGAATGGAAGCGTGATCCGAGCGCGCGGCGCCGTTTCGGGCGATGGCAACGGCACGCTGATCATCGGCAACAAGAATGCAACCACGCCGGGCGGAACCGGCATGGGTGCGCTCCTTATCGCCACCACCGCCGAAAATGCCAATGTAGCGCGTTATGACATTGCGTCTGCGGGCGGTGTGACCGGTGGTACCCTCGATATCCAGGAGGGCGCGCGAATCGCGTCGGACAATGAGCTCCTCCTCGACGCAACCGGTGATACCGTCGTATCTTCAGGCGCGATCCTGAAGGCAAAGGCGCTGGTCGCAGCATCGAGCCGCGTCAACTTCGGTGCGACGCCGGTCGGGACAGGTGGTCTGGTCTTGTCGCCGGCCACGCTCGCGAATCTCGCCAGTGTTCGCGACTTGACGCTCCGCAGCTATGGCACCATCGACTTCTGGGGGCCAGTCAGCATTGGCGGCCTCGATCTCGACAAACTGACTCTCGACGGAGCTGCGCTGCTGCAGCGCAGCTCCGGCGACGTGCGCGTGACGGCCAACCGTCTTACGCTGCGCAACAGCGGCGGCGGGCTCGCGGTCGGAGACGATGTCGCCAACGCAGGCGCTCTTACACTGGCTGCCGGCACGTTGACGGTCGACGCGGGGCAGAGCGCCATGCGTGGCTTCGGCGAGGCGCGACTGGTCGCCGAACGCGAGATCGTATTTGCGGGAGCTGGCGGGCTCACAGCCGGCACGGCGGCAAATGCCGCCGATCTCGTGCTGACAGCGCCGCGGATAACGGCAGCCGGTGGCGCAGTCCAGGCGGTGATTGCGATCGGCAGGCTCGAGACGGCAGCGAGCGCGGCGCCGGCGGACCTCGACCGCCTGACGTCCTTTGGCGGCGAGCTCACCTTGTCGGCGGCGCGGGTCATCCACCGCGGCACGATCGTGATGCCTGCCGGCACGGTGCGGCTGGAGGCGATGGGGCCTGGCGCGGCCGACGGTGTGCTGCTGACGGCGGGTTCGATGATCGACGTCAGGGCGCAGCGGAAAGAGTTCTTCGACGTGGTCGAATATGCGTCCGCCGGTCGGGTGGAGCTTGTCGCGGCGAACGGCAGCGCGACCATCGCGCAGGCTGCCGTCGTCGACATGTCGGCGCCCGGCGGAGGCAATGCCGGCACGCTCGCCGTGGAGGTGCCGCGCGGCGCCTTCACGCTCGCGGGCGACGTCCGTGGCCAGGCGACCGCCAGCGCGCTGCAGGGCTCGTTCGATCTCGACGCCGGTAGTATTCCGGATTTCGCGGCGCTGTCGGCGCAGCTCAATGCCGGCGGCTTCTTCACGAAACGCCACTTTCAGCTTCGCAGCGGCGACGTCGTGCTCGCAGGCACGACCCAGGTGGATGACCTCAAGGTGGTTGCCGACGCCGGGAAGATCATCGTCTCGACAGGAACGGTCCTGAATGTCGATGGCGAGAAAGGCGGCAGCATCCGACTCGTCGCGCATGGCGACCTCGTTGTCGAAACGGGGGTGAGCCTCTCGGCGCGCGGCACCGTCGG
This sequence comes from Bradyrhizobium sp. LHD-71, assembly GCF_031157255.1. Taxonomy (GTDB): domain Bacteria; phylum Pseudomonadota; class Alphaproteobacteria; order Rhizobiales; family Xanthobacteraceae; genus P52-10. The sequence continues at coordinate 204,694 of NZ_JAVIFX010000007.1, read as the reverse complement.
CAAGGGCGGCAGCATCGATCTCGAAACGTCGGCGGGTTCTCTCGACCTTGCAGCGGGCTCGACGCTCGATGTCAGCGGCGCTGCCGGCGGCAGGGTGCACGTTCGCGCTTCGCGCACCGGTGAGACAGCGGGCGGCATCAAGGCGCGCCGCCTCGACAGCACGGTGATCGGCGCCACCAGCGCTGAAGCTGAAGCCTTCTGGGTCTATAGCGGCGTCTCGACTATCGATGAGAGCGTGATCGCAAACGTTTCGAGTGCCGCCACCGTCTTCATGCTGCAGGCGCCTGATCGCGTTGGCAGTTTCGATCTCGCGGCCGGCATCGAGCTTGCGTCATCGAGCGACATGACTCTCGTCGCCGACTGGGACCTACACACGCTGCGGCCGGGCGGTGGTCCCGGCTATCTCACGCTTCGCTCCGCCGGCAATCTCAACTTCGAGAAGTCTCTCAGCGACGGTTTCAGCAATGCGACACTGGGGGCAAGCTTGCTGACTGGTCGGTCGTGGTCTTATCGGCTCGTCTCCGGTGCTGATCTGTCGGCGGCCGACGTCATGACCGTGCAACCGATATCGGCGCTGCAGGCCGCCGGTAAGGGCGACCTTACGGTAAAAGCCGACGCACTCGTCCGCACCGGCACCGGCGACATTGATATCGCGGCTGGCCGCGATCTGAGCTTCGATCGTAAGAGCGGCAAAGTCTATTACAACCAGGACAACCCCTCGGAGATGCTTGATCTCGAGGACATCGTCGGTCCTGACGGAAAGATCCTTCCGGCGTACGCCCGTTGGAAAGTCCTCCCGCTGAATCCGCTGATCTACAACCCTGCCAACCCAATTCAGACCGGACCTACGAGTCTTCTCACCGCGTTCCGGCTCGATGGCAAGCTCAACACCGCTTACGCGGGCTATCGCAGTGGGACTGGTGTAGACATTATCTTCAACCCCGTCGATCCGTCGCAGACCGTGCATTTTCTCGACGCTTTCCGCGCTGACGGCACGCTCAACCCGCTTTATGTGGGCTGGAAGTTCGCCGATGGTGGAGCGCTCTCGGCTACGTTGGTTCTCGGCACGTTCAGCAGTGCGACGTCCACCGTTTACAATCCTGCACTCCAGACCATGCAGATGCCGGCTATTGGCGACATTATGGATGGCTTCCTGCCCAATGGTACGCTCGATCTGCGTCTGTTTGGCTTTGCCGCCGTACCCGGGACACAAAGAGTTCACCTTGTGCGCGCTGGAGGCGGCTGGACGACAGCCGATTACGGGACGACAGTCGATATCAACTATCTGATCAATCCGGCCACCGGCCAGTTCTACACGGGTGACATCAAGAAGAACGCCACTTGGTGGACCTACGGTCAGGCAAAGGCGCAGATTACGTACAAATCCACCAGCCTCGGGCGGGAAGGCCAGATCTACACCGCGGGGAGTCTCTCCGGAGTGCTTGATGTGACGTCCGTCGTGGCGTCACCGACGGCCGGCACGGGCACCATCAATTTTGCGCAAGGCGGAGGCGATCTCTCCCTGGCTGTCGGCAGGGATGTCCTGGGGCCGTCGCTCTCTACGCTGCTGGGACCGACGCCTTCCAGCGCGCTTTGCAGCGGAACCGATTGCAGGCTCCTGACAGTGGGGCGCGGTTCTCTCTATGACTGGCTGTTGCGTCAGGGCGGCTACGATGCAGCGGGCAACCCGCTCACCGCCTGGGGGCCGGACGTCAGCAAGTTCAATTGGGGCATCGGCACCCTCGGTGGCGGCGACGTGTCGATTGATGCCGGCGGCGACATCAGCCGGCTCAGCGCCGTCGTCTCCGACAGCGGTCGCGTAATGAACGGTGCGATGCTCGAGACGTTCGGCGGTGGCGATCTCACCGTCCGCGCTGGCGGCAACGCCGACGGCAACTTTTTCTACGTGGCGAACGGGCATGGCGAAGTCGACGTCGGTGGCTCTATCGGCAATGTGAATGCGCAAGCCAAGTCAACGGCGACGGGATCCATTCAGATCACTCGCGTCAGCACCATCCTGGCGCTTGGTCGCGGCAGCTTCGCCGTCACCGCGGCCGGAAACGTCGACATCGGGGCGATGTACAACCCGACGATGGCCGGCGTGCAAAATACCTACACCGAGCCGGATGTCGTGAACGGTGCATTCTTCTCGACCTACGCGCCGGACAGTCGGCTCGACGTCCAATCGACCGGCGGCACGGTCACGCTGTCGTCCATGACAACAGATGAGCTCAAGGCAGTCATGACGGAGTTCGGGGCGATCAGCCAGTACAACAGCACCGTTTTTCCCTCACCCACATTCTATCCGCCGCACGTGAAGGCCACGGCGTTGCAGGGAGACATCGCGGTGGGGCGCGCCCCGACCGCTTCCGGCCGGCTGGTGCTGTTTCCGGCTGCTAACGGCAATCTCACCCTTCTGGCTGCGAACTCGATCGACCTCACTGCCAATGATGGGCTCCCGGCGCGAGGCAACTACATCATCGTTTCGGATGCCGATCCGGCGCTGATGCCGGGCATCTTCAATCCCGGCGACCAGCTCTACAACGATCTGCTCGACCGGCTCAGCGATGGCGTTATTGTCACGGCAGGTAATGGAAACTCACTGGGGCTCGACACGAGCCGCATTCACGCGGCCTCGCTCTACCGCAAGGACGATCTCGAACCTGTGCGCATCTATGCGCTCGAAGGCAGCATTCTCGGCGGCGAGCCGGTGAACAAGCAAAGTGTCGCCGGCGTGCACATCATCACGCCGAAGCCGACCATCATTCGTGCGGGCCTGGACATCGAGAACATCCTGTTTCTCGGCCAGAATCTCGAGGCGGATGACGTCACGACGATCGAGGCCGGGCGCGACATCGTGTTCGGCTATTACCGGCAAAACGCGCAGACCGGAAACTCCATCCAGATCGGAGGTCCCGGCCGGCTGGAGGTGCTTGCCGGCCGCAACATCAAGCTGTCCGCCAGCGACGGCATCTATTCGGTCGGCAACCGCCGCAACCCGCACATGCCGGAAGCACAGGGCGCCGACATCACGGTCATAACCGGCCTCGCGAGCAACGTGGCCTATGATGCCTTTGCCGACAAATATCTGAATCCGGCGCATGCGGGCGCTGTCTCGCGCAATTACACGCCTGACCTCGTCGCATTCATGGCTGAACGCTTCGGCCGCCGCGACCTTACCGACAACGAGGCATGGGAGCTGTTCCAGACACTCTCGACGACGGAGCGCGCGGGGTTCGTCCGGCGGGTGTTCTTCCGCGAGCTCAGGACAACGGGCGAGCAAGCCAAGCTAGAGCGCAGTCCCACATACGACAACTACAACACCGGTTACGAGGCCATCGCGACCCTGTTCCCGGCGAAGGGCTACGCGGGTGATCTCGACATGTTCTACAGCCAGATCAAAACGATGGGCGGCGGTGGAATCGATATCCTGGTGCCCGGTGGCAAGATCAATGCCGGTCTCGCCATTGTGACGGCCGACATCGCCGGCAGCGAGACCAGTGGCATGCGCAAGCGGCGTGGTCCGGGTGAACTCGGCCTCATCACGATGAAGGATGGCGCCATCAACGTTTTCAGCGCGGGTTCGGTGCTGGTGAACCAGAGCCGTGTTTTCACTCTAGGGGGTGGCGATATCGTCATGTGGTCATCCGACGGGGATATCGATGCCGGCAAGGGCGCAAAGACCGCCCTCAGCGCGCCGCCGCCACGCCTGATCTACGACTCGCAGACCGGCAGCTATCGCACCGAACTGTCGGGCGAGGCCACCGGCAGTGGAATCGGCACGCTGCAGACCTTGGCAGGCGTCGAGGAAGGTGACGTCGTCCTGATGGCGCCGCATGGCACCGTCGACGCAGGTGATGCTGGCATTCGCGTCTCAGGTAATCTCACGATCGCCGCACAATTCGTCCGCAATGCCGACAACATCCAGGTGAGCGGTACGTCGCTCGGCGTGCCCACCACGCCCAACAATACGGCCGCCTTGACCGCGGCCAGCAACACCGCTGGAGCCGCGCAGCAAACCGTGGCTCCGGCTCAGGCCGGCGACAAGGACCAGGCCTCGATCATCATCGTCGAGGTGCTCGGATTCGGAGGCGCGCAGGACGGCGAAGAAAACAACGATAATCGTCGAAGTGGGCCGGGCGATCGGCAAAGCTACGATGGCAATAGCCCCTATCAAATTCTTGGTGTAGGCATGCTGAGCGATGATCAGGTCGCGGCGCTCGCCGCGGAGAAGCGGACACAAACTGCAAGATGACGAACGCGCAGCACGAGGCCGTCGACGGCGTCAGGCGGTCTCGTGTGCGCACGGCTCTGCGGGTCCGAACGCTTGGCGAACTATCGATTGAAGTCATGAGAGCGGCCTCGGTCCGGTCACCGCGGCAGCGTGCCGGTATCTGCGCGGCGATCGCGGTTTTCGGCGTGGTCGTGTTGCAGCCGGGAGATGCGCGATCTCAATTTCCGCTGCCCCAGACGTCGCGATCGTTGGAGAGTTCAAAGCCGTTGGCCCTGCCGCCTCAGGCGCCGGTTCAGCGCCAGCTCAAGAGCACAGCCTTCTTCGTCGACGGCGCAGGTCATATGCTCACCGCGCGCCATGCGGTGGAAAATTGCGCGCGAGTCGTCGTCGTGAAGGAAGGACATCGCGTTCTGGCGAGCGTCGTGGCGCAGTCGTCGCGCCATGACCTCGCTCTGCTTAAGGCGCCGAAAACGCTTGGACTCGCTGCGGTCTTTCCGCGCAGTGTCGTCGCCAGCCCGAACGATATGGTCTTTGCCGGCGCCTATGACACGCTGCCGGGATTGCGCGTGGGGGGAGGTGTCCTTGCCAATGCCCGCGTTACGACGTCCTCGGGCGGTAGCGAAAGCGGTCATCTGGCGATTGAATCCTCTGTCACCTTCGGCGCGAGCGGTGCGCCGGTGCTCGATCGAAACGGCCTCGTGCAAGGCGTGATCAGCCGTCGTGCCTTGCCCAATCGCGTTCTGGCGGTGGGAGTTGCCGAAACAACGTCATTCCTGACGGCCTCCGGCGTGCGGATCGTGCAGGACGATCGTCCGCAGCTGGCCGGGTCGGCTTCGCGCGCGCATCGCGCGGCCTCGATCTCGGCAACTGTCATGTGTCTGCAAAACTGATCCTGGAGATTGCGCCGAAGCTTTCGGAGCGGGTTCATGACCTTCAGGCTTTCGTCCATCTCTCCCGGCGTTGCCGTGCCGGCCATGGTCGGGATTCTGCTTTGCGCCCTTGCCGTCGGTCCGGCATCGGCTCAAACGCTCGACTTCCGCGAACCGGGCAAGGCACCGCCGTCCTGGCTTCAGTTCGCCAAGCTGTTGCAGTACCGCTTCGAGGAATGGGTCGGAAGTGATGATCCTATTGCCGCACGATTTCGCGTTTATCTGAAGGCGCACGCCGGCACATCCGATGGGCCACCATCGACTTTGACCGTACGGGCCTGGGTGAATCCGGACGGCACGGTAGGGCGGGTAGCATTTGCTGCCTTTGCGGATGCCGGCGCCACGGAGGATCTTCGCACAGTTCTGACCCGCGGCAATGTTGGTGAAGCGCCTCCGCCGGAAATGCTTCAGCCGATTAATCTGCGCTTCTCTCTCAATCGCAAGAAGTGATTCACGATCGCGCGGCTCGATGCGAAAACTTCGTCATAAAATTGTCATTTCAGCGAAATCTCAACCTTCTTGGGATTGCGTTAGGCCAATGCAAGCAACACATCACTGCGAATGATAAGCCTGTCAGTGTCGTCGCACGGACGCTCTGGAGATGCACATGCGTATTCCTTTTCTTGTTGCCATTGCAGTCCTCGGCTCTGTCGCGCCGAGTGTCGCCCAAGAGCGACCGGCCGCCTCGCCGGAAATTCTGATTGGCGGCGGCGCGCCAGTCTCAATTGCTTCGGAAACTTGCGTAGAAGTCGAGATCGGATCGAGCCGTGCCTTCAACTGCCTCAATCAAAAGCTCAGGCGTCAGGTTGACCGCGTCAATCCGAGCATGAACATCCCCCCTGTCGATGCGCGGTCACAGGATATTCGCGTCGGCGTCGTCAATATGCCCGCCGTCCAACAGCAGTACGGACGGAATTTCGGCGTGTCCGTTATCCCGTATCGCCCGTCGCTGCCGACATACAGCTCGCCGGTCGGCCGACGGTAATATCGACGACATACACGCGTTGCGCGAGCGCGGACGGTGCGGCGGATCCGCTGCTGTGTCCCGCGCACCACAGCCATGTGCCTGTCGAGGCCTCGACTCACACCCCCTCTCGGCCTTGAAGAAACTGTCATAAAGTCAGAGTAGGGATTGCCCTTCGTTGCTCGACCGCCCGCGGGATGACGAGGCGGATCGAGGGAATGAGCCAGGTCAATCCGGTCAACAAGTGAAGTATTGAGTCGTGATGTGCCGCAACAACGGGGGCGCCGTCGGGATGCCGTGTCCCAGCAAGCGGCGCGCCCTTTTTGCGGCGGCCAGACGGTGCATCCGAGAGCGGGGTGTGGTTGGCTTGGCCTTGCTTGCGATGGCGATTGGTTTTGCGGCGTTCGCCAACGAGGATAAGACGCCGCTCAGCCCGAAGCTGATGTTCAGCATTCCCGCGCAGCCGCTTGTCACGGCCCTGCAAGCCTACAGCGCCGTCAGCGGCGTGCATGTCCTGTACGAAAGCGGCGTGGAAATCGGCTTACGATCCTCCGCGGTGCAGGGCGAGTTCACCAGAGAGGCGGCACTCAACGTTTTGCTAGGGGACAACAACCTCGTGCCTCGCTATGCGCGCGCGGATTCGGTCGTCCTGGTCAATCCGCTCATGGCGAGCGCCAATGACCCGCCCGAGACATTGCTCGGTGAGGCTGATCTGGCGCTCGATACCTTGCACGTGAACGCGTCTCGGAATGGGCCGGATCGCAACGCCTTGACGGACTACGTCGGTGCGATTCAGCAGGATGTGCAGCAGGCGCTTCGCAGGGCGGCAAAGACGGGCTCGGGCACGTACAGGGTTGGCGTTGACCTTTGGGTCGATCAGGCGCGCACGATCCGCAAGGCGGAGATATTTCGCTCGACGGGTGACATCGGGCGCGACTCTGCTGTTTCCGAAGTGCTGCAAGGTTTAGTCATTCGGCAGTCCGCGCCTGCACGCACGCCGCAACCCGTTCGTGTCATGATCGTCGTGCGATCCTTGTAGGCCCCAACGCCGTGCCTCATTCACACGACGATGGACGTCATCAACAGGAGCTTGATCGCGCGTCCGCGTTGACGCGTCATTCCGCCCCGGCTGCTCATTTGGATGTGCGTTGGTTGGTCGGAATTGCCATTCTCGTGCCGATCATGCTGTCCGCCGGCGTATATTGGCTTCATCACGTGCCGCCGGGTTCGCAGCGGCACGCGGAAGGTCCGTTGGTCGAAGTCCGGCTGGTCCAGGAGCCGGCCCGCGAACCCGCGCCTCTTGTGGTGACGCGTCCGGATATCGCGATCAGCACGGGGCGGCCCGAGCCGTTGGTTGCAGCACCGGAGCGTTCGATCCCTGAAGAGACGACGACGATGGCCTCTGTCGCTCCAACAACGGTGCCGGCCGAGTCAGCGCCAGCTCGCAGCGCGACGGCGCGTGTCAGCGCCATGCCGAGCGGGTCTGCGTCTGCCTTCCGCCGGCAGCTGCTTAGCCACATCGCACGCTACAAGCGCCATCCCAATGGCGGGCAGGCAGATGGGGTGCGCGGCGTTGTCCAAGTCTTGTTCGCGATGCGTCGGGACGGGACGGTGATCGAAACCTGGGTGCGAACCAGCTCGGGCCATGTTCTGCTGGACCAGGCTGCAACCGAAACCATTCGCCGAGCGCAACCGCTTCCAGCGATTCCGGCGGATTTGCCGGACAAGCTTACGATACTGCTGCCGATGTCGTTCGACGCGCAGTGACCCAGCTGGATTCAATCCGACGCAGGCACCACAAGATCACCGATCCTGATGGGAAACCGGCGTACGCGAAATCCTGTCGCGTGCCAGACCGCGTTTGCAATGGCGCCAGCCGAGCCGGTTACACCGATCTCGCCGACGCCCTTGATGCCGAGCGCATTCACATAAGGATCATGTTCCTCGACCGTCAGGACATCGAGCGATGGCACGTCGGCATTTACGGGCACGTGATACTCGGCAAGGTTGGCGTTTAACAGCCGGCCCGAGCGTGGATCCATCACTGCTTCCTCATGCAACGCAAATGAGATGCCCCAAATCATCCCGCCGAACAGCTGGCTGCGGGCCAGGCGAGGATTGATGATGCGGCCTGCGGCAAACGCGCCGACCATGCGCGACACGCGCACCTGGCCGAGGTCCGGGTCGACCTTGACTTCGGCGAACACCGCACCGTGCGCATGCATGGCGTAGATGGATTGTGCGGCGGGATCCATGCCGCCCTTGCCGCGTGCTTCGATCTCTGCAAGGCCCGCACGCGTCAGGATGTCGGCATAATCCTCGCTCCAGCTCTCGTCGTCGCGGCGATACAGCCGGCCGTCGCGCGCGATCACGCCGGTGTTGCCTGCACCGAAAAGCGGCGAGCGTTCATCGCTCATCGCGAGGTCCGCAAGCTTGGCCGTGACGGCTGCTCCGGCGTTATGGATCGCCATGCCGGCGGTGGCCGTGTGCGCGGAGCCGCCGGCGATTCCTGCGTCCGGCAGGTCGGATGTGCCCGCCCTGAACTCCACCTGCGCGAGATCAAGTCCCAGTCCGTCCGCCGCTATCTGCGCCAGTGCTGTCCATGCGCCTTGACCCATGTCATGGGCGCCGGACTCGACCAGTCCAGAGCCATCGGCGCGGATGACCGCGCGGGCATCGGCAGCAAACATCAGCGCGGGAAAGGTCGCCGTGCCAACGCCCCAGCCAACCAGGAAGCCTGCCTCGTCACGCAGCTGACGAGGCTTGAGCGGACGGCGCGCCCAGCCGAACCGCTCGGCACCTTGGGCGTAGCACTCACGCAGCGCCTTCGACGAAAATGGCTTGCCGGTGATCGGCTCGACGTCAGCGTAGTTCTTTAGGCGGAAAGCGAGCGGATCCATGCCGCACATCCATGCCGCCTCGTCGATCGCGCTTTCGAGGGCGATCGATCCGGGCGCCTCTCCAGGCGCGCGCATGAAGAGCGGCGTTCCGGTATCCAGGCGGACCACCTCGTGCGACGTGGCAATGGCAGGGCTCGCGTAAAGCGTATGCGAGGCGTCTGCCGCAGGTTCGAAGAAATCGTCGAAGCTGCTGCTTGCAGTCCTGGCGTGATGGTCGATCGCCGTCAGGCGGCCGTCACCGTCCATGCCGACCCGCAGGGTCTGACGCGTAGGCGCGCGATGGCCGACCGGGCCGTACATCTGCTCGCGACGCAGCGTGAGCTTGACTGGTTTGCCGACCAGGCGCGCGGCCATGATGCCGAGAATCTGCGGGCCGGAAATGAGGCCCTTGGAGCCGAATCCGCCGCCGAGAAAGGGGCTGCGGATGTGGATATTGCTCGGCGGGATTCCGAACAGTCCGGCAATTCGCGCTTGCGCCATGGCCAGGCCCTGGCTCGGCGTGTCGATCGATAGCGTATCGCCGTCCCACGCGGCTACGATCGCATGCGGCTCCATGGCATTGTGATACTGAGCTGGTGTCTCATAGGTCGCTTCGATACGCATTGATGCGTCTGTGAGTGCGGAATTCACATCACCGTGCCGCACCTCTGCGGGATTGCCGACACCGACAGCCGGCGGCGCGAAGCTCTTGTCACCGTCGAGGCCGACCCGCGCAGGCTGCGTCTCATATCGAGGCGCCAGAAGCGCAGCACCCTCCGTCGCCGACTCCAAGGTCTCGGCGATCACCACTGCGATCGCCTGATTGGCATAACGGACCGTGTCGTCCTGCAGGAGCTCGAGGCGGAACATGAACGGGTGCGTCTTCGCGTCCGGGTCTTCAGCAAGCCGCGGCTTGTGAACAGGTGTCATGACATCGACGACGCCCGGATGGCGCTTCGCCGCCTCCACGTCGAGGAAGGTCACCCGGCCGCGAGCAACGCTGCTGACGGCGAGAACCGCATGCAGCATTCCCGGCACATGATTGTCGGCGGCGTAGCGGGCCTGTCCCGTGACTTTCAGAATGCCGTCGCGACGCGTCAGCGGTTGACCGATGTTTGAGCCGTGCCGCATGTGGGAAGAAGCCTCGGTCAATCTGATATCAGACATTATGCGGTATTCCTGCGGCAGAGGAGAAAGGGGAAGCGGGCAGGGCGGGAATGCGCGCAGGCGTTCCGGTCGCGGCGAGTGTCAGGGCGCGGATGATAATCCGCTGCGCAAGCTCAATCTTGAACGCGTTGTTGCCGGACGGCTTGGCACCGGCAAGCGCTGCTTCCGCGGCCCAGCGATAGGCGGCCGCATCGGGATGTGCGCCAATCAAGGCGTCTTCCGCTTCGCGGGCACGCCAGGGTTTGGCGGCGACTCCGCCAAGCGCGAGCCGCGCGTCTTTGATGATACCCTGCTCGATCTTAAGGCATGCGGCTGCCGAGACCACCGCAAAGGCATACGACGTGCGTTCTCGCAGCTTTAGGTAACGCGCATGGGCTGCGAACGTGCGGGCCTCGCCGGGCAACCGCACTGCGACAATCAACTCACCAGGTTCAAGGACGCTGTCGCGCTCTGGCGCATCTCCCGGTAGCCGGTGAAAAAACTGGACAGGTATCTCACGACCGCCGTCACGTCCCTCGATCTCGACCACGGCGTCAAGCGCAACGAGCGGCACGCAGAAGTCGGACGGATGGGTCGCGATGCAAGCGTCGCTCCAGCCAAGCACGGCATGGAGCCGGTTCTCGCCCTCACGCGCATCACAGCCCGCGCCCGGCGAGCGCTTGTTGCAGGCGCTTGCAGCGTCGTAGAAATAGCTGCAGCGCGTTCGTTGCATAAGGTTGCCGCCGACCGTCGCCGCGTTACGCAGCTGTGCCGATGCGCCCGACAGCAGTGCTTCGGCAACCGCCGGATAGCTCTTGGCGAACTCCGAATCGTGCGCGAGATCTGCATTGCGAACCAGTGCGCCGATTCGCGTGCCGCCATCAGGCAGCCGCTCGATGCGATCAAGTCCGGGCAGACGTGTGACGTCAACCAGTCGCTTCGGACTGACAACGCCACCTTTCATCAAGTCGAGCAGGTTGGTGCCGGCGGCAAGATAGGCCGCTCCGGGCGCCGCCGCTGCGGCGATGGCGTCGACAACTGTCGAAGGCCTCACATAGTCGAACGTTTTCATGCGGAGCGCCTCCGGTCGGTCAAAGCCATCGCTGCGGTTGCATCGAGCACCGCCTCTGTGATTCCGGCATAAGCGCCGCAGCGGCAGAGGTTTCCACTCATGCCCTCCCGGACGCGTTCCGGATCGTCAGCGGCATGTCCTTCCTGGATCAAGCCGATCGCGCTCATGATCTGCCCCGGCGTGCAGAAACCACATTGGAGACCATCGTGCGTGATGAAGGCCGCCTGCACGGGATGCAGCCGATCACCGGTTGCAACACCCTCGATGGTGAGGAGGTCAGCGCCGTCGTGGCTGACCGCGAGAGCCAGGCACGAATTGATACGCCGGCCGTCAACGATCACGGTACATGCGCCGCATTGACCGCGGTCGCATCCTTTCTTGGTTCCAGTCAGCTGGAGCCGCTCGCGCAGGAGATCGAGCAGCGTGACGCGGGGATCATCAAGCTCGACATCGCATGGCGAGCCGTTGACGATGAGGCTAATCGAAAAGCTCATGCAGATACTCAGGGGCTAGGGATGGAGTGCGACGGTCACGGCGGGGCGAGCGCAGCCATGGCGTCGCGAAGTCAACGCTTGCGTTGTATGTGTGGCGCTCCGTGGTGACGGTTTTGGTCCGCGACGCCACGTGCTTTAGGATCGTATGTCGGTTATTATACGGAGGCATCCTCCGTTTTCAAGAGAGGGACGATCAAAAGAATGCGAACGACGGATCGGCCCGCCGCAACGGCTCGACGGCCCCGCACCGACGCGGTTCGCAACCGCGAGCGCGTTCTGGAAGCCGCAAAAGCCGTGTTCAGCGCCGGAGGTGCCGACGCGAGCCTCGAAGCGGTGGCAAAGCGGGCTGGTGTCGGAATCGGTACGCTTTACCGCCACTTTCCGACGCGAGAGGCGTTGTTCGAGGCTGTCTATCGGCGCGAGGTCGAGCAGCTAAGCGACCTCGCTGAGCGGCTGAAGAGCGAGGCTGAACCGGTTGACGCCTTGCGCAGCTGGCTCAGATCGAACGTCGAGTTCGTTGCCACAAAAAAGGGAATGGCGACCGCGCTGGCGCTTGCGGCGTATGGTTCGTCGGAGCTTCACGCGTACACATTCGACAGGTTGACGAAAGCGGTTGGCGCCTTGCTGGAGCGGGCGGTCGCTGCGGGCGAAGTTCGCGCCGACATTCGTCCTGAAGACCTTCTGCGGGCGCTTGTTGGCATGTGCTACATGCACGACCAGCCTGGCTGGCAGCCGACGGTTCTTCGGTTGGTGGATGTGTTCGTCGACGGTCTTCGCGTGCAAAGCGGCGCGATCAAGGCAGCGAAAGCGCAGCACCGGCGACGACCGCCGGCAACGAGCCGCAAAGGATAGTCACAATCCAGCGCGTCTGACGATTTGAGCCACCTCAACTTCGTCCGCTTCCGAATCGGACGCCTTTTGCTTCCGCGCCAAAGCCGGCCAGCAAGGCGACCGCGACCGCGAAAATGCCCGCAACAACGGCAAGCGCCAAGGCGTAATCGCTGCCGTAATTTGCGGCGATGCCTGCCTGCATGGTCGCATTTGCGGAGGCAAGAAGATTCCCGAGTTGATACGCAAAGCCCGGAAAGGTTCCGCGTACCGCGTCAGGCGAAAGCTCGTTGAGATGAACCGGCACGACACCCCAGGCGCCCTGAACCGCGAACTGCATGATGAAGGCGCCGATCGCGAGCCAGACCGGACTACTGGCATAAGCCCACAGGGGAATGGCGGGCAGGGCGAGGAGTGCCGCCATCACGATTGCTCGCCGTCGTCCAATGCGTTGCGAGAGCGCACCGAACGTCAGACCGCCGATGATCGCTCCGATGTTGTAGACGATAGCGATCGCGCCGACCGTATGGCTCGACAATCCGCGCTGCGTCTCAAGGAAGGTCGGGTAGATATCCTGGGTGCCATGGCTGAAGAAGTTGAAGGCCGTCATGAGGACGACCGCCCATACGAACAGGCCGACATTGCCGCGAATCGCATCGACGATGCCGGTACGAACGACCGCTTGCTGCCGCGCCACGAACGCGGGTGATTCCTCGATATGCCGGCGAATGTAAAAGACGAGCAATGCGGGCAGGGCCCCGACCATGAACATTCCGCGCCAGCCGATATACGGATAGAGCACAAAGAAAACGATCGAAGCGAGAAGATACCCGGTCGGGTAACCGGCCTGCAGGATGCCCGAGACTATTCCCCGTGCCTTTTCCGGGACGGTTTCCATGGTGAGCGAGGCGCCAACGCCCCACTCGCCACCCATGGCCACGCCATAGAGAGCGCGCAGCACGAGAAGTGCAGTGAGCGACGGGGCGAACCCTGATGCGAACTCAAGCACCGAATAGAGAAGCACATTGGCCATCAAGGTGGGGCGTCGTCCGAAGCGATCGGCCGCGAGCCCGAAGAGCAGTGCTCCGACCGGCCGCATCGCGAGAGTCAGCAGGATCGCGACCGTAACCGACTTGACGTCCGTTCCGAACTCCTGGGCGATGTCGTTGAGAACGAACACAAGGATGAAGAAATCGAAGGCGTCGAGGGTCCAGCCGAGAAAGCTTGCCACCACGACTTTTCGCTGAGGTGTCGTCAGCTCTCTGATTTCAGGCACGAGATTCATGATCCCTCCTGCCGAGGGAGCCATATAAAGTCGCTAGTTCGCCACACCCTCTTCTTCGCAACTAGTTCGAGGTCACCCGCATTGCAAGATCATCCCTCCGGACGGGCCACTGTGGTCGCGCTCGATTGGCACGAATTCGAATCGATGAAGAAGAAATAGTTTCGATTGCTATTCGCCTTTGAGGCTCGCCTCACGGATCAATTCGCTCCACTTGCGCGTCTCGTCGTCGATGAACTTGCCGAACTCGGCGGCTGTGCTGCCGCGCGCTTCCAGACCCTGGACGAGCAGCTTCCGTTTGACCTCGGGATCGGCAGTCGCGCGATTGATCTCCGTCTGCAGCCGATCGACGATCGTTCGGGGCGTCGCAGCCGGAGCCATAAAACCATACCAGCCGGAGGCGATCACGCTGGGCAGGCCTTGCTCCCGCAAGGTTTGAGCCTGCGGATAGATCGGGCTCCGATTGGCAGAGGCCACGCCGAGCACGCGCAACTTGCCGCTCTCGATGTGCGGCAAGGCTGTGCTGATTGCGGTCAGGGTCGCATCGACGCGCCCGGCGAGCAGTTCGGTATAAGCCGGAGCATCGCCGCGGAAGGGGACGTTGAGGCCTTTGACTCCTGCGCCTCTAAACAATAGTTCGGCTGCGAGGTGAGGCTGAGAACCAGCACCGGGAGAGGCGAAGGTGAGGCCGTCGGGCCGTGATTTACCGTAGGCAATCAGCTCTTGAACGGTCTTGAAGCTGGCCTGCGCGTTGACGATCAAAAATAGCGGCGCAACGACGGCCATTGCCACCGGCTGCAGGTCCTTGCGATCGTAATTCAATTTCCCGAACAGGGCTTCGGCCGTCGCGTACGGCGCGGCCGCATAGAGGAACGTGTATCCGTCCGGCGCGGCGCGCGCTGCGAATTCGGTGGCGACGCGCGTCCCCGCACCCGGCTTGTTCTCGACGATGAACTGCTGAGCAAGACCGCGCCCCAACTGCTCGGCGAGGATCCGCAGCGAGATGTCGCTTGCTCCGCCGGCGGCGTAGGGCGAGACAAGCCGCACGAGATGCGAAGGCCAATCGTCCTGCGCGAATGCCCGCAACGATGAACCTGCGCAGAGGCTGGCGGCAAGAGTGCCCAGTAAAGTTCGGCGTGTGACCTTCATGAATAGCCTCCCCGGGGCCGAGAGCCGGGTGCCCTTTCGGACGCAGTCGGCCGCGCCTGCTTTCATCGGAGCTGCAGCGCGGTCACGCTGCCGGCTAATGGCGCGTTATCCTCTGACGGGCGACGATAGATATGCGATCCCTATAGGACAATGTGTATTTTTCGACATATTAATCGGCTTACCCTATGAATGTCGCCAGGGTAATTAGAGACTGAGGATGGCGATGGATGTGACACTGCGGCAGTTGCGCGCTTTCGTTGCCGTGCTGGATGCCTCCAGCTTTTCGGAGGCGGCCAAAGCCATGCATCTGTCCCAAGCGGCACTCAGCGGGCTCATCAAGGAGCTCGAGAGCCGCCTCGGCGTGCGCCTGCTGGATCGCAGCACCCGAAGGGTGTCCGCCTCCGCGGTCGGTGAGGTGTTCGAGCCGCTGGTGCGGCGTGTGCTCTCCAACCTGGACGAGGCGCTGGAGGGACTGACCAACCTCAAGGATCTCCGTCGCGGGCTGGTGCGGGTGGCGGCGCCCGAGACACTATCCTGCACGCTGCTGCCTGAGCTCATTGCCAGCTACAGCAGTCGTTACCCAGGCGTAGATGTGCGGTTCGATGACGTGCCGATTCAGCAGGTGCTTGCAGGTTTGGACAACGCCAGCACCGATATCGGTTTCGGGCCTGCGGGGGTCGTGACCGACGAGACGGTCGACGTGCACTTTATGTGTGCTGATCCGCTCTGGGTAGCTTTGCGGGCCGACGACCCGCTGACAGAAGGCGAAGCGGTCAGCTGGAGAGGCTTGCGCGATCGACCGCTGATCAACTACATGCCCAACATTGCGATCAATGTGCTGGCCAACGTTCCATCTCGGCATCACCCAAGGCAGATGGTGTCCGTGCATCGGGTGAATACCGCCTTGTCCATGCTGCGGGTGAGGCAAGGTGCCGTGATCTGTCCCTCCATGGCGGAGCCACTCGTGCGCGGCTTCGGGCTGCAGTTTCTGCCGCTCGAGCAACCCACCGTAAGATGGAGCATCGCGGCGTTCGTACGGCCGGGGGCATCACTCTCACCGGCGGTGGAGAGCTTCCTCAACTACGCATTGGACTTCGTCCCGGACCGAGCGAGGAAATATCCGGAAAGCGGTCGCGCGCGGGAGGCCGCGCGGTCGATCAAGCGTCGTCGATAAGTCGTTTCGATCCGGATATCCGGCCAAGCTGCGCACGCACAAGGCCGACAAATTTCGCGGCAGCCGGCGACAGGGTGCGGCCGACCTTCCGGATGAGAGACATTTGATACTCTATGGCCGGACCCACCAGCGGTTTCGCGGTCAATGTGGGAAACTGCTGACGAACCAGGAGGTAGTCGGGCAGAATCGTGAGCCCGATGCCGGACGCCGTCATCGACATAGCGGTATTAAACAACGATACTTCGAATGTCGGGTCGAACCTCTTGCTCGACTTCGCCAGCGCTGTATCGATATCCGCCCTGACCATGTTGTCCTGGCGCATGCAGATGGTTGCGAACGACGGCAGATCATTCCAGGAGATCTGCTTCTTTGTGCCAAATGATCCTTTGGCAACTCCTATGGCGCTGATGCGGCCTTTCAAGATCCGTTCGATCGTGACGTCCGGTATCGGTCCCTGCACGCTTCCGATCGCAAATTCCGCATCGGTGGTCAGGAGCTTGTCGACGAGCTGGCTCGCGGACACGTCATAGAGCACGATGTCGACTCCGGGATGATCCTTCCTGAACTGGCAGAGGATCGGCGGCATGAATGTCGATGCAAACCCGGCCGAGACGGCCATCGCCAGCTTGCCGGTGTTCACGCCATTGAGATTGCGCATCTGATTGGTGAGATTGTCCGTGGCGGCGAGAATTTGCTCGGCCGCAGCAGTTGCCTGCACACCCGCACCAGTTGGCACAAGCTCGCGGGTGGTTCGGTCGAACAGGCGCAGGCCGAAAGCCTTCTCAAGCTGCTGGAGCTGCAAACTGACGGCAGCCTGTGTCAATCCAAGCTGTGTGGCCGCGCGCGTAAGATTGCCGGCGCGATGCACATGAACGAGGATCTGCAACTGACGAAGCGACAAATTCATAAGTTATCCTAATGGAGATATCACCGGCCAACAGATTAACTTGATGGCTGCGTTTTGCTAGGTCGAACAATGCGCAAGGCCCACGCTCTGGACCGAAAAAGGACGATCAAGCTGTGGAAACGCCAAGGAAAGCTCGTCAAACCATGCATCTTCGCGATCGGACGTTTGGGTGGATCTGCGCCGTTGGCGTGTTGCTCGGCGCGTTCCCGGCCGGGGGCACAGCATCCGCCGCCGACGCTTATCCGGCCCGTCCAATCCGGATCATCGTGCCGTTTCCGCCCGGTGCTATCACCGACGCGATGAGCAGAAAGCTTGCGACCGAGCTGGGCAAAGTCATCGATCAGGCTATCGTCGTCGAGAACAAGCCTGGTGCCGCGACCGTCATCGGAACCCAGGCTGTGAAGAGCGCGCCGGCGGACGGCTACACGGTGCTCTTCCAATTGAGCTCTCTCGCCACGAACGTGTATTTGCTCAGGCAGCCGGGCTATTCGTTGCCCGACTTCAAGCCAGTCGCCATGCTCGGTCAGAGCGCCATGGTATTGATCGCATCGAAGAAATTCTCTTCGCTTCCGGATCTGGTCGTTTACGGGAAGGCGAATCCGGCTGAACTGAACTGTTCGGGGACGGGTGACGGTGTTGCAACCGTCATCGGCTCCAGGCTGAAGCAGGCTGCGGGTATCGATTGGGCGCTCATAAATTATAAGGGTGGCGCGGAAGCCGTGCAGGCCGTCATGACCGGCGACGTGGATTTCTCGCTGCCGACCCAGGCCGCGCCGCTGATTTACGCCAATCCCGACAAGCTCAATGTTCTGGCCATCACCAGCAAGAAGCGCGTCGAGTTCTTGCCGGATGTTCCGACATTCGCGGAGCTCGGCTATCCCGCAATCGACGCGCAGACCTGGTTTGGACTGTTCGTCAGGTCGGAGACGCCGCCTGCGGTGATCGACAAGCTCAAGTCCGCATTGGCTGATGTGTTGCGTCTTCCTTCGATGCAGGAGGAATTCCGCAAGCTTCGCATCTCGCCCTATGAGGGGGCACTGGATGACGTTCCTGCCAGGCTGGAGCAGGAACTCGTCGACTTCACCCGCGAGGCAAAGAAGTTTGGAATCGAGCCTCAATAGTCGAGGCCGGGTTAAAGTTTGCGGTCTGAGTAGGAAAGAACCTCATGCGCCCCCTGGAGGGTATCCGTGTCATCGACCTTACGCATGTCTTGGCTGGTCCGTTTTCGACCCATCAGCTGTGCATGTTGGGCGCCGACGTTATCAAGATCGAAAAACCGGGGCAGGGCGATCAGACGCGCGGCCTCTCCTTGCAGCCCGAACTGAAAGGAATGGCGCCTGGCTTCGTCGCTCTCAATGCAGGCAAGCGCTCGATCGTACTGGACCTGAAGACCGACGAAGGCCGTCGAACGGTGGAAAAGCTGGTGGCGACGGCTGACGTGTTCGTCGAGAATTTTCGACCGGGAAAGGCGGCAAAGCTTGGACTGACGCCTGAGCGACTGCACGCAATCAAGCCGACATTGATTTATTGCTCCATCTCCGGATGGGGACAGGTCGGCCCGAATGCGTCTCGGCCGGCCTATGACCATGTCATTCAGGCCGCCACCGGAATGATGTTGTTACAAGGTGACAATCCGGAAGCGCCGCCGATGAAGGTGGGCTTCCCGATGATCGACATCGGCACGGGAATGATGGCAGCAAACGCGATGTTGGCAGCATTGCTGCGACGCGCGAGGGGAGATCTGTCTCCAATCGTGCTCGATGTCTCCATGGTTGATGCGTCGGCGCAGTTGATGGTTGGTGCCGTGGCGAATTACTGGCTGGCCGGGATCGCGCCGCGCCGCGTTGGCAATCAAGGCTTCGTCGGCAGTCCGGGCGCCGATACATTCCCGACCGCCGATGGTTGGATTTCCACGGCTGCGAACACGCTGCGCCAATTTCAGATCCTTTGCCGCGTTCTTGATCGGCCGGATATTCTCACCAACAGGGAACTTCTGCCGAAGTTGCCCAGCTCGCCGGACGGGTTTTTGTCCGACCTCAACAACAAGGCACTGCGCGACGAGCTTGTGAAGGCGTTCGCAACCGAGAGAGCTGTTGTCTGGGAGGAGCGACTCGCGGCGGCAGGTGTACCAGCGTCCATGGTCCAGACGGTGCCCTCCTATCTCGACGGCCACTACGTGCAGAGCGGACGCGTAGATTCCGAGCTGGAAGCGCATCCGCTCGGTCGGAGCACATCGGCGCGCATCCTCAACGAAGGATTCCGCTGGACAGGCGAGGCGCGATCCCGACCCCGGCACGCGCCGCGGCTGGGAGAGCACACAGCTGCGATCCTCGAGGAGCTTTCGCAATCGGCCTGAGCGCGAAGCGAGAGAAAGACATACAGGCAGCGCAAAGAATAGTCGGAGAGAACGGGAGGAGATTGGGGATGGATCGTCGAACATTTCTCGCTGCGGGTGCGGCAGCCGCGGCGCTGCCGGCGTTCACCGTCGAGGTATCGGCTGAAGCCTATCCGAACAAGCCAATCCGCATCGTTGTCGGTTATCCCGCCGGCGGGCAGGCCGACATCATCGCCCGGACCTATGGCGAGTACATCGCGCGACAGCTAGGTCAGCCGGTGGTCGTTGAAAACAAGGGTGGAGCCGGCGGCATTCTTGGCGCGGTCGAGGTGAAGCGCTCTCCGCCTGACGGCTATACGCTCATGGTCACCATCGCGGCGACGATGATTCAGAACCGGGTGATGGTGAAGAACCTGCCCTATGACGCCGATAAGGACTTCGTGCTCGCATCGCTGATGACCCAGATCGGGCTGGTGATGGCGGCGAGCGAGAAGACCGGTGCGGGCAATTTGAAGGAGTTCGTCGCGTATGCGAAGAAGAATGAGAAGGTGAGTCTGGGCAGCTGGGCGCTCGGGTCCGCTGCCCACCTGCTCGCCGTCGAACTCAACAAGCAATATGGATTGAACATCGAGCCCGTGCATTATCGAGGCGAGACGCCGATGTGGGCCGACGTGGGCGGCCAGTCGCTGGATGCCGCGGTGGGCAGCTACAATGCGGCGTTGCCAGTGTTGCAGAGTGGCCGCGCCAAAACATTGGCCACGACCGGACTGCAACGTCTGCCCGTGCTGCCCGATGTCCCGACGATGATTGAACAAGGCGCCAAGTCGAAACTCTACGAGCTGCGCGGCTTCACCTGCTTTGCGCTGCCTGTCGGAACGCCGCCGGACATCATCAAGAAGCTCTCCGGCGTCATCGTTGCCGGCGCGAACGATCCGAAGGTCAAACAGACGATGGACCAGTTCTTCCTCAATCCCCCAATCCCGCACGACGAGGCGCAAAAGCTTTTCGCCGAGCAGACGCCGTTGTTCGTCCAGTTCCTGGAGGGTGTGGGAATCAAGCCGGAGTAAAGTAAACTTGCCAACGCCACAGGACGGTCAACCGTGACGTAGCCGACAACTCCGAACAAAGTCGTCCACTGGCGTTCAGGATCCGTGGTTCAGGACCCCTTTCGCGCTCAGACTGAAGCGTCGAATTTGGAATGAAACACTGCGCGCAGCGACTGTAAATCCGCGATTGTGCCGTGCAGTGCCCTTAACCTGGCTGTCGCGCGGCTCATTTGTTCTTCGAGTCGCCGCAAATCCGCGCGCATGGCCGGTTCGCGCGAAAGATACTCGTCATGCTCGGTGCCGATCGCAACCGAGGCCCTGTCGCGGGCTTCATCAAAGCGCCGACTGAGTCCGTCCTCTTCCGCCTTCAGCGTTGAGATCGCCTCATCTATCGCCTTGCCGACCGCGGCAATCGTCTTCCTGTCGCTGAGCTCGTCGCGTTCAGCAGAGCGTGTCCGGAAGTCGTCCGACTTTGTCCTTCGGGAAAAATGCTGCAGCATCCTTGGCCTTTCAAAGACGTATCATCTGCCAGTCGTGTCCCTCGACCGTCTGGGTAGGTTCAGTCGTGAGTCTGTCGATCGAGCTTCGGCCCTATGCGATTCCACAATCATGCGGAAGCTCCTTCACAGGCCAAAGCCGTTTGATGCGTTGCGGCTTGGCGGGTGCGTCGCAATATGCGACAGGTGAACGGTATGCAGCGACAAAGGTCTTCAACTTGCCGAATGTCATAAACGTGCTCGCGAAATGGGCGGCTTGGGGAATCCTGCTCGGCTTGTTGTTCGTGACCGTCGTTCCCGCCGGCGCAAGGCCGATTGTCGTGCGCGGGCACTATGCCGAGCACATCCTGGCCTTTGGCGCACTTGGGGTGGCCTTTGCGATTGCCTATCGGCAGCAGACGATGGCGTTGCTCATCGGGCTGACCTGCTTCTGTTTCGCGATCGAAATCACCCAACTGTTCCTGCCAACGCGGCATGCGCGCTGGCAGGATCTCGTTGTGGATGTTCTCGCGGTCTGTGCGGGAATCTTGCTAACTCGCGCCCTTCAAAGAACGCTGAAGCTTCGTCCCGGTTGAGGTCGCGATCAACTTAGGTGAGCTGATGCGTTTGCGTCAGTGTCGGGGTGAGGCTGTCCTGACTTCCGGCCTGGTTGAATACGCCGTTCGGCGCACTGTTTGATGCCGCGAGAGTTGTGGCAGAATATTGCGTCATCATGTCAAGGGCGCGGTCCATCTGGGCGACGGCACTCGAAGTCGCACTGTTGGTTGAACTCACCGCGACCAGGCTGACGTTGTCATACAGCGCGCCGTGCCCGTCCCCGCTCTGGCCTTGCGCTTCGCGGAAAGTCAGACGATCCTGACCACCGGTGCCGGTCACGGTGAAATTGTAGGTCTCCCACTCGCCGCCGGGAGGCACTCGCGCGACCACGGTATCGTTCCATAAGACTTCGATCGTGCCGGTCGCGGGAGGCGAATCCGGACGTGATCTCGCATCGAAGGAGAGCTCATACCGCTGGCCCGAGTTGGTCTGCACCGTTTGATACAGGCCGTCCCTTGCACCGACGACGTCGAGCTCGCCGAAGTTCGATCCATCGGTGGCGCGCACACCGTTGACGTTGTTCCAGAGCTCGATCATGCCGCCCGCAACGGCGGTCCAGCCGGGGAGCGAGTTGAACCCGTCCCACTGATGGGCTGCCACGGTCGTTGCTTCGAATGAGCCGTTCTGGAGAAGGTTCGAGCCGTTCGTCGGCGGCTCGGGCGTCTTTGCGGCGGTCAGGCTGACATTATCATAGAGCGCGCCCAGGCCGTCGCGGCTTTGGCCATCTGCTTCGCGGAAGGTGAGCTTGTCTTGCCCTCCGGTGCCGGTGACCTTGAAGCTGTACGTCGACCAGTTGCTGCCAGGTGGCACGCTCGCGATCAGCTTGTCGTTCCACCAGACCTCAATCGTGGATGTCGCAGCACCGAAGCCTGGCCTGGAGCGGGAATCAAAGGAAAGATCGTAGCTTTGTCCCGCGACGGTCTTGACGGTTTGATAGAAACCGTCTTCGGCGCCGCCGAAATCCAATTCGCCGAAGTTGGAGCCGTCGGTGGCGCGTACGCCAACGTGGTTATTCCACAGCTCGATCCTGCTGCCGGAGAGTGCCGTCCAGCCCGGAAGGGTTTGCGAGCCGGACCATTCACCAGCAGCGACCGTTGTCGCCTCGAATGAACCGTTGACCAGGAGATTGCCGTTGCTTGGTGGGGGTGTGCTTGTGGCCTGCACCTGCACATTGAGCCGCGCCGACGCTGCGCTCGTGTTGCCGGCGGCGTCCGTGGCCGTGGCCCTGAAGCTGTGCGTAGCATTCGACAACTGTGCGGTCGCAAAGCTCCAAGTCCCGCTCTTGTTGGCCGTTGCGGTGCCGATCTGACTTGAGCCATCGAAAATCTTGACGACGCTCTCGGGCTCGGCCTTTCCGGACAAAGTCAGGCGGTTCGCGCTGGTGACACCATCGCCAACTGTTTCTGTGTCAGGCGAGAACCCGGTGATGGTAGGCGTGGCGGGAGCCGTGGTATCCGGATCGGACGGGGGATTGCCGACACTGCCCTGCAACGGAGGCGGCAGATTGTTCTGAAACTCCGAATTGCTCATGGAGTAGTAGCCGAGTGTTCTCCATTGCGTCGAAAGCTCGACCCAGTTGCTATTGCCGGCGACCGGATTGTTGCTGTGATCGTCGAGATAAGGGGCGGTGGAATTGCGCCACCAGTCGGCACCGACCATGGCGACCACGTTCGCATTCGCTTCCGTCACCCTCATATCCATCTGGACGTAGACGCCATCGACCGTCCCGGCCAGATAGGTACCTCGCGACTGATACCAGAAATGGTCATTGTACCCGTCGGGAGGTGCGTCGAAAGATGCAACTCCATTCGACAGAGTCGTTATATCCATTTCCTTTCCAGCGTTCCCCGCGAAGTCGGGGACGAAATGGGCACCGGCTATCGGAAGCTTTGACTGGTCTTGGACCAGAACCCATTGGTTCGTCTCTTTGAGATGAACGTACGTCTTGGAGTTGGCAACTTCGACGTTTGCGTTTGGATTGGTCGGCGCCGTTCCCTCCTGATGATAAACCGCTCCCCATCCCTCAACGGCGGTGAAGTTTGAGGGCGGTGCCTGAATGCCGTAATCCTCCCACCCCTTGTACCAATCCCAACTCTGCGGCACGCCCTCCGGAAAGCCCTCGCTCAAGTTGCGAGTATTTTGCTTGATGATTTCCGATAGTGAAATTGCCATTAGAAGCAGTCCCCTTCTGGTTTCGCCATTCCCCAAGTGCCGAGCTTTGTCTGCACATGGCGCATCGTCAGTTCTGTCGTGCTGCGAAGGCGGGCGGGACGCTGACAACGCAATTTGTCGCTAATGTGTTTGCGATCTTATATTCGCGCGTGAAGCACAAAATGCCGGCAGAACAGCCGGCAAAATCCTTTGTGTTCAAAAGCATCTTGGTGCCCGCGGCAAAACGTCCGCAGCCATTTTCAAGCACGAACGTCTCTCATTGCCATCATGAGCAACGGTATCTACGGAATTATTTTAGGTGATTCGCGTGGTTGAGCCGCGAAAATAAAAGCGTGGGGCCAAAATATTTAGCCGCGAACACGGCGGCGCGGTATCACCATGCTTAGCTTGCGGCAGATTCCAGAAATCACCGAATTAAAGGTGGCTGACCGCAATGCCGCATTCGCGCGACACGAGCAGCCCGAGGATGACCTATCCTTTTCAGCTACGCACGGCGCTCAGCATGTAGTGATAATTGTGGTATTTGCGTACGTATTCCGAGCCGCTGAGTGCGCGGTAAATTCGATGGCTACGCTCGCTGACGGTTGGATACGCAGTATGCGGATAGCACTTGATGTCCTCGAAGCCGAGTTCGCGAAGCATGGCCATCACGCGCCACACGTTGGTGGGAAACTCATAGTCGGCTGGACGGTGGGCCGAACGCTTCAACGTGTGATAGGCGGATCGCAATGAACGATAGGCGAAGCGCGGCATGAAGATCGATTTCGCCATTTGGAAGAGACCCCAGGCGTTGGGATCCTCCAGAAACAAAATACCCTTCGGCTTTAGCAGGTCCCGAAACGAAGCAAGCAGTTCGGGAAGTCGCTCGCATTCGTGATGTATTAAATCGATAGAGACGACATAGTCGAACGCGCCGGTCTGGAGCGGTATGCGGTTTACATCGCCATTGACGCAAGACGCTGCCCCGCAGTCCTTCTTTAGGTGCGCGAGCATGTCGAAAACCAGATCCAGATTGACGAACGTGTGGCCCAAGCGTTCAAATTCAGCGCAGCTCGGGTCAAAGCCGCAGCCAATATTGGCGAAGCGCTTGGGCGGAGAGTCGGTCGCGACCGAGCGTACCATGGCCCAGAACTCGCGCTTGGAAAGGCTCCACTGGCCGAGATTGAATTGCTCTTCCGGATGGTGCGCTCTCGACTTCATCATCAGCGCAAGATTCTGTTCTTCCTCCAGATGGACTGTGTTGACGTCATCAGGAACGAGAACCGGGATGCCCTGCTTGATCTCGTAAGGAGCGGCGCAGCCGGTGCATCGCAGTCCCCCCGAACCTTGCGTCAGCGCTGCACGGCATTTTGGGCATGCGAGCAGCTCTAGCAGGTCGGGCCTTATCTGGTCGCCGTCAGATCGGACAAGTGAGACAGTTCCGTGCATGGCGAGTCCTTTGCATTTCCAAAATCGGATTGGATGCGTTCGCAAAGGTAGCCGCGGCGTGCGCGGCTAAGTTGACGACCCTCAATAAGCGCGGCCGGCAGAATGTCTTCTGCCCCTAAGAATCACTTGCGCTTATGATTGCGGCTCTCGCCTCTCTTGCGGTCGGACGAGCCATTTCGAGTCATTTTGGCGATCGCTCCAAAAAGCAAAGCCAGTGAGATGAAGGACTCGCTGGTCAAAAGCTCCATTGGTGGGATCGGGCCTGTCGAATCGGGTCTGAGGGCGAGCTGGTAGCTGTGCGTCGCAGCGGTCGGGCCGGGCTGATGGACGCCGTTGTTGTCGCCGAGGCTCGCCCACTGAACCGCCGTCGCGGATGTTGCGTCAGACGACTTTTTCATCGAACCGGGGGCATCATTCGGCGACGGCGACGATGGAGACGACGATGCTCTCACCGCATCCAGCTCGACATCCAATGGTGATGACGTCGGACTGGTATTGCCGGCAGCGTCCGTGGCGGTCGCCGTAAAATTATACGTCGTATTGGACAACTGAGCTGTCGTGATAGTCCAGGTACCGCTCGCATTCGCACGCGCCGTACCGAGCTGTGTCGACCCATCAAACAGGGTGACGGTGCTGTCGGCCTCCGCTGTCCCAGACAATTTCAAGGCGCTCGCCTTTGTTGCCCCGGCCGCTCCGGCATCCAGCGCAAAGCCGCTAATCGTGGGCGGCGTAGGAGGCGTCTTGTCTGCCTTGGAGCCGATCGGCGGCGTCGATGTTGCAGCTCCGCGCAACGACGGCGGCAGATCCTTCTGAAGCTCTGCGGCGCTCATCGAGTAATAGCCAAGGGTCTTCCATTCCGTCGAAAGCTTGACCCAGTTGCTGCTGCCGGCGGCTGGGTTGTTGCTGTGGTCGTCAAGGTAGGGGGCGTGCGCGTCGCGCCACCAGTCGGCACCGACGATCGCAACCAGGTTCAAGTTCGGATCGGTCACCCTCATGTCCATCTGAACATAGACGCTGTCGATCGTCCCGGCCGCGTAGGTTCCTCGCGACTGATACCAGAAGTGATCATTATGCCCGCTCGGAGGAGCGGCGAACGTTGCGCCCCCGCCCGCGAGTGACGTCACCTTCATCTCATGCCCAGCATTTCCCACGAAGTCGGGGACGAAATGGCCGCCTGTGAGCGAGCTGCTTGACTGGTCTTGCACCAGGACCCATTGGCCAGTCGCTTTCAGGTGGATGTACGTCTTCGCGTTGGCGACCTCGACGGATGCGGCCGGGTTCGAATACGCCGGTGCCCCCGCCTGCTGGTAGATTGCGCCCCAACCTTCGACGGCGGTGAAATCGGCAGGCGGTGCTTGCATCCCTCGGCCGTCCCACCCCTTGTACCAGCTGTACGTCTTGGGCACGCCGACAGGGAATCCTTCGCTCTGCCCAAGGGTGTTCTGTTTGATTACGTTAGAGGTCGAGAAGTCCATTGAAGTCCCCTGTTCAGTTGGCGAAACGCGGGCTACGCGCACCCGTGTCCGACGATCGCCCGGACGTAAACCGACCGGCATACGAGAAAAACAGTGCCATCGATGTAAAGTTGTCCAATAAGTTCTCAGAGAAGAAATAGATGAGCAGCACAGTGTAGAGGATCTTCGCAGCCTGCATCTTCAGCGACATGACGATGCTGATCACGAAGACGACGAATATCAGAAAGCTGAAAAACCCGTATTCCACCATGACCCGCAAGTAGTCGTTGTGCGGCGGCATGGGTATGTAAGCGATGAGAGCAGACTGGTTTGCGCCATAACCGAACAAGAAGGTTCCGAGCCCTTGCGCAGTGTAGTACTCCCATATGTTCGTCCAATGAATGATACGGAAGAAAGCCGAGAGGTCGGTCGTTCCGGTCAAGTCGATCAGTTGCTTGTACGTGAGGCGGGCGACCGTGCTGGGGTTCAGGCTCCAGATCAAAGCCATGCTTTCCAGGCCCGTCAGCAGTCGATCCATTGCTCCAAGCGCGAAGGCAATAGAGCCGGCGATCGCCAGGGCAAATAGGACGAGGAACACTTCTCGTCTCAACGGGAAGAAGGACCACATGCCGATGGCAAGGATGGTGGCCAGGGCAGCGCCCGCTCTGTTCATCACCGCAGCGTTGATGAACTGCAGTATCAGGATCTTGTTGCCGAACCACGGCGACAGGCAAAAACACAAAGCAGCAAAGTAAAGCGCTGCCGTATTCGTGTTCGGGAAGTAGGCGAACACGTCGGGAAACTCGAAGCCTACGAAGATTTTAGTCTGGCCCACCAGTTTGAATAAGAATGGCAGAACGGCGAGCGCGTAGATGCACCACTTCTCAGCTGGCCGCAGACGTCCTGGAGCGCTTCGGCCCGCGACGTAGAATGTAAAGAGCGACAAGTACTTGATCGCGGCGGATGTCTCGAAGCTCCCGTAGTTCGCCAGATAACTCGCGCCGACGAAAACACAGGCGAGCACCAAAAGAACCTTGTAAAAGCCGCTGTCTTCCCTGCCTACAAATATAACATAGACCGAGTATGAAATCAGCAGCAGGCTCACAGCGTTGCTGAGCGTATTGAATAGCGTCGAGCCGGTCAGGTGGTAAGCGAACGTCAGCAGATTCAGGAATACGAGCCCCAGGCAGGTCGCCAGGAAGAACAGATCCTGGATCGCTATCGATACGGGAACAACGTATGGCGCTTCCCTGCTTGCAGTCAGGCTTTGCACAACCGAACCTCTCCCACCTCACCCGACGGACGGTTTGCGCTTAGGTCCCTCGAAGAGGGCCTCGGCAGCCTGCCAGAGCCTCCTGCCAGGAAATGCGGCAGTTAGAGACGGATATAGGTGATTGATCCAAATCCGAGTTGACGGACGTCAACACGCGCTGCTGCGCCTGGCGTACAAGCGAATCGCTGCAACGCGAGCGGGTTAGACGCATGTTCCCGGGCGAAAAGCATTCGTTTCCGCTGGTGGCAAGAAGCATCGATCGCAGCATCATCGGCGCGCCGAGACGCTGGAGCTAACACAGGTACCAACAAGCGGAGTTGATAGTGGAACGCAGCATAAGCTCCATATTCGCCAACACTTTCGGTCTCTTGTGGCGCCGGCAATGGATCCTGTACCTTTGTCTGCTTCTAACCTCCGCGGCGGCCTTCGGTTACTACACGCTGGTCGGGCAACGCTACGAGGCCTATGTGCTTCTGCGCGCAGGGCAGGGTATCAAGGAGCGTTCGGGCACCGCTAATGTCTCTTTTGGAGAAGGCGTTGACCTTCAAAGCCGGATGGAATCCCTGTCGCGTATCGCCAAGATCGATCACGTGATGCAGGAGGCGGTGAAGAACACTGGCTACGATCGGTTGTTTCCCAAGTCGGAAGCGGCGGATTCCGCTGAGGAGTCCGGCAAGGAAAAGGACGAAGCGACGGCGGCTATTGAGCGTGAACAGGGTGCCATTTTTAGCTTGCGGGATCGTGTCATTGCGAAGCAGGAGGGCAGATCTGACCTTCTGAAAATAACGTTCCGTCACAAAAATCCGGTCGTCGCCGCAAGTTTCCTGGACGAACTCGCCAATGCGCTGGTGGCAATCCATACCGCTGACGTTCAAGTGCCGGGAGCGCAGGAATTCTTCTACCAGCAAATGAAACGCCTCGAGGAAGAGGCTGTAACGGCGGCTTCGAATCTGGAGAACTTCTCGGTTAATGCGCAGATCTACGCGGTCGACGAACAGCGGCAGCTCCTGCTCAGGCGGGCCAACGAACTGGCGACCCAGATGTCGACGACGCGAGGGCTTATCGAGGAACGAAAAGGACAGAAGCAGGCGATCGTCGACCAGCTGCAGGTGCTCAAGCCGGTCACGAGCTCCAGAACCGTTACTCGCATCGTCGGGACGCTTGGCGGTCAGGATCCGCGACGACCGACTGAAGCCGCGACAAGGCAGGAGCTCGAAGAAACGCCTCCGTTGCTTCTGGTGAAGGTCTATCAGGACAACATGGCCACGCTCATGAAGGTCAGCGCCGATCTCAATGGTGCGACAGAGCTGTTGAACCAACTTGGCACGGAGCTCGAGAACGTGAACGCGGACCTGGCATCGCTCTCCTCGAAGGAAGCTGAGTATGGCAGGTTGAAGCGCATCCTCACCGCGGCGTCGCAGGCCGCCGCGCATTATGCAAATCGGATGCTCGAGGAACAGATCAATGCCGAGGTTGCCAAGAAGACCCAGCTCTCGAGCCTGAGGGTCGTCCAAAGGCCAATCGCTCCGACGGATCCTGTTTTTCCGCAGGTCCCGCATCTCATTATCCTGGCCCTGGTCGGCGGCATTCTGCTTGGTCTGACGATTATTGTCGGGCCGGAAATCGCGAGAGCGTCGATGGGCCATCAACAGAAGTCCGAGTTGATGGCCGGGTACGAGGACCCGGTGAGCTTGTTCGTGGCGCGGCAAAGAAAGGATGGATACAGGGACCATCAATCCGCCTGACGACTCGAGCGACATGGAGATTGATGAAGTGGAGCTGCCGGCGCGACCGATGTGTTTCTCCCAATGCGCTGGCGCTCGAAGCTCTGTCTTGCGGCCTTCCTCCGGACGCGGCCGCGTTTCACCGACTGATGCGGCGGGCGGGTTCGTTCCGCGATCGTGAGCGCCTGCGGCTCGATGCGGGAGGGTTCGAGCGGCTCGAATCTGCTACCGTCAGGCGAATGCATCCGAGTGGTCTTCCTTCGAAGCAGCCTGTGAAAGATCAAGAGCGCTGAATGCACGATCTCGTTGCGATTAAGGGAAAGAATATCCTCGTCGTCGGCGCGAGCGGCTTTCTAGGCCGTCCCCTTGCGACCCGTCTTGCGGCAGGCGGGTCCAGGGTTTGTGCGGTGTGCCGGAAGTCGCCCGAAGCCGATGCCGAGAACATCCATTGGGCGCACGGCGACGCTGCCGACGCTGAATTCGTAAATCGGCTGTTCTCCTCTTTTCGGCCGGCGGTCGTGTTTCATCTCGCAAGCGATAGTCAGGGTGGGCGCGCACTCTCGTTGTTGCCGGGAAGCGTGCACAACGATCTCGTAGCGACGATCAATGTTCTGCACGGCGCAGCAAGCGCTGACGCAAAGGTCGAACGGTTTGTCATGACGGCTTCGCTCGAGGAGCCAGAGGGCGCGGAGCCGACCCCGATGTCGCCGTATGCGGCCGCAAAATGGGCAGCAAGCGGCTACGGCCGGATGTTTCGGCACCTTTACGATCTGGATGTGCGTGTCGTCAGGCCCATGATGACATTCGGGCCTGGGCAGAAGGAATGGAAATTCGTGCCAAGTACGATCCTGTCCCTGTTGGCGAATCAACGGATCGCCATCGGCAGTGGTTCACGGCTTGTCGACTGGGTCTATCTCGACGACGTGGTCGAGGGGCTGCTAGCTGCAGCTTGCGTGCCGGACGTGCCAACTACGGTCGATCTCGGATCGGGGGCGTTGGTCAGTGTTGCTGACGTAGCGCGTGAAATTGGCCGACAACTTGGCCGAACGCATCTTCTGCAGATTGGCGACGGAGCGCGGGGTGAGGAGATCGTCCGCGTCGGAGATGCAGCCAAGGCTCGCGAACTCCTCGGTTTCAGTGCCACAACGTCTTTGCCGGACGGTATTGCCCGTGCCATCGCCTTTTATAGCGACGCGGTGCGCCAGCCTGGTCGTCGCCACATTGTGATGCCAAGCGGCTGAACGAATCGATCCACTGCGAAAGTCCAGAACGCCATCGATGACAGGGGATCGGCATCTTACAGTGTCGATCTGGCCGCTTGGTGTTGCAGACGATTGGGTCCGGACGGATCAGAGCCGTGGGCAAGCTTAAAATATGCGCCGGCAAGTTGATGATCGTCAAAACCTGTCTGGCCTTGATTGATCAGATTGCGATCCGACCAAGCCCCATTCTGGCAAGCAACCATGCCCCGCCGGCCGAGGAGGATATCATGGGTTCAGTGTATATCGATTCCAAGATTACGGACGAGGAGCGGCGGAGCAGACTCTATGCCGGAGACATCTTCATCTGTTCGCCGACCGAGGGAACGCGCGCGTTGATCGATCTTGCGCGCCAGATGCTCGAGGAGGCATTCGCACCTCATGACCCCAGGACGATTCACAAGTGGAAGACGCCGGAGGAGGTCGCGGCGATCCTTGGCAAGCTGAAGCCGCAATTCATTCATCACCCCGAGTGTAAGCAGATCATACCGCAGATCATGCGCGAGCACGGTGTTGATCTGGAAAGTTTGTACTTTGACGTTCCTCGTTTGCGTTCAGCGTATCCGTCGCATTTTCTTTCCTCGGGCATTGCCTACGCCTTTCATCCGCATCGCGATACGTGGTACTCGGCGCCGATGTGCCAGCTCAACTGGTGGCTGCCGATCTATCCGATCGAGCCCGACAACTCGTTGGGCTTCTATCCGCGCTATTTCGAAGAGGCTGTGAAGAACAATTCGGAGATCTACAACTACTACGAATGGAATACGAACAACCGTGCGACGGCGGCTCAGCACGTCAGAAGCGATACGCGCGAGCAACCGAAGGCACAGCAGGAGCTGGAGCCGGTGACCGTACGCCTGCTGCCTCCGCCGGGCGGTACCATTATCTTCTCCGGCGCTCAGATGCACGAGACGGTCCCGAACACCACCAACGCGGCCCGGTACAGCATCGATTTCCGCACCGTCCACTACGACGACGTGCTCGCCCACCGCGGCGCGCCAAACGTCGACTCGCGGAGTACCGGGACCACCATGCGCGACTACTTGAGGGCAAGCGACCTGACGCATCTGCCGGAAGAAGCGATCGCGCTTTACGATGACGAGACCGCAAAAGGCGAGCGCGTTCTCTATTTCGGCGACAAACTGCTTCAGGAGACACATGCCGGCAACGGCGCCACGGGGCCCGGTGCGTCGCATTCGCCGGCGTAACCCCCTTGTTTGTGTGACGCGCTACGACGTTAGCGACGCTCCGCTCGGACAAGTGAATCATCGTCATGGCCGGGCTTGTCCCGGCCATATGCCGTTTCGCACCCAAGACGGATGGGCAGGGCGGGTCGTGGAGAGCGCAGCAGGCACGGACTGCGCTCATCCATCTTGATGGCGTTATCGAACGGCACCGGCGCCTGCGGGCGCGATTTACCGCCTTAAGCGATCCTCGTAACGTCGACGGATACGCGGCGAGGCGTGTATTTGAGCGCTACGCCGCCGCAGCTGTTCTATGCCACGTCGGATAGCGGCGTTGAGAGGCCGGGCGAAAGTATTTGAACAGAAGCATTGAGCTCCTGCGTGTTGTAGACAAGATAGCGGTACTTGAGCGATCGAGAGGCGACGAACTCCTGAAACGCCTTGTATTCGTGCTCGCGCCAGCCTGGATAATTGAAGTACTCGTCGAACAAGATCACCGCCCCTGGTCCGAGCCTGTCGCCGAGGACGTCGAAAATGGTCTTTGTCGAAGAGTAGAGGTCGCAATCGACGTGCAGGAATGCGATCTTTTCATTGTGATTGCGCGCGAAGGTCGGGAGGGTATCCTGGAACCAGCCCTTGTGAAGGGTCACGTTGGAACGCACATGCGGAAGCTTCCCGCCAGTATGGAAGGTTCCTTTCCTGTACATGCCGAACCAATCTTCCGGCAGGCCTTCAAACGAATCAAAACCATGAACTGCCCTGGATCGTCCGACATTGTCCGCAATGACGTTGATGGTCGCACCGCTCCATACCCCGAACTCGAGAACCAGGCCCTCCTTCGGGGCATGCGCCAGGCTGTGAAGAAGGACTTCTTCCTTGCAACTTGATGCAAGTGCTCCCTTCATATGCTTTTCCGCGTAATCCGCGCCTTCCAGCGCTGCCTGCAGGCGCCTGGCGTTCTCATGGCTGAACGCTTCATGCCAGCCAACGACTCGTCTGCTGACCTGCCGGACTTGCTTCTTTGCACCTTTGAAAAGAGGCGTATCCTTGTAGCTCATCTGAACCTCCGCCGAACGACCTTGACTTACCGGTTCTGGAGCGCAGATCAGGCTCCGAGTTGCCGGGACTCGGGACTCGTGAGTAAGGAATCAAACAGCAGCCGGTAACGCCAAAGCCCGATTCCGATAAAAGTGATCAGCATCGCTCCTCCCGCGCCATAGAATCCTGCCAATGGCAGCAGCGTCACCTGGGCAATGACCAACACGCCGACCGATACCACGGTTGTCAGCGTCATCAGTCGATCGTGATGCGCAGTGAACAGTCCCATGGCAGCGAAGTCGGCGAGGTAGCGGACGGCCATTCCGGCAAGTATCAGCCAGAATGCAGGCAAGTCTGCAGCGAGTGAGGGCTGGCCTAGCCATGGCAGGAAAATCTGGAAAGCGGATCCGACGGCTATGCTGAGCGCGGCCGTGGCCAGCGCCGTCGTTTGTGTGAAACGCCAGGCCAGTTGGCAATGCGCGGACGATCCTCCGACACGATAGGCCTGAATAAGGAGAGGACGTTGCTGCTGCTGCAGGACCAGTGCGAGAAAGCTGGTAGCGGCATTGGCTACGGTCCAGAAGAGGAAATAGACGCCGGCGAGCTTTATCCCGAGGAACAGCGTGACGAGATATCGATCAATGTACTGGCTTGCGATGAAGCAAAGGTCGGTAACGTAGATGATGAAGGATTTCCGGATGGTCGTCGTAACGACGGACAGTTGAAAAGGGAGGGAAAGAGATGCTTTCCAGGGCCAGGACCAGCTCGCGTATACGAACAGCGTAAAAGAGAGCATGCTTCCGATCAACCAGAAGCCGAACAGGTGCGAGAGCGTCCTGAGATCGGGGTCCCAGATCGCGAGCGGAATGTAGACGCAAATCCAGGCGGCGCCGCGAAGGAAGGCATTCGCGTTGGCCAGGAAGTGGTGCTGTATGCTGGAGAAAAGGTAGAAGACGTCGTTGCCGATATGCTCAAAGAACGTCACGGCGACAATCAGGACCCACAGAGAAGACGTTCCGAACATGCTTGCGAAAAGAACCGCGACCGTGAACATGACGACGTAGATCAATGTCACGAAAGCCCAGTAGTGGCGTAGACTGTTGGTCAACTCAGCGCGGGAAGTCGTGACTGCGTCACGCATCAGCAGGTGATTCATTCCCGCATTGACGACCGTCGGTACGACCGCGATCGCGCCGACGGCGAGCCCATACAAGCCCAGCGATGAAAGATCGAGATAGTGCGCAATGAAGATCGCAAGGGCGAACTTGGTGCCCATTACGCTCGCCCGCATGGCCATGATTGTCAGAACGCCAAGAAACCGACTGACTGAAGCGGACATAGGTGCATGGTCTCACTGGGCAGACGACGAATCAGAGTAAGCCAGCCGCATACTCCGCAATCGTCGCGGCAGGCTCCCGCGCCGTTCGCCAGGTCCACTCAGCTGGAACGCGAGGCTGAACTCATGTGAGCTGAAGGCCATCAATGACTCCCGCAAGTAACCTTGCGCACGCCGTTCGCGGGCAAGTTGATGGTTGTCAATAAGAACAGCGGTGTGACGGGATGTGTGCATCCCGATCGGCCCATCTTCGCGATATCGGTCGGTTCCCGGACGAAGTAGCCGGCATCGTCACGTCGAAAGGTCATGCGGACGGGCAATCAGGCCAAGCGTTCCTGGATACTGTACCTCAACTGCCGGAGCTGAGTCGCGAGCGGTTGCGGGCAAAGGACGACGGCGAGAAAGCGTAGGACGGCCTTGACGCTGACATTGGACAGATCGTGTCGGAACTGCCACAGGACGTTAAACAGTTCCTGAATCCCGCCGCCGCTGCTGCGATAATCGGACAAGGCCGTCAGCCCGCGGCGCGCAAAGTGCCGCCGGGCCTCGATCTGGATTGTCCTGCGTTGCTGTGGATCGGCGACATGGGTCTCCGCGGTTTGCGCGATGAGGTCGGCGACCGCGCGCCCATCACGCAGTAGTAGCTCGACTCCCAGCCGGGCCGTTGCCGACTGGCTATGATACGTGAAGGTTGCGCAAGCCTCATTGACGAAGCCGGCCTTTCCGAGCAACAGCAGCGGAGCCCAGCAGGCAACGTCGGCGGTGTGCGGCAGGTCGAGCGGGTATCCGCCCCGTGCGCGCAAGAGGTCGGTTCTCATCATGACGCTGCAGACCGCCACGGTGGTCTGGTCGGTCAGGAAGTCCGTCAGAATCTCGGTTCCGTTCCAGACGCCGGTGTCATGAAATCGGCTGGTGTGTGCAGGCTTTGTCCGTTGGAGCGCAGCTGCATGAATATTGCTCAGCGCGATGACGATCGGAAGTTGCGGCTGTTGTCTGATCAGACGAGTGCATTGTTCCAGGAACGTGGGAGCGATCCGGTCGTCGTCCGAAACGAAGACGATGTAGTCGCCTTTCGCGTTCGCAAGGCAGGCGTTCCAGTTCGGGTGCATGCCGATATTTGTGGCCTGAGTGATCACGCGCAATCTGGCATCGTCGAACTCGCTGAGCACGCTCAGGGTGCCGTCCGTCGAAGCATTGTTCGACACCACGACCTCCAAGTGCGGATAGGTCTGCGACAATGCGGAGGCTACGCACCCCTTCAACAGCGTCGCCCGGTTGAACGTTGGAATGGCGATCGTGATCAGCGGGTAGGTAGGAGCCAGGCTTGAATCGGAAAGGGTCATGAGGTCACCAAGAGACGCGACGTCGGGTGCCGGATAGGTCATCCACGGCGCTATTCGTGCAACTAATGCGAACTTTGCGCGCCGTAGAATTGATGGGCGTCAACTTCCGATTTGCGGTTTTGCTCGATCGTTGTGGATGGCTGCGGGCGGCAGTTATAGGCGTTCCATTGCCCTCCCGACCCTGGCCGGTATCAGTTGACGCTGCCGTCACCAAAGTAGGCGGAAAGCGCTAGTCGCTCGAAAGGATGGATAAAGGCGGGCCGCTTCGAAAGCTTCCCGCTGGTCTGGGCGAACGCTTAGGCGTGCATGTCCACGACACATGTATTTGTCCCTGCCGCCGTCGGCGAAGGAAGACCAATAAAGTGACGAACGATTGGGCCGATGATGACAGTCCGACAACATCGCGTTGCACTTTGCTTCTCAGCTAATCTCGCATTTTGGCTGAGCCTGATATTTGCCGGCCTGCCGGCGCCATTCGTCGACGACATGTTCTATCTTGGTGCGGGACTCGAACTGGGAAGGTCCGGTCAGCTCATTAATCCCTGGTTGCTCGGGCACTTTCCCGGAACCGATCATTTTATCGTCTATCCGCCTCTCTTCTTTTACATCGTCGCTGCATGGACCAAAATCCTTGGAGTTTCGACCTGGGCTCTCGCAGCGCTTTGGGCGATCTGCAGCGCAATTGCGACGACGTTCTTCGCGCGGTTTCTGGAGCGGGCGTTTGGGATCTCAATCTGGTGGCCGGTTTCTCAGGCACTGCTGTTCGGAGCGCTCGCATACAGCGGCTTCCGCCCTGAATTCGTCGGCTTCGCGTTTCTGTTTGCTGGACTGTACTACGTATTTTACGGGCAAGGCCGGGCAGTGGAAGCGGCAGGCGTGTTCCTGCTCGGACTCAGCGTTCTCGCAGCTCCGGTATTGCTCGGAATTGTATTTGCGATTGCGGCAGTGTGGTTATGGCATAACAGACGCGACCGACGCGCTCTCGTGAGCATGCTTTTTGCTGGCGTTGCTGCAGGTGCGGTAATGCTCGGAATGACAGCGCTGATGATCGAGGGGCAGGTGGCAGAGATGGTCCGGGCCATCGGTTACCACAGCCAGCGTTGGATACTGCTTGGTGAGACCATACACGAAGGTGGCGGCGTTCGTCTCGGCTACTTCTATTTTTCGAGCATGATCGTGCTCGCCGCGCTTGCTGCTGTCAAATATGCCTTTCGCTTGCCGTTCGAGAAGCTATTCCTGACATTGTGCTTCATCGTTGCCTCCTATCCTTTCGTCAAAACTATTCACGTAAGGCCGTCAATCGAGCTGCTGTTCAGGTCGTTCATGGTGATTGGCGTGATCGTCGAGGCCATCGACGTGGTGATGCGCGTCTTGGCAAAACGAGGCCTTGGTACGCAGCTGAACGGGCAACTGAAGCGTCTGGCTGTGGCCGTCTTCGTTTGTGTCACAGTGCTCGGCCATGCATATTCCGTCGTGCGCTTGCAGAGACTTCAGTTAGATGGCCCGCTCGTTGCGCAGACCTTGCAAAGAATAGGGGAGAAGAAAAAAGAGCAGGAGATCAAGAACATCCTCGTTGATTCACTTACCGCCCGGCTTGTCTTCGACTTCACCCTGCCGGAAGGAGCGAAGGATTGGTATTTTTCGGAGAGCTTTCCTCAATATTGGCCTCCAACGCCGTCCGCATTGCGGTCGGACGCAATCTGGGTCGTGCATGAACAGGTCTTGTATCGTTGGACATCGGATTTGATCGCAAGAGGCAAGGTTCATTGGACGAACCCCCAGGAGATCAATGCCGCGTTCCGGGGACGCTATTATCCGACAAGCAGCACGGTTGGCCTTGGTAATGATAATGGCGAATCAAACATGCTGGATAAGACGCTAAGGCTCACGCTGCGCTTTCCGAGCATCCCGCCGCAGCTGTTGCCCATGAACAGAGCGCCGATCTGCGTCGTCTCTAACCACGAAGTGGCCACCTCTGACGAGCTCAACCTTCTTAAGGCGATACTTGCGGAGTGTTCCAAATCGCTGAGTTAATCCATTCACGATGCGTGGCCCTCACCTGAGGGGATGAGCATGAAGAAGACTCAAGACCCACGGCAAAGAAGCTCCATTTCCACTGTGCACGGGATCGGGAACGTCCGGTGGTGTTCAGTTCCGCTTGGAGCATTCGTTGAGGATTTCAGGTGACCGGTGGACGCGCGTCGCGCCAGGTTTCCGCGTGGGGCCGACTCACGGCAAACCTGCATGAGGTGGTGCGACTTACGAATGCTGCGCAAGCTTGCGAAAGGCTCAGCGGCGGCGCATCGACTACGCTTCCTGTGGGAGTTCGACGTTCATATGGCGACGTTTGCCTGAACTCAGGCGGGAGGTTGCTGGAAACCGTCCATCTCGATCGCTTCATTCACGCGGATTGGCAGAGGGGCGTCGTTGTCGTCGAGGCTGGGATGACGATCGACGAACTCCTGCGTGTTTCGGTGCCCAACGGATGGTTCGTGCCGGTGACGCCGGGCACCAAGTTCGTGACGCTCGGAGGTGCAGTCGCCAACGACGTTCACGGCAAGAATCATCACCTGGCAGGAACGTTCGGTCGCTATGTGCGACGGCTTCGTCTTGCACGTTCTGATAGCGAAATCGTCGAAGTCTCGCCGGAGCAGCAGCCTGAGCTGTTTGCAGCGACGGTCGGTGGCCTGGGATTGACGGGCATCATCGTCGACCTCGAGCTGAAACTGCTGCAGATCGCATCGAGCTATCTGGAGGTTGAAACGCTGCCGATGGCGAACACCGATGATTTCTTCCACCTCAGTGCCGAGAGCGAGAAGTGGCCCTATACGGTCGCATGGGTCGACTGTTTCGCGACAGGTGCAACGATTGGCCGTGGTCTCTACATGCGTGGGCGGCCGCTTGACGATAGTGCTTTCGATGCTCACCCGAGACCGTCGATTGCGGTTCCGTTTACGGCTCCGTCAGTCATTCTGAACCCGTTGACGATACGCAGCTTCAACGCGTTTTACCGGCGCATGGCCACGCATGATGGCTTGGTACGAGTGCACTACGACAAATTCTTCTATCCGCTCGATGCGGTCGGATCGTGGAACAGGCTCTATGGCGCGCGCGGATTTTATCAGTTCCAGTGCGTCGTTCCGATGGCGCAGGGTGGCGATGTGGTGCGACAGCTGCTGCAAACCGCAGCCGAAGCGCGCCAGGGGTCTTTCCTGGTGGTTTTGAAGACCTTCGGCAATCTTCCATCGCCTGGAATACTGTCGTTTCCGCACGAAGGCGTGACACTGTCGCTGGACTTCCCGAACAAGGGCAATGACACAAGCAAGCTGCTAGCCCGTTTGAACGCGATAGCAATTGACGCCGGCGGCCGCATCTATCCCGCCAAGGATGCCACCATGACCGCGGCGCAGTTTCAATCGTCGTATCCACGCTGGCAGGAGGTCGAACGATGCCGCGACGCGGCAATCATGTCGGACTTCTGGCGGCGCGTAACTGGTCGTATCTCGCAATGACGCAGCGTATTCTCATCCTTGGCGCAACATCGGCAATCGCGCATGCTTATGCGCGGCTTAAAGCCAAAGAAGGCGCCGCCTTTGTGCTTGCAGGTCGCCGCACCGACATGCTGGAGGCAAATGCCGCCGACCTCATGGCGCGAGGTGCGTCATCGACGGCCCTCGTCGCTGCGGACCTGGCTGACCTATCAGCAGTCGAGGCGACGATGGCGGCCTGTCGCGCGCACTCTGCGACATTCGACGAGGTCCTGCTCGCCTATGGCATGCTTGGCGATCAGGCGCGTGCTGAAGCCGATCTCACGCAAGCGCGAACACTTATCGATGTGAATTTCACGAGCGCTGCGCTCTGGTTGCTGGCCCTGGTGAAAGAGGCGGCCTTGACGCCGCTCACGATCGTCGTGGTCGGTTCGGTGGCGGGTGACCGCGGTCGCAAGACCAACTTCATCTATGGTGCGGCGAAAGGCGGGCTGGAGCGCTTCGTCGAGGGGATGCAACACGCGCATGCATCAGGCCGGGTCCGCATTGTCTTGATCAAGCCGGGCTTCGTCATCACGCCGATGACCGATGGAATTGCCAATCAAGGGGGGCCGCTATGGGCAACAGCAGAGGCGGTCGCCGGCGACATCGTCAAGGCGGCACGCTCCGGCAGGCCTTGCGTCTACACGCCATGGTTCTGGTGGGGAATCATGACGACTGTTCGTAATCTACCGCGTGCGGTTTTCAATCGCCTGAACATCTAGCGGGAAAGTATGACGGCTCGGATTGCAATAACCGGCGCCGCCGGCTTGGTCGGGCAAAATCTCATTCCGCGTCTTAAGGCGCGCGGCTACGCAAACATCGTGGCCCTGGATAAGCACCCCGCCAGCACTCGCGCCCTGCGCTCGCTGCATCCTGATATCCGCATCCTCGAGGTTGATCTTGCCCGGACGGACGGCTGGCAGGATGCAGTCGGCGCCAGCGATATCGTCGTGATCTCGCATGCGCAGATTGGCGGCATTGATCCGCAGGCCTATATCGACAACAACGTGGTCGCCACGCAGCGCGTTATCGACGCGCTTAAGCCGCGCAATAATGCCTACCTCGTGGGTATCAGTTCGTCGGCGGTCGAGAGCGCCGCATCCGACTGGTATGTCGAAACCAAGACTCAGCGAGAGCGCATCTATGCCAATTCGGGCCTGCCGTATGCCATCCTGCGCCCGACCTTGATGTTCGGTCCGTTCGACCGCAAACACGTTGCGTGGCTTGCAAGGTTCATGCGGAAAACACCCGTGTTTCCGATTCCGGGGCGCGGCGAATACCTGCGTCAACCACTTTATGCTGGGGACTTCTGCGAGATCGTCATCTCCTGCATTGAGCGTCGCCC
Organism: Bradyrhizobium sp. LHD-71; assembly: GCF_031157255.1. GTDB lineage: Bacteria > Pseudomonadota > Alphaproteobacteria > Rhizobiales > Xanthobacteraceae > P52-10. The sequence goes on along the minus strand of NZ_JAVIFX010000007.1, from coordinate 164,075 downwards.
GAACAGGGCAGTGTACAACATCTCGGGCTTGGAGCAGATCACGTTCATCGAGCTGATGCGCTTGGTGAAGGTGATTACCGGGGCGAAGGCCGCGTTCGTCAACATTCCATACGGCCTCTTTCACGTCCTCTTGTCGCTTTATACGGCGTTCGACCCCGATCCTCCCTTTACAACGAAACAGCTTGAGGCGCTGGCGACGCCTGACGTGTTCGAGGTGATCGACTGGCCGACAATGTTCGGTGTGACGTCAACGCCGCTGTTGGCTGCGTTGGAGGCTACGTTTCACGATCCCACAAACTCGCAGATCATGGAGATCTGAATGACGCGCACAGTCGTTCTCGGCGCTGGCGCCATGGGTCTGGCGGCAGCCTATCATGCGCTGAAGCTTGGCCATGACGTGACGGTGCTCGAGGCGGGGTCGCAGGCGGGCGGCATGGCCGCGCACTTCGATTTCGACGGCTTGTCGCTTGAGCGCTACTATCATTTCATCTGCAAGGCCGACCAACCCACGTTCGCGCTGATGGAGGAACTCGGCATCGGTGATCGGCTGCGCTGGGTGCCGACGTCCATGGGATACTACGTGGACGGCCGGCTTTACCCGTGGGGTGATCCACTGTCGCTGTTGGCCTTTCCCAAGCTCTCCGCTGTTGAGAAGCTTCGTTATGGCGCGATGATGTTTCTGCAGACGAAGCGAAAGGACTGGTCGCGCCTGGAAAATCTCTCGGCCAAGGACTGGATCGTGAGGTGGTGCGGTGAGGGAGTCTATCGCAAGCTCTGGAAACCTTTGTTCGACCTGAAGTTCTATGAGTACGCCGACAATGTTTCCGCGGCCTGGATCTGGACCCGCATTAAGCGGGTCGGCACATCGCGTCGGTCAATGTTCCAGGAGGAACTTGGTTTTATAGATGGCGGCTCCGAAACGCTGATTCAGGCGCTCGTCACTGAAATTAAGAAAAGGGGCGGGCGGATCGAGCTTGGATGCCCCGCGACGGAAATTACAAGTGAGGCGGGAAGAGTATCCGGAGTGGTCGCGGGTGAGAGGAAGTTCGTTGCCGACGCGGTGATCTGTACCGTGCCGACGCCTCACGTGTCTCGCCTCGTGCCTTCGTTATCCGATGAGTGGAGGGCGAAATACGATGCGATCCAGAATATTGGCGTCATCTGCGTGGTTTTCAAATTGCGCCATTCCGTGTCTCCGCATTTCTGGATCAACATCATCGACCCGACATTCCAGATTCCCGGCATCATAGAGTTCTCGAACTTGCGGCCCACGGGCGACGCCATCGTGTACATACCCTATTATATGCCGACAACGCAGCCGAAATGGAGCAAGGACGACGCATACTTCAAAGCTGAAGCGTTCGGCTATTTGAAGCGCATAAATCCGGCAATCACCGACGCCGACTTTCTCGGCATGCATGTCGGGAGGTTGCGTCATGCTCAACCGGTCTGCCCGCCGGGATTTCAGGCGATGCTTCCCCCAGTCGAGACGCCAATCGCTGGATTGCAGATCGCAGACACTTGCTTTTATTACCCGGAGGATCGCGGCATCGCCGAAAGCGTCCGATTCGGCGCCGAAATGGCGAGGCGGATCAATAAACGTTCCGAATGAAGCCGGACAGCAAGTTCATTGTCTTTGTATTGGTCAGCGGATTCTCAGCTGTCGTCAATCTCGCATTGCGGACCGCCCTTGGTACGGTGATCACCTATGGTCTGTCGATCGTGCTTGCCTATTTCTGCGGTATGGCAATCGCCTATGTGTTGAACAGGCTCTATGTCTTCGGACGATCAGGCCGGACGGTCGCAAGCGAGTTTGTACGATTTGGGCTCATCAACTTAGTCGGGCTTACTCAAGTTTGGCTCGTGAGCGTTGCTCTGGCACATTATCTGTTTCCGACGATCGGCCTTTTCCCCTATGCCGAGACGATTGCGCACGGAACAGGTCTCGCGTCACTGATACTCACGAGCTATTTTGGTCATAGGTATTTTTCGTTCGCGCCAAGAGCCTTATAGGAGCTGCGCCAAGACGCAGACCGCGCCGATACCAAGGAAAATCCCCATACTCGTCGGGTCCTTGACTGCAAATTCGATCGGATCGTCATTCATTTGCCCGCGAAAGCAGATAAACCAAAGGCGCAACATCCAGTACGCCAGAAGGAAATAGGCGGCCCACAGGAAGTAGGGTGAGGAGTATTGGCGGCTGTTTTCGAAGATCGCGACGATGAAAAGCGCAAAGATGACCAGAGAGGCGATCGAAGTCGCGATACCCGCGACTTGGATAAAGAACCGATCATCGACATTGTAGCCGCGGCCCTGAAGGGCCTGTTGTTGCGCTCCGACGCGCAGGGCGATTTCCGCATCGCGCTTCATCAGAGCGAGGCCGGTGAAGAAGAAGACGGAGAAGATCAAAAGCCATTGCGATGAAGGCGCGGAAATGAGCGCCATGCCGGCGACGACGCGCAGGGTAAACAACAAGCCGATTACCAGAACGTCGAGCAGTGCGGTTCTTTTGAGGCGAAACGAATAACCAAGTGTCAGTACGACGTACAATCCCAGGGTCCCCGCGAAGGCAGGGCTGAGCAGGTAGCCGCCGACGAGCGCAAACAAGATCATGGCGGGCGCTGCGACTAACGCCCAGCTGATCGGCAGCCTGCCGCTCGCCAACGGCCGCTTCGCCTTACGCGGGTGGCGACGGTCAGCTTGAAGGTCGAACAGATCGTTGACCAGGTAAGTGCCACTCGCGAGGACGCCCATCAGGAAAAACCCGATCGTCACTCCAACGATATCGTTGATGCCGAGCGAGCCGACCGTCAAGGCAGGAGGAATGAAGATCAGGACGTTCTTGAACCACTGATGCAATCGAAAGGATTTAATGAGGGCCCGCACGCAATCTGACGGTGGGACGAGCTGCTCCACCGAAATCCCACGCGCAGCCAACGCGCCGGCGGTCGAGCTCGATAGGCCGACGCCGTACCCCCGCTGAGCCGCCTCGAATACGGGGATATCTGCGCTGCTGTCGCCGACATATTCAAATCCGTAAGGACTTCGCTCTTTCAGCGCAGCCGCTTTGGTATTGCCTTTGAGGTTGGTGCTGCCATCGCTGCCGATGATTTCGTCAAAGATCGCGGCAAGCGAAGGATCGGAGCGAAGCATCTCCGCATCCGCGGCGCTGACCAGCGCGACCCGCCGGCCGTCGTGTCGCGCCTGCGCGACAAGGTTCAACACCGTCGGCTCTCGCGGAAAGTGGCTGATGTCAACGATGTCGGCTGCAAGCCTCCAAAGGGCTGCCTTGAAAGCGGCTCTCGACGACATCAGTCGCGGAAAAATTCCCAACAGTGAGAGCGGACGAGCCTTCAGGACGGCCACGAAGCATTCGTAAAGGGAGTCCGTCTTGCAAAGCGTTCTGTCGAAGTCAACGTAGAGAGGAATGTCGGTGGATCGAGTAAGCATGGCTGTCAGTCCACGGTCGATCATACGCGCGCGAGCTTGGAGGGCAGACAACATCCAGAGTGCGGCGCGCGTAAGTAATGCGGGCGTCGCGCGCTTTCGAGTTGACGGCTGTCAACTTCCCTTGCGCCGTTTCGCTTAATGGTCGTGACATACCGCTGGAGCGGGCGGCCCGTGGCTGCAGCTGCCGCACGCCGGTGGAGAGACAGGAGATGTCCATGAAAGTGGTTATTCTCGCGGGCGGGTATGGAACGCGCCTCAGTGAGCACACGACGGTCGTTCCGAAGCCATTGGTCGAAATCGGCGGGCGTCCGATCCTCTGGCACATCATGAAGCTGTACTCGCATCATGGTCTCAACGACTTCGTCATTTGCTGTGGCTACAAGGGCTCGGTGATCAAGGATTACTTCCTGAGCTATTTTGCTCATCAGGGCGACTTCACGATCGATCTCCGGCGGAACGAGATTGAAAATCACCGGAACGACAGCGAGCCCTGGAAGGTCACGCTGGTTGATACCGGCGAGAAGACGATGACCGGCGGCAGGTTGAAGCGCGTCCGAGAGCATCTGGGGAATTCGACCTTCTGCCTGACCTACGGCGATGGCGTCAGTGACGTGAACATTCGTGAGCTCGTCACCTTCCATCACCAGCAGGGAGCGCTTGCGACGGTAACCGCGGTGCAGCTGCCCGGCCGCTTTGGTGCGCTCAACCTGTCGTCGGATCGTCCGCGTGCAGCCAAGTTTCGCGAGAAGGACGTGCGCGACGGTCAGGTCATCAACGGAGGCTTCTTCGTCGTCGAGCCGGAGGCGCTCGATACCATCGACGATGACGGCACGAGCTGGGAGAACGAGCCGCTCGCCCGCCTGGTCGAGCAGGATCAACTCGCAGTTTATCGGCACCACGGTTACTGGCAGAACATGGATACGCTTCGGGACAAGATGGTCCTGCAGGAGCTGTGGGATCGCGGAGATCCGCCTTGGTGCGTTTGGGACAAGGCAGCTTCCGTCGCTGGCAGGGCAGCATCTTCCGCCGCTCCGGCACATACGTAAGGAAACACAATGCGCATTCTCTACACCGGAGCCGATGGTTATATTGGCGCAGTGCTCGGTCCCAAACTGCTCGGCCGCGGTCACGACGTGACCGGTATCGATACCGGACTGTATCGTCGGGGTTGGCTGTTCGATGATGGACAAACCAGGCCGATGGTCATCTCAAAGGATACGCGCCAGCTCTCGCAAGCCGATCTTGTGGGAATCGACGCTGTGGTTCATCTCGCCGAGCTTTCCAATGACCCGCTCGGAGAGAACGATCCTGAGATCACGATGGAGATCAACCATCGCGGCTCGGTCGATTTCGCGAGAAAATGCAAGGCTGCGGGTGTCGGACGCTTCGTCTACGCCTCCTCGTGCAGCATCTATGGGGCTGCGGGCGACGAGATCAAGTCAGAGACATCGAGCTTCGAGCCGCAGACCGCTTATGCGCGCTGCAAGATTTTGGTGGAGCGTGATCTGCGGGAAATGGTCGACCCGCATTTCACGCCGATATTCCTGCGCAACGCGACCGCATTCGGTGCCTCGCCGAGACAGCGTTTCGACCTTGTTCTCAACAATCTCGCCGGCTTCGCTTTTACGACCGGCAAGGTTCGCGTCATGAGCGACGGGACGCCCTGCCGGCCGCTCGTGCACGTTGATGACATCTGCCAGGCGATCCTGTGCGCGTTGGAAGCACCGCGAGAGGCTGTGTGCGGCGAAGCCTTCAATGTCGGCGACGACGCCCAGAATTATACCGTGCGCGAAATTGCCGAGATCGTCGGTCGGACGTTCGCTGGAAGCGAGGTGAGCTATGGTCCAAGCGGTCCGGACACTCGCAGTTACCGAGTCTCGTTCGCGAAAATTAAGAAACATATGCCGAGCTTCCGCTGTCAGTGGAGTGCAGAGCGTGGGGCATTGCAACTGAAGGGTGTGTTCGAGCGAATTAGGCTCGATGACGCGACATTCAACGCAGCGCCGTTTACGAGGCTTTCTGAACTCCGCCATCTGCGGTCGACCGAACAACTGGATCCGCGCCTATTGTGGACGCCGATCAAGGAAATGCTCCCGGCTGCCGTTAACCTTTAGGACCAGCTAAGGGGCCTTCGGCCCGCCATCGCTCGCCGTTCGCCCGAGGCGTACCAGGCAGCGAAGGTTACCCGACACCGGCAGGCGTGCTTTTAGCGTGCCGCCGGTGGTGGCGGGTTACTGTCCAGCCGTTCGCGGCTACAAAAATCATTATTGGGTGTTCGGCGTTTTTGCTTCCTCCCCGATGAAGCGCGTGCCATCGTGCCCACGATATAGGCATGTTGATGACCATTTTCCTACCGCTTCAGTCAGCCAAACTGCAGTCAGAGATTACAATTGCCCACTCAAACTTTTTGCACTTCATCGCTGTGAACAGGATCGACTTCATCAAATTGTTGTCGAAGATGAAGAAAGATTTACGCGCTTTGACAATTCGCGAATGGCATCTAGTATTGTTGCGCTGCGGAAGCGCTACTCCGTCTACCGCTGCGCAAGTATTGGGGACACACATGCCGGAGGTGAACTGAACTGCAGGTACTGGGCTCCTGGGTGGATTAGGGGGACCTGGAGGATTTTATCGTGTCTGTGATCTTGGTGGTCGATGAACACGGCGTTTATCGGAGCGGACTCCGTGATGTTATTGAGGCGAGAGTTGTCGAATCTCGCGTGGTCGAAGCTTCGGCCATAGAGTGCGTGGATGAGAGAGCATGCTTTGATCTCGTCCTGATCGATTCCGGAAGTCTAACTCAGCGTTCCTTGGGTTTGCTGAAGGAGGTGCACGAGTTGAATCCACGAACGCGCTTCGCGGTGATGTCCAATTCGAACACCCGGGTCGATGTTTTGAATTGTCTTTCTGCCGGATTCCACGGCTTTGTGTACAAGCTGCAATCTGACGACGAACTGCTTACGGCTATCAACGACTTGCTTTCGGGCCGGATATACGTCCCCCGATGGCTCGCGGATGGTGATGGCGGCAGGCCGGATATTTTACCTTCCGTCAATGTGCGGCCGCAGACACTGAAGCTCACGCCTCGCCAGCATGAGATCTTGCCGCTGCTTGCCCAGGGCATGTCGAACAAGGAAATTGCCAAACATCTGCGCATCGCCGAAGGAACAACCAAGATTCATACTGCAGCGCTTCTGCGTGCTCTTGGCGCGCGCAATCGCACCGAGGCGGCCTTCATGGCCGCGAAGCTGGTGGGATCGAGCACCCGCTTCGAAAGCCGGTTCAATAACCGGTTCATGATCGGACCGGGCGGCATGCGCGCAAGAGCGTAACGACGAATGGTCTCGACACCCTTCCATCGGACGCTGACTGCACGAGTGGCGATTTAAACAGCAGCCGAATACCGCGAGCGCGGTCATTGCAGATGCGTCGCGCTGCGAATCAGCGTACTTGCCCGATAGCAAAGGGTTCGTCGTCGGTACCATACGCACATACCGCGTTGTGGATGGCGAAACGGCTTTGTTTCTACGCGGAGGTGGGCCTTAACCCGGCTCTCTCAACGTGAGCGCGCATAAAATAAATCTACAATGCAACGGAACGGATCGCTTGCTGATTCGTTTTCACGCCGGCTGCACTTTGGCCTTGAAGCTGCCGAGGATTGCAGTGTCGTCGCGGTTCACGTCGTCAATGCTTTGGAATGAAGCAATAAGCCCGCGCACTGATGATTGCACGGGCAGCGTATAGATTTTGACCCCTGAGGACCTAAGCCGAACGGCCTAGTGCCCGACGTACACCGTCTAGAACATCAGCCCGAATTTTTGAAAAATTTTCTGCGTGCCACCCTTCAAGCGTCAATACTTGAGGGGTTGAAAGAATGCGTGCTGCAACTCTTTCTGAGGCGATTCCCTGCAAAGTGCCACCGCTCTTGTATGGTGAGCCGCAAAACGTTCCAATCGAAAGCCGCCGGCCCCCCACTGCATCGCTCATCCCCCGCGGTCGGGCCCTGTTTTGGGAAGGTGAGGAGCAGCCCCAGAAGATCGAAATCGTCGAAGGCGTTGTTCGGGCTGTTCGACTGCTCGAGAACGGTAATCGGCAGATTTTGGCTTTCTATTGGCCTGGCGACGTTGTCATGCCCACCCAATCGTCGTGCCAGCAGTTCACGGCCGAGGCCGTCACCAACTGTCGCGTGCGCCTTTCGACGGTGTCCGGCATTTGCCACAACAGCGAGCCTTGCGGAGCGCGTCAGGTTCTCGCCGACACCTTGTCGCTGGTCATCAGCATGACCCAGAAGAACAGCATCGCTCGTATCGCATGGTTCCTGCTGCGCATTCGAAAGCACTTGCCGGAGGATCCGAAGCGGCCGCTCGCGCTTCAGCTTCTGCTTTCGCGCGCTGATATTGCCGACCACGTGGGCACCTCGCTCGAAACGGTCTGCCGCACACTGGCTGAGTTCAAGACGAAGAAGCTTATCGATCTGCCGAACCGCAAGACGATCCGCTTCATCAACCTGCAGGGTTTGCAGCGAATCGCCGGAGACTGACGCATCTACGCGGTCGTGCGGGTTTCACCATGCGAGCAGGAGGCTCTCAATGGATGCGATGCCTGACTCGGATCTAGCGACGAACCTTGCGGCTTCTGCATCACGCGAGCAACTCGCAGCTCCGATCTCGTTGAATATCGTATCACCACTGGTGGCGGTCCTCGACCTCTGCTGGATTGTGCTGCTCGGTATCGGCGCCGGTCTCCTTTACGATGCGCTGGCGCGAGGAGGTTATGGAGACGCCGGAAATTACGTCGGATCCGGCATGGCGGTCGCGATGCTCTATTCGGCGTTTGCTCATGCCGCCGGCCTCTATCGGGCGCCGAACCTGCTGAAGCGGCGGGTTGGGCGATCGGTTCTCATCTGGGTGGGCGTCTTTGTGTTTCTGGCGAGCCTCGCGTTCTTGTTGAAGATCGGGGCGATGTTCTCGCGCGGCGAGATGCTACTGTTCTTTTCGGGCGGACTAATCGTTACCGCCGCGTCGAGGATAGCTGTGGCGAGTGTCTGCACTTACGTCGTGGCGTCGCGGGCCCTGGCGCCAAACCGGGTAGTTCTAGTGGGATCGCCGCAAGAGCTTGCCGCCAACGACGCACTACCGGTCCTCGAGCGTTATGGCTATTCGGTCGCTGCAGTGTTTCAGCTTCCCGGCCAAAACGACGCCGGACTGCACAAGGAAGAGCTGAAAGAGCGCATGCGCGAGGTCGTGCGTTGCGTCCGGGAAGAAAGAATCGACGAAGTGGTCCTGGTGCTTCCGTGGAATCGGCCCGACGTCATCCATGAGGTCGAAAGCGAATTGCGGATGCTTCCCATTCCGGTCAAGCTCGTGCCGGATATGATGACAAGCCGCGTCCTCAGGCATCCGCTGTTTGAGCTAGGCCCAACCAAGGCTGTGGAGCTTCAGCGCGCTCCTCTCAGCATTGCGCAGAGAAATCTAAAGCGGTTGATGGACCAGATCCTGGCTGCGTTAGGCTTATTTGTGCTGGCTCCGTTCATCGCGGTGATCGCGGCGGCGATACGCCTTGAAACGCCGGGACCCGCGTTGTTTCTCCAGACGCGGGTCGGCTTCAACGGACGGCCGTTCCGAATCTATAAGTTCAGAACAATGCGCGCGCGTGATGACGGGCCGATCGTCGTTCAGGCGACAAGGAATGACAAGCGCATAACTCATCTCGGAGCGCTTCTGCGGAAACTCAGCATCGACGAAATCCCGCAGCTTTTCAATGTTTTGCGCGGAGAAATGTCCTTGGTCGGCCCTCGTCCGCACGCGCTGGCGCACGACAATGAATATGATCGGCTCATTGCGACATACGCGATCCGGCACAAGATGAAGCCGGGCATCACCGGTTGGGCTCAAGTCAACGGCTATCGCGGCGAAACGCCCGAGGTTGGGATGATGAAGCAGCGTGTCGATAGCGATCTCTGGTACATCGAGTATTGGTCGCTGTGGCTCGACATTCGTATTCTGCTACTGACGGTTGTCCGCATTCTAAAGTCGGACAATGCCTACTGAACCGCGGGCTAACCCATTGCGCCGCCAGTTGGGTTAGCCAAAGTCCATTCCGACGCTTCGCCCGGTGCTGGAGCGCAGCTGAACCGATTTCCGGACGACTTTGAGGGTTTGAGGGGCGGCGAGCAGTCGAAGCGGCCGCACTGCGCGCTCGGCGTCGCAGTTAATAACGCGATCTGGCGCGCGGAATAATTGACTTGCGGATACGCCGGAGCTACGGAACTGACCGCGCCGCGTTGATAGCGTTGATTCGCCGAAAAGGCTGCGAGGCGAAAGTCGAATCGCCGGCACTCGTAGCCGCCCCTTCGTGCGACTGGTCCGCGTCAAGACTGTCTTAATACAATTCTGTTTGCATCGTGCTGAGAAGCAACGCGGCACGGGACCGCCGATTCTCAGGATGGGATGCGATGCTCTGGTTACAGCATCTGTTTGCGCTTTGCGTTCTGGCCCACATGTTGTGGGCAGCGATCTTGCTCCAAAAGGAATGGCAGCGAATTCGTCGGCATGACGATGCGGAGCCGCGAGGGAAACTAGCCCGCGCATTGACCAGTGCCGAAGCCACTCCGACAAGAACCCGCTAGCGTTCCTTCTGCCGCGATCTGCGATTAGCGTGAGAGAGCCTCCGCTTGCGAAGACGCTCTCGCAGCGCCTAGCTCGAGCGGACTACCTGACTTCCTGATCGGGGTCACCGGATCAAGCAGGGCGGGCAGAAAGGCTGCCAGATCGCCGTACGTCGAAGACGAAACGTTGTCCCGACGGCGAGCGACCATCCATTCTTCACCTCGCCTCCGTCATTGTTATTGAGATTTCTCAGATCGGCGTAGTTGCCCACGGATATGCTGCCCGCTCTCGTTCAGTCGAGGAATGAGTGCGCGCGATGTCGCAGCTGGATGAGGTTAGGCCACGGAGCCAGCCGGTAAACGATGCCTCTGGCGTCGACCGGCGGATCAATTGGGCGATGCTCGTTGTTCTGTCGGCCTTGGGCTGTACTCTGGCTTGGATCTATGTATGGCTTTGGGCGGCCGCGCGTGTCCTGCAGGCTGCCCTTTTCTGACGAGGAACGGTCATCTCGAGGCGTCGTTAGGGAGCCGAGCGCGTCGGATTGACGAGCCTTAAACTGGCGTAAGCCTCAATTTCCTATTTCGAAAGCCGCCGACATGGGCGAACATGGCAGGCAAGGTGGCTCAGAGGTAGCTTCGGACGGATGATCTTTTCGGAAACCAGGATCGCGGGCGTTTATACGATCGATGTCGATCGCCGCGAGGACAGTCGCGGGTACTTCGCGAGGGTCTATTGCCGCGAGGAGTTTTCGGCAAACGGTTTGAAGCCGGCGGTCTCGCAAGGGAATATCAGTTTCAACGCAAAACGGGGCACGTTGCGCGGCTTGCACTTTCAATACCCGCCGGTGGCGGAGACCAAATACATACGCTGCACGAGAGGGGCGATTTTCGACGTTGTCGTCGATCTGCGCCCAGAATCTCCAACTTATCTACAGCACGTGACGTTTCACCTCTCAGCGGAAAACGGACGTGGGCTCTATGTGCCGGAACGCTTCGCCCACGGTTTCATCACGCTGGAAGACAACACAGAGCTGATCTACCTGATCGGTGAGGCATATACTTCTTGCGCCGAAGGCGGGCTCCGTTACGACGACGCGATGCTCGGGGTGAGTTGGCCGCTGCAGGTTGAAGTGATTTCAACTCGAGACCTGGACTGGACACCGCTCGCTGAAGTTGAAGCCGACCTCAAGCTGCGCATGAGCGTGAGCGAACCCGTCGTCTGATCGGGCGTCAGGCCGGTGAAGCGCCTGGGTAATATGTCTATCCGCTGATCAGATTATCGTCCTCATTTGTCCCGATTGAGTGGTTAAGTTGACGACTGTCAATTGAAGTTGGCTGAGAGGACGTAGGCTTATCAGGATAATGTGATAGGTTGCCTATAGGAGCTGCTCGATGTTGAAGCATGAGCCCGTGGTCCCGCTGTTTCGCTCCACGAAGGCGTCGGCGCGACCGACCGGACATAGCTGCTGCCGCTTCTGTGGCACGAAGCTGCAACATGTTTTTGTCGATCTCGGGCTGTCGCCGCTTGCAAATGCTTATCTGAAAGAAGAGGAGCTGAGCAGCGACGAGAATTTCTTCCCGCTTCGGGTTTTCGTTTGTAGCGAATGCTACCTGGTGCAGCTCGAGGAATGGGAAACGCCGGAGAACATTTTCGGCGACTACGCTTACTTCTCTTCGTACAGCGAGTCATGGCTCCAGCATGCGAAGACCTATGTCTCCACGATGATCGATCGATTCGGCATCGGTCCGAAGAGCAAGGTGGTCGAAGTCGCGAGCAACGACGGATACCTTTTACAGTTCTTCGTCGAGCGCGAAGTGCCGGTCCTCGGCATCGAGCCGGCGCAAAACGTCGCAGCGGTCGCCCGCTCGAGGGGTGTTCCGACCCGCGTCGATTTCTTCGGAGAAAGCACGGCACGCGCGTTACGAAGGGAAGGCATGCGCGCCGATCTTCTGATCGGCAATAATGTGCTGGCACACGTTCCGGACCTGAACGACTTCGTCAGGGGGCTAAAGACACTGCTGGTCGATAACGGTGTCATCACGATTGAGTTTCCTCATCTGATGCGCCTCTGTGCCGAGTGTCAGATCGACACCATCTATCACGAGCACTTCTCCTACTTCTCGTTCATCACAGCAGAGAAGATCTTCGCGGCACACGGCCTGACGCTGTTCGACGTCGAGGAATTGCCAACGCATGGAGGATCGCTTCGGATCTTCGCGCAACGCACTGCCACCGGCCGCCATCCTATCTCCGAGCGTGTGGTCGACCTTCGACAACGGGAGATCGATGCCGGTTTTGCTGACCTCAGCGCCTACCTCGCGTTTGGCGAACGCGCGACGCAGACAAAGCGCAAGCTTATCGAGTTTCTGGTGTCGGCGAAGCGCGCAGGCAAGCGAGTGGTCGGTTACGGCGCTCCGGCCAAGGGAAACACGCTGCTGAACTATTGCGGCGTCGGACGTGAACTTGTCGAATTTACGGTCGATAGAAATCCGCATAAGCAGGGAAGATTTTTGCCCGGAACCCACATTCCGATTTTCGAGCCTGAGCGGATCAACGCGACGAAGCCGGACTACATCCTGATTCTTCCGTGGAATCTGAAGAGCGAGATCATCAACCAGCTGTCGTTTGCCCGCGCCTGGGGCGCACAGTTCGTCGTGCCGATTCCGGAGCCTCAGATCGTGAGTTGATGTTGTCGTGCTCATGTACATAGTGGCGAGGCAGGTGTGCCATGCACGACATTGTAACGAATTCGACAATCAAGACGCTTGAGTTGCCCGCATCGTCTCCGGATCTATCGGCTGACGACGGCGGCCTTGCCATGCATGAGTTCGCGGCCGAACTCTACCCGATTTGCCGAAGCATCACCGGTGATGGAGTTCGCAAGAGCATTGAGCTGATCGGTCGATATATTCCGCTCACCACCTGCGAGGTGCCGTCGGGATTCGACGTCTTCGACTGGACCGTACCGCTCGAATGGAACATCAAGGACGCCTACGTCAAGAATAGCGCCGGCGAGCGCATCGTTGATTTTCGCCGTTCCAACCTGCACGTCGTGAGTTATAGCGTGCCTGTTCATCGGCGTATGGATCTTCGTGAGCTCAAGGAGCATCTGCATTCGGACCCTGCGCATCCGGACTGGATTCCGTACCGGACATCCTATTACAGCCCGACCTGGGGGTTCTGCCTGCCGCACAATCAACTGCTCGCCTTGCCGGACGATGAGTACGAAGTGTGCATCGACTCCTCTCTTGCACCCGGGCACTTGACCTACGGCGATCTGCGGGTGCTCGGTCAGTCCTCGGATGAGGTGCTCATTTCCTGCCACGTGTGCCATCCATCTCTCTGCAATGACAACCTGTCGGGCATCGCTGTGGCGACCGCGCTGGCGCAGCGCCTGAGCCGAATGAACCTTCGATACTCGTATCGCTTCCTGTTCATCCCTGGCACGATAGGTTCGATTGCCTGGCTGGCCATGAATAAGGCGCATGTGAGCAGGATCAAACACGGGTTCGTCATGACCTGCGTCGGCGATGCAGGTGCCCCGACCTACAAGCAGAGCCGGCGTGGTGATGCGGAGATCGATCGGGCTTGGAAGTATGTCCTGGGGCAGGCCGGCGAAGCCTTCGATATACGGCCATTTTCTCCCTATGGTTACGACGAGCGGCAATTCTGCTCACCGGGCTTCAACCTGCCGGTCGGATGCTTCATGCGTACGCCGCACGGTGAATTTCCTGAGTATCATACGTCTGCTGACGATCTGAGCCTCGTTCGGCCGTCGTCATTGGCGGACTCCCTGGCAAAAGCGCTCGCCGTGGTCGACGTGATCGAGCACAATCGCAGCTATCTGAACGTGAAGCCGTATTGCGAACCGAAGCTGGGAAAGTACGGCCTCTACGGAACGATTGGCGGACGTTCCGCCGGCGAGTATCAGATGGCGTTGCTGTGGCTGCTCAACATGTCAGATGGCGACAACTCGTTGCTGGATATCGCCGCCCGCGCCAATCTTCCGTGGGAGACAATCAAGCAGGCTCTACGGGTCCTGTGCCTGGCCGGTTTACTGAAACCGGCCGATTGAACACGCGATTCAGGCTTATCCGTTCGCACCCGAAGGCATTATCGCTCGCGCATGCTCTCGTGCTTGTAACGAACGAGTGGCGAAAGCAGATAGCTGATGATGCTGCGTGATCCGGTCTTTATCTCTGCCGTGACGGCCATTCCCGGCGACAGGTTGACGCGCTTGTTTTCGATCTCCATCTGGGCCTCGTCGATCGACAAGCGGGCAGCAAAAACCAGTTCCTGGCCCTTCGGCTCGCTGCTCGATGCTTCCGAGCCCGGGCCGGCATCGTTTGTTCGAGCCGGCGTCTTGTCTCGTGTGATGGCGTCCTGCGAGATGCCGAGTATCTTGCCCTGGAGCAGGCCGTAACGCGTGAAGCTGAACGTGTCGATCTTGATCGCGGCCTCCTGACCGACTTCCACGAAGCCGATGTCGCGGTTGGAGACCATGGCTTCGATCTCAAGTCGGCTATCCCTCGGAACGACCATCATCAACGCCTGTGCAGGCGTCACAACGCCGCCAATCGTATGCACGATCAGCTGCTGGACGATGCCGTCAATAGGGGCCGTCAACCTCTGCAAGGTGGTGCGCTGCTCTGCCTTGACGATATCTTGTGCGAGGCCAGCCGCCTTTTGCTCGGCCTTGGCAAGCTCTTCGAACGTGGCACGCGTGTACTCGGCCACAGCCTTTGTCCGCGTTTCGATCAGGACGGCAATAGCGGCGTCGGCCTCGCTATATCGGCTTTCCTGGACGAGAATTTCCTGTTGCTGACCGACAAAATCCTGCAGCTCGGTCAGATATGTGAGCTTGGATCCCAACTCCCTCTGGAACAGCTGCTCTCGAATCTCGACGCGCTGCTGCATTGGTGCAAGCGTCGCCTTGAGCTTGTCGACGGTTGCCCGGAAGGTCGCGCGTTCCGCCTCCTTTTGCTTCAGTTGCCGGTCGATCGAGGCGAGCTTGGCTTTCTGCTCGGCGGTCTGGCTGATCAGAAATCTGCGATGCATTTCGGTCAGCGCCGGCTGCGCCCCGTCTGGTGGCCTGAAGGCTGGGACCGGATCGTCACTTGCCGCCAGCACCGCGCTCAGCCGCGCGATATCGAATCGTGCTCCCATCAGGTCGCTTTTCAGGCGACTGACGTCGGCGTCGCTCATGGTCGGATCGAGTTCGATCAGCACGTCGCCCGCCTTGACCGATTGT
This sequence comes from Bradyrhizobium sp. LHD-71, assembly GCF_031157255.1. Lineage (GTDB taxonomy): Bacteria > Pseudomonadota > Alphaproteobacteria > Rhizobiales > Xanthobacteraceae > P52-10. The sequence goes on along the minus strand of NZ_JAVIFX010000007.1, from coordinate 148,766 downwards.
CCATCATGAACATGGATCGCGCGCACCACGCCGGTTTCGAACGGCTGGATGGTTTTGGTGCGACCGCTCGGAATTAATTTGCCGGGTGCGATCGCGACGATGTCGACCGTCCCAATTGATGCCCAGATCAGCGCGACGCCAAAAATGGCGATAATGCTGAAGCCGACCGCGCGTCCAAGCGGCGAGGGTGGGGTTTCGACGATCTCCAGAGCGGCTGGTAAAAACGCAAGTTCGTCGGAGCGGCGGTTGCCCTCGGGGTTCAGCTGGGCGACGGCTCGGCCGAGCTTGCGGGCGTGATCGGCAAGAACGACAATTGCAGCGCCGCCGGCGGTCGCGCCCGCCTGCACCACCTCCCTCGCGGCGGCCGGCTTGGCGAGCCCACGCATCCTCGGCAACAACTTTCGCGAAAGGTCCTGAACGCGCTCAGAACCGGTCTTCAACAGCCGCCGCAGAACAATGGCAGTAGGGCGAGGCTTTCTCAGTACGACAACCCCGCCGTCCCAGGTCGCTTCCAACTCGGCACGTTCTACCAGCGTCGGACGCGCGGCGCCCGGCAGCAGCACCACTGCATTGTCACCGGTGACCCGGCCAAGGAGCAGAAAGCCTCCGCCACGAAGAACGGCGATGCCCGGCAACGTGAGCCTGGAAAGCCGTTCCCATCTGCATTGCAGGCAGCGCGCAACAAGGCCAGCCTCTCTGGCGCATTTGATCATCTCCGCGACGCCTATGCGGCCGCCGCCCGCCCATTTGCGAAGCTGCTTTGAATCGGCTTCAACGCCGTGAAGGTGAAGCAATACATCCAGGACAAAGAATCCGGGATCTTCAGGCGGGTGTTCGGTATTAGCGCGCATGGCTAACCTTCCCGGCGCCCGATCGGAGGCGTAGCAACTTTGCGAATGCGTGGTCTACCGCCAATAGTGGTCATAGTCCGGCTCGAGAATGAAGGCCATACAGTCCTGATTGGAGTCGATATAGCGTCGCGTAGCGCCCTCCGGTCTTGACCAGATCCTCATGGCGGCCGTCTTCGATCAACCGGCCACCCTCGATGGTGATGATGCGGTCGGCCAGCCGTAGTGCCGAAAGCCGATGCGCAATAATGAGGACTGTGCGGCCCTGCGCAATCCTCGCCATGTTGTTATGCACGATGCGTTCGCTCTCATAATCGAGCGCACTGGTCGCCTCGTCAAAAATAAGGATACGTGGATCTGTGATCAGTGCCCGGGCAATGGCGATGCGTTGGCGTTGCCCACCCGAAAGGCTGCTGCCTCGCTCGCCGACGATCGTGTCGTAGCCCTCCGGTAGCTGGAGAATGAAGTCGTGGGCACCCGCGAGCGTAGCCGCAGCGATGACGTTATCAGCGGAAGTGGCGGGATCAACCAGGGCGATGTTGTCCCGGACAGAACGATTGAACAGGACATTGTCCTGCAGCACAACACCGATCTGACGACGCAGCCATGCCGGGTCGACCTGAGCGGTATCGATGCCGTCGACCAGGACGCGCCCGCTTTCGGGCACGTAAAGTCGCTGCACCAGCTTTGCCAGCGTGCTCTTGCCGGAGCCGGATTGTCCGACGATGCCGAGCACCTGGCCCGTCGGCACGTCGATCGTGATGTCGTGCAGGATCTCCGGCCCGTCGATGCGATAACGAAACGTGACATGTTCGAAGCGGATATCGCCCCGGATCGCAACCATCGACATCCTGCCGGGGTTATGGACCGGTTCAGGTGTCGTATTGAGAATATCGCCGATGCGGGAGATCGAGATGCGCGCTTGATGAAAATCCTGCCACGTCTGCGCCAGCCGTAGAACCGGTGCGCTGACGCGGCCTGCAAGCAGATTGAAAGCAACCAGCTCGCCGATCGTGAGCTCGCCGTCGATGACGAGCTTCGCCCCGAAATATAGCGTGGCTGCAGTGACCAGCTTGCTGATGAACTGAACCGACTGGCTCGCAACGTTTCCCAAACTGAGCACACGGAAGCTCGAGGCGACGTAGCCGGCGAGCTGTTCTTCCCACCGCCTTTGCATTTGCGGCTCGACCGCCATGGCCTTCAGCGTCTCGATCGCGGTGACGCTCTCCACGAGGAAGGCCTGGTTTTCCGCGCCGCGCTGAAATTTTTCGTCCAGCCGTCGCTGAAAGAGCGGTGCGGCGACGAGCGATATCCCCACATAGAACGGAAACGAGGCGATGACGATCCACGTCAGCACCGGTGAATAGACGAACATGACCGCAATGAAAACGAACGTGAAGAACAGATCGATGATCAGCGTCAATCCGGAGCTGGTCAGGAAATTCCGAATGTTTTCAAGCTCTCGGACCCGCGCAACCGAGTCGCCGACCCGCCTTGCCTGAAAATAGCCGATCGGCAGCGCCAGCAGATGGCGGAATAGCCGCGCGCCTAATTCGACATCGATGCGGTTCGTCGTGTGCGAGAACAGGTAGGTACGAAGAAGCCCAAGGACTGTTTCAAACAGCGCAATTGCGACAAGGCCGATTGCGAGCACATCCAGCGTGGTCATGCTGCGGTGCACGAGTACCTTGTCGACGACGACCTGGAAAAACAGCGGCGTAACCAGAGCGAATAGCTGCAGGAAGAATGACGCGATCAGCACCTCGCTCAACAGGCGCCGGTATTTTTGGATCGCCCCGAGAAACCAGGTGATATCGAACCGGCGGGCGAGGTCGCTCAGCGCCAGGCGCCTCGTCATCAAGACAAGGCGCCCGTCCCAAGCGGCCTCCAGCTCATCCCGCATCATTGTCGTGGGATGTGGGTGGCCAGGCTTCAGAACGATGACCTTGTCCTCGACAGCCTTGCCGATCAGCAGGTATTCGCCACTCCGGAGCGTCGCGATCGCCGGTAACGGCGTATTGGAGAGGCGGCTCCAATCGGTTGTGGAAACCTTCGCCTTCAGGCCCAGCGTCTTCGCATAACGAAGCATTTCGGGGACGCCGATCAACATACCCCCGAATTGATGTCGAATCTGCTCGGGATCGACCCCGATTCCCTGGAATCGGAGCATCATCACCAGCGCGACGAGGCCTGGATCCAAATGCGGTCCCTCTGTGCCGCGGCGCTCGTTCACGGTCACTCCTTTCTGCGGATCACCACAGCTACATCATGTGAAGCGGGCACGCGTAAGAGGTGACTTAGTGCACCTGCGCGGCCCAGTTGATTCCAAGTATACTGTCCGAGCGGCGCGTCGAGCGCTTGTCCGGAGCGGCACTCCGCGCCGACGTTAGTGCGATGGTCGTGACGGCAATTCGCCTGAACTGGGGCAGGATCTTGATTGCCCTTTTTAATCCAGATCGGCCGGATTGACCCCGCGCCATCGTCCGAAGCGATGTTTTGCCTTCGACGGCCAACTGCACTGTGCGGCGGTTGTGCAATGTCATGACAGGAAGCCGATGGGCGCTCGCGCATGAGAGGGCGATTCCCTGCTGGACCTGCTCGTGGCGATTGGTTCGGTGTCATCCCTGCACGACGATGCACTTGCGACCACCATCGGCTACCGGCGCAAGTCGCGCGTCAATGCATCCGACAACGCTTACGCGGTCGCCGCTGCATCAATGGGTATAACCCTCCGCAGCAGGCCTCACGAACGCTGTGCATGATGTCAAAAGCCATTGACGGGATTGCTCGGACCCAACCTAGGCGGCGTCGATGCAATCGACTTGACGGCCGTCAATATCGCCATGCTGCTCCCCGCTACGGTTCGCTGACGCCGATCGACACCGAGATCTGAGCAAGCCGCTCGGGTGGTGAATAGGCGACGACAGTCGGAGTTCGGCTTCCGTGTGGCTTGGGTCGAGGCAAATGAACGGGTCGTCAATTGGTCTCGGCGCTGGCCCAGTCGGTGAATTGCGTGCCGATCTTGCAAGGCGGCAACTCAGTCGAGGCGAAATTCATCTCAGACCGGTGCAAGCCGAATCGACGGAGCGCCCGGGCCCGCATGAGCCGCGGCGTCTGAAGGTGCTCTTCGCGAACAAGTTCTTCTTTCGGAACGGCGGCTCGGAAGCCGTCATGTTCGACGAAATGGAGATCATGAGGGCGTATCAGTTTGAGGTCGCGGAAATCTCCATGCGCGACCCTCGCAACCTACCCTCCAAGTATGATCCTTATTTCGTTTCGCAGAAATCGTATCGATCGAGCTCGCAAAGCGAGAAGCTCAAGTCGGCGCTTTCGCTTGTCCATTCAAGGGAAGCAGTCAGGAACATCACCAAGCTGATCGGCGCCGAAAAGCCGGACATACTTCACTGTCACAACATTTACCACCAGCTCACGCCGTCGATCATCAGCGCGGCGTCTCGGTTGAATACTCCGGTCGTTCTGACGCTTCACGATTATAAACCCGTCTGTCCGGTCTACACTCAGCTTCGCAATGGTGCGCCGTGCACGGAGTGCTCCGATGGTCGCTTCGAGGCGCTGTTGCAGCACCGTTGCGCTGGCGGATCGATCGGCCAAAGCGCGCTGCTGTGGGCGGAGGCTCGGTATCACGCAGCGGCGCGCAGCTATCATCACGTCGACACGTTCATCGCTCCCAGCCGCTTTATGCGTGATGCGGTGGTTCGCCGCTTCGGCGAGGACAAGGTCGTTCACATACCGAACGGCATCGATGCGTCTCGCATTGAAGTCTCCCGTGATGACGAAAACTATGTCCTGTTTCTCGGGCGTCTTTCACCAGAGAAGGGCGTCGAGACACTTCTGCGGGCCCATGCGGCGGACAATGCAGCATGGCGTCTTGTCGTTGCCGGATCGGGCCCGCTGCTCGATGAACTGCGATCGCGTTTCCCCTTGGCGGAGTTCACCGGCCACCTCACGGGAGAGGCGCTGAACGCCAGGCTTCGAGCGGCGTCACTCGTGGTCGTTCCCTCCGAATGGCACGAGAACAGCCCGCTCTCCGTTCTCGAGGCAATGGCTTACGCGAAGCCGGTCGTTGCTTCGCGCATCGGCGGAATTCCTGAACTCGTCAGGCACGGAACGACTGGGCTTCTGTTCGAAGCAAAGGATGCCGGCGAGCTGTCCGGTCGCATCAAGATGCTTCTCGACGATCCGGATCTGCGCGCCCGCCTCGGAAGCGAGGCGAGAAGGATTGTCGAGACCGAGTACTCAATCCAGAGGCACGGCGCGGCACTTCTCTCTCTTTACGAGAGCCTGGTGCCGAAACTCAGCAAGCTGGGATCATAAAATGGACCTCACCGTCATTTCGACGTATCGATGCAACTCGAAGTGCCAGATGTGTTACATCTGGCAAAATCCGACATCGCCGAAGGAAGAGATCTCGCTCGAGACTCTGTCGAAGCTGCCGTCCGGTTTCGACAATCTCAACGTGTCGGGCGGCGAGCCGACGCTCCGGAAGGACCTCGGCGAGGTCATTGATCTCCTCTATCCGAAGGCTCGGATTACGGAGATCTCGTCCAACGGCCTGCATCCGGAGCGGTTGGTCCCGATCATCAAGAAGTATCCGAACATCAAGGTTCGCTTTTCGCTGGAAGGCGATCAGGCAACCAGCGACGCGATACGCGGCGAGAAGGACGGATATGCGACCAAGGTCGCGGGCCTGCGGATGCTCAAGGAAGCGGGCGGCACCGATCTCGGCTTCGCCATGGTCATTCAGGACGAGAATGTCGATCAACTCGTCAATGTCTACGAGTTTGCTCGCAAGCAAGGTTACGAACTGGCGACGTCCACGCTTCATAACGCGTGGCAGTTCTACAAGAACGACAATTACTTCTACGAGCGAAAGGCGGTTGCACGGCAGGTCGAAGGGCTCATCGAAGCCATGTTGCGGAGCTCGAAGCCGAAGAACTGGTTTCGCGCTTATCTCAATCTTGGCCTGATCGAAAAGATCCTCGGCCACGATCGCCTGATACCGTGCAGTGCGGGGAAGGACTTCGCCTTCATCGACCCATGGTCGGACGTGTGGGCCTGCAATGTCCGCTCCGACCTGCCGATGGGCAACCTCGCACGGCAGTCGTGGGACGAGATCCTCAATAGCGACGTCGCACAAAAGACCCGCAAGAAGGTCGCGGGCTGCGCTCAGAATTGCTGGATGGTGACGACTGCACGCACCGCAATGCGCTCAAACATCATCCCGCAGATGCCGAAAGCCGAACCGCTGATGTGGGTTCTGAAGAACAAGATGAAGGTGTCGATGGGCAAGAAGATCTGCTTCGACAGCTACATCGATTACTCCGACGTGCGGCCATCGCCCCTCGTCAAGCGAGAGTCCTTCCTGGCCAAGAACGTCAAAGCCCGACTCGTCAAGAATCGTCTGACTCCAGACGAGCATTACCCGCTCAAGACGTTCGTCAACAACTAGATCGTGGGAGGATACGAATGAGCAGGGAGGAGATCTATACGTTCGGGTTTCGCGGTTTTCCCGGCGTACAGGGCGGCATCGAGACGCATGCCGAGCATCTCGCTCCGCAACTGGTCCAGCTCGGTTATCGCGTGACCGCTTGCACTCGTTCGCCGTACATCGACCCGAAGTTCGACAGAAAGTGGAATGGAGTGCAGTTGTTGCGACTCTGGACGGTGCGCAATACCTATCTCGAAACATTGCTGCACTCGGTGGTCTGTGCGTTAGTTGCCGGGTTTCGCAGGCCAAAGATCGTGCACGTTCATGGTATCGGGCCCGCCCTTGTTACGCCGCTTCTTCGCATGCTTGGGCTCCGCGTGGTCGTCACCCATCACGGTGAGGACTATAATCGCGAGAAATGGGGGTGGATGGCGCGCACCATTCTCCGCGTCGGCGAAATAGTTGGCATGCGGTTCGCTCACAAACGGATTGCGGTAAGCCGGAGCATCGAGAAGCTGATAACGGCCAAATACGGTAAGCCCAGCGAAGTGATACCGAACGGCGTGGTATTCTCCGAACTGCCGCTTCAGGCTGACAAGGTGATCGAGCTGGGGCTTGTTCCCGGCCAATACGTGCTGACGGTCGGGCGGCTCGTTCCGGAAAAGCGGCAGCTGGATCTGCTGCGCGCATTTCAAGACTCAAAGCTTGAGGGCTGGAAGCTCGCGATTGTCGGCCAGATCGATCATGAGAACAAATACGCCGACCGTCTCGCCTCGGAAGCGCAACTGGTAGAGAACGTGGTTATGGCCGGTTACCAGAGTGGTGAAACCCTGCGCCAACTCTATGCGCACGCCGGAGTGTTCGTCCTTCCATCCTCGCACGAAGGTCTGCCGATCGTTCTACTGGAAGCGCTTAGCTATGGGCTGCCGGTGCTGGTGAGCGACATTCCGTCCAACATGGAAGTCGTCAGCGACCCGGCCAACGTCTTCAAGGTGGGGGATGTCCGGGACCTTTCCTTGAAGCTTACGAGCCTCGCTGATGTGAAACTGGACGCGGCCGCACGGGAGGCGTTAAGGCGCGACAACGCGCGTCGCTACGATTGGAGCGACATCGCGCTCAAGACATCGGCGGCATACGGCGAACTCGTGGGAACGGAACGTGATGGTGTGCCGGTGCGCCCGGTCTCGACCGGCGAGCAAATCGGACAAGGGGCAACAATGCTGGCTGAACTTGGCGAAATGCCTCGCATTCCCGGCGGTCTTCCGAAGAGTTCGAACGCGTAGAATTCCGAGCAGCGGAGTTTCAGAAGGGCTTCGACGGCATATGCAAGCCGCTTCGACGCCGATGAGGGGCGCCTTTGCGCCCCGGGGAGGATGGCCGCGAAGCGATGGGTGCTGTAAGGTCGCGCCAGCCGTGCGCATCGGGGCAATGCGAGCGCATTTCCAATGGGGGGACGCAGCAAAGAGGATTTGTTGAATGTATATGGACGCCATAAATGGGCTGCCGCCACGGCGCGAGCAGACCGTCAATCAGGTCGGAGGCGATGTCGCAGTCCAGCTCATGCTGATGATGCTCTTTGCCTGTGTATCGAGCCTCGCAGATGACCCGGACGCGTTTCAGAAGCAACTCCGCGACAAACTTTTGGATCTCACCAACGCGGTGGCGTTGCCGGCGGGCTCGCCGGAAATCGAGCAGGAAATTCGCGCTGCTGCGAGAACGGTGATCTCGAATGTGTTTACCGGGGCTGGTGCGATCCAGTTTCCCAAGAACCCGCTTGACGACGCCCCCGAGATGATGGCCGACCGGAACGGAGCCTCCGCCCCGAGCGTATGAGCGGTGGGCGCCGCTGTTCAGCCGCGAGGTCTTATGAATTTTTGGACGGCGGCAGTCAGCGCGGCTGCGGCGGGGGAGAAGGTCTGTCCCTTCAGTGTGAGTATGCCGACCGAACGCACCAGAGGGGGAATTCCGATCGGCGCGGCCTGCATGTTTTTCCTGAGCGGGAGGGGAAGGGCGACTTTCGGCAAGATTCCAACGCCAAGTCCGGCGGCTGCCAATGCGATTAGCGTATGGGTGTGGACCACTTCGAACGCGATCTTCATCTGAAGATCTCGAACGGCGAGAGCACGCTCCAGCATCGCGCGCAGCGCCGCTGATTTGGAATTCAGCAGAATCGGGAAGTTACAGAGTTCCGCCAGGTCGATTGAAGCCCGTTTTCGAAAAGGGAAGGCCCGAGTGGCGAGCGCGTAGATCGGGTCGTTGAAGAGCGGGGTGAACTGGAACTCGGTCAAACGCTCCATGCCCGGGCCTATGCCGAAGTCGGCGTCCCGACGGCGGATACAGTCGAGCAGGTCTTCTGCCGCGAGCTCGCGAAGGTTGACGCTGATTCCTGGATAGCTGGCCTGAAACACGCGAAGTGCTTGCGGCAGGATGGTCGCAGCAATCGTCGGCACGCAGGCGAAAGACAGTGTGCCTCGCTGCATATCGACGATGCCCCGAATCTCGCGAAGCCCGTTGTCCCATTCGCTCAACGCGCGCCGAGCATGAGCAAGCAGTTGCTGTCCCTCAGCCGTGAGTTCGACCCGGCGGGTCGTTCGGTGAAAGAGCGCAACGCCGACCTGCTCTTCGAGCAGCTTGATCTGCATGCTGACTGCCGACTGGGAGCGGTTCAGGTGTTCCGATGCGAGCCGGAAGCTTCTGTTCTCGGCCACGGCAATGAACATGTGCAACAGTTTGAAGTTGACCTGCGGCATGCTGGCCCCCGGTTTTGTCTTCCCCAGTGATCTCAATAACTGAACAATTCTTTAGATAATCTCGTTAGTAAGATCATTGGTCGACATCTACCATGATCGTACGTGCTGTGGGGGGATCTATCGCAGCAACTCCTGTCCTGGAAAATGCGCCATGTCGTTCACCGTTGTCAGGCCACGCTCGTTCCGCGTTCAGCGCTCTGAGCTGGCGGTTCCCGCAACGTCGGAGCGCTTCTTTGAACGGGCCGCGCGCGGTCCGGCCGACTTCGTATTTCTTGATCTGGAAGACGCTGTCGCACCGTCGAGGAAACCCGAAGCGCGTGAGATTGCGGTCCGCGCGCTGAACGAGCTCGACTGGGGAGGCAAGACACTTGCCGTGCGGATCAATGGTCTGGATACGGAGTGGGCACACCGCGACATCATCGAAATCGTCACCAGATGCCCCAGGCTCGACCTCGTCATGGTTCCGAAGGTGGGCACTGCGTTCGATGTCCAGTTCGTGGAGGCGCTGATCGCGGGGTTGGAGCGTGAGGCTGGTCGTTCGACAAAGCTAGGGATCGAAATTCTCATCGAGACGACGCTTGGGCTCGCAAATGTGGAGGCGATCGCAGCATCGTCGAACCGGCTCGAGGCCATGATTTTCGGTATCGGTGACTATTCGATCGACCTGCGCACCTGCGGTGAAATCATCGGTGCATCGGATCCTCGCTATGCGGTCCTTACGGATCCCGACGACCATGGCTCGCGCCAATCTCACTGGAACGATCAATGGCACTTTGCCCTGGCGCGGATTGCGAACGCATGCCGCGCTTTCGGTCTGCGCGCGATCGATGGGCCTTATGCCAATTTCGGCGATCCTGTGGGATTCCGGGCGAGCGCCGAGCGTGCCGCAGCGCTCGGTTTTGAAGGCAAATGGGCTATTCATCCGTCCCAGCTCGAGATCGCCAACGAGGTGTTCTCGCCGACGCACAAGGAACTCCGCTGGGCGCGGGAGATTCTGGCCAGGATCCAATCGGCAAGTGCAGGTGGTGACGGCGCGTTCGGGCAGGACGGCGTCCTGATCGATTTGGCGGTACAGAAGCGAGCACAGGCCATTCTTGATCGCCAGGCGGCGATCGACGCAATGCCGGCTGCGCCGTCAGGGGCTGGGAAGGTTCGCGATGTCGCATGATGCGCCGCTCGCCGGCATCCGCGTGCTCGATATTGCCACGTTCGTCGCGGCGCCGTTCTGCGGCACCGTGCTTTCCGATTTCGGAGCGGAGGTCATCAAGATCGAGCAGCCAGGTGCGGGCGATCCGCTGAGGCGCTTCGGTACGCCGAGCGAATGCGGCGACACTTACGTCTGGCTAAGCGAAGCGCGCAATAAGAAGTCGGTCACACTCGATCTGCGTACCGACCGCGGAGCGTCGCTGTTCCGCGAACTCGTCCGCAAGTCGGACGTGGTGCTGGAGAATTTCCGGCCCGGGACGCTCGAAAAATGGGGCCTCGGTTTCGACGCGCTCAGCGATGTGAATCCGAAACTCGTCATGCTCCGCATCAGCGCCTACGGGCAGGATGGTCCGTTGCGTGACAAGCCGGGATTTGCGCGGATCGCGCATGCGTTCAGCGGGCTTGCGTATCTCGCCGGTGAGCCAGGACGTCCACCGGTCATGCCCGGCTCGACGTCGCTGGCCGACTACATTTCAGGACTCTGGGGTGCGGTTGGCGTCATGGTGGCCCTTCGTCATGCCGAGGCGACCGGCCGCGGCCAGGTCATCGACATCGGACTCTATGAATCGGTGTTTCGCCTGCTCGACGAGATCGCCACCGTCTACGCCAAGACCGGGTTCATCCGGGAGCGGCTTGGTCCCGATACTGTCAACGTCGTGCCGCATAGCCACTACCAAACTGCGGACGGGCGATGGCTTGCGCTTGCCTGTTCGAGCGACAAGATGTTCGATCGCCTTGCGCGCGCAATGCGCCGTCCGGAGCTTTCGGCGGATGTTCGCTATGCGACCATGACAGCGCGAATCTCCCATCGCGATGAGGTCAACGCACTCGTAGCCGATTGGCTCGCGACTATGTCGCTTGAGCAGGCGCTTGCCGAGTGCGACCGTCACGACGTGCCTTGCGGGCCGATCTACAGCATCAGCGACATCTTCAATGACCCACACTACCGGGCGCGCGGCAATATCGCCGAGGTCGATTCGCGCGCCGGATCGATCGCTGTACCAAGCGCAATCCCAAGGATGTCGCGCACACCGCCCCGCTTCAGGCACGCAGGTGTTTCGCTTGGAGCTCATACCGACGAGGTCCTCACAGCGCTCGCAGGCGTCTCGGCGTCCATGCTTGCAACGTTGCGCGATGAAGGCGTGATCTGACCAGCGCCCCACCAGCCTTGGCGAGAAAGAGCTAATGTCATGAACAGGCAGATGAAACTGATCGGCTTTTTGCAAGCCCAGAATTGCTCCAACTATCCCGCCTCGTGGCGCCATCCTGCCTCAAAGCCGAACTGGTTCTCGCGAGAATACTATGAAGAGATCGGCCGTACGCTGGAGCGCGGCAAGTTTCATCTCGCTTTCTTCGACGATCGCCTCGCGATACCGGATCGGTTTGGTGAGGACTTCACGGAGACGGTCCGGCACGGAATTCGAGCGGCCAAGCTCGACCCGCTCGCGGTTGCCATGGCGATGGGGCTTGCGACAAGGCATCTTGGAATTGGCTTTACCTATTCGACGACCTATTACGAGCCGTTTCATGTCGCGCGTGTTTTCGCGACTGTCGACCTCCTTCTCAATGGTCGGGTCGCCTGGAATGTGGTCACCTCGCTGAACGACTCCGAGGCGGCGAACTTCGGCGCCTCCGAACATCTGGCCCATGATCTCAGATATGATCGGGCTGACGAGTTCATGGAGGTCGTGCTTGGCCACTGGAACACGTGGGAAGACGACGCGATCGTCTTTGATCGGGAGAAGGGATTATTTGCAGATCCTGACAAGGTGCATCGGCTGGATCATCGGGGGAAATTCTTCACATCACGCGGCCCGTTCACCGTGCCGCGGTCCGCCCAGGGGCACCCGGTCATCATTCAAGCCGGCCAGAGTGGCCGCGGAAAGCAGTTTGCCTCCCGATGGGGTGAACTCATATTCGTGATCTATCCCAACCTAGAGATCGCGACGAGACAGTATGCCGACATGAAGCGAGCGCTTGGCGACAGGGCACCGCAAGTCGCCATTGCGCCGGCCATCTACCCCGTTGTGGCCGAAACGCAAGCGGAAGCAGAGGACAAGTTCGCGGCGATCGATCGGCTGGCGAGCCCGATCGACTCGCTCACGCTTCTCTCTGAGGTGCTAAATTTTGACTTTGCGACAAAGCCGATGGACGAACCATTCAGTGCGGACGAACTGCGATCGATCGGTGGCCTGCAGGCTGTTCGCGACCGTGTGGTTCAGCTCAGCGGAAAAGCAAATCCGACGGTGCAGGACTTCGTCGAGTTCAGTGGGCGCGGCAGGCTGAAAGAGCTTCCGACTTTTGTCGGATCTACAAAGTCCGTTGCGGACAAGCTTGAAGAGTGGTTCACCGGTGGAGCGTGTGATGGGTTCGTGGTGGCGGCGACCCATGTGCCTGGCACTTATGACGATTTCGTCCAGCTCGTTGTGCCCGAGCTCCAGCGTCGCGGCCTATTCCGGCGCGAGTATCAGGGTGAGACACTTAGAGAAAGCTTGGGATTGCCGAGGCCGCAATGGCGATCAGAAGGCAGAGCTCGGCACCAGGCATAAACAATCAAATCCGGCCTGAGCACGCGTACCGATGGGGAGGAGACGGATGCTTTTACTTCGTTCGATTGTGGCAGCTGTTCTGGCCGTCACGGCTATGTCGTTGTCACCGGTTGCGGCGCAGGATTACCCGTCCAAGGCGGTGCACATCATCGTTCCGCAGGCTGCAGGCGGCGGCACAGACACGTTTGCACGCGCGATTGGACAGAAACTAGGCGAGCGCTGGGGGCAGCCGGTGATAGTCGAAAACCGGCCCGGCGCCGGCGGTGTCGTCGGCACCGAGTTCGTCGCAAAGGCGCCGCCGGACGGCTACACGTTGCTCGTGACATATGAGGGGTCGCAGGCGATCAATCAAAGTCTTTACGAGAAGCTGCCGTTCGACTCTCTAAAGGATTTCGAGCCGATCGCGACCATCGCCGTGACGCCGTTTCTGCTGATCGTCAGCCCGCGGTCCGAGATAAAGACGCTGCAGGAGTTCATTGGGTTTGCGCGAGCCAAGCCTGACAAGCTGACGTATGGTTCTGCAGGCAACGGTTCGGTGAACCATCTGCTCGGCGAGATGCTGAAGACCGAGGCGGGCATTCGCGTCGTGCATGTCCCCTATAAAGGCGCGCCGCAGGCCATCGCCGATGTGATCGGAGGTCATGTCGATGCGGCGTTCGCCAGCGTTCCATCGGTCATTTCGTCGGTGCAGGCCGGGACCGTCCGCGCACTGGCGGTAAGCAGTGCCGAACGTGTCGCGATTGCGCCCGATATCCCCGCGATCGCCGAAGCGGGCATCGAGAAGTTCGACGTCAATCCCTGGTGGGGCATCCTGGCGCCGGCCGGGCTGAACCCTTCCGTCGTAAGGAAGATCAATGCAGACGTCGCGGAGATTCTGAAGACACCCGAAATGCAACAGCTTCTGGCGAAGCAAGGCGCAACGGCGCTACAGACTTCGCCGGACGAGTTTCGCAGGTTGCTTGAGCGCGACATCGAAAAATGGCGAAAGGCCGTGAAAGCCTCCGGAGCAACGGTGAACTAGGCAGGCAAGGCGAGCATACGAAGCGCAGACTCGAGAAAGGACAAGCAATGGCTCCGAAGGCACGATTGCGCACGGACATAGGCTGGAGTGCGCCGGATTCCATAACCTTGTTCGGACGCGATTTTCCAAGCGAGATCCTTGGCCATCTCAGCTTCGGCGACATGGCCTTCCTGGAGCTGACGGCGCGGACGCCCACCGCAAACGAATCCAGAATGTTCAACGCAATGCTGGTGACGCTGGTCGAGCATGGGTTGACACCCAGCGCGCTCGCGGCGCGTCTGACTTACATGGGCGCGCCGGAATCGATCCAGGCGGCGGTTGCCGCGGGTCTTTGTGGTCTCGGTACGGTGTTCGTTGGCAGCATCGAGGGTTCCGCAAAGATGCTTTACCAAGCCATGCCTGAGCCGGCCGCCGGGTCCGAGTATCCAGCGATCGCGGAGCAAGTTGTGGCGAAGTTCAATCGCGAGCACGCCATCCTGCCAGGTATTGGACATCCGTTTCACAAGCCGATCGATCCGCGCACGCCTCGTCTGATTGCGCTCGCCCGGGAGACGGGTTTCGAGGGTCCTTACGTTCAGTTGATTCAGATCATTGCGCAGGAGGCCGAACGCATCAAGGGAAGGCCATTACCTGTCAACGCGACCGGAATTCTCGGTGCGCTCTGTTGTGAGATGGGATTCGATTGGCAGATTTGCCGCGGTCTCGGGGTAATGGCACGAGCGGTGGGGCTTGTCGGGCACATCCTCGAAGAATCCCGTAGGCCGATCGCACGCGAAGTGGTTGCGAACCGACGAGGAGGCGACGGAACACATGCGCGCTGGCCCAACGCCCTCGGGTCTATGACTGAAGCAACATTGATCTGACGCCTGCTTGTTTCAGGACGGAATTGTCCGCCAATGCTGTCACCTGCTTCGCTCGGAGCTTGTGGGCCGGCGGCGAAGCACCTGCAAAGCCTCGCCTCACGTCGCGGCAAAACAATGCTTCAGTTTATTTGATTTATACCACCGGTGCGGCTTGCTTACGCTTCCCGTCAATCAAATCGCGTTACGGGGGAACGTCGCATGCTCACTCGCGGAAACTTGTTGGCCTGCGCAACCGCGGCTTGGCTTCTGCTGACAATTCCGCCTCTTCACGCGCAGCCCTTCCCATCCCGTCCCATCACGCTTGTTGCGCCGTTCCCGGCGGGCTCTGTGACCGACACCCTGGCACGCGCCCTTGGCCACGCGATCCAGGAATCGTTCGGACAGCCTGTCATCGTCGAGAACAAGCCGGGAGCGCAGGGTACCCTGGCGGCAGCAATGGTCGCACAGAGCAAGCCGGACGGGCATACATTGCTCGTGGGATCTTCCGTGATGTTTGTGGCGAAAAGCCTGTACAAGGCTCTGAGTTATGACCCGATCGGGAGCTTCCAACCAGTTTCGGGTATCGGATCGACTTCGATGCTGTTTATGGTGGCGGATGCGTCGCCCATCCGGACCATCGCTGATCTTACGAAGGCGGTCCAGGGCGAGCCAGCGCCAGTCACGATTGGCTTCGGATCGCCGAGTGCCCAGGTTGCGCTTGCGCTCTTCTCGGCGGTGACCAGGTCGAACCCGGTGCCTGTCGGCTACCGCGGAACCCCTCAGGCGCTCACGGATCTGGCCGGAGGCCATGTTCAGGTGGCGATCGTCGATATCGGCAATGGAATGTCGCAGATGGACGCGACAAGGATGCGGCCAATCGTCATTTCGGCGGCGTCGCGCTACAGCGCGCTGCCTGACGTGCCGACACTTCAAGAGACGTTTCCGGACGCTTCCGGCACGCTCGAAACGATCGTTGCCATCATGGCGCCGACGGGCACGCCTGCGGCGGTCGTCGAGCGGCTCGACACGGCAATCCGCGCTGCTTTGGCTAGGCCAGAGGTGCAGGCTCGTTTCGGCCTGATGCATACATCAGTAATGCCTCTGTCCCCGGTTCAATTGGCGAGGCGAATCGCCGACGACAATCCCCGCTGGGAGGCGCTTATCCGCAAGGCCGGTATTGAGCCGCAGTAGGACGTTTCAATCTCCTGCCTGTGCCGGCATTAGCGCGTTGCACATCTCGACGAAGCGAGCTGCAGACGGTGACAGCGTATGACCGCGGATGCTTACGACACCTATCGTACGGGCGATCGAAGGCCGCACGATCCTCAGCGGCTTCAGCTTCGTATGGCTTGGAACTGCCAGGCGTGGCATGATAGCCACCCCTAAGCCGGCCTCAGCCATCGCAACGATCGTGCTGACATGGGTGAACTCATAGTTGAGCTCAGGCTCGAGCTTCGCCGCCCGAAGCGCCTTCAGCAATTGCAGGTGAAACTGGGAGGCTCCGAGTGCGAGCAGCGGCATCTTTACGACTTCCCTCAGGGTGACTGAGGATTTTACCGCGGCAGAATGGTCGGCTGGCAAAAGGGCCATGTAGTCGTCGACGAAGATGGCGCGGAATTGGAATTCGCCAAGCCTTTCCGGCTCCGGTCCGATTGCGAAATCCACCTCACGCCGCCGCACCGCTTGCAATAGCTCGGGCTGCATCAACTCACGCACGCGCACCGAAATGCGAGGATGTTGACGTGCGAATGAAGTCATTAGCGCCGGCAACTTCGCGCTGGCTACTGTCGGCACGCAAGCGAGTGACAGGTGTCCCTGCTGCATGTCGGCGGCTTGCTGGATCCGTGTCAGAGCACTGTCGAGCTCTGCCATCGCCTTACGTGCGCTGACCATGAGTTGCTCACCCTCGACCGTCAACTCCACGCGACGGGTGGTGCGCTGAAACAGGGCAACGCCCAGTCTCTCCTCGAGATTTTTGACCTGCATGCTCACGGCCGGCAACGAGATATGAGTCTGCTCTGCGGCTTTGCTGAAGCTTGCGTTCTCTGCCACCGCCAGGAAGGTGCCCAGCAGTTTGAAATTGATTCTCATTGCGACGCCCTGCCGCTTGAATAACGCCTCTGATTATTCATCTCTCTGTGAGAAAGTGCAATTCGACGCGGCAGACGCCAGGCCAAACGCTAACATCATCGGCCCGGTTGCTGCCAGGACCTGCGTAATATCGTTCGTCCCGCGGGTGGACACGTTACCGCCCTCCAGCAGGGCTCGCGCTCCGCTGCCGTCATCTGCGCGAGTGCGGCACGCGACAAATGGCGTCATTCGGCACTCTATGGGCATTGCGGATAAAGCCCGCTAGCCTTTGCCCCAGACAGGACGACGCTTCTGTTCGAAGGCAGCAAGCCCTTCCTGCGAGTCGTCCATTCCAATCACCGTTCCGATCAAGTTGACTGCACCGGCTGCCCCGCTTCGGTACCCGTTATCAGTCGCATGAACGAAGGCGGCTTTTCCCACGCGCATCAATTGCGGCGATTTCGTCGCCAGTGCACGGGCGATCCCGCGGGCTTCGTTGAGCACTTGTGGTTCCGGTACGACGCGGTTGACCAATCCGAGCTGCATGGCCTCGTCTGCGCTAAAGACGCGGCCGGTGAACAGGAGATCGAATGCACGGTAACGCCCCACAATGCGCGGCAAGTGAGTATAGTGAATTGCCGGCAGCAAGCCGACATCCATCTCCGGATATGCGAACGTGGTATTTTCTGCGGCCACGAGCATGTCGCACGTGATCGCGATGGACATGCCTCCGCCACGCACCGCGCCAGTAATCGCGGCTATCGTGGGTTTTGGCAGGCTTGATTGCAACTCGTGAAGCTGCAGGTAAAGCCTGGTGATGATGGCATGCGCCTCAGCAGGCGAGTTTTTCCTGAACTGCGGCAGATCGAGGCCGCCGCAATAGCGTCCCGGGATCGCGCTGCCGATGACGATCGCCTTGATGTCCGGGTCATTGCCCAATTGGCGAAGCGTCGACATGAGTGCGTCCAGCATTGCTGGCGTAATCGCGTTAACGGGAGGGTGGTTTATCAGGACGCTGGCGATGCCATCCTGAATGTCGACTTGCAGCGGTATTTTCATGGTTGCTCCGATGTTATGAACGAGCCGGCCCATGAACAACTCAAATAATCCGAACCATTGTTCAGCTTGCATGAAGACCCGTGCTCGTGCGCACGGGATGCCGGGAGCCGCTCGCGCGCTGCAACGTCAGGTCATTTCCCGTATCGACTGCCGAGCGCCTTGGCAGCGCTTTGCGGATTTTGAATGCGCTCGACCAGCATATCGATCCGGTCACCACCCCAGAACAGTTCGCCGTTGAAAACCATCGTCGGCACACCGAACACGCCTAGCGCTTCCGCATCATCGATGATGCGGTCGTGTTCTGCACGTGCCGGACCATGAACATACGCTTCAAACTCCGCCGCGGAACCGCCAAGGGAAGTGATCACTCCCGATATCGCCGACAGTTCGTCGAGTTCGAGATCATGGTTCCAGAAGCGCGCAAACACCGTCTCGTGATAGGATCGAAAAATTCCGTGGCGCTGCGCGAACAGCATGCCGACGCTGGAATAGAAAGCATCGTAGATGCGCCTCGGGCCCTTCATGACAAGGTCCTGGGCGTTGGCGAAACGCCGCGCGTCCATATAGGAATAGCGCACCTTACGCCAGAAATGCGGTGTGCGCTCCTCCACCGTGCCCATGAACTCGGGAATGCGCAGCGTGTAGGGCAGCCACTCGAGCTCGACGCCATACGTTTCCTCGAGTTCGAACAGCTGCTTGTTGGCAACGAAGGCGTAGGGACTCTTGTAGTCGGTGTAGACGCGTACCTGCGGTCGTTCCATCGGCAGCTTCCTTCTCGACCGGGGTCTCTCCAGTTTTGGCCCTCACCGATACCGGCTCAGGTCCGGACCGCATGTCTCGACCAGTAGTCTACGAACCGCGGGAGCATCGCAGAAAATGCCCGCCATGCTTGTCGTGATAGTATGTCGTTATGCCCGGATGGGTCCAGATCATCCGTTTGTGCTCGATATTGACCTGGCGCATGTAAATCGTCGTTCTTTGATCGTTTTGGCGGCGGGCTGCTGCGTTTCGGCTTGACGTCATCCCTGTCGCTCTGAAATTCTCATTTGCAAGGAGACGCACGATCTCCGGCAAGGATTTCAGGAAACGCAAATCCAAACAGGGAGGGACGAATGACGCGAACCCGGAAACCGGGCATCAGCCGCCGATCGAGTCTCGCATTGATGGGCGCGGGCCTTGCGACCCTTGCCGCCCCATGGGCCGCCCGTGCGCAAGCCAAAGCCATTAAGGTCGGGATGCCGACGATCCTGTCCGGACGCGTCGCGCAGCTCGGGACGTCGTCGCGCAACGCCGTCTTGTTGGAAGTCGAGAGAGTCAACGCGACCGGCGGGCTCGCCGGCCGGCCGATCGAGATGGTCATCCGCGATTCCAAAGGCCAGCCACAGGAAGCCGCGCGGGTTGCGCGCGAACTCGTCAACACCGACGGCTGCGAGCTTTTGATCGATGCGGAAGCCTCGTCAGGCGCCTTTGCCGTGCACGAGGTTGCGCGCGATCTCGGTGTACTTTGCATTCACACGAATTCAGAGACCTCTTCGCTGACAGCCGATCCCAAGCAGCGCATCCCGAACGCTTTCCGCACTGCGCGGCAGGGCGTGCACGACTCCATCGTCGGCGGCAGCTATGCGGCGTCGATCGCGAAAGCCAAAGGTCTGAAGAAATGGGCGACCTGCTCGCCTGACTACGCCTATGGCCGCGACACGACCGGCGAATTCGTGCTCTATCTGAAGCGCTTCGCGCCCGACGTCGAGATCATCAGCGAGTCGTGGCCGAAGCTGTTTCAGCCCGACTACACCGAGGTGGTCACGAAAGTCCTGCAGGCAAGGCCGCAGGCGCTTTACACCTGTTTGTGGGGCGGCGACCTCACGTCCTACATCGACCAGGCCAACATCTACGCTCTCTTCGGTCAGATGGAGGTCTTTGCCGTCAACATGGCCGACTACACCGCGCTGACGGTCGTTAAGAACCTGCCCAAGGGCATTCACTCGGGCAATCGCTACATCAAGACCTATCCATCGACGCCAGAGAACGCCGCCTGGGGTGATGCCTACAAGGCGAAATACGGCGAATATCCCACCAACTGGTCATGGGAGAACGCCACCGCGATCATGCTGCTCGCGGAAGCTTCCAAGAAGGCGAATTCCGCCGATGGCAAGAAGATCGCCGAGGCCATGCGCGGTTTGACCATCAAATCACCCTTTGGCACCGATGGTACCGTCACCATGCGCGCCGACGATCAGACGCTCGTGGGCTACGCCATCGGATGGGGGACGACCATCCCGCAGGAGCCCTATGTGCCGGAGGTGAAGCCCGGCGACTGGAAGACGATCTTCGAGCTCGAAGCGGAGTGGAAGAAGAGCAACGGCTACAGTTGACCTCGTGGCAGACGGCGGCAAGGGCCGGCGCCCTTGCCGCCGACAAACGTTCTGACGACGAGACCGGCCCTCCTGCAACGGACGCTTTGCTTTGGATCTCAACGCGCTTATCGCTTGTCTCGCCAGCTCAGCCTGCCTGGTGACGCAAACCACCAGCGGACTCATTATCGGCATGCTGCTGTTTCTCGTGGCGGTTGGGCTGACGCTGATCTTCGGGGTGCTGAAGGTCGTTAATTTCAGTCATGGCGCCTTTTATATGTTTGGTGCCTATTTCGCGATGACGACATATCAGATCACAGGCAGCTTTGCCGCCGCAATGTTATGCGGTGCAGCAGGCACTGCCATTCTAGGACTGATCTTCGAACGCGTCTTCATGAGTCGCGTCTACGGGGCCGATGTCCTGATGCAGCTCCTCGTCTGTTACGCCTTCGTGCTGATTTTCGACGACGTCGTGCGCATGGTCTGGGGACCGGAATTCAAGTCCATGGGCATGCCGACCGCGTTCCAGGTGATGCCGCTGTTCATCGCTGGCGGCGTGGTGCCGCCCTACTATCTCCTTCTGATCGGTGTGGCGCTGGTTGCGGCCATCGTGCTTGGCGCCGGCCTTTCCCGCACGCGGATCGGCAAGGTGGTCCGCGCCGCGGCGCATAATCCGTCGATGACGTCCGCACTCGGCATCAATACGGGTTTGATCTATGGCGGCGTGTTCGCGCTCGGCGGCATGCTGGCGGGGCTCGCAGGTGCGCTCGCCGCACCGGTGAGGTCACTGACCCCCGGCATGGGATTCTCGGTGCTGATCGAATCCTTCATCGTCACTGTGATCGGCGGAATGGGATCAATCCTGGGAGCGCTGATCGGTGCGCTGCTGATCGGCTTGATTCGTTCCTTCGGCTCGCTCGGCTTTCCGCTATTCACCGAAGGGTTGATGTATCTCTTTATGGTGATCGTGCTCGTGTCGCGCCCGACCGGCTTGTTCGGCAAGGAGGTCGCATGACCGAATTGCAGGCCGCACCGCGTGGTAAGCCCTTGAATCTTCCTCGCCTCGAAACGAGAGCACGCTATCGCGACGCCCTCACTGCGATCGTGGCCTTCGTGGTGCTCGCCTCGTTGCCGCTGTTTTTCGACAGCAAAGCGCTGCTGGATTTCGTTATCCGCTGCTCCGCCTTTGGCCTGTTCGCAACATCGCTCAATCTCCTGGTCGGCTATACCGGCATGATCTCGTTCGGTCATGGCATGTTCTTCGGCCTCGGTGCGTACAGTTTTGGCCTCATCATGCAGAAGACCGGTGTGCCGATTCCAGTCGCTTTCATTGCCACGCTTGTGCTCTCGGCCGTCGCTGCGGCGGTCATCGGTGCGATCTGTGTGCGGTTGAAGGAAATCTATTTCGCGTTCGTCACGCTGGCGTTTCAGATGCTGATCCACTCGACAATCCTGTCGTGGGTATCGCTAACCGGCGGCGATCAAGGCCTGCGCGGCGGCATCCCGCGTCCGGTCTTTCTGGGCATCGATCTCGGAAATCAGGTTCATCTCTACGTGGCGAGCTGTGCGCTGCTCGTGATCGGCCTTCTCTTGATGCGCCAGATTGCACAATCGCCATTCGGCTATACGCTGCGGATGATCCGCGACAATGCCGCGCGCGCCAGTTTTGTCGGTATCGATGTCTGGCGCGCGAAACTGACGATCTTCGTGCTGGCGGCGCTGTTCGCTTCCACTGGCGGCGTCATCATGAGCCTGTTCGTGTCGGGCGCCTATCCGGAATTTGCCTACTGGACGATTTCGGGAGAGGGTATCTTCATCAACATGCTGGGTGGTGTGACCACCTTCCTCGGCCCCATGCTGGGCACGGTGCTGTTTCTCATCCTCAACGACACTGTCACGCGCTTCACCGAGTACCATGGGATCGTACTCGGGATCGTCATCCTGTTCTTTGCGATCGGACTGCGCAAAGGGCTGATGGATTTCGCAATCGAATGGTACGCGGCCCGTCGCGGCCGTGGGGAACAGGCTTAAGTCATGCTGGAGGTGCGACGCCTTTCGAAATCCTTCGGCGGCGTGAAGGCTGCCGACGATATCACGCTCGACTTCGCCGATGGGTCGCTGACAGCTGTGATCGGGCCGAACGGCGCCGGCAAGAGCACCTTCTTCAACCTGATCACTGGCGCCTTGAGGCCGGATTCGGGACAGGTCCTGCTGGACGGCGCTGACATGGCCGGGCGTTCGCCCCCCGAGATCGTACGTCACGGTATCGGGCGAGCGTTCCAGGTTGCGAGCATTTTCCCGTCACTGACAGTGGAGGAGACGATGCTGGCCGCGGTCGGCGCTGATCAGCGTCGCGCCAGTGTGATTCATCGGCGGTTTCCGCTCCCGGAAACGCGCGATCGCGCCGACCATGTCATGGAACTGCTTGGGCTTGCGAGCAAACGTGACCGCAAAGCGGCGACCCTGTCGCACGGTGATCAGAAGCTGCTGGATATCGCTCTCGCGCTGGTGCTCGAGCCGAAGGTGCTGCTGCTCGATGAGCCCACCGCCGGCATGGGCACCGAAGAGCGCTGGCGCATGATCGAAAAAGTCCGTGAGCTCTGGGAAAAGCAGAAGATCACCGTGGTCTTCATCGAACACGACATGGATATCGTGTTCAGAATCGCGCCCTCGATCGTGGTCCTGTGCTACGGCCGCATTCTGGCTACCGGCACGGCGGACGCGATCCGCAATGACAAGGCGGTCATCGACGCCTATCTCGGCACCGACCATCATGCCGGGACGGTCGCATGAGTGCGCAACCGATCATCGAGGTCAGGGACCTCGACGTATATTACGGCACGAGTCAGATCCTGTTCGGTATTGGTCTCTCGGTGCGCCGGGGCGAGACCATGGCGCTGCTCGGACGCAACGGCGCCGGTAAATCGACGACCATGAAGGCCATCATGGGCCTTGCGCCACCGCGGCGCGGAACCGTCATGCTGCGCGGAGAGGCGATCACGGGACTGGCACCGCATCGCATCGCGCGTGCCGGCCTCGGCTTCGTTCCGGAAGATCGTCAGATCTTCCCTGAACACACGGTCGAGGACAACCTCGTCATCGGGCACAAGAAAGGGCCCGACGGACAGGACGAATGGTCGATCGATCGGATCTACGAGATCTTCCCGCTGCTCGATCCGTTGCGTCACCGGATTGCAGGACGGTTGTCCGGCGGCGAGCAGCAGATGCTCGCGATTGCCCGCACGCTGATGGGTAACCCGGCGCTGCTGCTGCTGGACGAGCCGAGCGAGGGGCTGGCGCCGATCATCGTGCAGCGGATCGGCGAACTTCTACGGCAACTGCGCAGCATCGGCGCCACGGTTCTGATCGCAGAGCAGAACATGCACTTCTGCATGGGGCTTGCAAGTCATGCGACGGTGATCGACAAGGGCCAGACCGTGTACACCGGGACGATCGACGAGCTGAAAAGCAACGACGACGTTCGCAATCGCTATCTTGCCCTATAAAGCGGATTCAGCGGTGCAGATGGCCAAGCCAGCGCCGTTGCCGTCGTTGCAGCTTCATGAGGCGGCACGGGTCGCTCGCGCTTTGCCGGCTCGCGAGGCTGTGGGGTTCTCCAGCACATGGGACGGCCCGTCTGCAAAATTCGTGTTCAGCGCGCGCACGCTGGACTCGATCTTCCTGGCGAGCTCCATGATCAAGGGAACGTACGACGAAACCGCCTTGGCCTTTGGCATCGAAGAACAGAAGTAGCTGATGCCGATCGTCGCCAGTACTGTGCCGTCCAGCAGGATGGGAACGCTGAACGTGTTTGATGACTTCGGTTCTACCGTCGGCGATCGTTCAGCGAAACCGTTGCGTCGTACGCGTGCGATAATCTCACGCACCTCATCGGGGCAACGTGCGACCTGATCTTCGGGATGGCTGGATGCCGCGAGGACATCCATAATGTATTTGCGTTCCTCGGCCGGACAAAATGCAACGTAAGCGCGTCCCATGGCGCGCGTCAGCACCCGAAGCTTCGTGTTGACCGTTGCATGAAAGGGCGACATCGGACTGTCGAGTGCGGTGGAATAGCGCACCACCATGGTGCGCTGATCGAAAACCGCAACGCCGATGGGCAGCTTGAATTGCCGGCTGAACTCGATCGCCCATGGGCGAGCGGCCTCGACCACCAGTGGATCGCCATGAAAGCCGGCGCTCAACGAGCGCACACCGGAGGTCACCTGATAACCGCCCTGTCGAGGATCGTTCGTCACGTAACCAAGCGCGCGAAGCGTTTCGAGAAGGCGCACGATCGTCGACTTCGGCAAACCCGTGGCTTCATGCAGATGTCGTACACTGCTGATGCGCTGACGATTCAGCTCCTCGAGCAGCGCAAAGGTCCGCCGCACAGACTCGACCGGGAGACTCATGGGCTTCCCCCTATTTTGCTTCTCGTGGTTCGATCCACTCACTTGACCCCATTCCATACCGTGGAATGGCCTCTCATGTCACTGGATGTCGGTTCTCTTTTCGAGAGAATGGCGACGCTGGCTGCACGCGTCGCGAGGCGGCCAATGGTACAATTGTGCGCGGAGATAGCGCTGTGAATCCCAGGACAAACGTCGAATCCGGGAACGATTTCCGCCGGCGGTTTTCAGCGCGTGAACGCCTTGT
This sequence comes from Bradyrhizobium sp. LHD-71, assembly GCF_031157255.1. Taxonomy (GTDB): domain Bacteria; phylum Pseudomonadota; class Alphaproteobacteria; order Rhizobiales; family Xanthobacteraceae; genus P52-10. The sequence continues at coordinate 123,962 of NZ_JAVIFX010000007.1, read as the reverse complement.
CGGCACATTCATCAAGACACAGACAAGCCATGCAATCGAGATCCTTGGCGACGTCGGGTTCGACTTTGTCGTGATCGATCAGGAGCATGCGCCTTTTGATCGTGGCGCGATCGATATCGCCTTGTTGGCAGCGCGCGCGAGCAACATCGCATCGATCGTGCGCGTGGACGAGGCGAGAGCCTCAAGCATTCTGTCGGCTCTCGACTGTGGTGCTGCCGGCGTTCTGGTGCCGCACGTTTTCTCGGCCGACAAGGCGAGAGAGATTGCGTCCTGGAGCAGATACGGTGGAGGGCGTCGCGGGTATTCCGGCTCGGCGAGAGCGGGTCGGTACGGCGCAACGCCCGTGTGGACAAATGTCGCTCGGTCCGACGCGAGAACCACCGTTATTGCGATGATCGAAGATCCGGAAGCACTCGAGACGATCGATGCAATTGCGGGGGTCGAGGGGATCGATGGTTTCTTCATCGGGCGAGGGGACCTCACGGTGTCGCTCGGTGCCGAGTCGTCATCAGCTCCCGAAGTGCAGGACGCGGTTCGGCGGATATCGGCGGCTGCGCGTTCTGCCAACAAGCCCGTCTGCGTGATGGTCGGATCCGCGACTGAGGCGCGATCGTTTCAGGAACTCGGCGCGACGGCTTTCATCGTCTCATCTGATCAGGGATTCCTTCGCCGGGCAGCGTCTGAGGCGCTGAAGGAGTTCTCCCGAACCGAGGTCTGAACCGCGGGGCATTCGGGTGGGGTGAAACGAGCGCAAGCAACGAAGGAGATGCAAATGTATGCAGCGGGGGATCCGAGAGCAGCCCTTGCCAAGCCTTCTGAGCGGAAGGCGCCTGCGCCGACCGCGTTCAGTGGCGCAGAGTATGCAAAGTTCTACGAGACCGCCCCGCGCGACGACGACGCCAGCGGACGGTCGTGGTACATGCGCGGCCAGAATTTCATCCTGTGCTACAGCGAAACAAAGCCGGAAGCGGCGTTCGTCCGACAGGGACATCCCGATGAGTACGCGGTCCTGATCCCGGACCGGGACGTTGCTGTCGAAATTACCGCCGCAGGCGAAACCGTGATGGTGCCCGGCCATTCGATCGCGTTCGTGCCGCCTGGCGATAGCCGCATAACCCTGCCCGAAGGCGGTCGGATCGTTCGCCTCTTCAGCTTCAAGGCAAAGGATCTGGCGTCCAAGTGCTCGAACGCGGACTCATACGCCGAGCCGCATCCCAATATCCCGCCGTTCGAACCGTGGCCGGAGCCGAAGGGCGGTTACAGGGTCAGGCACTACAGCCTGGACGTAAAGGGCGAGCAGGGACGTTTCGGACGGATATTTCGCTGCACGAACTTCATGATCAACTATCTGGAGCCGAAAGCGGGCCCGCGCGACACCTCGAAATTATCGCCGCACTTTCACGACGATTTCGAGCAGTGCTCATTGGCGCTTGATGGCGATTTCATCCACGATATCCGATGGCCGTGGATTCCAGACATGGCCGCCTGGAGAGAAGACGAGCACGAGCGTTGTGCGGCGCCGTCCGCCGCGGTCATTCCACCGCCAGCGACGCATACGACACGGGCGATCGGGCCGGGTTTGAACCAACTCGTCGATATATTCTCGCCGCCTCGGGTCGATTTTTCGATGAAAGAGGGCTGGGTGCTGAATGCGGACGACTACCCGATGCCTGATCGGACATGAGGGGTTGAACAGACCCCGGTCCATTGCACTGATCCTGGGATTTCGAGAATGACGACACCAGAAAAATTGTCTCGCAAAGAGCGGATCGAAGTGATCCTGAAGGATGCCATCGACCCGCACGTTCACAGCGGGCCGTCCATCGCCAGGCGCTCGCTCGACCATCTCGAACTGGTGCGGCAGATGTCGGACGCCGGATTTGCGGCGGTTGTCACCAAGGACCACGACTATGCGGGTGTCGCGACCGCTGCGCTGATCAGCGCCCATTACCCGGAACTGAAGGCGAAGATCTTCTCGGGCATTGTGCTCAACAATGTCGTCGGTGGCATGAATCCCTATGCCGTCGAGCACACCGCCGCGATGGGCGGCAGGATCGTGTGGATGCCGACGCTGGCAGCGGAAAACCATCTTCGCTGGGAGAAGACGGCAACGTGGTCGCACCCCGCCTCGACGACGAAGATGCGTCCGGCATCGCCTGTCCCGGTGGTGGATGCAGGTGACAAGGTCCGCGACGACGTTAAGGAAGTCCTGGATATCGTCGCCAAGAACGACATGGTGCTCGCCAGCGGCCACATCCACGTCAGCGAGACCTGGCTGGTATTCGAGGAAGCGCAGCGTCGCGGCGTCAAACGCCTGATTTTTACGCACCCTGAGGACATCGTCGGCGCAAGCCTTAACGACGTCAAAGGCATCGCAGCCATGGGTGCTGCCGTCGAGCACTCGTTGGCGATGTTTCTCGGCAAGAAGGTCATCGAAGGACGAACGCCATCCGATCTGCGCCGACAGATCGACGCTGCGGGCGTCGATAGCACCATCCTGTGTTCGGACCTTGGCCAGGCCGGGAGAGAAAGTCCGCTCGAAGGCTTCCGGCGCGGCGTGGAGCTGTGCATGGACCTCGGCTACGAGGACGCAGACATTCACAAAATGGTCGCCACCAACACCGCGCGTGTGCTGGGTTTCGAAAGTTAGGAAATCAGAACGAGGGTGGCGTGCAGGCGCTCACGACCTCGCAAGCTTTTGGCCCGATGCATCGAAAGCGATGCGGTCGACGACTTTCGAAATAGTACGCGTCTCCGGGGCCGAGAACGTGGCGCTCGTTATCGACCGTGACTTCAAGGCGCCCTGAGATGATGATCCCTCCTTCCTCGCCGTCATGCGAGAGCGGGATCTTTCCTGTGTCAGTACCGGGCTCGTACCGCTCTTTCAGGATCTGCAAGGCGCGTCCGAACAGGTTCTCGCCGACCTGGCGGTAGGAGATGCGACCCTTGCCGATCTCTACGAGTTCGTCAGACTGGTAGAATACCTTCTTCGGTTGTTCCGGCTGCAAAGAAAAGAACTCCGCCAGCCCGATCGGAATTCCGTCCAGGATACGTTTCAAAGCGCCGACCGATGGATTGGTGTGATTCGATTCAATCAACGACACGGTCGAGTTGGTAACGCCCGCACGTTTTGCCAGCTGGCGTTGCGACAGGCCGTGACGTGTCCGGACATAACGAAGCCTGCGCCCGACATCGACAGTCATTTGACCAACCCACCCGTTTCACCTGTTCGAAATAGAGCAAACCCTTGAAGGTGGCACAATATATTTCAATGGCTTAGCGCCAATCAGAAAAGATCTTGTTGGGGCACAGAAACCATGCGCTTTGCCTCCAAGCGGGAGCGAGCGCATGAACATCTATCGGTCGAATATCAGAAGCCTCGATAGCTACTGGATGCCGTTCACGGCCAATCGCCAGTTCAAGGCGGCGCCACGTCTGCTCGTCTCGGCCGCAGGGATGCACTATGCCCGTGCAGATGGCGCCAAGGTGCTCGACGGCACCGCTGGTCTATGGTGCGTCAATGCCGGACATGGTCGGCGTGAAATTGCTCAGGCGGTGGAGCGGCAGTTGGCAGAGCTGGACTACGCGCCGTCCTTTCAGCTCTCGCATCCGATCGCCTTCGATTTTTCCGAGCGGCTGGCTGCGATCGCGCCTGCAGGCCTTGATCGAATCTTTTTCACGAATTCAGGCTCGGAATCGGTCGATACGACACTGAAGATAGCGCTCGCGTATCAACGAGCGATCGGACAGGGGACACGGACGCGACTGATCGGTCGCGAACGCGGATATCACGGCGTCGGATTTGGCGGCATTTCAGTTGGCGGTCTGGTCAACAACCGACGCGCCTTTCCAACCCATCTGCCCGGCGTCGATCATCTACCCCACACCCACGACCCGGCGCGGAACGCCTATGCGAAGGGGCAGCCGCAGTATGGTGCTGAGCTGGCCGACGACCTTGAACGCCTGGTAGGCTTGCATGGTGCCGACAGCATCGCGGCAGTGATCGTCGAGCCGGTCGCGGGCTCGACGGGTGTTCTCGTTCCTCCCAAAGGTTACCTGCAGAAGTTGCGCGCCATATGCGATCGGCACGGCATTCTACTGATCTTCGATGAGGTGATCACCGGCTTTGGCCGTCTCGGCACGCCATTTGCCGCTGATTACTTCGGCGTAAAGCCGGACCTGATGTCGACGGCCAAGGGCCTGACGAACGGCGCCTTGCCTATGGGAGCGGTGTTCGCAAGCCGCAAGATCCACGACGCCCTGATGCAGGGGCCGGAGAGCCAGATCGAGCTGTTCCATGGCTACACTTATTCGGGACATCCGGCTGCCTGCGCGGCAGGCCTCGCCACGCTCGACATCTATGAAAAAGAGGGGTTGCTGACCCGCGGCGCACAGCTTGCAGAATACTGGCAAGAGGCGATGCACAGCCTCAAGGGACTGCCCCATGTCGTCGATATCAGGACGATAGGAATCATCGCCGGGATCGAGTTGACCTCGCGGCCCAATGCGGTTGGCGCCCGCGCCTATGACGTCTTCGTCGATTGCTTTGAGCGCGGCCTTTTGATTCGCGTCACAGGCGATATCATCGCCTTTTCGCCGCCGCTGATCGTGGAACGGGAGCACATCGACGAGATCGTGGCGAAGCTCTCCGATGCGCTCAAACGCGTCGCATGACGTGCAGACGACCGTAAGGGGGCTTATCCAAGAGCGGTAAGAGGGACCGATCGGTTGACTATCTCTCGGATCGCGAAACTGGACTGAATTCGCGCGACTTTCGGCAGGCGGGAAAGCTGCGTCTTGTGGATATGCTCGTAATCCTCGATGCCGCGAGCAAGCACGGTGACCAGATAATCATCACTCCCTGACATCAGAAAGCATCGCACCACCGATGGACAGGCCGCAATCGCCTGCTCGAACTTGCGGAGTGCTTCCTCGTTCTGGCTTTCCAGCGTGATGCGAACGATGATCGTGGTTGTCAGTCCCAAAGTATCCAGGCCGAGAATTGCCTGATAGCCGGTGATGACGCCTTGATCTTCCAAGTGCTTTTGCCGTCTTGCGCAGGCCGTTGGCGACAGCCCGATCTCTTCGGATAATGTCGCATGCGACGCGCGTCCCGATCGCGTGAGTGCAGAGAGTAGCGCGAGATCAATCTTGTCGAGATCGGGCATGCAGGAAAACCTCGCGAGCGTCCCTATCGGCGCCCGAAAACGGCGCCATGGAAAAAACTAGCCGCATTATTCGGTGACATCAATCGTAGGGCTTTCGATATCCTGAAAGAGTCCTGCAGGGGAAAGACATTTTATGAAAGTCGGTGTTCCCAAAGAGACGAAGAACCACGAATACCGTGTCGGTCTGACGCCGGCGTCAATCCAGGAGCTCGTCACCGCCGGACACGAAGTCTTTGTCGAGGCCGGTGCGGGTCTCGGTGCCGGGTTCTCCGATGAGGAGTATGTCCGGGTTGGCGCGGTGATCATCGAAAACGCCAGCGAGCTGTTCGCTACCTCCGACATGATCGTGAAGGTCAAGGAGCCGTCGCCCAAAGAGAGGGCGATGCTGCGGTCGGATCAGGTGCTGTTTACCTATCTGCACCTTGCCCCGGATCGCCCACAGACGGCGGATCTCGTCGAGTCGGGCGCTGTCTGCATTGCCTATGAGACAGTCACGTCGCCATCTGGCGCGCTTCCGCTGCTCGCCCCGATGTCGGAAGTGGCGGGCCGACTGGCGCCGCAAGTCGGCGCCACGGCGCTGCAAAAGGCGCAAGGTGGGCGCGGCGTCTTGCTGGGCGGCGTACCCGGCGTGCTGCCGGCGAAGGTCGTAATCCTGGGCGGCGGTGTTTCCGGTTCGCACGCCGCGACGATCGCCCTTGGAATGGGCGCGGACGTGACCGTGCTCGACCGTTCGTCTGATGCCTTGAAAAGATTGGAGGCCCGTTTCGAGGGCCGTCTGAAAACCTTACACGCGACGCGAGCGACCATCGAGGATCAGGTTCAGCAGTCGGACCTGGTGATCGGCGCAGTGCTCGTTCCTGGTGCGACAGCGCCGCGGCTCGTCACGCGCGCGATGCTTGGAACGATGCAGAAGGGGTCGGTGCTCGTCGACATTTCGATCGATCAGGGCGGTTGTTTCGAGACCTCAAAACCGACGACACACGATGACCCGACGTATGTGTTGGGCGGGATCGTTCATTATTGCGTAGCCAACATGCCGGGCGCGGTCGCCAGGACGTCGACCCTCGCCCTCAACAACGCGACGCTGCCGTTCGTGCTGGCGCTCGCGACGAAGGGCTGGAGGCGCGCGTGTTTTGAAGACCGGCATCTGATGGCGGGATTGAACGTGGTTCGTAATCAGGTGACGTGCGAGCCCGTCGCCCATGCGCAGAATCTCAAGTTCGTTCCTGCCGAACGATTGGTCGCTTAGTTCCCCCGGGGTGTGCTCCCGCAAACTGTGCGCCGCGATCACTCGCGGCGCCTTTTTTTATTACCGGCATTCCGCGGTAGCCGCCGCCGATTTCATCCATATGAAAACCTTGTTGCGGCCGCAGATAGCTCGGGCTACGTTGCATCGTGCAGCACTCGCTGACGACTCTAGACGCGCTTTCTTCAAACGAAGAATAAGGAAAAGGAATGCGTCCGACTCTCTATGGCTCTCAGCACGCCGTGTCCGCAGGACACTATCTGGCCGCCGCAGCAGCCTTCTCAATTCTCGAGAACGGAGGCAATGCCATCGATGCGGGATGTTGCGCTGGAATGGCGTTGGCGGTCCTGCATCCCGACGAGGTGAATTTTGCCGGCGTCGCGCCGATCATGATCCGAACCGGCGCGGGGAAGGTCGTCACGATCGCCGGCCTGGGTCACTGGCCGAAATCGTTCCCGCAAGACCTGTTCATGCGCGAACACAACGGCACAATGCCGCTCGGCGTGCTGCGGACCGTGGTGCCGGCAGCGCCCGATGCATGGATCACCGCCTTAAAGGACTTCGGCACGATGTCCTTTGGTGACGTGGCCGCCGCGTCGATCCGCTTTGCCAAAGAAGGTTTTGCTGTCTTCAAGTTCCTCGCCGACGAGTTCGCCAAGCACGAGGAGGACTATCGGCGCTGGCCTACCAACGCCAAACTGTTCCTTCCCGAAGGCCGTGCACTGAGGCTGAACGAACGTTTCGTTCAGACGGATCTTGCCGCAACGATCCAGTATATGGTCGACGAGGAGAGGGCCGCTGCCGGGAAGGGGCGAGTTGCGGCGCTCGAAGCGGCGCGGGCGGCCTTCTATTGCGGCGACATCGCGACGCGGATTGCGCAGCATCAGAAGGAAGAAGGGGGCTATCTTTCGTTCGAGGACCTGGCGAATTTTCACTCACGCTATGAAGACCCGGTGATCATACGCTGGCGGGATTTCCAGGTCATTACCTGCGGCCCATGGTGTCAGGGACCGATGCTTGTGCAGGCGTTGCTGATGGTCGAGCGCGCCGGGCTGGAGGGCCTGAAGCATAACGAGCCGGCTTATATTCATCTGCTGGTCGAAATCCTGAAGGGCGCATTCGCAGATCGCGAGTATCACTACGGTGATCCGCGCTTTGTGGATGTCGGCCTGTCGACCTTACTGTCGGACGAACACATCGGAAAGCGCGTCGCGGGCATCGACCGCAACGCAGCCATGCCTGATATGCCGCCGAACCTCTACCACAATAGTGGGCCGTTCAAGGCGGCGACGCAGCCGTCGGAGCGCGATCCCGACACCTCGTATCTATGTGTCGTCGATCGCTGGGGAAATGCTTTCTCGGCGACGCCTTCGGATGCCTCGTGGCGCTCACCAGTGGTTCCGGGGCTTGGCATCGTACCTTCGGGCCGCGGCACGCAATCGAGGCCTGATCCGAAGCATCCGTCAGGTGTCGCGCCCGGTAAGAGGCCGAGGCTCACGCCAAACCCGGCGATCCTTCTGCGCGATGACGGCTCTGTGATGCCGTTCGGAGCTCCCGGGGGCGACAGCCAGGTCCAGGCCATGCTGCAAGTCGCGCTCAACGCCTTCCATTTCGGAATGGATATCCAGGAAGCGATCGATGCGCCCCGCTTTATCAGCCTTAGCTTTCCGAATTCATTTGCGCCCTATAGTCACTATCCGGGACTGATGGCGTTGGAGGATCGTTTCACGCCTGGCGTTGCGGACGAGTTGAAAGGGCTCGGCCACAAGATCGAAATGCTGCCGGCCTACTCGCGTCGCTTTGCGTCCGTAGAAGCGATCCTCTATCAGCCGAAGACGGGATTCTTTCGATCAGGCGCCGACCCGCGACAGCCCGCCTATGCCATTACAATCTGAATTCCCAGGCCTGCGGTATCTAAAGTCCGAGATAGTCGCGGATGCGCCCATAGGTGATGCGCGCACCGGCGCCGACTTTCCACAGGCCGTGAAAGGGAATTTCCTTTAACGTCGTGACCGGCATGTTCAGCTCGGATGTCCTGGCGCCCGTTGCCCAGCGGGCGATCTCGCCTCCCATCGCCGTACTCATCGCGACGCCGCGCCCGTTGTAACCAAGACAGATCATCACGTTTTCGGCCGGCGTATGCAGGTGCGGGTAGTGATCGGTCGTGATTGCGAGCTGTCCGTTCCAGCAATGGGTCCAGCCGACGGTCGCGAGCGCTGGAAACAGCCGCTCCGTGTATCGTTGCAGCCAACCGAGGTCAGACATCTGGATTTCGTGCATCGGGCTGCGACCGCCCATCAACAGACGGTTCTGTGCATCGAGGCGGTAGTACACGGTTATCGAGCCGTTCTCGTAGAGTACGGCGCCTCTTGGCATCACCTTGCGTGCGATATCCTGGCTCAGCGGCTCAGTCACGAGAATTGCGCTGTACACCGGCACGATGCTTCGCCGAAGCTTCGGCCAGATATCGTCGGTGTAGCCGTTCGTGCCGATGACGAGCTTCTCGGCGGAGATCGTTCCCCGATCGGTCTTCAACTGCCAGCGCGACTGCTTTCGCTCAACGCTCTGGACTTTCGTGCCGCCGTGAACGGATGCGCCAGCCTGCTGCGCCGCCTGCGCGAGCGCACGGACGTAGCCCAGCGGATTCAGCGCACCCCCGCGGCGGTCGATGACACCGCAAATGTATCGGTCGGTGCCGGTTGCGTCTTGAATTTGGTCGCGTTCCAGCAACTCCACCGGCATGTTTCTGCGTAGGCACTGCTCCGCGGTGCCGCGGACCTCGTCCGCGTTCCTGGCAGCGTAGGCGGCCCGTATGGTGCCGCTCTGCCGCGCTTCGCATTCCATTTGATACCGGCGAATGATGTCGAAAACGACATTCGGCGCGTTGCTTGAGAACTCGATCATGCGGCGCCCGAGATCGGGACCAAAATCCTTTTCTATCTGGTCGGGATCGAATTTCAGCCCGGGATTGACCTGGCCTCCGTTGCGTCCGCTGGCGCCCCAGCCGGGTTCGTGCGCCTCCAGCACCGTGACCTCGATGCCTTTCTCTGCCAGATGCAAGGCCGATGAAAGGCCGGTAAAGCCGCCGCCGATCACAGCCACGTCGACCTTTCGGTCGCCGGCAAGGGGAGGTGTGGCAACGGCCGGGCGTGCCGTCTCGGCGTAGATGCTCCCGGGAAGCTTGCTCGGTTGATGTTGGACCACGTGCGTCTTCCTTCTGAGGCTTGCAGTTCTCGCGAACTCCCGCAATCCTGTTAATTGCGCGCTAGATCACCTCAAATACGTCCCAAGAGCTTTTCGCTGCCGCGAGGAGCGTATCGGCATCCTCCTGCAGCAGATAGCGGCTCGACACCAACTCGGCGCAGACGGCTGAGAGCGCATGAACCCAGCCATCGCGATCGCCATAGCGTGTCTCGACTGAAGCCCGCGCATCATTGGTCCGTGCTCGTTCCGCCTCGGTCAGCGCAAAGGGAACGATGGCACCGACAATTGAATACAGTTCGCCTTCGGCATGACCCTTGGCCCGAAGGTTCCAGCCGAGATGCGTTGCAATCGGCGCCAGCACAAGCGGATGGCGGACGCCGTCGACTGGATTGCCGTCGTCATCGACCTTCACAGCGAAGATCGGATACGCCTTCGCGCCTTCCCGCGGCGGTAGCACGGAATAATCCATGAGCCGCAGTTCGTTGATGCAGCCTTCAAACTTCAGGCCAGGAACGCGATCGAAGCTCAGCTCAGAGACCGGAACAAGCGTCCCGGATTGTCGCGATGGAAATCGGCTTGGCGGCGGCGGCACACCTTTGTCAACCCAGTCGACCATCGCGCGAATGAGTGGGCGCAGCAGCGGACCATAGAACAGCGGATTGTGCGGGTGCTGGATGATGCCGTCAGGGATTGCTTCGGGGTTGCCGTGCTCTATTCCGCAGGCGAGATATACCCTGACATTCTCGGGCTGCTCGATGTCATTGCCGTCGCAGTCGGTGACCACCAGCGAGGCGCGGGCAGACCAGATCTCTGCATCTGTATCCAGGTGCATGATCTTCGGGCAGGTCCCCGTCGCCAGGCAACGGTCCAGAATACCGGCGGTTTTTCCGCTGATCGGATCATGCAGGTTGCGATACGTGAACGGAAACTGGTCGTCGGGATAGTTATGGTTCTCATGCTGGCGCGAATAGCGCCCGGGCTGCGCAAACGGATAATTGACCATCGTTCGCCGAGAGCCGGCGATGACGGGCACCGCCGCATCAAAGACCATCTGATGCTTGTGGTCCTCATTGAAGCCCCGATAGAGAAAGTCGCGGACGAACCGGCCGCTCTGCGAAAGCCCGAAATTCATGGCACGCTTCATCGCCGGTCTACCGTTGACCAACAGCGGGTTTGTGCTGCCATCGGCGGCGTGCGTCTCGTGGCGCAAAAAGGAAACAATGTCGCGCACGCTGGCGAACGCAATGCCGGTGATCTTCGGATCCTTTGCAGGGTAGATGAACTCGTAGATCGCTCCCTTATCGAAGTCTGCGCCTTGCGGCCGCGTGATCTCCACCGTCCGGTCGTTGAGATAGCGCCATGCAAGCCCTGCGGGTCGCTGCCTCGGATCGCGTTCGCGCTCCCGGACGGTGAGTGTTGCCTTCGCCGGTGAAAGATCGGCCGCGGGATAGGTCAGCGTGCCAATGAATGTGTCGCCGTCTCCCAGATCGATGAACTCTTCCTGGCTTTGTCCGACGATCGGCTGTCCGTCGATGGTCGGTACAGGAAAGTCCGCGATCATGCGGCCATTGTCTCGCGTCACGTCGCTCTGCCAGCCGGTCCAGACCAGCGTGAAGCCCTCCTTCATGAGAAAGCCGTTGCCGGCATCGGCCGCAACATCAGGCACATTCTTCGCCGGAGCCGTGTTGATACGACACAACGCGCGCTTGCCGCCGCGATTGAGCACCTCATAGAACAGCCAGCCGTTGCCCCTGGAGAGGTCGACCGGCTTGAGGATGCAGAGATCGACGGTGTAGTCGACCAGCCCTTGTGCGTTACGCGGCGCACGATCGAGATTGACGACCTCCGTATTGCGCGGGTCGAGGGGATCCAGCTGGCCTCGAACGCTCCCCTCGAGCCGCTCATACGTGCCGGCGCCGCCAAACATCGTGCCTTCGAAGCAGACCGTCGTCCTGTCGATGCGGATCGATTGAATGCCATGTTGGACGCCAGGGGATGCCGCCCCTGTCTTGATCGGTGAAGCGTCGCTCAGTTTTGCGGGCATTGGTCTTCCCCTGGATACGACGCAGCATCTTGGGCCGCTCCGTCGCCGCTTGACTCCGCGGTCTTTCGTATTTCATAGGCGTGAAATTATCTTTGCATGCCGGTCAGCAGCATGCAATAGTCGGTCGCTAGCTTGGGGGTTCGGCATGTTCGCTGAAGGGATCCAGGACTATGTCGACCGCGTCCGGCGGATCTCCGCTGCGGTGAACACCGGCAACATGCTCGACGATCGCCGACTCCGCTATGATCTGCTCGCGGAAGAGTTTCGCCGGCCCTATCCGGCGGGAATGCGGGTACGCAACACATCAATCGTGCTGGCCGGACATGAGGTGCCTGTGCGGATCTACTGGCCCCCAGATGCCGAGAAGCCGCCGATCATCTGCTACTTTCATGGCGGCGGTTTTCTTGCCGGCAGTATCGAGTCGCATGACATGATCACCTCCGCGCTGTGCGAATTTACGGGCGCGGCGGTCATCAGCGTGCATTATCGTCGCGTTCCGGAAAATCCCTATCCGATGCCGCAGGAGGATTGCTATGCGGCGGTATGCTGGGCCGCGGCTCGCGCGGATGCACTCGGTCTCGACGGCAGCCGCATGGCGGTTGCCGGCGACAGTGCCGGAGGCCTGTTGTCGACCGCGGTAGCTATGATGGCGCGCGATCGCAACGGTCCGACGCTTCGTCACCAGACGCTGATCTATGGCGTCTTCGACTTCGATCTCGAACGGACATCCTACAGGACGGCGAAGGATCCGCTGCTGACGTATGAGGCGATCCGATATCTTGCTCCAGCCTATCTCGGCGGTCGCCTTGATACGCACGATCCCTATGCCGTTCCGATGCGTGCGAAGAATCTGACCGGACTGCCGCCCGCCTACGTGCTGCGCGCGGAGTTCGATACGCTGTTCGAGGAAGAGGGCGAGTATGCGGCAAAGCTCCGCGCCGCAAATGTCGCGACGCAGTTGCGTGACGCGCAGAAGATGATCCACGGCTTCCTCCGGGCGATCGAGATATCGCCGCCTGCCAAACAGGAACTCATGCGCATGGCGGACGCCATTCGCGCGCATCTGATCTGAGGATGGATCTGAATTTCCGTCGCAGCCTTGGAAGTGCATAGGTGATGCGTGCACAAGTTATGCGCGACCGTGCTGAACTTCAGTGCAGGAAATGGTCGGCTGCAAGTTTCACGCTTCAGAAAAATTCATTTACATGAAAATTTCATGGTGTCATTATTCGCCGACCCTTCGGTGAACCAGAAAGTCTCATGATGGCGGGCGAGCTTGAGATAGCGAATGTTTCGAAGGCCTTTGGACCGGTGCAAGCTCTCAGGGGTGCGTCGCTGAACGTCGGGTCCGGGGAGTTCGTCAGCTTCCTTGGACCTTCAGGCTGCGGAAAAACGACTCTGCTTCGCATCATCGCGGGGTTTGAAACTCCCGATGCGGGAACGGTTCAACTCGATCGGCAATCCCTCCTGGCGTTGGCGCCATACCGGCGGCCGATCGGCATGGTTTTCCAGAGCCTGGCCCTGTTTCCGCACCTGACTGTGGCGGGGAACGTTGGCTTCGGCCTGTCTGTACGGCGGGAGAACGCTGCCGAGATCGGCCGTAAGCTGAGCGACATCCTGGCGCTGGTCGGCCTTGAAGACTACGAGAAACGCCGCATCCATCAACTTTCGGGCGGCCAGCGACAGCGGGTCGCGCTCGCGCGTGCGCTGATCACGTCGCCATCGGTGCTTCTCCTCGATGAGCCGCTGTCGGCCCTCGATCTGAAGCTGCGACGCCAACTGCAGGGCGAGCTCAAGCGTTTGCAACATCGTACAGGGACCACCTTCGTGTTCGTGACGCACGATCAGGAAGAGGCCATGGCGATGTCGGATCGCGTGGCGGTGTTTCGCGATGGCCTGATCGAACAGGTGGGGCCGCCGCAGGAGATCTATCGCAGACCTGCGACGCGCTTTGTCGCGGAGTTCGTCGGCGAAACGAACATCTTCGCCGCGGTCCGTGAGAGCGGCGCCGTGTACCTGCCTGACATTCGCGCAAGGTTTCCGGGAGGCAGGAGCCTGCCTGATGCGCAACAGCTTCTGCTGTCGGTGAGGCCGGAGAACATCAATCTGCTCTCCAGCAACGATCAGGGTGGAGTCGAAGCGCGCGTGCAGGAGGTGGATTTCGGTGGGATGACGGTGCGATTCTCGGCACAGACGATGATCGGCGAGCGCGTTCTTCGAGTCGCGGTTGCATCGGAGAAGGCGAACGATATCGCGCCCGGGATGCCAGTGCGCCTCGGCATCGATCTGGATACCGCCGCAGCGTTGCCGACGAGCTGACAGCATGACGGGCTCTGGAACGCGACTCTCTGCGGTTGGCCAGGCGATCCTGGCGACACCGAAAACGCTTCTCGTCCTAGGCTTCGTCGGTTCGCTCGCTGGCGTCGTTCTCTCGTCGTTCCTGGGCAAGGATGGGTTTCCCACGCTGGAGCTCTATTCGCAGCTACTGGGCTCCCAGGTCATTCAGAACGTCATTGTCCGAACGGTCTGGATCGCGGCAACGGTCACCGTCCTATGCACGCTTGTCGCCTATCCGGTCGCTCTTTTCATCGCCCGTTCGAAGCATCGAAACCTCCTGCTCGTTCTCGTGATCTCGCCGTGGTTGACGAGTATCGTCGTGCGAACGTTCGCGTGGGTGGTCTTGCTGGGCAATCGCGGCGCGGTGAACGCGTTCCTGATGTCCACCGGCCTGATCGATTCGCCGATACGCATCATCTTCACGCCGACCGCCGTCGTGCTGGGCCTGGTGCACGTGTTCGCGCCGTTCATGGTGATCTCGATTCTTTCAGTGCTGCTGCAGCAGGACCGCCGGCTCCCCGAGGCGGGGATGAGTCTCGGCGCCGGGCCGATACAGACGTTCGCCCGCGTCACGCTTCCGCTGTCGCTGCCGGGTGTGCTGTCCGGCGGCTCCATCATCTACCTGCTTTGCTCGGGCGCCATCGTCACGCCGCTGCTTCTCGGCGGGCTGCGCGACCGCATGCTCGGAACGCAGATCTTTCAGGAGCTGTTCGAACTGTATGACTATCGCCGGGCGGCCGGTATGGCAGTCATCCTTCTGGTGACGTCGTTGGCCGTCGTGATTCCCATGCAGATCATCGACGGGCGCATTCGTCGCTGGACGAGGGGGTGACGATGGTCCGCGGGTTGTGGAATTCCTTTAACGCGTTCCTGCTGTTTCTGCTGCCGGCGCCGTTGTTCGTGGTTGCCGCTGTGTCCGTCACGCCGGACCGATTTCTGGCGTTTCCACCGACCGGCTTTTCGCTGGTCTGGTACGAGGCGTTCGTCGCCAATCCGGATTGGATGCGGGCCCTCGGCATCAGCGCGTTGATCGCCTTGTGCGCGGCATTCCTGAGCACCGCCGCCGCCGTCGGGGCGGCGTTGGCGCTGGAGCGGGCAAAGCCGAAACGCCGGGCTCTCGCCGAGACGATCATTCTGGCGCCGTTGATTTTTCCGCATGCGGCGATCGGCGTGGCGATGCTGGGATTTTTGCTGGCGCTGCATTTGAACGGAACGGCGCTCGGAATCCTGATCGTGCACGCGGTTTTGTGCGGTCCCTTTGCCTATCGACCTATCGCTGTCTCGCTGCAGAAGATTGATCCCTCCATGACGGAGGCGGCGATGAGTCTCGGCGCAAACGGAAAGGACGCGTTCTGGCGCGTCACTCTGCCTTTGATGAGGCCGGGCATTGTGACGGCGTTGTTGTTTACATTCATTATCTCCTTTGACGAGGTCACGGTCACGCTCTTCCTCATCTCGCCTAACATCGTCACTTTGCCGGTCAAGATCTGGGGGCATATCCGCGACAACGCCGACCCCGTCGTTGCGGCTATCTCGACGCTGCTTGTGCTTGGCACGCTGTCGCTGGTCATCGTTCTGGAGCGCACTGTTGGTCTGCAATTCTTCGTCGATCCGGAGGGGGACGAGCAAAGAAGCCGCGCGCAGTAGATCTTCGGCCGCGCTGAAATAAGTTGTAATCTTGCGCGTTTTTTCCTATTGAGGCTGCCATCCGTCGCCCTGGCGATTGGATCATCATCCGATCCGATCAGCTCGCGATCGCCGTTGGCCATCGCGGCTGACCGGCCAGCGCACATTCGTTCAGGTTACCTGCATCCAGGAGGTCTTCTTGAAGCAGAGAAAGTCGAGCGCATCCTCGGTCGAGCCACGTGCGTCGAATTCTGCCGAACTCGCGATCGGACGCCGTCTTCGTGTCTTGAGAAAACTTCGCAAACTTCCGCTGCAGGATATTGCAAGAGACACCGGCCTTTCGATCGGGCTGATCAGCCAGATCGAACGCGGCCTTTCTTCACCCTCGGTGAAGCATCTCATGGCGCTCGGTCAGACACTCGGCGTCAGCATTGCATGGTTCTTCGACGATACCGCCGCGCTGGATCCGAAGGAGGCGCAACTGGTCGTGCGACGAGAAACACGTCGTCAGCTGGCGATGGATCACGGAAGCGTTCGCAAAGAACTCCTGACCCCAGAAGGAGGCAATCCTCAGCATCGCGTGTTTCTCATCACGGTCGAGCCCAAGGGTTCGACGGGCAAGGGATTCTACGCGCATCAAGGTGAAGTGTGCGGCCTTGTTCTGTCCGGATCCTTGCAGCTTTGGGTCGAGAAAGAGAAGTTCACGCTCAGGGAAGGGGACTCGTTTGCGATACCGCGCCATGCGATGCGCCGGTTCGCAAATCCGGATCCTCGCATCCCCGCCGTGCTGGCTTGGTCGATCGCTTATTTTTCCGAGGGCGGGACAATCGCGCGCGCCGCGAACGCGCCGTCATTCGCCGACGCCAGCGACCCGATCTGAACTTGCGATTGGACCGCGGCCGAGCGCTGCGATCATCGGACTTTTTCGATGATCTCTTCCACCAGGCGGCTGCGCTCCGGATTAGCTTTGCCGACCGCGTGCCAGTCGGGAGCGTAATTTTGCGCTATCGCATCAGCCAGCGATCCGCCGAGCAGCTCCTCGAGCTCCGGTGTCAACTTGGCGTTCGGATTGATCGGCCAGTTGGCGCCGGCCGCAAGCCGCACTTGGTAGTCCGGGGTAATGACTGCATTCAAGAGCCGCTTTGCGTTGTCTAGATTTCTTGCGCCCTTCGGAATCACGAGAACATAAGGCAGCAGCAGGCCGCCTTCCTTCGGGGTCATGATGGCGATGTTCTTGACGCCGGCGGTCCGCAGCAGAGACACTTGGCCTGAGTAGAACGGGGTTGCCGCAATCTCTCCACGCCCGAGCTGGGCCTGGACGGACGCCATCGACGTGTAGACGTTGAGGGCATTTCTGGCGATGCCCTCGAGCAGGGGAATGCCCGGCTCGATGTTGTTTTCGTTGCCGCCTGAGATCCTGGCGTAGAGCGTCAGGTCATAGGCTGCCACGAACGCGGGGCGAGAAATCGAGATCCGATCCTTCCACTTCGCTTCGGTCAGACTTCTCCAGGATGGAAAGTCCTCCGGCCTCGCGAGCTCGGTGTTGTAGGCGATTCCCAGGTAAGAGAAATTCACCGGCACGCCGGCGAGCCTGCCGCTGCCGGTGCGAACCCAGTACTTCTCCGGAATGTCCTTGAGGTTGGGCACATCGTCCAGAGGCAGCTCCTCGATGAAATTCTCGAGATTGGGAATCTGATAGGCGGCGACGATGGCCGCGCTGAATTGCGGCTGGCCACGCGCGTTGATCACGCTTGCGCTCGGCAGTGGCGACTCAAAGATCTCGGTCGGAATTCCGGCTTCGGCGGCGAACGGTTCAGCGACTGCCGTCTTCCAGAGCTTCGCAGATTCGCCTGCGTAGCTTGAGATCACGACCGGAGTTTGCGTCTGCGCGGACACCGCGCTCGGCGCAAGGATAAGCGCTATCGCGGCGACGATCGCAAACGTCGCAGTGCGTATGGATTGTTTCATGGGAAAATCCCAACGCCGGATCAGCGTGATTTTTCGATGATGTCCTCGACAAGACGCGTACGTTCCGGGTTGGCTTTGCCGACGGTGTACCAGTTCGGCGCATAGTTGCGCGCCATGGCGTTCTCGAGCGTCCCTCCAAGTGACTTTTCCAGCTCGGGCGTCAGCTTTGCATTTGGATTCATCGGCCAGATGCCGCCCTCGGCGAGGCGGAGCTGGTAGTCGGGTTTGATGGCCGCATTGAGCAGCCGCTTGGCGCCCTCGAGGTTCTTTGCCCCCTTCGGAATGGCTAGAACGTAGGTCAGAAGCAGGCCGCCTTCCTTCGGTGTCAGGATGTCGACATTGGTGACGCCCGCCCGACGGAGCATTGCGATCTGGGTCGAGTAAAAGGGCGTCGCGACGACTTCGCCGCGGCCCAGTTGCGCCTGGACAGAGGCCATGGATGT
Source organism: Bradyrhizobium sp. LHD-71 (assembly GCF_031157255.1). Taxonomy (GTDB): domain Bacteria; phylum Pseudomonadota; class Alphaproteobacteria; order Rhizobiales; family Xanthobacteraceae; genus P52-10. Next base: position 105,926 of record NZ_JAVIFX010000007.1, on the reverse strand, counting down.
ATACACGTTCAGTGCGTTGCCGGCGATGCGCGAGAGCAGATCGATACCGGGCTTGACGTTGTTCTCGTCGCCGCCTTCAAGCTTCGCATAGAGTGTGAGATCATATGCGGCGACGAAGACCGGTCGGGAGATCGAGATTCTGTCTTTCCACTTGGGTGCGGCGAGATCCTTCCAGGATGTGAAGTCTGCAGGTTTCGCCAGGTCGGTGTTGTACGCGATCCCGAGGTATGAAAAATAGATCGGCACGCCGGCGAGCTTGCCGCTGCTGGTGCGCACCCAATATTTTTCTGGGATTTCCTTGACGTTCGGCACGTCCTCCGGCGTCAGTTCCTCGATCTGCGACTCGACGTTCGGAACCTGATACGCACCGAGAATGGCGGCATGGAATTGCGGTTGGCCCTGCGCCGAAGCGACGCTGGAGCTCGGCAGGGGTGACTCGAAGATCGTGGTTGGGATACCCGACTCAGTTGTGAATGGATCGGCGACGGCGCGCTTCCACAGCTTCGCGGACTCTCCCGCATAAGTCGCGATCACGAGCGGTGACGGTGATTGCGCGAAGGCGGCTTGAGACAGCAGCGTGAGCATCGCTGCAATGAGGGCGGATTTTGTGCGTCCTTTATTCAACGATGATGGCTGCATATGCCTGATCCGATCCCATGATTTGAGCTTTCATATCCGGCGACAGTCAGCATAGACCCCGGTCCTGGTTGCCGCAAACGAATTTTCATATTAATGAATATCGGCCTGAACCAACAGCTTTCGGCGCCCGGGTGCCGCCGATGCATTCACACATGTGAAAGAACGCAGCAAGACAGGGAGAAAACCGTGGGTTCACCGATCCATGCCGATATGGCGCCGATCCTAGATGCGCGGCGCTTCGTGACCGCTGCGAAAAGCGTTGCCGAGAAGCGGCGCAACTGGACCACGTATTCGCAAGCGCTTGCCGTCCCGATGCCGGCCAGCGTCAAGGTGCATGATCGCGTCCTTCCGATGCCGGAGCACGCGGTGCCAGTCAGGATCTATCGGCCGGCAGACGCCACAGGCGTGCTGCCGTGCGTGATCTATGCGCATGGCGGCGGCTTTATGATGGGCGATCTGGATAGTTCCGACACGAATGCCTGGGGGCTTTGCGAGGGTACCGGCGCTGTCGTGGTGAGCGTCGACTACCGGCTGACACCGGAGCATCCGTTTCCGGCGGCGTTTGACGATTGCTATGGCGTTCTAAGCTGGCTCGTGGATCACGGCGCCGAGGTCGGGATAGATCCGCGCCGCATCGCGGTGGCGGGCGACAGCGCCGGCGGAAATCTCAGCGCCGCCGTTTGTCTTGCGGCGCGCGACCGCGGCGGCCCGGCCATCCGCGCGCAAGCCATCATCTATCCCAGCATGTGCGATGATCCGACTTCGCCGTCGTACATCGAGAATGCGAACAGTCCGTCGCTGACCACCGAGTCCGTGGTGTACTACAACGATACTTACACGTCCGGCGCAACGAATGCGGCCAATCCATATGCTGCACCGATACGCGCGAAGGACTTCGCCAACCTGCCGCCGGCGCTCGTGCACGTCGCCGAGCTGGATCCGATCCGTGACGACGGCCGGCACTTCGCCTCGCAGCTCGCGCTTGCGGGAAGCTGGGTCGCTTACCGCGAAGCGCGCGGCATGCTGCACGGTTTCCTGCGCGTGCGGCTGACCGGGCCGCAGGCCAGGAAGGAGTTCGCCATCATCACCGACTTCCTCAGTGCGCACCTGGACTGAGGAGCGACGTCGCTGTCGTCCCGTTGTGGGGCGAAGCGACGAAGAATATGCTAGACGACGAGCGCCATTCCGTCCGCAAACGGATCGGCACCGCCGCTCCATTGGCCTTGGGCGCCGCGTCCGACGGCATGCACTTCGGCAAAGGCATAACTGACGGCGCTTCGTGCGATCTGATAGCCGTGTTTTTCGAGGTCGCGTGTGACGAAGCGCGGGATCCGGTTGGATACGTCCAGAATGTCGCTCGTTGCGGAGAAGCGGGGCGCGGAAACGGCCTCCTGAAGCGACATTCTGAAGTCGAGAATGTTGATCAAGGCCTGCGCGACCGCGACCACGATGTGAGCGCCGCCGGGAGCGCCGATGACGACGCTGGGTTTTCCCTTTTCGAAGACGATGGTGGGGCAGGCGGCTGTAAAGCGGCGCTTGCCGGGAGCAATCGATCCCGGATGGCCCGGTCGCGGGTCGAAAACGCCCATCGCGCCATTGAACAGGAATCCGAGCCCCTTTGTGATGACGCCGGACACCATGCCGAGAGAGTGGGTCATGGATACCGCGTTTCCATTATCGTCGAGTACGCTCACATGCGTGGTGTGCTGGCTTTCCTTCGGATTGAGGCGCGTGACCGAATATCGGCCACCCGAATCGATGTGCTGTGCGATCTCGCTTGCGCGCTTTCGGTCCAGGAACTGATCCACCGGCACGTCGAAGAAATCCGGATCGCCCATGTGCAGGTCCTTGTCGCGCGTGACGCACTTCATGGCTTCTGCCACGATCCGGATATAGTCTGATGAGTTATGTGCGTATTTCGACAGGTCGAAGTTCTCGAGAATGTTAAGAAGCTCGATCAAAACGAGCCCGCCGCCGGGCGGGTTGTTCGCCGTCAGGTCGAGACCGCGATAGGTGCTTCGGGCCGGTGGATGCCACTGCGTCCGATAGTTCTTTAGATCTTCGAGTTGAAGCAAGCCGCCATGGCTTGAGATATCATCGATCATTGTGCGGGCGACGTCGCCTTCATAGAAGTCGTCGGCGCCAACGCGTGCGATCTGCTCGAGGGTGTTCGCGAGATCGAGGTTGCGAATGATGGTTCCGATGGATTTGGCACTGCCGTCCTGCCGGTAGAACAACTGACGACCGCTTTCGGAGAAGTTCATCTTGTCCTTGAGGGCGACGCGGCCCTGGGCGGCCTCGCCGGTCAGGAACCGATGGAAATGTGGTCGCACGGGAAATCCGTTCCTGGCGATATCGACCGCTTGCTCGACGACAGTTGCCCATGGGAGCCTGCCGAAGCGACTGTGTGCTTCGAACAGGCCCTTCAATGTGCCTGGAGTGGCGATGGCCTCATAACCTATCTCGTTACGTTGACCTTTGACGAGGAAGCCCCATCCGTCTCGTGCCTCCCCGATCAGATCGTCGGCCCACATGTCGGCGCGCGCTGCCTGTGGCGCAGTACCGTAGAAATCGATGCAAACATGCTCGTTATGGTCTGGCGCGAACACTTGCATCGTTCCCCAGCCCGCGATGCCCGACATCGGCGGATCCACGACGCCCTGCACCAGCGCGCATCCGACCGCAGCATCGATCGCGTTGCCCCCGGCGCGAAGAAGTTCGGCGCCGGCATCGACTGCTTCCGGTTCGGGTGCGCTGACGACTCCATGCATGATGACCCCCGGGCGCGAACTTGATGTTCGTCGGCATGAAATGAAACAGTGCCTCGAGTTATTTCATGAACGTGAAATGCGCGCAATGCAGAGAGGGAGGCCGAAAAACTTTCTTGGACTTAAAAATTTTAGTACGATAAAAGATTTTGGTTGCCTTCCGTGAAATTGCGGGTTTCCCCCGTCCGGCCCCTAGCGAAAGGAGACGTTCATGCAAGACCGTCCAGGCCTGCCCAACGTTGCATCATTGCGCGAACGCGATATCGCGTTCCATTTCCATCCGATGACCAATCCGGCCAAGCACGAGCGGGTCGGGCCGACGATCGTTGCAGGTGGAGAGGGATGCTATTTCGAGGACGAACAGGGCAAGCGCTATCTCGACATGCATGCAGGCCTGTGGTGCACCGCCCTCGGGCTCTCGGAGCAGCGGTTGAAAGATGCTGCGATGAGGCAATTCGACAAACTATCGTACTCACAGACGTTCGCCCACCGAACGACTGAACCGGTGGTCGAGCTTGCCGACGCTCTCATTCGGCTGGCGCCTGCTTCTATTTCCAAAGTGCAGTTTCAGTGCTCGGGCTCGGAGGCAAATGATACCGCGGTGAAATTCGCCTGGTTCTACTGGGCGGCCAAAGGTGAGCCGCAACGTCGCAAGATCATTGCGCGGACGAAGGCCTATCACGGGACGACGGCAGTGGCCGCCAGCATGACCCATCTGCCGCACATGCACAAAGGCTTCGGTTTACCTTTGCCGGGATTCCTGCACGCGCCGCATCCGGACATTTACCGGGGCATCGCCGAGGGAGAGAGCGAGGCGGATTATGCGACGAGGCTGGTCGGAGAACTGGAGAAAATCATCGAGCAGGAGGGGCCGGACACGGTGGCGGCGTTCATCGCTGAGCCAGTGATGGGGGCCGGCGGTGTCTATCCTCCGCCGCTGACGTACTTTGAGAAAGTGCAGGATCTGCTGAAGCAGTATGGAATCCTGTTCATCGCAGACGAGGTCATCTGCGGGTTTGGTCGGACCGGACGGTGGTGGGGAAGCCAGACCTTCGAGATCAAGCCGGATATCGTCACCTGCGCGAAGGCGCTGTCCTCCGCCTACCTGCCGATCTCGGCGACGATGATTTCGGATCGCGTGTACGCTGAGATCCGGGCGGAAGCCGAACGAAACGACGCGTTTGGCCATGGGTATACGTATGGAGGTCATCCGGTATGCGCCGCTGTCGCGTGCGAAGCTGTTCGCATCTACGAGGATGATCGCCTGATCGAACAGGCCGCGCTGCGCGGCAAGTTCCTTGAGAGAAAGTTGCGGGCGCTCGAAAGCCATCCTCTTGTCGGGCAAGTGCGCGGCGCGGGGCTGATGTGGGGCGTCGAAATCGTCAAGGACAAGGCGACCAAGGCGGCGTTCGATACGAAGCTGCAGGTTGGTGTCGAGCTCTCCGATATCTGTTTCAGCCGCGGTTTGAACACTCGCTCGTTGGGCTCGGGCATCATGACGTTTACGCCGCCGCTGATAGTTAGCGAGCAGGAGCTGTCGATTGCGGTGAGCAAATTCACCGAATCCTTGGATGAGCTTCACGGCAGGATGACCAAGGACGGTCGATTGAACTAGCGAGCGGATCAAGTGGCAAAAGCCGGGTCCGGATTGCGGGAGCAGCAAAGGCTCCGACGCAGGACGAGGATACTGGAGGCCGCTGGAGTCCTTTTCACTGAAGAGGGCTTCGACGAAACCAGCATGGAGCAGCTTGCCGACAGGGCTGAGGTCTCCGTTCCGACGATTTACGGATACTTCAGCTCCAAGAGCGAGTTGCTCCTGGGGTTGCTCGAAATCGATACCAAGATCCTGTGGCCTCGCATCGAAAAGATCCTATCGGCGAATTATCAGGCCTCCCACCGGGATCCTCTGAAGGCGATCGTGTCGCTGGTTCTAATGGAGACGACGGAAGGCTATGATCTGGCGCGCAAGCGCGTCTGGCGCGAAATCTCCGCCGCCGCATATCGTGCGCCCATAAAACAACGGCAGGCGTTCATAAAATTGCAGAAAGCGCGAGCGGACGCGCTGCTGAAGTTGCTCGTGACGCTTCGGGATGCGGGTCATCTTCGGCGCGATCTTGATTGCGTGTCGGCCTCGCTTGCGATCCATGCCATCGCGCGAAACGGATTTCGCCTGTATTTGATGCATGAAGATGCGACGTTGAGCGATCTGGCGACGCAGATGCGCCGGCAGATATCCGTCGTACTAGACGGAATGCGCTCGAAGCAGCCCGACGACAGGGCTGATCGCCTGTCCGGGGGGCCGCCGAGCCGGTCGGGTAAGCGCAGCCGCACAATGTCGAAGGCTCCCGCCAGAACCCGCAATGCTTAGGGGGACGCATGACCACAGGCTTCTTATGGCACGAGCTTTTCGCCTGGCATGTCGCTGGCGGTTACCCGCAGTTTCAGGTCGAGCCGATCGGCTCGGCCGATACTCCGGAGGGAAAGCGGCGCATCAGAAATCTGATTGACGTCTCAGGTCTGCTTGATCAGTTGAAAGTGTTGCCCTTCAACGAGGCGACCGACGAGGCGATCCTGCGCGTTCACACACGCAATTACCTCGGGCGTCTTTCCGAAATAGACAAAGTCGGTGGTTACGTCGGCCGCTTCGCGCATATCGGTCAGGGCGGGTTGCGGATCGTCCGTCTCGCAGCCGGCGCAGCAATGGCCGCCGTCGACGCGGTCATGAATCGAACGGTGAAGAATGCGTATGCGCTGGTTCGCCCGGCGGGACATCATGCCAATGCCGACGTCGGGGCCGGCTTCTGCATCGTCAACAACGTGGCGGTTGCCGCGCGGCACGCGCAGGCAATCAACGGATTGAAACGCGTGGCCATCGTCGATTGGGACGTTCACCACGGGAATGGCAGTCAGGACATATTCTGGCAGGACCCTTCCGTGCTGACGATTTCGATTCATCAGGAGCTCTTGTATCAGCAGGGAGGTCATCTGAGCGAAATCGGGGAGGGGGCTGGTCGCGGCGCGAACCTGAATATTCCCTTGCCGCCCGGTTCGGGCAATGACGCTTATATGGAGACGATGCAGCGCGTCGTTTTGAAGGCGCTCGATCGCTTCCGGCCCGAATTGATCCTGGTCGCTTCCGGTCTTGATGCGACGTCCCACGATGCCCTGGGCCGCATGAATCTTTACTCGGACAGCTATCGCAGCATGACATCGTTGTTGATGGAAGCGGCGGGCCGACTCTGCGACGACAGATTGGTTCTGGTGCATGAAGGCGGCTACAGCTCGACAGTGACGCCGTTTGCGGGCCTTGCAATACTTGAGACGCTGTCAGGCATTTCGACCGGAGCAGTCGATCCATTCGCTGAGAACGTGAGAAGGCAGCCAGCGCAGAAGATTCAGCCGCACCAGGAGACCGTCATCACGCAAGCAGAAGCAAATGTTTCCATGGTGCCCGCCGGCTAGTCTCATGGCGGCGGCGGACGATCGGAAAATTCGCTCGCGGGGCCCGGCTCGGGCGTCAATGCGGCGCCGTCGGTCGCTCTCAAGGCTTCCGATGAAGGGCTCGACGCTGAAGTGATACGCGTCGCCTGGACGGGTTGGTCCCGTCCTAGGACGCTTTCGAGGCGTTTTGCCACGAGGCGTCCCAGAACGGGACCGGTAGTTCCTAACGCGTCGTCCGGATCAGAGAGAGGACATCCGATCCATTTTTCCGCTCCTCCAGGCCTTCGGCGTGGAGGAGGAACCCATCTGGATCACCTTGCTGGTGGTGATGGTCTTCGCCGGCAGTACCCGGGTCTGTGCGACGTTCACAACGCGGTTGCGAACGGCGGTGCGGTCGTGAATGCGCGTCACGACGTTGACCCGCGTGATCGGCTGGATACGCGTCACGTTGACGTTCCGGTTGATCAGCTTCATGTACCGGGTCCGATTCACGTCCTTGTAGCGGGTGATGTTATTCACCTTGTTCACGGTGTGGTAGCGATAGACCGTGCTTGTGCTCGGCCGCGCCGTGTTGTGGACGATACGCCGGGTCTGGCCGGTCGTGATCGTGCGGCCTGGCAACATGCGTGTCTGGGCCACGTTCTGGTTTTCGCGCAGCACCGCGGTCCGGTTGTGGACGCGTGTGACCATGTTCACCCGGTTGATCGGCTGCACGCGCGTGACATTGACGATGCGCTTGGTGTGCGTCACGTGGTTGGTTCTGTTGATGTCACGATAGCGCGTCACGTTGTTGACGCGGTTCTGCGTGTTGTACTTGTAGGACGTATTCACCTTTGTTGAAGAGATGGGATGGTGGCGCTTTTCGGCCGTTGCGGGAAGAACCGCAACGGATGCGCTCAGCAGGGCCGCCGCGGACAGTCCTGCCAGGTATTTAATCGTCAACGTCATGTGGAACTCCTAACTCCTTAAGGTGGCCGGTGATTGCTTCGCCTCCGCCGGTCCGTCGGAGGCCACGTAGCAAAGCCTTAAGGCAGTTGGCAGGTTTCGCGCGGAACCCAGGCAAAGCGACCGTTAACCCTAAAAAACAGCGCCGTTCTTAGCGTGCGGTTGACCGCAGGCCATCTTTTTGAGATGGCATTCAATAAACATTTAGCCTCAATAGTGCCGTTGTATCCGCAAATTGTAACGGCAAGCCTGAGGTTCCCGTGAAGCCCCGGGGGGCGAGAACGAGGATTAAATGCATAAGCGTTTTTTTGCGATGTTGACCGCGCTCGTCGTGGCCAGTCCTGTTGTGGCCAGTCCCTTCGACGTGGCATCCGCCGCGCCGCGAGCGGGTCGAACCGATTGCCGCACCGCGGCGCTGGCCGATCTGCAGCGCCTGGCTCCGCGCGGTCATGCGATCTATGAGGCGGTCACCGACAAGAAGCAATTCTTGCACTGGCTCACATGCGACGACGTCCAGCTTGGGCTCGCGACCGGCGTTCATGAGACCGTGCATCTGTTGACAGAGGAGCGCGACGCCTATCTGCTGATCGATGGCAGCGCCGTGCGTCGTCCGCACGAGGTCTCTCGCTTCTTTGCTCCGAAGGAGATCGCCCGGAAATTCGATGCGCAGGACGCATATGTTCAAACCTACCTGCGTCCCGGCGGTGCATCGTCCAAGGACGACTTCATGTATCTTTTGGATGAGCTGAACGCCTATAGTCACGATCTGAATACAGCGGTCAGCCTCGTCTCGTTGCGTCGGCGCGACCGCGATGTCGACCATCGTGATGGTCTCGCCGCCCTCATGACGTTCGTTATGAGCTATGTCGACACCGCGAAGAAGAGTCAGCCGGCGACTTGGCAGCGCCTGATGCAGCCCGAACCGAGGCGCGTCGTCCAGGTGTTGTGGAAGCAGGCCGAGGGCGTACTGAACTCGTCCTGCAATATCCCGCGGTTCGGTAAGAACCTGGGGTATATCCGCTTCCTGTCCGATTCGAAGAACGGTGAGGCGCTGTCGGAAGTGCTTGGACGCGCGCCGGTGGCTCCTACCGAGTGTCTGACGCCGACGGCTCCGACGGCCTCTGCCGCACCTGCGGAATAGGTGCGACGAACCGGGATGTCTTTGAGATGCGCAGCGAGAACCTGCGCATCTCTTTCATGACTGCATGTTCGTCCGGGGGAACGACGAGAGCGTTGCTGCAATCGCTTTTCAATCGGCGCGCGGATCTTCGAGCCTCGGATGTTGCCGCCGCCACTCCCATGGCGGTTCGAATGAACCTGCCCATAATCCCCGCTTGGCGTTTTCCGCCTCCGTTTCTTCGGACGCATACGTCTTGACGAAACCGGAGGATAAAGCCCAACCCTGGCGTACCATCCATGGATTGATTTGCGAGCCATCGGGCAGGCTGCACACCGCCAGCACGCGGTGATACCTGTCTTTGGAGCGCGGCTCGCAGGTCAGTTCACGTCCTCTGATGTAACGCCGCAATTCACGCGTTGCCGCCTGGCCGCAGTTCCAGCTTTTCTCGGCGGCGTCGAGACAGGTTTGACCCGTCTCAGGTGCGTCGATTCCTTCCAAACGGATATGCGTACCTGAGAGGATGACGGTATCGCCGTCGATCACCCAGGCCTTTCCCACGAGGGCCGTCGCCGACGGGGGATTCCACCAGTTATATGCCGAGAAGCCGACCACGCAGACGAGCACGACAAACGCGACGAACAGGTACGGCGTCAGTCCTGTTGCGCTTCGTCGTCGCCGGGCCGGCGTCCGGGCCATTGCCGATTCCCCCATGGGATCTGCGATCTTGCACGACACTGTGATGCAATAGAGCGAGAGATCGATCCACTGTCAGCGGCGGCGGCGACGCTCCACTCGTTGCGGTGTCGTGGTGCGCTGCGGGGCGACGATGCTGGTCGCATCCGCCGTCGCCTCGTTCTTGGCTTCCGCCCTGCCATCGCGCTTGGCGTTTATCTCAGGATCTTCCACGACCAGATCGATCCTGCTGTTTCGCGCGGCGAGGCAGCGCTGGGTGATGTAGGGCCAGGTCTGGTCCCGGCATGCGGCTGTCATGCCCGGTGCGTTGACGATCTTGATGTTGAACGGCGCCTCCTTGGCGGCCTTCAATGGGACGGTCAATTTTTCTTCGGCGGGCTTTGCCTGGGCTGCGTTTGGCATGGTTGCCGTGCTGGCCACGCCGGCCGTCGTAAAGTTGACGTTCGTTGCAGGCTTTGCCGGCTCGGGTAAGGCCGGTGCGAGGACGAAGGCGGCGTAGAAGGCGAGGCCTGACAGGATGACGGCCGTCGCGCGCGTGGCCACGGAAATCGACCTTGCCATCGATCGACCGAAAGACGCAGCCGGGGCTCGTAAGTCCGCCTGGCCCACCCACCGTGCGGCGCTTCGAATGCCAAGGCCGCATCGGTATGCAAATCCGGCGGTTGCGCGTGTGACGGCAACCGCCACCCGCCGCGACAGTCGCGCGGCTTCGAGACGAAGTCGTGCGAACCGGGATCGGTGGGCCGGAGCGGCGATCACCGCCGGTGCGTGGAAGGTGGTGCCGCTCGTGCCAGCGTCTGCCAAGATAGGCAGAGGCGCATGCGGCGCCGCGATGCGCGGCTGGGCCGTGGTTCGATTGCCGAGGCGCCACCAACGCACGATTCGAATCGTCGCTGATGCCGCTAGCAACGACGAGCGCGTGGCCGCAGCGCGAACGAAACGAAACGGCACGAGGGCGGGTGAAGTGGTCCGGATCGGGATTACGACCGGCGCATGGAAGACGTTGTCTGCTTCAACGGCTTCCGCAGCCGAGAGGGGGACCAGTGGCGGGCTCTCGATCCACACCGCTGGCAACGTCTTGATGGTCTGGTTTGCAGACGCTGCCGAAGCGCCTTTGCGCGAAGAACGTCGCCGTTTGCGCTTGGGGGGCGGGTTCATGGCGTCGGATGACGTCGCGATGTCCGCTCGCATGTTGAGAGTGCCAGCCGAGCTGCCGTCGACTTCCGGCGCGATCGTCGGGAGGCTCTCAACTGTTTTCTTGCGTGGTGAGCGGCGGCGGGGGCGTGGAGGCGTTGGCAGAGGCAGATCCGGGGAGGCCGGTGATGGACGTCGTGGCATGATGCGTTTCTTATCGAAAGGACGTTGGCGCTGTGACGCTGGGAGAGGTGCGCCGTCAGTGCAGCGAGGCCATCGTGCTGATGGCCTCGCCGCGTTCGGATCAAGCGCGGCTGAGTGCCTCGAGTTTGCCGCGGAGTGCGTCAATGGTCGGCTTGGCGATTGCTGCAACGCCGGGGATCGCCAGTATCTTGTCGAAAAGCTGGGCCATCTCGGGCAGTGCCGCATTGACCGGCGCGGCAAGCGCCTTCTGCTCTGTGGGCGGCAACTGAGCCGAGAGCCTGCCGATCCGGTCGAGCTGATCGGTCGACTGTTGAAGCTTCGGCAGAGCGGACTGCGCCGATGTCGGGTCCGTGACGGTTTGCAGGTCATTCCTCAGCGTGCCGACCACCGATCGCATCTGGTTCGTCAAATCGGCGGTGGTAACGTTTGCGGGCGCAGTGCCGACCGTCGACGACGTCTTCGGCTGTTCGGCCATGTGGAGATCGCCGCTCAGCAGGTACCAGCCTAAGCCGATCAGAGCGGCCAAGCCGGCGAGCCAGTAGGGCAGCGAGGACGGGGTATTTGCAGCCGCTGCCCGGGCAGCCTGGCTCGCGCTGGCCGCGGTATCTTCCGTCATGCGGCCGACCCGCCCGGCCGTGTTCGAAACGGTCTCGGCGCCGCTGCGCACTTGACCACCGATGCTGTCGAGGAGCCCGCCGAGCTGGCTTGCAAGCCCCTGCGGCATCGCGGCCATGATCGCGCTCTTTTGCGATGTCAGGAGCGAGGCCAAACCGCCGGCGTCAAGGCCTGAAGCCTTCTGCTGCAGACCGAGCGCGCCGGCCACGACTGGTCCAAGCATACCCACCAGCGATTTGCCCGTGTTGGCGTCGATGCCGGAGTTGGTGCTGACCGCAGATGCGAGCGTGTTGACGCCATTGCGGCCGAGCAATCCCGACAGCATGTCGAGTCCTCGGTCGGCGAAGCTTCGCTGATCGGAGCCGGCAGGGGCGTTCTTGAGCTGGTCAAGCGCGCCGGATTGCTGAGACAGCGTCCTTGATAATTGGTTCGCCCCGTCGGGGGTGGAGGCGAGGTTCGCAAAGCTACCCAGGATGGCCGGGACGCCCGCCGTAACCGCCTTCTGGACGAGCGCGGGATTGAGACCAAGCATAGAGGCAATTTTCGTGATCATGTCCGGCGGCAGCGATTGCATGATCGATGAAACGAGATTGATGGCCATAGGGAGGACCCTCGTTGTGGCTGTTGATGATTTGATCGCCAGTGCATGAGCGCCCACCGCGCGCAGCGGACGTAGACGCTGCCGTGCCTGTGCGGTTCCTACGCTCGGTAATGAGTACCGGCTTTAATCTTTCGGCTGGGTCAATCGGGCGTGCAAAGTGAAAGCCTGATTTGATTCAAAGAGCGGGCGGCATCGGCCAGCTGTGTCCACTCATGATTCCAATTTTAAATTTGTGCTGCCATCGCGGCGGACCGTTGCTTGCATCAACTGCGTTGACGCATCACGGCCTGACGAGTTCGAAATCGTTCCGCGCAACCGATCCTGCACACGCAAGGTCGGCATCGCAAGGGCAATGCATTGGTAACGATTGTCTGCAAGCGTCAGTTCGACGACGGTTTTTCCGAAATGAGCAATCGCAATGGATGCCTGCGCCTCGCGGCAAACGACAAGCCTGCTCCTTCTGCTGGTTGCCGTCTGTCTCCTCGCGGGAGACAGGGCCAGCGCGCAGCCGGCTCCATCCGCTCCGCAAGCCGTCAAGGTCGGCGTGTATGTCAATCCACCGTTCGTTACGAGGGAAGGCAGCGGCTATACCGGCATGGCCGTCGAACTCTGGCAGAAGGTTGCGACAGACCTCTCCTTGGCTTCGACATATCAGGAATTCCGGAACGATGCGGATCTCGTCGAGGCCGTCGCGAAAGGCACCGTCCAAGCCGCGGTGACGAATCTCAGTATCACGACGGATCGGGCACGACAGGTCGACTTCACTCAACCATGGTTCGATGCAGGCCTGCGGGTGATGGTCCATTCCGACGCTCGTACCGGCGTCGTGGACATCGTTCGCGACTTGAGAGACGCCGGCCACCTTGCGAACTTCGGCTGGATTCTTCTCGGTATTGTGGTGGTGACAACGCTCCTGACGATCTTCGATCGCTGGTTCGACACGGACTTTCATCGACGGTGGCGCGATGGATTAGCCGACAATTTCTATCACGTGACCTCGCTTGCGACAAAAGGCGAGGCCGAGCGCAAGAATATACTGGGCTGGATCGGCCGCATCGGGCAGGGAATTTGGCTTCTTTGCAGCGTTGCAGTGATCGCCTACGTGGCGTCTTCGATTACCAGCGTGATGACTGCTGCCCACATCGCCAACCGGATCAATAGCGTGACCGATCTGCATGGTAAGACCGTGGCCGTTCGCCGCGGCAGCGCGGCCGAAGATCAGATGAAGACGTTCAGGGTGAAGATGCAGCCCTTCGATCACATTGCCGAGGCAGCCGATGCGTTGTTGCATCGCCGGGTTGACGCGATCGTGGGCGACAATCCAGTCCTCGAGTACTTCGCACATACGCATCCGAACCTGCCGCTCGAGGTGGTGGGCAACACGTTCCATCCCGAGAAATACGGGTTCGCCTTCACCCCCGGCAGCGCGCTGACCAAGCCCGTATCGCTGCGCATCATCGGGCTGCAGGAAAGCGGCGAAGTGGAAAAGCTGCGAAACAGCTATTTCGGCTTCAAACCTTGAGCTGCTTCCATCCTAACTGACCGGGCCGTTGATCAGCTCGTGTTCGAGCGCCTCGTCCTTGCAGGGTCCGAAGGGCCTGCATCGGACGCTTTCGAGCGGATGAGCAGCGAGGTCGTTCTCTGCTCGCGGGTCCATTTGCCACGAGGATGGTCGGCGTACTGGAAGAATTCGTTGGTGAAGTTTCCTTGATCGCAGACATATCGCTGGCGTTCGGCGTTGAATTGCGCGTCGGCGAGGGCCGCTTTCATAGCGCCGGGCCCGGTCAGGTTGAACACGTCGGTTTCGGTTTCGGAGTGGATGTTGGCCAGGATGCTGTCGACGGTTTTCGCCAGGAGTGGATTCTTGGGTTCGCTTGCCAAGAAGAAATTTGTCACTCGATGAGCCCTGTCGAGGATAAAGAGCTCGCGATCGTCGTCGGATATGAGGGCTTCGAGCGGCCACATCAGATTGGCGTCCATGTCGATATAGACGCCGCCATGCTCCAGCAGAACCAGCACTCGCCAGAAATCCGCTCGGGCCGCGCCGATCCGAAGATTGACGTAGGCGTCGAGCACCGGACCTGGATAGGTGGCGCGTATGAACTCCAGACAGCCCTCGTCCGTCATGAACCTGTAGGCACAGGTCGGCGACATCAGGCGATTGAAAAGGTAGTTGAGGTAAATCGGCAGCGTAACCCTGTTGGTGAAGTTCGTCTGCCAGACAACTCGAGGGATCCTCTTGTGCCTGGTTCGCCTGAGCAGAGCGGGGCTGGCACTCGGAATGGTGAAGCGCGCATTCGGGAAGACGACATGGATCGGATAGCAGCACCCTTTCAGGGCATTCGCCGTCACTTTGATCAGCCTTCCGATCAGAAACCTTGTTACCCGCAATGCTTTCGACTCCAGTGCACCCTCACGATCGAGGCCGATGTTTACGCGAATAAGACGGTCGAGTCTCGCTGATCCCGGGAACTCAGCCGAATTCCGCCGAAGGACGGCTCAAGCGGAACGCATCCTCAGATGGTCGACACATCAGCGACAAAATCCGTCCGTCGATGCCCGATCAAACCGTCATTGCCAGGCGTCCGGGACCCTTCTTGAATCGCTCGGCCAAATGGCGAGCGAGTTCGGCCTCGAAATCAAGGCTCAATTTGGACCTCGGACGGTCCTTGGGCGTGACGAGATTGACTTCGATCCGCTTCAATGGAGCGAACGGCCTGACGACAAGGTCAGAGTACTCCGTCCCTTGGAAGATCAGCGAGTCGATCAGCGCAACGTAGGGGCCAGATCGTGCCAGCAAACAGGCTGTGTTGGGCAGGCTGACTTCCATCGTTGCGTCGAGCCTTGTCATGACGTCTTCGATGTTGGGGCGAAGCGGTGTCTTGGGGCCATACGTGACGACCTTCTGCCCGATCAGGTTCTTCAGGCCGATCTTCTTGAGCTTGGCCAAGGGATGGTCGCGCCGCATCGCGCAAACCAACTGGAGATGTCCGAGCAGCTTCGTCCCGATCTGGACATCCTGACCGGATCCGTAGACGAGACCGAGGTCAAACTCCCTCCGCGCCACACGATCGAAGATCTGCCGCGAGTAGGCCGTCTCGAGCCGCAGACGGACGCCGGGTCTGCTCGCATGAAACTTCGAGACAAGATCCGGCAGCAGGACGTTGATCAACGTGGTGTTGCCGATCACCGACAGGAATCCGGTCTTGCCGCTGCGCAGGTCCTGGGTCACGCGGTCCAGGATTCCAAGCTGACCGATGATTCGATCGACTTCCGGGAAAAGCTGCTCAGCTTCCGGTGTGGGTACGAGTCGGCCGCTGATGCGATGAAACAGCCGCACGCCTGTCTGGTCTTCGGTGTGCTTCAGGAATGCACTGATTGCCGGCTGAGACACGTTCAGCATGCGCGCTGCCTGTGTCAGAGATGACGACGACATGATTGCGTGAAACACCTCGAGTTGGCGTGCATTCACGAGGCGTGCTCCTTGGGCGCTTTCGACGGGACACAAGCCGACGGGACACAAACGTAACGCCAGGTCCTCCATAATCAAGTCTTATGGGTGGCTCTGGAATCGCCACAACGCAATGAAAGCCCCATAAGGATCCGGTGCCAAGCGGGGCAGCTGCGCACATATAAGTCGGACTTATGTGCACATGGCGTAGCGCGATTGGACGTCGGCTGCGCGACCGATGTAAGCCATTGACAATCAGGTCTGATCCGCGCTGACGACCGGCACTCGTGCTCCCGGTGCGGCGCGCGTTCAAGCACGAACGGCAAAGGCGGATCGCGTCTTGCCCGCCGGCCTGAGCCGGGAGGAACGTCATGGCGGATGAAGTGCTCTACGAGGCCGAAGGGCCGATTGCCACGCTCACTCTCAATCGCCCCGACAAGATGAATGCCTTCAACGCCGACCTGTTTTCCGCGCTCCAGCGCGCGCTGGATGCAGCAGAAAAAGATCCGGCGGTCCGCGTGCTGATCATCAAAGGCGCAGGTCGCGCGTTTTCAGTCGGAATGGACCTCGAGGGAGGGCAGACGCCGGCGCAGCTTGGGGTCACCGGCGATCGCAACCGCCTGCAGCACCATATCGAGGACTTCCTCCGCGTCTGGGACTTTCCGAAGCCGGTAATTGGACAAGTGCACGGATATTGCTGTGCTGCAGGAACGATGCTGGCGCTCGCCTGCGACATCACGCTGGTGTCCGCCGATTGCAAGATTCGCTTTCCAAGCATCCCGATCGGCGGGGGCTTTGTCTCGTCGTTCTGGGCATTCTTCGTCGGGCCTAAGCGCGCCAAGGAGATGGATTTCATCGCGGGAAGTGAGATCTCCGGCGCCGAAGCTGAGGCCTGGGGCTGGGCCAATCGCGCATTCCCGCCGGCAGAGTTGGCGGGGAAGGCCATGCATATGGCAACGGCGATCTCGAAGACGCCATCGGACCTCTTGAGACTCAAGAAGATGGCGATCAACCGCGTGGTGGAATGGCAAGGCTTCCGTCAGGCCATGATCGCCGGTGCCGAATGGGACACCCTGTGCCACTTCAGCGACGGTGCGCGGGAGATGCGGCAGCGGATCGTCGATCTCGGCATGAAGGAAGCGATCAAGTCGCTCCAGGCCTAGCCTTTCGAAGAGCGAGGCCGCCGAACGCCCGAGCGTGGCGCTATCGATTGAATGGTGGATGCCATACCTGGCGTGTGTCGCGCGGGCGGAATGAAGTCGGAGGCGATGATGCAAAGATGGAAGCGCCGGCCCGAGGGGGCGAACTGGGGTGACTTTGGTGAGGATGATCAGAAGGGACGGATCAATCTCATCACACCGGAGATCCGCCTCAAGGCGGCGACCGAGATAAAGAGCGGGATCTCGTTTTGTTTGAGCCTGCCGCTGGACTATCCGGGCGGCAACGCGCTCATCAAGGCCCGCCAGCAGCCGAGACTGTTTACGGTCCGCCGTGAAAAAGGGCAGGTCAACTATAACTTTCCGTGGCGCGCGCTCACATGCCAGCACGATCACCTCGACGTCACCTGCGATGATGCCGTAACGCTTTTCACGCAGTACTCCACGCAATGGGATGCGCTCAGTCACTATGGGCAGTTCTTTGATGCCGACGACGATGGCGAGGCGGAAAAAGTTTACTACAACGGCTTTCGCGCCGAAGAGCACATCGTGTCGCCTGCCGCCGACAGCGATGAGCCGAGGGCGAAGGCCCTCGGCATTCAGAATCTGGCGGAGACCTGTGCGCAGGGGCGCGGGACCATGGTCAATCTGCATGCGGTCTACGGCCGCGAGCACGTTGCAGTCGGCTACGACGATTTGCGACGGATCATGGACCAGCAGGGCGTCGAGGTGGAGAAGGGGGATTTCCTCTGTCTGTACACGGGCTTCGACGAGGTACTGCTTGGCATGCACAAGCAGCCCGATGCGAAGCTGCTTCACGGGACGTGCAGCGGGCTCGATGGCGGCGATGAAAAACTTCAGCAATGGATCACGGATTCGGGTGTTGTCGCGGTGATTGCCGACAACACGGCGGTCGAGTTGCTGCCATCCGCACGCCGCGGCAAGGGTCCGCGAGCGCTTCTGCCCCTGCATGCGCACTGCCTGTTCAAGCAGGGCATTCATCTTGGCGAGCTATGGTATCTGAAGGATCTCGCGAGTTGGCTATCGGCGAACAAGCGATCACACTTCTTCCTGACCGCACCGCCTTTACGGCTTCCGGGCAGCGTCGGTTCTCCGCTCACGCCAGTCGCGACGGTTTGAGTCCGTCGGCAGGTTAGCCGGCTCGCTCAAATGCATAGTCTGAAGGATCGAGGTGCTCCGTGAGATTTCTGTAATCGACAAGGCGCCAGGGTGAGTTCATCACGACTCGGCCACGCTTGTTCTTGTACCAGTTTGTCATCGCGGGATGGGACCACACCATCCCGCTCAATGCGCGATCGACTTTCGCGTTGTAGGTCTCGAAAGGACCCGGACGACACTCGATCGATTTCGCTCCAGCCTCGACCAACTCGCGGATGCCCTCCATCACGTAGCGGATCTGGCACTCGGAGTGAAAGATCGCACTGCCACCATGGGCGAGATTGGTGTTCGGCCCATAGATCATGAAGAAATTTGGGTAGTCGGGAATCGTTATGCCGAGATAGGCGCGCGGATCGTCGTCGCCCCAGCTGTCGCGCAGTCGTTTGCCGTGCCGGCCATAGACTTCAATGGGCCCCAGCATCCGTGATGCCTGGAAGCCCGTAGCAAGCACGATGACGTCCACCTCGTGGCGCGCGCCCTCCCGCGTCACCACGGCATTCGCCTCGATGCGATCGATCTTGTCCGTGACCAGCTCGACATTGGGACGTTTCAGCATGTCGTACCAATGGTTGTCGCGCAGCATGCGTTTGCCGAACGGCGGATAATTCGGAATGACCTTGGCCAGCAGGTCAGGGCGGTCGCCGATCTTGCTCTTGATGTAGTCGACGAGCTCCTCTCGCATCCGATGGTTGTCGGCGTTGATGGAGAGGTGCGGCATCGACCAGGTTGGATCGATCTGCAGCGTTCGATGAAAGCCGTCCGATGCCGCCCAGAACAGTTGGAACCGAAACCAGCTCACGTAGAAGGGAATGTGCCTGATGGCCCATTTCACCTCCTCGCTCACACTCGCATGATAAAGCGGGTGTCGTATCGCCCAGTGAGGCGACCGCTGGAAAATCGTCAACCGGTCGACTGAGCCTGAGATGGATGGACCGGTCTGCATGCCGCTGGCGCCGGTACCGATCATGGCGACGCGCTTGCCGGTCAGGTCCACATTCGAATCCCAGCAGGCGGTGTGAAACGCCGGCCCGGAAAACTGCTCCAGTCCCGGTATGTTGGGTATCGCCGGCCTGTTCAACGCGCCGACGGCGGTGATGAGAACCCGGGCAGTGAGATCCTGCTCGGTGCCGTCGGCTGTGCGGGTATGAACCTGCCAGGTGGAGTTCTTCTCATCATATGCGGCGCTCAGAACCTCTTCGCCGAAGCGAATCGACTTGCGAAGTTGGTACCGTTCGGCGCAGTCGAAAATGTACCGCAGAATCTCGTCGCGCTTGGCGAAGAAAGAGGACCATTCCGGATTTGGCGCAAACGAGTAGGAATAGAAGTGACAGGGCGTATCGACCCCGCATCCGGGGTACCGGTTTTCGAGCCAGGTCCCTCCAACGTTCGGATTCTTTTCAATGATCGTGTAGGGAATGCCGGACTCTTCCAGCTTGATGGCCATGCCTAGCCCTGAAAAGCCGGCACCGATGATGATCGTATGAAAGTCTGCAAGTCGTTCCGGTGCGACTGGCTTCCTCCACGGCACCGCCTTGTAGTCGCGATGGTCGAAACTCGTCTCTTCGCGAAACAAGGCATTGTATTCGGCCGGCACGGTCTGCCCGACCGACGTGTGCATCATGCGCGTGAGGAGTTCGTCCGATATCGTCGCCGGAGTTGAGCGCCCAGACGCGACATCCTTCAACGCGAGAACAAGCTGCTCACGAATGCGGCGCTGCATTTCGTCCGGTATGGTCGCAAGAAAGCTCCATCCTCCTTTGATGTGCGGCGCCGCTTCGTCGAGCCACCGCGCCTGACCGGTGAGATGGACGAGCGACATGAGCAGCGGCACGATGTCGGCCGCCTGCAGCGCATTGCGAAGTTCGGCGTCATTCGCGCAGGCCAGGCGGATCTGCTCGATCGTGCGTGTGGGCGTTTCCATGATGTGACCCGGTCCTTGGAGCTGCGCGTTGCAAGGTCGGCGTCACACCGGTGCCATCGGCGATCATATTGCAACTTGCACGCTGTTCTCTATTTTGGTTATTAAGTCAGTTTAGAGAACAGCGCCGGATATTGTCAACCACGCTGGATTCAAGTGTCGTCTCGGTGCGGATGACGGAGGGTCGAATGAACAAGGGTACGGTTCGCGTGCTCAATGCGCTCAGCCTGTTTACGCAAAGGCCGACATGGGGCGTCACCGAGCTCAGCCGCGAACTGAAATGCTCCAAGAATTCGGCGTTCCAGGCGCTCGATACCTTGCTGAAGGAAGGTTATCTCGTTCGTAGCTCGTCGGGACCGCGCTATCAGCTGGGGCATCGGGTTCTCGATTTCGGCCTTGCCGCCGAGTCGATGGATGTTCGCTCCCTGTGTCATCCCTACCTGCAAAGAATTCACAAGCTGACCAACGAGAGCGTGTTTCTCGCCATCCTCGTCGGTCGGTCGACCGTCTGTATCGACAGCATCCAGGCGCAAGGGGTGACGGTCGGGTACTCGCCGTTGAGTCAGCCCTTGCCATTGCATGCAGGAACCGGGTCGCGGCTGTTGCTGGCATATCTCAAGGACGAGGAAATCGAGCGCTTCATCGAACTCGAGTCACCCTTGCGAAGCTTCACGCCGACGACGATCACCGACCCGAAGGCTTTGTGGGATGAAGTTCGGTTGATCCGCAAGACCGGCTTCGCGCGCGGTTATCAGGACTTCTCGACCGGCGCCAACTTCCTGGCCTTTCCGGTCTTCGGCCCGATGGAGCGCCTGCTTGCGACCATCGTCGTTGGCGGTCCGCTATTTCGCTTCACGCGCGAGATTGCGGATGGGTTCATCCCGGGCATTCGCGCCCTCATCGATGAGCTCAATCAGCACAGTCGCATGTTTCCTGCGGTGCCGGTGGTGTTGTTCTAAGGCCATCCGTACGACTAGCCGAGATCGATCTCATCGGGGTCGATGTGCTCGTAGTGCGGTGCGAGGGTGCTCGCGCCATGCGCGAGAATGTCCTGCAAGGGAGAGATGACCTGGCGAGCCTGCTCGATCTGTGACTTGTCGGCACCGCTCGCCAATCCTTCCAGCGCAATGCAGCCGAGGATTGACCTGGTTGGATCGCAGAGGGGAAATGCCAGGTCGTATCCGCCACTCTCCATCGAGCTGACTTCGCAAGCGTAGCCGCGCTTTCGAATGCGTGCGCAGACTTCGCGCAGTTGCTGCTGAGCCGTGACCGGGTTTCGCTGCAGCGCCCGCGTAGCATCTTCTTCCGAAAGCTGTGCGAGCATGGCGAGGGAGGGCGCGCCGATCGTCAGCGGTCTTGCTTCGCCGACCGCGCCCACATTGATGATCGAGCTGGTGCCGGCGATCAGTGCGATGCGCACCGAATACCATCCAAGACGCGTGAACAGCGACGAGCTGTTGCCCGACAGCAAGGTCAGCTGTTGAAGATATGGCAGCGCCAGATCGCGGATCGGAAAATTGGCCATGAAGGCATAGGCCAGCCGCTGTCCCGATTTTCCAAGAACGAATTTTGCAGATGAATGGTAACGAGCCACGTAGCCGGCGGCTTCAAGCGTGTTGAGCGCGCGCGCGGCCGTGGTGATCGGCAACGACAATAGTCTCGCTATTTCGGCGGCGCCCAGCGGGACATCCGCTTTCGAGATCTCCCGCAACACTTCGAAAACCGCGCGGGACGATTTCACTGCCAACTTTGCAACTCCCGATTCCCTGGCGCTCGTAAGGCAGACGCTTCGCGAGTGCGCCGTGCCCCGTCGATTCGTCGCGGCGCATCCTGATTGCCACGATCCCGCCAGCCTCGAAATCCGGACGAGTTGACAAGCTGCTGTCTGTACCTCATTCTAGAGTATAAACCAAAATAAAGAACATTCGCCTGGTTACGCAAGTGGCCTGTGGCCGATCCGGGGAGGCAAGACCATGCAGCTTTCGAGACGCGCCTTCGGTGCAACAGCAATCGCCGGTGCTGTCAGCCTGGCGGCGGGGCGCAGCCGCGCCGCGGCCGACAAGGTGAAGATCGGTGTGCTGACGGACATGTCCGGCTCGCTGTCCGCCGTGCTCGGCACAGGATCGGTCGACGGAACGCGAATGGCTGTTGAGGACTTCGGCGGCTCTGCTGCCGGAATGCCGGTCGAAGTGGTTTTCGCCGACCATCAGAACAAGGCGGACGTGGGCTCGGCCATTGCGCGTCGCTGGCTGGATCAGGACGGCGTCGATGTGATCACGGACCTGGGCAACTCTGCGGTCGCCATCGCCAGCCAGAGCATCGTGAAAGAGAAGAACAAGATCATCATCATCAGTGGTGCGTCGAGCTCTGACCTCACCGGAAAGTTCTGCAATCCCAATTCATTTCACTGGGGCTACGACACGTACATGTTCAGCGCCGGGCTCGCGTCCGAGCTGACGTTGCAAGGCGGCAATACGTGGTTCTTCCTGACAGCAGATTACGCATTCGGGCACGCCCTCGAGACTGAT
Organism: Bradyrhizobium sp. LHD-71; assembly: GCF_031157255.1. Taxonomy (GTDB): domain Bacteria; phylum Pseudomonadota; class Alphaproteobacteria; order Rhizobiales; family Xanthobacteraceae; genus P52-10. Next base: position 83,533 of record NZ_JAVIFX010000007.1, on the reverse strand, counting down.
GCGACACGCAAGGTCGAGGAACTCGGGGGCAAGGTCTTGGGCAGGGCCCGGTATCCGATCAACACGCTTGATATGGCATCCTTGCTGCTCCAAGCGCAAACGTCAGGAGCGAAGGTCATCGGCCTCGTCGCCAGCGGCGACGATCTCGAGCGCTTCATCAAGCAAGGGAACGAGTTCGGAATCTGGAGAAAGCAAAAGGCAGCTGCATTCGGACTGCAGCTTTACAACGTCATGTCGATCGGTGTGGAAAGCATGCAGGGGATCGTGCACAACAGCATCTTCTACTGGGACAGGGACGACAAATCGAGGGACTTTGGCCGGAGGTTCTGGAAGCGCAACAGCAAGCCGCCCTCGGAGGCGCATGCTATCGCCTACAGTGCTGCGACACAGTACCTGAAGGCCGTTCGCGCCGCCGGCACGAAGGACACCGCCACGCTGCTCAAGGTGATGCACGAGCTTCCGGTCGACGATCTTGTGACGCCCGGCGGCAAGGTCCGTGTCGATGGACGCTTGATCAGGCCGACGTGGCTGCTCGAAGTCAAGCCGAAGGACCAGATCAAGGAAGGATGGGACGCGTTCTCCGTCGTCCGCGAAATTCCCGGCGAGAAGGCCTTCAGGCCGCTGTCCGAGAGTGCCTGTCCTCTCGTCAAGCTGTGACGCCCAGCCGTTTCCATTCTGCCGGCCGTTGTGCGGTGCGCGGTGCAATTCACCGCACCGCGCCGTTTCCACAACCAACTCATCCCCAACGAATTCCAGGACACTCGTGACAGATCCGGACGATCTCATCTTGGTGACGCGTGGTCTCACGAAGGAATTCGGCGGCCTTGCGGCTGTCAGCGACGTCGATCTGCGTATCCGGCGCGGCAGCATTCATGCGATGATCGGACCAAATGGCGCCGGCAAGACCACGTGCTTCAATCTCCTGACAAAGTTTCTTCCTCCGAGCAGAGGCTCGATCGTCTTCGACGGCAAGGACATCACGCACGACAGGCCGGATGAGATCGCGCGGCGCGGGCTCGTGCGATCTTTCCAGATATCCGCTGTGTTCCCTGAGCTCAGTGCGTTGACCAATGTACGCATCGCCTTGCAGCGAAAGCGGGGCGGATCTTTCGATTTCTGGCGTTCGGAGGAGCAACTCAGGCCGCTGAACGAAGCGGCCCTGCAGCTTCTGGAAGCGGTCGGGCTCGCGCATGTCGCGACGGTTGCTGCGGGCGAACTTGCGTACGGTCAGAAGCGCGCCCTTGAGCTCGCAACAACACTGGCTCTCGATCCGAAAATGCTGCTTCTCGACGAGCCGATGGCCGGCATCGGCCGGGAAGACTTCAGGAGAATTGAAGCGCTGATCCGTACGGCAGCGGCCAACCGTACCGTTCTGATGGTCGAACACAACTTGTCGATTGTCGCATCGTTGTCCGACCGGATCACTGTTCTTGCCCGAGGCAGGGTGCTCGCCGACGGCGACTACGGCACCGTCGCAAAGGATCCGGCTGTTATCGAAGCTTATATCGGGTCCGGTCGTCATGGGTGAGACAACACGTGCTCGTCCGGCCGATGTAGAAAGCTCTGCTCGCCCCATGCTCGCCGTGCGGGATCTTCATGCGTGGTACGGTGAACAGCACGTGCTCCACGGCGTGAATTTCGAGGTCTCCACCGGAGAGATTGTCACCTTGATCGGCCGCAACGGCGCCGGCAGATCGACGGTCCTCAAGTCCATTATGGGGCTCCTGCATAGGCGCACCGGTTCGATCACGCTCGAAGGCCGGGAGGTGTTAGGGCTTCCATCCCGGACGGTTGCGCGACTCGGCGTCGGCTACGTTCCGGAGGATCGCGGCATCTATACGACCCTGACCGTCGAGGAGAACCTGTTTCTTCCCCCGGAAGTCAGGAAGCCTGAGTTCTCAGTTCGCCAGATCCTGGAGATGTTTCCGAACATTCGAGAGCGGCTGGCGAGTGGGGCCAGCAAACTCTCTGGCGGCGAGCAGCAGATGCTGGCGATCGGTCGCGTGCTTCGCACCGGCGCTCGCCTCCTGCTGCTGGACGAGCCGACCGAAGGGCTTGCTCCGGTCATCGTCGAACAGATCGGCCGCGCGGTTACGTTGCTGAAGCAGGCCGGCCTGACGGTCATTCTCGTCGAACAGAATTTCAACTTCGCCGCCGCTGTCGCCGACAGGCACTATGTCATCGAGCAAGGGCACGTTGTCGACATGATCCCGAATGCCGAGCGCGACCAACATGCAGCCAAGCTGCAGAAGTATCTTGGAATCTGAGGCGGCAGATGGAAGAGCTCCTGGGCATCCCGGTACAGGCCTTGTTCGGTCAGATTCTTCTCGGGCTGATCAATGGCTCGTTCTACGCAATCCTCAGTCTCGGCCTGGCGATCATCTTCGGTCTTCTCAACATCATCAACTTCACCCACGGCGCTCAATACATGCTGGGTGCGTTCCTCGCCTGGATGGGACTGAGTTATCTCGGCGTAGGTTACTGGACGGCATTGCTGATTGCTCCGCTTCTCGTTGGCTTGACCGGAATTGCAATCGAACGATTGCTGCTCGCGCGCCTCGCCAACGTCGATCACCTTTATGGGTTTTTGCTGACCTACGGCATCGCGCTGGTGATCCAGGGATTGTTCCGAAACTACTACGGCGCGTCCGCGCTTCCCTATCCGGTGCCTGCAGAACTGCGCGGAGGATATGATCTCGGCTTCATGTTTTTGCCCACCTATCGCGGGTGGGTCGTCGCGATCTCCTTGGCGATTTGTCTGGCGACGTGGCTGCTCATCGAGAAGACCAGGCTCGGCTCGCATTTGCGGGCGGCCACCGAGAAGCCGGGATTGACCGAAGCGTTCGGCATCAACGTGCCGCTTCTGGTGACGATGACCTACGGCGCAGGGGCCGCACTGGCGGCGTTCGCCGGGGTGCTCGCAGCGCCAATCTATTCGGTCAACCCGCAGATGGGCGCCGACCTGATCATCGTCGTGTTCGGCGTTGTCGTCATCGGCGGCATGGGATCGATCCTTGGCGCCATAGTAACCGGCTTCGGCCTCGGGTTGATCGAGGGGTTGACCAAGGTCTTCTACGCGCCGGCCTCCGACATCGTGATCTTCGTCATCATGATCGTCATCCTTCTGGTCAGGCCGGCCGGCCTCTTCGGAAAGGCGTAGGCTCAAACATGACAGTTCCAGTTCTCTCCGGCTCCGTGGTTGCCGATCTTGTCCTCCCCGATGATGAAACTGTTGTGCGACGCCGGTACCGAGCGACCTTCCTGGTGCTGGCGCTCGTGTTGGCGATCGCGCCGTTCGTCGCCTATCCCGTCTTCCTGATGCAGGTACTTTGCTTCGCACTGTTCGGCCTGTCGTTCAACATGCTGCTCGGATACGGTGGATTGCTTTCTTTTGGACACGCTGCCTTCTTCGGTCTCGCCAGCTATGTCGGGGCATACGCGGCAAAGTACGGCGGCCTTGCGCCGGAGCTTGCGATCGTCCTTGGCGCTCTGTCTTCCGCTATCCTCGGCTCCATCTTCGGTGCGATCGCGATAAGGCGACAGGGCATCTATTTCGCCATGATTACGCTTGCTTTGGCGCAGCTTCTCTACTTCGTTTCGGTGCAGACACCGGAACTCACCGGCGGCGAGAATGGCATCCAGGGCGTTCCGCGCGGCAAGCTGTTCGGCCTCCTGGACCTCGCTGACGACAGGATGCTCTACGCCGTCGTCGCCGGCATCTTCCTGGCCGGCCTGCTCTTCGTCTATCGCATCGTGCGTTCCCCGTTCGGACAGATTTGCAAGGCGATCAGGGACAATGAGCCCCGCGCAATATCGCTGGGTTACCGCACGCGCCACTATAAAGTGCTTCTCTTCACGCTCTCCGCGGCTCTCGCCGGCCTCGCAGGAGCGACGAAGGCGATCGTCTTCCAGCTCGCCTCGCTGACCGACGTGCATTGGTCGACCTCGGGCGAGGTTGTCTTGATCACGCTGGTCGGTGGTCTGGGCACCATGCTCGGACCGATCGTGGGGGCGCTGGTCATCGTCTCGATGCAGAACTACCTGGCGAACTTCGGCGCCTGGACCACGGTCGTGCAGGGCGCGATCTTTATTGTGTGCGTGTCGCTTTTGCGAGGAGGCATCGTCGGCCTTGTCCAAAAGTGGACGGGCCGTGCTCTGTGAACGCGATGGTCAGGCGTGCAGCGCAGGCAACAGCCGTTGAGCTTGCGGCCTTATCACAGCTGTCTCAACCCTTCTCAGACAGCATGGATGGAACGAGCGCATCGTCGGCGCGTTTATCTTATCACGAGGTGGATCGAGGGGCGCGCTGCTGCCCGGAAATCAAAGAATCCCCGCGGGAGGACTCTCATGGATGATGACGCATGGCCTGGGGTCGGCGCATCCGATTGTTTCGGTGCGTGCCGAGCGGCCATTGGCCGAGCGCTAAGATCGCGATTCGAGCCCGGCGGCCCTGCCGGGTAGCCTAGAAGTCTGGCTCCAAACCTTCGCATCATCAGCCGCCAGAAAAACCCATTCAATGCTCGGCGACATGAGAGCGTGTCGGATAGTTGCGGTCGGATGTCGCCGGTTATTTCGCGTTCGGATCAAGGAGAGAAATGATGAGGCGTTACGTTGTCCCTGTTTCCTTTCTCTTGCTCACATCATCCGCATTTGCGCAGCAGCCGGACCAGACCGTCGTTATCGGCCCCTGGACCATCGCGACCACCTCCAAGGCGGGCAAGTTCGAGAGCTGCTCGATGAGCCGAACGACGGAAGATCTTGGGATCAGTTTTGTCCGGGCGGAAGACGGTTTGTTGTTGCTTCTCGATTCACCCAAATGGAAACTTGAGCGCGGCAAAGCCTACCCGGTTCGTCTGACGGCCGGCAACCAGTCGGCGGAAGCCAAAGCGCTCGCCGAAACAAGAGGTGTTACGATTACACTCGCGGACAAGGCATTCCACTCAAAGCTGAAGGCCGCGAACACACTTGACGTCCGCGGCGAGGGCGCAACGCTGCGCGTTCCGTTGGGCAAGAGCGCGTTGGCACTCGAGCGGCTCGAGGCGTGCTTCGAAAGGAATATACGCGAAGGGCCGGAGACAAATCCGTTCATCGCCCCGAGCCGGAAGCCTTGAAAGATCGCTCCGCAACGTTCTCAGCCGGAATGTTCGTGTTGGGCGACAGGCATGTTCGCGGGCCTCATCCTCTCTCTCGAGATCAGCCGGTAGAACAGCGGTATGAAAAATACCGCGATGAACGTCGCTGCCAGCATTCCGCCGATGACGCCGGTGCCGATCGAGTGACGGCTGGCAGCACCAGCGCCGCTCGACAACGCCAGCGGAACGCAGCCCAGAATGAAGGCGAGTGATGTCATGATGATGGGCCGAAACCGGAGCCTCGCGGCTTCGATCGCCGCATCCATCACACTCAGTCCTTCGCGCCGTTTGAGCACCGCGAACTCGACGATCAGGATTGCGTTCTTTGACGCCAGACCGATCAGCGTCACGAGGCCGATCTGAAAGTAGACGTCGTTGTTCAGGCCGCGCAGCCAGATGGCGACAAGCGCGCCGAACAGTGCGAACGGCACCGCGAGCACGACCGCAAAGGGAAGCGACCAGCGCTCGTATTGGGCGGCGAGGATCAGGAACACCATGATCAACCCGAAGATCAGCGCCTGGCTGCCGGTGCCGCCCGTTGCGATTTCCTGGAACGCGGATCCGGTCCAGGCGACCTGATAGCCGTCCGGCAGACTCTTGCTCGCCTCCTGCATGGCTTTGATCGCCTGCCCCGAGGAAAAGCCCGGCGCCGGATTGCCCATCACCTTGGCGGCCGTGAAGGCGTTGAAGCGATCGACCTGATCGGGTCCGATGATCCTTTCCACGCGGAGCAGGGTGTCGATCGGGATCATGCTGCCGGAGATGGACTTCACGAACACCTGTTTAAGGTCCTCCGGCCGCTCGCGGTAATTCGCCTCCGACTGCAGGTTGACCTGATAGTTTCTGCCGAACAGCGTGAAGTCGTTGACATACAGGCTTCCGAATGTGCTCTGCATGGTCTCGAAGATCGATGCGATCGGCACGCCGAGCGCCTTGGCCTTTTCCCTGTCGAGGTGAATCTTGTACTGAGGGACATTGTTGACGAAGGTCGTTTGCACGCCCGCCAGCTCGGGGCGCTTCGAAGCGGCCTCGACGAGCTTTTGTGTGGCTTCGATCAACCGCTGCGGCCCTGCACCGCCGCGGTCCTGCACGAACGCTTCAAAGCCGCCGGTGTTGCTCATGCCCATGATCGGCGGTGGCGTGAAAGCAAGAATCATGGCGTCCTTGACCGGGCCGTTGAGTGCAAAAAACGATCGGGCCAGCGCTGCCGCACTTTGCGAGGCGTCGTGCCGCTCTTTCCAGTCCTTGAGCTGAACGAACGAGACGCCGGCGCTGGGCCTCTGAACCCCGGCGAGCAAGTCGAATCCGGAGAAACTGATCACGTCACTGACGGAGGGGCTTTCCAAGATGCTCTTGTTGACGGTGTCCATCACCTTTTGCGTACGCGTCAGCGCCGCTGCGGGCGGCAACATGCCGACGGTGAAGATGCTGCCTTGATCCTCGTCGGGGACGAGCGCGCCGGGAATCCGCAGGAACAGGAAGCCGGTCACGGCGATCAGCACCGCGAACAGGCAGACGCCAAGCGCCGCGCGCCGCAGGAGAAAGCGAACGCCCGACGTATAGCCTTCCGTCATGCGGTCGAAGACCCGGTTGAACCAGCGGAACGGCGCAGCCGGTTCGTGGTGTCCGCCCTTCAGGAGCAATGCGCAGAGCGCCGGACTCAAGGTGAGTGCGACGATACCGGAGATGGTCACCGAGACGGCGATCGTCACCGCGAACTGGCGATACATCTCGCCGGCGAGTCCGCCCATGAAGGCGACTGGAATGAACACCGCGCACAGGACGAGCACGATGGCGACGACCGGCCCGGTCACCTCCTGCATCGCCTTGATCGCGGCATCGCGGGGGGAGAGCTTTTCCGTCGTCATGATGCGTTCGACGTTCTCGAGCACGACGATGGCGTCGTCGACGACAATGCCGATTGCAAGCACCAGCCCGAACAGCGTCAGAAGGTTGATGGAGAAGCCGAGTGCATACATGCCCGCGAATGTGCCCAGGATGGATACGGGCACGGCCAGCACCGGAATGAGGGTCGCCCGCCAGTTCTGCAGGAAGACGAACACGACGACGATGACAAGAATCATCGCCTCCACGAAGGTCTTGATCACTTCCTCGATCGAGACCCTGACGAACAGCGTCGTATCGAAGGGAATCGAGTATTCGATCCCCTGCGGAAAGGTGGTCTTCAGCTCGGCCATGCGCGCCCGCACCGCATCAAGTGTTCCCAGCGCGTTGGCGCCGGGCTGCAGGTAGACGCCGATCGGGACCGTCGGCGAGCCGTTCAGCGTGGCGACGAACGAGTAGTTCTGCGCGCCGAGCTCGACCCGCGCGATATCTTTGAGCCGCAAGGTTGCGGCATTCGCGTCCGCGCGAATGATGACGTCTTCGAACGCGGCGACGTCCGGCAAGCGGCCTTCAGTGTTGACCGAGTAGGTGTAGGCCAGGTCGTTCTGCGTGGGTTCTTCGCCGAACCGGCCTGCTGCGAATTGAGCGTTCTGTTCGCGGATGGCCGTGGCGACGTCGCCGGGCGTCAGGTCGTACTGGGCAAGCTTGTCGGGCCGCAGCCAGACGCGCATGGAGTAGTTCTTGGCGCCGAACAGCGAAGCGTCGCCGATACCAGGTATCCGCTTCAGTTCGTCGATCACGTTCAAGAGCGCGTAGTTGCTCAGGTAGATCGAGTCGTAGCGTTGGTCCGTCGCCGACATGGTGATCAGCGCCAGGATCGAGCTCGACTGCTTGTTGACGATGAGCCCTTGCCGCGTCACCTCTGCGGGCAACGTCGATACGGCCCGTTGCACGCGGTTGTTGACGTTGATGGTCGCCTGATCAGGATTTGTCCCGATCTGAAAGGTCACGGTAATGCGCATCGTGCCGGCGCTGGAGCTCGTCGACTGCATGTAGAGCATGTTCTCGACGCCGTTGATCTGCTGCTCCAGCGGAGCGGCGACGGTCTGCGCGACGGTTTCGGCGCTTGCGCCCGGGTAGGTGGCCTGCACCACGACCTGGGGCGGAACGATCTGGGGATACTGTTCAACCGGCAGGGCGCGCATCGCGACTACGCCGGCGAGCACGAACAGGATGGCGATCACCGCCGCGAAGACGGGACGGTCGATGAACGGATTGGTCTTCATCGCTGCGCGGCTTCTTTTCTTGGGGCCTCGCCCGATGCAACGGTGACCGGAGCTCCCGGCCTGACCTTGATCACACCCTCGGTGACGATCCTGTCGCCCGCTTTCAGGCCCTTCTCGATGATCCACCCGTCCGCGACTTCGCGGCCGATCGTCACCGGCCGGACCTGCGCCTTGTCGTCGGCCTCAAGAGCGTAGACGAACTGGCCTTGCGGTCCTTGCATCACTGCGGCTTGCGGAACGACGATGGCTCCGTTCCGGGTAATCCCTTCGACAGATACACGGACGAACTGGCCCGGTCGCAACCGGCTTTCTGGATTGGGCACGACGGCACGGGCGCGCAGCGTTCCCGTGTTCAGGTCGAGATTGCTGTCGGTGAAGTCGACATATCCTCTGTGGTCGTAGCCTTTGCCGTCACCGAAGGTGATCTTGACCTGCAGCTTGCCATCCGGAGGGCCTTCTCCTGCGCCACTATCGACAAGCTGGCGAATTTCCGTCGCTTCCGTATCAGCGAATGAAAAGTACACGTACACGGGATCAAGCTGGCTGATGCGGGTCAGCAGGGTATCGTTGGCGTTGGTGCCGACGAGGCTGCCTTCAGGCAGGACGCGCGTTGAGATCGTTCCGGCGATCGGTGCGGTGATCGTCGTGTAGCCAAGGTTGATCCTGGCGGTCTTGACCCTGGCCTCGGCGCCGACCACGCCCGCCTTCGCCAACTCATAGGCCGATACAGCGTCGTCGCGAGCCTTCTCGGTCCCGACCTGACGCTCGAGCAAGGTGGTCGCGCGCTCGGCGTCGCGTTGCGTACGCGCCAGTTGCGCTTGTGCTTCTTTCAGCTGCGCCTCTGTCGAGGCCAGTTCGGCCTGGTAGGGCGCCGGATCGATACGGAACAGGACGTCGCCCGCCTTGACGGCAGCTCCTTCAGTGAAGGACTTTTCCTGAAGAATGCCCGGGACGCGCGCGCGAACCTCCACTTCCTTGAACGCCGCAATCCTGCCGGCATAGGGGAAGCTGAGCGGGACCGGCTCGGCCTTGACCTTGATGATCGAAACAGTGGGCGGAGGCGGGGCCGCAGCCGGCGCGTTGCCGTCACACCCGGCCGATGCGAGCGCAATAGCAATTGTCCCGAATCGAAAGAAAGTCTTTGTATTCAACGGCATGTGCTTCCTTTGCCGGGTTGCTATTGTGCCCTGCAGCATACATACATACGAGAAGGTATGTAAAGAGGTGTTTTATGGCACGAAAGACCAAGGCGGAGGCCGAGGAGACGCGCGAGAGAATCCTCGATGCTGCGGAGCGGTTATTTTTCGCGCGCGGCGTGATGCAGACGTCGCTGGAGCACATCGCCGAAGACGTCGGCGTGACGCGTGGAGCAATCTATTGGCATTTCTCCGACAAGGTGGCGCTGTTCAGGGCTCTTCATGAACGGGTGCGTTTGCCGCAGGAAGCGATGGTTCAACAGGCCGTCGCCGACGGCCACCCGGATCCGCTGGGGTTCATCGAGAGTGTGTCGCTGGATGCAGTCAATACGATCGCCAACGATCCGCGCTTGATGCGCGTCTACGCGACGTTGCTGTTCCGGTGCGAGTATGTCGGCGAGATGGCCGAGGCCTTGAGGCGTCAGCAGGATGCGGACGCCGCCATGCGAGCGAACCTCGTTCGCATCTTCACCATGGCTCACGAGAACGGCTCTCTGGCATCAAGCTGGACGCCGACGATCGCAGCCAGGGTCTTCGAGGCGATGATAAGGGGCCTGTGGTGGGACTGGTTGCGTCATGACCAGAGCTTTGATCTGAAGGTCGAGGGACCGCGATGTATTGCGGAATTGTTCGCCGCATTCCGAGCGAAATGAGGGATCGTTTTGAACGTCAGTGCATTGGACCTGAAGGTGCCATGCTGCGCCGGCCCGTCGACCACCGCTCTAGGAGCGCTGTGAAGCCGATGTCGTAGTTTCGGCTGCCGCCGCGCCTGCACGTCTCCGCCTGCGAAGGGCGTGAGCGTATGCAAGGCCCACGAGGCCGGCGAACGGGATCAGCCAGATGACTCGCGCCAGGTAGCGATCGTACGGTCCCGAAAGCGCGCCGGTGACGACGGCGTTGCAGAGGATACCTAGTATGACGAACACCTGCAGGGCGATAAGCTCGGCTGGCTGGGTTTTGCGCCATATGATCAGCGACCACAGGCAGAGAGCGGTGCCGACGATCAGCCCGACAACATGAAACGGATGGAACGCCGCCGCAGACAGTTGATCCATGGCCTGCCTGGATTGTGCGATTGATGCGACGGCGCCGGAGGCAAAGACGCTGCCGAGGTGGTAGGCGACAAATCGCGCATGGTAATCGGTCAGGCTTTCGCCCGCTTGAAATCGCAAGAGCTGACGGCCGGCATCGCGAATTGCCCGCTGCAGGATTTCAAGTGGATACGCCCTAAGCGTAGCCTTGACGATCTCGCGAGCTTCCGGCTCTAGCCGATCGAACCCCCCGACCTTTCTGAAGGGACTGTTCTGGTCGTCCCACTTGAGATCTTCCTCGCTGCGTCCTCTCATGTCGTCGAGATAAGCGCAGAGATCGTATGTCGTTGTTGGGCACGCTTGGTCGAGGTACGCCAGCCCCGGTCCGTCGCCGATCAACTTCGCCAGAAGGAAAACGTTGCTGTTTCGCGCAAACGCCAGTGTGCGCGAGTGAGACCAGTTGACTGCCAGCATCGCGCCGGCGCCGAAGGCAAATACTACGCCAAGGACCAGCCACCGGCGGACAGTGATCTCGTCCGGCGATATCCGCCATTGCACGGCGAGCGCCAGCAGCAGGAGGGCGAACGCGATCGGGACGTGACTCAAATGAACGGCGATGGCGACGGTCGTGAGCAGCGCCACATAGACAAGCTCGCCGCGACCAAGCTGGCCAGTGCAGAAGGCGAGCAGAAAGATGCCCAAGAGGACGACCGGTGAGAAGACATCAGGCAGGAGCTCGCCCGTAATCCAGGGCAGGCTCGAGAAGAGAGAAAGGCAGGCAATGATCGTGAGCGTCTCCACCCTGCCAATGATCCCGTGCGAGACGCAGCGGACAACCAGATACAGAAGATGTCCCAGCATTGCCCCTTGCGCCAATATGACCGGCCACAAGGTGATGCCTTGATGCAGCGGCAGGATCAGAATGCCGTACCAAGCGCTGAAGACGCCGGGAACTTCGCGCCGGAGCGCTGAAATGGCGTAGGTGATGCTATCTGGAAAGACGAGGGGGGCACCGTTGAACAGCGTAACCCAGGACAACATGACTGCCCCGGCTGCCACCAATGCAAGGGTCGCGACAATCCTCGCGCAAGCAATGCCCATCGCCCGGCCCGGCTGGTCGACCAACCTGGCTGCGGCGCCGCGTCTGGTTACGGCCCGCTCGCCGGACTGCATGGTCCTTGCTTCCTCTCGACTCTTTCGGCGCAAGGTGATGCGAACCTTCCAACGCAGGGCAACGCGAGCTGAACCATGATGTCGCTACTTCACAGCGTTCTTGGCAGCGCGCGTAATGTGCCGTGTCTTCACCGGCCAATGAGGTGCCGCGTCCTGCCCGTCTTGCTGGCGGTGTAGCCCTGCATCACGCTTGCTGACGTCGCGAACATGGTTCGCGTCGCGCAGCGCCACGTTGCGCGCAAGCGTCGTGATCAGTTCCATCTGGCTGCGCAATTTCAGGTGCAGATTGAGCATGACGATCAGGCTTATGGCTACCCAGACATACAGGATCAGGTCGGCGCCGCGGCCGATGCCAACCCATTCGGCAACGATGCTGGCATGGCTTGGGACCCAGACGACGTACAGACCCGCCAGCGCCACCGCGACCGCCATGCCGCCGACAAAAGGCGATCTATGGGCCTCCTTGATTGCGTAAATCATGAGTCCGCCGAGCAGGGCACTCAGGACGAGTTGGGCGATCATCGGTGCAACCTCTCTGCCATGAGGTCGACGATGACATCAATCGACCCGGTGAGTCGCTGCCCCTTTGTCAGGGAATAGCCAGTATATGCGACCGTGACCGGCACTTCGACATAGTCGAGACCGCTGTCGGCGATCTGCTGTAAGATCTCCGAGGCGTGGGCCATGCGATTCTGGCGGATCGATATTGCCGCTGCGCCCCGGCGCGTCATCGCGCGCAGGCCGTTGTGCGTATCCGAGACGACCAGTCCCGTGGTCAGTCGCGTGAACCAGACCGCAAGCCGAAGGAGCAGGCGACGTGCCGTCGGCACATTGCTGCCGGAACCAAGAAAACGGGTCCCGAGCGCGAAGTCGACGCCGCGGGCGTCGAGTGCATCGAGTAACGCGACAATATCGCGCACCTGGTGCTGGCCGTCGGCATCAAAAGTCGCCAGTCGCGCAGCGCCTCTCGATACGGCGAATTCGATCCCGGTCTGCAGCGCTGCCCCCTGACCGAGGTTGATCGGATGGTTGATGACCACGGCACCTTCCGCTGCAGCCTTGGCTGCGGTGCAGTCAGTCGATCCGTCGTCAACGACCACGACGTTCGGGTAGCGGTGCGTCACCTCGCGCACCACCCGCCCGATCACCGATCCTTCGTTGAAGGCGGGAATAATGACCCAGACATCTGATTTGCTCGTCGGCATGCTTTGGCTCGTGTGGACCTACGTTCGAGATCACGTCATTGCAGTGGCTTTCTCAAGACCACCCGCATCGCGTCGAACTGATGGGACGCCCATACGGTTCATGGCTGCGCTGGTCATCGAATATGCAGCATCCGCCTGGGCTGAAAGTCGATCAACGACAGCGGTACGAGGTCCCAAGTATGATCGCTGTGCTCAACTTTCCAGTCCGGCGATGGTATCGAGCTGGTGCAATGCGTGCCAGGATCGAGACTGTCGGTGATTGAGGACGCATCCTGGCGACCTTCGCCCGCTACGCGATCTCCTCAAGCGTCTGCTCAACGGAGCGTGGCCATATCCCAAGCTCCGTGAAGCCAAGCGAGTCGTGCGACGCAACACTGTCGATTTCCATCAGCTCGACCTGATTGCGCGTCAGGGGCGGGTTGGACAGGATTTCAGCAGTCCGGGCGAGCGCGTGCCAGACGGCAAACGGCACGGGCATCAATCGTGGGCGAAGGTCGGCCGCTTGCGCCGCGGTCTGCAGGAGTTCCTGATAGGAATACACCCGCGGCCCGCCGCACTCGATGACGGCGCCACGGGTGTCGTCCCGTTCGATCGCACGCGCGATCGCCTCGCCGACGTCCTCCACGTGGGCGGGCTGAAGCCGGGTGCTCCCGCTGCCGAACATCGGATACGCAGGCAGCCGACGCAGCAATTTGAGAATGGTGTTCAGGAAAGCATCGTCGTTGCCGAACATGACGGCCGGCCGAATGAGTGTAGCGCCGGGGAAGGCATCGCGGACCGCGCGCTCGCCTTCGCCACGACTGCGGATATAGGATGACGAGGAAGCGGCGTCGGCGCCGATCCCCGAAAGATGCACCAGCCGTTGAACGCCGGTCTCATGCGCAAGCCGCGCCAGGCGCGCTGCGGCGTCGACGTGTACCGAGTGGAAGGTTTCAGACCCGCGCTCGATGTAGAGGCTCACCGCATTCACCACGCCATACGCGCCGCCGATAGCAACGCGGATCGACTGTTCGTCGTGAATATCCGCCGCCGCTGCCAGAATTTTGGAGCCGCTATCGTTGAGCGACGTGTTGCCGCGCGCCGGATGTCTGGACACGATACGCACGGTGAATTCGTGCGATCGCAGTTGACGCACCACGCGTCGTCCGAGGAAGCCTGTGCCGCCGAAGACCGCGATGATGCGATCTCCTTGCGGCGACGTCAGCGGCATATCAACACAGGAATGGAACTAAGGCTGACGACCTTGCTGGCTTGGCTGCCGAGCACCAGCTTCGACAGACCCCGACGACCGTGCGAAGACATTACGATGAGGTCACAGCCTCTCGCCATCGCCGTCTCGACAATGCCCTCGGCCGGATACTGGTCTTTGACGTGGACAACGTCGCAGGCCACGTTGGCGGCCTTGGCGGCTGCAGTCACGCCGTCAAGGATCTTGGTAGCGCCTCCAACCACGGCCTGTTCATATTCATGGATCGGTAGAACGACGGCCCCGTCCCCGACCATCAGAGGTGGCAAAGGCTCGGTCACTGTGACCGCCGTGGCTTTTGCCCCGATCACCTTGGCGAGCGCCAAGCCTTGTTCGACGGCCTTTGCTGCAAGGTCAGAGCCGTCTGTCGCAATCACCAAATGCCGATACATGGTGGTCCTCCGCAATCAATCCCCTCACACCGTACCGATAGATGTTGGTAGGGGTAGGGGGAATGCTCAAGATCCTTTCGCAGGTGACAGCGATGCGAAAACCGGAACCTTGGGCCGCCCCACCGCCTCAAAATTTTGCAGCGCCGCCCGGAACATTATCCGCGCTGGGTCATTCGGCTAGAACGCGTGTCGGCATGATGCGGTCGCACTGCGGCCCACACCGGCGAGGAAGTCAGGCCTGCAAGCGTCTGGGCCGAATCTCAAACGCCGCCCACCAGAGCGATGGCGGATAGTTAAGGCGCCGTCCTGAGCGATTAACGGCAACCACCGGGCTTGAAGGAAAGATCCAGCATGAGAGTGAGCGACGCGATGACGCGTGAGGTCTATGTCGCTGATCCTGAAGAAACCGTTCAGCAGGCGGCGATGGCCATGGCCGGCATAGACGTGGGCGTGCTGCCGGTGAGGGAGAATGACCGGCTGGTCGGCATGATCACCGACCGGGATATCGCGATCCGCGGCGTCGCCGAGGGCAGGGGCTTGGGCGCCAAGGTGCGCGACGTCATGACACGGGAGGTCATATATTGCTTCGAAGACCAGGACGTCGAAGACGTCACCCGCAATATGGGTGACATACAGGTCAGGCGGCTACCGGTGGTCAATCGCGAAAAACGCCTCGTGGGAATCCTCTCTCTGGGCGACTTGGCTCTGACCGATGGCAATGGCAGGGCCGGTGACGCGCTGCGCATGATCTCGCGCCCAGGGGGCGAACATACGCAGACGGGCTGAGCAAGTAAAAAAGCTGAGCCAAAATCGTGCGGCTTGCGATGACTGCTGCCGCGCTATCCGCATCTACGAACGAACAGCAGGAGCACGCTATGAGACTGAACGCGACGCAAGTCGAGCAAACCCTCGCTCAATTCGATGCGAGTGTTGTCCCCGATGATCACCCGATCGGCAGCGAACTGCACAAGTTCTTTGGTGATCATACATTCTTCCTCGATAGCAGCGGCCTCAACATTCTGGAGGCGGTTGAAATGCAGGACGCGGACGCCAAGGCCGGCGAGGTTGTGAACCTCGCCTACTGGAGCGATGCGACGCTGACGAGCTTGAGGCCGCACGAACCGGAGCCGACCGGCGTCGTGATCGTGCTCGACGTCAAGCATTGATCTTTTGAAACCCGGTTAGGGAAGCCAAAGCCGGTCCATGGTTGCGTCCTCTCCCTACGAGGGGAGAGGACGCAACCATCGGTGCCCTTGTCGTATATTTCTGGTGCCGCCCCCGCTCGTTACTGGCTTCCGATCACTGCTTGTTATCGATAGTTTCGACGACCTCGTACAGATGAGGATCGATCTGGTCCGTCAGGTCGTCGAACTGGCGCCAGATCGCACGGAATTGCGGCGACTGGTGCGCGGTGTGCAGCATTTCGCGGTTCTGCCACTGGACGTAATTGACGATGCGTCGTCCATCGAGGCTGCGATGCAGGCTGATTGAGATGAAGCCCGGCTGTTGCGCCATGAAGCGGGCGCGCTCGGCCATCAGTGACAGCACTTCTCTCTGCTTCTCGGGTTCGGCTTCGACGACGGTGATTTGCGTCACGGGCTGACGATTGGTCTCGATGTGCGTCATGGGTTGGCCTCCGGTTTCGAATTCGATTCATCTATCGATCGCTCATATGTTTTCGAGCGATCGGGTCGTATCTGCGCATCGTGAAATGCATGACGGATAGATGGCGCCGCCGCAGAGGGCCGGCCCGCCGGTGAATCGCCGGGCCTGGTGCACAGACGTCGATCATGAAATCCCGGAGCGCGCCATCGGCCATGTGCGTCTCGAGCGATTGGCCAGGATTTGATTGGAACGTTGAACGCACATCGCAGGTTCCGCGCTTTTCCAGTTTGGCTGCAACTTGGAACATTTCGCAGCGCTTTCCATTGGCATCATGCCGGCTGACGCGCTTTTGCGTGTCACAATCGCCGCGATGCGGCGGGCCGTCCCCGCCGCAGTGGCTCCACGGCGTCTTGCCGCTGGACGGAAATCCTGGCGACACGGACACGAACGACAGATCGCTTGCCTGCATCGGGAGAGCGCCTCATGGCCAACTATCGTGATGGTCGATTATCGCCTTTTACGCTTGTTGTTCTTCTCGTTGGCGCCGGCGCAATCGTCTGGCTGGCCGATTTTGCGCCGTTGCGCGGCATGCAATCGCTGTCGCGGCAGCAACCTGTGAACTTTGAGAGTCTCGCCGAGCGGGTGAAGCCCACGGTTTTCAGCGTCCAGGCGAGGGTGGAACGGACTGCCGAAGACGACGACGCCTTGGGCCCGCGCGGCAAGTCTCGTCCGTTCGGCCGACAGGATGACGATCGTGAGGCAGTGCGTCCGCGTTTCGCCAACAGCCAAGGATCCGGATTCTTCATATCTGCCGACGGATATGCTGTCACCACCAACCACCTCGTCGATCGTTCCGACAGGATCGAGATCACGACCGTCGGCGGTACGACCTATCCCGCGACGCTGGTGGGGGCCGATCCCAAGACCGATATCGCCCTGCTCAAGGTCGATGGCGGCGTATTTCCGTTCGCTCGTCTCGCCAACAGGGCGCCTCGGCTCGGAGAGTGGATTCTCGCGGTCGGCAATCCTTTCGGGCTCGGTGGGACGGTCACGGCGGGAATCGTGTCCGCCAGCACGCGCGATATCAAGCTCGGAACGTACAGCGATTTCATCAGGGCAATTCCGGGGGGCCGACGTTCGATGTCAATGGAGCGGTGATCGGCGTCAACAGCGCGATCGTTTCGCCCACCGGTGGCTCGATCGGCATTGGTTTTGCAATTCCTGCCGAGACGGTGAAGACGGTTGCAGCGACGCTCAAGGACAAGGGCACAGTGAGCCGCGGTTGGATCGGCGTCCAGATCCAGACCATGAGCCCGGAGATCGCCAGAGGTCTTGGCGTGGACCAGCAGATAGAGGGTACGTTGGTCGCCGACGTGGAACTGGAGAGCCCGGCGGCGAGTGCCGGTCTGGCGCCAGGCGACATCGTCACGTCTTTTGCCGGTGCGCCGACTACAAGTGATCGTGATCTCTCCAGACGGGCAGCAGATCTGGCGCCCGGGACATCGGTCAAGCTGGGGATCGTTCGCAAGAACAAGGAGATGACCGTCGATGTCACGCTCGGCGAGCTGCCGAATGCGCGCGGCAAGGTCGGCGGCACGCAGGTCAAAGCGAACGAAACGCGCGCAGCCGGCAGTGATGCGACCAGCGTTGGTTTGACGCTGGTTCCTGCAAACGACCTTCTTGGTCCCAGGGCGTGATCGTCGCCAAGCTTGAGCCGGACGGCGTGGCGGCTGAACGTGGATTCCATATCGGCGATATCATCCTCGATATCGGCGGGGAGGTTGTCAGGACGCTCGTTGATTTCAACAATGGCTTGGCGGCCGCAAAGCAAGCCGGACAAGTCGCCTTAGCGCGCGTGAAATCAGATGATACGACTCGATTTATTGCTATTCCGGTCGGTTGAATTCGTGTTCGTTTTGCATAGTCCCACGCCTTCCGTAGCGACCAACGCGCCTGCAAAGCATCTCCTGGAACTGCGTCTCCGATCAGCGGTTATTTCGGCTGCCAGGCCGTCCCCTGACTGCCGAGCCAGCGGTAATAATCCCGGTAAAGGAGAGTTCCATGACATACCTCGACGTTAGCCCCATGATGGTGGCATTGCGTGCGGCGCCGGAAGAGTTCGAAATGCAGCAAGGCTGGTTACGTCATATCCCGAGCCAACATGACTTCCTGTTTGATCCCGAAGGACGCGTTCAAATTCGCGCCCAGTGCAACTGCGCTTTCCTGTCGGTCGAGCCGAGCCAGGCCCGTGACTTGGCAAGCCATTACAACGACTGGCAAAAGAAATATTGGCAGCCGCTGTTGATCAACAGGGAGTTCGCCTCGCACTTCCATCATTCGGCATTCCGTAAAATGCTGATCGATTTCACGGGATGGCTGCACCGCCGCCTGATGCAGCAGAGTCACGCCGATCATTCGCATGGCCTTGGGAAAGCATATCCAGCCGAGTAACAGACAACCATTGCTGCGGCGCGTGCAGGGGCCGCAGGGTTGAGGCCTTGATAGCGACGACGTCAGGCGACGGCGCGGATAAGAATGCCTCGTTTCTGGCAGCAGTGGCTGTGCGCACCCGTAGAGTGGCGACAACTGAAGTGCTGCAACCAGTGCACGTCTCAGCGCAGTGTCTGGTAGAGCCGATACAAGAGGCGGGCGCGCGGTACGATTGATGAAACGTACAACTGTTCGTAGTGGGTGTGTGCGCCCTTGCCGTCGACGCCGAGGCCATCGAGGGTTGCCGTAAAAGGCGCGGTGAAATTGCCGTCCGAGCCGCCGCCAGTATAGGTATCGGCAAGATCGAACCCGAGCTCGGCGGCGACTGACCTCGCGTGCTCATACAGCGCTGCGCCGGCATTGCTCTTCTCGTAGGGCGGGCGATTGAGCGCGCCGGTGATCGTCAGGCTGACGCCTTCGGTCGTGGCCTTCAGGCCGAGGATCTTTGCGACGAGTTCGTCGGCATCGGCGGCCGATCTGACACGCAGATCCACTTCTGCGTAGGCGTCTTCCGCAATGACGTTCGGCTTGGTGCCGCCGCGGATCACGCCGACGTTGACGCTGACGCCGCGCTTCACGTCGTTCAGGGCGTCGAGCGCGAGAATGACATGGCCGAGCTCGCGGATCGCACTGCGGCCGTCCTCCGGCTTGGCACCGGAGTGAGCTGGCACGCCCTTCACGAAAACCTCGAATCGGGCGACGCCCTTGCGGCCCGTGACGACCTTTCCGCCGTCGCGCGCAGGCTCGGTCACGAGGACGTATTTCGCTTTGTGGCCTTCGGCTTCGATCAGCGCCCGCGAAGTCGGGCTGCCGATCTCCTCATCCGAAACGTAGAGCTGGGTGATGCCCAGCGGGGTTTGCTGGCAATCGAGACAAACCTGTTGAAAGGCACGGAAGGCGAGATAGGCGCCGCCCTTCATGTCGTAGATGCCAGGCCCGAACGCGACATCGCCCTCGATCCGGAAAGGAAGCCGCTTGATAAATCCCATCGGGTGCACGGTGTCGAGGTGGCTGAGCACCAGGATGCCCGGCTTGTCCTGACCCCAATTGGAGCGGACGGCCAGATGGTCGCCGCATCCGTCCTTGCCCGCAATGCGCTCGACCGTCGCCGGCAGGGAGCGATAGCCGTCGGCCACCACGGTCATGAGATGATTGATCTGCTCCGGCGCCTCTGTCGGCGTTTCGATCTCGACCCAGCTCCGGATGCCCTTCAAAATGGCATCGGCGTCAAAAGGATGTGTCCGGTCCGTCAACGCAACTCCCCTCCTGTTGTCCCGCGTCGTATCCCGGGTGAGCTTAGCCTCACTGTGCGGCGGCCAACAAGTCGGTCCGCTGAATCTTCTTCAGGACGTCTCTGAAATCGTATCATTGGCATTCGCGAATCTCCGGTGCGATGTCGGCACCTCCAAGGCCGCGATCGCGTCGGGCCGGGTCCCTGTTTCGCAAGTAACAGCACGCCGCTCATCTGCCGGCTACGCACACTGCTGAAACATGAGCAGGCAATCGGAGACAAGCGACCATGAACTTTGTTACGTACAAGGGCGGCACGCCGAACGACGTCGCATCCGGCACGGTGCAGGCAGGTTTGCTCGATCAGCACGTCGTCGATTCGTGGGTGCCCGTCGATACGGATCGGCCACGTCCGTCCAATCGAATTGGCGAGTCCTCCGCACGCGCGCCCGGCCGCGTCACTCCACCGCCGCTTGATTGCCCGTTTCCTCCAGCCATTCACCCCGACGCCAAGCGAATCGAAGAGGGCACGATCGCGTGGATGAAGCGCTTTCATTACATCAAGTCTTCGACTGAAGAGTCTGTAGCGCGAAATGCCGAGTTCGGTGTCCGTGCGGCGCGGGTCCATCCCACCGGTCGGATCGAGGCGATTCAGCTCGTCTCGGACCTGACCGTATGGCTTTTTCTGACCGACGACGTCTATGTCGAAGAGCCGGGCATGTCGAATGCACTCTCGGTCACGTCCGAACATGTCTTTCGGTGCATTCGCATTCTCCGCGATCCGGAAGATCTCTGTGCGCCTGTCAACGCGTCCCTGCTTGCTCTGCAAGACATCAGCCGGCGTCTGCGGCGGCTCGCCACCTATGAGCAGATCGATCGCTTGGTGGGCGGCATGGTCGAATTTTTTCTTGCCGGGTGCTGCGAAGCGGTCTGCTTCTCGCGCAAGCGCCTGCCGGCGCAAGCTGATTACATCCCCGTCCGGGACGCCATCAATTGCCTGCGCTCGGTCTGTTTCGTATTCATTGAGATCGCCGGCGGGTACGAACTGCCGGGCTCGACGTGGTGTCGTCCGGAGCTGCAGGCCATCGTCAACAAAGCCACCCGCATCATTTCCAATCACCACGATATCCTGTCCGGCTTGCGCGAACTTTCGCAGGACGTGCCGATGAACCTGCCGGCGGTCATTGCCCACGAGCACGGGAGGTCTATCGCCGAGGCGTTCGCGCATGTCGGTGGTCTCGCCAACGCCGACATGCGAAGCTTCGTCGAGATGACCGATCGCCTGCTGCGAGCCGAGCAGGATCGCGCCGTCCGGCTTTATGTCGAAGGGCTGAAGGCATGGATCAGGGGCAACCTGGACTGGAGCCTCACGACCGGCCGCTATCGCGTCTGCGACTACCTCAACAACTCCTAGCGATGAAGCGACGGCGCTCAATCCCGTAGCCCGCATAAGCGTAGCGCCATGCGGGGACGGACCTCCGGCATTTCCGAGGGCGCTTCGCTCGCCGTAGCCGTTCGACGAGCGGGCGTCGCTTCGCGCGCCTATGGCGACGATCCAGCGGGGCTCATCACGTCTTCAGAACGAATAGTCCAGCCCTTTGTAAAACGTGTTCTGGTACAGCATGTGCGGACGGACGCCCTTCAGCTTCTTGTTGCTGGTGGTGTACATGGCGACGTTCATCACCGGCATCCAAAGGTGCTGTTCGGTGATCCGCCGCTGCACCAGGCCGTAGTATTTTGCGCGATCCGCGTCAGTGAGCGAAGCTCGGCCGAGCTTCAGCCACTCGTCCGTCTGCGCGTCCTTCCAGTTCATCCGGTTCGGCGCCGGAATGTTCGCCGAGTCGAAATAGAAGTTCAAAAGGTCGCCGGATGAGACGTAAGGGAATGTCACCGTCCACAATTCGTAATCCTGTTCGGCCATCTTCGCCGGCGCGATCGTTGAGTCATAGCCGATGATGTTCCAGTCGACGCCGATCTTGCGCATGTATCCCTGGATCGCTTCCGAAACGCGCGGAAAGTACGAAACCTGCGTGAACAGAACCTTTGGCGCGAGGCGCATGCCGTCCTTGGTGCGGAAGCCGTCGGAGCCGACCTTCCAGCCCGCTTCGTCGAGCAGCGTCTTCGCCCGTTCGACGTCCTCCTTGATCATTGCTTTGGTTGCGGCATCGAAATCCAGCGTGTCCGGATCGATGAAGGTGTAGGCGGGCGCGGCGTTGCCCAGCATGATCCCCTTGACGATCTCGGCGCGATTAATGGCGATGCTCATGGCCTCCCGCACGCGTGGATCTGAGACCATCGGCCGGTTGGTCTTGAAGCCATAATACATGAGCTGGAAATTTGGCTTCGCCTCCTGCACCTGCAGCATCGGCGCAGCCTTCACCTGCTGGATGAACTGCAGAGGGATCTGATGAGTGACGTCGAACTGGCCGCCCATCATCGCGGCGACGCGGGCGGAGTCCTCGGGCACGATCCTGATCGAGAGGCGTTCGAATTTCACCGGACCCTTGTTCTGGTACATCGATGGTCCCCACTTGTAGGCGTCGTGTCGCTTGAGGACGATCTCCGTGCGTGGCTGCCAGGATTCGAAGCACCACGGTCCGGTGCCGTCGATCGCCTGCACGCCATAGTCCTTGCCGTGTTTCTCTACGCTGTCCTTGTTGTGGATCGCCATCGTGAAGCTGACGAGGTTGATCATCAGATCCGCGTAAGGCTCGTTGAGCTCGTACTCGACGGTGTAAGGATCTGTCGCGCGCACCTCCTTGAGATTTCCGGCGCGCCATTTCAGCGGCGCCTTGGTTTCGGGATCAAGCAGGCGCTTGACGCTGTAGACGACATCGGCCGAGGTGAACTTCTTGCCGCTGCAGAATTGCACGTCGTCGCGCAGCTTGAAGGTGTAGGTCTTGCCGTCCTCGCTGACGGTCCACGATTTTGCGAGGTAGGGGATCACCGTCTTGCCGTCCCAATCCAGCGCCACCAGCGTGTCCTGGAACATATTGACGATGTCGGAGGAGGGCGACCACGTGGTGCGCTGGCCATCATAATGCGGTGCGTCGAGCGATTTCATCATCCGCAGCGTTTGTCCATGCGCCGCCGAAGCCGCGCAGGCGACCGCTGCCGCCGCCAAAGCCGTCACAAACCTGGGCATCGTCCTCTCCTAATGTTTTATTGGTCTTCTCCGTACGCCCGTCACCTGTGCGACGGTCTTGTCATTGGAGACGATCATGCTCCGGGACGGATGCCCGGCACCACAAACGGCTCGATAGGTTGAATTCGAAGGCAAGCGACCGTCGAAAAATTGTGCAGGCTTGCCTATCCGGCGTCAAGCGGTCGAGCGATTGCGACTTGTGCGGCGCGAAATTGCGATTAGCTTGGCGCGCAAAATCTAAGGAGCAATCACATGACGGTTGTCGCAGTCGTGGCCATGGGTGAGATGGGGGCTGGGGTCGCGCAGCGGCTGGTCGAGCGCGGGGCTCGCGTGCTGACGTCGCTGTCCGGCCGTAGCGAAGCGAGCGCCAAACGCGCTCGTGGAGCAGGCGTCACTGTGGTGGACGATGCCACCCTGATTGCCGAATCCGAGCTTTTCCTTTCGATCGTCCCGCCTTCCGTGGCGGGCGCGACGGCTGAGCGCTTTCTTGGCTTCATCCAGCAGGCCTCCAGAAAGCCCGTCTATATCGATTGCAACGCGATCGCACCGCAAACGCTGGCGGCGATCTCGAAGACCTTCGTCGAGAAAGGCCTGCCGTTCCTCGATGGATCGATCATCGGTGCTGCGCCCAAGCCGGACGGCTCGAGTCCGCGCCTCTATCTATCGGGACCGATATCAGGCGAGGCCGAGGTGCTGAAACAGCTGGGTCTCGATACGCGCGTGCTGTCGACAACGCTTGGTGATGCGTCCACCCTGAAGATGTCCTACGCCGGTATCACCAAGGGTTTTCAGGCGCTTGGCGCAGCCATGGCGCTCGGAGCGGGGCGCAACGGCGCAGCCGAAAGCCTCATCGCCGAACTGAAGTTCAGCCAGCCGCAGCTCTATGGCTGGCTTTCGAAGGCGTTGCCGAGCATGTACGACAAGGCCTATCGCTGGGACGGCGAGATGCGCGAGATCGCAAAATTTCTGCTCCCGGAACAGGGCGCATCGACGATGCTGACCGGCGCCGCTGACCTCTACGTCCACATTGCCGAAGACAATCGCGCAGGTCCCGACTCCGAGATCATCTCTACGCTCAACCGCTTTATTGGATGTTAGCGCCTCTCCATAAACTCGGCGCTGTAGCCCGGGTGAGCGCAGCGACACCCGGGATTGACTCTCCGCCAACTCTCCCCGGATGTCGCTGCGCTCATCCGGGCTACAAGCCTTAGCTACGCTTGCAACGGCCCACCCCGCAAACTCATCTGCAGCACGCGGGCGACGTGCAGTGCCTCGCGCTTCGCGCCGTCGGCAATCTGATGGCGACAGGAAAAGCCGTCGGCGACGATCAGGTCATCCGCTTGCGACTGCCGGACGGCAGGCAGCAGTGAGAGCTCCGCCATCGCCATCGAGGCTTCAAACGTGTCGGCGCCATAGCCGAACGCTCCGGCCATTCCGCAACAGCTCGACTCGACCGACTTCACGTCGAGCTCGGGGATGAGCCGCAGCACTTGTTCTACCGGCTTGAAGGCGCCGAAGGATTTCTGATGGCAGTGGCCGTGCAGCAGCGCTTTCTTTTTCAAAGGATGAAGGGGGAGCTTGAGCCGGCCGGCCGCCGCTTCGCGCGACAGAAATTCCTCGAACAGGACAGCATGCGCCGCAATCGACCTTGCGGCCTCGTCATTGCGCAGCGACAGAAGTTCATCGCGCAGCGTCAGCAGACAGCTTGGCTCAAGTCCGACGATCGGAACGCCGCGTGCAGCGAACGGCGCGAAGGTCGCGACGGTGCGCGCCAGCTCCGCACGTGCATGTTCGACGAGGCCCGCCGAAAGAAACGTCCGGCCACAGCAGAGCGCTCGGCGCCCCGAGGCCGGTCGCGGCAGATGCACGCGATAGCCGGCCTCGGTCAGGACGTTGACGGCGGCGTCGAGATTCTCGCGCTCATAGGCCCGATTGAAGGTGTCTGCAAACAGCACGACCTCCTTGCCGCCGGCAGGGCCTGTGGCCCCGGCTGAAGAATCGAAAGCATCGCTGCGCCATCTGGGCAGCACGCGCCTGGCGCTTACGCCGGCGACGCGCTCGAACAGTTGCCGCAGCAATCGGCTTTGGTTGCGGACGTTCGCCAGTGGTGCAAACCGCGCGGCCAGCGGTGCGTAGCGCGGCAGGAAGGCGATCAATCGGTCGCGCAGCGACAGGCCGAATCGTTCGTGGCGTGCGGCAAGCACCTCGATCTTCATCTTCGCCATGTCAACGCCGGTCGGACACTCGTTGCGACAGGCCTTGCAGGAGACGCAAAGCTCGAGTGCGTCCATTACCGCATCGGAGGTGAGGGCGTCGGCACCGAGCTGGCCGGTCATCGCGAGCCTCAGCGTGTTTGCCCGCCCGCGCGTCACGTCCTTTTCGTCGCGCGTGGCGCGGAACGACGGACACATGACGCCGCCTTCCAGCTTCCGGCAGGTGCCGTTGTTGTTGCACATCTCGATCGCGCCCTGGAAGCCGCCGGACGCGCCGGTATATGACGACCAGTCGAGCGCGGTTTTGAGGTCGATCGGGCGGTAGTCCGCCGGGTAGCGGAACAGGTTGCGATCGTCCATGCGCGGCGCATGCACGATCTTGCCGGGATTGAGCGTGCCCTCCGGGTCGAAGCGCTGCTTCACCTCCTCGAACGTGCGGATCAGCCGCGAGCCGAACATCGCCTCGTGAAATTCCGAACGGACGATGCCGTCGCCGTGCTCGCCCGAGTGCGAACCCTTGTATTCGCGCACCATCGCGAAGGCTTCCTCGGCGATGGCGCGCATCGCGCGCACATCCTTCTCCAGCTTCAAATTCAGCACCGGCCGCACATGCAGGCAGCCTTCGGACGCGTGCGCGTACATCGTTCCGTGCGTGCCATGCTTCTCGAAGATGCGATTGAGGCGTTCGGTGTAGTCGGCGAGGTGCGGCAACGGCACTGCGCAATCCTCGATGAAGGAAACGGGCTTGCCTTCCTGCTTCATCGACATCATGACGTTGAGCCCGGCGGCGCGGAAGTCGGCGATGCTGGCCTGCAAGGCCGGATCGGCGACCTCGACGACGCCGCCCCAGCGCTTCTTAGGCTGGCTCCAGCCGAAGCCGAGGTCGGCCATCAATTCGCCGAGCTGTTTCAGCCGGCGAAGGTTCTCGCCCTGGTCTTCCTCGGCGAATTCCACCAGCAGCAGGGCGTCGGGATCACCGCGCACTGCGGTTTCAATGGTCGGGCGAAACATCGCGATATCGCGCCCGAGCCCGATCATGGTCCGATCCACCAGTTCAATGGCAATCGGCTGCAGCTTCACCAGATGCTGCGTTGCGTCCATTGCCTCGTAGAAGCTGCCGAAGTGGCAGACTCCCAGGACGCGGTTGCGGATGATCGGCCAGAGCTTGAGTTCGACCTGCGTGGTGAAAGCAAGCGTCCCTTCGGAGCCGACCAAGAGATGCGCCAGATTGTTCGGTGCCGCCGATGGCGTCAGCGCGTCGAGATTATAGCCGCCGACACGCCGCTGCACCTTCGGAAACCGCGTGGCGATTTCGCCTGCCTCACGCTCGCCCAGCGCGAACATGTCGCGAAAGAGATCGCGCCCCGGCGCATCGACGTTCGACAGTGCTGCGTCGCGCGGTTGTTCATCGAATGTCAGCAGCGTGCCGTCGGCCAGCGCAGCCTGCATGCCAAGCGTGTTGTCGCGCATCGTGCCGTAGCGCAACGAGCGGCCACCGCACGAGTTGTTGCCGGCCATTCCGCCAATCGTCGCGCGCGAGGCAGTGGAGACGTCCACCGGAAACCAGAGACCATGGGGGCGAAGCTGGCGGTTGAGGTCGTCGAGCACGATGCCGGGTTCGACCACGCATGTTTGTCTTTCGGCGTCGAGCGACAGGATGCGGTGCAGATGCTTCGAAAAGTCCACGACCAGGCCGCTGTTGATGACCTGACCGCATTGCGAGGTGCCGCCGCCCCGTGGCGTGACCGTGAAGCCGGAGTCGCGGGCAATGGCGAGCGCGCGCAGCGCCTCCTCGGTGGTGCGCGGCACGACGACACCCGCCGGGATGATCTGGTAGAACGAGGCGTCCGTCGCATAGCGGCCACGACTCGCCGTGTCGAACAGGATCTCGCCGGTCACCTCGGCGGCGAGGCGTCGGGCGAGCTCGTCGGTGGCTCGGGGTTTTGCTGCGGCTGCGGGCTGAGCCATCGTGGCCTCAATCGAAATGACGTCTCGCATTGTCCTCGCTTGGCGGAACGATTGCAATTCGACGATGATGTGATGTTTCAGCGGGTTGTCGCTGACCCCGCGCGAAGACTACAATCATCGACAATCCGACAACCGCAGGCGAGGGAACGACCATGACCAGGCATACGGGCCGGCACTTTCTGCAGATACCCGGCCCCACCAATGTTCCCGATCGCGTGCTGCGCGCGATCGACATGCCGACCATCGACCATCGTGGCCCCGAATTCGCCGAGCTCGGGCTGCACGTGCTGGAAGGCTGCAAATCGATCTTCCGGACCAAGAACCCGGTGGTGATCTATCCCTCGTCCGGCACCGGCGCTTGGGAAGCGGCGATCGTCAACGCTCTGTCGCCCGGCGATAAGGTGCTGATGGCCGAGACCGGTCATTTCGCGAGCCAATGGCGCGCGCTGGCGGAGCGCTTCAAGCTCGAGGTCGACATGCTTGCGGGCGACTGGCGGCGCGGCGCCAGCCCCGAGCAGATCGAGGCGAAACTCTCGGAGGATCGCAGCCATCGCATCAAGGCAGTGATGGTCGTGCACAACGAGACCTCGACCGGCGCTACCAGCCGCGTCGCCGACATCCGCAAGGCGATCGATCGTGCCAAGCATCCGGCGCTGTTCATGGTGGACACGATCTCTTCGCTCGGCTCCATCGCCTACGAGCACGACGCGTGGGGCGTCGACGTCACCGTGGCGGGCTCGCAAAAGGGTTTGATGCTGCCGCCGGGCCTCGGCTTCAACGCGGTGTCGGACAAGGCGCTGGCGGCTGCGAAGGCCAACACGTCGAACCGCTCCTACTGGGACTGGCATGAGATCATCGCCGCCAACAAGGGTGGCAGCTGGCCGTACACGCCCGCGACCAACATGCTCTATGGCCTGAAGGAAGCGATCGCGATGCTGCATGAGGAGGGGCTGGACAACGTCTTTGCCCGACACGTGCGTCATGCTGCTGCGGCCCGCGCGGCGGTCCGCGGCTGGAATCTGGAAATCCTTTGCCTGGAGCCGCGCGAGCATTCGCCGATCCTGACTGCGGTCGTGATGCCGGATGGCCACGATGCCGATCACTTCCGGCAGGTCACGCTTGAACATTTGGACATGTCGCTCGGTGCCGGACTTTCGAAGCTGAAAGGAAAGATCTTCCGCATCGGCCATCTCGGCCATTTCAATGACCTGATGCTGATCGGCACGCTGGCCGGCGTGGAGATGGGCCTGCATCTCGCCAGCGTACCGCATCGGGCAGGCGGCGTCGCCGCCGCGATGGACGTGCTGAAAGGCAACGAAGCATCAGCAGCACCAGTTCAGCGAGCCGCCTCGGCGTAGAGCGACCGGTCTCTCAGAGATTGCAGCGAACTCGGCGCGCGCCCCCTCTCCCCCGGGGGAGGGGACATGCTGAGTGCGTGGCGACCGCTCACTCAGACCTCATACGCGATTGTTCTGCCGTGAGCGCAGGTAAGGCAACTACCTCGTCTCACCCGAAAACGACGATTGCACCGCTGCGATGCGTGCGAGCGTGGCGGCCGGCAACGGTCCTTTCTCGACGGCCGCAATGGCCTGATCGAGATCGCTCAGCGTTGCGAGGCCCATCAGCGCGGTCCCCATAGGCGAGCGAAGCGACGCCGTTCTTCGAACGGCTATGGTCGGGCATGAGATCACGAAGCGCGTCGCGAGCTCCGCGAGGCTCGTCGCAAATCCTTCGTCGACCAGCGGCAGGAAACGGCGAGCACGGGCGACGTCGCCGTCGAAGTTCGTGGCCGAACCGATCGGCGGCGGTGGCGGACTGGCGTTGGGCTGCCGCTCGGCGCTGCCGGAGAGCGCTCCGCCGGCGAGCGTCCTGATGCCGATCACACCGGTGCCGGCCGCGGCCGTGTGCTGGAATAATCGTTCGTAATCCTGCGCGGGATAGTTCGGCGGAAGCATCTCGCCGGCCGACGGGTTGAGCATGTTGTAGCTCACCTGCGCGCTGTCGAACGCGCCGGCATCGATGACCTTGAGCAAGGCGCTGGTGTCACCGGTCGCGGTGATGCCGATAAAGCCGATCTTGCCCTGTTGGCGCAGCGCGTCGAAGGCTGGCACCACCTCCTGCAACACCTGCTCGGCCGTCAGCGAATTTCCCGTGCCGTCATTGGTGATCGGGTTATGCAAGTGCAGGATGTCGGCGCGCGCGAGTCCGAGCCGCTTCAGGCTCGCATCCACTGACACGTTGATCGCCGAACGAAGGTCGCCTTTCTCTGCCGCAGATACGCGCACCTTCGTGCCGTAGATGAAATCGCGCGGCTTGAATTGGCGGACCAGCCGGCCAAGCGTCTGCTCGGAGATGCCGTCGCCATAGATCGCCGCCGTATCGAAATAGGTGATGCCCGCCTCGATAGCGCGCACGAATGCACGCTCCTGATCTTCGCGCGTGCCGCGGACCATCAGTCCGCCGACTGCGCCGCAGCCAAAGCCAAGCAATGAAACCTTCAGCCCGCTTCGTCCGAACAGTCGCGTTTCCATCTTGCAGATCCGATTCGATTCAATCGATGGGATATGTCGTACCGTGTCGCGCAACAACAAGTCGGTATCATCGATCGCAACAACATATGCCGATGTATCAGGCACAAGAGTTGCGCGGAGCCTTTCGAATGTTATCATAGCTTGAGGTTCGAAAGTCGCGTCTGATGGCCAAAATTCGGCGCTTCGCTGCAGCCAAGCCTTGAAAAACGGTTCGTTTCGCGACACCAGATGAACAACCTACTCCTTAGTTTGTCGGGTGGTCCGCCACCCGGAACGAGATAACCAAACAAGAAAAAGTCGAGGACACTTCATGAGCAATATGCCGACCTATCAGGCGCTGGCCCATGCTTTCGCGGCGGAGGGCGTCGATCATCACTTCGCTCTCATGGGCGACGGCAACATGCACTGGGTGACGGCGATGAAGGACATCGACGGCATGAACACCTATCACGCGCGGCATGAGCATTGCGCGTGCGCGATGGCGATGGGCTACACCAGCGCCACCGGCAAGGTCGGTGTCGCTTCCGTGACGTGTGGTCCGGGTTTTACCCAGATCATGACGGCGCTGACGTCGGCGGCGCGCAGCCAGGTGCCGCTGATCGTGTTCGCCGGCGAGACGCCGATCGGCGCCAAGTGGTATGGCCAGATGCTCGAGCAGCAGCCGCTCGCGGCAGCGTGCGGCGCGCACTACATCTCCGCCCACAGCCCGCAGCGCATGTATCAGTACGTTCGCGAGGCATTTCACGTCGCGCGCCACGAGCGCAAGCCTGTGGTGCTTGGAATCCCATACGACCTGCAGCTGCAGCCGCTGCCGAATATCGGCGAGTACAAGCCCGCCGGCCAGATCACGCCGGTCGTCGCGCCTGTGCCGCCGAATCCCGATCAGCTCGCCGAAGTCGCCGACAAGCTTGCGAAGGCCAAATGCCCGATCTTCATCGCCGGCCGCGGTGTCGTCTGGTCCGATGGTCGCAAGGACGTTGAAGAGCTCGCCGAAGCCAGCGGCGCGCTGTTGTCGACGACGCTGCTTGGTCGCGGCATGTACGATCACAACCCGTTCTCTGTCGGCATCGCCGGCGGTTTCGCCCGCGCCATCGCGCGTGAGGTGTTCCGTCAGGCGGACCTCGTCATTTCGTTCGGCGCGCGTCTCACCTATTACACTGTCGATGGCGACACGCTTTGTCCGCAGGCGGAGATGGTGCAGGTCGACCTCAACCCGATCGGCCTCATGCACGGCAATCAGGCCGCCGACATCTACATGAAGGCGGACGCAAAGCTGACAGCGGTCGAGCTGCTCAAGAAGATCAAGGCCGGCGGCAAGACCGCGGCCAGCATCCGTTCGCCGGAACTGGCCAAGCGCATCAAGGAAGAGCCGGCGGACGCGACGGTCTACGAGGTCGCGCCCGGCGAGCTCGATCCGCGCAGGGTTTTCGAGGAAATGGAGCGCGTGCTGCCGAAGGACTATGATGTGGTCTCGGGGTCGGGTCATCACTCGTATTTCCATACGGTGATGCGCGGCGGTGATCCGACGAAGTATCACGCGATGCGCGATTTCGGCGCGATCGGCAACTCGATTTCGTATGCGATCGGCGTCGCCGCGGCCCGCAAGCAAGGCCGCGTAGTGCTGTTCGAAGGTGACGGCAGCTTGTTGATGCACATCCAGGAATTGGAAGCAGTGCGCCGGCACGGCATCAAGCTTCTGATGGTGGTCGCGAACGACGGTGCGTATGGTGCCGAAATCCACAAGCTGCGCCACGAAGGCATCGACGAAACCGGCGCGATCTTCGGCCGGCCGAATTTCAAGGCCATTGCCGAAGGCTTCGGCCTGCGCGGCGCCACCGTCACCGACGTCAAGCAGCTTAAAGGCTTGATGGAAGAGTACGAGAAGGGCGACACCGCGATGGTGTGGGACGTCATCACGTCCGATAAGGTCGTGACGCCGAAGATGATCGCTGGCGTCAAGGCCGGCCACGGTGTGCGGTAGGCGGGAGCGAAGAACGTAGCCCGGATTACGCTGACGCTTCATCCGGGCTGCTGGCCGCTGGCTGTTTGACGATTGAGTATGATCAGTCGTCCCCGGCCAGGCAGCGCAGAGCCGGGACCCATATCGTTGGTCGTCATGAGGCGACTTGCGCGCGGTACCTTTTGAGTAACGCTTGCGACCCTGATCCGCTCTGTGGTCATGGGTCCCTGCTTTTCGCAGGGACGACGCAGAATGCCTGGCGCGGGCTGCTGCGCTGAACTGAAGGCGGAGGCCGCAGGCGCGTTACAACGAATGCACCCAGGCCTCTGGGTACAAGCGGTATGCGTTGCCCTCGCGCGCCAGGCGGGAGAAGGCGGGGAAGTGCAGGTGCATGCCGGCGATCAGCACGCCATCCGCGGCGACGCGGTCGAACATGCGCCTTCGCGAGGCGGCTGCCGCCGCGAGATCGGTGTCGAATGCCATGCCCGCCTCGGGGAATGCCGTCTGCACCTCGGGCACATGCACGGTGTCGCCCCAGATCATCAGCTGCTCGCCGCCCGACTCGATCAAGTAAGCGGTGTGGCCCGGCGTGTGGCCGGGGCTCGGCACGGCGGTGACGCCCGGAAAGACCTCACCCTCTTTAAACAGACGGGTGCGGTTCTTGTAGGGTGCGACCTGTTCGCGGCCGGCCAGGAAATACATCTTCTGCGAACGCTCATCGGCCTTCGACATGGCGCTGTCGTCGAACCAGTGCGGCAACTCATTCTCGTGCATCACAAGTTCCGCATTCGGAAAATACAACCGTCCGCTCGGCATCTCGGTGAGGCCCGCCGAATGGTCAGGATGCATGTGCGTCAGAAGCACAGTGTCGATCGACGCCGGATCGACGCCCGCAGCTTTGAGATTGGCCTGCACCTTGCCGGCGCTCTTCTGCAGATAATCGCCGGAGCCGCTATCGACCAGCGCCTGGCGACCTTTCGACTGGATCAGGAAGGTGTTGACGCTGGTACGTCGCGCGGGGCGGAACGCATCCTTCAACACCCTGTGCGCCTGGTCGAGATCGACGTTACGCATCACGCTGAGGTCGCCGTCGAGGTAGCCGTCGCTGATGACGGTCACGACGATGTCGCCGATCTTGCGGTGATAGACGCCGGGAATTTGCTGGGTGGGCTGGGTCATGGTGGTCTCCGGCAGATTGTGGTCGGCTCTTACGCGCCGACCGACGTCAGAAAGTCGCTGACCGTATCGGCGATCAGTTCGGGTGTCGCCGCGGCCATGTAATGCGTGGTTGGCAATTCGACATAGCGGGCGTTCGGGATTGCTTTCGCGACCGCTTCAGCCATCGGCGGCGGCCGCACGCGATCGAAGGTGGCACCGATCACCATCACGGGGCAGGCGAGCTTGAGCAACTCGTCCTGCATCTGCGTGTTCGCCAGCATGCGATAGATCGTAGCGTAACTTGCCGGATCGTTGCCGAGCCAGCGCGTCCGGAATCTCGCATAGCGCGCGGCGTTGCCGCGCACCTCAATTGCATAGCCGGTCGCCATGGAATCCTCGGCTGCGACCGCCATGCCCTCGCGCTCTGTTTTCGCTACCCGCTCGAGCGCCGCTGCGCGGCGATCTGGCGCCATCCCGGTGGCGGGGCTGCCGGCCACGACCGCGCTGGTCCGCTCGGGATAACGCGCCGCGAAGTGCAGCGCGATCGCGCCGCCGACGGCGACGCCTGCGAGCGCGACCTTGCCCGAGATGCCGAGCGCGTCGAGCAGCGCGGCAATATCGTCAGCCATGGTGTCGATGTGCAGCTCGCCGCGGGCTTTCTGCGACATGCCGGCGCCGCGGGTGTCGTAACGAAGCACCTGCCGCCGACCGGCCAGGCGCGGGGCGACGTCATCCCAGCTTTCTAGCGTGCCGCCCATTTCGTGCACCAGCACCAGCGTCTGTTCGCCCGCGCCGGAAACGTCGTAGCGGAGCGCCGCGCCGTTGATTTCGATGTAGTCCATGCCGTCCCGTAGCGGCCGCCGGGGAGCGGCCTGTTCTTGTTGCTTGGTTCACCGCGAGGGTTCGAGGAGATGTTTACGTGACTTGGCCCAAGGAGAGCAAGTCAGAGCGAGCGGCTCAGTCGCTGTCGGAATAGCGCTGTTCTTTCCACGGGTCGCCGCGGTTGTGGTAGCCGCGCACTTCCCAATACCCTGGCGCATCCTTGGGCAGGAACTCGATACGCTGCAGCCACTTCGCGCTCTTCCAGAAATAGAGATGCGGCACCACAAGTCGCACCGGTCCACCGTGCTCGGCCGTAAGCGGCTCGCCCGACCATGTATGCACCAGCAGCGCGTCCTCGACCGCGAAATCCTCGAGCGAAAGGTTGGTCGTATAACCGTCATAGCTGTGCAGCTCGACGAAGCCGGCGTCGCTTTTCGGCTGCGCTGCGTTCAGCAGATCGCGGGTGGAAACGCCTTGCCACGCGTTGTCGTAGCGCGACCAGGTCGTGACGCAATGAATGTCGGAGGTGATCGAGCTTTGCGGCTGGCGGCTGAATTCCGCCCAGTCCCAGAACAGCGGATTGTCGACCGCCCCATGCACGTCGAGCCGCCAGCGTTCACGCGGAATGTCGGGTGTTACGCCGAGGTCAAGCACCGGCCAGTCATTGGTGAGATGCTGGCCGGGCGGCAGCCGCTCCGATTGCGGACGCGCGACGCGGCCGGTGAGGAAGCGGCCTTCGCGCGCCCACTTTTCCTTGGTGCGCGTGAGCTTGGTTTCGGGCGGCGGACTGTCGTCGCTCATGGCGGTCCCCGGAGGTTGCGGCATCGCTTTCTGCGATGCGCGGGACCTTATCGCTTACGGCGATCTCTGCAACGGCTTGCGCGGTCAGTAGTAGCGCCTCTCGATCTGGCTGCTCAGCCGTTCCCTGGCGCGGCTCGCCAGCAGCTTTGTCGGGTCGGCGTCGAGCGGCAGCGCCTGCGCGGACTGGACATCGTAGGGCGTCAGGCCGATGTCGCGAAGCTCGCGAACGTCCATTTGCGAAAGCTGGTGCAGCGTCTGCCGCGCCCGGTACACCCGGATCGGCCAGAGCAGGAACCGGCCGAGTGCCTGAAGCAGCGCCTGCAAGTTGCCGGGCCGCCTCTGAGGGACCTGAATTTTGTATAAGTTAGTGTTTGTAAAGGACATTTTGTTGTTCCTGGCGTCGACTCCAGAAGGCTTTGAATCGCCGGCGGAGTTCAATCCGAGAACATATTGGCTTGCGCTATTGATCGGTCCAACGAATGTTTCTAATGTCTCTCATCGCTTTTAGAGATGGGTCAGCCATGCTCGATACCGACCAGCTCCGATCGTTCATGGCGATCGTCGACACCGGGTCATTCACCCGTGCGGCGGAACGGGTTCACAAGACCCAGTCGGCGGTGTCGATGCATATCCGCCGTCTCGAAGAGCAACTCGGCCGACCGCTGTTCGTCAAGAATGGACGCGGTATGAAGCTGTCCGGTGACGGTGACAGGCTGGTCGAGTTCGCTCGTGAGATGCTGCGGATCGAGGCGACGGCGATGATGGAAGTGGGCCAGAAGGGGCTCGCGGGCCAAGTTCGCCTCGGCATTCCGGACGACTATGCCGAAGTGTTCATGCCAGCGATCATGGAAGGCTTCGCCCGTCAGCATCCATTCGTCGAGGTCTCAGTAATCTGTGAAGGCTCGCTCGCGCTTGCCGATCGCGTGCGCAATCAGGAGCTCGATCTCGCGCTGGTGACGGACTGTGCCGCGATAAAGAACGTGGAGGTTGTCCGTGAGGAGCCGCTGGTCTGGGTCGCGCATCCGCGCTTCAGCATCGTGCCCGGCGAGCCGTTGCCCCTCGCACTTGGCGCAATCACATGTCATTGGCGGCAGGTGGCCGAGGCCGCGCTGCAGGATGCGGGACGCGATTTCCGCATCCTTCTGGTCTCCAACAACTACTCGGCGATCGAGCCGATGATCAGGACGCGGCTTGCACTGACCGTGTTGCCGCTCGGAGCCGTGCGCGAAGGCATGAAGGTGCTGGGTGCCGCGGAAGGTCTGCCGAACCTGCCGACCTCACGCATGGGGCTGGTGTTCGCGCCGTCATTGGGCAACGAGGCGCTGGCGCTAGCAGAGACGGTGCGGACAAGCCTCTCGATCACCTAGAGGACGTTGGTCGCTCCCGCAGCGCACGGGAACCGCCCCCCGCTTCACGCGTTCTCGCCGGGGCATCACGATCACGCTCGCGAGCCATCCATTGACCGAGATTGTCACGATCACGCTCAACCCGTCGGTCGATATCTCGACGTCGGTTGCACGCATTGCGCCCTTCAGCAAGCTGCGCTGTGCACCACCGCATTATGATCCGGGCGGGGGCGGCATCAACGTTGCGCGCGTGATCAAGCGTCTCGGTGGCGACGTATTGGCCGTGTTTCCGATCGGCGGGGCCACGGGACAACTGTTGAAGCGCCTGATGCATGATGAAGGCGTGCCGTGCACGACGGTCGATGTGTTCTCCGAGACGCGGCAGGTATTCACGCTCGTCGAGGATACGACCGACCAGCAGTTTCGCTTCGTGCTGCCGGGCGCACAGCTCTCCGAAAATGAATGGAGCACGACCGTTGCTGCCGTCGCCGATATTCGACCCGCGCCATCGATGGTTGTCGTCAGCGGCAGCCTGCCTTCGGGCATCTCCGATGAAAAGTTCGCCCGCGCGATCCGCACCATCAAGGCGAGCGGAGCGAAGATCATGCTCGACACCTCGCAGGGCCCGCTGCGGGCAGCGGTTGAGGAAGGTGTCCATCTCATCAAACCGAACCTTAAAGAGTTTCAGGATCTGGCCGGCATATCGGGGGCGCAGGAGCCGCAATTGGTCGATGCAGCGCGCGCGCTGATCGCGAAGAAGAGGGTCGCGATCATTGCGTTGAGCCTCGGCGCTGACGGTGCGCTGCTGGTTTCCGTCGACCGTGCCCTTCGCGCCCGGCCGCTGCCGGTCGAGCCGGTCAGCGTTGTCGGCGCGGGCGACAGCTTCCTCGGCGCGCTTGTCTGGCAGCTGTCGCGATCGGCGGACCTCGAAGAGGCACTGCGCTGTGCGACGGCCGCCGGCGCCGCCGCGGTGCTGCGCGCCGGAACATCGTTGTCGAGGGTCGAAGATGTCAGGCGCCTGCATGGCGACGTAAAAATCGACGATGTGACGATGGCGGTCTAGAACGCAGGCGGCTGGCGGGCCGCCCCTTGCGCAAGGCGGCGCGGTAGGCTCTATCATGAGTGGATCATGGAAGCGGACGACAACACCACCCGCGACGGCGAGGAGCGGATCGAAGAGATCATCCGCATTGCCGAGTCGCTTGCCGCTGACGACGTCCGCGACGGTTACACCCGGATCGGGCCTGCGACGTCGGGCGCATTCCGCTTCAAATGGGTCGCGCGGCTGCAGGAGGATGGACGCTTCGTCGTCGACGAGACGGTCGGCAGCGGCACGGTGGCGGTAACTTCGCGACCGCTGCCGAAGGACGAGGTGCTGCCTTATATCGACGAGCGCCAGCGCCGTATCCAGGCCAAGGTCGATGACGTCAAGCGCGAGCTCGCGGCCGTTCAGGGACTGAGCAGCGTGGCCCTGGCGGGCGGCGATGGTCAGCGCGATCCGCTGCAGATGTACGATGAAATCCGCCGACTGCTGAAGGAAGGCAAGTAGCAGCTCGTCGTGGATTGAAGCGATCTACTGCGCTTTGCTTCGCTGCAGATTCTCCCGCGTGCGGCGTCGGGCTTCCAGATCGATCGCTGCGGCAAGATCGTGATGCCGCGCCATCAGCGTTCGGAAGGCGACCAGGTCCAGCACCAGCAACGTCGTGTCGGTCCTGGTGACGACCGTTGCCGTCCTGACCGAGTTGCTGAGAAGCGCGAGCTCGCCGAAGAAACTGCCCTGCGTCAACGGGATCTTCCGGCCCGGCAGTTCGACTTCGACTTCGCCGGAGGCGATGAAGTACATGCAATCGCCTGGCGCATCCTTCTCGACGACGGTCGCGCGTGGCGGCAGCTCGAGCCGACGCAGCATGCTGGTGAGGTCGACAACCGCGTCAGGCGCGAGGTTGCTGAAGAACGGGACCTTGCGAACCAGCTCCGCTGTCGGAATCAAATGGCCGGATTTTTTCTTCATCGATCCGTCGGGCTACCTTTGAGATCCGAAGTTGCTTCCAAATGGTACACACAAGGCCAGCGATAGCTGCAAGTGCCGGACGATCAGTCAGATAACGTACCCAGGGTGTGGCGAATCAGTAACGATGCCGCGGCAAGTCCGCGCCAAATTATTAATATTCCTTTTCTTTTCGCGTTGCCGAAATATCATTTCTGACGCTTAGGCGTCGGGTCCGCGGCTTTTTCGGGGCTCTGGAACCGCAATCCGCGGACTTGAGGGGGCAATTTCAAGCGTGAAGGGTTTTTCGACCATCGTTGCGGCTGCGTTCGTACTCGCCGCACCCTTGTCGACGGACAACGCGCGCGCGGTCGCACAAACGCCCGCCGCGGTCGTCAAGGACAGCTACGACGCGCTGTTCCAGCAAATGTTTCAAAACCCGTCGAACCTGGAGGTCAGCTTCAAGTTCGCCGAGTTGGCGGCCGTACGCGGCGACTATGAGGCCGCGATCGGCGCTCTCGAGCGGATGCTGTTCTTCAACCCGAACCTGCCGCGGGTGAAGCTTGAGCTTGGCGTGCTCTATTTCAAACTCGGCTCCTGGGATCTCGCGCGCAGCTATCTGCAGGACGCGATCAAAGGCAGCGATGTGCCGAACGACATTCGCGCGCAGGTGAACGCCTATCTGGCGGAAATCGCCCGGCGGCAGGCGCCGTATGAGTTCGCCGTGTTCGCGCATGCCGGCGCACGGTGGCAGAGCAACGCCAATATCGGACCGGACGGCCTCATCGTGCGCGCGATCGGGCAGGACGCGATCCTCAACGATAAGTTCGCTCGGGCACCCGACTGGAATTGGTTCCAGGTCGCGGCCATGCACTACATTCACAAGATCAACAAGCGCGGTGACGCTTTCGAAGTTGTCTTCACCGGCTACGCCTCACAGCAGCACAGGTTCACCCAGTTCGATCTCGGGATCGTCGAGGCGACAGCCGGTCCGCGCATCGCGATTGATCAGAAGGCTTCGTTCAAGATCTACGGCATCGGGACCGGCGTGATGCTGGCACATCACAAGTATATCGAATCGGGCGGCGCGGGCTTCTCCATCCGTGGTCCGCTCGGCAGCTTTGGTCTCGCCGAAGGCTACATCGAGCATCGCCATCGCCGGTTCTTCGATTCGGACGAATTCCCGACCGCAAGCGAACAGACGGGCAATCTCACGACGGCGGCGATCAATGCGGAGCTGCGCTTCGGCGTCGTACGGCTGACGACGCGCGTCGGTTTCGATCGCAACAATGCGCGGTTCGACTACAACAGCTACGATCGTTGGTCGGCCGATGTCGGACTACCGATGGAATTCAGCGTGCCCGGATTCGACGGCGCGCCGCGGCAGGTGGTGGTCACGCCGACTGCCGGCTACAGCGACACGCGCTACGACGAACCGAACTGGATCGTCGATCCGTTCGTCTTCCGTAAGGATCGCGAGGCGCGCGTCGGCGGCATCATCGACGTTCAGCTTTATCAGAACTACGGGTTGCGGACGACGATCACACATACGTGGATCGACTCCAACCTGCCCAACTACGACTTGAAGAACTTCACAGTGGCCTTCGGGCCCACAGCGCGGTTCTGAGGCACAGCCATGATCAGGACACGAGACTTCGACGTGCGTCCCGTCGCTGCGAAAGCCGGATTTGTCGGCCTGCTATCGGCGGCCGGCGTCGCGCTCTTCGCGCACGCCGCTGCTGCGCAGCAGGTCGGCACGGCGGCCGCGGTCAATCCATCAGCGCAGGCGCGAGGCTCGGGCGGTGCGCGCACCATCGTCATTGGCCAGTCGATAGCGCATCGCGAGCGCATCCAGACGACGTCCGCAGGCTCGGTGCAGCTGCTCTTTCTCGACAAAACCTCGATGACGATCGGCCCGAACAGCGATCTGGCGATCGACGAGTACGTCTACAATCCGAGCTCAAACACCGGCAAGCTCGCGGCAACTTTGACGAAGGGCGTGATGCGCTTCGTCGGCGGACAAATCAGTCACGCCGGCAATGCGCGGGTCACGACACCGAACGCCGTTGTCGGCATTCGCGGCGGCGTCGGCATCTTCAGCCCGAGCTCGGTCTACATCGGCTATGGCGAGGGCCATGTAACATCCGGCCCGTCAAGCGTAATGCTGACCGCGGGGGAGTACACACAGACGCTCGGCGGCGGCGCGCCGCCGACAAATCCTTCGCCGCCGCCGAGCGGATTTTTGCAGGCCATGCTGGCTCTGCTTCAGAGCCAGGGCGGACAGGGCGGCGGTGCGCGGGCGACGTCCGCACAGGTCAATCAGGCGCGCACCACCGCGTCCGGCACGCCCGCCGGTGCGATCGCGACCAACCTGCAAAGGGCGGCAAGCCAGATCGTCAACGGCACCACTCAGGCGAACGTAGCTTCGTCGATCAATCAAACGATCCAGACGACAGCCAGTCAGACGCGAGCCGAAATCACCGAGCGTGAGAACAGGCCACCACCGCCACCACCGCCGCCGCCGTCCCCACCACCCCCGCAGGAAATTCCGAACCAGAATTCGGAGCCTCGGTCTCTCTTGGCCTTCACGGGTGGATTGGTGGCCTCGCGCAACAACTACGGTCCGTTGGGGCCGATACTTGCGGCGCTCGGTGTCGGCGTTCTTGAGACAAATGCACAGGGGCAGACCGAACAGGCGGCTTTCGGCGCTGTGCGTGCCGGCGAGATCACGTCCGGTTCGAACAACAACAGGATCTCCGCGAATTCGTCCTCCGACGAATATCAGTCCGGCACTTATGTTTTCGGTCCAAACACGGCGAATATTGACGTCAATGACCTGGCGACCGGTGCAAACGTCCTGTTGCCGGCGACGAGCTCAAGCGGCGCGCCGGTAGCGACGGTCAATAGCCAGGCGGTTACTCAGTTCAGCGGCGGCGTCGTCGAGTTCAAGCCCGGCACGCCGCTGTCGCAGGCAGCATCACAGACTGTCGGCGTCGCATTTTGCCAGTGCGAGTACACGAAATGGGGTCTGTGGGCTGCCGGGACCACACGCGCCGGCGAGGGTGGAAGCGGCGGGCAGATCAAGGACACCGCTGAAATGTTCTGGGTCGCTGGACGCTTGCCGGCGAATGCGAGCGATATTCCGTCGACCGGCAGCGCCACCTATAGCGGCCATGCGATTGCCAACATCCACGATGGCAGCTCGAACTACGTCGCTGCAGGGCAATTCCAGAACACGGTCGATTTCGCCGCCCGCACGGGCAATGTCAGCGTGACCAACCTCGACGGCGCGAACTATGCGGGCCAGATCGTGTTTCCCAGCGGCTCGCCCGCCTTCGCCGGGGGACTGAGCGCGGCGAACGGCAACCGCTCCATGGATGTGGTCGGCTCGTTCTTCCAGGGGCGGACCAGTCCTGTCGGCGAGATGGGCGGCGCCTTGCGGATCTACGGCCCGAGCAACTATGGCGGCGCGGGAATCTTTGCGGGCCGCATGCAGTAGACGCACCACCGGCCCCGCCGCGACAGGTCGTCCGCAACGGCGAGGAACCGGTAGGAAGGCAAAAAGCCGTTTCCTCTCAAGCCATTGAGCGGTAATGAATCGTGGCGAGGATCACCCATGGCATCTTCCGAGCGGTTCAGATTGCTGGTCGGGCGCGGAAGCCTTGCTTTCGCGGCGCGTCTGCGCCGCTTCGCTCGCAGCAAACACGGCCGGGCGACCGGCGCGGCGCTGGTCGTGCTCACCGCATTGACCTGGCTTCGCGCCGAAAGCCCGAGGATCGTCACCGAGCTGCAAGAGCGGACATTCGACGCCTATCAGCGCCTGCAGCCGCGCAGCCATGCGGACTTTCCGGTCCGCATCGTCGACATCGACGAGGCCTCGATCGCCGCCTATGGCCAGTGGCCTTGGCCGCGTACGCGGCTCGCCACCATTACCAACCGCCTTGCGGAATTGGGTGCGGGCGCCGTCGCTTTCGCGGTGATCTTCCCCGAGCCCGACCGCACGACGCCGAAACGGATTGCGGGTGACCTGCAGGCGAGCGACGTGCCGGAGCGCGACCTGACCATGGCTCTGCTCGCAAGGCTGCCGGACCACGACACGATGTTTGCCGAGGCCATGGCTAAGGCGAACGCGGTGCTGGGTTTTGCGGCGACCCGTTCGCAGAACGATGCACGACCAGCGCTGAAGGCAGGTCTTGCATTTGTCGGTGTCAAGCCGACCGACGTGCTGTCGCCGTTTGCCGGCGCGGTCGCAAACCTGCCGCTGCTCGACGAGGCAGCAGCCGGGGTCGGCGGCATCAATCTCAGCTCGCGCGACAGATCCGGCGTCGTCCGACGTATTCCGATGCTGTTCTCCGACGGCGAGCGGATCTATCCGAGCCTCGCCGGCGAAGCGTTGCGGGTCGCGCAGGGTCAGAAGGGTGTCGTCGTGCGCGGCACGGGAGCAAGCGGCGAGACCGACAGCGGCCGGGCAGCGCTGCTCGACATGCGCATCGGGGACTTCCGCGTGCCGTTGACCGATGACGGCGAGGCCTGGCTCTATTACGATCGCGATCGCCCGGAACGTTACGTGTCGGTCAAGGATCTGCTCGATCCGGCGAAGGAGGCGACAGTCAAGCCGCGCATCGACGGTGCGATCGTTCTGGTCGGCACATCGGCCGCGGGCCTGGCCGACGCGCGGGCCACGCCGCTCGGACAGATCATGCCGGGCGTTGCGGTGCATGCGCAGCTGATCGAGCAGATCCTTGGGCAGGATTTCATCAGCCGCCCCGACTGGGCGAACGGGCTCGAGATCATCGGCACTGTGCTGCTCGCCGCCTTCGTCGCCATCATGCTGCTGTCGTTCGGCGCGCAGTTCTCATTCATTGCCGGCATCGTCGCGCTGACGCTGGCAATTGCCGGCTCCTGGTTCGCCTTCTCGCATTTTCGCCTGCTGCTCGATCC
Source organism: Bradyrhizobium sp. LHD-71 (assembly GCF_031157255.1). Taxonomy (GTDB): domain Bacteria; phylum Pseudomonadota; class Alphaproteobacteria; order Rhizobiales; family Xanthobacteraceae; genus P52-10. The sequence continues at coordinate 40,830 of NZ_JAVIFX010000007.1, read as the reverse complement.
GATCTATCCGTCGCTTGCCGCGATCACCATGTACATCGCCATCGAGCGCACGCTGCGCATCGCCTCCGACAAGGAGAAACAGTTCGTCCGTCAGGCCTTCGGGCAATATCTCGCGCCCGAACTGCTGGCGCGACTGGAGAGCTCGCCGCAGGCGATGCAGCTTGGCGGAGAAGCGCGCGAGATCACCGTGATGTTCATGGATGTGCGGGGCTTCACGCCGATCTCCGAAGCGTTGTCGGCGACCGAACTGGTGGACTTCATCAATACCTTGCTGTCGCCGTTGTCAGAGGCCATCCAGGGCGAACTTGGCACGATCGACAAGTACATCGGCGACTCGATCATGGCGTTCTGGAATGCGCCCCTGGAGATCGCCGATCATCCGGTGCGGGCCTGTCGCGCGGCGTTGAAGATGCGCGAGGTGGTGAAACAACTGAACGCGAATGACGCGTTCGGCTTCGCCGATCGCGGCATCGCCGCAGCTGAGGTCAAGATCGGCGTCGGCCTCAACTTCGGAATCGCCGCCGTCGGCAACATGGGTTCGGAAATCCGCTTCAACTACTCGGCCATGGGCGACGTCGTGAACGTTTCGGCCCGGATCGAGGCGGCTACCAAGTCCTTCGGCACGGATCTGCTCGTGTCTGAGGAGGTTGCGCGGGTCGCCAAAGGCATCGCGCTGCTCGAGGCGGGCGAAATCCTGCTCAAGGGCAAGTCGGCGCCGACCAAGCTGTATGCGCTGGCCGGAGACGAGGCGGTATTCCGCACGCCGCAATTCATCGAACTCTCACGCTTCCACGGCCAGCTGCTGCAGGCGTTGGCCGGTCGCGACGCCAGCGGGGCGGCCGTGGCGCTTGCGGCCTGCCGTCCGCTCGCGCCCGAGGCACTGTCAGGATTATACGATCATTTCGGTGATAAGATCGCCGAGCTGACTGCCCCGGCGCAGCACGGCCTAGCGCGGGTGATCAGATAAACGGCTTTCAAGCTCTCACAGCATCGAGTCTTTCGCCATGGATATGTCTCAGGTTGCAGCCAATGCCGGCGGAATCTTCTCGTCGATCTTCCTGATCGCGACCTACACGATGACGACCATGATCCCGCTACGCATCTTCGGGATCCTCACGAACCTGGCGCTGATCACGTTCTCCTTCGCAAACGGCCATTATCACACGATGGTCTTGCACATGGTCCTGTTGCCCTTGAATTCGTACCGGCTGCACCAGATGCTGCAGCTCGTGCGCGACGTGAAGCGTTCCGTGAACAGCGACCTATCGATGGCCTGGTTGAAGCCGTTCATGACCGAGCGGCCGTGTGAAGCGGGCGAGGTGCTGTTCTACAAGGACGAGAAGGCCGAAGACATGTTCTACATCGTCAGCGGACGTTATCGGCTGGTGGAGATGGGCCTGGAGGTGCCGGTTGGTGCGCTGGTCGGCGAGATGGGCATGCTGTCACCCTCCAACAAGCGCACCGGCACACTCGAATGCATTGAAAGCGGTCTGGTGCTCAGCGTCACGTATCGTCAGGTCGAAGAGCTCTATGTGCAGAACCCGGCCTTCGGCTTCTATTTTCTGCGACTGGTCAGCGCGCGGCTGTTCGAGAACCTCAACCGCGCGGAGGCCCGCATCGCCGCACTGACGGCGGCGCAGGCGCAAGCGGCGAACAAGCCGGCCTGAGTCCGTCGTGGCCGAAACGCTCAAACCTTTTCGGGCGCTGACGAACTGGCTGTTTGGCGAGGATGGCCGGCAGATTCCACCCTTGCCCGATGGGGTGCCGGACGATCTTGCGGCCGTGCTCGACAGGCATGTCCACATGCTGGTGGAGTTCCAGAACACCGACTACGCTGCCCTGTACCTCGATCGGCTCGGCCGGTTTCACGACCGTTACGGCATCTCCCGGGCGTTGTTTCGCGAGATCGCCGATTTGCTGGCACGGCGCATGAGCTTCAACGACCCGATCCGTGTCGCGCAAATCGTGCTCGACCGGGCGCCGCTGGCGCTTCCCGAAACCAGCACGATCGATCCGCCCAACAAGTTGTACCGGCCCGAGATCGAGGAGTTCGTCGCGATGTTTCCGCGGGATCAGGCGCAGATGATTGCCGACGGCCTGACCATGATAAAGATGCTGCGCGGCAGGATGCGCATCCATCTGGATCGGCCGATAGGCCGGGCGAGGTTGAGGCTCTTTCTCCTGTTCAGGCGCATTCGTCCGACGTCTTTGCGTTATGTCAAGGAAAGTTCGTCCACCGAGCGCTGGCTACACATGATCGATCGCGCGTTGATAAAAGAGCCAGCTGCGGCTGCAGAGATCGTGCGCTCGATCGCTCTCGTTTCCGGCTACGGCGCCAGCTACCGCCTCGCGCTGGCGAACTGGAATCTGATCGTCAATAGTCTGGCGAAACCGGTGTTCGACGGCGATCTGGCGCTGCCGCGCCTTGACGAAGCTCTCGCGCGTGTGCGGAGTGCAGCGACGGTTGATGCGACAGGGGAGGAATTGCGTCGAACGATTTCCGAGATTCGCGCGACTGCTGTTCAGGCGACCTCGCGTGGTGCGGCATAAACGCTTAGCGCGAGCCGCGCGGGCTTGCATTATGATGGAGCGATTTGTGATCTCATCGATGAGTGCACGCGAAGGAATATCAGAATGATATTGCCTGATATGTCTTCGCAGGTCGCCGTCGGCGCGCTCACCGCATGGATGGTCATTTTCGCGATCAAGCATGTGATCGGCGATTTCATTCTGCAGACATCGTGGATGGCGGCGGGAAAGGACGCCAAGACCGGCTGGGCCTTGCCGCTGCTGGTTCACTGCGCGATCCACGGCGCGCTCGCGGTCACGATCCTGCTCGTGCTGGCGCCCCGCTTCTGGTACCTCGGGCTCGTCGATTTTGTGATCCATTTGATCATCGACCGCGTGAAGGGCTTCTGCGTTTCGACGTTCAACGTCACCATGGATCACCAGTGGTTCTGGTGGCTGATCGGGATCGACCAGACGTTGCATCATCTGACCGGCTTCGGCCTTGCGGTCGTGCTCGCGGCCAATTGATCGACCCGAAATGCAAGGGCAGGGGCGGGTCCGGCGCTGATCCCGGCGGCCTGAGGCGGGGTATTGTGATATGTATCACAGAGAAATTGGCGGGCGCGCAGTAGACCCCGCGCATGACCAACGCCCGACCACCATTGCTGCCGCCGTTATCGGCCAGGACCGCCGTCGACTACGTGCTCATTGCCGCGAATATTGCCGTGGCGATTGCAGTGATCTACGTCCGCCTCGTGGCGTGACCTGGTGTCGCGATTCTGAGGTCCAGGCCGGCGCACTCGCCGCATACGAACTCTCCGTTCGCGGCTCTTGCTTGCGTTGCAGCATGGGCCTAGCTTGCGCCTGCATTCCGACAAAAACGAAAGCAAGGCAATGAGCGGTTCCCATCACGGCCATCACCATCATCCGCATCACCACGACGACGACCACGCGCACGATCCGGATCGTTGGAAACACGATGGCGTGCGAGTCATTCCCGGCAATCAGCTCGATCCGAACGTTCCTTCCACCAAGGGCATGGATCGCAAGGCGGCGATCAACTTCGCCCGTACCGGCGCGCAGAAATTGTGGGCCGGCACCGTGACAATTCACGCCAACGCCAAGACCGGCGCGCACCACCATGGCCACCTGGAGAGCGTGATCTACGTCGTGAAGGGCAAGGCGCGTATGCGCTGGGGCGAGCGCCTGCAGTTCACTGCCGAAGCCGGTCCTGGCGATTTCATCTTCGTACCGCCCTATGTGCCGCATCAGGAGATCAACGCGTCACCGGACGAGGTGCTGGAGTGCGTGCTGGTGCGCAGCGACGGCGAGGCGGTGGCGATCAATCTCGACATCGAGCCGGTAGAAAAGCCGGAGAACGTGGCCTGGATCGATCCGATCCATCGGGGTTAGCTCTCGTCATTGCGAGGCATAGCCGTTCGAAGAACGGCTTCGCTTCGCTCGCAATGACGATGATGATAGGATGAACGCCGGATAAAGAATGAACGCTTGAAGCAAGGGTTAAGGAAATTCCCGATGAACGTTGCCGTCTCGACCGCCATGAACGACATGCACACCTACGAGCCTGGCAAGGGCCACGGGCTGAAACACGACCCGCTCACGGCCATTGTTGCACCGCGCCCGATCGGCTGGGTGGCTTCGATGGGTGCGAAGGGCAACGTCAATCTTGCGCCCTACAGCTTCTTCAACATCTTCAACTACAAGCCGCCGATTCTGGCGTTCTCTTCGAACGGGTGGAAGGACACCGTCCGCAACATCGAGGAGACGCGCGAGTTCACATGGAATCTGGTGACCATGCCGCTGGCGCAGCAGATGAACACCACCTCGGCTGGTGTGCCGCCGGACGTCAGCGAGTTCTCCACGTCAGGGCTCACGCCGGTGCCTTCGAGGTTCGTCAAGGTGCCGCGCGTCGGCGAAGCCCGGGCCGCCATGGAATTGAAGCTCATCAAGATCATGCAGCTCGAGACCAAGGAGGGGACCAAGGTCGAATGCTGGATGGTGTTCGGCGAGGTCGTCGCGATACATATCGACAAGACGCTGATCGTTGACGGCGTCTATCAGACGACGCTCGCGCACCCGATTTCGCGCGGCGGCCGGAAAGGCGACTACTTCGAAATCTCGCCTGCGACGATGTTTGAGATGCCAAGGCCTGATTGAACACGACCTGATTGAAGAAGGCCGGGTTGAAACCGTCGCATTGATCGGACCGGTGGCTTCCGGAACTGAGCTGCGTCTCCAGGTTAAGCAACGGCCCGTCGGGACGCTAGAATCTGCCTGATTCCAGCAAGGCGGTTGTAAACGTCTGCGCCGAGCATAGGTCTTTGCGGAGGCAGGCTGCGGCTTGCGCGATCTGATCGACTTGGCTCTCGATTTGGACCTCGACCATGGGCTCTTTTCGCCGGGACTACATCACACGACCGATCTTCGCCCTGGCGAAGAAGGCGATGCCGGCGATGTCCGACACCGAACGTGAGGCGCTCGAGGCAGGCGACGTCTGGTGGGATGCGGATCTCTTCACCGGCAATCCGGACTGGGCAAAGTTGCTGGCCGTCCCGCCGGCCGCATTGACGGCTGAGGAGCAGGCCTTCCTCGAAGGCCCTGTCAACGAGCTGTGTGCCATGCTCGACGACTGGAAGATCAACTGGGAGCTGCGCGACCTTCCGCCCGAGGTCTGGGACTTCATCAAGCGCCACCGCTTCTTCGGCATGATCATTCCGAAGGAATTCGGCGGACTTGGATTCTCGCCATATGCGCACTCCGAAGTGGTGCGAAAGGTCTCAAGTCGTTCACTTGCTGCCGCAGTGACCGTCATGGTGCCGAACTCGCTGGGCCCGGGCGAACTGCTGATGCAGTTCGGGACCAAGGAACAGCAGCAACATTGGCTGCCGCGCCTGGCGGACGGCAGCGAAATTCCGTGCTTCGGCCTGACCAGCCCTGAAGCCGGCTCCGATGCGGCGTCGATGATCGACACGGGCATCGTTTGCAAAGGCAACTTTGAGGGTCACGAGGTCATCGGCCTGAAGTTGAACTGGCACAAGCGCTACATCACGCTCGGTCCGGTTGCCACGGTGCTTGGCCTCGCCTTCAAGGCTTACGATCCGGACCATCTGCTCGGCGAGGTCGAAGATCTCGGCATCACAGTCGCGCTGATCCCCACGCATCTGCCAGGTGTCGAGATCGGCCGCCGTCATCTGCCGTCGATGCAGGTGTTTCAGAACGGACCAAACTGGGGACGCGACGTTTTCATTCCGCTCGACTATGTCATCGGCGGCAAGACGCGCATCGGCCAGGGCTGGAAGATGCTGATGAGTGCACTGGCGGCCGGGCGCGGCATCTCGCTGCCGTCGCTATCGGCTGCAGCCGCAGCCTATTGCGCGCGCACCACCGGCGCCTATGCGCGCATCCGCGAGCAGTTCGGCATACCGATCGGCAAGTTCGAAGGCATCGAGGAGCCGCTGGCGCGGATCGCCGGCACCGCGTATCTGGTTGACGGTGCGCGGCGGCTGACCTGCGCAGCGCTCAATCAGGGGCATCATCCGGCCGTCATCTCCGGCATCATGAAGCTGCATGCGACCGAGCGCATGCGGATCGCAATCAACGACGCGTTCGACATCCACGCCGGCAAGGCGATCATCGACGGGCCGCAAAATTATCTCGGCGCGCTGTATCGTTCGGTGCCGATCGGCATCACGGTGGAGGGCGCCAATATTTTGACCCGCAATCTGATCGTGTTCGGCCAGGGTGCGATCCGCGCCCATCCCTATCTGCTGGAGGAGATGACGGCGCTGGCCGATCCGAACGGGCTCGACACGTTCGACCGCACGCTCTGGAAACACGTCGGCCACAGCTTCAAGACCATGTTCCGCGCCTGGGCGTGGAGCTGGACCGGCGGCCTGTTGGCTCCGGCGCCCAATGTCGGAAAAGCGAAGCCGTTCTACCGGCAGCTGTCGCGCCTGTCGGCGGCGTTTGCGCTTTCGGCTGACATGGCTCTGCTGACGATGGGCGGCGCGCTGAAGCGACGCGAGATGCTTTCGGCCCGGTTCGGCGACATTCTTTCCGAACTCTATCTTCTCTCCGGTGCGCTGAAACGCTTCGAGGACGAAGGCCGCCAGGATGCGGATTTTCCGGCACTTGAGTGGTGCATGGAAACCGGCTTCAGGACGATCCAGACGCGCTTTGCCGAGATCTTTGCCAACCTTCCAAACCGATTTGTCGCGACGCTCTTGCGGCTGATCCTGCAGCCGTTCGGAGCCCGCGACACCGGGCCGACCGACGCCAATGTGCACCAATGCGCGCAGATGATCCTAGAGCCCTCGGCTGCGCGCGAACGGCTGACGACGGGCCTCTTTCATGCTGACGATGACCGGGGGCTTGCGCGGCTGGAGAAGGCGTTTGCGCTGGTGACGGCAGCGGATGGCATCGACCGGCGGATGCGCGCGGCGCGGATCAAGGACTGGCGCGAGGCCGTCAAGCGCGGTGTCATCACGGCGTCGGAAGGCGAGCGTATCCGTGCCGCCGAGGAAGCCGTTGCAAAAGTCGTCGAGGTGGACGACTTTGCACCTGAGCAACTGTCGAGGGGCAATCTGAAGCCGATCTCCGGTGACGAGTTGTTCGCACGAGAGGTGCGGGCGGCAAGCTGATGGCGCGATCTGTCTTTATCATTGGTGGAAGCCGCACGCCGTTTCTGAAGGCGCGCAGTGGGCCGGGACCGTTCACGCCGGTCGATCTCGCGGTGCAATGCGGCCGGCCCCTGCTGGCTCGGCAGCCGTTCGCGGCCGACGCCTTCGATCAGGTGATGCTCGGCTGCGTCAACGTGATCGCCGACGAGATGAATCCGGCGCGGGTCGCGGCACTCCGCTTGGGCATGGGCGAACGGATGGTGGCCTTCACCGAGCAGGTCAACTGCGGCTCCGGCATGCAGTCGATCGATACGGCATTTCGCTACATTCGCGAGGGGCGCTGCGACCTGATCCTTGCAGGCGGGACGGAAGCCTTGAGCTACGCGCCACTGGTCTGGTCCCAGCAGGGTGTCCGCTGGTTTGCGGGTCTCGCCACCGCCAAAGGGATGCCCGGCAAGATTGCTGCCGCGCTGAAGTTGCGCCCGGCCGATCTCAAGCCGGTCATCGGCCTCGAGCGGGGGCTGACCGACCCGGTGGTCGAGATGAACATGGGGCAGACGGCCGAGATGGTCGCGTATCTGTTCGGCATCACGCGCGAGGAGTGTGATGCCTACGCGGTCGAAAGCCACAGGCGGCTGGCCAATGCGCAGCACGAGGGGTTTCTGAAGGGCGAGGTGGAAACGGCTTTCGCGCGCAACGGGAAGTTTTACGATTATGACGATGGCGTGCGGCCGGACTCGTCGATCGACAAGCTGGCCCAACTGAAGCCCGCGTTCGAGCGGCCATGGGGCAAGGTCACGCCCGGCAATTCCTCGCAGATCACCGACGGCGCTTCCTGGGTGATCGTGGCGTCCGAGGACGCAGTCAGGAGGCACAACCTGACGCCGAAGGCCGAAATTCTCGACAGCAGCTGGTCGGCGCTCGATCCGAGCATCATGGGCCTTGGCCCGGTGCTGGCCGTTACCGAACTGATGAAGCGCAACAACATGCGCCTCGACGACATCGAACTGCTCGAACTGAACGAGGCGTTTGCGGCGCAGGTGCTCGGCTGCCTTGCCGCGTGGCAGAACGAAAAATTTTGCCGGCAGATTCTCGGACTGGATGGACCGGCAGGAGCGTTCGATCGATCGAGGCTGAATGTCGATGGCGGGGCGATCGCGCTCGGCCATCCGGTCGGCGCAAGCGGCAACCGCATCACCCTGCATCTGGTCAACGCGATGAAGCGGCTGGGCAAGAAGCGCGGTATCGCCACGCAATGCGTCGGCGGCGGCCTCGGCGGCGCCCTGCTGCTCGAGGCGGTGTGAGGTCGTTATGGAAAGCCGCATCCTCGACCTGTTCAAGGATCGTCTGATCGAGCTGGGCCCGTATGTCTCGACCGAGCCGGGGGCGGGCCCATGGAAGAACTTCCGCCTTGCAAAGGATGCAGACGGTGTCGCCTGGTTGCTGTTCGACCGGGAGGGCGCCAGCGCCAACACGCTGTCGGCCGAAGTGATCGAGGAGCTCGACGCTGTTCTTGCCGCGATCGAGAGCGATCGGCCACAGGCGCTGGTCATTCGTTCGGCGAAACCTTCCGGATTCATTGCCGGCGCCGACGTCAACGCGTTCCGTGGCGCGTCCGATCCGCGTCAGGTCGAAACGGAAATTGGCCGCGCGCATCGCGTGGTTGATAGGCTCGAAAATCTCGGCATGCCGACCATCGCCGTCGTGCATGGCTTCTGCCTCGGCGGCGGCTTCGAGATCGCACTCGCCTGCAAGTATCGCATTGCCATCGACAACGCGCGCTTCGGCTTTCCTGAGGTGATGCTCGGTCTGCACCCGGGTCTTGGCGGAACAGTTCGCTTCACGCGGCTGATCAATCCGATGGAAGCGATGACGCTGATGCTGACCGGTCGCACCATCGACGCGCGCCGTGCAAAATCGCTTGGCGCAGTCGATGCGGTGACGCAGGAGCGCCACGTCCGCAACGCGATCAAGGATGCGGTGAGCGGAAAACTCAAGCGCGCAACACCTGCTGCAATGTCGACCATCCTGTCGGCCGGGCCGGTGCGTAGCTTCCTTGCGACGCGGATGCGAAAGGAAGCCGCCAAGTCCGCACCGATCGCACATTATCCTGCACCCTATGCGCTGATCGATCTCTGGGAAAAGCACGGCGACGACCGTAATGCGATGATGTCGGCCGAACAAGTTTCGTTCGCACGACTGATGGTGACGCCGACGGCGCAGAATCTCATTCGTGTGTTCTTCCTGCGCGAGCAGATGAAGAAGCTCGCCGGCGACGATGGCACCATCAAGCATGTGCATGTCATCGGCGCCGGGGCCATGGGCGGCGATATCGCGGCCTGGTGTGCGCGTCAGGGATTGCATGCAACGCTGGCCGACATGAAGGCCGAACCGATCGCCGGTGCGATCCAGCGCGCCGCCGAACTTTACGGCAAGATCATGCGCAAGCGGATCGAGCAGCGCGACGCGCTGGATCGGCTGATGCCGGACATGGACGGCGAAGGCGTGCGCAACGCTGATCTCGTTATTGAGGCGGTACCCGAGAAGCTCGAACTGAAGCAGAAGGTCTATGCCGGTGTCGAGCCGCGCATGAAACCGGGTGCGATCCTTGCGACCAATACGTCCAGCATCCCGCTACAGGATCTTCGCACGAGCCTGAAGCATCCGGAGCGGCTGGTCGGCATTCACTTCTTCAATCCGGTGTCGCGCATGCAACTCGTGGAAGTCGTGAGCCATGACGGCAGCGATAGCCAGGTGCTTGCCGCGACACGCGCCTTTGTCGGCCAGATCGATCGCCTGCCGCTGCCAGTGAAGAGCGCGCCGGGCTTTCTCGTCAACCGCGCACTGACGCCTTACATGCTCGAGGCGATGGTGATGCTGGACGAGAAGGTTCCCAAGGAGACCATCGACGAGGCTGCGGAGAAGTTCGGTATGCCAATGGGGCCGATCGAGCTTGCCGATACCGTCGGCCTCGATATCTGCCTCGCGGTTGGCGACTCGCTCCGCGCCAAGCTCGGTGATGCGCTGCCGCCCGCGCCGGACTGGCTGCGCCAGAAGGTCGAGGCCGGCGAACTTGGCCGCAAGACCGGGAAGGGCTTTTACGTCTGGAAGGATGGCAAGGCGCAAAAGTCGAAGCCAGGCGGCGATGCGTTGCTTGGCAATGCCACGCAGGCAAAGCTGCCGCCGCAAGACGAGATTGCCGACCGCTTGATCCTGCCGATGGTTAATGTGTGCGTCGCATGCCTGCGCGAGGGCATTGTCGACAACGCCGACCTGGTTGACGGCGCGATGATCTTCGGCACCGGCTTTGCACCTTTCCGCGGAGGCCCGCTGAATTATGCGCGAACGCGCGGTGTCGCCGATGTTGTTGCGGTGCTCGCGAACTTTTCGCAAAAGTATGGTGAGCGCTTTGCGCCCGATGTAGGCTGGGACAGCTTCAGGCAAGATAGCGCTGCGAAGTAAGGCAGCCTGTTTCGCATCGTGAAATTGCGCGCAAGAAGCTGCTTTCGCTTTGAGCATTTTATTGCAGAGTGCGGTGCAGTTTCTGCTGCGCCTTCTGTCGCAGGAACCCGAGCAAAACTCTCATTTCATTTGACAACAGACAGCTGGACACGTTCTAGTCCCACGAAATGAAAAAGGTCATCGGTAGCCGAAAAGGCTCCCGGAGGAACAGCTTGGACAACAGCCCTCGCGAGTGGCGTTGCACGTCGTTGCCTTCGACTGGCAGTGATGCAGACGCTGTCCTCGCTTGCGATGTATGCAGCGCTGCTGGCGCGACGCTGCGCTTGCGTCGTTTGCTGTCCAAGCCGAGCGCTGATGGAGTTGGGGGATCATGAGGGGTTACATCTTACGTCGCGTCCTTGCACTGATCCCCACGCTGATCTTCGCCTCGCTCATCGTCTTCGTGACCATTCGCCTGATGCCCGGCAACATCATCGATTTGATGCTGTCGCAGAACGACGTGAGCGCCTCGAAGCAGACGCGTGAACAACTCGAGGCGGCGCTCGGTCTCGATACGCCGATGTACGTTCAGTACTTCAAATGGCTCGGCGCGCTGGTGTTCAAGGGAAGCCTCGGCAACTCGCTGTGGACCAACACGCCGGTGATGGACGAAATCCTGCACCGCCTGCCGATTACTTTTGAGCTCGGCATCATGGCCCTGCTGGTCTCCCTGGTTGTCGGCATCCCGATCGGCGTCTATGCAGCGCTGAAGCAGGATACGATCGGCGACTACATCCTGCGGACCTTCTCGATCCTGGCGCTCGCCATTCCGGGCTTTTGGCTCGGCACGCTGGTGATGGTGTTTCCGTCGATCTGGTGGGGCTGGTCGCCCTCGGTCAGGTTCATTCCCTTTTCACAGGACCCGATCGGTCATCTGCTGCAGCTTGCGCTTCCAGCGCTGATCCTGGGCAAGGCGTTCTCGGCCATCACGATGCGGCTGACCCGCACGCTGATGCTGGAGGTGATGCGGCAGGACTACATTCGAACCGCCAAGGCCAAGGGTTTATCCGTCGGCACCATTGTCATGCGCCACGCGTTGCGCAACGCGCTGATTCCTGTGATCACGCTGGTCGGTCTGCAGGCAGGTGCGCTGATCGGCGGCGCGGTCATTCTTGAACAGATCTTCGTCATCCCCGGCATGGGCTTGTTGCTGCTGGAGGCGGTGGGGTCCCGCGACTATCCGACCATCACCGGCGTGTTCCTCGTTTTCGGTGTGGCGATCGTCTTCATTAATCTGCTGGTCGATCTGAGCTACGGCTTTCTTGATCCGAAGGTGAGGAACCGCTGATGGCTGAGATCACCGATACGTCGGTTGCGATTCGTCAGGCGTCGACGAAACGCCCGAACGCCATCGTCGGGTTTTTCGCCCGCTTGTTCCGGGAGAAGCCTCTCGGCGCAGCCGGCGCCGTGATCTGCCTGATATTCCTGTTTGCCGGCGTCTTCGCCGACCTGCTGGCACCCTACGGCTACAACCAGATCATGCCGATCAACCGGATGAAACCGCCGAGCTGGCAGTTCTGGTTCGGCACCGACAATCTCGGCCGCGACATCTTTTCACGCATTCTCTATGGAGCGCGGCTGTCGGTCATCATCGGTCTGTCGGCCGCCGGGCTTGCGACCATCATTTCTGTCGTGCTCGGCATCACCACTGGTTATCTGGGCGGCAAGTTCGACATGCTGGTGCAGCGCTTTGTCGACGCCTGGATGAGCTTTCCGGAACTGGTCGTGCTGATTGTCGTCGTTGCCGTCGTCGGGCCCGGCATGTTTCCGGTGATCGGCATACTCGGCTGCTTCCTCGGCATTGCCGGCTCCCGCATCATCCGCAGCGCCGTGTTGTCCGTGCGTGAGCAGAGCTACATCCACGCCGCGCAATCGATCGGCGGCGGCACGCAGCGGATCCTCTGGCGTCACATCCTGCCGAACGTGATGCCGCCGGTGATCGTGCTGTTCACGACCCGCGTCGGTGCCGTCATCCTGGCCGAAGCCTCGCTGTCGTTCCTCGGGCTTGGTGTTCCGCCGCCGGCGCCCTCCTGGGGCGGCATGCTCACCGGCTCGTCACGCAATTACATGTATCTCGCGCCATGGATGGCGCTTGCGCCGGGCATTTGCCTGACGCTGGTCGTGTTCAGCATCAACATGTTCGGCGACGCGTTGCGCGACTTACTCGATCCGCGCATGCGCACCCATCGCTGAACAAGAAGAAACTAGGGTAACAGGGGAGAAACAAATGCAAAGCAAGACACTGCGAGGCCTTGCGGGCGCGAGCGCGTTGAGCCTCGTGCTTGCCACAGGCGCCGCATGGGGCCAGAGCAAGCCGGAGACGCCAAAGTACGGCGGCAGCCTGGAAGTCTCGACCGTCTATGCGACGATCTCGGCGCTGTCGTTCGACAGCTACGACTGGCCGTGGAAGCACAATCACGACACCGGCTCGGTCTACGAGCAGTTGTTTGCCGCAGACCTGTCCAAGACCAGGTCGCGCGGCGGCAAGTTCGGCCTGGTCGCCGACGCTTATATCCCGACGCATCTCATTCGCGGCGAGCTGGCCGAGAAGTGGGAATGGCAGCAGAATCCGCTGCGCCTCGTCGTTACGCTGCGCAAGGGCGTCATGTTTCCGGAGAAGCCCGGCGTGATGCAGAAGCGCGAGCTCGTGGCCGACGACGTGGTCTTCAGCTTCAAGCGTCTGTCGACCAGCCCGAAGGCGACGAAGAACTACTTCGATTACGTCAAGGATGTGCGGGCCGAGGACAAGTATACCGTCGTCTGGGAGATGAACGAGTTCAATGCCGAGTGGGATTACCGCTTCGGCTACGGCTACTACTCGGGGATCATTCCGAAGGAGGTGGTCGATGCCGGCGCCTCGAACTGGAAGAACATGAACGGCACGGGACCGTTCAAGCTCACCGACTACGTGCAGGGCAACTCCAACACTTACGAGAAAAACCCGGACTACTGGGACAAGGAGACGATCAACGAGAAGGAGTTCAAGCTCCCTTACGTCGACAAGATCACCTATCGCATCATCAAGGATGAGGCGACGCGAGTCACCGCGCTGCGCACGGGCAAGCTCGACATCATGGAATTGATCCGCTGGCAGGACGCCGAGCAGCTCAAAAAGGGCGCGCCGGAGCTGAAGTGGAGCAAGTGGCTTGCCACCAGCGGCACCTTCCTGTCGATGCGTGTCGACCAGAAACCGTTCGACGACATCCGCGTCCGCCGCGCCATGAACATGGCGATCAACAAGGACGAGATCATCAAGGCCTACTACAACGGCAATGCGGAGCTGTTCGCCTACCCGCAGCATCCGGAATATGGGGCCTACTATCAGCCGCTGAATGAGCAGCCGGCGAGCGTGCAGGAGCTGTTCAAGTACGATCCGGTCAAGGCGAAGAAGCTGCTCGCGGAGGCCGGCTATCCGAACGGGTTCACCTTCAAGACTCAGGTCTGCTCGTGTAACGCGGATCACATGGATCTGCTGCCGTTGATCTCCGCCTATCTCGAGCAGGTCGGTGTCAAGATGGAAATCCAGACGATGGAGTATGCGGCATTCCTGTCGGCGATGACCACGCAGACCAACGCGGCCGGCTACTTCATGAACAACGGCCATACCAATCCGACAACGACCATCCGCAAGAGCTTCGTTCCGCATCAGGTCTGGAATCCGTCGCAGTGGAACGATCCGAAGCTGACCGCGCGCATGGAGGCGGTCTACAAGGAGCCTGACGAGGCCAAGCGTCAGGCTGAGCTGCGGGCGATGACGACCGAGATGATCGATAACGCGCCTTACGTCTGGTTGCCGACGCCTTACAACTTCACCGCCTGGTGGCCATGGGTGAAGGGTTATGAGGGCGAGCTGCGCGCCGGAGCCGTGCGTCCGGGGCCGATCTACGCCCGGCTCTGGATCGACCAGGATCTGAAAAAGAAGATGGGCTACTGAGCGGAGGCTGGAAAAGAATACTTTTGCAGGAACCGGCGGCGCGAAAGCGCCGCTGGCGTTTCGCGGCCTCGCGTCGGTCCGACAATGTTTGCTGATCGCTTAGTCAAACCAAAAATAAAAGGGGAGACGACAATGAGGAAGCAGGCTTTGTACGAGTTCGCCGGTATCGGCGCGCTGACACTCGCGCTGGCGGCAGGTCCGGCCGCCGGCCAGAATCACAAGATGGAGACGCCGAAATACGGTGGCGCAGTTGAGATCGTCACCGTCTATTCGACGATCTCGGCGCTGTCCTGGGACAACTACGACTACAACTGGAAGCACAATCACGATACCGGGCAGGTCTACGAGCAGTTGTTCGTGACCGACGTGTCGCAGTTCAAGAGTCGCGGCGGCAAATGGACCATGACTCCCGACGCCTACATCCCCTCCGAGGTGATGCGTGGCGAACTCGCCGAGAAGTGGGAGCTGAAGGAAGACCCGCTGCAGATCGTCGTCACGTTGCGCAAGGGCATCATGTTTCCGGAGAAGCCAGGTGTCATGGCGTCACGCGAGCTGACTGCCGATGACATCGTCTACACTTTCAACCGGCAGAACTCGAGCCCGAAGAAGGTCGAAGGAATGTACGACTACGTCGACGGCGTGAAGGCCGTCGACCGGTATACGGTGGTGTTCAACCTGAAGGAATACAACGCCGAGTGGGCCTATCGTTTCGGCTACGGCTATTACTCGGGCATCGTGCCGAAGGAAGTGGTGGATGCCGGAGCGACCAACTGGAAGAATGTCAACGGTACCGGCCCGTTCCGCCTGACCGACTTCACTCAGGGCAACTCCAACGTCTATGAGAAGAACCCCGTCTATTGGGGCAGCGAGACCATCAACGAAAAAGAATTCAAGCTGCCCTATCTCGACAAGTTGACGTATCGCATCGTCAAGGACGAGGCGACGCGGGTGACGGCGTTGAGAACCGGCAAGATCGATGTCCTGGAGCTTATTCGCTGGCAGGACGTCGACAGTCTCAAGAAGAGCGCGCCTGATCTGAAATGGAACCGGTGGCTTGCCACCGGTGGGACCTTCCTGGCGATGCGTGTCGACACCAAGCCGTTCGACGACATCCGCGTGCGCCGCGCCCTCAATCTGGCGGTGAACAAGGACGAGATCGTCAAGTCTTACTACAACGGCAACGCTGAGCTGTTCGCTTATCCGCAGCATCCGACGTTCGGCGCCTACTTCCGCCCGCTTGAGCAGCAGCCGGACAGCGTCAAGGAGTTGTTCAAGTACGATCCCGTCAAGGCGAAGAAGCTGCTGGCGGAAGCCGGTTATCCGAACGGATTCACGTTCAAGACCCAGGTCTGCTCCTGCAGCACGAACCACACGGATCTCCTGCCAATGGTCGCCGGCTATCTGGAGCAGGTCGGGGTGAAGATGGAAATCCAGCCGATGGAATATGCTGCATTCCTGTCGGCCATGACATCGCGGCAGAACGCGCCGGGCTACTTCATGGATAACGGGCATACCAATCCGACGCGATCGCTGCACAAGAGCTTTGTCTACGGACAGGTCTGGAACCCGTCGCAATGGAACGACGCCGCGTTCAGCGCGAAGATGGATCAGGTCTATCTGGAGAAGGACGAAGCCAAACGCGTCAAGATGATCGACGAGATGACGACCGAAATCGTCGACAAGGCGCCGTACATCTGGCTGCCGATACCCTACAATTTCACGGCCTGGTGGCCGTGGGTGAAGGGTTACGAGGGCGAACTGCGCGCCGGCGCGGCGCGGCCGGGACCGATCTACGCCCGGATGTGGATTGATCAGGACCTGAAGAAGAAAATGGGTTACTGAGTGCGAAACAACAACAAGAGCGGTGGCAGCGTTGGATGACGCTGCCCCAGATTTGGAGTGAACGTTAAGTGAGTAAGCCTCTTCTGCAAGTCCGTAACTTGACCACCAAGTTCGGCAACGGACCTGGCGCGGTCACCGCCGTCAACAACGTCTCCTTTGACGTCGATGCGGGGGAGACGCTGGCGATCGTCGGCGAAAGCGGTTCGGGCAAGAGCGTGACCGCGTTGTCCATTCTGCAGCTCGTTCCCGATCCGCCCGGCCGCATCACCGGAGGCGAGATCGTGTTCGACGGGATCGACCTGACCAAGCTCAATGAAGATGAGATGCGCGCGATCCGCGGCAACCGGATCGCTATGATCTTCCAGGAGCCGATGACCTCGCTCAATCCGTCGCTGACGATCGGCCTGCAGATCGGCGAGCCGATCAATCTGCACAAGCGGTTGCCGTGGCAGAAGGCATATGACAAGGCCAAGGAGCTGCTCGACCGCGTGCGAATGCCTGATGCGCGGAGCCGCCTTGCCAATCATCCGCATCAGTTCTCCGGTGGCATGCGCCAGCGCATCATGATCGCGATGGCGCTTGCCTGCCAGCCGAAGCTGATCATCGCCGACGAGCCGACGACGGCGCTCGACGTAACCGTGCAGGCGCAGATCCTCGAGCTCTTGAAGGAGTTGACGCGAGAAACCGGATCGGCCCTGATCCTCATCACCCACGATCTCGGCGTTGTCGCCCGCTATGCCGACCGCGTCTGTGTGATGTATGGCGGCAAGATCATCGAGACGGCGAGCGCGCTCGACCTCTACGCCAAGCCGCTGCATCCCTACACGCGCGGCCTGATGGCCTCGATTCCACGGCTCGACCAGCCGGCGGGTCTGCGGCTGGTGCCGATCAAAGGGCAGCCGCCGAATCTCGCGCAGTTGCCGCCCGGATGTTCATTCAATCCGCGGTGCGGCGAGGTTGCGGAGCGCTGCCGGCGCGACGTTCCCGAACTGATGAAGGCTGACGACAAACACATGCACGCGTGCTGGATGGCTCCCCATGTCTGAAGTATTGACCCGTGAGGAACCGCGCAGCGCGGTGAAATCCAACGTCATCCTCGACGTCCAGGACCTGAAGATTCATTTTCCGATTTATGGGGGCCTGTTTCAGCGAGAAGTCGCTGCGGTCAAGGCGGTCGACGGGGTGTCCTTCCAGCTCTACGAGGGCGAAACACTCGGTCTCGTCGGCGAAAGCGGCTGCGGCAAGTCGACCACCGGTCTCGCCGTGCTGCGCATGCTTCCGGTGACCTCCGGCAAGATCGTGTTCGAGGGCGTCGACATCACCAACTACGACCAGAAGCAGATGCGGCCGATCCGCCGACGCATCCAGATGGTCTATCAGGATCCGTTCGGGTCGCTTGATCCGCGCATGACGGTCGCCGACATCGTCGGCGAGCCGCTGGAAATCCACAAGCTGCATGGCAATCGCGCCGAGCGTCGCGAGCGCGTGATGGAGCTGCTCGAGATGGTCGGGCTGCGGCACGATATGATCGACCGGTATCCGCATCAGTTCTCCGGCGGACAGCGGCAGCGCATCGGCATTGCACGGGCGCTGGCGGTCGAGCCGCGGCTGCTGATCTGCGACGAGCCGGTGTCGGCACTTGACGTGTCGATTCAGGCGCAGGTGGTCAACCTGTTTCAGGAGCTGCAGGACAAGCTCGGGATCTCCAGCATCTTCGTCGCGCATGATCTCGCGGTGGTGCGGCATGTCAGCAATCGCATCGCGGTGATGTATCTCGGCACCATCGTCGAGATCTCCTCGCGCGACGAGCTATATGCGAACCCGAAGCATCCCTATACCAAGGCGCTGATGGCCTCGATCCCGGTTCCTAACCCGATCGTCGAGGCGGGGCGCGCGCATCACATCATCAAGGGCGAAGTGCCGAGCGCGCAGCGTCCGCCGCCGGGCTGCCGGTTTCACCCGCGCTGTCCGCAGGCCATGCCGATCTGCAAGGAAAAAGTGCCGGAGCTGCGCCCGGAGGGCAAGGGCATGGTGGCGTGTCACCTGTTTTCCTGACAGCGTGACACGATTGAACTCGGTGAGATCGACACCACATTGGCGGCGTCGTTCCCACTGAGGCGGTTTGCGTCGGCGGGTAGACAAGCGAAATTCGCTTAAAAGGCATCATGCTTGAGGCCGACGGACCATGATGGACAGAAGTGATCAACATCCGTTCGATGGCTGGCGGCAGCCATGAGCGGAGAGGCACACCGGCACGATTCGTCCGAGCCTACGGCTGCGCCGCGCGGCGAGCTCTCGCTGCGCACGCTCGCGATGCCCGCGGACACCAATCAGAGCGGCGATATCTTCGGCGGCTGGCTCCTGAGCCAGATGGATATCGGCGGCGGCATCTTCGCCGGAAAGACAGTTCGTTTGCGGACTGTCACTGTCGCGATCGAGGCGATGACGTTCCGCAAGCCTGTGTTCGTCGGCGATGTCGTCTCGGTCTACACGGATACCGTTCGCGTCGGTCGCACGTCGATCACAGTGCGGGTGGAAGCATGGGTCACGCGCTCAAGCGAATCACAGATGATTCTCGTGACCGACGGTACTTTTACCTATGTCGCGATCGACGAGCGTGGAGCGCCGACGCCGATCATTCCGGATGGCTTGACGGCCTGAGCCGCTCCATTGCGTCGCCAGATTACCTCCATCGAATCGTCCGCCGGCCGTCATAACTTTGTTGCGCGAAGCACTTAGCTAACCCCCGACCGCGTTGAAAAAATCGTCGTTCCGGCTGAAACTTTTGCGTTGTCTCGCGGTTTACGCATCCGGGCGCGGCGGCAGGTTGGAAGTGCATGTCGGATACTTACATCATCGAGGTCCGGTCGGAACCGGCGGGCATCGTCGTTCGCGATCGCGGGGGTTTCCGTTTCTTCGCAGCATCCGAGACCTTTCAGCGCATGGAAGGCCAGTATTTTCGTTCGGCACGTGAGGCGGAACGCGAGGCTCTGGCGCAGGTGAGTGCGCGGCGCGACGGGAGTGACGCAGCGTAGTACGCTGTGGACAGGGTAGCACTGATTCGGCGCGATCGACGCCGCGTGTTCAGTGGTGCCTGCGCGAAAGCCCGGACACGATAGTCTTAACCTTTGCGATGAAAACGAGGCGCTGGGGCGTGCTGGATGCCGCTGCCCTGAGGTTCTGTCGTGCTTTAGAAATCGTCTAGACTAGAATCGTCGCGCCTGCGGGTGCGGCTCCACCCGTTCCGATCGCAGGCGCGCCAGCAGTTCCGCAGTCGGCCAGGCGTCGGCGGGCAAGCCCAGTTTCGCCTGCATGGTCTTTATCGCAATCCGGCTCTGCTGGCCGAGGATGCCGTCGACCTTGCCGACGTCGAATCCCGCACGCACGAGCAGTTGCTGCAATTCCTTGATCTCGTTGAATGACAGTTGGGCGATCCGCATTTGCGGCCTGCGCATCGGCGGCGCGCCGGCAATGCGCGTCGCGAGATAGGCTGCCGTGGTCGAATAGATCAGCGAGTTATTCCATTCGGTGTAGGCGCCGAAATTCGCATAGGCCATAAAGGCTGGGCCATCCTTGCCCATCGGCAACAACACCGATGCCGGCATGTTGTCGTTCGGCAGGGGCCGTCCGTCCGGATAGGTCACGCCCCACTGCGCCCATTTTGCGCGCGGATGCTTGACGGAAAGGTCAGTCTGGTCCCACGGCAGGTTGGACGGCACGCGGATCTCCTGCAGCCACGGCTCGCCGCGCCGCCACTTCAGGCCTGCCGCAATGTAGTGCGCGGTGGAGCCGATCACGTCGGGCACGCTGCGTATCATGTCGCGCCGGCCGTCGCCGTCATAGTCGACGGCATAATCGTAGTAGTGCTTCGGCAGGAACTGCGTCTGCCCGAGTTCGCCGGCCCAAGAGCCGATCATCTCATCCAAGGAGAGATCGCCGCGATCGATGATCTTCAGTGCGGCGATCAGCTCTTCATGAAAGCGCTCGGGACGACGGCAATCGTAGGCGAGGGTGGCGAGCGATTTCAGGATCGGCAGCTTGCCCGAGTTCTTGCCGAAATCGGTCTCGAGCGCCCAGAACGCTGCGATCACCGCGGGCGGCACGCCGTATTCGCGCTCGGCGCGTGAGAAGGCGGCCGCATACTGCTTGATCTTCTGCTGCCCGCCCTGCACGCGGTAGGCGGCCGCCATCCGGTCTGAGAAGGTCGTGAAGATCTGCCCGAACACGCGCTGGCCGCGGTCGCGGTTGACGGTGCCCTGATCGAACACGAGCTGTGGCGAGGCTTCAGCAATCGCGCGCTGCGAGACGCCGGCCTTGACCGCGTCCTGCTTGAATTGCGTCAGCCAGCGCTCGAAGTTGGTGCCAGCGCGGCAGGCGCCGACATTCTGGGCAAGGGCGGGGGAGACGGGCAGGAGCAACAACAGTGCACCGAACCAGTAGGCAGTCGAGCGCGACATTGCAGCCTTCCAAAACGGAGTTCTTAGCGTAACAAGCAAGATTCGCAGCATGCGTAAAGAAGCATCGCAAGCATTGATTTCAACGGTTTGCGTCAAGAACCGGACGGTCACATCTGTGGACGCTCGAAACGGCTCGGCGCTGGCGCCGGGATCGACTGTCGTCAAACCGTAATGTTGCATGACTAGCGTCCGCGGCGTCGTCGGACGCAGGCTCCCGGCGAACAAGTCTTTCGACCGTCGGGTGACCTGACGGGCGCCCGCTGAAGCTGGACTGCAAGGGCGGCAGATGCGTGATTGTGCCGAGCATGAATGCGTATGAGCGGAGATTGCATCAAGGCGTTGCTCGGATCGAGGCTCTGCAAAAGGCAATCGCAGCGGTTGTGATCGCAGCTTTGGCGATGGTTGCTTCCGTACACACGATTCAAGCGCAGGCGGCCGTCGATGACGCCGCGATTTCATTTGACATCCCGGCACAACCTCTGGAAGCGGCGCTTGAAGCGTTTGGAGAGAGAAGCCGTCTGCAGGTGCTGTACGAGACGGCGCTCACCGCGGGACGTCGCTCGAGCGAAGTCAAAGGCATTTTCACGCGCAGTACGGCCTTGCGCCGGCTTCTGTCCGGAACGGGTCTCGAATTCAACTATACCGGTGAACTGGCGTTTACATTGGTGCCGGCCCGGACGACTGATCCAACCAAGTCTATCGCCGCCTTCAATCGCTTTTTGGGCAGTGTGCAGGCAAGCGTGCTTGCAGCTCTTTGCCAAAGTCCTGAAACACGGCCCGGCGCGTTCCGTCTTGCCATGCAGTTCTGGATCGGGAGCGCAGGCCGGATCGAGAATCCACGCCTGCTCAATTCGACGGGTGTGAACGGGCGCGACGCCGCGATCACCGATGCACTGAAGCGTGTCGCCTTTGGGCAAACGGCCCCGTCCGAAATGCCGCAGCCGATTACCATGGTCTTGAAGGCCGGTCCGGCGGACGCACGGGACGAGTGCGGGCCATGAAGGTATTGAACGCGACGTCCGCTTCGGCCGCCATGGCGTAGATGCACCATGAGCCACGACGATGAAACCAGTTGGGCGGCGCTGCGGCAATTGTTGGTCGAGCGCTATGATCACTTCCGACAGCGGCTAACCCGTCGGCTCGGATCTGCCGATGTGGCGCAGGAAACGCTTCATGAGCTTTATCTGCGCATGGAACGTCCGGATAACGCTGGCGCGTTGCAGAACCCGAACACATACATCCTTGCAAGCGCGGTCAATTTGGCGCGCGATCGCTGGCGCACCGAGCATCGCCGTGCTCAACGCGTCGACGTCGATGCCCTTTACGCTCTGATCGATGAAAACCCCGGCCCCGATCGGATCATCGAGAGTCGGCAGACGATCGAAACCTTAAGGCGAGCGCTTGACGAACTCACCCCGCGGCAACGACAGATCCTGATCGCGGTGCGCTACGAGAAGCTGACCCAGGACGAGATTGCCAAGCGCCTGAATATCTCTGCGCGTTTCGTGCGAAAGGAGCTGAAGCGAGCCCTCCAACATTGCGAATCCCGCCTTGCGAAAAATCTTTGACAAAGCGGTTCCGCTTCTCCACTCGCATGTCGTCCACAAGGAGGACGATGTCATCACGCGGTTATCGGACCATGCCCCAGCCTGACGAGTCCGACGAGGACACATTGACCCGCGAGGCGCTGGACTGGCTATCCCGCGTCGGTCTGGGCGAGGCCACACAGGACGATCTCGCGGCGTTGCGGCGCTGGCGCGATTTGAGCCCGGCCCATGCTGCAGCGCTCACGCGCGCCGGCGATCTTTGGCGTATGCTCGAAACGCCAGTGACCGACCTGGCGAAGAACGATGCAAGCCGCAGCTGGACCGGCTCTCTCACCAATCGTCGCGCGCTTCTTGTCGGCGGTACCGCCGTGGCTGCTGCCACAATCGGTGCGATGGTGGTTCGGCCTCCGCTCGAGCTTTGGCCGACGCTCGCCGAGTTGAATGCCGACTATCGCACCGGCACGGGCGAACAGCGGCAGCTGACTTTGGCGGAGACGGTGTCTGTCGAATTGAACACGCGCACCAGCATTGCGGTGCGAGCCGGCGAGCAGGATCCTGCTATTGAACTGATCTCTGGCGAAACAGCGATAGCCATCACCCGCGCCGTGCCTAAGGCGTTCGTCGTCCTGGCGGCTGAGGGTCGCACAAGCAGCTATCGTGGAAGCTTCAACATCCGCCGGCGCGATGCCATGGTCGATGTCGTCTGCATCGAGGGCGAGGCATCGGTCGAATGCGGCGGCCGCGGAGTGACGCTTCAGGCCGGCCAACGCATTGCCTATGGTCGCCACAACCTGGGTGACATCGCCGGGGCGGATCCGGCGGTCATCACCGCATGGCGTGACGGCATGCTTGTTTTTCGCAACACGCCGCTCTCAAGTGTCATCGACGAGGTCAATCGCTATCGACCAGGCCGCATCGTCCTTGTGGATCGGTCTCTGGAGCAACGCTTGGTCACCGCCCGCTTCGAAATCAAGCGGCTCGACACCGTCATGGGGCAGATCGGCCAAGTGTTCAAGGTGCCGGTGAAGACCTTCCCGGGTGGGCTCGTCCTGGTCGGTTGACTGTCCTGCGTTACCGAGTGGCTGCCACCATTCGGCGTCGTTTCCGCAAACGCGCGGGATCCGGTATCCAGGGCGCCGGCATTCATCGCGGGTGCGCGTTACTGGATGCCGCTTTCGCGGCATCCAGATTCCGCTTCCGTCGATAAATGCGGACATCCAGTCGTGTGATGTTCGCAGCGACTAAAAAAATTTTCAAAAAGCCGTTCCGCTTTCACCCCAATCATCTCGTCCAGGGATCAAGGGATGCGCGTTCATTCGCCGCGCGTTCCGAGCCTCGCTGTCACAAATCAACATCCGCTCCGCACTAGACTTCCCGAAAGACAACAAATGACGAACCGCGCCTCCGCCACGACGCTCTCTTCGCGCCATTCAGCCGGGCCGCTGCGGGTGCGTGGTCGCCTCGATCGCGCGACGTTGCTTGCCGGCGTCAGCGTGGCGGCGCTGCTCTTTGCCAGTGCGGATGTGATCGCCCGCCCACTCGCCGGCGCGCCAGCGCCGGCGCCATCGCAGGCCGCGATCGCTGCGGCGCAATCAGCGTCACAGGACGCCGCGCGGGCAGCACGCCAGGCACAGAATTCGTTGAAGCGGGCGACGCTCGCGATCCAGGCCGTGCAGGCGACACAGCAGGCGGCGCGTGATGCGGCGCGCGCGGCGCTCAGTGCCATGCCGAGCGGCATTCCGCATGGTCTCAGGCCGGGCGGGCTTCAGGTCGCCCCCGGCGCGGTGCCGGGTACGGAGCTTTGGCAGGGCGCAAAGCTGCCGACCGAGTTTGCTGACGGCGACCGCACCAGGGTCACGGTGGAGCAGACCCGGCAGAAGGCCATCCTGACCTGGCAGACCTTCAACGTTTCCGAGAAGACCGATCTCGCCTTCGACCAGAACGGCAATCGCGATTGGGTCGCGCTCAACCGTGTGCTCGACAGCACCGGGCCGAGCAGGATTCTCGGCAATCTCAAGGCCGACGGACAGGTCTATGTGATCAACCGCAACGGCATCATCTTCGGCGGCACGAGCCAGGTGAATGTCGGAAGCCTCACCGCCAGCGCGCTCAACATCTCGAACGAGAAGTTCCTCGGCAATTTCATCTCCACGAGCTGGGACACCGAAGGGCCGACGTTCGCGGTCGAGCCCGGGCAAGCGGCGGGAGCCATCCGCGTGGAAGCCGGCGCGCGCATCGAGACGGCATCCGAAGGCCGCGTGTTGCTGCTCGGCGGTCACGTGGAGAATGCCGGCACGATCAGGACGCCCGGCGGCCAGGCGCTCCTCGGCGCCGGTCAGCAGGCTTTCCTGAGGGCGAGCGCTGATACTGGCATGCGCGGGCTCTATATAGAGCTTGGCGAGGGTGGCCTAGCGGTCAACCGCGGCATTGTCGAAGCCGATCGCGGAAACATCACGCTTGCGGGCCGCGACGTCACGGTGGGTGCCGGCAGCGTGCTGCGCGCGAACACGTCCGTCACCGCCAACGGCTCGATCACGCTGCAGGCGCGCGATGGCGCGCGGGTCAACAATGGGGGATTTATCGAGCCGTCGCGGCCGGGACAGGTGACGGTCGAGGCAGGGGCGCTGCTCGAAATTCTGCCAGACCTTCTGGACGACGAGCTCGTGACTGCTACCGAGCTCGTCGCGCCGTCCACGATCAATCTGTATGGTAAGTCGATCCGCATCGGCCGCGATGCGACGCTGATCGCCTCCGGCGGTAAAATCAATGCGACGGCGCTGGCGAACCCGGTCGACGAGGCGGTCTCCGACGACAGCCAGATCTATGTCGAGAGCGGCGCCGTGCTCGACGTGTCGGGCACGCGCGGCGTTCAACTCGCGATGGAGCGCAATTTCATCGAGGTGGAATTGCGCGGCAACGAGTTGCGCGACAATCCGCTGCTGAAGAACTCCTTCCTCTACGGCAAGAAGGTCTGGATCGATATTCGCGACACCGGCAAGTTCGACGATCCCGTGATGGCCGGCATCGAATGGTTCGAGGGCGAGCCCGGCGTCTGGTACGGCTCGTCGCTGTTCGATGCCTCAGGCTGGATCGGCATGATCCAGCGCGGGGTCGGCGAACTGACATCGAAGGGCGGAACGATCAATTTCAATGCGCGCGGCGACGTGGTGCTGCGCCAGGGCTCGCTGCTGAACGTCAGCGGCGGCACGCTGGATTTTGCGGGCGGCTATGGCAGGGTCACCTCCCTGACGACGGGCAGGGGCAGGGTATCGATCGGCAGAGCGATTTCTGGCGTCGCTTACATCGGATTCACGGGTAGCTTCACACGCGCCAATGACCGTTGGAATGTCAGCGAGACCTGGACCAGCCCGCTGTTCCGCAACCGCTTCTACGAGCAGGGTTACACCGAAGGTCAACGCGCGGGCGCGATCAACATCAATGCGCCACGCCTGGCATTCGACGGCGACGTCCTGGCAATCGCGGAAGCCGGACGACGACAGCTGAGCAAGGGAGAGATCCCGGACGGCGGAAGCCTGGTGCTCGGCAATCCGGCCACGAGCAAAGAGCCGCTGATGAATTTCTATCAGTACGTGCTCGGTCACGTCGCGTTCCAGAAGGAGCACGACATGCTCGACGGCAGCTTCAGTGTTGCCGACACGCTGCCGGAAGATTTCACCACGGTCGTCTCAACGGACATGTTGAACGACAGCGGCATCAGCGACGTCAGCATCTATTCCAACAAGGGAATTGTCGTCACCGAGGACGCCGATCTGGAGCTGCGTGCAGGCGGCAGCGTATCGCTGAATTCAAGTGACATCGCGATCAATGGTCGCATCCGTATCACCGGCGGCGATATTGCCGTCAACGGCAACAACACTTTTCGTCACACTGGTCCGATCAACATCTTCATCGGCGGACGTGCGGTGCTCGATACGTCCGCCGAATGGACAAACGGCTTCGTCGATCTCGCCATGCCGGGCGTGGTCGACGGCGGCAGTGTCGTGATCGCCACGGAGGGTGCTTCCCCCACCGGCACAGGAACGCCGATCAGCAGCGGCGGCATTACGGTTTCGGGGTCGATCTCCGTGGCAGCAGGCGCCATCATCGATGTGTCCGGCGGTGGTCGTATCGGCTTCGACGGGACGCTCGAGCAGCTCGGCGATGCCGGAGCGATCGCCATCGGTGCCAACACGCTCGCTCTTTCTCGCAACGCGCAACTGCGCGGCTATGCGCTCGCCATGCCGTATGAGTCCGGCCGCGGCGGCAGCCTTGCGCTCGTCGGTGCGGGCTCGGTCATCGGCGAAGACGGCGATTTCGATCCGGCGTTTTTCCGTTCAGGCGGCTTCGTCCAATATAACATCGGCAGCGAGACAATCACGGTTGAGCCTGGCACGCAGATCACGCTTGCGCCGCAGAGCGTCCTCCTGAGGGCCGATGCGTTCCGATTGGCAAGCGGCACTCGCCTTGCCGATCTCGGTGCGGCCGTCGTGTTGCCGGAAGGGGTGCGCAAGCCCGCCGGCCTGAGCCTGCGCGCCGGGCATCAGGTTGGCGACTCGTCTTCCAGCCCTGCGACTGGGCTCGTGCATCTCGGCGAAGGAAGCCTGATCGATGCAGGAATCGCCGGCAAGGTCGATCTGTTCGCGGTTGAACGGGTGGTGATTGCGGGTACAATCTCGGCCAGTGGCGGAGCCATCACTGCAAGGGCGTTGAACCCGATAACCGACCGGCAGGACATCGCAGTCTGGTTGACGGAAACCGGCCGGCTGCTCGCGCCGGGTGCATTCCTTTCGTCGTCCAATCCCTATGGACAAAGGAGTGGCGATGTCCTCGCCGGTGGGATCATCACGCTCGATGGACCTTACGTGGTGACAGAAGCCGGCTCCTTGATCGACGTCTCCGGTGGTTTGTCGGAGGTCGACGTTCGGGCCTATTCGCGCCCGTCACTGTACGCCGAGCGCGGATCCACGCCGCGTGTCCGCCGCGAAACCATTGAGAGCGATGCCGGCAGCATCATGCTCACGATGCTGGGTGGCGGCTATCTCGACGGTGACCTGCGTGCGGCCGCACAGATGGACGAGGCGGCGGATGGCCGCGTCCAGGTATCGCTCCTCAACGCTACGATCCAGGTCGGGCAGGATCATCAAGCACGGCGGCCTGCGAACCTGTTCGTCAACCCTGATGGGACGATCAGTACTCATCTAGGCGCGAGCCCCACGACGCCGAAAGGCAACGTCTATGTCAGTGCAGATGCTGTTGCTGCGTCGGGGGCGGGGACGCTCGATCTGCGCGCTCGCGATATCGTCTTCCAGGGCGATGTCGATCTCGCGGTCGACAGCTCGGTCAATCTGGGAGCCGGATTGATCCGGATTGATCCGGCCGCCGGCATCGCCACGCCGCACGTGCGGATCGCGGCGGCGTCGGTCTCGATTGGCCTGAGCGACTCTTTGTATTTGCGCAGCGTGCCGGCGGCCACGCCGAGCAGCGGTCCGGGTGAGCTCGTGGTCGACGCGCGGAAACTGATTTCCTTCGGCGGGCGAACGGTTCTGGCCAACATTGGCACCGCGCAGTTTCTTAGCGATGGCGATCTTCGTTTCGACGGAGCCCTGTTCTATCAGGGAGCGACCTCCCTCGGATACGCGCCAGGCGGGTCGCTTCTGGCAAGCGGCGATTTGGTTTTCGGCGCCAAGCAGCTTTATCCAGGCATCGGCGTTCCATTCCAGATCACGTCCAACGGCGCCGACGCGACCATCATCATCCTGCCCGGCGACACCTCTGCGGTTGCGCCCTGGTCGGTCGCCGGCGGCCTCACCATCAAGGCGGCCAATATTGTCAATCAAGGCGTGCTTCGTGCGCCGCTTGGCCAGATCACGCTCGATGCCGGTGAGACCGGCACGGTGACGCTGGCTTCAGGCAGCGTGATCGACGTCTCGGCGCATGACCGTATCCTTCCCTTTGGCATCGTCATCAATGGTGATTGGTACGTGGATTACGGCACGGTGCAGCCTCTCGCTGGTGCGGCGTTGCAGGACGTCTTGACGGCCGTGGAGAACCCGCCGGCGAAGAAGGTGACGCTGTCGGCGCGCGGGGTCGATGTGCAGGCCGGTGCTGTCGTCGACCTGTCCGGCGGCGGCGACGTCACCGCCTACGAGTTCGTGCCCGGCACCGGCGGTTCGCGCAATATCCTCGGCGGTGAGGGAGTCTTTGCCATCCTCCCCGGCATGCAGCCGGTTGCGGCGCCGAACGTCACCGGCTCAGGCGTCGCGCCTGGCGACAGCGTGTACCTGTCGGGTGTGCCGGGCCTTGCAGAAGGCTATTACACGCTGATGCCGGCGGCATATGCATTGATGCCGGGCGCGTTCCGGGTGTCGATGGTGGACTCCGCCAACGATCAGGCCGCCGGCTTGATCGGCAAGCGCGCAGACGGATCCTATCTCGTCGCCGGCTGGCAAGGTTCCAGCCTCGACGGCTCGCGTGATAGCCGCACCTCGACGTTCCTCGTCATGCCGGGATCGGTCGCACGCCGCTATTCCGAGTTCAAGGAGGTGCTGGGCAAGGACTTCTTCCCGGCGCTGGCAGAGATCAACGACCATGTGGTGCCGCCGCTCGCCGCCGATGCCGGTCAGCTTGTGCTGAACGCGATCAACGCGCTTAATCTCAACGGACGGTTCAATCTTGAGGCCGGTGATGGCGGTCGTGGCGGCTTGGTCGACATTGCGTCGACCTCCATCGCCGTTGTCGCCAGAGGGCAAGGACCTGTCGCCGGCTATGCCCTGACTGTCGATGGCAGCGCACTGAGCGCTATGGGTGCGCAAAGCATTTTGCTCGGTGGCACACGACATAGCGGCGTCGATGGCGAAATGCTGAATGCCGTAGCGACCAACATCCTGGTCGCCAACGACGAGACGTCGGCGCTCGTCGCACCGGAAGTGCTTCTGCTCGCGGAAAGCGGGATCGATGGGAACGGCGGTATCACCGATACTGGCTCGATTGTCGTCGCAAGCGGCGCCGTCATCCGCGCCGAAGGGCAGTATACTGGGGCGCCGCGCCCGTTCCTGATCGGTACGCCTTTGCCAGAGGAGAACCTGACGCCCGCAGGCACCGGCATGGGCGCGCTGCTCGCCGTCTCCAACGCGCCGGACGACCTGATCGTGCAACGCGTGGATATCACCGGTCCCGGCGCCAGCATGGCCGGCTCGATCGACGTGCACGCCGGGGCGACGCTTGTGGCGGATCGATCGATCCTGTTCGACGCGACGGCGAACTCGGCGATCGACCCTTCTGCGACAATCCGCGCCCGTTCGCTCGAGATCGCGTCCAGCACAATCAATTTCGGCGATGCTCCCGCAGGTACCGCAGGCTTTGTCGCCAACGCAAATACGCTTGCCGCACTCGCTTCCGCTCAGCGCCTCGTGCTGCGCGGTTACAACGGCATCGGTTTCCATGCCAATGGAAACTTCGACCTGCGCAACCCCGCGACTGGCCTTGCCACCGTCGCAGAGCTTGTGCTCGACGGTAGCGCCCTTAACCAGAAGAGTGGCGGCGTCATCACGATCGGCGCGCAGCAGCTCACGCTGCGCAACTCCACCGGCAATGCGCCTTCGTCCGATCCGGCGGGCACCGCCGGCGCGCTGCTCCTGACGGCGGATCGCTTGACCATTGCCGACGGGGAGAGCGCGATCCTCGGCTTCGGCGCTGTCACGATGGAGGCCGCTGAAGTCTCGTTCAGCGGTGAAGGTGGCCTGACTGCCGGCGGCGCAGCACCGACCAACCTCACCGTCGCGGCGCCGTTCATCACGACGGCCAATGCGGCTTTCCAGTCGTTGACGGCAACCGGCACTCTCAATCTTCTGGCCGGCAATCGCACTGCGCTTGCGGACCGCGGGCAACGCATCGGTACCGGCGGCCAGCTCGTCCTCTCCGGCAATGCGGTCTCAGTCGCTACCGAAATCCGTCTGCCGGCCGGCGTGCTGACACTCGACGCCGTCAATGATCTGACTGTCGCCGCCAGTGCAAAGCTCGACGTCAGCGGCCGCGACCAGGCGTTCTTCGATCAGACGCGCACCCTGCCGGCGGGAGACATCGCGCTTGTTTCTCAGACAGGCAACGTCCTGGTGCAAGCCGGTGCGCTACTCGATCTCGCCGATACCAAGGAGGGCGGCAAGCTCACGGTTACGGTGCCGGAAGGTAGCTTCACCATTGCCGGTCAGGCGCGCGGCGGCAGCTTTGTGCTCGATGCCGGCAGTCTGCCGAGCTTCGGCGCCATGCAGGCCGCGCTCAACAGCGGCGGCTTCGTGATGTCGCGCGCGGTCCGCTTGCGCTCGGGCGATGCCTTGATCGACGGCGTCACCAGGACGCGCGAGTTCAAGCTGACGGTCGATGACGGCGGGATCACCGTCGCTGGAACGATCGATGCTTCGGGGGAGACCGGCGGCTCGATCACGCTGGCAGCCGCCGATGACGTTATCCTCGCGGGCGGCTCGGTGCTCAGCGTCAGGGGCGAGAGTTTCGACGGCTCGGGCAAGGGTGGCTCAGTTTCGCTCAGCTCCGGCACATATCGGCTCGATGCGGACAACAACGACATCACCAATTATGATGCCGTGGTCGACATCCGCGGCGGCTCTCTGATTGACCTCGGCGTAACCCAGTCGGGCAACGGCCTTGCCGGTACGCTGCATCTGCGGGCGCCGCAGATTGCCGGCGGCACCGATCTCGGCGTCATGCCGATCAACGGCATGATCCTGGGCGCGGCGCAGATCATCGCCGAGGGATATAAGGTCTATGACCTGAGCGACTCCAACGGTGTGATCGACGGCGCAGTGCAGGATCAGGTGCGGGGCGACGCCACCACCTTTGCGAGCTACACCGCACAGATCAAGGATCGGCTGCTCGCCAACAATCCCGGTCTTCGCTTGGAGCTGGCCGTCACGCCAGGTGCGGAGGTCATCAACGCCAATGCCGGCGTGCCAGGCACGATTGCGGCCCTCATCAATCCTGGCGGGACGCTCGGGCTGCCATCCAACACCGCGATTATACTGCCGTCAGGCCTTGGAAGCGGGATGCTGCTGACGCCTGCCGGCGTGGTCGTCGACATCGACATCCCGCAGGATGGCGCCCGTGTAGAACTGCGCGATCAGAACGGCCGCATTAGTGTGCCCGGCGCAACCACGATCTTTTTTCCTGATGGCACCGCAGCGGGTACACAGATCAGGATTGAGGGCGACACGAGTACGAACATTGCCCTGATCCACCCGGACGGCACATCCGAAAAGATCCATGCAAGTCTCAGTTACAGCCTGCAACCCGGCAGCAGAATCGTCGTGGGAGGGCCGGTTGGCTTCAGTCTGCGCGGGAGCTCGCCGGTCGTTGCCGTGCTGACGGCAGGATCATTCAGTGCGGTAGGCGTCCGCATCGGCGCGCTGCCGGCCGGAACGCAGTTGAAGAGCCACGGCGCCGGCAACTTCAGCGTTGTCGGCAGCGACGCTCCCTTGCCGGTCACCTTGCCGTCGGGCGGCGAATTCGCTGTGAACGATGTCCAGATTGCCGCCACCGCTGGTGGCTCGGCCCGCTTGAACCTTGTCGCCATCAGCACCGATGGCGTAACGCTCGCCGATGGCGCGACGTTGTCCCTGCCGAACGGCGGGCGCCTGCGCGCCAATGCAGCGGGCGCGGTCTATGCTGGCGACGGCACGCTGATCTCCACTTTCTCGGCCGGTGACGAAATCAATCTCGGCGCCGGTCAATCGATCCGGTTGTCCGGCGGCGGAAGCGTTGCGACGCTCACGGCGAACCTGCAGGCGATTGTCGTCGGTGGCTATACGCCGACCAGCACTCTTGTCCGGACTGACATAACGCTCGTCAATACGCAGAGCACGGTCGCACTCTCGGCTGGTGCGGTCGTCACAAATAGGAACACTGGCTCGGCCTTTTTCAGGTTTGATAGTCATGTGATCGTCCGAGGAGCGAATGGGGCGATCAAAGCGGAATATCCTTCCGGGAGCACACTTGCAGTCATTTCTTCAGGAGATACGCTGGAGTTCGTCAACGGTGGCACCTTGAGGGTCGCGCTCGGTAGCAATATTGCCATTGGCATTTCGGGAGGGGACTTCGTACCGGGCGGAACCACCCGCGTCACGGAAACACCCGTTGTCACAACACTGCTCACGCCGCCGACCAGCGATCTTCGGCTGACACAAGCCTGGGATCTATCCAGCTTCCGCTTCGGTGCCGACAAGGTGCCGGGCGTGCTGACCCTGCGGGCCGCCGGCAATGTGGTGTTCGACGCCTCGCTGTCGGACGGGTTTGCCGGAGGCGCCGTCGGCACGGCGCTGATCGATGACCGCTCCTGGTCCTTCAATTTCGTCGGCGGCGCGGATCTTGCCGCCGGCGATCCGCTCGCGGTGCGGCCGCAGTTCCAGCTCGTGGAAGGCAAGGGCAACGTCATCTTCAAGCCCGGCACCGTGGTGCGTACTGGCACCGGCAATATTGCAGTCGCCGCGTCGAGAGATATCCATCTGCAATCCACGATACGTGTCGGATCGATCAGTTATTCGGCGCTCTACACTGCGGGCCGGCCGGCCGATATCCAGCCCGCAGGGGGAAGCTTCACCGCGCTCCCCGATGGTCGACGCGCCTATGACGGCGGCCGCTTCATGCTGGCCTATGGCGGCGGTGATTTGAGTCTGACAGCGCAGCGTGATATCCTCGGCGCCGGCCGAGATCTAATCAGCGGCGGCGGCGGTGTTGGACCGCAGAATTTCAGCGAATGGGTGCTGACGCAGGGCGAGACCAGCGAGTCGAGTGGCCTGTTCACCGAGCAGCCGGCGTGGGGCGTCAAGCACGGATTGTTCCGGGAAGGCGCGGCGACGCTGGGCGGTGGCAACATTCGCGTCGATGCCGGCCGCGACCTTGTCGCCCTCAATCTTGCCGCGGCAAGTAGCGGCATTTTTGCCGGCACCTCGCCCGATGCGGCGAGCGCGCATGCGCTTGCCGGTGGAGATGTGACGGTCACCACCGGGCGCGACGCGCTCGGCAACCAGATCTATGTGGCGCATGGCGCCGGTGTATTCGACATTGGCCGCAATCTCGGTTCGGTAACCGGGGGAAGTTGGACGACGGCCGGAGTATCAGACAGCAGGTCGTTGCAGTTTGGCGCCCACTTCGGGCTGGGCGACGCGGCGATCGATATTGTGACACGCGGCGAGGCAATCATCGGCAGTGTCTTCAACCCGACGCTGGCATACGCACTGGACGGCTCTCCCATTCCGCGTGGTGTATCGTCTTATCTCTCCACTTATGGCGAGCGCAGCGCCATTTCGGCGTACGCGATCGCAGGCGATATGGCGCTGTCGAGCGGCACCAGTCCAGCTTCACGGGAGACACAGTTCATCGATATTCTCAACGGCCCCCGAATCTATGACGATTTTGCCTACTACGTTTATCCGGGAACCGTGGAAGCTGTTGCCTTTAACGGAGACATGTCACTCGGGCCAATGTTGTTGCCGCCTGCGCGTAACGGCGATCTGACGTTGCTGTCCGCAGGATCAGTGCATATCGATATCGATTCCAATACGCTCCAGACCTTCTGGAAAATCGTCATGTCCGACGCGGATCCGTCACGGTTGTTTGTACCAACGACAGATCTCACTGTACTCGCGCGAACTTTGATCGAGACCCTGCCGGGCGCCTATCCCGGCTATGACCGCTCACAGAGCCATTCGGCCAGCCTCTATCGGGTCGCGGACGCCAATCCGGTTCGCATCTATGCGGTGGCCGGGGATATTGTTGGCGATTCGTTCGAAGCTTATCAGGGCAACGCTGCGCTGCTCGTGATGCCGAAGCCGACGCAGATCCGCGCGGGTCGAGACATCATCGACCTTGCCTTCATCGGCCAGAACTTCACCGAGGATCAGGTCACCTCGATCATTGCGGGGCGGGATTTTCGCCAGCCAGGTATCATCAATATTCGCGGCGGTGGCTGGCCCGATGGCGGCGGCATCTGGATCGGTGGACCGGGGCGACTGGAGATGATCACCGGGCGCCATCTCGATCTCGGCAAGAGCAATGGCATCCAGTCGGTCGGCGACCAGCTCAACACTTTCCTCCCCGAGGGCAAGAGCGCCGACATCGCGCTGATGGTCGGCATGGGTGCCGCCGGTCCCGATTATGCGAGGTTCGCGGACGCGTATATCGAGCCGGGCTCGTTGAGCGGTCGCTACGGCTACACGAACGAGATGCTCGCGTTCATGCGACAGCGCACCGGCAACCAGTCGCTGGACGTGGCGCAGGCCTGGGCCATGTTCGAGAATATGCCCGCGGGCGACCGCAACGCGTTCATCCGTAAGGTCTTCTATCAGGAGCTGATCCGTACCGGCACGGAAGGCCAGGCAACAGAAAACTACAACGCCGGCTACGACGCGATCGCGAGCCTGTTCCCTGCGGGGCACGGTTATGGCGGCGATCTGTCGCTGAGCTACAGCCAGATCAAGTCGGTCTATGACGGCGGCATCGACATCCTCGTGCCGGGCGGTGGCATCAACGGCGGTGTCGTGGTGACCGGTCCGGAGATCTCGTCGGACGTCAGGACGTTTGCCGGCAGGACGATCTCCGCGCAGAAAACCGCTGACCAGCTTGGCATCGTTGCAATGCGAAGCGGTGACATCAACATCATGCTGGATCAGGATTTCATCGTGAACCAGTCGCGCGTGTTCGCCATGGGCGGCAACATGCTGATCTGGTCGTCCTATGGCGACATCAATGCGGGCAGGGGTGCGAAGACGGCCGTGCTCGCGCCCCCGCCGCGGCTCGTGTTCGATCCGGCGACCGGCGCTTCGACGCTGGAATTCACTGGTGCTGCGTCGGGCTCGGGCATCGCGACGCTGATCACCGAAGCCGGACAGGAGCCCGGCAATATGTGGTTGTTCGCACCGGGCGGCGTGGTCGATACTGGCGACGCCGGGGTCAGGTTCTCCGGCAACCTCGTGATCGGTGCGCAAGCAATTCGAGGCGCCGACAATATCCAGGGAACAGGCACCGTGATCGGCGTGCCGACAAACACGAGCGACACCGGCGCGTTGACTACGGCATCGCAGACGGCAGCCGCAACTCAGGGCAGTCAGGCGCCGGAAACAACGGCCAATGACCAGCCGTCGATCATTATCGTCGAGGTGCTCGGATTTGGAGGAGGCAGCGGTGATGCGCCGGAGAGCGGCGAAGAGGAACGTCGCCGTCGAACGCCCGGCCAGCAAAGCTACAATCCAAACAGCCGCCTGCAGGTGA
Organism: Bradyrhizobium sp. LHD-71; assembly: GCF_031157255.1. Taxonomy (GTDB): domain Bacteria; phylum Pseudomonadota; class Alphaproteobacteria; order Rhizobiales; family Xanthobacteraceae; genus P52-10. Next base: position 5,126 of record NZ_JAVIFX010000007.1, on the reverse strand, counting down.
TCGGTCTCGGTGACCTGACCGAAGAGCAGAAGCAGCAGTTGGCAGAAGCCGAGCAGCGCAACCTTGCTGGACGATAGCGCGCGGATAGCACAACGCCCTCACAGCTCCCTGGCATTGCTGAACGAGAACGACGTCATCCGTCGCGTGTTCTCGTCCAGGATCAGCGCTCGCGTCAGCGGCGGCTCGGCGCGCTGGCTGCAGTTTTCCCGCTCGCACAGCCGGCAGTTGACGCCGATCGGCGTGCCTTCCGTCTTCTCGAGATCGAAGCCTGCGGCATAGACCAGCCGCGCGGCGTGGCGCAGTTCGCAACCGAGACCCAGCGCGAAACGTGGCTGCGGCTGCGCATGCGGCGCGGCCGGCCGGCGCACGGTCTGCGCGATCGAGAAATACTTGCTGCCGTCCGGCAGTTCGATGATCTGGCTCAGCAGGCGGTCTGGCGTATCGAAGGTCGAATGCACGTTCCAGAGCGGACAGGTGCCGCCGAACTTCGAGAACGGGAAAGTGCCTGACGAAAACCGCTTCGACACGTTGCCCGCATTGTCGACGCGCAGCATGAAGAATGGCACGCCGCGCGAGGTTGGTCGCTGCAGCGTCGTCAGGCGATGGCACACTTGCTCGAAGCTTGCGCTGAAGCGCTGTCCCAGCACATGCACGTCGTAGCCGAGGCTCTCGGCGGCCGTATGAAACGGCTGATACGGCATCATCACCGCGGCGGCGAAGTAGTTGGCAAGCGTGATGCGATAGAGGCGACGGCTGGTGTCGTCCAGCGCGCCGGTGCGCGTGACGATCGCGTCGAGCAGCGGGCCGTTCTCCGCAAGCGCGATCTGGAAAGCGAGCTGGAAGGCGCGGCCGGACGGATCGACGAGCTCGGAGATCAGAATCTGCCGGCGATGCCGGTCCCAGCGCCGCAGCGTTTCCCGCATCACCTCGATCGGCATGATGCGCACGGTGGTGGAGTGCTTTTCGCGCAGCCGCGTCGACAGCGCGGCAAACATGTCCTGGCTCGCGACCTCGATCTCGTCGCGTAAGCCCTCCGCGGCCTGCTCGAGATCCGGAAAATAGTTGCGGTTGGCTTCGATCAGGTCGCGCACGCGCTCGATCGGATTGGCCTCGAAGCGCACGCCATCGGTTCGGTCGGCGATCTGGGCGGCAACCATCGTCTCGCCGCGGCGCGCCTCGGTGTAGGCCGCATAGAGCCGCTGCAGCGCGTGGGTCACGCCGGGGGCGAGCTCGGCGAGGTCGCGCAATTCCTGCTTCGGCAGGTCGATCTGGCGGAACAGCGGATCGGAGAAGATCTCGTTGAGCTCGGCGAAGAAGCGATCCTCGTCGGCGGTCGCCAGATCACGCAGGTCGAGGTCGTAGGTCTCAGCCAGGCGCAGCAGTAGCTGTGCCGTCACCGGCCGCTGATTGCGTTCGATGAGGTTGATATAGCTCGGCGACATGCCGAGCCCCTCGGCAATCTGGGTCTGCGACAGGCCGAGCTGCTGCCGGATCCGTCGGAAACGCGGTCCGACGAACAGCTTTCTTCCCGTTTCGGTGGCAGTTGGGCGCGTTGCCATGCGGTTCAGCCCTGGGTTTTTACAAAATTTACAAAATGACATTTATCACAAGTATGGATGTTACAAGAATTCACGATTCCCGTCCACCAGTATCTATCGAACGTAATCGCTTTGGCGTTATCTCCGCGACACGGTTTCGCACCCGCCTTGTCAAGAATGTAAGGAGAAAATGATGGCGAAGACGTTTGACGATCTGGTTCCCGCGCCGAAGGGGCGCTTCGACGGCATCACCCGCCCGTACACCGTTGCGGAAGTGGAGAAGCTGCGCGGCTCGGTGAAGGTCGAGCACACGCTCGCCACCAAGGGCGCGAACCGTCTTTGGGAGTCGCTGAAGAAGGAGCCCTTCGTCAACTCGCTGGGCGCCGTCACCGGCAACCAGGCGATGCAGCAGGCTCGCGCCGGCCTCAACGCCATCTACCTCTCGGGCTGGCAGGTCGCGGCTGACGCCAACACCGCCGGTCAGATGTATCCGGACCAAAGCCTCTATCCGGCTAACGCCGGCCCCGAGCTTGCCCGCCGCATCAACAAGACCTTCCAGCGTGCCGACCAGATCGAGCACTCCGAAGGCGGCGCCAAGATCGATTGGTTCGTGCCGATCGTCGCCGACGCGGAAGCCGGCTTCGGTGGTCCGCTGAACTCGTTCGAGATCATGAAGGCTTACATCGAGGCAGGCGCGGCCGGCGTCCACTTCGAAGACCAGCTCGCGTCGGAGAAGAAGTGCGGCCACATGGGCGGCAAGGTTCTGATCCCGACCGCAGCGCATGAGCGCAACCTGATCGCGGCGCGGCTTGCTGCCGACGTCTGCGGCACGCCGACCTTCGTGCTGGCCCGCACGGACGCGGAAAGCGCCAAGCTGATCACCGCCGATGTGGACGAGCGCGATCGCGAGTTCATCACCGGCGAGCGCACGGCTGAAGGCTTCTTCCACCTCAAGCCCGGCACCGGCCTCAAGCACTGCATCAAGCGCGGCATCGCCTTCGCGAAGTATGCCGACCTGTTGTGGTGGGAGACCTCGACGCCGAACCTCGACGAGGCGAAGGAGTTCGCCGAGGCCGTGCACAAGGTCTATCCGAACAAGATGCTGGCCTATAACTGCTCGCCCTCGTTCAACTGGGAAGCCAATATCGACAAGGCCACCATCGCCAAGTTCCAGCGCGAGATCGGCGCGATGGGCTACAAGTTCCAGTTCGTGACCCTGGCGGGCTTCCACTCGCTCAACCACGGCATGTTCGAACTTGCACGCGGCTACAAGAGCGAAGGCATGGCCGCCTACTCGCGCCTCCAGCAGGCGGAGTTTGCGTCCGAGCAGCACGGCTACTCGGCGACGCGCCACCAGCGCGAAGTCGGCACCGGCTACTTCGATCTCGTGTCGATGACCATCACCGGCGGCCAGAGCTCGACGACGGCGCTGCACGATTCGACCGAGGCTGCTCAGTTCAAGTCGTCACCCAAGGCGCAAGCCGCGGAATAAAAGGAGGCGAAAATGCACGGCACTCACTATTGGGTCGTTGGCGGCGAATTCCGGTCGTTGAACTTCCACCAGCTCGTGCATGGGACGGCTCAGGTGGAAGGTCCGTTCCCGTCGCGCAAGGAGGCGGAGACTGCCTGGCGCACGCTGTCGGAGAAGAACCGCCATCGTTGCAACGTGCGCTTCTCGATCGTCGAGGAGCCGCGCAAGGCGATAGTCTGACCTGCCACCCATAAGGTCGCGGATTTCTCCGCAGCCTTGATCATCCAAGAGGCCCTGTCCGGTGCAACGCCGGCCAGGGCCTCTTTCGTCTTGAGCGAAGTGCGTCGGGGTAAGCTGCTCGGGCAGCCTGTGACGAGGCTGTCCGCACCGGTCGTCCGGGTTCCAGTTACTTGGTTTCCTGAATGGTTACTGCTAAGTTAACACTCCGGAAACACGGGATTATTCATGAGCGACGGAGCCACTGGCACTGCCGATAATGCGGGTGAGGGCCGTCCGCGTCGGTTGCGCGACGCCCTGCGTCAGGCCCGAATCGAAGCTGCCGACCGCACCGGGGTCGTGGTCGACCTGCGCGATGCGGAAGTTGCCCGCCTTGAGATTCTCTCGGACGCGCTCGACCCGCTGTTTTCTGAGATTCCGGAAAGCATCGACCTTTTCGATCGCGGCATCAGCCGGGGCGATCCGCCGCGGCTGTGGGTCGACGTCGTTGCGCACGTGGTGATGGGGCGCGACAAGCGCAGCTATCGCCTCGTCCAGGATACGCGATACGGGCGCATCGTGCTGGCCGAGTCCAACGACGTTCCGGTGATTGTCCAGGCGGTGACCAACTATGTCGCCCGGCGAATGATCGAGCGAGAACACGCGCTTGCCGTCCCGGTGCAGGTCAGTCAGGCGGCTCCGATGCCGCGCAGGCGTTCACGCGTCTGGCCGTTCCTCGCAGGTCTTCTGGTCGGCGCTGTCGCCTTGTTCGCAGCAGCCATGATCGCGGCGCTTTATTCGTTCTAGCAACGGCTGCTTAGCGTAACCCCCGTCAGCGCAGCTCCTGTTGCCGCAGCTCCGCCACGCCGGTTTCAGGCGAAGCGAGGCCGCGCACGCTCCAGTCGCAATGCCAGGCATGGCCGTCTCGCACAATGCGAAACAGATTATAGGCTGCAGGATCGTGCTTGCCGTCGATGACCTGGGAGGCGGACGGAACGCCGACCGCCGGGATCCGGCCCGCGGGGCCGTCGAACCACGTCAGCGAATGGGTGTGATCGTGTCCGTGCAGGATCAGATCGACGCCGTGCCTGCGCAGCACGCCGAGCAGGTCGCTGGCGTCGGTCAGCCGCTTGTGCCGGCGCGATCGGGCCGAGCGCGGCGGGTGATGGATCAGCAGCACCTTGAAAGCGTCGTCGGCCGCATGCTGTGACAACAGCGCTTCGAGATCTGCGATCTGCCGCGCCCCGAGCCGTCCGGTCGCCATGAACGGCGCCGTCGGCACAGCGGTCGATGTGCCGATCAGCAGCAATGGGCCGCGACGGCGCTCGAAAGGAAATTGCAGGTTGCTCGCATGCGCGGCGCCATCGCCGCGCATGTAGTCGCGCCATACGTCGACGCCGCGTGGCCAGGTCGAAGCGACGTAGGCGTCGTGGTTGCCGGGCACCAGTGTCACGTCGTGTGGCGAACCGATCGTGCGCAACCAGTCGATTGCGGGTGTGAACTCCGCCTCCAGGCCGATGTTGACGAGATCGCCGGTCACCGCGATATGATCCGGCGCCTGCGCCAGCAGGTCGGCCGTCAACACATCGACGATCTCGCGTGCGTGACGGAATTTGCGATTGCGGACCCAGTTGACATAGCCGAGCGCGCGTTTGCCGAGCAGCTCGCGCAATCGCGGCTTCGGCAGCGGCGGAAGGTGAGGGTCCGACAGATGCGCAAGCGTGAATGCTGTCACGCGCTTTGGACCATCGACGAGAGAGTTGCATGCGTGCAAGGCATCGCCTGTTTTGACAAGCGCGGGCGAGCCATGCAAGCGAGAATGACGCTAGTGTCGTGGATCAGAAATTCGCACCATCGTTGCCGCGAGTCCATCGTGCGAATTTCTGATCCATAAACGACAC
>NZ_JAVIFX010000006.1 GCF_031157255.1 Bradyrhizobium sp. LHD-71 | reverse complement strand
CGCGCGGTGTTGCACCGGAGCGCAAGGCTTGGCTTGAAGCTGCTTTCAACGCAGCCCTTAACGACCCTGAAATCGAAGCCGAGTACGCGAAGACGGGCGGCATCATGCAGACGAAGCTGCTCACGAATGCACAGGCCGTCACTGCCGAAGTCGAGAAATTGGCTAACTTGGAACGCGACTTCCTCATAAAGACGGGGCGCTTGCAGAAGAAGTGAGAGCGAGAGATCGGATGGTGCCTGCACGCTCGCGGCTGCGAGAACATCTCGCGGCAGCTCCCTCGCCGGCCGACGACCGCACATTCTGAGGAAAAACGGGCGCCATGCGAGCGAGAAACCGCCAGCAACCACATGATCTTGCGCTCTTGCGAATCTATCCGTTTAGATAAGCGCAACTTTGCGCGCCAATTGAGGAACCTCCCGCATGCGTCCCTTTGAAGGTATTCGCGTGATCGACGCGACTCATGTGCTTGCGGGGCCTTTTGCGTCCTATCAGCTCGCGCTGTTCGGTGCCGATGTCATCAAAGTCGAGGACCCGAACGAGCCCGACCAAAGCCGGATGAGTGGCAGCGACCGTCAGTTGAGCCGCGACGGGATGGGCATCTATTATCTCTCGCAAGGGTCGAACAAGCGCTCCGTCACCCTCAATCTCAAGACTGAAGGAGGGCGCGAAGCCTTCAAACGGCTGATCAAGACCGCCGACGTTCTGGTCGAGAATTATCGCCCGGGAGCATTCGACGCTCTAGGCCTCGGCTACGAAGCTCTTACCGCCATCCAACCCAGGCTGATCTATTGCTCGATCTCGGCTTTTGGCCAGGACGGCCCTCGCGGGAAGCAGACAGCATACGACTTCGTCATCCAAGCGACCACGGGACTGATGGCGATGACAGGCACGCGCGAGGCAAATCCGATCAAGATCGGAGCGCCCGCGATCGACTACGCCACAGGCACGATGGCAGCATTCGCGCTTGCAAGTGCACTATTCCAGCGCGAGCGCACCAACAAGAGCCAACACATCGATCTCGCCATGAACGACGTCGCGTTCATGCTCGCCGCCTCTCACGTCGCAGGCTATCTGCGCACAGGGCATCCGCCGACACCAAACGGAAACGATCACCCCCATGCGACGAACTGCTGCTACCAGACCAGGGATGGCCTTTTGATGCTGGGCGCAAGCAATCTCCGTCAGCAGAAGCGCCTTTGGACCCTTCTTGGCCGCCCGGATATGGCGAAGGCCAACAATGATCAGCGCCATGACGACAAGGCGAATGAAATGTCTGTGTTGGCAGAGCTTCTTCGACACAAGACCGCGGACGAATGGGAAGCTCACCTGCAGGCCAATCATGTGCCTGCTGCGCGTGTTCGCACGCTGCCGGAGGCGTTGTCAGACCCGCAGATCGCTAGCCGTGAATTCCTGCATCAGCACCGGAACGTGGATGGCGTCGATGGCGGCTTCACCGTCCCGGTCGCCGCGTTCAAGCTGGCGCACGGCACATCGAAGGTTACGTCCGCACCGCGCGCTCTCGGCGCGGATACAGATGCTGTGCTCAAGGAAATCGGATACGACTCGGCGTCAATCGCGCGGCTGAGAGCGCAAAAGTCGTTGTAACCGACAGTCCTATTGCTGCGGGACGCCTGCCGCCTTGATAATCTCGGCCCACTTCGCACGCTCGTCGACGAGATGTTTGCCAAACTCCTCCGGCGTGCCACCGCCCATAACTGCGCCCAAGGGCTCCAGCTTGCTCTTCACGTCTGCCGACTTGACCGCGTCGTTTACGGCCTTGTTCAATTTGGCGATGATTGCCGGCGGAGTCTTCGGCGGCGCCACGAGACCGTACCAGTTGTCGGCCAGAACGCCCGGGGTGCCCTGCTCTTCGAAAGTCGGCAGATCGGGTAGCACCGGAGCACGCGTTTTGCTTGCGGTGCCGATAGCTTTCAATGTGCCCGCCTGCACATGCTCCAGCAGTACCGGGATGTCGGCGAACATCAGCTGGACCTGATTGCCCAAGATATCGGTCACCGCAGGTGCCGCACCCCGATACGGAATGTGCACGATGTTGATTCCCGCCTTGATCTTGTAGAGTTCAGCTGCGAGGTGGGTCGTTCCTCCAGTACCTGTCGAGGCAAAGTTGATTTTGCCAGGAGACGCTTTTGCAAGCGCCACGAATTCGGCAGACGTCTTGGCAGGCACATTCGATGCAACGACAGCGATTTCAGGCACTCGCACGACAAGCCCAATCGGCGCAAGGTCGTTCGTCGAATCGAACGGAACGACCTTCAAGAGACTGGCGCTGATCGCGAGCGGACCGGCGCTGCCAATTCCGATTGTGTAACCGTCGGGCTCGGCCTTCGAGACGGCGTCGATGCCAGTGACGCCTCCCGCGCCACTTCGGTTATCGAGGATAACCGGCTGCCCTAGCAGCTCCTGCATCTTATGCCCCACCGAACGAGCGAAAATGTCCGCCGGCCCACCGGCCGGAAACGGTACGATTAACTTGATCGGCCGCGTCGGGTAATCTTGAGCGTTCGCCAACGGCGAGACAAGCAAGGCGAGTACAAAAACGATATGCCGGAGCATCGAAATTCTCCCACGGACGGCGACAATGCGCCGGTTGTTTTTACCCTATGACAGGCGTCCGCAAACTGGTGCGGTGGACCACCTCGTGTGCTCAGTAGCCGCAGCCAAAGGAGCGCATATAGCTTATTCGAGTTTTAAATTGAATTATTCGGCATCGCGCTTGAATCGCTTTGTGTCTTGATCGACCTCTTCTTTGAACGCTGGTTCGTTCATCCGCTACCGTACCAATCGCCTTGATCTTTCCGGACGCCAGACGCGGACCGGGCAACGGTGGACGTCGTGGCCATCGGCTGAATGTCGTCCGCAAGCAGGGCTTTCGTCATGTCTGCCGAGCGTCAGTATCCCATTTTCGTCAAGTCAACTCCGCCAATCGATCCAAATTTTTGCGAAAGGAGCATGTGCTGAAATGCGACGTCATCAGGGATATTTTGCAAGGATGGTGGCACATGAGTTCGAATAGTCAAACCTTCGATTGGCAGCGTCAGCCGACGGCTTCGCGACGACGCTCGGCGAAGTGCTTGCGGCCGAGCGACTTCTCCTCCACGGCACCTTAGATCGAAGGCCGGTACGCTCCCGGATCCTTCAACCGCGATGTTCGAACGCAACGTACGGGGTGAGGATTACTGGACAAAGCAAGCGGCCCTCTTAAGCTGGCTCGGAAACAGCGAACGATGCTAGATTGCGAGATCGATCTCGGCGCAGGACGAAACGTTTCAGCGGACGGCGCCGCGAGGCTCCGGCGCGATCGGCATAGAGCGCCGGACAGGAGAACGCGATGGGTACCAGGGCGTCGCCGAAAGCCCGCGCGGCAAAAAAGAATGCAGCGCAACACGCGACCATCAAGGACGTGGCACGCCACGCGGATGTTGCGGTCGGCACCGTCTCGCGCGTTCTCAACGGTAACAAGACTGTCAGCCCAAGTATCAGAGCGCGGGTCGAGATTGCCATTTCGACGCTGAACTTCGCGCCGAACTCCATCGCCCAAGGTATGCGCAGCGGTGCAAAGCGTTCGGTCGGCATCATCCTGCGAGACATCACCGTTCCGGCGCTCGCGAACTTCGTCAAATCCGCGCAAAACGTGTTTCAAGAGGCCGGCTATACGCTGGTCGTCGGGGCGTCCGAAGACCGCCCCCGGCGGGAGGTCGAACTGCTGGAATCGCTGTCGCGTCGGCTCGACGGGCTGATCATGACGTCGGCTTGCGAGGACAATGTCCAGCTCACCGAGATGCGGAGCGCACTCAAGATTCCGATCGTGCTGATGGACCGTGAGGCGCCGCCGCACATCGACAGCGTGTTGATCGCCCAGCGCGACGGCATGCACCGCGCCGTCAGCCACTTGCTCGATCTCGGCCACAAGCGCATTGCGCTCGTCACGGGCTCCACCACCGTGCTGTCCGGACGCGAGCGCATTGGCGGCTTCATCGACGCCCATCGTGATCGCGGCCTCACGCCCGCCCCCGAACTGATCTGCTCCGACAGCTTCGCGGCCGACTATGCCTGCATGGCGGTGTCATCGCTGCTGCTGACCGCCGAGCGCCCGACGGCAGTGGTCGCGGGTGGCGTCAACATGCTGCCGGGAATCCTGCGTGCCGTCTCGACTGAAGGCCTGCGCATTCCGCAGGACATATCGATCATCGGGTGCGGCGATTCAGATCTGGCGGAACTGATGAACCCTCCAATCACCGTTATTCGCTGGAGCTATAGCGCGGTCGGCGAGGCCAGCGCCAAGCTCATCCTCGACCGCATCCGCTCTCCCGGTGCGCCGCGACGCCAGGTGCGTTTCCCGACCGAACTGCTGATCCGCAAATCCTGCGCGCCACCGCCGGCGTGAGCGCGCGATCATCCGTCGGCGCGGTCGGAGCAAACGCCCGACCCAAATGAAACGGTTCATTTAGCTTGCACCAGCTGGTTTCGCGCGTCTAGTGTGCGTCCAAAGCCGATGCTGATCATGCCGCCGCCGCTAGCGGACGATCGGACAAGCTAACAAGTCCGCGTGCCGCGCGACCACAGCCGGTGCCAGCAACAGGACACAGGGACGGGAGGCTAGTCGTGCGGGTGATCACTCAGATTCCGAACAACGATTTGCGGGAAGCGCAAAAGGTCGCACAATTGGCGGAGAAAGCGGGCTTCGACGCCATCGTCACAGCCGAAAACGCCCACAGTGCCTTCCTGCCGCTGGCCGCCGCGGCACTCGCGACGGACCGCATCCAGCTCGCGACGGCCGTCGCCATGGCGTTTCCGCGCTCGCCGACGATCACGGCGCACAATGCCTGGGACCTGCACAAGGCCTCGGGCGGACGCTTCATGCTCGGCATCGGATCGCAGGTGAAAACGCACAACGAGCGCCGCTTCGGCATCCCGTGGACGCCGCCGATGCCGCGCATGCGCGACTACATCGGCGCGCTGCATGCGATCTGGCGGACGTGGGAGAAAGAGGTTCCGCTCGCCTACGAGAGCAAGACCTACAAGCTCGATCTGATGACGCCGAACTTCTCGCCGCGCCCGAACGGACTGCGGCGCATCCCGATCGCACTCGCAACCGTCGGCCCGATGATGCTGCGTTTGGCTGGAGAAGCGGCCGACGCGGTCATCCTGCATCCGTTCTCGACGAAGAAATATCTGATGGAAGTGTCCGCCGCCCGCCTCAACGAAGGGCTGGTGAAAGGCGGCCGCGCCCGCGAGAATCTTGAAGTGATCGCAGGTGGCTACGGCTTCATCGCCACGGGCCGCAACCCCGAGGCCGTCGAGAAAGCGCGCCAATACGCGCGCTATCGCATCTCGTTCTACTGCTCGACGCGCGCCTACTGGGACGTGCTGCGCCTGCACGATCTCGAATGGCTAGGCGAAAAGCTCAATCCGTTTCCACGCGAGAACCGCTGGAGCGAGATGGCCGAGCAGATCCCGGAGGACAAGATCGACCTGTTCGCCACGGTGGCCGACTACGCCAGCCTGCCGGCTGCCATCGAGGCGCGTTACGGCGGCTATGCAGACTCGGTCATGCTGCAGATCTCGGCCGACGACGATTTCGAAGCGCTGCGCGAATGCGTGCGGGCGATCCAGAAGATTCCATCCCGCTTCAAGTCGTATCGGACGGCCTGGGACTAGAGTCGTGGGTCAGAAATTCGCCCCATCGTTTCCGCGAGACCGCTGAGTGAATTGTTGCCCATGAACGACACTAAAATCATACTGGTTCGTATGGCTCTTGCCGCAATGAACCGTTTCATTGTCAAATGCCCGACCGTCAAGGGTGAGCGATAATAAGAGCAAGAAGAACCGAGCAGGGAACGTAAACGACCAGAGCCGCAAAGGCACCACAGCGGGGGAGGATCAGATGACCGGAATGAAGACCGTGCTGGCCGCTTTGGCGGTCGTAATCGCAATCCAGGCTGGCACCGCTCATGCCGAATACCCCGAGCAGCGCATCAATGTCATTGTCCCGTTCGCAGCCGGCGGCGCAACCGACATCATTGCGCGGACCATCGCGGCGAACGTCGCAAGCCGCTTCGGCCAGTCCATCACGATCGAAAATCGCGCTGGCGGCGGCACTGTGATCGGCACCGAGGCCGTCGTACGGTCGCCTCCCGACGGCTATACGCTCCTCTTTCATAGCGGCGCATTGGCGATCGACGTCAGCTTCAAGAAAAATTTGAACTACGACGTCCGCAAGGATCTGGTCCCGATCACCAAAGCCGCCTGGGGGCCATATGCGGTACTCGTCTACAAGGAGCTGCCGGTAAAAACCTTGAGTGAACTGATAACCTACGCCAAAGAGAAACCCAGCGCGCTGGATATGGGATCCGCTGGCGTCGGCACGATGGGACATCTGGCCAGCGCTTATCTGGCGGCAAAGTCAGACATCAAGCTGACCCATGTGCCATTTCGCGGATCGGCGCCGGCGCTCACCGCAGTCATGGGCGGCCAAATTCACGTCCTGCTCGATCCACCGTTCACCGCTATGCCGGCAATCGAGTCAGGCAACGCGCGCGCGCTCGCGGTCACCGGTGCGCGACCGTCTCCGCTGCTGCCGAATGTCCCAACCGTTGCGGAATTGGGCTTTCCGGGCTTTGCCGCCGGACATTGGGGTGGCTTCTTCGCCCCCGCCGGCACACCGCCGACCGTAATTCAGAAGCTCAATACCGCGATTGTCGCAGCTTTGCAAAATCCCAAGGTGCGCGAGGTGCTCCGTGCGCAAGGCCTTGAAATCATCGGCAACACTCCCGAAGAGTTCCGCAAGGAAATCGACGACGAGATCGAATTGTGGGGCAAGGTGATCAGCGAATCCGGCATCAAGCTCGAGTGAACGCTGATGTCGCGTCATTTTTAATGCCGCCTTCAACAACGCTACTCGCTCTTGATGTTGCTTTCGCGTATCACCTTGGCCCATCGCTCGATCTCCGCCGCGACGAAGGATGCGAACTCGGCCGGAGTGTTTGCCCTGGCCGTCACGCTCAGTTGCGCCATTCGCTCGACCACGGCTTGGGCGGCGATTGCGGCGTTCAGCGCGGCGTTTAATCGATCGACGATGTCTTTCGGCGTGCCGGCCGGCAGAAACACGCCATTCCATTCATGGGTGACGAAGCCTGGCAAGGTGTCGGACACCGGTGGCACGTTCGCAAGCGAGGCAAGGCGTCCTTGGCCGGTATGGGCGATTGCCTTCAGCGTTCCGGACAGGACGAGAGGTGTCGACGCGGCCGCGTTCGAAAACATGTATTTGACATGGCCGCCGATGATGTCGTTCAGGGCCGGCGCGCCTCCCCTGTAGGGGATGTGATTGAGCTTGATGCCGGCTTGCGCGCGGAACAGCTCAAGTGACAAATGCTGGACGGTGCCGTTTCCGGACGAGGCCCAGTCGAGACCCTTGTCTGATTTTCCAGCCGCTATGATTTCGGCGACGGTCGACTGCTGGACCGAGGGATTGGCGACAAGCAGGTTCGGCACCACTCCGGCCAGAAACACCGGAACGAAGTCCTTCGAGGTATCGTAAGGCAAAGCGGAAAGCAGCGCCGGATTGATCGAAAACGCGGTCGCATCGTAAAGCACGGTGTAACCGTCCGGCTCAGCCTTCGCGGCGGCACCGGCGCCGATGGTGCCGCCGCCGCCACCGCGATTGTCGATCACGAAGGGCTGCCCAAGCGCATCCTGCAAATGGCCGCACAGCAGGCGGCACAACGTATCCGCACCCCCACCCGCAGCATAAGGCACGACGACCTTGACGGATTTGGTCGGCCAGGACGTTCGTGCGATGGCCGGTCGAGACAGTGCGCCAGCAACGGCGCATCCAAGACCACCCAACAGGACATCTCTACGCGTTCTCGTGCGGCCGAGCGTCATGTCTCTCCCCCCGGGGCGCCGCTTTCAATTCGAGCACCTTTGTGCGCTCATGATCTTAGCCTTTGAACGATGCCTAGCAAGTTCGTTATGTTTACGAAACGGAGCACGAGACATCATGACAAAGCCCGGTTTCGACGTTCGTCCGTCGTGGCTCGCCCGCCATGTCGAGGACATCCTCGATCCCGATCTGACGATCATCGACCCTCATCACCACTTGTGGGACCGAGATGGCGAAAAGTACTTGCTGCCCGAGCTTCTGACCGATGCAAATGATGGCCACGCCGTCGTTGCGACGGTGTTCGTGCAGTGCCGCCACGCCTACCGGACATCGGGGCCAGCGGCGCTGCAGCCCGTCGGCGAGGTCGAAGCGGTCGTCGACACGGCAGACACAGCAGTCGCCGACGGGCGAGGCCTGCATGCATGCGCCGGGATCGTGGCAGGTGCCGATCTCACACTGGGAGCCGATGTCTCGGCCGTCCTTGACGCCATGCGCGAGGTCGCAGGTCACCGGCTTGCCGGCATTCGCAATTCAGTGGCGTGGCACCCGCACGCCGAGGTCCGGTCGAGCAGTATCCTGCCGCCGCCGCACCTCATGACCAATCCGCGGTTTCGAGCAGGGGTGCGGTGCCTGTCGCGCCAAAACCTGTCGCTCGACGTCTGGGCTTACCAGACGCAACACGACGAACTGCTCGAGCTGGCGATCGCGAACCCCGATGTAACGATCGTCATCGATCACCTCGGTGGTCCGGTGGCGAGCGGACCCTATCGGGGCAAGCGCGAGGAGATGTTCGCAAGCTGGAAAGACGGTTTGAAAGCGCTGGCCAGATTGCCCAATACCCGGCTCAAGCTTGGTGGTCTCGGCATGCGCGTCGGCGGCTTCGACTTCCACGAAAGCATCGAGCCCCCGACCTCACAGCAGCTCGCAGATGCGTGGCGTCCTTATGTCGAGACGGGTATCGACTTGTTCGGGCCGGCACGGTGCATGTTCGAAAGCAATTTTCCCGTCGACAAGGGCATGTACAGCTATCGGGCGTTCTGGAATGCCTGCAAACGTCTTGTTGCCGGCGCGACCGAGAGCGAGAAGGCGGCCCTGTTCCGCGCGACAGCGATCGACGTCTACAAGCTCGACCAGGAAAGGCCTTCACGGTGAGCCTCAAGATTATTTCCGCTGATAACGTGGATCATTTGGCACTGCTGGCCGCAGAGCGTTTGATTGCGTTGATCAATCGCAGCGAACGGCCCAGTGTCTGCCTGACCGGGGGATCAAGCCCCCTCCCGATCTACAAGCTGCTGGTCGCAGAACCTTACGCGTCGCGCATTCCCTGGTCTCGCGTCCACTGGTTCGTCGGCGATGAGCGGTTCGTGCCTCCGGACGACCCGCTCAGCAACATGGGGACGGCACGACGCCTGCTGCTCGACGGTCGCGCGCCCCGTGAGAATGTCCACGTCGTTCCGACCGTGAACGTCAGCCTTGATGATGCGGCTCTGGCCTATGAAGAAGAGCTGCGGACCTTTTACGGATCCAAGTCACTGGATCCCGCGATCCCGCTGTTTGACCTCGTTATGCTTGGTCTTGGCACTGACGGACATGCCGCATCGCTGTTTCCCGGGCAGCAGACCCTGACAGTCACGGACAGATGGGTGGTTCCGGTGCCCAAGGCGGGTCTCGAGCCGCTTGTCCCGCGGATCTCCTTGACGTTCCCGGCGCTGGCCTCGAGCCGGGAGGTTCTGTTTCAGGTCGCCGGCGCAGCGAAGAAGGCGATCGCGGCGCGAGCAATGCGTGAGACCGACCTGCCCGCTCATCGCGTGCGCTCGCAGGGGGAGACGATCTGGATATTCGATCCGGCGGCCCGGCCCGACGCTGAGCTGAGCTGAGCTGAAACTTGGCGTCGACGCGTTGCGCCTCACGCATTCGCGTAAGGCTTGATAATTTCCTCTCCGAAACGGGCCAGCGTTGTTTCAAGATCGGGCAGGAACGCCGTCACCGGCAATGCAAGGCGGCCTGCTCCGTGCGCGATGCGCGCCTCGACGGCCGCGCGCGGGTCGGTGCCGGATTTCGGCAGGGCACCGGGGCAACCGAGGATCAGCTCCACCTTCGATGGATCGCGGCCCGCCTGCTCGGCCGAACGGCGCACAAGGTCAAGCAGCGGCATGATGTCGACCTGGGTGCCGATCGAGGGGAAGAAGCCGTCACCCAGGCGGCCGGCGCGGCGGGCAGCCGCCTCAGAGTGGCCACCGATGACGATCGGGACCGATTTCGCGACGGGCTTGGGATTTGAGCTGACCTTGTCGAAGTTCACGAACTCGCCCGCAAAGCTGGCAGCATCGCTGGCCCACAATGCGCGCATGGCGGCAATATACTCGTCAGCACGCTTGCCGCGACGCTCGAACGGAACGCCGAGTGCGTCGAACTCCTCCTTCAACCAGCCCACTCCGATACCGAGGTCGATCCGACCGCCGCTGAGATAATCAAGCGTGGCGACCTCTTTGGCCAGCACCAGCGGGTTGCGCTGCGGCAAAATCATCACGCCCGTCATGAACCGCAGCCGCGTGGTGGCGGCGGCGACCCAGGTCAGCCAGATCAGCGGATCGGGCAGTTTCGCCGACGGACCGCCCGGTAAGCGGCCGCTCGACGCGTAGGGATAGACGCTGCTGTAGTTTTCGGGAAACACGACGTGCTCGACAGCGAACACGGAGTCAAAACCGCTCGCCTCCGCCAGGCGCACCAGACGGCGCGCACCTTCCGGGTCGGGAAACATGTTGTTGCCGAAGTGCAGGGCGAATTTCATGGCGACGGCTCCTCCCGGATCGTGGCGCGTTGATCGGCGCCTTCAGGAGGCGATCATGGCACGCGCACGGGCCATCGGGGGAGACGCCTTTTCATGGCAGCGTCCCGGCGCACGCCGCTTGTTCAAGCAGCCCAACGCTTCGTATCCTTAAGGCCAGGGAGGACATAACAATGAAACTTGGCCTGTCGATTGGTTATTCGAAAGCGCAATTGAACGTGCCGGTCGAACTCGTGCAGCGCGCGGAAGAGCTGGGCTACGACTCGGTTTGGTCGGCCGAAGCCTATGGGTCCGACGCGATCACGCCACTTGCCTTTCTCGCTGCCAAGACCAGCCGCATAAAACTCGGCACCGGCATCATGCAGTTGGCCGCGCGCACGCCTGCCAACGCCGCCATGTCGGCCGCCAGCATCGACGCGATGGCCGGCGGCGGCCGCTTCATCGCAGGTCTGGGGGTCTCGGGACCGCAGATCGTCGAGGGCTGGTACGGCCAGCCGTGGGGCAAGCCCTACTATCGCGTGAAGGACTACGTCGCGATCATGCGCAAGATCTTCAAGCGCGAAGGACCCGTGACCCATGAGGGCCGCGAGATCAGCCTGCCCTATCAGGGCGAGGGCTCGGTCGGGCTCGCCAAGCCGCTGAAGTCGATCCTGCACATGAATCCCGACATCCCGATCTATCTCGCCACCGGCGGTGAATCGATGGTCAAGCTGACGGCTGAAATCGCCGACGGCTGGCTGCCGATGGGTTTCGTGCCCGGCGCCATGGAAGAGTACGGCCCGTGGCTGGAGGAAGGCTTCCGCCGCGCTGGCAATGGCAAGAGCCTGAAGGATTTCGCGATCCACGCCTCCGTCCATGTCGAGGTCGACAACGACGTGAAGGGAGCGCTGGCGCGCCTCAAGCCGGAAGTGGCGCTCTACGTTGGGGGCATGGGTCACAAGACCAAGAATTTCCACAACGACGTCATGGTCAGGCGCGGTTTTGGTGACGCCGCCAAACGCATCCAGGAACTGTTTCTCGCAGGCCACAAGGACGAAGCCATCGCCGCCGTGCCGGACGAGTGGGTCGATCTGAAATCGCTGGTCGGACCACCCGCGCGCATCCGCGAACGCTACCGCGCCTGGGAGGACAGCGGCGCGGATTCGCTCAGCGTGCGTTCACGCCAGCTCGACGCGATCGAGACGATGGCGAAGGCCGCACGGCTGAACTGAGGACAAGCGTCATGCGTCCAGCCCTTCGCGTCGGCGCCGTCTACGATTGTCGCAACACGCCGGACTCCGGCATGGACATGCCGAGCCTCTATGCTGCGATCCTCGACCAGGTCGTGATGCTCGACGGCGTCGGCCTCGACCTCGTTTGGTTCACCGAGCACCACTTCCTCGAAGATGGCTACCTGCCGTCGTGGGTGCCGATGGCGGGCGCGATCGCCGCGCGCACCAAACGCGTGCGGATGTCGAGCGATGTCTGCCTGATGCCGTTCAACCATCCGGTGCGACTGGCCGAGGATCTCGCGGTGCTCGACAATATCAGCAACGGCCGGATCGAGATCGGCGTCGGCATGGGCTACGCGCCGCACGAATTCCGCGGCTTCGGTCTACCCGTCTCGCGTCGCGTGTCGCTCACCGACGAAGGCATCGAGGTGCTGCGCCACTGCTTCACCGGCGAGAAGTTCAGTTTTCACGGCAAGCGCTACGATTTCGACGATGTGGTGATCAGGCCGCGCTATGTGCAGCAGGGCGGACCGCCGCTCTGGATCGCCGCGATGTCGGAGCCCGGCGCACAGCGGGCGGCACGCTTCGACAGCAACTTTTTGCCGCAGGGCGCGCGCACGATGGTGCTCGATCCGTGGCGCGCGACGCTGAAGGCGTCGGGCCGAAACCCCGACAGCTATCGCGTCGGCATCATCCGCTCCTGCCTCGTGACCGACGACGCCGAACGCGACTGGCCGGCCGTGCGCGCCGCCGAGCGCTATCGCGGCCAAGTCTATCGCAGTTTCAACAAGGACGAGAGCGCCGCCGGCGGTGTTTCGGGCAACACGCGCGAGGCCAGCATCCCCCAGACATGGGTGGTCGGCAACGTCGAGCATTGTGTGAAGGAGCTGACGTCGTTCGTGCGCGAGTACGGCATCACCGACCTCGTGACCTGGGCCGTGCCGCCGGGCCTGCGGCCCGAGCAGATGAGCGGCAGTCTCGAACGCTTCGTGCGCGACGTGGCGCCCCGCGTCAAAGCCGCCGTGGCAGCCTAGGGCAGAAGGACCAGCGAGCATGGGTGTCGCGATCGGGCTGGGCTGTGCTGAGTTTCCGTTCTCCGGCGCAGCCGCATACTGGCGCTGGATCGACATGTGCGAAGAAGGCGGCGCAGATTCGATCTGGCAGACCGACCGGATCGTCGGCCGCCAGCCGTTCCTCGAATCGATAACGACGATGGCTGCCTTGGCAGGCCGCACGCGGCGCATGCGGTTCGGCATGAACGTCGTGTCGCTGGCGTTTCGAGACCCCGTGCTGCTGGCCAAGCAGTGCGCCACCATCGACGCGCTGTCGGAGGGTCGCCTGCTGCCGGCCTTCGGCATCGGCAGCCCGCTGGGCCCCGAATGGCAGGCGCTCGGCATCGACACGAAGACGCGCGGTCGCAAGAGCGATGAGTGCCTCGAGATCATCCGCCGCCTGTGGCGGGAGGAGTCGGTCGACTTCGATGGCGCCTTTTACAGACTGAAGGGCGCCACCATCGCGCCGAAGCCGGTGCAGCCGGATCTGCCGATGTGGATCGGCGGATCGACCGACGCCGCAATCCGTCGCACGGCCCGCATCGGGACCGGCTGGCAGGCCGGCGGCGACCCGCCCGCAGAGGCCGGTCGCATAGTGGCCGCAATCAAGGTCGCGGCCGCCGAAGCCGGCCGATCGATTGACGAGGATCATTACGGCGCGGGCTTTGCCTTCCACTTCGGCAACCGGGACTCGCCCGGCGTCGGCAAGGCGATGGAGGCTTACGCCAAACGCACGGGACGTGACGCCACACACGCATTCGCAGTCGGCGACGCCGACGCGATCATCGCGCGCATCGCCGAATACGTCGAGGCCGGCGTATCAAAATTTATCCTGCGCCCGCTGGGCAGCGACGACGATACGATCCTGACCCAGACCCGCATGTTGATCGAACAGGTTCTGCCGCGCGCGGAGGCGCGGTGGCCGAGACGTCCGCAGATCGCCACGACAAATTGACAACAACAGCAGCAGGGAAAAGAGCAATGCGCATTGGTGCGGCCATGTTTTTCACCGATTACTCGATGTCGCCGACCGAACTGGCGCTGGCGCTGGAGCAGCGTGGCTTCGATTCACTCTGGACGCCTGAACACTCCCACATTCCATTGACCCGCAAGACGCCCTTCCCCAGCGGCGGCGATCTGCCGAAGAAATACTATGACGTGATGGACCCGTTCGTGTCGCTGGGCGCGGCAGCGGCAGTGACCAAGACGCTGCTGCTCGGCACCGGGATTTGCCTGATCGCTCAGCGCGATCCCATCCAGACCGCGAAGCAGGTCGCCTCGATCGACCAGATCTCGGGCGGCCGTTTCCTGTTCGGCGTCGGCAACGGCTGGAATGAGGACGAAATGGCCAACCATGGCACCGTCTTCGCTAGCCGCCACAAGCTGGCGCGCGAGCGCATCGAGGCCATGAAGGAGATCTGGACGAAGTCGAAGGCCGAGTATCATGGCGAGTTCGTGAATTTTGATCCGATGATGACGTGGCCGAAGCCCGTTCAAAAGCCGCATCCGCCGATTCTCGTCGGCGGCGCGTTCCCGTACGGCGCGCGGCGGGCCTTGCGTTACGGCAACGGCTGGATGCCTCACCGCGCACGCACCCAGTACGCCGACGTGCAGGCCCTGCTGCCGAAATTCCGCGAGATGGCGTCCGAGGCGAACCGCGATCTGGCGTCGGTGCCGATCACGATCTGGGGCGCCACGGAGAACCTCGACCTGCTCAAGCGCGACCGCGACGACGGCGTCACGCGCGTGGTCATCAGTCTCGAGTCCGCGAAGGCCGACACCATTTTGCCGCAACTCGATCGCTGGGCCGTCTTGATCCGTCAGCTCGGGAGCTGAACGCCTACACGAGCGGCAGAACCTCGGCCCTGAATTTGCCCATGCGAGCGAGCACTTCGTCGGCTGTCGAACCGCCGAAACCGAAATCGAGGCAGCTGACGCCCATGTCGCGCAGCGCCCGGATGTCGGCAGCGACGTCCGCCGGAGCACCGGCGAACAGACGGTGTTCGCCGTCACCGGCCTGCGGCGGCGCGGTCTCGCCGAACACCGTGCAGCGCAATGTCAGGGCAACCGCGTTCGGATCTCGCCCTGCTTCGGCGGTCATCTTGCGCAGGCGCGCCACTTGGGTCTTGAATCGCGTCAGGCTGTCGAGCGGATTCTGCGGGTTGGTGCCGATCGGATACCACGCGTCGCCGATACGGGCCGTTCGCCGCAGCGCCGGGCCGCTCTCGCCTCCGACCCAGATCGGTGGATGTGGCTTCTGCACGGGCTTCGGTTCGAAGCCGATGTTGGAGAATTGAACATGCTTGCCGTCGAATTTCGGCGCATCTCTGGTCCAAAGTTCGACGAAGGCTCGCACATATTCGTCGGTCACGGTTCCACGCGCGTCGAAGTCCGGCGCGCCGATGGCCTCGAACTCCTCGCGCATCCAGCCTGCGCCGATCCCCAACGTCAGCCGGCCATTCGAGAGAACGTCGATGGTCGAGAGAATTTTAGCGGTCAGCACGGCCGGTCGATGCGGCACCACCATGACGGATGTCACGAGGCGCAGACGTGTTGTTTTCGCAGCGATCCAGGCAATCTCCGTCAGCTGTTCATGCCGCTCGCCGTGGGAGCCAGCCGGGAATTCTCCGGAAGCGCTGTAGGGATATTCGGCCGCAATCTCGGTCGGAATCACGAGGTGGTCGCTGAACGTCGCATAGTCGAAGCCCATCGCCTCGCCACCAACGACGATTTTCGCAAGGTTGTCGGCAGCCGACATCGGTCCGGCGGTCGGTGCGTTGAAGCCGATCTGCATTTGTTGCATCCTTCCTTGCATTGCAACGCGCGCCTTGATGCGACACCATGCGCCTGCGAGCGGATGGCGGCAAGTATGTCCCGCGACGGCAGGCGACGCTCGGCAGGCGGAGACGGATCATGATGGCGACAGAGGCGACACGGCGGCGGTTCGACGCGTCGCTGGCCGGGCTGATGGCGGAAGCCGCGGCCTCGCGCGATTCCGGACACGGCCGGCTGATCTCCTACTCGCGCAAGGTTTTCATTCCGCTCACCAAGCTCTGCCGCGACGTCTGTCACTACTGCACGTTCGCGGATGTGCCGCGCGCGGGAAAACCCGTCTACCTTTCGCCCGACGAAGTGCTTGCCATCGCTCGCGCCGGTGTGGCCGCAGGCTGCACCGAAGCGCTGTTCACGCTGGGCGACAAGCCCGAGCTGCGCTACCAGGCCGCACGCGACGCATTGAAGGCGCTCGGCCACGAAACGACGATCTCCTATCTGACCGCGATGTGTGCGCTGGTGCTGCGCGAGACCGGATTGCTGCCGCATGCCAATCCCGGCGTGATGACGCGCGAGGAGATCTCCGGCCTGCGCGAGGTGACCGCCAGCCAGGGCATTATGCTGGAATCGACCAGCGAGCGGCTCTGCATGCAAGGCGGCGTGCATTACGGTTCGCCCGACAAGCACCCTGCGGTCAGGCTAGAGACCTTGCGCCTGGCTGGTGAACTGAAGGTTCCGTTCACCACCGGCATCCTGATCGGCCTCGGCGAAACCCGCGACGAGCGGATCGACGCGCTGGAGGCAATCCGCGATTTGCATGCAGCCCACGGTCATATCCAGGAAGTCATTGTCCAGAATTTTCGGGCAAAACCCGATACCAAGCTCGCGAATTCCGAAGAGCCCGATCTCGACGACCTGCTGTGGACCATCGCTGCAGCACGTCTGATCCTCGGGCCCGACATGAATATCCAGGCGCCTCCGAACCTGTCGCCCGGCGTTTATCAGAGGTTGGTCGATGCGGGGCTCAACGACTGGGGCGGAATCTCGCCGGTCACGCCGGATCACGTGAACCCCGAAGCGCCGTGGCCCGCGATCGCCGAGCTCGCCCGCAAGAGTGCGGAGGCCGGCAAGCTGCTGGTAAACCGCCTGCCCGTGTACCCCGCGTACGCGCGCGTCGCCGAGACGTGGCTCGCTCCCGACATCGCCACGCGCGTGCGGCGCATGAGCGATGCCGAAGGTTTTGCGCGCGACGACGATTGGGCGCCGGGCAACACCGTGCTCCCACCGGCGCCGCTGGTGCTGGCCCGCGGCGTCGACACCGGGATCGCAAGGATCGTCGAGCGCGCGACATCGGGTGAACGACTCACCGCAAACGACATCGTGCGCCTGTTCGCGGCCCGCGATGCCGACTACCGTCACGTCACGCAGGCCGCCAACGCACTGCGCCGCGCGGTCAGCGGCGACGTCGTGCGCTATGTCGTGAACCGCAACATCAACTACACCAACATCTGCTACTTCAAGTGTAAGTTCTGCGCGTTCTCGAAAGGCCGCACCCACGAGGACCTGCGCGGCGCACCTTATGACCTCGCCTTCGAGGAAGTCACGCGTCGTTCGGTCGAGGCGTGGGATCGCGGGGCGACGGAAGTGTGCCTGCAAGGCGGCATCCATCCCGACTACACCGGCGCCACCTACGAAGCGATTTGCAAGGCAATCAAGGCCGTCGTCCCCGAGATGCACATCCACGCCTTCTCGGCTCTGGAAGTGACGCAAGGGGCGGCGACGCTCGGACTGTCGATCAGCGAGTTCCTCGCGAAACTAAAGGCTGCCGGTCTAGGCACCCTGCCCGGAACGGCGGCCGAGATCCTCGACGATGACATCCGCGCCCTCATTTGCCCGGACAAGATCAACACCCGGCAATGGCTCGACGTGCAGCGCGACGCCCACAGGGCCGGACTGCGCACCACCTCGACGATCATGTACGGTCACGTCGAAACGTCGGCTTCGTGGGCGAAGCATCTTCTCGCGCTGCGTGACCTGCAGGCAGAAACCGGCGGATTCACCGAGTTCGTGCCGCTTCCGTTCGTCCACATGGAAGCGCCGATGTACCGCCTCGGCATGGCGCGCCGCGGACCGACGTTCCGCGAAGCCGTCGCCATGCATTCGGTTGCGCGGCTGGCGCTGCATCCGCTGATTCCAAACATCCAGACGTCCTGGGTGAAGATGGGGCCGGCAGGCGCCGCAATCTGCCTGAACTCCGGAGCCAACGATCTCGGCGGCACGCTGATGAACGAGAGCATCTCCCGCGCCGCCGGCACTCAGCACGGCCAGGAATTTCCGCCGCATGAGATGGAGGCACTCATCCGCTCGATCGGTCGCGATCCGATGCAACGTGACACGCTCTATCGGTCGGTGCCGGAAACGCGCCGGGCCGCGTCTATGGTCGCGGCGGAGCTGGAACCGATCGTGCTGACGCCACCGCGCAGGAAAGCGGCTGTGGTTTAAGCGATACCGCGCTCGGCGAGCAGCGCACGCACGCCGAGTTCGTCGAGCAGCACGCGTGTCCGGGTGCCAGCTGATTGCGGCAGCCGCAGGAAAGCCGCGAGATCAACCGGATGATCGATATCCATCGCAATGCCCGGCTGACGGATGATCGTCGGCTCTATGCCTTGCCGACGTGCCGCGTCGAGGTGCGGGAAGTAACTGTTGTCACCGAAGCGAAGCGGCACCGATTCCGGCGGCGAACAAGCAACCGCATTCGAACCTAGATCGTCGTGCGCCGGCGAGATCGTGAACGATGGAGCCGCGAGATGCTCCGACAACACTGCGTCGATCTCGCCGGCGCGTGTGGCTGGAATGTCGCCGGGCATCGTGATCATGCCGCCGCGCCCCTCGGCCGCGAGAATGCGGCGGCCCGCGTTCACGCTGCCGGAATGTCCGTCCCGCGCGCCGTCGGTGACGATCCGCGCTCCGATCTTCTTGCCAAGTGCCGTCGCGTGGGGATCGAGCGTGACGATCAACACGCCCGCCAGAAGCCGGGAGCCGGCAACGGCGTCGAGCATGTCGGTCAGCATGGTCTCGGCGAGAATACGCCGCTGTGGCGCCGACAGCAGGCTCGACAGCCGACCCTTCGCACCATCGAATTCCTTGACCGGAATGATCGCCCAGATATCGCTCATCACCGCGAGGCCAGCGCGTCCGCAGCGTCAAGGGTCACCCGTGCGAGCGCCTCGCGGTCATCCAGGCTTTTCATCAGGGTTTTTGCGATCGTGACCCGCGCGCCGATCGTGCCGACGCCATCGGCGTCGGCGTCGTCCATGATATAGCCGTCGAGCAAATCGCCGTAGCGTGCAGCCACGGCAGCGGCGCTGACCTCGAGGCCAAGCTCGCGCATCATCTTCGCGGTTGGCCCCTTGACCGCCTCCCCGCCGATGATTGGCGATACCGCGACGATCGGCGCGTTACTTGCTTTCATCGCATCGCGCATGCCGGGGATCGCCAGGATCGGCTCGACGCTGATGAAAGGATTCGACGGACAGATGATCACGGTCCGCACGCTCCCAGAGCGGAGCGCTGCAACGATGTCAGCGTTGGGGCGGGCCAGCGTCACGCCATCGAAAGCCAATTCATGGACGACCGGCCGGCACTGCTGGCGCACGAAATAGTCTTGGAAATCGATCCAGCCTACGTCGCTGCGCACACGTGTCCGCACGCGGTCGTCGCTCATCGGTAAGACACGGGCGCCGATGCCGAGGCGCCGGCAAACGTCGGTGGTCACCTCGGACAATGTCTGTCCCGCGCGCAGGCGCCGGGTGCGCTCGACGTGCAGCGCGAGATCGCGATCGCCGAGCTTGAACCAGTCCTCGCCGCCCAGCGCGCCGATGCTGTCCATGAACGACCACGTCTCGTCACGCCGGCCCCAGCCGGTCGCGGGATTGTCCAGGCCCGCAAGGGTGTAGGTCAACGTGTCGATGTCGGGAGAGATGCTCAAGCCCAGATGCTCGAAATCGTCGCCGGTGTTGGCGACCACAAGCAGTTCGTCGGCGGGTAAAATGCGGCTTAGACCTAGCGCGAGTTTCGCGCCACCGACTCCGCCGGACAGCGCGACAACCAATCGTTTGTTCATCGGAACATATCCTCGGCGGCCGGGCGCACCAATTCGGACGCGCCTTTCTCTGAACCGCACCATGTCAGACCGCGCACCACCACGACGGGCTGGCCTTCGGCACCCTGCCCCATCACCAGCGAAGCTGCGGCGGCGATCTCATCCGCATAGCCGGTTATGCTGACCTGAAGCTCGCGGCCGAACAGATCGGGCGAGCCACGCAGATCCATCAGCGACGGCAGGCCGGCCGCACCGATCGCCACGCCACAGGTTCCGCGCCGCCAGGCACGGCCGAAACTGTCGTTGATGATCACCGCCACCGGCACGCCGAATTGTTGCGACAAGCGCGACTTTAGTTTCGCGGCGCTGCCGTCGGGATCGACCGGCAGCAGCAGGACTTGCTGAGGCCCTCCGGGTGAGGTCACGTTGGACTGGTCGATGCCTGCATTGGCCATCACGAACCCCAGCCGGTGTTCCACGATCAGGAGGCCCGGTCTCGCCCGCACGACGCGCACCGATTCCGACAGGATCAGCTCGACGAGGCGCGGATCCTTCTGAACTTTTTCGGCGAGCTCTATCGCCTCAGTCGACGGCTTCACAGACGCAAGCTCGACCATGCGCCCTTCCGCCTTGGATACGACCTTCTGCGCGAGCGCGAAGACGTCGCCGCCACGCGGCACGATGCCACCGCGCGCCAACCCCTCGCGGATCAGGACAACGAGATCGTCGTCCTTGCGCACCAGCGGAATGCCGGGGACCGCGAGGATCTCGACGGCGTTGCTACGCTCTACACTCACCGCACTAACCCCGCAATCAGCCGAAACGCTTGCGCAGGCGCGGCAGCACGTGCTCGCCGTAGAGCTTCAGGAAGCGCGCCTGGTCCGGTCCCGGCGCGTGGAATACCAGATGCCGGAAACCCAAACCGACATAGTAGCCGATCCGCTCGACGTGCTCATCGGCGTCGCTCGACACGATCCAGCGACTGGCAGCGCGCTCCAGCGGCAGCGCATCCGCGAGACGCTGCATCTCGGCGGGATCCTCTACCGTCATCTTTTCTTCGGGCGTCAGCGCCAGCGCCGCCCAGTGGCGCGTGTCCTCGAGTGCACGTATCTTGTCGGTGTCGAACGACACCTTCACCTCGATCATGCGGTCGTACGGCCGCGACGGATTTTCCGACGCGGCAAGTCCCTCGGCGAGCTTTGGCAACAGCGTCTCGGTGTAGAGCTCCGGCTTCTTGCCGCTCGTGCAGATGAATCCCTCGCCGTGGCGGCCGGCATAACGCGCCACGAGGGCACCCGCGCCCGCGACGTAGATCGGCACCGGCGTGTCGGGGCGATCGTAGATCGTTGCCTTCTCGGTCTTGTAGTACTGGCCTTCGAAGCTGACCCGGTTCTGCGTCCAGAGCGTCCGGATAAGGGTTACGGCCTCACGCAAGCGCGCGAAGCGCTCCTTGAATTCCGGCCAGGGCTGGCCGGTCGAAGGCACTTCGTTGAGCCCTTCGCCGGTGCCGACGCCCAGAACCACGCGTCCCGGGAACATCGCGCCCATCGTGCCGAACGCCTGGGCGACGATGGAGGGATGGTAGCGGAAAGTCGGCGTCAGCACGCTGGTACCCATGACGACGCGGGAGGTCCTTGCGCCCAGCGCCCCGAGCCAAGTCAACGAGAACGGTGCGTGGCCGTCGATATCCTTCCATGGCTGAAAATGGTCGCTGACAAAGACCGACTCGAAACCGACTTCCTCGGCAAGGCACGAGAAATCCAGCAACTTGGTCGGCGCGAACTGCTCCGCCGAAGCCTTGTATCCCAGCCTGATCAACACACGCTCCCGGTTGGCGCCGGTGATGCCGATACCGTGGCACCCGTCACCGAAATCTATAGACTAGTGCTCCGTTTCCGAAGTTCGCATCACTTGGCGACACACTCTACATGCGAACTTCGGAAACATAAGGAGCACTAGCAACTTTATGTTTCTAGTGCGGTTTTTGAATTTGAAATTCCTGCGCAGGACTCGCCGCGAAGTTGGCAGGAATTTCAAATTCACCGCACTAGTGTCGTGGATCAGAAATTCGCACCATCCTTGCCGCGAGTCCATCGTGCGAATTTCTGATCCATAAACGACACTAGAATCATAGGCTTGCTAGTGTCCTGATCCAATCCGAAGTTCGCTCTCAGCTCGCTGCAAAGTATAGCGAACTTCGGATTCGGGACACTAGCGGGTGAGCCGCCACCAGCCAAAGCAAGGAACCGACCATGCATCTCGGAATTGCTCTGCCTTTCGGGGACATCGGCGGCGATGGCCCGACCGTGCGCGAATATGCACAACTGGCCGAGGCCGAAGGCTACGACGGTCTCTCGCTGGCGGACCACGTGCTTGGCGGCAATCCGGCTAATCCGAAGAGCGGCCGTGGGGGCGGACTCGGCCTCTTCCACGACCCTTTTGTAGCGTTCGGTTTCATCGCGGCCTGCACGGAAAAGGTCGAACTCTCCACCCAGGTGCTGATTCTCGCGCAGCGCCAGACCGTGCTGGTTGCCAAACAGGCCGCAAGCCTCGACCTGCTCAGCGGTGGCCGCTTCCGGTTTGGCATCGGCGTCGGCTGGAACGAGATGGAGTTCGTCGGCCTCGACGAGAACTTCCACAACCGAGGCAAGCGGTCCGAGGAACAGGTCCAGGTCATGAAGGCGCTGTGGGCCGATCCCTACATCACCTTCGAGGGCAAGTGGCACCGTGTTCCGGACGCCGGCATCACCCCCCTGCCGCCGCGCCGCAGGATTCCGCTGTGGTTCGGTGGCCACATGGACGTAACGCTGCAGCGGATCGCAAAATGGGGCGACGGCTGGATCATGCTGTCTGAACCACCCGGACCGAAAGCCCTCGCGGAATTCGACAAGCTACGCCGACTGGTGGAAGCCGAGGGACGCGATCCGGCGTCGATTGGCATCGAAGTCTGGACCTCGACCGGAACCGGCGCTGAAAAGGACTGGCGCGAGGACATCAGCTTCTGGAAGAAGGCCGGCGTCACGCATATCACGCTGCACAACACCTTCCGCGGCTACCACCACAAGCGCATGGCCGGCCGGAGCATGGCCGACCATATCGACTCCATGCGCCGCTACCGCAACGCCGTCGCCGATCTGCTCTGATCAGGTATCGGCGAGCGCCGCCAGCATCCGGTCGCGGGCGGCGAAATCGCCATCCGCGTGGACCGGCTGCAGGCAGACATGCGTGGCGCCGGCCGCGAAGTGCTCCCTTAAGCCCCGCTTGACCGTGTCGACGTCGCCCCACAGGACCATCGCATCGATGAACCGGTCGCTGCCGCCATCGGCGAGCTCGGCCTCGGTGAAGCCCTCGCGCAGCCAGTTATTGCGGTAATTCGGCAGGACCAGGTAGCGTGACAGCTCCTTGCGCCCGATCGCCCGCGCCTTCGCGGGATCGGTCTCGAGCGTCACCTTCTGCTCCACCGCGAGCCACTTCGACGGCCCGAGGATCGCGGCGGCCTTCGCGGTATGCTGCGGCGTCACGTTGTAGGGAACCGCGCCACGCGATTTTGCTGCGCTCAGCGCCAGCATCTTCGGTCCGAGCGCCGCGACCATGACCGGCGGAAATTCGCCGGCAGGTGCGCCCTTGTTGATGCCGTCGAGATAGGCGCCCATCGCCGCCAGCGGCTTGTCGTAGCGATGGCCGCGCAAGCCCTCGACCATCGGAATATGACTGACGCCGAGACCGAGAATGAACCGGTCGCCGTAGAGCTTGTTCAGCGAAAGCATGGCGCGCTGCGCGGTGAAGGAATCGCGTGCATAGATGTTGGCGATCGAGCTGCCGATCACCAGCTTGTCACTGCTCGATAGCAGTGTCGCCGCCAGCGACATCGATTCGTAACCCCGGGATTCGGGATACCACAGGGTCGAGTAGCCGTTCTTCTCCACCGTGCGTACGAAATCGCGCAGCTGCGATCCGTCGAGTTTATCGGTGCCGTACCACACGCCAAGCCGTCCGAGCTTCATGTCGATTGTCTCCTGTCGAGAAGAGAGCGAGCCGCGATCAGGCTGCGGCTCCGAGAATGATGTGCCGGGCGCGCGCGCTACGCCGGAACGTCGCTCAATGTGAGCCTTCACCTGCGCGCCGAAGCCGAGCGAAAAACGAGCGGCTGCCACAACCTAGGCCATCGGCGGGGGTGGCTCAATTGTCAGGGTGCGGAGCAGCCTTGAAACTTTGCCGCACCATGATCGAGACATTGCGATTTTTTGTTCTTTGGTGAAAGCTGTCGCGCAAAACACGAACTACGGGGAGCCAGTCGATGGATACATTCGCCGATGCAACCGCCGGGGAGTTAAACTCGTTTCGCGATGAAGTTCGGGGCTGGATACAAGAGAACTTCCCGGCATCGTTGCGCGAAAAAATAGAAGAGTATTACCGCACCCTGCCCCGCTATCCTGAAGGGGCCGACTGGAAATTGTGGAAGGATCGCGTTGTCCAGAAAGGCTGGGGCACGCCGGGATGGCCGGTCGAATATGGCGGCGGAGGCCTTTCCACCGAGCAGGCAAGACTTCTGGAGCGCGAATATCTCGCAAGCGGCGCGTTCAATCCGGTGGAGGGTTTTGGAACGAGCATGCTCGGCCCTACCCTTCTCGAATACGGCAACGAACAACAAAAGCAGATGCACCTGACGCGCGTATCGCGCGGCGAAGTTCGATGGTGCCAGGGCTACTCGGAGCCAGGCTCGGGTTCGGATCTCGCGTCCCTGCGAACCAAGGCCGAAGACGAAGGGGATCACTACCTGATCAATGGCCAGAAGATCTGGACTTCAGGAAGTCGATATGCCGATTGGTGTTTTTGCCTTGTTCGAACCGATCAAAGCCGCAAGCAGGAAGGCATCAGCTTCATCCTGATCGACATGAAGTCGAAGGGTGTCGATGTCCGGCCAATTCAACTCATCTCGGGTCAATGGCATTTCTCCGAGGTGTTCTTCACCGACGTAAAAGTGCCGAAAGAGAACCTCGTTGGCCAGCTCAACAAGGGATGGAGCATCGCCAAGCGACTGCTTCAATTCGAGCGCAACACGGTCACCGACAATCGCTTCTCCGTTGCCGGCGACGTCCGTCCGCTCAGTGTCGTCGCACGAGATTATGTTGAAATCGATGCGTCCGGTCAGATCGCCAACAAGGATCTGCGGGCCCGCATTGCAAAGCACATGATGGATTTCCGTTCGCTGCAGTTGCTGCAGCGGCGAATGCTGGATGAGACCAGGGACGGGCGCGGCCCTAACGAGTCTGCGTCAGTCATCAAAAATGCGAAGGCACGCCTCACGCAGGAGCGCGAAGAACTCCTGATTGAGATCATGGGCGTTCAGGGACTCGGCTGGGAGGGTGACGAATTCAGCCAGATCGAGAAGGATACGACACGCGTCTTTCTCTTCGACAAGGCAATGTCGATCTACAGCGGAACAACCGAGATTCAGAACAACATCATCGCCAAGCGAACGCTTGGACTGCTGGACCATCAATAGAAGCGCCAGCCCGGCAGTTTCCGCTCGACGAACGCTACGGCCTGATCATCACGTTCGACCGCATCCATGGCATGACCCAACCGCAGGCGGCGACCGAGAAGGTCCGTCGACGCATGGCCGACGACGGCATCTGGTTCATCAAGAACATCCGCAGCAAGCTAAAATTCGAGACAACCTGAGCAACCCGCGCTGGCGACGCAATTTCCGGAACTCCGGAGCTCTCTATTACGAAGCCGTCCGGCTTGCTCTTGCGGAATTGGCCGATCCGTTGCCTGATGGTATGCTCCCCGCAGCTTTGAAGGAGACCGCGATGGCTGAAGCGAAACTCGCTCCGAACCTGCCGGACTGGATGGTCAAACACGCGAACCGCTATCTTTCGAGCGGCGGGACCGACGGACACATGTACAAGACAACCTTGCCCAAACAAGGTGAGGTTACTGTACCGTCGCTACTGCTGACCACCACCGGCCGCAAGTCCGGCGACAAGTTCATCTTTCCGCTGTATTACGGAACGGACCGTGGCAGCTACTTCATCATCGCCTCAAAGGGCGGCGCGCCCGAACACCCGGGATGGTATCGCAACCTTCTCGCCAACCCCGAGGTCGAGGTCCAGGTCGGAACGAAGAAGATGACCGCGCGCGCTAGAACCGCGTCAGGCGACGAGCGCGCACGACTCTGGAAAAAGTCGCTCGAATTCTGGCCGCCCTACGCCGACTATCAGCTCAAGACCGAGCGCGAGATACCGGTGGTCGTGCTGGATCCGGTTCATTAGGCCACGTGGCAGCCGGCCACCGCCGCGACAGCTCTATTGGCGAACGATGCCGGCCTTGCCGGCTCGCAGCACGAACTTTTGCACCTTGCCCGTTGCCGTCTTCGGCAACTCGTCGACGAAACTGATCCGCTGCGGCATCTTGAAGTGCGCAATTGCATTGCGCACGTGCAGCTTCAGTTCGTCTTCCGTTGCCTTTGCACCCTGCCGCAGGATGACGAATGCATGTGGTGATTCACCCCACCGCTCGTGAGGCATGCCGACGACGGCTGCCTCCTGCACCGCAGGATGCCGCAGGAGGCACCCCTCGATCTCGACCGATGAGATGTTCTCACCCCCCGAGATGATGACATCTTTGAAGCGGTCGCGGATTTCGGCATATCCGTCCGGGTGCACGACCGCAGCGTCGCCAGAATAGAACCAGTTGTTCCTGATCGCCGCATTCGTCGCCTCGGGGTCATTGTAGTAGCCTTTCATGACGACGTTACCGCGGACCGTGATCTCGCCCAGCGTCTCGCCGTCGTGCGGCACCTCGTTGCCATGCTCGTCGACCACTTTCAGCTCACCGGAGCTGATCAGTTCGACGCCCTGGCGTGCCTTGATTTGTGCCCGGTCCTGCAGCGGCAGCGTCTGGTGCTCGGGCAGTTGTTCGCAGATCGTGATGAACGGCGATGTTTCCGTCAGGCCGTACACGTGCGTCAGCTCCCATCCGAGCTCGCGTTCGATGAGTTCGATGGTCGCAGCCGCCGGCGGTGCCCCGGCCGTGAACAACCGGATGCCGCGCGGCGCGCCCGCGCGCATCGCCGCCGGCGCGTTGGCGATGCCGATCAGCACAGTGGGCGCCGCACAGAACATGGTGATGCGCTCGTCTTTCAGCGCCTGATAGATCGCCCCTGGCTCCACGCGTCGCAAGCAGACGTGCGTCATCCCTCGCGCGGTATTGATCCAGGTGAAGGTCCAGCCGTTGGCGTGGAACATCGGCAAGGTCCACAGATAGCGGTCAGCCGGCGTCATGTGATGGTGCGCCAGCGTTCCCAGGGCATTCAGATAGGCATTGCGATGGGTGATCATCACGCCCTTGGGTCGCGCCGTCGTTCCGCTTGTGTAATTGATGGTCAGAAGGTCGCCTTCGGCAATGTCCGTCTTGTCGAACTCCGGCTGATGTTTTGCGAGCGTCGTCTCGTAATTGATCCAGCCTGCGCCTGCGCCTTCGAGGGCGACGAAGTGGTCCACGGTCTTGAGCTTCTGACGGATGCCTTGCACGGCTTCGATGTAGTCGCTGTGCACGCAGACGACCTTTGCGCCACAATGGTTGATGATGTAATCGAAATCATCAGCAAGCAGGCGATAGTTGATCGGCACCAGCACCGCGCCGATCTGCGGCACGGCGTAATATGCTTCGAGATGCGCGTGTGTGTTCGGAGCGATGTATGCGACGCGATCGCCTTTCGTGACACCCATCGATTGCAGGGCCGCGGACCAGCGGTCGCAGCGCTCGAAGAAGGCGGCATATGTCAGCCGCATATCGCCATCAACGACGGCCTCCCGGTTCGCGTAGAGCCCGCGCGCCCGACGCGCAAACTCCATCGGCGTCAGAGAGATTTCCATGGCTATCCAATCCTTCCGCTGAACGACGAGTGTCGGGTTTGGCAACGGGCTGACGCCCTCCATGCCGACACTCACATGAATTGGTATTCGCTTATCAACGTCATCGACTCGTCACGTTATCGAGAGTTAGGCGCCTGAAAAGACCGTTTGAAAAGCCGTTTTAATTCGGCCTACTCAAACGGTGTCTCTCGCTAAGGTATTGATCTGATTGGTGGGCGATGTAGGGCTCGAACCTACGACCCGCTGATTAAGAGTCAGCTGCTCTACCAACTGAGCTAATCGCCCTAAGAGGGCCCGAAGGCCTCGAAGAGCCGGTCGTTTAGCAAAGCCGACCGGGCCTGTCCAGCAAGGCGAGCGGCGTTTTCCCGCGTGTTTTCAATCTCTTTGCGATCGGCCGGCCCCCGTGGTCCGGAACACCGGCCCCGCTGGCGGCCATCACCGCCCCGTGGGCCTGCCTTAGGGCCTCCTGAGGCGGCGATCGCAACGTTTCGTTCGTCTGTGGCAGGCCCCTACTCTGCCGCGGTGGCCGCGTGAGCCCGGTCGCGCTCGTGCTTCATCACCAGCTTGTTCAGCGCGCCGAGATAGGCCTTCGCCGATGCCACCAGCGTATCCGGGTCGGAGCCGCGCGCGGTCATCGAGCGGCCGTTGTGCGACAGGCGGACCGAGACCTCGGCCTGGGCGTCGGTGCCCTCGGTGACGGCGTGCACCTGGTAGAGTTCCAGCTTCGCCTCGTGCGGCACCAGCGCCTTGATGCAGTTGAACACCGCATCCACAGGACCGTTGCCCTCCGCCTCCTCGATCCGCGGATGGCCGTCGATGTCGAGCTTCATGGTCGCCCGCTGCGGTCCATGGGTGCCGGCGATCACCGTCAGCGAGACGAGCTTGATCACGTCCTGGGCATGGGCAAGCTGCTCGTCGACCAGCGCCTCGATGTCCTCGTCGTAGACGTCCTTCTTGCGGTCGGCCAGCGCCTTGAAGCGCACGAACACGTCATCGATCTGGTTGCGCGACAGCTTGTAGCCGAGTTCCTCCAGCTTGTGGATCAAGCCGGCGCGGCCGGAGTGCTTGCCCATCACCAGCGAGGTGCCCTTCACGCCGACGGTCTCGGGCAGCATGATCTCGTAGGTCGAGGCGTTCTTGATCATGCCATCCTGGTGGATGCCGCTCTCATGCGCGAACGCGTTACGGCCGACGATCGCCTTGTTGTACTGCACCGGGAACGAGGTCGCCGCCGACACCAGCTTCGAGGCATGGGTCAGCGTCGTGCTTTCGATGTTGGTCCAGTACGGGACCTTGTCGTTGCGCACGCGCATCGCCATCACGACTTCCTCGAGCGCAGCGTTGCCTGCCCGCTCGCCGATGCCGTTGATCGTGCATTCGATCTGCCGGGCGCCGCCGCGCACACCGGCCAGCGAATTCGCCACCGCCATGCCGAGGTCGTTGTGGCAATGCACCGAGAAGCGCGCCTTGTCCGAGTTCGGAACGGTCTCGCGGATGCGCTTGAACATGTCGAAATACTCTTCCGGCACCGCGTAGCCCACCGTGTCGGGGAGATTGATGGTTGTCGCGCCGGCGTTGATCGCAGCCTCCACGCAGCGGCACAGGAAATCGAAATCGGTGCGGGTCGCGTCCTCGGCCGACCATTCGACGTCGTCGATATGGTTGCGGGCGCGCGTCACCGACGAGATCACCATCTCGTAGACCTGCTCGGGCTCCATCTGCAGCTTGTGCTTCATGTGCACCGGCGAGGTGGAGAGGAAGGTATGGATGCGGCCACGCTGGGCGTGGCGCACCGCTTCGGCGCAGCGGTCGATATCCTTCAGCGCCGCGCGCGAGAGGCCGCAGATGACCGCGTTCTTCGCCCGCTTGGCGATTTCGCGGACCGCTTCGAAGTCGCCGTCGGAGGCGAATGGATAGCCGGCCTCGATGATGTCGACGCCCATGGTGTCGAGCGTCTCCGCCACCTTGAGCTTTTCCTCGAAGGTCATGGTGGCGCCGGGGCACTGCTCGCCGTCGCGCAAGGTGGTGTCGAAAATATAGACGCGGTCCTGGTTGGACGGAGTCGCGGAGGTCATGGGAGTCCTTTGTTCAATCTGCGGCACCAGCCATCGGCTGCGCTCGGTTTCCGGAGAGCTTGCGGCGAACCCCTGAGTGCCCAGGCAGACATGCCCAGACGGCGCTCAGGGGCGGCTAAGAAGCAGAAGGCCGGAAATGGCGAGAGCGAGGGCGGACGCGCGCGGGCAAGCGGCCTGAGCGGCCCCCCCGTCAACAGCGCTGGAAATCCCGCGAATCATCGTCTCGTTGCCTGTCACGCTGGATTTTGGGGCAAACCGATTGACACATCGTTGCCCACAAAAACCGGTGCGGGTTCTTAGCCGACAATCCCTGGACCCGGCAATGATAAAAAAACGTCAGGGAAGCTGTCCTACTTCCCGAAGCACCCGCGCCGCCGCGTGCTCGCCGATCATCAGGCTCGCGGCGTTGGTGTTGGCCGACGTGATCGTCGGCATCACCGAAGCATCCGCGACACGCAAGCCTGAGACACCCCGCACGCGCAGATCCGGATCGACAACCGCCATCGGGTCGCCCCCCATCCGGCAGGTGCCGACCGGATGGAACACCGTGCCTCCGGCCGTGCGGACAAAATCAAGGATCTCCGCGTCGCTTTGCGCGGCGACGCCCGGCAACACCTCCCCGTCCCACAACTGGCGGAAGGCCGGCTGGTCGTGGATCGCGCGCAGCATCCTGACGCCCTCCACCATCGTCTTGCGATCGATCTCCTCGGAAAGATAGTTCGGCGCGATCTCCGGCTGCGCGAGCGGATCGGTCGAGCGGATGCGCACGTGCCCGCGCGAGGCCGGGTGGCATTGCCAGAACGAGGAGGTGAAGCCGGAGTAGCGATGCAACGGCTCGCCCGGCTTGTCGACCGAGAGCGGCATGACGTTGAACTGGATATCCGGCCGTCCGTGACGCGCGTACGGCGTCATCGCCCCGCCGCCCACCTGCCCTGCCCCCACCGTGAGCGGACCGCGGCCGTGCAGCAGCCAATCCAGCCCCATGCGCGTCAACCGGAGGGGATTGCGCACATCGTTGTTCAGCGACCGCTTGTCCCGCAAATGAAGAATGCAGCGCGCCTGATAATGATCCTGCAGGTTAGCGCCAACGCCCGGCAGGTCGACGACCGCTTCGACGCCGACGCGTTTGAGATGCGCGGCGTCGCCGATGCCGGACAGCTGCAGCACCTGTGGCGACTGAAGGGCGCCGGCCGAGAGAATGATCTCACGCCCTGCGCGCGCGGAGTGAACGCTGCGATCCACGACATATTCCACGCCGACGGCCTTCGTACCCTCGAGCAGGACGCGCGTAACGTGAGCGTTGGTCACGATGGTCAGGTTCGTGCGCTGCCTGATCGGGCGCAGGAACGCCGCCGCCGCGCTCGACCGCCAGCGCCTGCCGATGCTGAGCTGGTAGGCTCCGACGCCATAGGTCGTCTCGCCGTTGAAGTCGGAATTGCGCGGCAGGCCGAACTGGACTGCGGCCTCGACCCAGGCACGACAGTAGGGATGATCGTTGCGCAGCTCCGAAACATCGAGCTCGCCGAGCGAGCCGCGAAGCTGCGACGGCGCGCCGTTGTAGCGCTCGAGCCGCTTGAAGAACGGCAGGACATCGCGGGCGCTCCAGCCGGTTGCGCCCAGGCGCTCCCAGTCGTCGAAATCCTGGTGTTGCCCGCGGATGAAGATCAGCCCGTTGATCGAGCTCGAGCCGCCGACGATGCGGCCGCGCGGCCAGGCGATCGCCCGCCCGGCCGTCCCTTCCGATGGTTCGGTCTCAAAGATGCGCGCAAAGCGCTCGTCGTAGATCGTGCGGAAGTAGCCGACCGGCAGCTTCAGCCAGAAATTGCGGTCGCGCCCGCCCGCTTCGAGCAGCAGCACGCGCACGGCGGAATCCGCCGAGAGACGGTTGGCGAGCACGCAGCCCGCCGAACCGGCGCCGACAATGATGTAGTCGTAACCCGCCAATGCCTCAGGCCTTCGTGGCATCCATGTAGATCGACGGATCGAAGTACTGCGACGCCGGAATCGGGCTCGCGATGTTGCCGACGACCGCGAAGAAATCCGTGACCTGCTGCAGCCACTTCGTCACCGTGCCGTCGGCAAACAGCTTTCGCCACTCCTGCGCCGGAAACACCTTCTGCGCCTGGAACTGCTCCTTGAAGTCGGCAAGCGGCACCTGCGGATAGTGCTTCTTCTGCAGGATCTCGAGCGCCTCGTCGGTCTTGCCGGTCAAGAGGTCGTTGCCGACGGACCAGGCCTTCACCAGGCGCACGAGCACGTCGCGCTGCTTGGTGTGGAAGTCCGTGCTCGTCGCCCATCCCGACATGATGGCCGCCTGCGGATAATAGGTGGATGCGTCGACCAGCTTCTTCGCACCGGGCACCTTGTCCCGCACCGTGATGTTGAACGGCACCCACAGCGCCACGGCCGGTACCGCGCCGGAGATGAAAGCGGTCACTGCATCCGGCATGCGCTGGTTGAGCAGCTCGATATCGCCTGCTGCAAGTCCGTTGGCGCGCAGCGCGGTGTTCAGGAACACATGCGCCGTGGTGCCCGCCGTCGTCGCGACGCGCTTGCCCTTGAGGTCGGCAAACGACTTGATGCCCTGGTCTTCACGCACCCAAAGCTGCGCCGTCGCGAATTCGACCGCATTGGCGAGAAACATCTTTCCCTGACCGCGCGCCGGGAAGTTCGAGATCACAGCACCGGTAGAGAGCACATCGATGCTGCCGCCGATCATCGCCTGGAACAGCTCGAGCCCGGTCTGAAATTCGCGAAACTCGGGCTCGATGGCATTCTTGCCGAACGCGTCGAGGTGATTGGCGAGCCACATCTGCCCATCGACGGCGAGCGTGTGCAGATAACCCACCCGGACCTTCGCCTTCGCCTGCGCGATCGCAGGCGCGCCGAATGCCGCGACTCCGGCCGATGCACCGAGGCCCTGCAGCACCGCGCGACGATGAATGATCATGGCTTCCTCCCTCGTTGTTCAATTGGACTGCGATTGGCGCTGCTTTGCCTGCTGCGCATATTCCTGCATCACGAGCTGGCGCACATGCGCACGCAGCTCGCCGAACGCCGGGGTTTCGTGCAGACCGGCGTCACGTGGATAGGGAAACGGCACGTCGATGATTTCGCGGATCCGCGTGGGCCGCGCGGTCATGACGATGATGCGATGCGAGAGATAGACAGCCTCCTCCACCGAATGGGTGATCAGCATCACCGTCTTGCCCTCGGCGGCGAGCACATCGAGCAGCAGGTCCTGCATCGCCGTGCGCGTCTGCGCATCGAGCGCGCCGAACGGCTCGTCCATCAAAAGGAACTGCGGCTTGACGGCATAGGCGCGGGCGAGTGCCAGCCGCTGCCGCATGCCGCCGGACAGCATGCGCGGCCAGGCGTCGGCAAAGTCGGACAGGCCCATGAGCTGCATGTAGCGGCTGCAGATCTCCTCGCGTTCCGCCGCCGACGTTCTGTTGGCGCGCAGCGTGAGCCCGAAGGCGATGTTCTGCTTCACGGTCAGCCAGGGAAAGACGCCGTATTCCTGAAAGATGACGCCGCGATCGGGTCCCGGCCCCTTGATCGGCCGCCCGTCCAGCGTGACCGTTCCCGAGGACGGCTGCATGAAGCCGGCGACCATGTTCATCATCGTCGTCTTGCCGCAGCCGGACGGACCGATCACCGAAACGAACTCGCGATCGCGAACTGCGTAGCTCACGTCGTCAACCACACGCATCATTCCCGACTGCGCAGGAAACTGCACGGAGACCTGGTCGAACTTGATACGAACCCTTGGCTCGGTCATGCGATGCGCTCCTGCCAGCTGACCAGGCGACGGGCGATTGCCCGCAATGCGAGGTCCATGAACAGCGCGATGAAGCCGATGCAGATGATGCCGACATAGATGATGTCGAGCTGGAAGAACGAGCCGGCATTCTGGATCAGCGCGCCGAGCCCCTGCTGCGCGGCGATCAGCTCGGAGGCGACCAGCGTCGCCCAGGCGACGCCGAGCGCGACGCGCAGCGCCGTCAGCATATGAGGGACCGCCAGCGGCACGATCACTTTGCGGAAGATCTCACTGTCGGTAGCACCCAGGGTGCGCGAGACACGGACATAGATGGGGCTGATCTGCGAGATGCCCTCGTACATCACGATCACGCCGGCGAAGAATGAGGCGTAGAACAGGATGACGATCTTCGCGAGCTCATCGACGCCGAAGTAGACGATCACAAGCGGAATCAGCGCGATCGGCGGCAGCGCGCGGAAGAAATTGATCAAGGGATCGATGAAGTGGCGGACGTTCGGATACCAGCCGAGCACGAACCCGACCGGCACCGCCAGCACCGTGCCGCTGAGCACGCCGATGAAGACGCGGCGCGTCGACATCAGAATGTCGAGCGGCAGGCGCGTTTGCACCAGTTCGACAAAGCGCTGCGCGACCGCATGCGGGGTCGGCACCAGCGCAGGATTGATCAGGCCGCTGTAGTGAATGCCGTACCAGCCCGCAATCAGCACGAGCCAGGGCGCAAGAATGAGGGCTACCCGCCGCACGCTTCCCCCGAACGCATATTCGTTGTTTTCGCTCTTAACATCCTAAACATACTATGTATAGGATGTTTAGGACCGGCGGCGCAAGGCGCCGCAGCGGCGAAGCTGATGGCACGACAGTGATGGCGCAACAGCCGTGAAGCAAATCGGGCATCCGATCTTCGGCTCGACGCCGATCCCGCGCTATGTGCAGCTGGCGGACCTGTTCCGACAACGCGTCGACAAGGGTGAGTGGTCGCCGGGCAGCATGCTGCCGTCGATCGACATGCTGATGGCCCAGTTCGACGTGGCGCGCGTCACCGTGCGCCAGGCGATCGCCATGCTGGCCGAGGAAGGCCTGCTGTCGCCGCAGCGCGGGCGTGGCACGTTCGTCACCGAGAAGGCCGGCGCCCGTCGCCGCCTGCGCGTGGAGACGACGCTCGGCGACCTGGTCGAGATGTATCGCGGCGACCGGCCGGAGCATTCCACGCTGGAGGAATCGGTGGCGAGTCCGGCGATTAAGCCGACGGACGGGATCGCGGCGCCGAAATATTTCCACATGCGCCGCGTGCATTCGCGCGACGGCGAGCGCTACTGCGTCATCGCGATCTACATCGATCATCGTGTCTTTCGCCGCGCCCCTACCCGCTTCCGCCGCGAGCTGGTACTGCCGGTGCTGACCTCGCTGCCAGATCTGAAGATCGCATCGGGACGCCAGACACTGACCATCTCGAAGGCGGATGTGGAAACGTCGCGCCTGCTCGGCATCCCGCTCAATACGCCGATGGCAGAGGTGCGGCGGGTGCTGTGCGACGCAAAGGGAACAATCGTGTATCTCGCCGATGTCAGCTATCGCGGCGATTACATTCACCTCGAAATGGATCTGAAGGCATGACACAGCCGCTTCGTCTGAAATCGCTCAGGGCCAGCGTCTATCGGGCACCGATCGAAACGCCGGTGACAACGTCGTTCGGCATCATGCGCAATCGTCCGATGGTGCTGGTCACCGCCGAGGACGAGGACGGCGCGTGCGGATGGGGTGAAGTCTGGTGCAACTTTCCGCAGGTCGGCGCCGAGCACCGGGCGCGGCTGGTCGAGAGCGTGCTGGCGCCGCTTGCGACCGCCAGAACGTTTGACGGCGCCGAACCGCTGTTTCGTCATCTGACCGCCACCACCGAGGTGCTGGCAATCCAGAGCGGCGAGATCGGTTCGTTCGCGCAGGTCATCGCCGGCGTCGATATCGCCGTCTGGGACCTGCTCGCGCGCAGACAGGGCTTGCCGCTGTGGCGGCTCGCCGGCGGCGGGTCGCCGACCATCCGGGTCTATGCCAGCGGCCTCAACCCGACCTCGCCCGAGGTGCTTGCACGCAGCAAGCACGCGGAAGGCTATCGCGCATTCAAGCTCAAAGTCGGCTTTGGCGCCGAGCGCGACATCGCCAACCTCGATGCGATGCGCCGGGAGCTCGGCCCGTCGGCAGACGTGATGGTCGATGCCAATCAGGGATGGTCACTTGCGGATGCGATCGAAATCGCGCCCCGGCTGGAGCGCTTCAATCTGAGCTGGCTCGAGGAGCCGCTGCGGGCAGATCAGCCATGGACGGCTTGGCGTCAGCTGAAATCAGCGACAAGCCTGCCGCTTGCCGCCGGCGAGAACATCTACGGGATCAGCGCGTTCAACGACGCGCTGACCGCTGGCGTCCTGTCCGTCGTGCAGCCCGACATGGCGAAATGGGGCGGCTTTTCCGGCTGCAGGCCGGTGGCGGCGCAGATCGCTGCCAAAGGCGTGACCTACTGCCCGCACTATCTCGGCGGCGGCGTCGGCCTTCTGGCATCGGCGCACCTGCTCGCCGCCGTCCGCGGCCCCGGCCGGCTCGAGATCGATGCGAACGCCAATCCGCTGCGCACGCTTCTGTGCGGTCCGCTGAACGACATCCGCGAGGGGTCTGCGACGCTGACGGACAAGCCCGGACTCGGCATCGGTGCCGACGAACTGTCCGCCATCGACCGCTACCGCGTCCCGCATTGAGCGGTCGGACCGCTTCGCTTGGCTGGCAATGACCGCAATTGTTGCCGTCGCCAGCATGGCCACTCGTCATTGCGAGGAGCAAAGCGACGAAGCAATCCAGCACGGCGTTTGCATTGGATTCAGCCTAGATTGCTTCGCTTCGCTCGCAATGACGGCGATTGTGTTGCAGTCCCGCAGCGCAGCCCTGAGTTCCGTCATTGTCGTTTCGGCGCCTCCGCCAGCAGCGCCTTGCGGACGCGGTCGTATTCGGGCGAATCCTTCTTGTCGACCTTTGGAAACTTCGGATCGAGCTTTTCCAGCGCCTGCACGATGGTCGAACTGATGACGACGCGCGCGAACCACTTGTGGTCGGCCGGCACGACGTGCCACGGCGCGTGAGGCGTCGACGTGTTGCGGATCGCATCCTGCCAGGCCGCCTGGTACTTATCCCAGAGCTTGCGCTCGGCAACGTCACTCATCGAGAATTTCCACCACTTCGCTGGCTCATCGAGCCGCTCGAGGAAGCGCTGCCGCTGTTCCTCCTTTGAGAGGTTGAGGAAGAACTTCAGGATCAGCGTGCCGTTGCGCGACAGGTAGCGCTCGAACGCGGAAATATCCTCGAAGCGCTCCCGCCAGATATTCTTGGTCACCAGCTTCGAAGGAATACGCTGTTGGGCGAGAATCTGCGGATGCACGCGCACGACGACCAGCTCTTCGTAATAGGAGCGGTTGAAGATGCCGATGCGGCCACGCTCGGGCAGCGCCACCGTCGAGCGCCAGAGGAAGTCGTGGTCCAGCTCTTTCGACGTCGGCACCTTGAACGAGTGCACGTCGCAGCCTTGCGGGTTGATACCGTGCATCACATGCTCGATTGCGCTGTCCTTGCCGGCGGCGTCCATGCCCTGAAAGATCAGCAGCACCGACCAGCGGTCTTCCGCGTAGAGCCGTTCCTGCAGGTCGTGCAGCCGCGCGCGGTTGTCGTTGAGCACCTTGCCCGCCGCTTCCTTGTCGAGCCCGCCTTTCTCATTCGTCGAGAACTGCTTCAGCCGAAAGGCCTTGGCATCTGCGACCTTGAATGGGCGAACGAAGGCGGAGATATCCTTGACCGGCTTTGTGGAAGCAGTCCTCTTGCCATTCATCGTCGATACTTTCTGGCCCCGCTGTCTCAACTCGTGGTCCGGATGAGCGTAGCGATATCCGGGATCGGTCGGCAACAGCACATGTCCCCGGATATCGCAACGCTCATCCGGGTTGCGCCCGTTGGATTTACGGGCGCCCGAACGCGTCTTCGAGGAACGCTTTGACGAACTCCGGCATCGCCGCGTCGAAATCAGCGGCACTGCGCACGAATATCACATCGCTCAATTCCGGCAGCCTTTCGGAGGTAAGGAATGCCTCGATCCGCTGCTGCAGCTCGCTGGCATGATGCCGTGACGCGAGCAGGCGAAAGCACGCGACCAGCTGCCCTGTCTCGATGATCGTCCAGCCGTCGTTTGCAACATAGTCGCTGGTCTTGAGCCCGACCTCCTCTTCCATTTCGCGCTCCACGCTCAGCGCAAGGTCGACGCTCTGCCCAACGATATCGTCCGGATCCGGCGTGCCAGCCGGGAAATAGACTCGTCCCGCATTGGCGGTGTGCGCGTTCATGCGGCCAAGCACGAACGCACCATCGACGGAGCGCAGTGCGCCTGCGCCGAAACTGTTGAATACGGCCTTGTCGGGAAAGCCCCAGTCACGCCAGGCGAGAAAGCTCGCGAAATCCGTCTCGAAATAATCCGCGCGATAGCAGTCGCCGTCCGTCCGCGGATTGCGGCACAGGAGCAACCGGCCGTTCCAGACTTCGGGCTTTGCCTCGCGCACTCTTGCGAAATGCGCGTCGATCTCGGCGCGCCACTCGTCGGCAAACGGCCAGGGGGCGGACGCGAAAGACAGCTCGAGGCGCTTGATGCGACGACGTTTCATCGGACCGGCTTACCAAGCCCGTGAGCAAAACAAAAGCGGCGAGGTTCGCCTCGCCGCTTTCGTCATCGCTATCTCTGCCGATGCTGAGGTTACATCGTCGATGCCGCCTTTTTCACAAAGCTGTCGTTGAACGTTTTCGACAGATCAACCTTCGCGTCTTTCAGCTCCGGATCGAACTGAACCAGCATGTCGAGTGCATTCTTCATGCCGTCCGGTGGAATGACGCCGGTGACCGAATACATCGGTTTTGAGGCCGCGACGGCCGCGAGATAAAGCGCGCGATCGCCGAGGTAATATTCCTCCGGGACCGCCTTGGCGATGTCCTCCGGCGTCGCCTTCGCGAGCCACTTCTGCGTCTTGTAGAACGCATTGACGATCGCCTGGACCGTGTTGGGATTCTTGTCGATGAAATCCTGCTTCAGGTAGACCACCGCCGCCGGATTGTTGCCGCCAAACAGCTTCTTGTTGTCGGCCTCGGTGCGGGAATCCGCCAGCACGACCACATCGCCGTCCTGCTGCAGCTTGGTGATGACCGGATCGAGGTTGGAGATCGCGTCGATCTCGCCCTTCTTCATCGCCGCCACCGCGCTCAAGCCGGTGCCGACGCCGATGATCGAGACGTCCTCGGGCTTAAGGCCGTCCTTGGCGATCAGCGCATTGACGAAGAAGTTGGTCGACGAGCCAGGCGCGGTGACGCCGATCTTCATGCCTTTCAGGTCTTTGAACGACTTGACCTGCGCGGCCTTGTCCTTGCGCACCGCGAGCACGATGCCCGGGAAGCGGCCGAGCTCGAGCACGGCGGCGATCGGCTGCCCCTTCACCTGCATGCGGATGGTGTGCTCATAGGCGCCGGTGACGACGTCCGCCGAGCCACCGACCAGAGACTGCAGCGCCTTGGCGCCGCCGCCGAAGTCGGTGACCGTGACGTTGAGGCCCTGTTCCTTGAAATGGCCGAGGCGCTCAGTCAGCGTCAGCTGCAGGTAATAGAGCAATCCCTTGCCGCCCACGCCGAGCGTCAGGTCCTTCTTCTCCGGCGCCTGTGCGGCAGCCGCGCCCGCGAAAGCGAACGTCAGGGCGAGGGCCGAGACGAGCGCCGAAGCGAGAGTTTTGAACGA
Organism: Bradyrhizobium sp. LHD-71; assembly: GCF_031157255.1. Lineage (GTDB taxonomy): Bacteria > Pseudomonadota > Alphaproteobacteria > Rhizobiales > Xanthobacteraceae > P52-10. Next base: position 282,252 of record NZ_JAVIFX010000006.1, on the reverse strand, counting down.
TTTCATGTGGTCTTTACTCCCTGAATCCTTGATTGGCGGGAACTATACAGACATCGATCCCACGTCGCTAGGCGGCCTCGATTGCGCCAATAGTCGGCTTTGCCTTCGAAACCGCGACGATGGGGTGAGCTACGCCCGTGCGTCGCCCGGCGCCGGCCGCCAGACCAGCAGACGCTTTTCCACCATGCTGACCAGCACGTCGATCAGGATCACGAACACGGCGAGCACGATCATGCCGGCGAAGACACCCGCAACGTCGAACACGCCTTCGGCCTGCTGGATCAGGTAGCCGAGGCCCGCGGCCGATCCGAGGTACTCGCCGACCACCGCACCAACCACGGCAAAGCCGACCGAGGTGTGCAGCGACGAGAACATCCACGACAGTGCCGACGGCCAGTAGACATGGCGCAGCAGCTGCCGCTCGCTCATGCCAAGCATGCGCGCATTGGCAAGCACGGTCGGGCTGACTTCCTTCACTCCTTGATAGACATTGAAGAACACGACGAAAAACACCAGCGTGAAACCCAGTGCCACCTTCGACCAGATACCGAGCCCGAGCCATAGCGCGAAGATCGGCGCCAGCACGACACGCGGCAACGCGTTCATCATCTTGATGTACGGGTCGAAGATCGCCGCGACGAGTTGCTGACGCGCGAACCAGAAACCGATCATCACGCCGGCGACCGAGCCGATGACGAACGCCAGCACGGACTCGAGCAGCGTGATGTAGAGATGTCGCCAGATGGTGCCTTCGACGAGCCACTTCACGATGCGCGCGCCGACATCATAGGGCGTGGAGAAGAAGAACGGCGGCAGCAGCTTCACGCCGCCGATCGGCACGGTCGTCGCCACGTGCCAAATGCCGATCAGCACGACGGCGATGAGAAGCTGCAAGGCGAGCAGGCCGGCGCGGTTCATGACGCAGCTCCTGCCAGCGTCGACTGCGCGTAGCCTTTCAGCACCTCGTCCTTGAGCACGCTCCAGATCTCGCGATGCAGGTCGTGAAACTCTTTCTCCAGCCGGATCTCCGAGATGTCGCGTGGGCGCGCAAGCGGCACGCGCCAGTCACCGATGATCTTCGCATTCGGTCCGGCTGACATGATAACGACTCGATCGGCGAGCGCGATCGCCTCCTCCAGGTCGTGGGTGACGAACAACACCGCCTTGCGGTCGGCCGTCCAGAGTTCCAGCAGCAGGTTGCCCATGATCTGTCGGGTCTGCGCATCAAGCGGACCGAAAGGCTCATCCATCAACAGGATCTTCGGATCGCGGATCAAGACCTGCGCCAGGCCGACGCGCTTGCGCTGGCCGCCGGACAGCATGTGCGGATAGCGGCCGGCGAAATTCCCGAGACCAACCCGGGTCAGCCAGGCGAGCGCGTTCTTGCGCGCCTCCGCGCTGGCGACGCCCGCCGTCTCCGGCCCGATCGCCACATTCTCGAGCGCCGTCTTCCAGGGGAACAGTGCGTCCGCCTGAAACAGATAGCCGGCTTGCGGATTCAGTCGCCGCAAGGGCTCACCGAAAATCCGCACCGAGCCTTCGGCAGGCCGCAGCAAGCCGGCGGCGACATTGAGCAAGGTCGATTTGCCGCAACCGGTCGGACCGACGATCGCTACGAACTCGCCGGCGGCAACCGACAGATCCGCACGCTCGACGGCTGTGTAGACGCCCCCGTCCGCGACCGAAAACGCGACTGTGACGGCATCCAGCGAAACTGCATTGCCCAATTGTTGTGACGCGGCCTGCACCTGTCCCCCGACGTGAAGCTTCCCATTGGCGATCTATCGCGTCTTTCAAGCCACGTTCCAACGGATTGTGCAATCCTGCAAGTGTAGCACGCTTGGTGAGGTTTCGACCTTATGCTACCCCGCTGGTTGTGATGTCTACACCCTCGCCCACGATACGCTACGCGCACGTCGACAAAAGCTTCGACGGTGGACGCGTGCAGGCCCTCCGCGATGTCTCGCTCGACATCGCGGAGCGGGAATTCCGCTGCATTGTCGGCGGCTCCGGTTCCGGCAAGACGACGCTCTTGCGCCTCGCCAATCGACTGATCGATGCCGACAACGGCGTCGTCAGTGTTGCCGGCGAGGACGTGTGTAGCGTCGATCCCATTCGTCTGCGCCGCAGCGTCGGCTATGTGTTCCAGAGCGCAGCGCTGTTCCCGCACATGACCGTCGCCGGGAACATCGGTATCACGCCCAGTCTGCTCGGCGTCGCGCCGAAGGAGACTGCGGAACGAGCCGATGAATTGCTGACGCTGGTGCGGCTCGACGCCACGCGCTATCGCGACCGCTATCCGCACGAACTTTCGGGCGGCGAGAAACAACGCACGGCTGTCGCACGGGCGCTGGCCGCAAAGCCGCGCATCGTGCTGATGGACGAGCCGTTCGGCGCGCTCGATCCGCTGACGCGCGACGCACTGGCCGACGACTATCACGCGCTGCATGACGAGCTGAAGCTCACCACCGTGATGATCACCCACGATATGACGGAAGCAATCGTGCTCGCCGATCGCATTGCCGTGATGCAGGCCGGCACCATGGTGGAAGAAGGCACCCCGTCCGCGCTCGCCGTCAGCCGCAACGACTACGTCGGCGAGCTGCTGCGGACGCCGCGCCGGCAGACCCAGCGGCTGAACGCGGTGCTGAAGGACGCCTCATGATATCGGATCCGCGCTGGAGCGAGGCGCTGACGCGCCTGCCCGACTATCTCAGCAACCATTTGCGCGTGAGCGCGGTGGCGTTGGCGCTCGGATTGATCATCAGCTTTCCGCTGGCGCTGTTTGCGCGCAATCGCCCGGCGCTGCGCGGCGTGTTTCTGGCGATTGCCAGCATCGTCCAGACCGTGCCGGGGCTTGCGCTGCTGGCGCTGTTCTATCCGCTCTTGCTGATCCTGTCCGCCTGGTCACTGCAGTGGTTCGGCGTAAGTTTCTCGGCGTTCGGCTTCCTGCCCTCGGTGCTGGCGCTCGCGCTCTACAGCATGCTGCCGGTCCTGCGGAACACGGTGACCGGACTGCGGGGCATCGATCCGGCGATCCTCGAAGCTTCGCAAGGCGTCGGCATGACGCCGCGGCAATCGCTGGCGATGGTGGAGTTGCCGCTGGCGCTGCCGGTTATCATGGCGGGCGTGCGGACGGCAGCCGTCTGGGTCATCGGCACCGCAACGCTGTCGACGCCGATCGGTCAGACAAGTCTCGGCAACTACATCTTCGCCGGCCTGCAGACCCAGAACTGGGTGTTCGTGCTGTTCGGCTGCATTGCGGCCGCGGTACTGGCGCTCGCCATCGATCAACTGCTGGCGCTGGTCGAAAGCGGCATCGGCAATCGCCGTCGATGGCGCAGCGCGCTCGGCGGCGCGGGCCTGGCGCTGCTAGTTGCCGCAGCCTTCATGCCGCTGGCAGGCCAGACCCGTGGCGCTTACATCGTCGGCGCGAAAACCTTCACCGAGTCCTATGTGCTGTCGAGCCTGATCGCGCAGCGGCTCGTTGCTGCCGACCTTCCCGCCCGCCAGCGCGAAGGGCTCGGCTCGAGCGTGATTTTCGAGGCGCTGCGCGCGGGCGACATCGACGTCTATGTCGATTACTCGGGTACGCTTTGGGCAAACCAGCTGAAGCGCACCGACATCAAGCCGCGGCAGGAGGTGATTTCGGAGCTGAAAACTACGCTCGCGAAGGACTACAACGTCACCTTGCTCGGCGAACTCGGCTTCGAGAATGCCTACGCGCTGGTGATGCCGCGCAAACGCGCCGAAGAGCTCGGCATTCGTAGCATTGCCGATCTCGCAAACCGCGCGGGTGGCTGGTCGATCGCCGGCGATTACGAGTTTTTCTCGCGGCCCGAATGGGCCGCCGTGCGCAATGCCTATGGTCTGAACTTCCGCGAGCAGCGGCAGATGCAGTCGGACTTCATGTATCCCGCCGTTGCCTCCGGCGAGGTCGATGTCATCGCCGGCTTCACCAGCGACGGGCTGATCGCGCAGTATGACCTCGTCACGCTCACTGACCCGAAGCAGGCGATCCCGCCTTACGATGCGATCCTGCTGCTCGCGCCACGCCGCGCCGACGATGAAGCCTTGAAGGCGGCGCTGGAGCCCCTGATCGGCAAGATCGACATCGCAACCATGCGCGAGGCCAACCTGCGCGCCGGCGGCGTCCAGGGCGCCGCCTCAGCCGACAGCGTCGCGCGCTGGCTGTGGGAGAAAGTGGGCGGAAAGTAATGCGCTCCATCACAAGCGAGCGCCACTTCGTTGCGAAGGCCCTCCCCCGGCGCAGCCCGAAGGGGCGAGCCAGGCGGAATGACGAGCCTGCTGTAAAATCAAAGCCCCTTGATCAACCCGGCGTCCATCAGCAGCCGGTTGAAGCGACGGGCCTCGGCGCCGTCTCGGCAGGCATAGAAGACGCCGTTGCAGCGAAGCATGATGCGCTTCTGCTCGGCAAAGGTCGGGTCGAGCGGCACACCGGCTGCCTCCTGCACCACGATCGGCAGGTATGCTGCATCCAGCGTCGCCGGAGCGGATGCGAGGTTTTTCGGCCGATAGTTGATGCCATCAAGCGCATAGTACGTGCTGAAGTAGCGCGGGTCATACTTCATGACCCGTTTGCCGAGTTCGCCCGGCGCGAGATCGGGCTCCAGCAGCTTCTGCGAAATCGCCGGCTGGTGATCGCCGAAACGAACGATCAGAAATTCATCTTCAGGATATCTTGCCTTCAGCGCCGTGACGAAGTTCTCATAAGCTTCTTTCGTCATCGCCTGCCGGCGAATGTATTCATCGACCTCGGCGGTGTTGCCGGGACCGCGCCAGTCCGGCGTGAGGTCGGGGCGGAACGTCGTCGTCCATGGGAAGTGGTTGGCGGCGAGGTAGACGAACGTGAACAGCGGAGCGCCTTTCGGCCGTTCGCGCGCGATCAGCCGCAATGCCTGATCGAAGTAAAATGTGTCCGGCTGCTGCTCGTCTGCCGCCTTCATGTCCGCCGCATCGACGAAGCCGCCGACGCCCGCCGAATGCTGGAATTTGCGCGCGTTGAGGAAATTGCCGTAGCTCGGATAGAGCGAGAACGTGCGATAGCCGCAACGTTTCAGCGACTGCGGCAGGCCGCGCGAGATGTGGCCCGCGGCAATCCGGGTTACGTAGTACTGCATCTTGCCGAATGAGCGCGCCGACAGTCCCATCAGCACGTTGAACTCGGTGTACCAGGTTGGCCCGCCGGTCGCTTCCGCTACGAAGGTCCGCGTCTTGCCGTCCGCCGACTGGAAGAAATCGGAATAGCCCTCCGGCACCTTGATGCCGGGCGCTGCGGAGATGTCGAAGCTCGATTCATCCAGCAGCAGAATGATGTGCGGACGACGTTGCGTGACGTCGCACTCTTCCGTCGGAGCAGCCGCGTAGGCCGCCCGTACCAGCGACTTCGGCTCCGCCTCCATCCAGCCGTGCGCCGCCAAGTGCGAAACCGCGGCAACACCTGAGCGCGCGAGGTTGGAGATGTGATTGACACCCTGGAATGGCTCCCAGGGCTGTTCCGGATTCGGCACCGACAGGCCGATCATGCCGAGCAGCGAGATGCCGGCGCCGGCGAAGGCAGCGCGCCGGCGGATGCGGAACGGATCGAGGCGAAACACCAGCCATAACAACGGCAGAACCAACATCGTACCGAGCGCGATCTGCCACTTCAGCCACGGGTGCGTCGTGACCAGAAACGAGAACGTATCGCGGTCGATCAACAGCAGATCGAGGAACGTCAGCGTAAGCTGCGTGACGTCGAACTTCAGGCGTGACAGCGCAATCAGCACTGAAAACACGATCAACGACAGCGCCGCGGCGATGCCCGGGCGGCGGAACAACGCCATGCCCAGAGAGGCCGTAAAGAGAAGGGTCAGCAGGGACAGCGAGGTCGCGAACGGACCGTACTCGGTCCGATAGAGCACGAACACGCAGGCGGCATAAAGCGTACCGATCAGAGCAGCACGCCATGGTTCAGCCTTGGCCGAGCCGATCGCGATGGCAACGGCTTTCGCAGGACGTAAAAGAGGCGACGGCGCCATTACCCGAACGCAACTCGACCCGGCTCGAACTGGGCCTGGGCTGGCGATGGCCAGGAGGCAGGTCGGGGGCGGCCGGACCGCTCCCGTGTCACAAAAACTTAATTCAATCGTCACATCGACGCAACGCTTCTTGCGTGACCGCGATCAAAGGCCGCGCGGTGAAGCTGCGCCCCGCTCCGTCATCGACGCGGATCTCGTCTGCCGATCTGAACGGACATTCAGACTTGCCGCAGTCCGTCGTCGCTCTATCGTGTCGTCAACAAAAGAAGGGAGCGAACGATGACCGAGATCAAGGCACAATCGGCAGCGGGAGGATCGACGGCGCGTGCGGCATCACCGGCAACTGAGCCCGCGCCGGTCGAGACCCGGCAGGGCAAGGTGCGTGGCACGATCAAGGACGGCATCAACGTCTTCAAGGGCATCCCCTACGCGGCGTCGACCTCGGGGGCCAACCGCTTCCGCCAGCCGCAGCCGCCACAAGCCTGGTCCGGCGTGCGCGACGCGACTGCCTATCCGAACATGGCGCCGCAGCCGCCGGCGCCGGTCCGCAGCCTGTTCGCCTCGTGGACCGATCCGACGACGATCAGTGAAGATTGCCTCGGCCTGAACATCTGGACGCCGGGCCTGCGCGACGGCGGCAAGCGCCCGGTGATGGTCTGGTTCCACGGCGGCGACTTCGCCTCGCTTTCCGGCTCACGCAGCGTGTTCGACGGCACCCGGCTGGCGCGCCGCGGCGACGTGGTGGTGGTCACGGTCAATCACCGGTTGAACGCGTTCGGCTTTCTCTATCTCGGACAGCTGTTGCCGGAATTCCGCGAGGCCGCCAATCCGGGCATGCTCGATCTCGTGGCCGCGCTCGAATGGGTGCGCGACAACATCGCCGAATTCGGCGGCGATCCCGGCAACGTGACGATCTTCGGCCAGTCCGGCGGCGGCGGAAAAGTCGCGACCATGATGGCGATGCCCGCGGGCAAGGGGCTGTTTCATCGCGCGATCATCCAGAGCGGCACCTACGCACGCAACGCGCATCTGGAGGCGATGTCAGCGGACGCTGCCACCGGGCACGCGCAAACGCTGCTTGCCGCGCTCGAACTGAGCGACGCGCACAAGCTGCTCGATCTGCCCATGGAGGCGCTGGTTGCAGGCAGCGTGAAGGCGTCGCAGGCCAAGGCGCCTGCGGTGTGGCGCCCGGTCGCCGACGGCAAGGTCCTTCCTGCCGGACCGAGCTGGCCGTCAGCACCTGAAGTCTCGGCCGACATTCCGTTGATGATCGGCTCGACGGCGACGGAGATGAGCATGCTGATGGGCACGCCGCGGCCCGACCTGTTCGATCTCGACGAGGCCGGCATGCGCAAACGGCTCTCGGCCTGGTTCGGGCCGAAGCAGCTGGACGAGGTGCTTGCAACATTTCGCAAAAAGAGCCCGGGCGCGACGCCGGGTCGGCTCTACTTCGACATCTCGACCGCCGCCGTGTTCCGGCGCGGCGCCTGGCGGCACGCCGACCTGAAGGTCGCGCAGGCCAAGGCGCCGGTCTATCTTTACGAGATCGATTGGGAGACGCCGATCGATGGCGGCAAGTGGGGCAGCCCGCATTCGGTCGAGCACCCGTTCGTCTTTGACAATGTCGCGCTGTCGACCTCGATGGTCGGTTCATCAACGGCCGAGCCGCAGAAGCTCGCCGACCAGATCAGCCCGACCTGGATCGCCTTCGCCCGCACCGGCAACCCGAACAACCCGGCAATTCCGGAATGGCCGGCCTATACGGTGCCGGATCGAACGACCATGGTGTTCGACACGCAGTCGAGGGCGGAGAAGCTGTTTCGCGAGGACGAGCGGCTGTTGACTGCAAGCGCCGCGGAGAAGGACGCGTTGTAGCGTATAACGCGCCGTCATTGCGAGCGAAGCGACGCCGTTCTTCGAACGGCTATAGGCGAGCGAAGCGACGCCGTTCTTCGAACGGCTATGCCTCGCAATGACGGGACTTACATCCTCTCGGCCTTGAACCGCGTGGTCGGCGTCACGAACTCGTCCTGCGCCTCGATCAGCAGGATCTCGCGTGAGCCGGCGTCCACCGTACGCTTGAGCAGGCCATAAACCGACGAAGCAGCGCGCGCGAGCGCCTCGCCCGCGTCCCGCGTCTGCAGATAGTGCACGAAGAACAGTGCCGCGATCGCATCGCCGGCGCCGTTGATGGCGAGCGGCAGCAGCGGCGTGCGCACACGAAAGCGCCCCTCGGCCGCAGACACAACAAGGTCGATGACGCCCTCCGGCGTGTCGGTCGTATGCAGGCTCGTCACGACGATCACCTTCGGCCCGAGCGCATGGACCGCGTCGAGCGCGGCCGCAAGATCGCTCTGCGTCCTCGCCTCGCGTCCTGCCAGCAGTTCGAGCTCGAAATGATTGGGCGTGATGATGTCGGCGCTAGCGACCGCGCGCGCCTTCATGAATTCCGGGATGCCCGGACGGACGAAGACACCGCGGCCGACGTCGCCGATCACCGGATCGCAGCAGTAAAGCGCATCGCTGCGAACAGCCTTCACCTTTGCAACCGCATCGAGGATCGCTTCGCCGATCGAGGCATCACCCATGTAGCCGGACAGCACACCGTCGCAACGCGGCAGCGCGCCGCGCTCCTCGATCCCGGTCACGACATCGCGCACGGCGTCGCCGGTGAACACGCTGCCCTTCCAGGCGCCATAACCCGTGTGGTTGGAAAACTGCACAGTGTTGACGGCCCACACGTCGTGCCCGAGCCGCTGCATCGGAAACATCGCAGCGGCATTGCCAACGTGGCCATAGGCCACCCATGACTGGATCGAAAGGATGTTCATCTGTCGTCGAGTGCCTCAGCCTGAAGTTTGCACGGCGGGTTTCGCACTTTTGCGGAATGGAGAGGCCTAGGGCAAGAGCCCGAGACGCTTGGCGATGATGCGATCCAGCATCCGTGCCGGCAGCATCCGTGCGATCATGAGCTGCACGGCTTCGTTGGAGACGGCGTAGCGCACCTTCGGGCGCGGTGTCGTCAGCACGTGGTGGACCAGTTCGCCGATCCGCTCCACCGGCAACCCGTTCTTGCCGAGCTTGAGCATGTAGTCGCGCATGGTCTGCATAGCTTTGTAGTAAGGCGAGCCCGAATAGACGGAGATGTCGCTGTCCCTGCCCTTGTCCCAGATCGGCGTTTTCACTGCGCCCGGGCCAATGACGATGACATCGATTCCGAACAGCATCAGTTCGCGCCGCAGGCTTTCGGAAAACGCCTCCAGCGCGTGTTTCGACATGCTGTAGGGCGCCGTCAGAGGATTGCCGTGCCTGCCGGAGACCGAGCTGATCATGACGATGCGCCCCGCCGGTCCCTTCAGCTGCTTGTCGGTGCCAAGCATCGGCGCAAAAGCGCGTGTCACGATGACCGGCCCTATGACATTGGTCTCGATCTGCCGGCGATAGTCATCCGACGGCAGGTCGAGCGCGGGGCCCACCACCGCAATCCCGGCATTGTTGACGAGACCCAAAAGCCGCTCGCCGCCGAGCGCCACACGCACCTTTTGTGCCGCCGCCAGGACCGACGCCTCGTCGGTCACATCGAACGTCAGCGGAACGAAATTGGCGTCGAATTCACGGACCAGCCGCTCGGCATCGGCCGCCTTGCGCACGCTGCCGAACACACGAAAGCCCTTGTCGATGAGAACCTTCGCAGAGCTCCAGCCGATACCTGTCGAGACACCGGTGATAACGACTGATTGCACGTGGGCGCTCTCCTGCTGTCACCCAATCATAAATGCAATCCCGTCCTGTGCCGAACTAAATGCCGAGCCGCTATCGAAATCGTCGTGATCGTGCCAATCTCGGCGAAGCCACACGGAGGCCCGCGATGACCGTCGAAGAACTTCAGGCCCAGCTTGCAGCCTTGGGACTCAGGCTTCCGGAGAGCGACCACCAGCCACTGCTTGGCATGATCGCGGAAATCGAACGCGCCGCGGCACAGGTCCGGCACGGGCTCGAGATGTCCGACGAGATGGGTGTGATCTTCGCCACCGATCGGCTGAACGGCGGCGCGTCATGACCTCGCAGATTCTGACCATCGCCGAGGCCTCGCGCCTGATCCGCGACCGGAAGCTTTCGCCCGTCGAACTGACCCGGGATTGCCTCGCGCGCATCGCGAAGCTGGACGGCCGACTGCACAGCTTCATCCTCCTGCTGGCCGACGAGGCGCTTGCGCAGGCCCGGCAGGCCGAAGCCGAGATCGCCGCCGGCCGCTGGCGCGGTCCCCTGCACGGCATTCCGTTCGGATTGAAGGACATCGTCGCCTACAAGGGCCATCCGACGACCGCCCACTCCGCGCTGCTTGAGGGCCGGGTCTCGCCAGAGGACGCCTTCGTGACCGCGCGCCTGCGCGAGTCCGGCGTCGTCTTTCTCGGCAAACTCGCGACCTGGGAATTCGCCGTCGGTGGCCCGTCTCACGACCTGCCATGGCCGCCGGCGCGAAATCCCTGGAATACCGAGCATGACCCGGCCGGCTCCTCCAGCGGCTCTGCGGCCGCAGTCGCCGCCGGCCTCTGCCTTGGCGCCCTCGGCACCGACACCGGCGGTTCGGTCCGTTCGCCCGCCTCGCTCTGCGGCATCGCCGGCCACAAGCCGACCTACGGCCTCGTCAGCCGCCGTGGCGTGCTGCCGCTGTCGTTCTCGCTCGATCATGTCGGACCGATGTGCTGGACGACGGAAGACTGCGCGCTGGTGCTGAAGGCGATTGCCGGGCACGACCCGCTCGACATCGCCAGCGCACGAACGCCGATGAAAGATCCCGTCGCCGGACTTGGCGGCGGTTTGAAAGGCGTGCGCATCGGGGTGATCCGCAATTTCCATGAAAAGGACTTTCCGGCGACCACCGAGGTGGTTGCGGCGTTCGACCAGTCCATCGCCGTGTTGAAGGGGCTTGGCGCGAGCGTGCGCGACGTGTCGCTGTCGCCGCTGCAGGCGTTCCAGAGCGCCGGCCTTCTGATCTCCCGGTCCGATGCGTTCGCGATCCACGGCAAGACGCTGCGCGAAAGCCCGCATCTTTACGGCGCGATCGGCCGGCGCCGGATCCTTGCCGGCGCATTTGCCGGTGCAAGCGACTACGTCAACGCACAGCGCCAGCGCGTGAAGCTGACCGCCGAGGTCGCAAATGTCATGAATGATGTGGACATTCTCGTTTGCCCCACCTCGCGTGAGGCGGCGCCGAAACTCGGCGACTACGCCCAGCACGTCGGCGGCAATACGCACTACTGCCGGCCCTTCAACTTGACCGGTCAGCCGGCACTGTCGGTCTGCAATGGCTTCTCGAACGACGGCCTGCCGCTGTCGCTGCAGATCGCCGGACGGCACTTCGAGGACGATCTCGTGCTACACGTCGGTGACGCTTACGAGAAGGCGACCGCATTCCGCGAGCAGCGGCCGAAGCTCGTGGAGCAGCGGCAGGCGGCGGCGGAGTGAGAGTCGTTATTGCGAGCCGGGCTCGCTTTTCGAGCCACGCCCGGTCGCAATGACGCTTCGTTGTCAGTTCTTGGTCTTGTCGACCAGCGCGTCCTTCTTGATCCACGGCATCATGTCGCGCAGCCGGGCACCGACTTCCTCGATCGGATGCTCGGCGAGCTTGGCGCGCGTGGCCTTGAACGAGGTCTGGTTCACCTTGTTCTCGAGCATCCAGTCGCGGGTGAACTTGCCGGACTGGATGTCGTGCAGCACGCGCTTCATCTCCGCCTTGGTTTCAGCAGTGATGATGCGCGGGCCAGTGACATACTCGCCGTATTCGGCCGTGTTCGAGATCGAGTAGTTCATGTTGGCGATGCCGCCCTCGTAGATCAGGTCGACGATCAGCTTCACCTCGTGCAGACACTCGAAGTACGCCATCTCGGGCGCGTAGCCGGCTTCCACCAGCGTCTCGAAGCCGGCCTTGATCAACTCGACAAGACCGCCGCAGAGCACGCTCTGCTCGCCGAACAGGTCGGTCTCGCACTCTTCCTTGAAGGTCGTCTCGATGATGCCGGCGCGGCCGCCGCCGATCGCGCTCGCATAGGAAAGGCCGAGGTCGTGCGCATTGCCCGAAGCGTCCTTCGCGATCGCAATCAGGCACGGCACGCCGCCGCCGCGCTGATATTCCGAGCGCACGGTGTGGCCAGGACCCTTCGGCGCCACCATCAGCACGTCGAGGTCGGGGCGCGGGTCAATCAGGTTGAAATGAACGTTCAGCCCGTGCGCGAACAACAGCGCGGCGCCCTGCTTCATGTTGGCGTGCAGATGATCGCGGTAGATGTCGCCCTGCAATTCGTCGGGCGTCAGCATCATCATCACGTCGGCCCACTTCGCTGCTTCGGCAACTTCCATCACCTTGAAGCCGGCAGCTTCGGCTTTCTTCGCCGATGCGGAGCCCTTGCGCAGTGCGATCGCCACCTCCTTCACGCCGGAGTCCTTCAGGTTCAGCGCGTGCGCATGCCCCTGGCTACCGTAGCCGATGACGCAGACCTTCTTGCCCTTGATCAGATTCAGGTCGGCATCGCGATCGTAATAAACACGCATGATCAGTCCTCTGCTTTAGCGGCCTTTGTTCCCGGCCCGCGTCTGGTTTTACGAATGATGGGATGAACCGGGCGTACCCGGACTTCGGCTTCGGCGGTGTCTGTAGAGCATTTTAGTGAGGGGGCAAAGCATCATCAGGCCTCGAACAGCACCGGATACAGCGAGGCGACCAGCAATAGCGCCATGGTCACGTTGAAGATGCGTACCGCGCGCGGCGTCGACAGCAGCCCGCGCAGGCTGGAGCCGAACAGGGTCCAGCTCGCAGAGGAAAAGAAGCCGACCAGGGTGAAGATCAGGCTCAGCGCGATGATGTTATAGGGATAGGGGGCGATCGCCGAGTACGTGGTGACGGCACCGGCCGACATGATCAATCCCTTCACATTGACCCATTGAAAGACGGCGCCGCCGAAGAAACTCAGCGGCCTGCCGCGCTTCTCGCCCTTGTCGTCGACACCTCCCGACGTGGCAATCGCCCAGGCGAGGTAAAGCAGGTACGCGGCGCCGACATATTTCAGCACCGTGTACAGCGACGGGTAGGTCGCAAATATCGCCCCGAGCCAGAGGCCCATCACCGCCACAAGAAACCCGAAGCCGAACGTCACGCCGAGCATATGCGGCAGCGTCCGGCGAAAGCCGAAATTCAGTCCCGACGTGAGCAGCATCGTGTTGTTCGGTCCCGGCGTGAAGCAGGACGCGACGGCGAACAAGACGAAGGCGATTATCAATTGCTGCGACATGAGCAAGTCCAAAGCGCCGGCCAACCTACCATGATATCGGCGATCCTGCAGGCCGGCATCGCTGCGCTCACTTCCCCTCGCCGTTCGATGCGGGCTTGCGCGCGCGATAGGCGCCATAGACCGGGGCGGTATAGTCGGCGGCTTCGACCACGAAGCCGCCCTCCTTGAGCAAGCCCTCGATCACCCAGCCGAAAGTGGAATGTTCATCGCGCACATGCATGGCGAATTCGTCGCGCGAGTAACCGTGATTCTTCAAAAGAAAGTCCGACCACTGCTCCACCGTGCGTTCAATGCCGTCCGGCTTGCAGGCGAACACCACGTCGCGCAGAAAAAGCATTCCGCCTGGCTTCAGGGCATTGAACACACGAGCCAGCGCCACCGCCTTCCAGAAATCCGGCAGGTGATGCAGGGCGTACTCGCTGATGACGAGATCGAAGGAGTTCGGCTCAAAGGTAAAGCTCAGGAAACCTGCCGATTGCGTGATCAGCGACACGCCGAGGTCGCGCGCCCGCTGCTCGGCCATCGACAGCATTGCCGGCGAAATGTCGATGGCGTGCACACTCATATCCATCGCCGCCGCTTCGCAGGCCATCAACCCAGTACCGCAGCCGATGTCGGCGACAGTCCAGCCGGGTTTGGCGCCGAGAGATTTCAACGTCTTTTGCGCGCGGTCCGGATGATCGCCCTGCCGGCGATCATAGGTCGCGACCTGCGCCTCGGCCGAGAAGTCGAGACCAACGTGGCGGCGGTCGTTGTAATACCAGTCACGCGCAAGCATGGTTACATTCCTTCCGGTCCCCGCGAGATCGCCGCAACGCCGGTGCGCGACACCTCGACAAGGCCAAGCGGCTTCATCAAATCGATAAATTGATCGATCTTGGCCGTGTTACCTGTGATCTCGAACACAAAGCTCTCTGTCGAAGCATCGATCACGCGAGCGCGAAACGCTTCCGCCAGCCGCAAAGACTCGACCCGCGGGTCGCCGGTGCCCCTGACTTTGACCATGGCCAGTTCGCGCTCGATGGCGCGGCCGGCCGTGGTCATGTCGACCACGCGATAGACCGGAATCATGCGATCGAGCTGGTGCTTGATCTGCTCGATCACCATCGGCGTACCGGTGGTGACGATGGTGATGCGCGAGACGTGCTTCTGATGCTCGGTCTCGGACACGGTCAGGCTCTCGATGTTGTAGCCGCGACCGGAGAACAGGCCGATCACGCGGGCGAGCACGCCGGGCTCGTTGGCGACCAGCACCGAAAGCGTATGGGTCTCGTTCGGATCGTGACGATCCTCGAGGAAGTAAGCGGAAGCCGGTTGATTCATGGTCGTTACGTCCTCACACCAGCGCCTTGCCGCCGGCGAATGCCTTCGCCGTCGCTTCATCGGTCGCTTCCGCAGGCAACAGCATTTCGTTGTGCGCCTTTCCCGATGGAATCATCGGGAAACAGTTCTCAAGTGCGGCCACGCGGCAGTCGAACAGCACCGGCTTTTTCACCTGGATCATTTCCTTGATCGCGCCTTCCAGATCGGACGGCTTGGTTGCCTGAATGCCATGCGCGCCATAGGCGTCCGCAAGCTTGACGAAATCGGGCAGCGCTTCCGAATAGGAATGCGACAGGCGGTTGCCGTGCAGCAGCTGCTGCCACTGCCGCACCATGCCCATGTACTGGTTGTTCAGGATGAAGATCTTGATCGGCAGCTCGAACTGCACCGCTGTCGAGATCTCCTGCATCGTCATCTGCACCGAGGCGTCGCCGGCGATGTCGATGACGAGACTGTCCGGATGCGCCACCTGAACGCCGAGCGCCGCCGGCAGCCCGTAACCCATCGTGCCGAGCCCGCCGGACGTCATCCACCGATGCGGCTCCTCGAAGCCGTAGAACTGCGCGGCCCACATCTGGTGCTGGCCCACCTCGGTCGTGATGTAGGTATCCTTGCCGCGCGTCATCTCGAACAGCATCTGGATCGCATGCTGCGGCAGAATCACCTCGTTGCTCTGCTTATAGGCGAGCGAGTTGCGCGCCTTCCACTGCGCGATCTGATTCCACCAGGGCTTGATGTCCGGCTTCTTTGCTTCAGCCTTGAACACCTGCAGCAGGTCGCCCATCACATTGGCCGCATCGCCGATGATCGGGATGTCGACACGGATATTCTTGTTGATCGACGAGGGATCGATATCGATGTGGATCTTCTTCGAGCCCGGCGAGAATGCATCGGTGCGACCGGTGATGCGGTCGTCGAAGCGGGCGCCGATACACAGCATCACGTCGCAGCCGTGCATCGCCATGTTGGCTTCGTAAGTTCCGTGCATACCGAGCATGCCGAGCCAGTTCGGCCCGGATGCCGGATAGGCGCCGAGACCCATCAGCGTCGAGGTGATCGGAAAGCCCGTCGCCTGAACCAGCTCGCGCAGCAGCTTTGCACCTTCGCGGCCGGAATTGATGACGCCGCCGCCGGTGTAGATCACCGGTCGCTTGGCGCCGGCCAGCAGCGAGACCGCTTTGCGAATCTGCAACGCGTCACCCTTCACGCGCGGCGCATACGACACGTGCACGTCGGATTTGCGCGGCGGCTGATACTGGCCGAGCGCGAATTGCACGTCTTTCGGGATGTCGACCACGACCGGTCCGGGTCGGCCGGTTGTCGCCACATAGAACGCCTCGTGCAGCACGCGCGGCAGGTCCTCGACATCGCGCACCAGCCAGTTGTGCTTGGTGCACGGCCGGGTGATTCCAACGGTATCGCATTCCTGGAACGCATCGTTGCCGATCAGATGCGTCGGCACCTGCCCGGTGATGCAGACGAGCGGGATGGAATCCATCAATGCATCGGTCAAAGGCGTCACCATGTTGGTCGCGCCGGGCCCCGAGGTGACAAGCACCACCCCCGGCAGCCCGGTGGAGCGCGCATAACCTTCGGCCGCATGACCTGCGCCCTGCTCGTGACGGACGAGGATGTGCTCGACATCGCTCTGCTGAAAGATCTCGTCGTAGATCGGAAGCACTGCGCCGCCCGGATAGCCGAAGATGTGCTTGACGCCATGATCCTTGAGCGCGCGAACGACCATCGCTGCGCCGCTCATCTGGTTCTGCTCGTTGACCTTCTTGTCGCTCATTGCTTGCTCCGGTCGCGCCGTTCGCGCGGGGGTCGTGTCTTTCTGGTCTTGCGCACCGTTCCCGAAAAGCCGCTCCGCTTTCGGGAACGATGCGCGGCAATAAAAAAGGGCCTCTGAAGGGCCCCTGTCGCACCGCCGATCCTTCAGACGGCCTCAGCCGTCCCGGGCGGTGCTCCAGGGTACGACGATAAGTGCGAGTTTGGTAATTTTATTACGCATGGAGCGGCCCGAACTTCTCAAAGGTTGCGCGGACTTATACCGATCAAGAGGCACAAGTCAAGTCCACGCGGCTATGCACAAGATAGCCCGGTTTCGTGCGCTCGGCGAGCGAAAAACCGTGATCAATCCGGCAAATTGAGGTGGCGCGTCGCCTCGACGGGCAGAACCCATTCGAATTCCGGCAGCTGATGCCGAAACCAGGTGAACTGGCGCTTGGCATAATGGCGGGTGTCGAGGGCGCCGATTGCGGCCGCCTCGGCGCGCGAAATCTCGCCCCTGAGATGGCGGATCAGCGCCGGCACGCCGTGCGCCTTCATTGCCGGCAGCAACGGGTCGAGGCGGCGTTCAGCGAGCGCTGCGACCTCATCCAGCGCGCCATGCGCCACCATCGTCTCGAAGCGGCGATCGATCCGCGCATAGAGCTCGCCCCGGTCGGGCGCGAGGAACACCGCGGTCATGCTTGCGGGCGCCAGCAGCGGCGGCAGGCCGTGGGCATGCCAGTCGGCGATCGAGCGGCCGGTACCTTCGAATACCTCCAGCGCACGGGCAACGCGGGTGCGGTCGCGCGGCTTCAGCCGCTCGCCCATCACCGGATCCTTGCGCGCAAGCTCGGCATGCAGCGCCTCGATGCCGTCCCGTTCGAGACGCCCGCGCACCGCCTCGCGGATCTCCGCGGGGACCTGTGGCACGTTGGCGAGGCCGCGCAGCAGCGCCTTGAAATAGAGCCCGGTGCCGCCCACGAAGATCGGCATCCTGCCGCTCGTCCGGATCCCGGCGAGCACTGCCGCAGCATCGTCGAGCCACATGCCGACGGAGCAGTTGATCGCCGCATCCCGGTGGCCATAGAGCCGATGCGGAACACGCGCCTCCTCCTCGCGCGTGGGACGCGCCGTGATGATGCGCAAGTCGCGGTAAACTTGCATCGAATCCGTATTGACGATGACGCCGCCGGTCGCCTCCGCGAGCCGCAGCGCCAGTGCCGACTTGCCGCTGGCCGTCGGCCCTGCGATAAGCACCGCCCTGCCTGCATCCGTTGCGGGCCAGGTTCCTCGCGCCTCCTGAGCAGTAGTCATGTCTCTCGTTGCGACGCTCATTTGCAATCCGGCCACACCCGCGCTCGATAGCACGGTCGTCGAGGCGGTGCGCGCGATTTTGCCGGACGCGCAGGCCGCCAACTGGCTGTTCGAGGGCGTGGCCGCCGACATTCCGTTCACGACCACCGACAGTGCACGGACGGTTGCGGCGCGCCTGCGCGAGGCGGCCGGGGACCTGCCGGTCGACATCGTCGTGCAGCCGCAGCTTGCGCGGCGCAAGAAGCTGTTCCTCGCCGACATGGACTCCACCATGATCGGCCAGGAATGCATCGACGAGCTCGCCGATTTCGCCGGCCTCAAGTCGCACGTCGCCGCGATCACCGAGCGGGCAATGCGCGGCGAGATCGAATTCGAGCCGGCACTGCGCGAGCGCGTCGCGCTGTTGCGGGGACTGCCGATCGGCGTGGTCGACGAGGTGATCGCCAAGCGCATTACGCTGACGCCGGGCGGCCGCGAGTTGGTCCGCACCATGCGCAAGCACGGCGCCTACACCTGCCTCGTGTCGGGCGGCTTCACGCTGTTCACCAACGCCATCGCGGCTAAAATCGGCTTCCAGGAAAACCGGGCCAACGAATTGATCGTTGAAGACGGCAAGCTTGCCGGCCAGGTCATCGAACCTGTGCTCGGCAAGGATGCCAAGCTCGCAGCGCTTGTCGAACTCCGCGAACAGTTCGAGCTCGACAACATCGACACACTCGCCGTCGGCGACGGCGCCAACGACCTGCCAATGATCCAGGCGGCCGGCCTCGGCGTTGCCTATCATGCCAAGCCGGTGGTCGCCGCGGCGGCCGCAGCCTGCATCAATCACGGCGACCTGACGGCCCTGCTCTATGCGCAGGGATATCGAAGGGATGAATTCGTTAGTGAATGAATAACGAGCAGTCAGTCGCGAATAGTGGCGTACTACTCGCTACTGACTAGTCACCTGCTCACCCTATTGCACGCTCAGCGTGACGAAACGCACCTCGCCGTCCGGATTCGATACGGTCAGCAGCGCGCTCTTCTTGCCCTCTTTCTTGAGCTGTTCGACACGCTTCTTGATGTCGGCAACGTTGGTCACAGCCTCCTGCGCGACCTCGACGATCACGTCGCCTGCACTCAGCCGCTTTTCAGCCGCGTCGCGATTACCCTCGACCGAGGTGATGACTACGCCCTTGACGGTCTCCTTGACCTTGTAGCGGGTGCGAAGCTGTGGTGAGAGAGCTGCGAGATCGAGCCCCAGCGCCTTTTGCGTCACCGTCTTCTCCTGTTCGGCAGGCGCCGGTGTCTTCAACGAAGCTTCTTTCGCCTGCTCCTCATCCTCGAGCCGTCCGAGCTTGACCTTCTTGGTCTGCTCCTTGCCCTTGCGGATCACTACGACGTCGACTTCCTTGCCGACGGGGGTGTCGGCGACGACGCGTGGCAGGTCCTTCATCGCCCGGATTTCCTTGCCGTCGAACTGGACGATGACGTCGCCCGACTCGATTCCGGCCGGCTTCGCCGGGCCTTTGTCGTCGACGCCCGCGATCAGTGCACCCCGCGCCGGCTTGATGCCGAGGCTTTCGCCGATCTCTTCCGTCACTTCCTGGATGCGTACGCCAAGCCAGCCACGCCGCGCTTCGCCGAACTGGCGGAGCTGGTCGATCACCGCCACCACCGTCTTCGACGGGACCGCGAAACCGATCCCGACCGAGCCGCCGGTGGGCGAGAAGATCGCCGTGTTCACGCCGACCACGTCGCCGTTGAGATTGAACAGCGGCCCGCCGGAGTTGCCGCGGTTTATCGCCGCGTCCGTCTGAATGTAGTTGTCGTAGGGACCGGAGTTGATGTCGCGGTTACGCGCCGAAACGATGCCGGCTGTCACCGTGCCTCCGAGGCTGAACGGATTGCCGATCGCGACGACCCACTCGCCGAGGCGCAATGTATCGGAGTCGCCGAACTGCACCGCCTTGAGCGGCTTCTCCGGCGGCTTGAACTTGAGCAGCGCAAGATCGGTCTTCTTGTCGCGGCCGATGATCTCGGCAGGAATCTTGGTACCGTCGTTGAGAATGATGTTGATCTCGTCGGCATCCGCGATGACGTGATTGTTGGTGACTGCAATGCCGCCCGCATCGATGATGAAGCCGGAGCCAAGCGAGTTCACCCGGCGCGGGCCGTTACCGCCGCGCGGGCCGTCGCCCGGCCGGCGGTTCTTGAAGAACTCGTCAAAGAATTCCTGGAAGGGCGAGTCCGGCGGCAACTGCGGCGGCGTCACGCTCCGCTCGTTCGTGCCGTTGCGCCCGGCCACGTTCTGCGTCGTCGAGATATTGACGACCGCGTCGATCACTTTCTCGGCGACATCGGCGATGTTTTCCGGTCCGCGGGCGAACGCGGGATACGCGAGACTGGAACTCATCAGCGCGACAGCGGCGAACACCGCAAACGCGCGCACGCGCCGAATCGTCAGTTCAATCGGACCGGACATAATCAGAGCATCTCCAAGGGATTGGCCCGTCGGCGCCTGCCGGGGACGGAACCTTTCATTGAGTTACGAGACTAGCCCGTTTTAGCCGCAAGTGGAATCAGCTTGACGTGAAGCCGGCGCGCGCCGCGGCGGCGGTAAGTTCTGGAAGGGCGCTAATTTTAGGCAAGTCGGCACCAACGACCTGACAGCGTATTGCGGCGGAACGCAGGCGTCTCAGCGCCGAATGAGCCAGATCAAAATCAGCCCGCCGATCGCCGAAACCAGGCCGGTGATGCGCAGCACGTTGTCGGGCGTCTTCACCACGCTTTCCATCGCGCCGCGAATCCAGGCCGGAACACCGAGCAGCAGCAGCCCCTCGATGACGAACAGCATGCCAAGACCCACGAGGAAGTCACTGAATGCGACGGACTGCATTGGACGTCCCCGAAAGTCTTCCTAAAATCCCCGTCCGGCCGCGAGCACTATTGCGCGCGCGGACCGGACGCCGCAGGGGCAGGAGCCGCTGGCGGCCTCGGCTTGCCTGCCGCATCGCCGAAGAAGCGGAAGAACTCGGAATCCGGCCGCAGCAGGAAGCGCGTGTCGTTGCCGCGCAATCCTCCTTCATAGGCCGACATCGATCGGTAGAAAGCGAAGAAATCCGCGTCCTTGCCGTAAGCCTCCGCGAAGATGCGGTTCCGCTCACCGTCGCCCTCGCCACGCAGCTGCTCCGCCTTCTGGTTCGCCTCGGCGACGATGACCGTCGCCTCACGATCGGCACGCGACCTGATCTCCTGCGCGCGCTGACCGCCCTCGGCGCGGAATTCGGCCGCCTCGCGCTGACGCTCGGTCTGCATCCGCTGGTAAACCGCCTGGCTGTTCTGTTCGGGCAGGTCGGCGCGGCGAATGCGAACATCGACGACCGAAATGCCATAGACGTCGGCTTCCCGGTCGAGCTGATTGCGAATGCGGATCATCAAGTTGTTACGGTCATCGCGCACGACGTTGGTGAAGGTCACTTCGCCCAGCACGCGGCGCAGCGCCGCATTCAGCAACGTTGCCAGCTGGATGTTCGCCGCCTGGATCGAACCGACCGTCTGATAAAAGCGGAGCGCGTTCTTGATACGATAACGCGCGAACGCGTCGACGACGAGGCGCTTCTGGTCGGAGGCGATGATTTCCTGCGCCGGATTTTCGAGGTCGAGAATGCGCTTGTCGATGCTGATGACGGTGTCGATGAACGGCACCTTGAAGTTCAGGCCAGGCTCGGTGACGACACGCACCGGCTCGCCCAGCCGCACCACCAGTGCCTGCTCGGTCTGGCGAACGACAAACAGCGAGGAGTAAGCGACAACGGCCAGCGTCGCCAGAATGATCAGGGCGACGATGCCTGAAATACCCGCTTTCATCGGCTGCTCCCGCCCGGCTGTCCTGATGGCTGTTGCTGCTGTGGCTGCTGCGAGCGCTGTCCGCGCGACAGTTCGCCAAGCGGCAGATAGGGCAGCACGCCCTGCCCGGCACCTGAGCCGGGGTCATAGACGAGCTTGTCGGCGTTGCCGAAAATCCGCTCCATGGTTTCGAGATAGATACGCTGGCGGGTCACGTCGGGAGCCTTCTTGTATTCCTCATAAACACTCAGGAAGCGCGCGGTCTGACCCTTGGCTTCCGCCACAGTCTGCTCCTTGTAGCCCTCCGCGCCTTGCAGGATCTGCGCCGAGCGGCCACGCGCATCGGGAATCACGCGATTGGCGTAGGTGCGCGCCTCGTTCTGCAGCCGCTCCTGGTCGGCGCGCGCGGCCTGCACGTCGCGGAACGCATCGATCACCTGCGTGGGCGGATCGACCTTCTGCAACTGCACCTGCTGGACCAGCACGCCCGAACCATATTCGTCGAGTGTCTTCTGCATCAGCTCCTGCACGGCAGTTTCGGTCGCCGTGCGCGCGCCGGTCAGGATCGGCTGAATCTCGGATCGGCCAATGACCTCGCGCATCGCGCTTTCGGCGACCGCCTTCACAGTGCCTTCCGGGTTCTGGATGTTGAACAGGAAGTTGCCGACGCCGTCCGGCTTGATGCGCCAGAGCACGGTGAAATCGACGTCGACGATGTTCTCGTCGCCAGTCAGCATCAGGCTTTCCTCCGGCACGTCGCGGATCGTCGTGCCGGTGCGGCCTTCGCTGACGCGCATGCCGATCGACATCGAGCTGACGCGAAGCGCCTTCGGCAGCAGCACGGTCTCGATCGGATAAGGCAGGTGATAGTTCAGACCGGGCTGCACCGTGCGGACGTATTTGCCGAACCGCAGCACCACGCCGAGCTCATCCGGCTGCACACGGAAGAAGCCGGACAGGCCCCAGATCGCCGCTGCGGCGAGAACGGCGATGATGACGCCCATCACGCTGAAGTTGCCGCCCGGAAGCAGCGATTGAAGCTTGTCCTGGCCGCGGCGCAGCAAGTCTTCCAGGTCCGGTGGGGTCGGACCTGAAGATTGCGGTCCCGAGCCCCACGGCCCCTTCGGGCCGGACCCCCACGGTCCGCCGCCCTGATTTTTCCACGCCATCGACAAATCTCCTTGGGGGAACGTCGGGAGGGTTATAGGCGACGCCAATTGCCCTTACAACGCAGGCAAGTATGGCGCTGAGGTAGGTACTGAGCGCCGCCAATTGAAGTTCCTGTGCCATTTGCCGCACTATCGCGAACTTCGGAAGCGCGCAAGCGCGCACGAATTCGTCAACTCGGCTTGCTTAATTCCGCGTTTTTTCTCCGCAAGGTCACATAGGAAAAATCCGCACTGTCATCAGGTCCCGCCTTGTTGCGCGTACGCGCGATCTCTTCCCAGCCAGATAGATCAGGCTTGAAAACGGCGTCTCCTTCGACCTCGGCGTGGACTTCCGTGATCTCGAGGCGATCGGCACGCGGCATCCATTGCGTGTAAATTTCCGCCCCGCCGATCACCATGATTTCAGTGGCAAAACGCCGCAGCGCATCGCCGCGCGCCGCTTCGTACGCATGTTCGAACGAGGTCGTGACCAGCGCCCCCTCCGCCTGATAGCCCGCCTCGCGCGTGATCACGATGCTGGTGCGTCGGGGCAGCGGCCTGCGAAACGACTCGAACGTCTTGCGCCCCATCACGATCGGCTTGCCCATGGTGATGGCCTTGAAGCGCTGCTGATCGGTCTTCAGCCGCCACGGGATCGTGTTGCCCCGCCCGATCACGCCGTTCTCTGCGATAGCGGCGACGAAGACGATTTCCATCAACGCGCCCCCTGCGCGAGTGCGGTCAATGCCGGCCCGCTGACGCGGCAGACGGTCCATTCGTCCATCAGCACCGCGCCGAGCGACTTGTAGAACTCGATCGACGGCGCATTCCAGTCGAGCACGGACCATTGCAGCCGCGCCCAGCCGTTGTCGAGACAGGTGCGGGCGAGATGCACAAGCAGCGCCTTGCCCAGTCCCCTGCCGCGATGCTCGGGTTTGACGAACAGATCTTCGAGATAGATGCCGGAGCGACCGCTGAAGGTGGAGAAGTTGATGAACCACACCGCGAAGCCGGCCGGCTCCCCTTTCCACTCGGCGATCTCGCAGAACAGGCGCGAGGACGCGCCGAACAGCGCCGCATCGATCATCGCCTCGGTCGCTTCCACCTCATGTGAGAGCTTTTCGTAAGCGGCAAGATCGCGAATGAACGACAGGACCAGTCCTGCCTCGCCCGGACAGGCGCGGCGGATGGTGAGTGATTTATCGCTCGCGTCTTGCCTGGACATGATCTGCGATCACATCCCGCTCACACTGCGACTTCGGCTTTGATATGCGGATGCGGGTCGTAGCCCTGCAGCGAGAAATCCTCGTAGCGGAAGCCGAAGATGTCTTTCACGGCCGGGTTGAGCTTCATCGTCGGCAGCGGCCGCGGCGAGCGTGAGAGCTGCAGATGTGCCTGCTCGATATGGTTGGAGTAGAGATGCGCGTCGCCGAGCGTGTGCACGAATTCACCCGGCTTCAACCCCGTCACCTGAGCGATCATCAGCGTCAGCAGCGCGTAGGAGGCGATATTGAACGGCACGCCGAGGAAGCTGTCGGCAGAACGCTGGTAGAGCTGACATGACAGCCTGCCGTTCGCGACGTAGAACTGGAACAGGCAGTGGCACGGCGGCAACGCCATCTTGTCCACATCGGCCGGATTCCATGCGCTGACAATCAGCCGGCGCGAGTCGGGGTTCTTGCGGATCATCGCGACGACGTTCGATATCTGGTCGATGATCTGCCCGTCCGGCGCTTCCCAGGAGCGCCACTGACGGCCATAGACGGGACCGAGATCGCCATTGGCGTCCGCCCATTCGTCCCAGATCGTCACACCATGCTCGTGCAGGTACTTGATGTTGGTGTCACCGGCGAGGAACCACAGCAATTCATGCACGATCGCTTTCAGCGGCAACCTTTTGGTCGTCAGCAGCGGAAAGCCGGCTGCGAGATCGAACCGCATCTGGTGGCCGAACACGGACAACGTGCCGGTGCCGGTGCGATCGGCCTTCTGCACGCCCTCGGCCAGGATGCGTTCGAGCAGCTCGTGATATTGCTTCATGGTCGGTTCGCCGGGTTTGGCCGTGGAAGTCAGAAACCGCCGATTCGGCAGGTCAGAATACCACTCTCGCCCCGGAAAATGGCGACCACGGCCGAAAACAGCAAGGGCGGTGGTACTCCACCGCCCTTGTTATCAACTTCTCAAGCTTGAAAAAGCGAGTTCTCAGCCCACCGGCTTCAGGAACTTGCCCCACTTCTCGACCTCGTCCTTGACCAGCTTGCCCAGCGCCTCAGACTTACGCTGCTCGGGCTTCGGAATGTCGTTGCCGAGTTCCTTCATGCGCGCGATGACTTTCTCGTCGTCGAGCGCCTTGGCGGCCGCCGCGTTGAGCTTTTCGACGATCGCTTTCGGGGTGCCCTTGGGTGCAAACAGCGCATTCCAGGCTGACGCCTGATAGCTCGGCAAGCCGCCCTCAGCGGAGGTGGGCGTGTCCGGCAGCGACGCGCTGCGCTCCGGAATGGCAACCGCATAAGCTTTGATGGTACCGCCGTTCACCTGCGGCACGACGTTGGTGATCTGGTCGCACATGTAGTCGACCTGGCCTGCGACCAGCGCGTTCATGGCGGGACCCGTGCCCTGGAACGGCACGCCGACTGGCTTGATGCCGACGATACCGTTGAGCAGTTCGCAGGTGATGTAGGACACCGCGCCGACGCCGGCGTGCGCCTGATTGAGCTTGGCCTCGTTCGCCTTCAGGTACGCGACGAATTCCTTGAAGTCCTTCGGCGGGAGGTCCTTCTTGGCTGCAACCACAATGGCCGCGCCATTGATCAACGCAATCGGCTCGAAGTCGGTGCGCGGATCGTAGGCGAGCTTCGGATACAGCGCCACCGAGGCCGCATGAGTGCCGACATGGCCCATGATGAGGGTGTAGCCGTCGTTCGTGGCTCTTGCGGCGCGCGTCGCACCGGTGGTGCCGCCCGCACCGACCACGTTCTCGACGACGATCGGCTGGCCGAGCGTCTTCGACATATGCTCGCTGACCAGGCGCGTGACCACGTCGGTCGGGCCACCTGCGGCAAACGGCACGATGATGGTGATGGCGCGCGTCGGATAGTCCTGCGCCAGCGCCGGCACCGCGGACAGCATGGCCAATGCGCCAAGTGTCGCAACCGCGGTCCTGCGGTTGAATCCTGTCATAGCAATACTCCTACATCCCTCTGGCCCGGCGCATTTGCGCCGAAGCCACTGGTTAACTCGTCTTGTGCATTTCAGTGCCAGCGGAGCCTATTGGACTAAAGGCGAAATCAACTGCGGCAATTCGTCAGTTTTCGCTTTCGACGAAGACTTCTTCGCGCTTCTTCCGCAGCATCGGCAAGAACGTCAGGATCAACAGTGCAAGCGACACCGCCAGCAGCGCGGCGGACAGTGGCCGCGTAAGGAAGACGGTCGCATCGCCCCGCGAGATCAGCATGGCGCGGCGAAGGTTCTCCTCCATCAGCGGGCCAAGCACCATGCCGAGTAGAAGCGGCGCAGGCTCGAAGTCGTGCTTGATCAGCCAGTAGCCGACCAGGCCGAACGCGCCCGCCATGATCACGTCCGCCGGCGCGTTGTTCACCGAGTAGATGCCGATCGCGCAGAAGATCACGATGCACGGATACAAAAGATGATACGGCACGCGCAGCAACTGCACCCAGATGCCAACCAGCGGCAGGTTGATGACCAGCAGCATCAGATTGCCGATCCACATCGAAGCGATCATGCCCCAGACGAGTTCGGGCTGCTTCTGCATCACCTGCGGACCCGGGACGATGCCATGGATGGTCATCGCGCCGACCATCAGCGCCATCACCGCATTCGGCGGGATGCCGAGCGTGAGCAGCGGAATGAACGACGTCTGGGCTGCGGCGTTGTTGGCGCTTTCAGGCGCAGCCACGCCCTTGATGGAGCCCTTTCCGAACTGCGAAGGATTGTTCGAGATCTTCTTCTCGAACGTGTAGGCGGCGAACGACGAAATCACCGCACCGCCGCCGGGCAAGATGCCGAGGATCGAGCCCAGCATCGTGCCGCGTCCGATCGCCGGTGCGGCGGCAAGCAGGTCTGCCACGGTCGGCATCAGGCCGGTGACCTTCTGCTGCACCAGTTCGCGCCCCTTCTCCGCGCCCGCGTCGAGATTGCGGATGATCTCGGCAAAGCCGAACACACCCATGGCCACGGTCGCAAAGCCCAGTCCGTCGGCGAGCTCGGGGATATTGAACGCCAGGCGCGACGCGCCGGTTTCGAGATCGGAGCCGACCATCGACAACAAGAGACCGAACACGATCATTGCAATCGCCTTCAACACCGAGCCCTTGGCGAGCACGACGGCGAACACAAGGCCTAGCGTCATCAGCGAAAAGTATTCCGCCGGCCCGAACTGCAGTGCGAACTTCGTCAGCGGCGCGCCGAGCAGCGCGATAAGTATGGTCGCGACGCATCCGGCGAAGAACGAACCGATCGCGGCGATGGCGAGCGCGGGACCGGCACGCCCCTGCTTCGCCATCTGGTGGCCATCGAGCGTCGTAACGACCGACCCCGCCTCGCCAGGAATATTGACCAGGATCGACGTGGTCGATCCGCCATACTGCGCGCCGTAATAGATGCCGGCGAGCATGATCAGCGCGCCGACCGGTGGCAGGCCGAAGGTGATCGGTAGCAGCATCGCAACCGTCGCGACGGTACCGATGCCGGGCAGCACGCCAACCAGCGTACCGACGAGGGCACCGATCAGGCAGAGCAGGATGTTGACGGGAATCGGAATCGTCACGCCAAGCAGCGGTATCGTCCAGTCGATGAACTGGAAGACGGTATTGAAGCCGAGGGCGAGATTGCCAAACAGATCGGTCATAGCGAACTCACTGCAGCATGAAGCGCGGCTGCAGCTGGAACGGCAGCCCTAGCGCGTAAGGAAACAGGAAGCAGCAGAACGCCGTGATGGCGATGCCGACGATCAGCGTCTGTCCCCAGCGCTGTTCTGTCGAACCAAATGCAGCAATCATGAAACTGGAGAATGCTGCGATGATCAGCCCGAGCGGACGAATCGTAAACGCGAAGGAGAGGATTGCGAGGGTAACGAAGAACGGCCCTCGCAAATGATAGCGCTCGAGCGGCGCGCCTGGTGTCAATAGGCCGGTTAGCGCGACGCCCGCTCCGAGCACCAGCAGAAGACTGGCGAACAGCCGTGGCGCGGTGCCGGGTCCGAACTGGAACCCGCGTATGCCAGGCAGGTCCGACGAGGCATAGAAAGCGAACAACGCCAATGCGACGAGCGCGAGCCCGCCCCAAAAATCCTGCGGCCCGCGGATCAACCCCTTCTTCGGGTTGCCCTGCGCGTGCCCTGTCGTCTCACTCATGCAACTACACTCCCCCTCCCGGGTCCGACTCCATCTTGGAAGCGCCGCTCTTACCTGACGGTTTCGGTTCTTCCTACCGGCTTATTCTAAATGATGCCAGCAAAACCGAGGCAACCGCCCACCGCGAGCATTAACAGCGGATGCAGCCGCGTCAGCAGCGTCACCAAAGCCGACGCCAACACCAGGACGGCCGCGACCCATGACTGCCCCGCCGAAAGGCCGAGGATCATGGCGCTTGCCGCCATCAGGCCGATCGACACGGGAACCAACGCCGACTGGACCAGCGCCGGCCATTGCGCATCACGCGACCGTTCCATAGTGCCGCTCACAATATAGGCAACGATGGCGGTCGGCCCGCACATCGAGAGCGTGGCGACCAGGCCACCGAGGATGCCCGCGACATGAAAGCCGATCAGCGTGACGACGAGGACGTTGGGTCCCGGCGAAAGTTGCGCGATGGCCACCATGTCGGCGAACTGCCGATCGCTCATCCAGTGATTTGTCTCGACCGCGACGCGATGCATTTCCGGAATTGCCGACAGCGCGCCACCCACCGCGAACAGCGACATCAGGCCGAAAGTCCAGGCGAGCGTGAAAAGCTGATTGGTCGGGTTCATGGCACTGCACGCTTTCTGATGACGTAGACAATCAGGATGCTTGCCGGAACGGCAACAAGCAGCACGGGCTGCAGCGGCCAGCGCATGAGGCCGACCGCAGCGAAGACCGCCGCAATCACCACGAGAGCGACCACGGAGCGCTCTTTCACGATCGGCTGCATCATCTTGACGACCGTTGCGAAGAACAGACCCGCCGTCGCACAGACGACACCGGCGAGCGTGCGTCGCAGCGCTTCGATCTCACCAAAGCGCGCATAGAGGATCGCAAGGCACAGAACGATCAGCACCGGCGGCAGAACGAGGCCAAGGAATGCGGCGATCGCGCCGGGTATACCGCGAAATTTCGATCCGAACACGACGGACAGGTTGACGATGTTCGGGCCTGGCAGGAAGTGACACAGCGCGAAGGTCTGGTTGAACTGCTCCGCCGTCATCCATTTGTGCTGCTCGACGATGGCGCGACGCGCCCAGACAAGCACGCCGCCGAACCCCATCAGCGACATCTTCGCGAATGCGATGAACAGTTCGACCAGACGAGGCGCTTCGGCCTCGGAAGTTATCGCGGTGTCGGATTTCAACGGACGTTCCCTGGTGCGGTACGGATCGACCATGCAAGGACATTGCTGGTTGAGATGTTAGAACGAGAAGGTGCTGCTTGCGCCGACCCTTTTATGTATAAGTCCGCACAGCGGTCAATTCGGGGCCGCCAACAACAAGCCGGAACGATTATGACCTCACCGAAGCTGTTCGAACCGTTCACGTTGAAGGGCATCACCGCGCGCAACCGCATCGTCGTCTCGCCGATGTGCCAATATCAGTCGCGCGATGGCTCGCCGACCGACTGGCACATCGTGCATATGGGCCGTTACGCGATCGGCGGCGCCGGCATCGTGTTCTACGAGGAGACTGCGGTGGAAGACCGCGGGCGCAAGACGCACAAATGCGCCGGCCTCTATCGCGACGACCAGATTCCCGAATATCGGCGCATTGCGAGCTTCGTAAAGGAGTTCGGCGGGGTTCCGGCAATGCAGCTCGGCCATTCCGGTGCGCGCGCATCCGAGCGCGGACCGCTGTTCAATCGCGACGCTCTCAGTGCGACCAACAAGGCCGACGGCGGCGAGCCGTGGCAGTCGATCTCCTCGAGCGCAGTGACACCAATCGAAGGCAAGCCGCTGCCGCGGGCGATGACGCAGAAGGACATCAACGATGTGGTGCAGGCGTTCGCCGACGCGACGGTGCGCACACTGCAAGCCGGCTTCGAGATTCTCGAGATCCATGGCGCGCACGGCTACCTGATCCAGCAATTCCTCTCTCCGGTAATCAACAAGCGCAACGACGCCTATGGCGGCGACCTGAAAGGTCGCATGCGCTTTGCGCTGGAGGTCACCGAAGCCGTGCGCAGGGTGTGGCCGGACGACAAGCCGTTGTTTTTCCGCGTCTCCAGCGTCGACGGCAAGGGCGGGCTGTGGACGCTGCCTGATACGGTGGCGCTTTCAAAGGAGCTGAAGGCGCTCGGCGTCGACCTGATCGACTGCTCGTCTGGCGGACTGACGGGCAATTCATCATTGCGCGCAGTGCCGCGCATTCCCGGCCACCACGTTCCCTACGCCGCGCGCGTGAAGCAGGAGACCGGCATGTTGACGATGGCGCCGGGCCTGATCACCGAGCCGCAACAGGCCGAGGAACTGCTGCAGCGTGGCGACATCGACCTGATCGCGATGGCGCGCGAACTGATGTACTCGTCCGACTGGCCGGCGCATGCCGCGCGCGCACTCAACGTGCCGAATTATCTCGAGTTGTTCCCGCCGGAGTTCACCCACCGCCTGAAACTGCGCGAGGAGCACGTTGCGATGCCCGAAAACCGCACTGCGACGACCGTGCCGATGGATTTGAATTCGTAGGCAACGTCGTGCCCGAACCGGGCCACCTGTGCCTTCGCAGGACTGGCGCAGAACGAGCGTCGATGGCCGGCCTCGACGGAAAAGATCAATTGATCTGGATGTTCGCTGCAGCCGCAATCGCCTTCCAGCGCGCGTGCTCGGATTTGATGAACGCGGAGAACTGTTCCGGCGTGCTGCCGATAGGCTCCGCGCCGTCCTTGTCGAGGCGGTCGCGGACCAGCGGCGAGCCGAGCGCATCGATCGTCGCCTGGCGCAACAGATCGATCAGCGCTCGCGGCGTGCCTGCCGGCACGATGAAGCCATACCAGGCGTTGATCTCGTAATCCGGAAGGCCGCTCTCAGCGACGGTTGGCACGTCCTTCAACGTCGGCGCCCGGCGTTTGGTCGTCACCGCCAGCGGGCGCATCTTGCCACTGTCAATCAGCCCACTCACCGAGGGCACCGTGGTGATGATGAAATCAGTCTGGCCGCCGAGCACGTCGCTGATCGCCGGCCCGGCGCCGCGATACGGAATGTGCACGACATCGACCTTGGCGAGATGCGCCAGCAGCAGCGTGGCCAGATGACTTGCCGAGCCGTTGCCGGCTGAGCCGTAGCTCAGCTTGCCGGGATTCTGCTGCATGGCGCCGAGGAGTTCGGCGAAGGTCTTGTAGCGCGAGGTGTCCGGCACCACGACGACCAGCGGCGTCTCCGCTACCTGCGTCACCGCGTCGAATGCGGTCAGCGTGTCGATCGTCACGGTCTTCATGATGTGCGGATTAACCGCGATCGGCCCCTGATTGGCCATCAGCATGGTGTAGCCGTCAGGCGCTGCAGCCGCCGCCGTCGCGGTTGCGACGTTGCCCCCACCAGTGGAAATATTTTCGATGACGACGGCCTGCCCGAGCTTTTCGGTCATCGCCTGTGCCACCACGCGTGCAATCGCATCGGTGCCGCCGCCCGCGGCATAGGGCAAAATCAACTTGACCGGACGAGTGGGGAACGTCTTCGCGAATGCGGGCGAGGCAAGGATCGGCGACAGCGCGATGGCGGTCGAAACCTGACGGCGAGTGAACATGGCGTTTTCCCTTTGCGGCTTATCGATAGCACGAAATTCAGCGATGCTCGCCGCCGATCACGTCGACCTGCGGCGTCCTCCGCCTCTGCCGCGCTCCGCGAGTCCCGGCTGCGTCGCCATCGCTACGAGATTGGCCAGTGGTGGTGCGCCCTCGTACGTACGGTAGGCGATGCATAGCGTTGCCCAGATCTGCGTTCCCGAAAGCGGAATGTAGCGGACGGCGTCAGCGCGACTGTTCTGCATACAGGCCGGCACGATGGAAATTCCCATCGACGAGGCAACGAGGTTGATCGTCGACGATATCTGCGGCGCGGTCTGCACCACCGACGGCGTGAAGCCGCAGTCGGCGCAAGCCGTCATCACCGAATCCGAAAGGCCGAGCCGCGTGGCGCGCGGATACAGGATGAAATCCTCGTGCCGAAGGTCCTGCAAGCGCAGTTGCCGACGATCGGCCAGGGGATGGTCGGCAGGCACAGCAGCGACCATCGGCTCCTTCAGCAAAGTCTGCAGGGCAAAGCCATGCTTGAGTGAGACCGGCAGGCGGACGAAGGCAGCGTCGATGCGTCCATGCTCCAGCGCCTCGACCAGCTCTGTCGAGCGGGCTTCTTCCAATGACATTTCGACATTCGGATACGTTGCGCGAAACTTGCGAAGAACGTTGGTCACCAGCGCGTTGAACGACGCCGATTCGGTCAGTCCCACTGAAACGCGTCCTATCGATCCCGCCGACGCCTGACGGGCGCGTGCAGCGGCCTTCGGCACCGCTTCCAGGATCCTGCGCGCCTCGGCAAGAAAGATCCGGCCGGCCTCGGTCAGGTCGACGCCCCGGCTGTGGCGGCTGAAAAGTTCGGCGCCGATTTCAGCTTCGAGCGCTCTGATCTGCAGCGTCAGCGCCGGCTGCGCAATCCGCAAGCGCGCCGCCGCGCGTGTCAAATTCAGGTCTTCCGCCGCCGCGACGAAATAGCGAAGGTGCCGCATCTCCATGCCATAAGCATAAGATATGGCTAATACCCTCGCAATATATTGGACCGATGCAGCGCGCACGCGCTTTAATCCGATCCCGATCGACCCTTGGAAAGCCGGCGGCAATGAGTGACCAGAAGCCCCTCCTTGAACATGCCACGCGCGACCTTGCGCAGTTCGCAGCGGCGCTGACCTACGACGAGATTCCGCCGGACGTCATCGCTCACATCAAGCTCTGCATCCTCGACGGACTCGGCGCCGGCCTCTATGGCGCGCAGCTTCCCTGGACGAAGCGCGTGCAGGCCATGGTCCTCAACGAAGGGGCAACGCCCCGGGCCTTCATGTGGGGCACGGGCCGCAAGGTCTCCGTCGCCCAGGCCGCGCTTGTGAACAGCACCGCGGGGCACGGCTTCGAGATGGACGATATCCACAAGGAGTCCATCCTCCATCCCAATTCGCTTGCCGTTCCGTCAACTTTCGCCTGGGCGCAAGGCCACCCGGACAGACCGAACGGGCGCGAGCTGCTCACTGCGGTCGTTGCCGGCTGCGAGGTGGGCATCCGCGTCGGCAATGCAGCGACCATGTCGCTGTTCCTGCGCGGCTTCCATCCTCAAGGAACGAGCGGTGTGTTCGTCAGCGCTGCGGCGTGCGGGCGGCTCGCCGGACTGGCGCCGGATCAATTGCAGCACGCGCTCGGCATTGCCGGATCGATGGCTGCGGGCCTGATGGCCGCGCAAGAAGGCGCGATGGTCAAGCGATTGCACGCCGGCCGCGCTGCGCAAGGCGGCGTCCAGGCAGTCATGCTCGCCGCCGAGGGCTTCACTGGCATCACCGATGTGATCGAGGCCGGCTATGGCGGCTTCCTGAGTTCGTTTTCGGCAAGTCCGAACGCCGCGAAGATTACCGCCGGCCTCGGTCACACGTGGGAGACGCGCAACATCGGCTTCAAGATGTATCCGAATGTCACCAGCATCCATTCGGCGCTGGATGGTTTCGAAGCGATCATGCGCGAGAACAATCTTGATGCGGACTCTATCGACAGCGTCGATATTCACTGTCCGCACATGACATACGTTCACACGGCTTGGCCGTACAAGCCGGCCGGCGTCACCGCCGCGCAGATGAACATGTTCTATGGGATCGCCGCGACGGCGGTCGCCGGCCGCGTCTCCGCCAATGAATATTCCGAAGAGATGCTCACTGACGCGCGGATTCTGGCATTCATCGACCGCATCAAGGTGACCGAGAGCACCGAGCTGGAGGCGAAGGGCGCGGCATATCGCCATGCCTCGCTGGTGCGACTGCGACGGCGCGACGGTAAGACCTTCGAACGTGAAACGCTGCACCGGCGCGGCAGTCCGGAAAACCCGGTTGCGCGCGAGGACATCCTGCGGAAGTTCCAGGATAACGTCCGTCACCTTCCTTCGGCGGTATCGGAGCGCATCATTGCCCTCGTCGATACGATCGAAACGGGCGACAGCCTCGGCGACTTGGTTGAGATCCTTGGCGCCGAACATCGCGCTGCGGCGCCTGTCGGCGCCGGATGACCGGTCCGCCGCCTCGATGGCGCGGAAGGCCGGGCTGCCGCCCCGTGAAGCCTGAGATCCGGCCTCTTGCCAGTTTTTGGGGCCCACGGGCTTTCCGGCACCCGAAGCTGAATGAGCCGGCCGAAATCGGCCGAATAGCAGGCTTTTTTCCTCAATCACAAACGCCTATATTGGGCGTGCCGGTTCGCCGGCTATGGAAATAAATGGCTGTCGCAATAAACCATTCGGACCCGGGGGCAGCACCCGGCGCCTCCACCAGAATGCTTTGGAACCCGATTTCCGAGCATTCCGGCGGGGGCGAAACAGGATCGACGAGGGCGTAAAGGGCTCGCTTTTTCCCGGTATTGTTCCGCCGTTATCGGGCTACAGCACTAGTTGCAAACGACAACTATGCTCCGGTTGCTCAGGCCGCGTAAGCGGTTTGAAAGACCACTTTAAAGCCCTGACGGGTTAAGCTCCGTCAGGCGGGGTTCGGAGGCACCTGGCAACAGAAGCCTCCACTTTCATTCATAGGTCCGCCGCGCCGTTGCGGCCGATGGAACGCCTGGCAGATTCCGCAAGGCGGCACCTTCGTCGCTGCTGACCTCGGGCTGCCATCGCGCTAGCATGGTGCGGCGCGAGTCGGCTCGAACGAACACGCGCGCGAACTACGACGGGATCCCTAATGAGCTCGACCGACCACATCCGCTACGATGTTCTGGCGCGCGACGCGATGCGCGGCGTGCTGCGGCACGTGCTGGCCGATGCCGCGAAACAAGGGCTTCCCGGCGACCATCACTTCTACATCACCTTCCTGACCCAGGCCGACGGTGTGAAGCTGTCGCCGCGCCTGATGGCGCAGTATCCGGAAGAGATGACCGTCATCCTCCAGCACCAGTTCTGGGATCTCGTCGTCACCGAGGACCGGTTCGAGGTCGGCCTGTCGTTCGGCGGCGTACCCGAGCGGCTGGTGGTGCCGTTCAGTGCCATCAAGAGTTTCCTTGATCCGTCCGTGCAGTTCGGCCTCCAATTCGAAACGACTGAGGTGGCCGCGGAGGCGAAGGACGACGAGAGCGCGGATGTGCCGACATCGACTGCGCTTGGACCTGCGGCGGCAGAGGCTGCCGACGGTGACAAGAAGCCGGGCGAGGGCGCCGAGGTCGTGCGACTCGATCGCTTCCGCAAGAAATAATTCTCGACCCTTTCCAGATCCCTGACGCTCCCCGATTGCCGTGAATCGCCCTACATGGAGTGGGCAATTTACGAGCGAAGGATCGTCGTCATGGCAGCACGTACAAAAACCACCTCGCGCAAAGCCATGCGCGTCGAGACCGACACCTTCGGCCCGATCGAGGTGCCGGCCGACCGTTATTGGGGCGCGCAGACCCAACGCTCGCGACAGAACTTCCGCATCGGCACCGAGCGCATGCCGCAACCGATCGTGCGCGCGCTCGGCATCGCCAAGCTCGCCGCGGCCGAGACCAACCTGAAGCTCGGCCTGCTCGACCGCCGTCGGGCCGGAGCGATCGCCCGCGCGGCGCGCGAGGTGATCGACGGCGAGCTCGATGCGCATTTTCCGCTGGTCGTCTGGCAGACCGGTTCGGGCACCCAGTCCAACATGAACCTCAACGAGGTGATCTCCAATCGCGCGATCGAGTTGCTGGGTGGCAAGCTCGGCAGCAAGGCGCCCGTGCATCCGAACGACCATGTCAACATGAGCCAATCGTCGAACGACTCGTTTCCGACGGCGATGCACATCGCTGCGGTAGAGGAGATTACGCATCGTCTGTTGCCGTCGCTCCGGTACCTGCACAAGGAGCTGGTGCGAAAGCAGAAGGCGTTTGCAAAGATCGTCAAGATCGGCCGCACGCACACCCAGGATGCGACGCCGTTGACGCTGGGCCAGGAATTTTCCGGCTACGCCGCGCAGGTGGAGAACGGCATTGCCCGCATCAAGGAGACGCTGAAGTGGCTGTCACCGCTGGCGCAGGGCGGTACCGCGGTCGGCACCGGACTGAATGCCTCGCCAAGATTTGCCAAGCTGTTCGCGCGCCGTGTTGCGGTGATCACCCGGCTTCCGTTCACAAGCGCGCCCAACAAGTTCGAGGCGCTCGCCGCGCACGATGCCTATGTGTTTGCACATGGCGCGTTGGAGGCGCTCGCGACGGGTCTTTTCAAGATTGCCAATGACATCCGCCTCCTCGGCTCCGGCCCGCGCTCCGGCCTCGGCGAACTGATCCTGCCCGAGAACGAACCTGGCTCTTCGATCATGCCGGGCAAGGTCAACCCAACCCAATGCGAGGCGCTGACGATGGTGTGCTGTCAGGTGTTCGGCAATCACACCGCGATCACTGTCGCGGCGAGCCAGGGCCATTTCGAGTTGAACGTGTACAAGCCGGTGCTGGCGCACTGCATGCTTCAGTCGATCAGGCTTCTGGCGGACGCCTCGCAATCATTCGCCGAACACTGCATTTCCGGCATCAAGGCGGACAGCAAGCGCATCGACGAACTGATGCAACGCTCACTTATGCTCGTAACTGCGTTGGCGCCGAGCATCGGCTACGATAATGCCGCAAAAGTTGCGAAGACGGCGCATGCACGCGGTACGACACTTCGCGAGGAAGCCGTTCGGCTTGGTTTCGTCACGGGCGCGGATTTCGACCGGCTGGTGCGCCCGGAAAAGATGACTCGTCCAGGCTGATCGGCGTCCAGCCGCACCCGCGGCCGTCGTTTTTCGGCAAGAAACCTGACAAAAGTCATGTCGTCCGAAAGACTGATGTGTGATGTGCTGGCGAGCGCGGGCCACGTCGTGGTACGCTAATTGAATACCGCCCAACGAAATGGGGCGGATGCGGCGAGGGTTCGGGGCAGCGGACATCGTGATGCAGGCGGCGCTTGGCGCCGAGCCTGTTGTTGAAGCATCACCACATCCCATGCTTCGTGAATCTGCGCCGCGCAACACGCGGGCGGACCGATGGGCGATATCGTCAATCTCAAGCGTTTCAGAAAGAAGCGCGCGCGCGACCAGGCAGCCAAAGACGCCGATGCTCGCCGCGCACGTTTCGGCCGCAGCAAGGCCGAACGGCAACGGGATCAGGAAGAAAACCGCAAGCTCAATTCGGTGCTTGATCATCACCGCATCGGTGAGGATCAAACATGAAATCTCCCGTTGTGAAGCGATCAATCGTCGTCGCCGGTCACAAGACCAGCGTCAGCCTGGAAGAGGCCTTCTGGAGCAGCATGAAAGAGATCTCAGCGTCGCGCGACATGACGCTGTCGGATCTCGTCAGCGAAATCGACCAGGGCCGAAAGCAAGGTAACCTATCCTCGGCGATACGGCTCTACGTGCTCGACTACTATCGCAGCAAAGTACCCGGCGCGCCGGCAACGCCGACGGACGGAGCACCCGCACGGCCGTCAGCCGCGCCACGGTGAACTGCGCATGTCTCTGGTGAACTGCGCGCGTCTTTGCGGCGCGAGAGCGTGATGAGATTGAGTAAGGCAACGTCGCTACCGCCGTCTCAAACGTCGTCCCCGCGCAGGCGGGACCCAGTATCCCAGAGCGTTGCAGCTTTATCGCAAACGCTGCGGGCTACTGGTTACCCCGCCAGAGTCTGTCATCGGACCGCGCTTCGCGCGGAGCCGTTGGCGGGCATGACGGCGGAATCTGAAGTTAGCCACGCCATTCTTCGAACGGCTATGGCGTGACGACGGAGACGCAACTCAAAGTCATCAGCCCCTGCTAAAACGTCGATGGCAGCGCTGACCGCGGCTGCATCGGCACAATATTGAGCGGCGCGTTGTGTCTTGGCTGCG
Organism: Bradyrhizobium sp. LHD-71; assembly: GCF_031157255.1. Lineage (GTDB taxonomy): Bacteria > Pseudomonadota > Alphaproteobacteria > Rhizobiales > Xanthobacteraceae > P52-10. Next base: position 244,287 of record NZ_JAVIFX010000006.1, on the reverse strand, counting down.
GCCTTGCGCCGGGTGCCGGCCGGATTTCGACCGGCGGCGGAAGCGCAGGTGCTGTAACAGGCGGCGGGGCCTCGGCCGCACGCGGCGCAATGGCAGGACGCTGGGACGGCAGCGGCGTAGCTTGCGGTGCCACGGGTGGCGCAGGCTCCGCAGGCTTTCCCGGATTCAGCAACGGATTGGCGCGCTCGATGGCGTCGAGGCGCCGGGTCTCGCGATCAATCGCACGCAGGCCGAGCCATGACGAGAGCGCCGCAACATCGATGGTGCGATCGGGCTTGTCCGGCGAGCCGAACAGCAGCACGAGGATTTCGGGCCGGCCGAAGCCCAGCACATCCGTCGTCGTCGCGGCGAGCGCTGCGCGCACATCGATCTGGTCCGCAGCGATATCGTAACCGCCGGATAGATTAAGCCGCGCACCTTCGCCCATCAGCGTCGTGTTGCTGACGCGCACCTGGCCATCGCGGATTGCGAACGGGACTTCGGCGGAAGTCACGTTGAGCGTGCCGGCCGCCAGTGCCGGGGCAACCATTGCAGCAAGCTTTGCATCGTCCCTGGCGATACCCGCATCGCTCGCACGCGTCGCGGCGTCGAATGCTCGTGGATCGAGACCCGCGATGCGCGCCTGCTCGATCGTCACCGATCCATTGCCGTTGAGGCTGCCGATCAGCGCGGCGGCGCTGCGCCCCTGCCCGCTCACCGATGTTCGCGCCGATACGCGCCCTGGCGGCATCGCCAAAGCGCGATGCTTCAGCGCCGCGCCATCGACGCCGTCGAGTTGCACGCGGCCGGCGAGCGCGACGCCCTCCGGCGAGCGGCGTGCCGACAGGTCGGCCTGCAGCTTTCCGCCGCCAAGACCCGCGGACAATCCTTCGAGCACCAGCGCCTGGCCGTCATTGCGCAGTACCCCGTTGAAGGGTCGGAGCTCGCCGCCGGGCACCGTGGCACGCAATGCGGAGAATTCGACGCGCCCGCGCCAGCCGCTCAGCAGCCCGCGATTGAGCGGCTCAGCGCTGTCGTGACCCGCCGCACCGATTGCGGCCAGCATCGCCGACGGCACGTCGAGCACGTCGGCGCCGACATTGCCCTCCACGCCGATCTCCTCGCCGAGCGCAAGGCCGAGGCGGCCACGCACGCGCGCACCAGCTATCGCGCCGTCGAGATTGTCGAGGGTCACCTTCTGGCCGGTTACGCCAACGCGTGACGTCAGGGCGATATTCCATGGGGCCTGTTCGGCCCGCGCAATGCCGATCAGCGGCGCGATGTTGGCCTTGCGGACGTTGAGGCTCACCGCGGCGGCGCGTTCTGTCTTGAACGGTTCGACGCTACCGTCGATCTCCGCATCGAGCCCGTTGCCTGTTAGTTTTGCTTTCAGTTTCGTCGGTGCATTCCAGACGCCGGTGGCCGACCCGTCGAACTGGGCCGGACCGTTTCCAGCGGCAAGAACGCCATCCAGACCGAGCAGGGCGAGCAACGTGTTGCCGTGTTCGGTCGAGAGAGTTGCGGTCAGCGTCGCTTCGTTCTTTGCCAGCGCGTCCATGTCAAAGTTCCGCAACGACGCGAGCTGCGGCGTCATCGCCCCGGTCAGCGCGCCCTTCACCTGCGGCGCGTGGAGATCAACCGTCGTTCGCAAAGCCGCGCGATCACCTTGCGGCTTGCCCAGGTCGAGCGTCAGACCGGCCCAGACATTGCCCGCGGCGCGCGGCACCGCGCCAATCCGGCGGCTGAACTCCGGCGCGATCGGCGCAATCAGTCGCGCCAACGGATCGAGCGTCGCGGCCGTCGCATCGATCTTCAGTTGTCCGGTCGTGTTCGCGCGGTCAAATGCTCCGGCGCCGTCGATGGCCACGCCGTCGGCATCGCCGACACGCAGGCGCTCAAGCGCGATCGCCTTGGCATTGTAGGTGAAGCGCGCCTGCACCGGCTTCAGCGTCTGGCCGGAAAGGTTCAGCTCTGCGATGTCGAGGCCGAGCGCGGCTTCGTCCGGCCAGGTCTTGAGCGCGCCGCCCATCGCGCGCGCAAACGCGGCGCCGGCATCGAAATCCAGCCGCTCCGCCCGCAACGCCGCGTCCAGCCGGCTTTTCCCATCTGCCGCAACCAGCGCGAACCGCCCATCGAGGGGCCGCCCATCGATATCCGCCTTGAACGCATCGACGGCGACGCGCTCGCCCGAGATGACGATGTCGCCCGCAGCCTTCAGCGGCCTCACGCCCCGATAGGCGTTATCGCTCTGGCCTTGCAGCCACAACGCAAAGCCTTCCGGATCGCTCGCATCGAGATCCAGTCGTCCCGAGAAGCTCGCTTTGTTGCCTAGCTCGGCAATGCGGCCAGTCACCGCGAGGAGCGTCGATCCCGGCGCACGGAGCTCGAACTTGCCGACCCGCCACTCCTTCGCGTCGGCCTGCAGGCTGATGCCGACGGCCTGCACTGGCCGTGCTCCGAGGTTGATCAGTTCGGCATCGATATCAAACTCTATCGGCAACGGCATCGGCGGCGCTGCGGCAATCAACCAGCGCAGGTTTGCCATGAGGTCTGCCGGCGACGGCGCAGCGACGCCCGCGCGGGCGAGCAAACGATCGGCATCGAGCTGTCGGGCAGCGAGCGAACCACGAAGGCGCGGCGATGCGCCAAACCGCGCTTCCGCATTGCCCGAGAACTTTAGCCCGGCGTCCTCGGGCCCGAACACGGCCTCGACCTGCTCCAGCCTCGCCGAGGCGGGGTCCGCCTTCAGCTTGCCGGCGACGCGCCACGGCGCATCGGCCAAACTGAGCGGCGCGTTCGATTTCGGTGGCGGCGGCTGTGCGATCGACAGCGAACCCTCGAAGCGCGGCACCGCATCATCGACGAGCAGGATACCGTCGAGGTCGGCCGCAAGCGAACGGGCCCCAGGGTCGAGGTTCAGCCGCAACCGCTGACCACTGCCGTCCGCAGTGCGTGCGCTCGCGAGACGGAACGGATAGCGCACGCCATCCAGCTTCGCTGCCCCCTCGCCACGCACCGAGCCGGCCACTGCCCGCACTTCGCCGGTGAAGACGATGTCGTTCAGCCGCAACGAGCGGCGGCTCGCCGTATCGTTCACGGCGATTGCGCCAGTGAGATGAAACTTGTCGACGGTCAACGCGCCAAGATTGAAGCCGCTTCCGCGCGAGGCCCAGTTCATACGCCCGCGCTGGTCAAGGCCAAGCTCGAGCACGAGGCCGTCCAACGTCAATTCATTGGCGCGCCATTCGCCGCGCATCAGATCGCCAAGCGAGAACTCGACATCGAGCTTCTCGACGCTGACATTGCTTGCATCGCTGCGCGCACCGACCGCGACGTGACGCAAGCGCAGCGACGGCGTCGGCAACAGCCGCGCGTCGATTTCACCATCGACCCGCACGGGCATGCCGATCACCCGCGAGGCCTCGCGCTCGAACTGCGGCCGGAACTGACTCCAGTCGATAAAATACGGGCCGATCAGGGCAGCCAGCAGCGCAAGGATAAGGGCTATCGCAAGTCCGAGCAGCGTCGTCTGCACCGCGGTCCTCTAGGCGTCAGGTTTTAGTGTCAGCGAATCCGCGCCCCCCAAATCGCGTTCAGCTCGTCATATATACGGCCAACCACGGCAAATTGACATTTGCAAAGATCAAAAATGCGCCAGCCGACAGGCTGCGCCCCGCAGCCCCCGACCATTAGGCCCTGATCGCCTGTCGGGTTGCAAGTTCCACTGCGGGCGTCTCCCCGGTCAAGGTGCGGCCCTCAGGAAAAACGCACGCTTGCGCCGCCAAGCGCTACGCCGCTCAACTGCGTACTCCAGTTTTCGGCGGCGTTGATGGGAAGCGCACGCGTTAATGTGCCCGTAGTAATGATTTCGCCGGCCGCGAGCGGCGGGTTGTGCGCGTCCTGCGCGAGCACATCAATCAGGTGGCGAAGCGCAAGGAGCGGACCGCCCAGCACATTGGCCGCGGCGCCGCGATCGGCCGACACCCCATCGCGGAAGAGCTCGATTTCGAAGCCGGACAGCGTCGCAGCCCAGGCGTGCTCCGTGTCACGGAGCCGATGGCGCGGCCCGATCAGCAACGCGCCATGCAGGCCGAAAGCTGCCACCGTGTCTGTCGCCGCAAAGCGCCAGTCGGGAAAGACCGACTGGACGATCTCGAATCCCTGGGCAACCCAGTCGATGCACGCCAGCAGCTCCGGCAGATCCATGCCGGGCTGTGGCGCGGTGGCTAGCCCGAAGACGATCTCCGGCTCGATGCGTGGGTCGGACAGCCCCCGAAGCGCGAACTCCCCGCCAATGCCGTCGAGATCGTGGATGGTGCGGTCGTAGATATAGCCCCAGATCGGCGCATGCACGCCATACTCCGCCCAGATGGTACGGTTGGTGAATCCAATCTTGCGCCCGCGCGCGTTCTCGCCGGATTTCTCGCGCAACTCTCTGACCTTCGCGGTCACGCGATAGGCGCCTTGCAAATCGAAATTCTGGTGACGTGACGAGAACGGTGCGATCTGGCGGCCGCTGCCGAGCAACGAGAAGACCTCGCCGGCAATGGCGTCGAGGTCCAAAGTCTCTTGCATCTCGCCCATGCATCGTCTCCGGCGGCCACGGCTCCGGCAACAATGGCGTTTATTGTTCGCCCGCGCAACTCGGCCCGATGCGCGTCAATCGAACGTCACTGCCGCCGTGTTGGCGCCGCAAACAAGCACCGCCAGCCGCTCGCCCGGCGACGGCACATAGCTTCCAGACAGCAGCGCCGCGAACGCCGCAGCGCCGCCTGGTTCGGCAACGATACGAACAGCATTCCAAAGCGCCGTTTGCGCTGCACGAATGGCGTCGTCGGCAACAAGCACGGCGCGGTGCACATGGTGTTGCGCAATCGGAAACATCACCTGGCCAACGCGCTTCGGCGCCAGCGAATCGGCCGCGATTCCCTCAGCCGGCGCATCCACCGGCTCACCGGCCTGCAGCGCCTGATAAAGAGTCGGCGCGCCTTCGGGCTCGACGGCGACGACCTTGATACGGCTCTCGAACCAGGCCGCGATGCCGCCGATCAATCCGCCGCCACCAACCGCAACCAGCAATGTGTCGATCTTCGACGTGTCGGCTTCGATTTCGCACCCGACGGTGCCCTGGCCCAGCAGGGTTTCCGCCTGATCGAAGGCGTGGATCGGCAGTGCGCCGGTCTCCTTGGTGAAATCTTCGCTTGCGGCGAGCGCGTCGGCGTAGCGCTCGCCGGTGACGACAAGATCGGCGCCGTAGCGGCGAATGAGCTCGATCTTTGCGGGCGACGATACTTTCGGCACGAAAATCGTGGCTCTCACGTCACGCTTCTTCGCCGCGTAGGCAACGGCGACGCCGTGATTGCCTCCGGACGCTGCAACGACGCCTGCTTGCGGCACCGCGCGCGTCATCAGATTGGCGAACGCGCCGCGAACCTTGAACGTGCCGGTATGCTGCAGGCACTCGAGCTTCAACTGCAGCGGCCCTGCCGCCATGTCGAAGTCTGCGCCATCGACCGCGACGGTCGGCGTGCGCCTGACAAAGGGCCGGATGAGCGTCTCGGTTCGCGCGATCGCTTCGCGGGTGATGCCGGTCTCTGCAAGCATGCGCGGGCCTCCGTGGCGACGTTGACATGAAGTTAGTTATTTAGCAAATTAACGAAATGCAAGCGAGCCTGCAAGCAGCGGACGTTTTCAAGGCGCTGGCCAACGAGCGGCGTCTGCAAATTCTCGCCTGGCTCAAGGAGCCGCACCGTCATTTCAGGCCGCAGGTCGACGGCGATCTGATCAAGGACGGTGTTTGCGGGCTTCTGCTGGCTGAAAAGCTCAAGATCAGCCAGGCCACGTTGAGCGAGCACATGCGCGTACTGGTGCAGGCAGGACTGGTCCGGCCGAAGCGCATCAAGCAGTGGACGTTCTATCGCCGCAACGACGAAAGCATTTGCGTGATCCAGGCGCTGATCCGCGACAAGGTCTGATCCCGTGCGCAGCCGGACACGAGAGCATTTTCCGGAAAAGTGGACACCGATTTTCCGCAGATAATGCGACCAAATAAACGAATCTAGAGCGCTTTCCGATTCAAGCTAATCGGAAAGAGCTCTAGTGTCGTGGATCAGAAATTCGCACCATCGTTGCCGCGAGTCCATCGTGCGAATTTCTGATCCATAAACGACACTAGAATCATAAACTTGCTAGTGTCCTGATCGAATCCGAAGTTCGCTCTGAACTCGCTGCAAAGTATGGCGAACTTCGGATTCGGGACACTAGTCCGCCGGCAGGATCTTGCCCGGATTAAAGATGTTGTCCGGATCGAGCGCGCGCTTGACGAGCCGCATCGTCTCGATCGCCTCGTCGCCGAGTTCGCCCGCCACATACTCCTGCTTGCCCTGGCCGATGCCGTGTTCGCCGGTGCAGGTGCCGTCCATCGCCTGCGCGCGCTTGACCAGACGATCGAGGTATCCTTCCGCGCGCCTTACTTCGTCGGCGTCGTTCATGTCGCACAGCAGCACGGTATGAAAATTGCCATCGCCGACATGGCCGACGATTGCCGAGACGAGGCGGTTCTCGCGCAGGTCGCGCTGGGTCTCGGTGACGCATTCGGCGAGCCGCGAAATCGGCACGCACACGTCGGTGGTCACAGGCTCCGCGCCGGGACGCAGTGCGCGTGCGGCCCAGTAGGCATCATGCCGCGCCTGCCACAGCCGCGTGCGGTCTTCAGGACGCATCGTCCACTCGAAATTGCCGCCGCCGCATTCCTTCGCAATCTCGCCGAAGCGCTCGGATTGGCCGGCGACGTCCGCCTCGGTGCCATGGAATTCGAGCAGCAGCAGCGTCGTCTCCGGCAGCGACAGCTTCGAGTAGGCATTGCAGGCCCTCACCTGCATCTCGTCGAGCAATTCGATCCGCGCCAAAGGAATGCCGGTTTGAATGGCGAGGATCGTCGCCTGGCACGCTTCGTCCACGGTCGGGAACGAGCAGGAGGCCGCGGCGATCGTTTCCGGAATGCCGTGCAGGCGGATCGTCAGTTCGGCGATGATGCCGAGTGTCCCCTCCGAACCGACGAACAGTCGTGTCAGGTCGTAGCCTGCGGAGGATTTTTTCGCGCGCGTCGCAGTGTTGATGATCTCGCCGTCGGCGCGCACCACCTTCAGCGCCAGCACGTTGTCGCGCATGGTGCCGTAGCGCACGGCATTGGTGCCGGACGCGCGCGTCGCCGCCATGCCGCCGATCGATGCATCCGCGCCGGGATCGATCGGAAAGAACAGTCCCTGGTCGCGCAACTGCTCATTCAGCAGCTTGCGGGTGATGCCGGGCTCGATGACGCAGTCGAGATCTTCCGCATGCACGGCCAGCAGCCGATTCATGTCGCGGGTGTCGATCGCGATGCCGCCGGCGGGCGCATTGACCTGCCCCTCCAACGAGGTTCCGGTCCCGTAGGCGATCAGCGGGAGCTTGCGCGGCGCACAGATGCGCACGGCGTCCTGGATATCCGCAACGTTCTGGACGAACACCACACCGTCCGGCGGCTGCCGCGGCAGCCACGAGGTCGTATGCGCGTGCTGCTCACGCACGGCCTGCGAGGTGACCAGGCGATTGCCGAAGCGCGCGGCGAGCGCCTCGAGCGTGCCATTCAGCACCTTCGCATCAATCCGCGGCAAATCGGCGGCAAACCGTCCCAAAGCGCTTCGCTCCCCTAGTGTCCCGAATCCGAAGTTCGCCATACTTTGCAGCGAGTTCAGAGCGAACTTCGGATTCGATCAGGACACTAGCAAGTTTATGATTCTAGTGTCGTTTATGGATCAGCAATTCGCACGATGGACTCGCGGCAACGATGGTGCGAATTGCTGATCTACGACACTAGAGCATTTTCCGGAAAGGTGGACACCGGCTTTCCGAAGAGAAAATGCGACCACCAAAAAGGAACCCAGAGCGTCGTCCGTTCAACCCTGTACGAGCTACGCTCCGGCTTTATTCCAGCGTTGCAGAGCATGTATAAGGGGTCAAGCGCGCCTGCAACGCGCCAACGTGGCCAAAATGGCAGGAATTGGAATGACGAAACCGCTACCCTCACTCAGCGAACTGACGGCGCTGCGCGCGCCATTTCTCTGCAGCGTCATGCAGATCGAGCCGCAATGGATCGATTACAACGGCCACCTCAACATGGCCTACTACAACGTGATCATGGACCGCTCGATCGATGAACTGTTCGCAGCGCTGGGCATGGGTCCGAACTACCTGCGCGAGCGCAACTGTTCGACCATGACGGCCGAATGCCATGTCCGCTACATCCGTGAGGTGCACCTCGGCGACCCCCTGCAGGTGTCGGCCTATGTCATCGCTGTCGATGAGAAGCGGCTTCACACGTTCGAGGAACTGCGGCATGCCACCGAAGGCTGGCTCTCCGCCACCTCCGAGAACATGTCATTGCATATCGACATGAACGTGCGAAAGGTCGCGCCATTTCCGACTGACATTGCCGAGCGGATTCGCGCGGTCGCGGGCGCGCATGCGCGTCTGCCGCGCCCGGATGGCGCCGGCCGGCGCATCGAGATGCCGGTGAAAGCCGCGGCCAGGGCTGGCGCGGCTTAACCGTCAGCCGAAGAACTACGGCCGCGAAACGCGCTAAAGATGATCGCGATCAGGAACAACACGACGGCGACGGAGAAGAGAACCTTCATGATCTCGACCGAGAAGCCTGTGATGCCACCAAAACCCACGACACCGGCGATCAGCGCAATGACAAGCAGCGCCAACACCCAGCCAAGCATCGTCTTATCCTCGTAATTGAACTGCCCGGCAGACAACCCGCTGCTCAAGGGCTGGGTTCCGCCGAGCGCTGTTTTCAGTCAACGATGGCGCTTTTCGGACTTTTCCGGAACTGGCCACCGAATGTGGTGCGGCCGGATCGCCGTTGCACCCGTCCACAGCGTGCAGAAATCGGGTTAATTCCCGTCGTACTGCGGGCCGCAATGCCTATATAAATGCGAATCAAATGACCGAACCTGCCAAAGCCGCGCCTGTTCCCGACTATCGGCCCGCCGCCGACGGGATCGGCGCGCGTGCGCGCGCAGGACTCGCGCCTCAATATCTGACCGGCCTCAATCCCGAGCAGCGCGACGCTGTGGAAACGCTGGACGGCCCGGTGCTGGTGCTGGCCGGCGCCGGCACCGGCAAGACGCGGGTGCTCACCGCGCGCATCGCCCACATCCTGTCCACCGGACGCGCGCGGCCGCACGAGATTCTTTCGGTGACATTCACCAACAAGGCCGCGCGGGAGATGAAGCAGCGCGTGGGCCACATGGTCGGCCAGGCGGTCGAAGGCATGCCTTGGCTCGGCACCTTCCACTCGATCGGCGGCCGCATTCTGCGCTTTCATGCCGAGCTCGCCGGGCTGAAGTCGAACTTCACCGTGCTCGACGTCGATGATCAGATCCGCCTGCTCAAGCAACTCCTGGCCGCCGAGAACATCGACGAGAAGCGCTGGCCCGCCCGCGTCCTCGCCGGCATGATCGACGGCTGGAAGAACCGCGGCCTTGCTCCGAGCCAGGTGCCCGCGGCCGAGGCACAGGCCTTTGCCGCCGGCCGCGGCGGCAAGCTCTACACGCTGTACCAGGAACGGCTGAAGACGCTGAACGCCGCCGACTTCGGCGACCTGCTCCTCGAGAACATCCGCATCTTCCGCGAGAACCCGGACGTGCTGCGAGGCTTCCAGCATCGCTTCAAGTATATCCTCGTCGACGAATATCAGGACACGAACGTCGCTCAGTATCTCTGGCTGCGTCTGCTCGCGCAGGCGCCGACCGCGACGGATGTCGCCACGCCTCGCACTGAGTCGACGAGCGACGACGACATCCCGTTCGATATTCATCCCGACGATGTGACGCGTCCCAAGGGCCAGGTGGTCACAGCTCACACCAAGAACATTTGCTGCGTCGGCGATGACGACCAGTCGATCTACGGCTGGCGCGGGGCGGAAGTCGACAACATCCTGCGCTTCGACCATGACTTTCCCGGCGCGAAGGTCATCCGGCTTGAACGCAACTATCGCTCCACCGGTCACATCCTCGCCGCCGCATCCTTTTTGATCGCGCACAATGAAGGCCGGCTCGGCAAGACGCTGCGCACCGAGGACGAGGACGGCGAGAAGGTGACAGTCACCGGCGCCTGGGACTCGGAAGAGGAAGCGCGCGCGATCGGCGAGGAGATCGAGCAGCTTCAGCGCCAGGGCGAGAAGCTCAACGAGATCGCGATCCTGGTGCGCGCCTCGTTCCAGATGCGCGAGTTCGAGGACCGCTTCGTCACCTTGGGCCTGCCCTATCGGGTGATCGGCGGGCCGCGATTCTACGAGCGGGCGGAAATCCGCGACGCGCTGGCTTACCTGCGCGTCATCAACTCGTCGGCGGACGACCTCGCCTTCGAGCGCATCGTCAACGTGCCGAAGCGCGGACTTGGCGACGCGACGGTGCAGCTGCTGCACGAGCACGCGCGCAAGAAGAAGATCCCGATCTACGACGCAGCCGCAGCCGTCATCGGCACCGACGAGTTGAAGCCGAAAGCACGCGGCGCACTGCGGGGCGTGATCGAGAACTTCGAACGCTGGCGCGCGCAGGCGGCAAACATCCGCCACACCCAGCTCGCCGAGATCGTGCTGGACGAAAGCGGCTACACCGAAATGTGGCAGAAGGATCGTTCCGCCGACGCGCAAGGCCGCCTCGACAACCTGAAAGAGCTGGTCCGCTCGATGGAGGATTTCGAGAACCTGCAGGGATTTCTCGAACACATCGCCTTGGTGATGGATCGCGAGGACGGCGCGCTTGACGACGCCGTGTCGCTGATGACGCTGCATTCGGCCAAAGGGCTGGAGTTCGACAACGTTTTCCTGCCCGGCTGGGAGGAAGGCTTGTTTCCAAGCCAGCGTACGCTGGACGACCAGGGCCGCGCCGGGCTCGAGGAAGAACGGCGGCTCGCGCATGTCGGCCTCACGCGCGCCCGCCGCCGCGCAAAACTCTACTTCGCCACCAACCGCCGCATTCATGGCACCTGGTCGACCACCATCCCCTCGCGCTTTCTCGACGAGCTGCCGGCGCAGAATGTCGAGATTACCGAGAGCAAGGGCGGCAGCGGCTGGGGTGGCGCCGGCGGCTACGGCGCCTCGCGCTTCGACGACATGGCCGCGTTCGGCTCGAGCTACGGCACGCCGGGTTGGCAGCGCGCGCAGGCAAACAAGGCGCGCGGCCAGAAGCGCAGCGGATTCGGCTTCGACGATGGCGCCCAGCGCTATGACCAGGGCGAAAATGAGGGGCGCTTTTCCTCGCGCGGCGGAAGAGGCAATGCTCGCGGCTTCTCGCGCAACCGTATGCCGCTCACCATCGAGGGCGAACTGGTCGCGAAATCGACCGGGACGCAATCGGAGTTCTCGACCGGCGACCGCGTATTTCACCAGAAATTCGGCTACGGCCGCGTCACCCTCGTCGACGGCAACAAGCTGACCATCGCCTTCGACAAGGCCGGCGAGAAGCGCGTCGTCGATAGCTTTGTGGAAAGGGCGTGAGGCCGCCTTCAACCCTCACCCGGCAGCCAGCAAAAAGGCCCCGCTCATCAAGCGGGGCCTTTTCTAATTCACCTAAGCGACTGCGGATCGCTTAGCGATAGTGGCGGTAGCGGCGATTGACGCGGACCTGCCGCTCGTCCTGCAGGCGCTGCGCGCGGGTGCGCGTGTCCTGCGGGATGCCGAGCGCACCCTGCACACCGCCGGCGACGCCACCGACCACACCGCCTACTGCACCGCCGACCACTGCGCCGACCGGGCCCAGAGCCTGGCCGCCGGTGTAGAAGCCTTCCTCGGCACCGCGAGCAACGCCCTGCGCGTTCGCAGATGCAGTCATGGCCACCAACGCAAAAGCTGCGGCGGCGAGCGACGTCTTCACACGTGCGTGATTGGAGAGATAGCGTGATGGAGTTGTCATGGGTGTCATTCCGGCACTCTTGGTTGCGGTACTCATTGCGATCGCGATTAGACGCGTCGGGACTTACCGCAGCACGCGCTGCAAGGCCAGTTACAAACATGGTTCCGTGGCGAATAGGTGACGATGGTCGCAGAATGGCAACACGCCACCAGCGAGCCGCTCGCGCGAAAGTTGCCGCTTCGTTCATCAGGCGAGCGAAATCGTGGCAAACGCCTTAACCCGTTGACAATCCGCCGCAAAAGAAAGCCGCTGGTGACGGAACAACTGCCCGTGTATGAAGGAACCGGGATGGGTTTGGCGCGTATTCCGCCCCGCGGGTGCCGGCTTGCGAGCGGAGTACGCGCAAGATGTTGGCTTACGGAGCCCCAAGAAATGTGTGCCCGCGTACTCGTCCCTGCCCTGCTCGTCCTGCTCGTCAGTTCATCCGCATTTGCCGCCGTAGAGATCGATATCGACAAGGATACCCAGACGATGACCGTCTCGGTCGACGGCGCCACGAAGTATACGTGGCCGGTATCCAGCGGGCTGCCCTCCTACGAGACGCCGAACGGCAACTTCAAGGCGTTTCGCATGGAGGAAGATCACTACTCCAAGGAGTGGGACGACGCGCCGATGCCGCACTCGATTTTCTTCACCAAGAAGGGCCACGCGATCCATGGCACCGACGTCGTGAAGCGGCTCGGCAATCCGGCCTCGCACGGCTGTGTGCGGCTGTCGCGCGACAATGCCGCGACGCTGTTCGAGCTGGTGAAGAAGGAAGGCGTGCTGAACACCACGGTGACGCTCTCCGGCTCGTCGCAGGTGGCGCTGGCGCGCAATCCGCAGCGGCGCAATGACGTCGCCGCGCGGCGGACCCGCGAGCCGCGAGTCGACACCGGCACCGCACGCTCGTTGCCGCCGCCGCAGCAGATCGCGCCGCAAGAGGCGAACACCGGCGGCTACTACTACGATGAGTATGGACGTCCCGTGCGAACCTACCGACGCCGCAGTGAAGCGGAGTCTTACGCCGAGCAGCAGCCTTACGCGCGACCGCGCTACTATTATAGCCAGCAACCCTATCAGCCGCAGCCGGGCTATTATGCACGGCCCGGCTACTATTACGTGCAGCCATACGGCTACTGAGGCCGAAGCTCAGGACGTCCTTGAGCCTCGAGGCTACTCCTCACCGTACCGCAAGCGGCGGATCACCGCGCCGAGGATGTTGGAGTAGTCATCCGTCCAGACGCGCCGATCGGCGTTTGCCTCTGTCGGCGTCCAGGTGTCGGTCTCGGCGAGCTTGCCGATATCGGCCTCCTCGCGCGCGGAAAGCACCACCGTGGTCGAGAAGATGTACTCGCCGTCGCGGTTCGCATCCTCGCTGAACACCCAGCTCTTCAAGCCGTTGGCATCCGCGATGCCGACGATCACGCTGGACAGCTCCAGGTGCCGGTTGGACACGTGCACCAGCACGACGCCTTGGGGCGCGAGCTTGCGCTTGTAGATCTCCATCGCTTCGCGCGTCGCCAGGTGGATCGGGATCGCATCGGAGGAGTACGCATCGATCACGATCAGGTCGTAGGCGCCGTCGGGCTCCTTGGCGAACGTGAGCCGCGCGTCGCCGACCACCGGCTCGATGTTCGGATAGCAATCCCGGATGAAGGTGAAGTATTTCGGATCGCGCGCAGTATCGATCATTGACTGGTCGATCTCGAAAAACTTCCAGTTCTCGCCTTCCCGCTGCTGACATGTGAGCGTGCCGGCGCCGAGCCCGATCACCGCGGCGCGCAGGCCGCCGCCCTTGCGTTCACGGATCGCCTCGATCGCGCCGCCGATGCCGCCGACCTCGTGATAGTAGGTGATCATCTCCGGCCGGCCCTGGACGGGCGTGCGATTGGCATTCAGCAAGCGCTGTGCGCCGTGGATCGTCGTGCCATGCATCAGCACGCGGTAAGCGCCGTCAGGATTGGTGACGATCTTGTGCACACCGAAGAAGCTGCGCACGGTTTCGACCTTGCCCTCCTCGTTCGGATAGAGCCGCACCAGCAGTAGCGCGATGGCGATGAGGGCGGCGATGCTGGTGCGGTCGGCGCGCAGCATGACCACGAGCACAACCGTCAACGCTGCGATCGCGGTCGCGAGCGAGACCATGTGGTCGCGCATGAAGCTGAGCCACGCGCCGCCCCGGACATAGGGCGCGATTGCGCCGATCAGCGCGACCGCCACCAGCAGCCAGATCCACTTCGCGATCCACGCGAGCCGCGGCGGCACGTCCTCTTCTCGCGGCCGGCACAGCGCCGCGAGCACGACGAGGATCGGGTACTCCGCGATCCATGAGAATGCATAGGGCGCGATCAGGCCCGAAAACAGCCCGCCGACCATGCCGCCGAACGACAGTGCAACATAGAAGCCGGTGAGATGCTGTGCCGCAGGGCGCGTGCGTGCGAGTTCGCCGTGACAGGCCATCGCAATCACGAAAAAGCAGAGCTGGTGTCCGCCGAGCGTCAGCAGCAGGTTGCGCTCGCCACCGAAGGCCAACAGGTAAACGACGCCGGCAATCGCCAATGGCTGCAGTAACAGCACATATTGGTGCGGGATCAGCGGCCGGCCCTGGAACACCAGGACCCAGGTCAGCAGATAGAGCGACAGCGGCAGCACCCAGAGCAAAGGCGCTGCGGCGACGTCGGTCGAGATATGCGCCGTCACCGCGACCAGAAGACCGGACGGCACGGCGGCAAGAAAAATCCATCGCAGGCGCAACAGCCACGTCGGCGCCGAGGCCGTCGTCGCAGCCCGCGGCGGCGCGACATAGGGCGGCGATTTCAGCAGCAGATAGCCGCAGGCCGCAATCAGCACGATCAGCAGCACATATCCGCCAGTCCACAAGAAATTCTGCATGCGCAGCGTGAACACCGGCTCGAACACGATCGGATACGACAGCAGCGCGAGGAAGCTGCCGATATTGGACGAGGCATAGAGAAAATAGGGATCGGGTCCGTCGGGATGCCCGGTGCGCACGAACCATGCCTGCAGCATCGGGTTGTTGGCGGCGAGCGCAAAGAACGGCAGGCCGATCGACACCGCGAACAGGCCGAGCAGCCAGAACGGCGTGCCGGTGGCTGGCGGATCACCCCAGTTAGCCGCGATCGACAGCGGCAATGTGAGCGCAGCGAGCACCAGCAGTGTAAGGTGGACCGCCACAGGGGCGATGCGGCTGCGGAGCGCCATCAGATAGTGGGCGTAGGCGTAACCGGCCAGCAGCAGCGACTGGAAGAACACCATCGCCACCGACCACACTGCGGGCGAGCCCCCGAGCCGCGGCAGCACCATCTTGGTGAAGAGCGGCTGCACGGAGAACAACAGCAACGCACTGACGAAGATCGCGGCAGTATAGACGACCAGGATACGGGAATTACGCGTGGCAGACGATTGGCCGCGAAATTCGGACACAAGTGACGAATTCATGGAAGCTCCGGCATCTAGTGTCTTGCTTCTGACGCTCGCACCACCTTACCGCGAGTCCCGCGTGCGACCGTCAGAAACAAAGGACACTAGCAATTTTATAGTACTAGCTCGGTCTTTGTTTCTGACGTTCCAATGTATGAGCGTGCAGCAAGGTTGATCGGAACGTCAGAAACACCACACTAGTGTCGTGGATCAGAAATTCGCGCCATCGTTGCCGCGAGTTCATCGTGCGAATTTCTGATCCATAAACGACACTAGAATCATAAACTTGCTAGTGTCCTGATCGAATCCGAAGTTCGCTCTGAGCTCGCTGCAAAGTATAGCGAACTTCGGATTCGGGACACTAGCGTCACGGTTCTAACGTTCGCATCAGTTTGCGGCAATCTCCCTGCGACCCGCAGGACGAGACAGGCGCTGGCAACTTTATGAAGCGAGTTGCGCCTTTTTGATTTGACGTTCCTGTGGAGGACTCGCAACGCGGGTTCGAACGTCGAATCCGGCGCACGAGCCTCGGCGCTGCAGCGGAACCGACCTGACGCTCGGCAAAGGCCGCGGGATTGAATCACAGGCCTCTGCCCATCGCAATGCGCGGCGAATGAACCAATCGTCACCACGGCGAAAATAAGGTAAGGCACGCCCATGGCGGAGCTCGACGTTATCATCATTGGTGCAGGACATAACGGCCTGACGTGTGCCGCCTATCTCGCCATGAACGGGCTGAAGGTGAAGCTGGTCGAGCGGCGCAAGGTCGTGGGCGGCGCTGCGGTCACCGAGGAATTCCATCCCGGCTTCCGCAACTCGGTTGCTGCCTACACCGTCAGCCTGCTGAACCCGCAGGTCATCGCCGACCTGAAGCTGCACGCGCATGGGCTGCGCATTGTCGAACGACGCGCGCAGAATTTCCTGCCTGCGCCCGACGGCAGCTACCTCCTGACCGGCGAAGGCCGCACGCAGGCATCCATCGAAAGATTGAGCGGACAGGACGGCGCCGTCTATGCGGCCTTCACGCGCGAACTGGAGGCGATCGCCGACGTGCTGCGCAAGCTCGTGCTGCGCGCACCGCCGAACCTCGTCGACGGCTTCGGCCTGCCAGCCATGCGCGAAGCCGTCAGCGCGCTTGGTGCCGCAAATCTCCTGCGCGGCCTCTCACTCGACGACAAACGAATGCTGCTCGACCTGATGACCTGCTCAGCCGGCGAGATGCTCGACGAGCGGTTCGAGAGCGCACTGGTGAAGGCGCTGTTCGGCTTCGATGCCATTGTCGGCAACTATGCGAGCCCCTACACACCCGGCTCGGCCTACGTCATGCTGCACCACGCGTTCGGCGAGGTGAACGGCAGGAAGGGTGTCTGGGGCCACGCCATCGGCGGCATGGGTGCGATCTCGCAGGCCATGGCGAAGGCGGCCCGCGCCCACGGGGCGGACATCGAGACCGACGCCTCCGTGAGCGAGGTCATCATCGAGGGCGGGCGCGCTGTCGGCATCGCGCTCGCCGACGGTCGCGCCATCCGCGCAGGCAAGATCGTCTCGAACGTCAATCCGAAGCTGCTTTACACGCGGCTGCTGCCGGCAGACGCCCTGCCGGGCAACTTCCTCGCGCGCATGAAGAACTGGCGCAACGGCTCCGGCACGCTGCGCATGAACGTCGCCTTGTCGGCCCTCCCCTCGTTCACGGCGCTGCCAGGCGAAGGCGATCACCTGTCGTCCGGCATCATCATCGCACCAAGCCTCGGCTACATGGACCGCGCCTTTCATGACGCGCGCGAGCGCGGATGGAGCCGCGAGCCGGTGGTCGAGATGCTCATTCCGTCGACGCTGGACGACACGCTCGCCCCGCAAGGCGCACACGTCGCCAGCCTGTTCTGCCAACATGTCGCACCAGAACTGCCTGACGGCAGTTCGTGGGACGATCATCGCGACGAGGTGGCGGACCTGATGATCGCCACCGTCGACCGCTACGCCCCGGGCTTCGCACGAAGCGTGATCGGTCGCCAGGTGCTGACCCCGCTCGATCTGGAGCGCGAGTTCGGCCTCCTGGGCGGCGATATCTTCCACGGCGCGCTGACATTGAACCAGCTGTTCTCGGCGCGGCCGATGCTGGGCCACGCCGATTATCGCGGACCGATCAAGGGGCTCTATCACTGCGGCTCCGGCGCGCATCCGGGCGGAGGCGTCACCGGCGCGCCCGGCCACAATGCTGCGCAGGTGATCCTGCGTGACCATCGCGCCCTGTTCGGATGAGCCCGCTGGATAACCATTGGGACAAGCCGGGCATAACCAGCTGGACAACGGTGTTGGCAAGCTGTTGAAGACCTTGGGGACAGGCTGTGCAAAAGCCCGGGATGAAATGTGGATAAGTTGGCGACATGAGCTCTGAACGTTCCACCCGCGCAATCCTGGCGATGGCCGACGAGCACAATGCGCGGCGCATCGCCGATATCCTGTCGGAAGCGTTCGATAACGGCGAGACCGCGGTTGCGACCTTCGAGAACGCCGGCGGCGGCTGGGACATCACCATCCATTTTGGCGAGCCGCCGGACGAAACGGCTGTACGCCACCTCGTGGCGCTGGCTTCAGACGATGCCACCGCGGCGACGATGCGCTTCGAGGCGGTCGAGGCGAAGGACTGGGTGAAGGCAAGCCTTGAAGGGTTGCAGCCGGTCGAGGCGGGCCGCTTCATCGTGCACGGCTCGCACGACCGGCATCGCGTCGCGGGCAACCGGATCGGCATCGAAATCGAGGCGGCGCTCGCCTTCGGCACCGGCCATCACGGCACGACGCGCGGCTGCCTCGAACTGCTCGATGACGTGCTGCAAGTGAGGCAGCCGCGACGGGTGCTCGATCTCGGCACCGGCACCGGTGTGCTGGCGATCGCAGCGGCAAAGGCCTTGCGTCAACGCGTTCTCGCCAGCGACATCGATCGGCGCGCCGCAATCACCGCGCGCGAGAACGCGCGCCTGAACCGGGCCGGCAATCTGATCGAAGCAATCTGCGCACCGGGTTTCGGCGCGCCGGCGTTCAAGCGTCGCGGCCCGTTTGATCTGGTGCTCGCGAATATTCTGGCCAATCCACTGAAGCGGCTCGCCACGCCAATGCGCACACATCTCGACAGGACGGCGACCGTGATCCTGTCTGGCCTGCTGCCCTCCCAAGCAAACGGCGTTGTCAGCGCCTACCGCGCAAACGGGCTGATCTTGCAGAGGCGCATCGAACTGGAGGGATGGACGAGCTTGCTGCTGAAACGCGGATAAGATGCCGGCATCAAGCTCACCGCTGCTTGCGGTATTTATGCCTCAATCTTTGAATTTTACGAAACTGGCTTTCGCGAACCTGGCCATCGGGTTTCCGCAGCCGTGCTGCCGTCAGCCGGTCAAAAAAACGGGCGATTGCACTCCGGCGTGCAGGAGCAGAGATCGATCCGTGCGTTTCGAGCTCGGCGGGCGGCGAAATCTTCTCGAACGTAAAGGCAGGCATGGTGCTTCCCCTCGTCGTTGAGCTGGAACACCTCTAAGGCATTTCCCCAGTCGCGTTGTCATTGAAACGTCGTATGTTTAGTCAGTTCCGGGCCGGCTGGCAAAGCCTTCGGGCGGTTTTGCGCATGCAATCCTGTGCGGGTCCTGAACGTGCTATGCATGGATCGTGCGGGATTTTGACGATAGAAACGCGATGATGTTTGAAGCGCATTTCCAGACGTTCGAGGATCCGGAAGGCGGCGTGGCGCTGGGCGCCCGCTTGGCCGCCCTGCGTGAGGAGCTGACGCGCCGCAATCTGACGGGATTCGTGGTCCCCCGCGCCGACAGCCATCAAAACGAGTATGTCCCGCCCTCGGACGAACGCCTGGCCTGGCTGTCGGGCTTCACAGGGTCGGCTGGGCTTGCAGTCGTGCTGGCCGACCGCGCGGTGCTGTTTGTCGACGGCCGCTATACGCTGCAGGCCGCCCAGCAGATCGACACGGCCGCCTGGACGGTTGCTTCACTCGTCGATCCGCCGCCGGAGCTCTGGCTGGCGCAAGAATTGAAGCCCGGCGATCGCCTTGGATTTGATCCCTGGCTGCACACTTCGGCGGCAGTGGAGCGGCTGCAGACCGCCTGCATCAAGGCCGGCGCAGAACTGGTCGCGGTGGAGACCAACCCGGTCGATACGGTCTGGCTGGAACGGCCGGCCCCGCCGCTCGGACAGGTCTCGGTGCATGAGCTGAAGTTCGCAGGTGACGCTGAGACCGTGAAGCTCGCCCGCATTCACGACGAGATCGCGAAAGCGCGCGCCGATGCACTGGTGATGTCCGATCCGCACGCGGTGGCATGGACGTTCAACATTCGCGGCGCCGACGTCGCGCATACGCCGCTGCCGCTCTCCTATGCGCTGGTGCCGAAGGACGGGCGGCCGACGGTGTTCATCGACGCGCGCAAGCTGTCGAACAGCGCACGCGATCATCTCGAGCGCAATGCCGACGTTACCGAACCGGATCAGCTTGTGCCGCATCTGAGGCGCCTGGCAGAGAGCGGAGCTGCGATCGCCATCGATGCCGCCACCGGCGCCGATGCGTTGAGCCGCTTGATTATCGAGGCCGGCGGCAAGCCCTTGCGCGGCAGCGATCCGGTCGCGCTTCTAAAAGCGGTGAAGAACACGACCGAAATTGCCGGCACCCGCAGCGCGCATGAGCGCGACGGCGCGGCGCTGGCGCGGTTCCTGTTCTGGCTGGATCGCGAGGCGCCCGGCGGCCAGTTGACGGAGATCGATGCAGTCGAAGCGCTAGAAACCTTCCGCCGTGACACCGGCGCATTGAGGGACGTCTCGTTTCCGACCATCGCCGGCTCAGGCCCCAACGGCGCGATCGTGCACTATCGAGTGACGCGCAGGACCAACCGCCGCATTCGCCCCGGCGAGCTGCTGCTGATCGATTCCGGCGCGCAGTATCAGGACGGGACCACCGACGTGACGCGCACGATAGCGGTGGGCGAACCGACCGCGGAAATGCGCGACCGCTTCACTCGCGTGCTGCGCGGTCATCTTGCGATCGCGCGCGCGATTTTCCCTGATGGCACGACCGGCGCGCAGATCGACGCCTTCGCGCGGCAATACCTCTGGCAGACGGGCCTCGATTTCGAGCACGGCACCGGGCATGGCGTCGGCAGCTACCTGTCGGTGCATGAGGGTCCGGCGCGCATATCCAAGCTTGGCACGACACCGCTGAAGCGCGGCATGATCCTGTCGAACGAGCCGGGCTACTACAAGACCGGCGAATACGGCATCCGCATCGAAAACCTGGAGCTAGTTGTGGCGAAGGAGATCGTCGGCGCCGAGAAACCGATGAACGGTTTCGAGGCACTCACGCTCGCGCCGATCGACCGACGGCTGATCGATGTCGCCTCGATGAAAGACGAAGAAATCGCCTGGCTGGACGCATACCACATGCGCGTGCGCACCACGTTGCGCGGCGCGCTCG
Organism: Bradyrhizobium sp. LHD-71; assembly: GCF_031157255.1. Taxonomy (GTDB): domain Bacteria; phylum Pseudomonadota; class Alphaproteobacteria; order Rhizobiales; family Xanthobacteraceae; genus P52-10. The sequence goes on along the minus strand of NZ_JAVIFX010000006.1, from coordinate 223,458 downwards.
ATGATGCGACCCGTGACTGGTTGGATGCGGCGACCATGCCGCTTGCCGGCTAGTTCCATCACATCGAGGTTGCGCGTCGCAGGCTTTGCCTGCGGTCCCGGAACGTCGAGGCGATCCTGGATTCTCATCGCGGTGACTGACGACACACTCAAGGCCGACAGTGCCGCCTCGAAAGCTGCAGCGACCCCTGCCACAGGTGTACCGGCCGGATTTCTGGTCCTGCTGATCGCCATGAGCGGCCTTGGGCCGATGTCGATGCAGGCGATCATGCCGGCGCTGCCGGCGCTTGCCGCCTACTTCCGCGAGGACATCGCGGTCGCGCAACTGACCATCTCGCTTTATCTCGTCGGGCTCGCCTGTTCGCAACTGGTGGTTGGACCTCTATCCGACAAATTCGGCCGAAGGCCGGTGATCCTCGCCGGCCTGCTTCTGATGGTGGTGTCGAACGCTGCGGGCATTTTCGCCGAAACGCTGCCGCAGGTCATCGCTGCGCGGATCGTGCAGGCGCTGGGCGCAGCCTCCGGGCTCGCCGTCGGCCGCGCGATGATTCGCGACCTCTATGACCGGGACCGTGCCGCATCGATGATCGGCATCGTCGTCGGCAGCATGATGATCGCACCGATGATCGGTCCGTTCTTCGGCGGCGTGCTCGAGACTGTCTATGGCTGGCGCGCGATCTTCTGGTTTCTCGGCGCGGTGTCGTTGTTGGTTTTCCTGTGGGCCTGCGTGACACTGCCGGAAACGCGCCGCGCTCCCGCCGGTCCCGGCCCGGCCGGCTTCCTGTCGGACGTGCGGGCCTTGATCGCGAGCCCGCAATATCATGGCTTCGTCATCGCGCAAGCGCTCGCGGCGGCAACGTTCTTCATCTTCGCCTCCGGCGGCGCCTATGTCGCGATTATTCAGATGGGCCGGTCCAGCGCCGAGTACGGCGCCTGGTTCGCGCTGGGATCGATCGCCTACATGGCCGGAAACCTCACGTCGGCGCGGCTGACACCGAAGCTCGGCGGTCACCGCATGATCTGGATCGGTCTGGTCATGCAGATCGCCGGTTCGGCATTGAACCTGACGTGGGGCCTTGCCGGCCTCAACACCGACCCGGCGTGGTTCTTCGTCACGCAGATGATCGTCGCTTACGGCAACGGCTACGTCATGTCGAACGTCGCCGCAGGCGCCGTCAGCGTACGACCGCAGGCGGCAGGCACCGCGTCCGGCGTGCTCGGCTTCGTGCAGATGGGCTTCGGCGCTATCGTCTCGCAGGTCGGCGCGCATCTCGGTGGCGACTATGCGACGACAGTGCCGCTCAATCTGGCGGGCCTGATCCTGTCGCTGTTGTGCGCGGCCGTGGTGGCGGTGCTAATCTCCAGATACGAGCGGCGATAGCCGTCGTTGCGAGGCATAACCGTTCGAAGAACGGCGTCGCCATGGCCATTCTCGTCATTGCGAGGGCGCCGCCCGAAGCAATCCAGCGCGGCGGCCGCGGCAGACACAGTGCTGGATTGCTTCGCTGCGCTCGCAATGACGAACTCGGGGCAATGACGGAGCAACTACCACGTCGCGCGAGCCGCCGTTGCCTTGCACGATCTCCGCTATGCCTTCCCGATCAACTTGAACCAGTCGTCCTCGGAGAGAACTTGCACGCCATGCTTTTGCGCGTCCTTCAGCTTCGAGCCGGCGCCGGGTCCCGCGACCACGAGATCGGTCTTCTTCGAGACCGAGCCCGACACCTTGGCGCCGAGCCGCTCGGCCATCGCCTTTGCTTCCTCGCGCGTCATCTGCTCCAGCGAACCGGTGAACACCACCGTCTTGCCCGACACAGGTGAATCCTTCGCCGCCCTCTCGGCGGCCAGCACCTCGATTTCCTCGAGCAGATCGTCGAGGGCCTTGATGTTGCGCGGCTCGGCAAAGAACTCGACCACCGCATCGGCCACCACCTCGCCGACGCCTTCGATCGAGTTCAGGTCTTCGTAGGCTTCAGTGGTGTTCGCATCCGCCGACTGTCCCTTTGCAGCCGCGCGCATCGCTTCGACGAAGGCATCGAGCGTACCGTAGTGCCGTGCCAGCAGCTTGGCATTGCCCTCGCCCACGTGGCGGATGCCGAGCGCATAGATCAGGCGATGCAATTCTATTTTGCGCCGGGCGTCGATCGCGGCGAACAGGTTGCGAATCGATACTTCGCCATAGCCTTCGCGATCTTCGAGCTTCTTCTGCGCGCGTGCATCGCGCTTTTCCAGCGTGAAGATGTCGGCCGCCGACATGATGATGCCCGCTTCATAGAATTCCTGCACCTGTTTGTCGCCGAGCCCGTCGATGTCGAAGGCGTTGCGCGAAACGAAATGCTTCAGCCGCTCTACCGCCTGCGCCGGACACACGAGTGCGCCGGTGCAGCGGCGAACCGCCTCACCCTCCTCGCGCACCGCATGACTGCCGCAGACCGGACACTTCTGCGGAAACTTATAGGGCTTCGCATCCTTCGGTCGCTTGTCCAGCACGACGCTGACGATCTGCGGGATCACATCGCCGGCGCGCTGCACCACAACGGTGTCGCCGATACGAATATCGACACCGTCGCGGATCGGATTGCCGTCATTGCCCACCGCGCGGATATAGTCCTCGTTGTGCAACGTCGCGTTGGAGACGACCACGCCGCCGACCGTGACCGGTGCGAGCCGCGCCACCGGTGTCAGCGCGCCGGTACGACCGACCTGGATCTCAATGTCATTCAGGACCGTCATGGCCTGCTCGGCCGCGAACTTATGCGCGATCGCCCACCGCGGATTGCGCCCGGCAAACCCTAAACGCTGCTGCCAGTCGAGGCGGTCGAGCTTGTAGACGACGCCGTCGATATCATAGCCGAGCTTCGCACGGCCGGCGCCGATTTCTGCGTAGAACGCCAACACCTGCTCGATGGTCTTGCAAAGTTTCGTCAGCGGATTGGTGACAAGCCCGGCCTTCGCGATCCACTTGAGCATGCCCGACTGGGTGTCGTGCGGCATTTCGCTCATCTCGCCCCAACTATAGGCGAAAAACTTCAGCGGGCGCGATGCGGTGATCGACGCATCCTTCTGCCGCAGCGAGCCTGCCGCGAAGTTACGCGGGTTCGCAGCCATCTGGATGCCGGCCTTCTCGGCTCGCTTGTTGAAGCCGATGAAGTCCTTGCCAAGGATATAGACCTCACCGCGGATCTCGCAGACCGCAGGAACGTCTCTGCCTTTGAGCTTGTGGGGGATGTCGGATATGGTTCGGACGTTGGCCGTGACGTCCTCACCGATGGTGCCGTCGCCACGCGTCGCGCCGCGTACGAGCTCGCCTTTCTCATAACGCAACGAGAGCGACAGGCCATCGATCTTCGGCTCGGCCACTATGGCGGGCATGTCGTTGTCGGGAAGCCTCAAGAATCGCCGCACACGATCGACAAAATCAGCCACGTCCTCATCGCTGAAAGCGTTGCCAAGCGAGAGCATCGGCATTGCGTGCTGCACCTTGGCAAACCGGCCGGACGGCGCCGCACCGATCTTCAGCGACGGCGAGTCTTTTGTCACCAGTTCGGGAAACCGCTCTTCGATCGCGCTGGAACGCGTGCGCAACGCGTCATATGCGGCGTCCGATACGGTCGGCGCATCGTCCTGATAATAGCGCTTGTCATGATCGGCGATCTCGGCCGCGAGCCGCTTTAGCTCCGCCTTCGCCTGCGCGGCGGTGAGATCATCGATCGGAAGCTTGGTGGTGTCTTTGGTGGCCATCTTTCTCATGGCCAGTATATCCGGCCATCCAAGTCTCATCGAAAAGGAATTTCTTGTCGGAAGGGAATTTAGAGGCGCGGACGCCCGGGACAAGCCCGGTCAGGAGGCCAAGGCGCACAAACTATCCCGCCGCCGCCTTCATCAGCCGCTCCGCGGCGGCGCGAGCTTCGGCGGTGATCTCGGCGCCGGCCAGCATGCGCGCGATCTCCTCGCGACGCTTGTCCGCGGCAAGCGCTGCGACGCGGGTCGTCACGCGCTTGCCCTTGTCGAGCGCATCCTTGGTGATGAGCAGATGCTGGTCAGCACGTGCAGCCACCTGCGGCGCATGCGTTACCGCCATGACCTGCACCTTCTGTGCAAGCCGCGCCAGGCGTCCGCCGATGGCATCTGCAACTGCCCCACCGACGCCGGTGTCGATCTCATCGAACACCAGCGTAGGCGCCGAGCCGCGATCGGACAGCACCACCTTCAGCGCCAGCAGAAAGCGCGAAAGCTCGCCGCCGGAGGCGACCTTCATCATCGGCCCCGGACGCGTGCCCGGATTGGTCTGCACCCAGAATTCCACGCGATCGAAACCGCTCGGCCCTGCGCCTTGCGGATCGGTCTCGACCTGGGTCGAGAATTTCGCCCGCTCCAGCTTCAGCGGCGCAAGCTCGGCGTTGACGGCCTTGTTCAGCTTCTCCGCCGCCTTGGTCCGCGCGGCCGAGAGCTTTTCCGCCGCCGCCCGAAAGCGTTTGTCGGCCTCAGTGGTGGCCTTCTCCAGCTCCTTCAGCCGTTCAGCACCTTTGTCGATCAGCACCAGGTCGGCCGCGAAGCGCTGCGCGAGCACCGCCAGGTCGTCGACCGGCGTCGAGAACTTTCGCGAAGCGGCACGCAACGCGAACAGCCGCTCCTCGATCCGCTCCAGTTCTGCCGGATCGAAGTCGGCTGCGCTGAGCGCGGCGTTCAGGTGCTGGTCCGCTTCCGCAAGTGCATTGAGTGCGGCATCGATGGCGGCGATTGCCGGCTGCACCAGTTGCGGCGAGTTCGCAGCGCGGCGTTCCAGCTTGCGTGCCGCGGCCGCCAGCAGCGGCACCGGCGATTGCTGACCGCCGACCGCAGCCTGCGCCTCGCGCAGGTCACCGGCGATCTTCTCGCTCTGCATCATCGTCGTGCGCCGTTCGGCGAGCGCGGTTTCTTCGCCAGCCTGCGGCGCGAGCCGCGTCAACTCTTCTGACGAGTGGCGCAGATAATCGGCCTCGCGCGCGGCGCGTTCGATTCCTGCGCGATGCGCCTCGAGCGCCGACGACGCCTCGCGGCGCGCCTCCCACAACGCGAGAACGGTTGCGGCGTCCTTCTCGAGACCTGCGAATGCGTCGAGCAGCCGACGGTGCGTCGAGGCATCGACCAGCGCGCGCTCGTCGTGCTGGCCGTGAATTTCAACCAGCGCCGCACCGACGGCCTTGAGCGTCTGCACGCTGATGGCCTGGTCGTTGATGAATGCGCGTGTGCGGCCGTCCGCCAACTGAACGCGGCGCAGAATCATCTCACCGGTGTCGTCGAGACCGTTCTCGCTAAGAAGTTTCGCGGCCGGATGCTGCTTGGGCACGTCGAATGCCGCAGTCACCTGCCCCTGCTCCACACCCTGCCGCACGAGGCCGGCATCGCCGCGCCCGCCGAGCGCCAGCGCGAAGGCGTCGAGCAAGATCGACTTGCCGGCGCCTGTCTCGCCGGTCAGCACCGCAAGGCCGCGCGCGAAATCGATATCGAGCCGTTCGATCAGCACAATGTCGCGGATCGAAAGACGCGAGAGCATTCAGGGAGAACCTCAGCCGAGACCAATCTTCCGGAGCGCCCGGCTCATCCAGGACCCCTTGTTCTCGCTCGGTTCGAGACCCTGCGATTTTACAAGATTATACGTGTCCTTGTACCACTGGCTTTCAGGAAAGTTGTGGCCAAGCAAGGCAGCCGCAGTCTGCGCCTCGTGGACGATGCCGATCGCCATATAGGCCTCGGCCAGTCGCGCCAGCGCCTCCTCGACGTGACGCGTACGTTGATATTGCGTCACCACGGTCTTGTAACGATTGATCGCACCGGTGAAATCGCGCCGCTCCATATAATAGCGGCCGATGTCCATTTCCTTGCCGGCGAGCTGGTCGCGTGCCGATTCCAGCTTGCGCCGTGCGGCGCCCGCATATTCGGAATCCGGATACTTGCGCACGACCTCTTCCAGCGAGGCGATCGCCTTTTCCGTGCGGCCCTGATCGCGGGCGATGTCCGGAATCTGGTCGAAATGCGAGGCGGCGATCAGATACTGCGCATAGGCGGCATCCGGGCTGCCCGGATGCAGCGTGATGTAGCGCTGAGCCGCACCGATCGTCGAATCATAGTCCTGCGCCTCGTAATGAGCGTAGGCGGACATCAGCAGCGACTTGCGCGCGAGGTCCGAATAGGGATGCTGTCGGTCCACTTCCTCGAAGCGCTTGGCGGCGGCGACCGACTTCTTCTCCTGGTTGAGAAGGTAAAGTCCTTCGTTGTAGAGCTTGTCCGCCGGCTGATCGATCGGCACGTCTTCCTTGCCGAAAATCTTGTTCCAGGCGCCGCCCATGCTGTCCATGGAGCTGCCCAGAGAGCTACCGAGAGAGCTGCAGGCGCCAAGCGGCACGGTCAGCGCCAGCAGGGCTACCCCAAACCGCAGTTTGCGCCCGCCGTTCGCTGGAGATTTCAAGGGTTCAGCCTTCATACGCAGGGCCAAGCAAGGTCCAGTCACTGGTCAACGGAAAATAACCGAAAAGTCTACCCCAACCAACCGGATACGCAGACATTTCGCCCGCATTAAGGCGGCATGGTTGAGAGCCTCTCGTCATCCCCTGCGCTGGGTGCTCGCCGGCGACGTCAGAGCAGACGAACCGCGTCAGGATACGTCGGGGCCATATGCCGGCGCAGCGAGGCCGCCGACGGCCTCCACATGGCCGCGCGCGCGACGCGGACGCTCGGCCTCGACAATCCGCCACGCAGTCCGATCAGCCATCAACGCGCACAGCACGGCATGATTGAGCTTGTGGCCACCGCGCACCGAGCGGTACGCGCCGAGCAACGGCAGGCCCGCAAGCGCAAGGTCACCGATCGCATCCAGCACCTTATGCCGCACAAACTCGTCGGCGTAGCGCAGGCCTTCAGGATTGAGGATACGGTCCTCGTCCACGACGACCGAATTCTCGAACGACGCGCCGCGCGCATAGCCTGCGCTCCAGAGCTTCGCCACGTCGGCCATGCAGCCGAATGTACGGGCCCGGCAAATATCCTTGCGGAAAGCTTGCGGCGTCACATCGAGGCTGTAGGCCTGACGACCGATCATTGGATTGTCGAAGGCAATTTCGAGCTCGGCGCGGAAGCCGTTTGCATAAGGCCTGATTTCACCCGACGACTTGCCGGAGGTGACCTGCACGGTCTTCAGCACCTCAATGTAACGGCGCGGCGCCGACAGTTCGACGATGCCGGCCTGATCGATCGCCGCGACAAACGGCGCGGCGCTGCCGTCCATGATCGGCGCTTCCGGGCCGTCGACTTCGACGATCGCGTTGTCCACACCCATGCCACGCAGCGCGGCCAGGATATGTTCGGCGGTCGAAACCAGCGGGCCATTCCGGTCGCCGAGCACGGTCGCGAAATCGGTGGCGATCACGGCTTCAGGGCGCGCGGAAATTTCGCGGTCACTGCCATCGAGGCCTGTGCGAACGAAGACGATGCCGCTATTGGCGTCGGCGGGATTGAGGGTCAGGGTGGCCGGCTGTCCAGAGTGAACGCCGAAACCGGCCGCACTGACGGGCAACCTAAGCGTGGTTTGCCGGCTGAATTTCATCCCCGCGTCGCCTACTTCTGAACACGGCCAGCTCACGGAGTGGGCCGGTTCAACCCCAAAATTTGACGTTGATTCCCCGAACGTCGCGGCGAACATACCGACAAAGGTAATTTTCGCCACTCACGCTTGCTTACCGATTGTTACCCAAAACCCGCCGCAATCACGCCCGGGCTTAACCAGATTTGGACCACCGCTTGCGCTGCAGAAGTTCGGCTGGGCGTTCAAAAATATCGCCAAGAATCAAAGAGTTAGAAGGTCAGAACGAACGCGTTGCGGTGAAGAAAGTATCCCGGCTGCGAGGAGCCGGGATACGCGTGGCCTGTGGCCGATTGTTACAAAAAGTCAGTTCGTTTGCCGCCGCAAAAAGGCGGGGATATCGAGATGATCCTCCGCCGGTTGCGGACTGACGGGAGCCTGCCGGCCGTGCGAATCAAGTCCCTGCGGCGGCGCGCGTCGAGCATACTCTGATACCGGATCGGCCGGCCGGTGTTGCTGCTGCGGCACCGGACGTTGGGGCATCGGCATGCGCTGCGGCGCCTGCGGCATGGTGGGCATCGCCGGACCTGAGGCGCGGGCGGCGATCGGCGGCTCGCTCTCCTCGTCCCGCCGGCCGAGGCCGACATTTGCCAACCGCTGCAGCAGCGAGAGCCTGGTCTTCTGCGGATGGTCGGCCGCCACCTCGCCCCGCGCCTGGCGGATTTCGTTCTGCGCAGGCATCGGCAGGTCCTCGAACTTCGGCATCCGCGCAGGCCGGACCGGCATCTTCTCCGGCGCGGGCGGGATGAAGTTTGCAGCCGGCTCTTCATAGTGCGCCACCGGCTCCGGCTTCGGCTCCGGAAGCATCGACGGCTTCGGGGGCACGGGACGAATCGAGACGTCGCCGTAGGTCGCCGGTGCCGCATGCGCAGCGGCCGGAGCCACCGCGGCGGCGATCGCCGCCAGCGCACCGCGTTCGTGCTCGGCCGGCGCGCGGTTCTGCGGGACTTCCGCCGAACGCGAGGCCTCCTGCGGGTGGGCGGCACGCTCGACCATCCGGGCGGTGTCGGCACGCAGTCGCGCGGTCAGATCGGCAAGACGGTTTTCCGGAGCGGCAGGCGCTTGCCCCGTCGCAGGCGCCGGCTTCGCGCGCGCAACCGGTTCGGCATCGATGCCGGTCGCCACCACAGACACGCGGATGATTCCCTCCAGCGTTTCGTCGAAGGTCGCGCCGACAATGATGTTGGCGTCGTGGTCGACTTCCTCGCGGATGCGGGTCGCAGCTTCGTCCACCTCGAACAGCGTCAGGTCCTTGCCGCCGGTGATCGAGATCAACAGACCGCGCGCACCCTTCATCGACGAATCGTCGATCAGCGGATTGGCGATCGCGGCTTCGGCGGCAGTCAACGCACGCTTCTCGCCGCCAGCTTCGCCGGTGCCCATCATCGCCTTGCCCATCTCGCGCATCACCGCGCGCACGTCGGCGAAGTCGAGATTGATCAGACCTTCCTTGACCATCAGATCGGTGATGCAGGCAACGCCGGAGTACAGGACCTGGTCGGCCATCGCGAAGGCGTCAGCAAACGTGGTCTTTTCGTTGGCGACGCGGAACAGGTTCTGGTTCGGGATGATCAGGAGCGTATCGACGCCCTTCTGCAGCTCGACGATGCCGTATTCCGCCGTGCGCATGCGGCGCTGGCCTTCGAAGTGGAACGGCTTCGTCACCACGCCGACGGTGAGGATGCCCATCTCGCGCGCGGTCTTGGCGATCACCGGTGCGGCGCCCGTGCCGGTGCCGCCGCCCATGCCAGCGGTGACGAACACCATATGCGCTCCAGCGAGGTGATCGCGGATCTCGTCGATGACCTCGTTCGCTGCGGCTGCGCCGACGTCGGGCTGCGACCCGGCGCCGAGGCCTTCAGTCACCTGCGTGCCCATCTGGATGATGCGCTCGGCCTTCGACATGCTCAGCGCCTGGGCGTCGGTGTTGGCGACGACGAAGTCGACACCCTGAAGCCCCGCTGTGATCATGTTGTTGACGGCATTGCCGCCGGCGCCGCCGACGCCGAAGACGGTGATGCGCGGCTTGAGCTCGCGAATGTCGGGAATCTGCAGATTGATCGTCATGGTTGCCTCTCTTACGCGCGCGGCGTGCCGGGGGACGCTCCGTGCTCCGACGAAGTCCGGATGGTGAATTGGCGGGTGAATGTGCTCATGGCCGTCAGAACCCCTCGCGAAGCCATCGTCCGACCTTTCCGAAATAGCCGTCCGTTCCGGTCGCGGCGCGGCGCCTCGGATGCGGTTCGGTGAATTCGAGGTGCGCGAACTGCGGATAGACCAGCAGTCCGGCCGGCACGGCGAATGTCGCGCTTTTGGCTTCGTTCGGAAGCCGGCTCAGGCCGAGCGGTCGGCCAACGCGGGCGGGACGATTGAGGATGCGGCTTGCGAGTTCCGGTATACCGGTGAGCTGCGACGCACCGCCGGTGAGCACCACACGGGCATCCGGCTCTGCCGCGAACGGAGAATCCGCGAGTCGATCACGGACCATCTCGAAAATCTCCTCGGCCCGTTGGCGAATGATGTTTGCGATCCTGCCGCGCGACACGATCTGCGGGGCGTCCGCCTCGTGACCGCCTGCCGACGGAACGGTCATCAGTTCACGTGCATCGGAGCCGCCAGTCAGAACCGTGCCATATAACGTCTTGATTCGCTCGGCATCTGCAATGTTTGCGCCGAGACCGCGGGCAAGGTCCATCGTGATGTGATTGCCCCCGAGCGCAAAACCGGCGGAGTGAATGAAGCGGCCGGCGGAATAAACCGCAATTGTCGTCGTTCCTGCGCCCATTTCGACCACGGCCGCGCCGAGCGCGGTCTCGTCGTCCGCCAGCACCGACAGGCCTGCGACATAAGGACTCGCCACCACCGCCTCGATCATCAGGTGGCAGCGTTCGACCACCAGCATGAGGTTGCGGGCGACCGCAGCGTCCGACGTCACCACGTTCATCTCGATGCCGAATTGCTTCGCCACCATGCCGCGAGGATCGCGAATGCCCTTCACGCCATCGAGCGAATAGCCGACCGGCAGCGCATGCAGCACAGTGCGCCCCTCCCCGGTCGCATACATCACTGCCGTGCTCATGGCGCGCGACAGATCGTGCGGCGTCACCGTACCGTCGCGCGCGTCCGCGCTGGCTTCGATCAGTTGCCCATGCATACGCCCGGCCGAAACCGACAGCAGAACCGACTCGACCCGCACGCCGGCCATCTGCTCCGCGAGCGCCACGGCCTGACGAACGGACTGCTCGGCTTCGCCGGCATCGACCACTGCGCCGGCCTTGATACCGCGCGATTGAATGTGGCTGATGCCGATCACATCGATGGCATGGCTGCGTCCGACCAGCGCGTCGCGCGGCTGACACGGCCGCAAGCGTCCAATCAGGCAGGCCACCTTGCTGGTGCCGATGTCGAGGCCGGCGACCAGCGTCGCGCGATTGCCCGCGACCGGCCGCATCTTCGGCGTGAGACCGCGATCGAGCCCCGTCATGCTTCGCTTGCCTTCTTCTTGCGGGCCTTTTCCTTCTCCTTCAGCAGATCAGCACGCGCTTTCGCAGCGTCCTCTGACAGCCGCACGGTCAGCCGATCGGGCAAGCGCAGATCGATCGCCGTAATGTCGCGCGAGAACAGCTTCTCATCCTGGTCGAGCTTCGTGAGGGTTACGAGCGCCGTGTCGACGCCCTTCTCCGGCAGGCGCACGTCGATGCCGTCTGCGAGCCGCAAATTCCAGCGCCGCTCACCCACATAGACGACGGCCTTCACCTGCTGCCGCACGTGCGGGTACTGCGCCAGCAGATCAAGGAAGTCCTTGGCTTTCGTCTCGGCCCCCTTGCCGACCACGAGGGGAAGCGAGCGGAACGGGCCTGGCGCATAGGGCTGCAGCACGATGCCCGTCTCGGAAATCACCGACACTGCCCCGTTATATTGCCAGAGCGCGAAGGCATTGCGCTCGACGATGTCGATCTGGATGCTGTCGGGATAGAACTTCAAGACCGTCGCGTCGGCGATCCAGGGGCTCGACTTCAGTTTTTCGCGCACGTCGGCCGGATCGATGAACAACAGCGAACGGCGTCCGGTCACGCCGCCGATCGCGAGAATTTCGTCCTGCGAGAGATTCTTGCGGCCCGAGATTCCCACATGGGCTATGCGAAATCCCGCGGCATTGGCGACCGCGTCGCGCGCATCGCGAAAGGCCTCGACCGCCAATTCCACGTGGCCGCCGCGCACGATGCCGACGGTGAGGCTGCCGAGCAGAATGAGCAAGGTTGCGACCGTGCCGAAGTTGCGCGGCAGCTTCGCCTCGAGCCTGGCGATAAAGCGATCGTCGCGCTCGCTACCAACGCGAAGCGGCGCCGGCTTGCGGCTGAACTGACGGCCAACCAGACGGCCAAGCCGGCTGCGGACAGAATTCGCCCCTGTCTGTCTCAGCGACCCAGCGAGGCGTCCTCCACCATCCATTGCACGAGCTCGTCATATGTTGTGCCCGCATCGGCTTGCGGACTCCCGGAACACGTGACGCATGGCTCACGCCCGGCAACCAGGCGCACGATGCGCCGCCAGCGTTAACCTTCGGGCTTCCTGGTAAACAAAAGGTAAATTCGGGGAAGGTAGGGCGCATTTTGATACGCCTTTTGAATACTTTGCCCCGCGATCGCTCAAATGCTCCCTATGGAACCCAGCGTGCGCCGCTCCGCCAGGGCGATCTGGCCGGTCAGGAAATCGATGAAGGCGATCCCCTGGGCCTTGAGCGCCTTCGGATAGAGCGAGGCCGCCGTCAGGCCCGGCAGCGTGTTCGTCTCGAGGTACACCGGACCATTGTCTGTGATGATGAAGTCCGAACGGGAATAACCCCTGCACGACAATATCTTATGGGCCCTGACGGCATGGTCCATGAGCTGGGCGCTGACCTGTGGCGAAAAGCGGCCGGGGCAGATCTCCTGGGTGCTTTTGGCGATGTATTTCGCGGTGTAGTCGAAGGCCCCTTCCGCAGGAATGATTTCGATCGGCGGCAACGCCATGAGCGCGCCGTCCGGCTGCTCCAGGACCGCGCAGGTCGCTTCCACACCAGCGACATACGGCTCGATCAGGTACTCTTCCGCTTTCGCCGCTCTTCGAACGGCAACGAGATCCTGCTTGGCATTGACGAAGATCAGGCCATAGCTCGATCCATCCCGCGCCGGCTTGGCAATCAGCCTGCCGTACTCCGCCAGGGCCGCATCGACGTCGTCCAGTTGCAAGGTTGTCGTGGTCTTAAGCCCCGCAATTCGGGCAAAGCGCTTTGCCGCGTCCTTGTCGAAGGCAAGATACGACGACGCCGACCCCGAACCGGTAAACGGGATGCCGCGCAGTTCGCACATGGCCTGAAGCTCGCCATTTTCCGCCATCCCACCGTGCAGTCCGAGCACCAGCAGGCGGCTCTCGGCCTTTGCCCGGTCGAGTGCCTGCGCGATCCCGCCAAAAGCCGGATTGCCGGAGTTGAAGGGCTCTTCGAAAGGCCGCTTGTGGCTTTGAAGCAACTGCGCCTGCGTCTCGTGCACGGTGTCACCAACGTCCCAGAACCACAGGTCGGCGTCCGGCAGCGCCGCATTCAGGGCCTGGGTGCTGGCGACAGCAACAAGGCGCTCCCGGTTCAGGCCGCCGAAAAGGATGGTCGTCCGCATCATGTTGTTCCGCCGATCTTCCGCCGCAGGATTTCAACCCGACGCTTTCTTGACAAACAAAGACTTCCGCGCTGTTAAACCACGATCGAAATTAGGCGTCAGATTTCACCCGGTTAGCAACGACATTTCACCGATTTCCTCGATTCGGAGAAGTGCTATCGCCCTCGCATCGAAGCCCCCGAAATGACCACAACCGCGAAGCGGCTCCGCGTCGCGATGATGATCTCCGGTACCGGCATCAACGGCGCAATCATTCACACCCTGCTCCTGACCCGCTACCTCGCGCGGCAAGGCCACAAAATTCTGCTGCTGCACCGGCCCAATGCATGGATCACCCAGCAATCGGGCCTCAATGAGGTGGAACTGTTCGAAACGAGCTTCGGCCGGTCACCGCACGAATTGATCCGCGTGACGCGTCGTATCAATCGCTTCGGACCCGAAGTGATCCAGACCCACATGAGCAGCGCCCATACTTACGGGATGCTGACCCGGATCCTGAGCCGCCGGCCGGTGGTCGCAACCGCGCACTCGCAGTCGATCCAGTTGCACTGGTGCTTCAATAATATTGTCATCGCGACGTCACCCGGGGCAGCCGAACACCATCGCCGCCGCAATCTCGTGCCGCGTTCAGCCTTGCGCGTTCAGGCCAATTTCATCGAGACGACACGGTTTCCGCTGGCTTCGGACGCGAAGCGCAAGGAAGCGCGCCGGGCCTTCGGCTTCGATGAGAATGCCTTTGTGATCGGTTCGGTGGGCTTCATCGATGATCGCAAGAACCAGCTCGATCTGGCGCGGGCGCTTGGAGAAATCGTTCGCGCAGTACCTGAAGCGCGGCTGTTGCTGGTTGGCGGCGAGGAGCCCGACTATGGGCGAGAAATCCGCCGCACCGCGGAGCAGCTGGGCGTCTTACAGCAGATCGTCTTCACCGGGCCGCGGCAAGATATTGCCGATGTGTTGGCGGCGATGGACACGTTCGCGCTGGTGTCGCGCAAGGAGACCGGTCCGCTCGCCGCACTCGAAGCGATGTCCTCCGGGCTGCCGGTGCTTGCGACCAAGATCGGCATGCTGCCGGACTTCGTTCGCGATGGCGCGGCCGGTTTCATCGTCGAGGTCGGCGACATTCCGGCAATCGCCGACCGGCTGATCACGCTCGCCCGCGATCCGGCCCGGCGACGAGCGATGGGACATGCCGCCCATGAGATCGCGCGCAACGACTATGACGTCGACATCGCCGGGCCGAGGATCGAGGCCATTCTCGCCGAGGCGGCGCAGATCAAGAACAGGCCATTGCTCGGCTTTGTCGCAGGGCTGTGCGGGAAGGAATGAGCCGCAAACGGAACGCTGCTACGCAGCCGTTCCGATCCGCTTGATCTCCCACTGCAACTCGATGCCGGAGTTTTGCTTCACGCGCGTCCGAATCGTTTCGCCAAGCGTTTCAATATCATCGCCGGACGCATTGCCAGTGTTGATGAGGAAGTTGCAGTGCATTTCCGACACCTGCGCGCCGCCGACGCGGAAGCCGCGCAGGCCGGCCGCATCGATCAGCTTCCATGCGCTGTGGCCGGGTGGATTCTTGAAAGTCGAACCACCGGTCTTCTCGCGGATCGGCTGTGCCGTCTCGCGATGCTGTTGCACCTCGTTCATCCGCGCACGGATGCTCTGCGGATCGGCGACACGTCCGCGGAACCGCGCGGAGGTGAAGATCACGCCCTCCTCGACGCCACTGTTGCGGTAGACGAACTTCATGTCGGCGTTGGAGAAGACGCGCTTCTCGCCCTTGCGGGTGACACCGGTCGCTTCGACCAGCATGTCCTTGGTCTCACCGCCATTGGCTCCGGCATTCATGCGCAGCGCGCCGCCGATCGAGCCCGGAATGCCGAAATAGAACTCGAGGCCGGCGATATTCGCCGAAGCTGCGACTTCCGCCACACGCTTGTCGAGCGCCGCGGTGCCGGCATGCACGGTGTCGCCCTGTGCCGTCGTCTCGCCAAAGCCGCGCGGCGAAAGCCGGATCACGACTCCGGGCACGCCGCCGTCGCGAACGATCAGGTTGGAACCGACGCCGACCGGATAAACCGCAATATCCTGCGGCAGCCTGGCCAGAAAATACGCCAGGTCATCCTCGTCCGCCGGCGTGAACAACACCTGTGCCGGCCCGCCAACACGAAACCAGGTCAGCGGCGCCATCTCCTGATTGGCTGCAAGTCGTCCTCGCAGCTCGGGCATGTCGGCCTTGAGAGCGGCGGTGATGTCGGGAAAACTCATGCCGCTCACCCCAACGCCTTCAACTCGCCCGGCAGCGCGTAGGCCCATTGGGTAATGTTGCCAGCGCCGAGGCACACCACGTAATCGCCTTCCGCCGCGAGCCCGCGGACGACGCCGGCCAGCGCCGCAGAGTTTTGCAAGGGGATCACCTCGCGATGGCCATGCGCGCGCAGGCCCAGCACGAAATGATCGCGGTCGATGCCGGCGATCGGCGCCTCGCCCGCCGGATAGACCTCCGCGACCACCACCGCATCCGCGTCGTTGAAACAGGTGCAGAATTCATCGAACAGCGACTGTAGGCGGGTGTAGCGGTGCGGCTGCACCACGGCGATCACCTTGCCCTTGGCGGAATCGCGCGCGGCCTTGAGGACCGCGGCGATCTCCACCGGATGGTGGCCATAGTCGTCGATCACCGTAACGCCCTTCCACTCGCCGGTCCTGGTGAAGCGCCGCTTCACGCCGCCGAATCCCGCCAGTGCCTTGCGGATCGCATCGTCGGAGAGGCCGAGCTCGCGCGCGACCGCGATCGCCGCCGTCGCGTTCGACGCGTTGTGCCGTCCCGGCATCGGCAGCACGAGATCCTTGATCTCGTGCGTCTTGCCGCTGGTCCGGTCGCGGAAGATCACATTAAAACGCGAGCCGCCGTTCGCGGCGGACAGATCAGCCAGTCTGACGTCGGCTTGCGGATTGATGCCGTAAGTGATGATGCGGCGGTCTTCGATCTTGCCGACCAGCGACTGCACCACCGGATGATCCGTGCACATCACGGCGAAGCCGTAGAACGGCACGCCTTCGACAAAACTTCGGAACGCGTCCTGCACGGCATCGAAGGTTTTGAAATGGTCGAGGTGCTCCGGATCGACGTTGGTGACGATGGCGATATCGGCCGGCAGCTTCAGGAACGTGCCGTCGCTCTCGTCGGCCTCGACCACCATCCAGTCACCGGCGCCGAGCCGCGCGTTGGTGCCGTAGGCATTGATGATGCCGCCATTGATGACGGTCGGATCAAGACTTCCCGCATCGAGCAGGGTCGCGACCATCGAGGTCGTGGTGGTCTTGCCGTGGGTGCCGGCGATGGCGACGCAACTCTTCAGCCGCATCAGCTCTGCCAGCATCTCGGCGCGGCGAACCACAGGTATCCGCTGAGCCCGCGCGGTCATCAGCTCCGGATTGTCGCGCTTGATCGCGGTCGAGACGACCAGCACTTCGGCACCGCCGACATTTTCGGCGCGATGGCCGATGCTCACAACTACGCCCTTCTCGCGCAGGCGGGTCACATTGGCGCCTTCCGAAGCATCGGAGCCCTGCACCGTGTAGCCGAGATTGCACAGCACCTCGGCAATGCCGCTCATGCCGATTCCGCCGATGCCGACGAAATGAATGGGACCGATCTGGCTCGGCAGTCTCATGTCTTATCCCTGATCACTATCCTGGTCGCATCGCCGCCGAGGCGCGCTTTTGCTCAAATTGCGCGAGATTTACAGCTGCTGTCAGGCCTTGGATGCCTTGCTTCTGCAGGCCGTGACAAGCCGAAAAATGCCGGAAAGCGCCATAATCTTAATGACGCATGACCTTTTGAACCAAGTCTGCAAGGCGATCCGCGGCATCGAGGGTCCCCGCTGAACGCGCGCCGCGCGCCATATCCGCCAACCGATGCGGCTCGGCGGCAAGCGCGGAAATTTCGGATGCCAGCCGATCCGGCGTGAATTCGCTCTGCAGCAAGCGGATCGCGCCGCCCGCCTGCATCAGCACACCTGCATTGGCGAACTGATCCTGGTCGATGGAACCCGGCAGCGGCACGAGGATCGAGGGCCGGCCGACGCCAGCAAGTTCGGCCACCGTCCCCGCTCCGGAACGGGAAACCACGAGATGCGCCGCGGCAAGCCGCGTCGGCAGGTCGGTGAAAAACGCCGCCAGTTCCGCTTCGATCTTCAGCCGCTCGTAAAGCGAACGCACCCGCGGAAGATCCTCTTCGCGCACCTGTTGCACCAGCGACAACCGCCGCCACAAACTGGGCTCGAGCCGTTCGATAGCGGGCGGCACGATATCTGCCATGATGCGCGCGCCCTGACTACCGCCCACGACCAGCAGCCGAAGCGGACCATCCACCTCCGGCATCGCATAAGGCTCTCCCGCCGCCGCCAGCACCGCAGGCCGTAGCGGCGTGCCGGTCAGCGTCGCCTTCGACGCGAGCGCAGGATCACGATCGAACACGCCGGGCAGCGACGTGGCGATCGCTTCGACGCGCGTCGCAAGGAAGCGGTTGGCGCGGCCGAGCACCGCGTTGGAATCGTGGATCAAGGTGGGCACGCCCATCAGCCGAGCCGCGATCAACGGCGGCACCGTTGGGTAGCCGCCGAAGCCGATCATCGCTGCAGGTTTCAGCCTGCGAACCAGATTGAGCGCGACGGCCGTCCCCGCCGCGAGCATCATGCCCGTACGTGCGAGCGATAGCGGACTTCTTGAGCGGACGGTTTCACTCGGTACCACATCGAACATGCCCTCGGAGAACAGTCCGCTGTAGCGCACCGCACGCTCATCGGTGACGAGTCGAACGCGCAGACCGCGCTGGATCAGCACCGAGCCGAGCGCCTCGGCCGGGAACAGATGGCCGCCGGTGCCGCCCGCTGCAAGCAGAATGAGCGGTGCGTCAGGCATAGCGCGCGACGCCGGCGCCACCGGTGGCCTCGAGCTCGATCGGCGACCGCTGGCGCGTCAGCGCGAGCAGCATGCCCATGCCGTAAGCGAGCGAGATCATCGACGAGCCGCCATAGGAGATGAACGGCAGCGTCATGCCCTTCGCCGGAATGAGGTGCAGGTTCACCGCCATGTTGATCGTCGACTGCATGCCGAACAGGATCGCGAGCCCCGAGGCGGCGAAGCGTGTGAACAGGTCCTCGGTGCGATAGGCTGTCTTCAGCGTGCGGATCACGATGAACGCGAACAGCGCGACAAGCGCCAGGCAGAGAACGATGCCGAACTCTTCCGCGGCGACGGCGAAGACGAAGTCGGTGTGACTGTCGGGCAAAATCCGCTTCACCGTGCCCTCACCCGGTCCCTGCCCGAACCATCCGCCGCGCGCAAAGGATTCGGTTGCCATGTCGACCTGGAAGGTATCGCCGGACGCGGGATCCATGAAGCGTTTGATACGGCGGGCGACGTGCGGGACGAACAAGTACGCGCTGAACAGCCCGGCCAGGGACGCCCCGGCAAGGCCCACCACCCAGATCATGCGCATTCCAGCCATGAAGAACAGCGCACCCCACACCATCAGGATCAGCAGGGTCTGGCCGAAGTCCGGCTCCAGCACCAACAGCGCAACCACGAGCAGCAGCGCCGCAAGTGCGAGCGACGTCGCGGGCATCTCGGGCCGGCGCGCCGATTCCGAGAACAGCCAAGCGACCAGCACCACGAAGGCGGGCTTTGCAAATTCTGACGCCTGGATGCTGATGCCGGCGATGGAAATCCAGCGACGCGAGCCCTTCACCTCCGCGCCGAATACCAGCGTGGCGACGAGCAGCACGACGCTGACCGCAAACATGATGAGCGCCGACCGCCGCACCTGCCGCGGCGACAGAAACGAAATGCCGATCATCACCGCAAATGCCGGCAAGACGAACATCACGTGCCGGTTGAAGAAGTGAAACGGCTCGAGACCGATGCGGGTCGCGACCGGCGGGCTGGCCGCAAGCGACAGGATGATGCCGCCGAGAATGAGCGTCGTCAGAGCCGCGAGCAGCAGCCGGTCGACCGTCCACCACCACTGGCTGAGGGGAGTGCGTCGGTCGCGCGAGATCATGGGGCTTTCCTGGAAGATACCGCTCTAGTGTCCCGAATCCGAAGTTCGCAATACTTCGCGGCCGCTCAGATCGAACTTCGGATTCGATAAGGACACTAGCAAAATCATAATTCTAGTGTCGTGGTTCAGAAATTCGCTCCTCAGAGTTGCGGCAGGCGACGGAGCGAATTTCTGAACCACGACACTAGTGGTCCACCATCGTGGTTTACGAAGGGTTAAGAGAATCGATCAAAACGCTGCGACGACGCCAGGCAGCGCGTTGACGAGGTCGCGGAAACAGTCGCCACGGATTTCGAAGTTCCGGTACTGGTCGAACGAAGCGCAGGCCGGCGACAGGAGTACCACCGGCTCGGCGAGGCCTGAGGCTTCCGCATCGCGTGCGGCGGCGGCAACGGCGTTGTCGAGCGTCTGCGAAATCTCATGCGGCACAGCGGCGCCGAGCGTCGCGGCAAACTCCTGCGCCGCCTCGCCGATCAGATAGGCTTTGCGGATGCGCGGGAAGTATTCGGCGAGACTGGTGATGCCGCCCGTTTTCGGCTTGCCACCTGCGATCCAGAAGATGTCATCGAACGACGACAATGCGCGCGCGGCCGCATCTGCATTGGTGCCCTTGGAGTCGTTGACAAACAGCACGCCGCCGCGCCTGCCCACCTGCTCCATGCGGTGCGCGAGCCCCGGAAAACTGCGCAAGGCCATCTGGATGGCCTCTTCCTTCACATCAAGCGCCAGCGCTGCCGCAGCGGCACATGCGGCATTCTGCGCGTTATGCTGACCGCGCAACGAACCGATGCCACCGAGACGCGCAATTTCGCTCCTTGCGCCGCCGGCGGCGCGCACGATCAGGTCACGTTCGACATAGATGCCGTCCGCGAGCGGCTGGCGGACGGAGACGCGGACGACATTCGTCCCGGCCTGCTCGATCCGGTCAGCTGCAGCGCGGCACCAGTTGTCATCAACGCCGATAACGGCGGCCTTCTGGACGCTGGCCACCAGCCGCTCCTTCACGGCTGCGTAATGTGCAAGCGTACCGTGCCGGTCGAGATGGTCCTCGGTGACGTTAAGTAGAATGCCGACAGAAGGATCGAGCGACGGCGTGAGATCGATCTGATACGACGACATTTCGATCACGTGCACGCGCCCCATCCGCGGCGGCTCAAGCGACAGGATCGCCGTGCCGATATTGCCGCCCATCTGCGCATCGTGCCCGGCTTCTCGCATCAGATGCGCGACCAGCGCGGTGGTCGTCGACTTGCCGTTGGTGCCGGTGATCGCAATGAACGGCGCGTTCGGCGCATGACGTTTGCGCTCCAGACAGAACAGCTCGATATCGCCAATCACCGGAACGCCAGCGCGTTGCGCGGCGAGCACGGTCCAATGCGGTGTCGGATGGGTCAGCGGCACGCCCGGCGCGAGTACCAGCGCGGCGAAACCGTCCCACGAAATCTCGCGCAGGTTCGCGGTGGTGAACCCCGCCTTCGCCGCTTGTGCGAGGCTTTCTAAGTTGTCGTCGCTCGCGACGACGTTGGCACCGCCCGCCTTCAGCGCGTGACAGCTCGCAAGTCCGGAACCGCCGAGTCCGAACACGGCGACCATCTTGCCTTTGAAGCTCGTGACGGGGATCACAACGTCACCGCAACTTCAGCGTCGACAAGCCGGCAAGCGCCAGCACGACGGAAATGATCCAGAAGCGGATGACAACCTGCGGCTCGGTCCAGCCCTTCTGCTCGAAGTGGTGATGAATCGGCGCCATCCGGAATACGCGCTTGCCGGTGAGCTTGAACGAGGTGACCTGCACGATCACCGAGATTGCCTCCAGCACGAACAGCCCGCCGATCACCGCCAGCACGATCTCGTGCTTGGTCGCGACCGCGATCGTGCCGAGCATGCCGCCCAGCGCGAGCGAGCCCGTATCGCCCATGAAGATCGAAGCCGGCGGCGCGTTGAACCACAGGAAGCCCAGGCCGGCGCCGAGTACAGCGCCACACAGCACCGCAAGCTCGCCAGTGCCGGGCACGTAGCGGATCTGCAGATAGTCGGAGAACACAACGTTACCTGCGAGGTAAGAGATCATGCCGAAGCTCGCCGCCGCGATCATCACCGGCACGATGGCGAGCCCGTCGAGACCGTCTGTCAGGTTCACCGCATTGCCTGCGCCGACGACGATGAAGGTGGAGAAGATGATGAAGAACCAGCCGAAGTCGATGATGAAATCCTTGAAGAACGGCACCGCGAGCGCCGTCGACAAAGTCGGGCGTCCGATCCAGATGATGGCAAAGCACGCCGCGCCGGCGATGATCGCCTCGATTGCGAGCCGCGTCCGTCCCGAAAAGCCGGCGTGCGACTGTTTGGTGACTTTCAGATAATCGTCGTAGAAGCCGACGAAACCAAAGCCGAGGGTGACCGCGAGCACGATCCAGACGTAAGGATTGCGCAGGTTGCCCCACAGCAGCGTCGAGACGACGATCCCCGACAGAATCATCAACCCACCCATCGTCGGCGTGCCCTTCTTCGCGATCAGATGCGATTGCGGGCCGTCCTCGCGGATCGGCTGGCCCTTGCCCTGCCGCAGGCGCAGGTGATCGATGATCCACGGGCCGAACATGAAGACGAACAGCGCGGCAGTCGCCATCGCGCCGCCGGTGCGGAAGGTGATGTAACGAAACACATTGAAGATCGGCACCGAACCGGAAAGGTCCACCAACCAGTAAAACATCGTATCGCCTCAGACGGCCACGTCGTCGATTGCGCCCGGTGCGGGAAAGCGGCGCCGCAGCGCTTCGACGATCGGTTTCATTTTCATGCCGAGCGAGCCTTTGACCATCAAAGCGTCGCCGGCGCGTATCGCGCTGACGACATCCTGTTCAAGTGCCGCCGAGCTATCCGCATAGCCGCCCCGGAGGTTCGACGGAAGGGCCTCCCACAAGGATCGCATCAGTGGGCCGCAGCAAAACACCCGATCGATGGCGTTCGCCTTCAGCGATTCTGCAAGCGCGGCATGAAGTTCCGGCCCGGTTGGCCCCAGTTCCAGCATGTCGCCGAGAACGACGATGCGCCGGCCGCGCGCACCGACGGGCGCGCTGCCCAGCACGCTGATCGCCGCGCGCATCGAAGCCGGATTGGCGTTATAGCTCTCATCGATCAACAGTGCCTCGCCGCCGGACACGCCGAGGCGGATCCGGACGCCGCGACCGGCCGGCGCCTGCATCTGCGACAGCGCCAGTGCACTCTGCGCGAGGTCGGCACCTGCAAGCGATGCTGCGGCCAGCACCGGCAGCGAGTTGATTGCCATGTGCCGGCCCGGCACGCCAACCTTGTATGTGATGTCGTGACCGAGAACGCTGGCATGCACAGCCGAGCAATCTGCATGCAGCGACACGTCGATCAGCCGCGCGTCTGCCGCCGCATCCTCGCCAAACGTCACGATGCGATTGATGCCGGCCTTCCGTGCAGCATCGCGCAGCCGTGCGAACTGCGAGCTGTCGAGGTTGAGCACCGCTGCGCCGCCCCGCTCGACGCCGGAGAAGATTTCCGCCTTGGCGTCGGCAATGGCTTCGAGCGAGCCGAAGAATTCGAGGTGGACCGGTTCGATTGTGGTGATGACAGCCACATGCGGCCGCACCATCTTCACCAGCGGCTCGATCTCGCCCGCGTGGTTCATGCCGATCTCGAAGATGGCGTAACGCACCTCAGCGGGGCAGCGGGCGAGTGATAGCGGCACGCCCCAGTGATTGTTGAAGGAGGCTACCGACGCATGCGTCGCGCCTTGCGCTGCGAGCACGCGGCGCAAGCCCTCCTTGGTAGACGTCTTGCCGACCGAACCGGTGACGGCAATGACCCGACCCTTCAATCTTGCTCGCGATGCGCGCGCGAGCTCGCGAAGACCGTCGAGAACATCAGGAACAATGAGGAGCGGAAGATCGCCCGCGAACTTGTCCGCCTGTGCGCGTTCGACGACCGCGACACCCGCGCCGTTCTTGACCGCCGCCTCGACGAAGGCATGGCCATCGTGCACGTCGCCCTTGATGGCGAAGTAGGCCTCGCCTGCGGTGATCGTCCGGCTATCGATGGAAAGACCGGGGATTGTGGCCGGCACCGGCCCGCGCGGCCCGGCGCGCATCGCCTCGACGATCGCAGAAAGGGTCCACAGCGGCGCTGTGCTCATGTCGCCTGCTCCGCAAGGGCCGCCGCCGCGGCATCGTGATCGCTGAAAGGAAGTGTCTTGTCGCCGACGATCTGACCTGTCTCATGGCCCTTGCCCGCGATCACCAACGCGTCGCCCGGCTGCAACTCGGCGACCGTGACGCGAATGGCCTCGGCGCGATCGCCGATTTCCCGCGCACCCGGCGCAGCGCGAAGGATTGCCGCGCGAATGGCCGCAGGATCCTCGCTGCGCGGATTGTCGTCGGTGACGATAACGCTGTCGGCACCTTTGGCGGCAATTTCGCCCATTACCGGCCGCTTGCCGGCGTCGCGGTCGCCGCCCGCACCGAACACGACGACAAGCTTGCGCTTGGCATAGGGTCGCAGCGCAATCAGTACTTTCTCAAGCGCGTCCGGCTTGTGCGCGTAATCGACAAACACTGCCGCGCCATTTTTCTCGCCGATCAGCTCGAGCCGGCCCTTGGCGCCCTCCAGCCGCTCGAGCGCTGCAAACGCCTTTGCAGCGTCGGTGCCGGTGCCGATGGCAAGGCCTGCGGATACCAGCGCATTCTCGATCTGGAATTCACCCACCAGAGGTAGTCGCAGCCGGGTCGTCTTGCCCTCGTGTTCGACGGTCATGATCTGGCCGAAGCCGTCAATCGCAGCATTCACCAGACGAATGTGCTCGCCCTTGCGGCCGACCGTCATCACCCGCAGACTCCGTTTGCGCGCCGCGGTGACAACCGCATCGGAATGCTCGTGATCGGCAACGATCACCGCCGCCCCCCCGGGTTGCACGAGGTCAGTGAACAGCCGCAGTTTTGCGCCGAGATAATGTTCGACGGTCGAATGATAGTCCATGTGATCGCGCGACAGATTCGTGAACGCACCGGCATCGACGCGCACACCGTCGAGCCGGTGCTGGTCGAGCCCATGCGATGACGCCTCGAACGCGAGATGCGAGACGCCTTCGCCTGCGATCTCATCGAGCATCTTGTGCAACGAGATCGGATCAGGCGTCGTCAGCGAGCCGTAAACGGTGCGCTTCGGCGAGACCAGACCGATCGTGCCGATGCTCGCAGCGTCGAATCCGTTCTGCATCCAGATCTGCCGGGTGAAAGCTGCGACCGAGGTCTTGCCGCTGGTCCCCGTGACAGCCGCAGTGGTTTGCGGCTGTCGCGGATAGAAGCGCGCGGACGCAAGCGCGAGCGCGCGCCGCGCGTTTGCAGCCTTGATGAACGGCACACTCAGCACGGTGGTCGGCGCGTGCTCACCCACGATGGCTATCGCGCCGTTCGCTATTGCGGAATCGATGAATTTTGCGCCGTCAGTCTTTGCTCCTGCGAGCGCAAAGAATACGTCGCCCCGTTTCACATAGCGGCTGTCGACAGCCAGTCCCGACACAGCGATCTCGCTGGCGCCCGCGGCCGGCGCCGCATCGTCGTTCAGGAGATCGTGAAGCTTCATTCTTCCTTCCAGAGGTCAGGTGCCTTTCGCGCCGACCGGGTTATCTTGTTGCCGCAAGAATAAGGCGCTCGGACGGCGGCAAGT
Source organism: Bradyrhizobium sp. LHD-71 (assembly GCF_031157255.1). Lineage (GTDB taxonomy): Bacteria > Pseudomonadota > Alphaproteobacteria > Rhizobiales > Xanthobacteraceae > P52-10. Next base: position 198,432 of record NZ_JAVIFX010000006.1, on the reverse strand, counting down.
CGAAGCGCGGCTCCAGGCCGAGCAGCGGCGCGATGCGCGCGATGACTTTGCCACCGGTCGGTACCGTGTTCCAGCCCGAGGTGATGAAACCATACGTCTCGGCAAGCGGCTGCGGTTCGTCGAGCATGATCAGGATCTGATACTTCGGGTTGTCCGACGGCATAATGGCCGTGAACGAATTGAGCACCTGCTTGCGGGAATACCTTCCGTTGACGACCTTTTCCGACGTGCCGGTCTTGCCGCCGACATAATAGCCGGCGACGTCCGCCTTCTTTGCTGTGCCGATCTCGGCATTCAGCCGCATCAGGTGGCGCATCTTCTGGCTCGTCTCCGGCTTGATCACCTGTTTGGCGAACTTCATTGCCTCGGTTTCGCTACGCTTGAGCAACGTCGGCGGAATGAGGTAACCGCCATTGACCAGCGCGTTTATTCCCATCACCGCCTGCAGCGGCGCCACTGACAGACCGTGTCCGAAGGCGATCGTCACCGTGTTCAATTCACCCCAGCGCTTCGGCACGATCGGTTCGGCGCTTTCGGGAAGCTCGGTGCGCAACCGGTCGAGCTGCCCGAGTTTCTTCAGGAAGGCCTTGTGCGCCTCGACGCCTTGCGACAACGCGACGCGCGCAGCCCCGATGTTCGACGAGTAGGTGAACACTTCCGAAAGCGAGATCGCGCGGCCCATTGGATGAGTATCGCGGATGTTGAAGCGGCCATAGCGCAGCGAGCCGCGCGCATCGTACATGGTGTTGAGCGTCGCCTTGCCGGAATCCAGCGCCATCGCCAGCGTCAGAGCCTTGAAGGTTGAACCCATTTCGAACACGCCGGTGGTGAGGCGGTTGATGCGGGTCGGATCGTTCGCTTCACGTGGATTGTTCGGGTCATAGTCAGGCACCGAGACCATGGCGACGATCTCGCCGGTCTTCACGTTGGAGACGAGCCCGGCCGCAGCCTTGGCCTTGTATTTCTCCTTCGCCTTCAAGAGCTCATCGCGCAGCGCGTGCTCGACGCGCAGATCGACCGCCAGTTGCACCGGCTCCTGCTGCCGGTCGTTGGCGAAGCCTGCCATGTGCAGGTCGGCAAGACCGTTGCTGTCGAGCCATTTCTCGATGCCGGCGATGCCCTGGTTGTCGATGTTCACATGACCGATGAGATGCGAGACCACGGGCCCGGATGGATAGACGCGCTTGTTCTCGCGCAGGAAGCCGATGCCTGGAATGCCCAACCGATGAATCTGCCGCTCCTGCTCGGGCGTGATCTCGCGCTTCAGCCAGACGAAGCCTTTGCGAGTGCCGAGGCGCTGCCGCACCTCGGCGACTTCCAGATCAGGCAGCGTGCCGGTCAGCAGCTCGACGGCCTCGTCGCGATCGACCAGACGCCGCGGTTCGCCGAACAGCGATGAGGTCTTCACGTCGGTTGCAAGGATCAGTCCGTTGCGGTCGAGGATGTCGGGGCGCGCCGTCGCGGTGGCATCCTGCGCGGCCCGCCTGCTGGCCTCGTTACTTTCGGCGCTGATACCAAACAACATGAGCTTGCCGGCGATGATGGCATAGATCGAGACGAAGGCGATGATCGCCAGGCCGACACGCGCCCGCGCCTTCACGTTACGATCGACGTTCTTGCCGTACAGCAGCGTGCGGATCAGCCGCTGCCGCCAGTGTTCGGCGCGTGCAGGCTGCGCTGCGGGCGTCTCGGGGCTCATCGCGGCGCCTCCGATTGCGTTATCGAACTCGTGAGATCAGGATCAGCGGCCTCGATCATCGTGCCGATCGGATCGGGATCGTTCGGCTTGATGAAGCTCGGCGGACGCTCCGGCAGATTCTTCAGGTTGTCGTACTGGGTCGCCTCGATGAAGCGCAGCTTGGTGTGACGTTCGGCAAGACCTTGCAGCCGTCCCGGCGATTCGAGCTTCGCCCAGTCTGCATGCAGGCGGGCGATCACGTCGCGCTCGGTGCGGATATCGGCGCGCAGCTTGATCACACGCTCGGTGCGCACGGTCGATTCCATCTTGATGCGGTAGACGTAAGCGGCGGCGAACACCAGCGCGCAAATCACGAAGAGGTGGATGATGCGCATGAGGTCAGGCTCCCCTCATCACGTCGTCGAGCGACGGCAGACCAAGCTCTCCGCCTTCGCTTCGCTGTGGCGGAGCGTCGGTGCGCTCGGCCGCGCGCAGCTTCGCGGAGCGCGCGCGTGGATTGGCGGCGATCTCCTCGTCATCGGCGACCAGCGGCCGCTTCGTCAGCACCTTGAAGCTCGGCGGCGCGTGATGGACTTCCGGCTGATGCCGCGATCCACCGCCGGTGCGCGAGCGCTCGGCCAGGAACGTCTTGACGATGCGATCCTCCAGCGAATGGAACGAGACGACGACCAGCCGCCCACCAGGTTTCAGAATTTCTTCCGCCCCGCGCAGCGCGGCCTGCAACTCGTCGAGCTCCTCGTTGATGAAAATGCGCAGCGCCTGAAACGTTCGCGTCGCGGGATGGATTTCGCCTGGACGCTGCCGCACGACGCGCGAGACGATGTCGGCAAGAGCGCGTGTCGTCGCAATCGGCGCCTCCTTCCGCGCTTCGACGATCGCGCGGGCGACAGGGCGGGCGAATTTCTCTTCGCCGAGAACGGTGATGATGCGCGCGAGATCTTTTGCGGGCGCCGCGGCTATCACGTCCGCCGCACGGGGGCCATCGTGTCCCATCCGCATATCGAGCGGTCCGTCCAGACGGAACGAGAAGCCGCGCTCCGCAGAATCGAGCTGCATCGACGAGACGCCGATATCCATGACGACACCGTCGACAGCATCGCGCCCCTGCGCGCGGCAGACTTCGGCGAGTTCGGAGAACCGGTCCTCGACCAGCTCCAGCCTTCCGTCCGAGCGATCGACCAGATCGAAGCCGGCGGCGATCGCGGTGCGATCACGGTCGATGCCGATCACCTGTGTGCCGGGAATTGCAAGAATCGCGCGACTGTAGCCGCCCGCACCGAACGTGGCGTCGACATAGATGCCATCGCCTTCAGGTGCGAGCAGGCGTATCGCCTGTGTCAGCAATACAGACACATGACGCGCCGTCTGGCCCGATGCGGAGGTTTCGCCGTCCGCGATCATTCCCCTGCTCCACTCCGTGCCAGAGATGCGCGCCGCCCATCCACCTCCGGACCTGCCATGCCGGTCCCTAAGCGCCCGTAAACTTTTGGGATTCCGTACGCCGTCGGCTGTGGAAAACGCGCCGCGCGGGAGGTGTCGGAAAACCGGTGCGCGCAAGTGTGTCGCTGCAGCCATAGGTCGTTTCGGGGCGTCAAACACATTGCTGCCTCCCCTGCACGGTTCGGCTTGCTCACTCCTCAGTAACAACCGTTAACGTTAAAGAACCGTTGACAGGGCGCAGTAGTGCCAGTCGTTGCATGTCCGCCTCAGGCGCATAGCGCATAGGCGTCCCTGCCACAGGTCTTAACCAATCCACACCATTCACACGGACGTGCGATTGTACGGCAACCTTCGATGGGCTTTAGTGGGCCGTCGCCGCACGGCGCACAGCTTGCTGGCGACATCATCCTGCTGTGAACGTGCATGTCCCAGGGCCAATTCTTGCAGGCTGCATCGACGTTTCAACGCAGAATTGCGTTGCCGTCACCCTGGGCTGCGAGTGAAATGAAGTTCATCCCTGATTCGTCCGTCGTTTCCGACGTCATCCCCTCGGCCAATTACGGCGACCGGCGCGGCGAGCGTGCGCCGGATATGATCGTGCTGCACTACACCGGGATGTCGGATGCCGAAGTCGCGATTCGCCGGCTGACGAACGCAGGAACAGAGGTCTCAGCACATTATATCGTGCGCGAAGACGGCCGCATCATCCAGTGCGTCCCCGAAAGCCTGCGCGCCTGGCACGCGGGCGCGGCGACGTGGGGCGCAGACACCGACGTCAATTCCTGCTCGATCGGCATCGAGATCGTCAATGGCGGGCACGATTACGGCCTGCCTCCCTACCCGCTCCGGCAGATCGCCGCCGTGATCGCCCTCTGCAAGGGCATCATGATCCGCCGCAACATCGTGCGGGAGCGTGTCCTTGGCCACTCCGACGTCGCCCCCGGCCGCAAGCAGGATCCGGGCGAGAAGTTTCCATGGCAACTGCTCGCCGATTCCGGTGTCGGCCTGTACGTGCTGCCGGCGAAGATCGTTCCGGGGCCAACATTGCAGATCGGCGAGACGGGCGCGGACGTGTTGGCACTGCAGGAAGCGCTCGCCGGATACGGCTACAGCGTGACCGCCAGCGGTCAGTACGACAGCACCACACGGGACGTGGTCGCCGCGTTCCAGCGGCATTTCCGTCCCGCGCGGGTTGACGGCATCGCCGATCCCTCGACGCTCACCACTTTGCGCGACCTGCTCAGGGCTCGCGGCGCAAACGGCGCGCGCACGTAAGCATTTACCACCTTATGCACAACACTGCTTGACGGCGGCAGGCCTGAGCCTCATCTGAGATATATCAGTCGGCCGGACGGCCGCTCTCGCATGTGCCGAAAGGCCGCGAGGGAGGAAAGTCCGGGCTCCATCGACAAGCGGTGCCGGATAACGTCCGGCGAGGCTGTTGCGGCGCGAGCCGGAACAATCTCAGGGAAAGTGCCACAGAGAACGAACCGCCTCGCCACGTGGTCTCCATTTGGTGCGGCAAGGGTGAAAAGGTGCGGTAAGAGCGCACCGCGTGGTCAGCAATGACGACGGCATGGCAAACCCCACCGGGAGCAAGACCGAATAGGAACGGCGCAGCAGGAGGTTCGCGAAAGCGAACGCCTGTGAGGCATGTCGGGCCTTGCCGTTCGGGTAGGTTGCTTGAGACGGCGCGCAAGCGTTGTCCCAGAGGAATGGCCGTCACGTACCGCCCGCGCAAGCGGCGGTGCCCTACAGAACCCGGCTTACAGGCTGGCTGATGCTGCAAACGAGGGGTCCGGCGCGAACACGCCGGGCCCCTCGCCAGTTTGCCATCCAGCGCGCTGCAAGGTGCTAGACCTTGGCGAAATACGGCACGATGTGGTCGGTGAACTTCTCGAAGCGTGCTTTCACCCTGTCGGCGATCCTCAGGTCACGATCGCCGTGGCCCATCATGCGGAAGCCCTCCGCGGCATCGACGAGGACGACCGCGTAGGGAACGTGCGCCCGCGCTTCCGCCGTCGCGGCGCGTGTGACAATGGAGATCGCGAAAACGGTGCCCTCGCCCGACGCCTTCAGATCAGCGACATCGTCAGCGCCGCACGCGGGGCAAAAGCCGCGGCGGAAATACCAGATGTGTTTGCACGCCCTGCACGACTGATAGGCGATCAACTCGGCGCCGCTGGTCCAGTCGGCGACCGGCTTTGATGTACCGCTCATCGCACGCGCTCCACAAACATACTGACATGCGACGAGAGAATCCCGCCGTCGCCATGCAGAAGCGCGAGCGACGCGTCGCGCACCTGGCGCACCCCGGCCCGGCCGGTCATCTGCAAATGCGTCTCGACCACATGCGCCATCGCCCCGCCGGTGCCGCAGTGGCCGTAGGAGAGCAGCCCGCCATGCGTGTTCAGCGGCAGTCTTCCCGTGATCTCGAACTCGCCGTTGGCCGCCATCAGTGCCGCCTCGCCGCGCTTGGCGATACCGATCTCTTCGAGCAGGATCGCAAGCGTGATGGTGAAGCTGTCGTAGACCGCAGCATAGTCGACGTCACCGAGATCGACGCCTGAGGCGGCCATCGCCCGACCGCAGGCGTCCGACGCACCGTACCGCGTCACGTCACCGGCAAGCGTCACGTGCTGGTGCCGGTGCGCCTGCCCGCAACCCATGACGCGGACGCCGAACTCGTTCACCGGCTCGCGGCTGACGATGAAGGCCGCGCCGCCGTCCGACACCGGACAGCAATCGAGCAGCTTCAGCGGCGTCGCGATCGAACGCGACGCCATCACGTCGGCAATCATGATCGGGTCGTGAAATTGCGCGCCGGGATGCAGGCATGCGTGCCTGCGCATCAGCACCGCAAACGCGGCAAGCTGCTCCTCGGTGATGCCAAACTCGTGCATGTAGCGCGAGGCTACAAGGCCGTAATAGGCCGGGATCGTCGGCCCGAGCGGCACCTCGAATTCGGGATGACCAACCTGCGCCAACGTCTGGATCGCCGAGTCCCGCGCCTGTCCGGTCAGCCGGTTCTCGCCGGCGACTACCAGCACGTTGTTTGTGACGCCTGCCTCGACAAGCTCGTGCGCGAGCATGCCCATCGCCAGCCCGGTCGCGCCGCCAACCTGGATCGCATGCGCGTAGTTCGGCTGGATGCCGAAATGCTCGGCAAACACTGTCGCGAGCATCAGGTGCGGCATGGTGGTGGAGTAGCCACACAGCACGCCGTCGATTTCACTGCGCTTCAGGCCAGAGTCCGCAAGCGCAAGCGTCGCTGCTTCGCTCATCAGGTCCAGCGTCGAACGGCCCTCATGCTTGCCATATGCCGTCAGTCCGACGCCGCTGATGAAGCTCATGCCGTTCCCCCCGCTCCGTTATTTTCGCACCACTCATATCGACTTTCCGGGTTCGTCGCATCAGGTCGGCCAGCCGACCTGATGCGACGTGTCGGAATGACGGCGAGCAGCTCAACCCGCCGCGGACGCGCGATCGAGCTCTGTGCCGCCGAGCTCCACCACCTGCCGCTCGAACAGCCCGCGGTAGATGCCGCCAGCGGCGACGAGCGAGCGATGGGTGCCCTCCTCAACGACCTGGCCGCGGTCGAACACGAGGATGCGGTCGAGTGCGCGCACGGTCGACAGCCGATGCGCGATCACGATCGATGTGCGCCCGTGCATCAACCGCTGCATCGCCTCCTGGATCAGCGCCTCGGATTCCGAATCGAGGCTGGAAGTCGCCTCATCCAGGATCAGGATTGGCGCGTCCGCCAGGAACGCGCGCGCCAGTGCGACGCGCTGCCGCTCGCCGCCCGAGAGCTTCACGCCGCGTTCGCCGACCAGCGTGCCGTAGCCCTTCGGCAGCCGCTCGATGAACTCGTGCGCGTTGGCAAGCCGCGCCGCTTCGACAACCGCCGCAAAGCTAGCGCCGGGTCGGCCATAGGCGATGTTGTCGGCAAGCGATCGATGGAACAGGATCGGCTCCTGCTGCACGATCGCGATCTGCCGCCTGAGCGAGGCCTGCGTCGCCTTCGAGACGTCCTGACCGTCAATCAGGATTTGCCCGTCGGTGACGTCATAGAGACGCTGGATCAGCTTGACGAACGTCGTCTTGCCCGACCCGGAGCGTCCGACCAGGCCGACGCGCTCACCGGCGGCGATCTCCACCGACAGGTCGCGGTAGAGCGGCAGCGGATGTCCACGGTAGTGGAACGTCACGCGATCGAACCGGATGTTGCCGCCAGCGACCCTGAGCACCTTGGCATCGCTCGCATCGAGAACGCCCGGCACCTCGTCATGGATCGCCACCAGCTCCTCCATATCGTTCACCGAGCGCTGCAGGTTGTTGACGTGCATGCCGACGTCGCGCAGGTACCCATGGATGACGAAATAGCTCGTCAGCACATAGGTCACGTCGCCCGGCGTCGCCTTGCCGGCCATCCACAGCAGCAGCGCGCCGCCGACCACGGACGTGCGCACGCCGAGCAGCACCACGAGCTGGATCGTGCTCGTCGCGGTGTAGCGCATCCACGTGCGCCGCACGCGCTTGCGCCACTTGCCGATCACACGCCCGAGCCTCTCGTCCTCGCGCTCTTCCGCGCCGAACGATTTCACCACCGGATTGCAGGTCAAGGCGTCGGCGAGCGTGCCGCCGACCTTGGTGTCCCACGCATTCGACAGCCGCGCCGCCGGCGCGATGTACTGGGTCGAGAACCACACCGTCATCGCTATGTAGGCGATCGCGCCGACCGCGATCACGGCGCCGAGCGCGGGCCAATGCAAGGCGAGCAGGATCGTCGAGCCGGCCAGCACCACCACCGACGGCAGCAACGCCAGCAGCACCGTGTCGTCGAGCAGATCCACCGCCCACATGGCGCGCGTGATCTTGCGCACCGTCGAGCCGGCAAAACTGTTGGCGTGCCAGTCGGTGGAGAAGCGCTGCACAACGTGAAACGCGTCGCGCGAAACATCCGACATCACTTGCAGCGTGAACGGCACGATGCCCCAGAAGCCGAGATGACGAAGTGTCACTTGCGCGAGGCCGAGCGCGATGATCGCGGCGAAGGCCGTGATCGCGCCCGCCTTGCCGGCCTCGAAATCAGTCGCGCCCAGCGCGATGGCGTCGACCAATCGGCCTGCGAACAGCGGCATGAACACATCCGAGACGGTCGCGCCGACGATCGCCAGCGAAATGCCCGTGCCGAGCCACGGCTGATTGCGCCAGTGACGGAAGATGAACCGCAGCACCGCGCGGATCGCAGTGGGACGGTCTTTGCGTTTATCGATCATGACACGTTCCGGCTGCGCCAAACGCAAGCCGGCTCCATTCGATTGCGGCGCCAAAGGGCGCGCACGCCCGACGGCACCAAAGTAGAATTCTGGATTTGGAAGAAGGTCGGGGCGTCAGACCCGACCGAAACGAACCGGAAAGCCTAAGCGGCTGCGCTGCTGTCCAAGAGACCGGACATGCGGCCGGATACGAAACCGGACGCGCGCGAAGGAGCGACAAGCAAATACATCGAAATCATGCATGTCCTCCTCGGTTCACTACTGGAATGCCGAAGGTGATACGCCCGAGTCGACGATTTGGCAACACGCGGATCGTCGACGACCGCATTTGCATAGCAATCGATGCAACAGCGCATCAGCGAACCTGTCTCGGCGCACGTTTGTTTCGAAATCGCCGACCAGTTGTTTTCGATTGTGGCGCGGGGCCGCGGCGCTCGTGCCTTACCGGCCGTTGTCCTTGATGTGGGACTCGTCCTCAATGCCGTCGTCGGCGCTGGGGCGATAGGACAGCGCGCGTCGTTTCGCGCCAATCGAGCCGGTGACAGCGGGATCACGTCCTACGTAGCGGCCGCCCGACGCACGCGCGGCGATCAGTTCGCCGGATACCGCCGCCGGATTGCAGATCGCGCGGCCGGAGGAGCGGCGCATCAGGTCCACATGGATATGGTCGTAGTGATAGATGTTCGAGCCGGGCGCGAGCACCGTGTTGAACATCTGGCAGGCGGCGCCCTGAATATCGCGCAGGAAACCCTGCTCTTCCGGCAGCCCGCGCCAACCGTCCTTCACCGAGATGCGCCGTCCGTCGGCAAGCGTGAAAGCCGAGATGTCCAGCGCATTCCCGAACGCGTGCTCGGAGATGCGCGCATTGGAATTGCCGTTCATGCCGCGACAGGAATAGGCCGAGATCTGCCGGATCTCGGCGACCGGCTGGTTGAACCAGCGCAGTGCTGCCGGCTGAACCGACTCGATGATCCAGCGATCGAGCGCAGACACCAGCGGACAGGCGAGCGTCGCGGCCGGCTTGAACGCCACCGGTCCGATTGAGGCGACCTGATCGTTGCGCTCGGGCCCGAGCCGCGGCAGCGGCGGCGCGGGCGACGTGCTCGAATATGGCTCGCGCGGCGAAGGACCGCTCGGAGCGCCATTGGTCGGCGCACCGAGGCGCGGCGACTCTCTATAGAGCTGACCTTCCGAGGGCGGCCGGGGCCCGCGCGGATAGCCCCCCTGCGAGTGCTCGAATGCTGCCGAGTCTTCATCGTCAGGCGGTACTTGGCCTGGCGCATGCAACGACATCGGCACCTGCGGCGACGGATAGGTCTGCGGCTGCGGATCGTAGGACGGAGCGCGGGCGGCCTGCGACGGATAGGGCGCCACCGGCTGGGAACCGTACATCGGCCGGTTATTGGGCTGCTGATTGATGGGCCAGCGCGGCTGGCTCGACGCATTGGGGATGCGGCCCGGCGGGCGCAACTCGCCCATGTAGCTCATTGCGACGGCGCTGCCGAGGGCGGCGACTTTCAGCGGAAATTCCGCACCGCAGGCGCCGGGGCCGGAAATCGGCGAGACGCGGACCACAGTCGCGCTCTCTTTGATCGTGCCGGATTTCATACAGGCGGCTTCCGCCTCGGCACGCCATGCATCGCGCTCCACGGTGAAGAAACCGCGGCCGCATCCTGCAAGCGATACGAGGACGAGCGAGCCAACGAGATACCAGGGAACTCTGCGCGTCATGGCACGCAGTTTTGCGCAAATTTATTTAAGGACCTGTCAATACGTTGTTTTCATTCATTTTTTACCATGTTGGCCGGTCGGGAACGATTAACGTGTTCACGCGTTCTTGAGCGGATGGAGCAGTGGCCCTGACTTTTAGGCCGATTCCACCCTGGTAGCCTTGGGTCTCAGGCAGAGGCAGAGGAGACCAGCAAGCATCACGAGCCGGGAGCAGTTCCCATGAATTTCGTCGCGAAACTCAACGTCGTCGCCGCGTATGCTGCGTTCGCGTTTGTCTGCGCCATCGTGCTTGGGATGATCTAACGCTGAACGGACGATAAGCAGCGACTGAAGCTCACGAATTGCAGATCCGGGACGCGCGTGAAGCGCGAGGCCCGGATTTTTCATGTGCACGAAACACTTCGTCACGCTGACGAAACCATTTTACGGCGCACACGAAAAAATCGCGAAACGGCGACGCCCTATTGAGAGTCCAACGACACGCCGCAAAGGCGAGCACGGCACTCAAAACAGGGACTCGGCCATGTTCAACCTCACACGCATTTTCGGACGCAAGAACCAGGCTGCCGCAGCAGCGCTCGGCGCATTCGCCCTCACCCTGACACTGGCTGCGCCCGGACACTCCGCGCCGCTGCATCCGTTCAGCTATCCGCAACCGCTGCCACAGGTCGAGGAGGACGCGGACGCGAGTCAAGTGCCCGCGCGCTTCAAGCGTCAGATCGTCGCCTACCAAGGTTCCGAAGCGCCCGGTACCGTCGTCATCGATACACCCAACACGTATCTCTACTACGTACTGGGCGGTGGCCGCGCGATCCGTTACGGCATCGGCGTCGGTCGCGAAGGCTTCACTTGGTCCGGCGTTCAATCGATCTCGAAGAAGGCCGAATGGCCGGACTGGCAGCCGCCGACCGAAATGATCGCCCGTCAACCATATCTGCCGCGCTTCATGGCCGGCGGCCCCGGCAACCCCCTCGGTGCGCGCGCCATGTATCTCGGCGGCACCATCTACCGCATTCACGGCACCAATAATCCATCCAGCATCGGCGGTCGCGTCTCGTCAGGATGCATCCGCATGACGAACGAGGACGTGGCCGATCTCTATGCTCGCGTCAGCATCGGCACCAAGGTGATCGTCAAGCCGATGGATCGTCGCGCAGAAGTGAACTGACGCATAAGTGAGCCAACCGCTCTCTGTTCGCGCCGGACAAGAGGGCCCGGAATCCACGCTGTCTTCCCTGCTTGTTTTCGAACGATAGTTGAAATCGATCATTATCATCGCAAGTGTAGCGCTACACACGGCGAAACAAGCAGGGATCCCGCTATGGCACGAAGTGTTGCTGAGCAGTTCATCGAAGCGCTCGCTCAAGTCGGCGTCAAACGCATCTATGGAATTGTCGGTGACAGCCTCAACGGCTTGACGGATGCGATCCGCCGTCAAGGACGGATCGAGTGGATTCATGTCAGGCACGAGGAGGTTGCCGCTTTTGCGGCCGGCGCCGAGGCACACCTGACGGGCGAGCTCGCGGTTTGCGCGGGAAGCTGCGGTCCGGGCAATCTGCATCTCATCAATGGCCTGTTCGATTGCCACCGCTCGCGGGTTCCCGTCCTTGGTATCGCCGCGCATATTCCGTCGGCAGAGATCGGCAGCAATTATTTTCAGGAGACGCATCCGCAAACACTGTTTCAGGAATGCAGCCATTATTGCGAGCTGGTGTCGCGCCCGGACCAGATGCCGCGCGCGCTCGAGATTGCGATGCGTGAAGCGACCGGCAAGCGCGGCGTCTCCGTGCTGGTGCTGCCCGGCGACGTCGCGCTGCAAGATGCCGTCGACACGCCCGTGAAGATCGATGGATTGACAGCGCGGCCGCCTGTGGTCGCGTCGTCAAGAAATGACCTTGAGCGCCTGGCCGGCCTGCTCAATGGCGAAAAGCGCATCACCATTCTGTGCGGCTCGGGATGTGAAGGGGCTCATGATGAGCTCCTTGCCTTAGGTGAGCGGCTCAAGGCGCCCATGGTGCATGCTTTGCGCGGCAAAGAACATGTCGAATGGAATAATCCCTACGATGTCGGCATGACCGGACTGATCGGCTTTTCTTCCGGCTATTATGCAATGCGCGACTGCGACCTCCTCTTGATGTTGGGGACCGACTTTCCCTATCGCCAGTTCTATCCGCAAGGAGGCAACGCACGCATCGCGCAAGTGGACATTCGTCCCGAAAATATCGGTCGCCGCGCTCCCGTCGATCTCGGTATCGTCGGCGATGTGCGTGCGACGCTTACCGCGTTGCTGCCGCTGCTCGATCAGAAAGGTGACGCGGCGCATCTTGTCCGCGCGCAGGCGCATTACGCGAAAGCGCGCAAGGCGCTTGACGATCTCGCAACCGGCACGCCCGGCAAGCGGCTCATTCACCCGCAACAGGTCGCAAAAGCGATCAGCGACCAGGCGTCGGAGGACGCCATCTTCACCTGCGATGTGGGCCTGCCGACCGTGTGGGCGGCCCGCTATCTTGCCATGAACGGACGGCGGCGGCTCCTCGGATCATTCTGGCATGGCTCCATGGCGAACGCGATGGCGCAGGGGGTTGGCGCGCAAGCAGCCTTTCCTGGCCGGCAGGTGATCTCGCTTTCAGGCGACGGTGGCTTCACCATGCTGATGGGAGATATTCTTACGCTCAATCAGCATCGGCTTCCGATGAAGGTCGTGGTGTTCAACAATGGCGCGCTCGGGTTTATCGAACTCGAACAGAAATCCACCGGCTTTCTCGATTTCGGAACGGAGCTCAAGAATCCGAATTTCGCAGCGATGGCCGAAAGCATTGGCATCCGCGGGATCAGGCTGGAAGATCCGGGCGATGTCAACGACGGGATCGCGGAAGCATTTGCGCATAACGGTCCCGTTTTGATCGACGCGGTGGTGAACCGCACCGAACTGGCTATGCCGCCTTCGATCACGCTGGAAATGGCGAAGGGCTTCACGCTCTACATGGTGAAGGCGGTGATCAACGGCCGCGGCGATGAGGTGGTTGATCTGGCGCGCACGAATGTCTGGCGATGACGGGGACGTCCGGCGTCCGAAGATCTTTTGGATTGATACCAGTACGACCATCAAACCCGCGCACTGCTAGCGCATGATGAGTTCAAGTCGAACCCCTGTCGTCAGGCTCGAAGGCTTGCATCCAGTACGCCGCAGCCTCTGTGATGAAATCACTGACGCTCTGGGATACTGGGTCCTCGCTTTCGCGAGGACGACGCTGAGTTAGGGGTAGCGCCTATCGACACCCTTCAGCGCGCACCGGTCGTCCGCTCTCCGACTAGTATCCTCATCTGATCGTCGCTCAATTCGCCGCTTCCAACGATTCGGAAGATGCTGTTGGGATCATATCCTTGCTGGCTCTGCGTTCTGGAGCGGCGGCGTTCGTTGTTTTCGTTCGCGGGCGCCTCGCCATCGCCGCCACCGAAACCAAGGACTTCGACGATGATGATCGACGGCTGAGCGGAAGCCGAGTTCTGGGTCGGAACTGCCGCCTGTTGAGCTGCGGCACCAGCCGCGCCGGATGCTTCCGTTAGCCCGCCGATGTTCGGGACCTGGACCTGCGGAACGCCCGTCGTGTTGCCTTGCGCCTGGATGTTCGCAGCATTGACGATCTGCAGCGCGGCAACGTTGATGTTCGCTTCACTTCGGATGCCTGCCTCGCCTGCGTCGATCGTGCCTAAAGGCGCGATCAGATCGATGTCGCCCGAAGAAAGGCCGGGGATCGGATTGAGCGCGGCGATGCCGGCGCCCGACGTCGGCGCGTTCGGTGACAACGTCACCGTGCCGTCATCGTCGTAGACCCGCTTCGGCGGCGTGTAGACGATCGTCGTCTTGGCGCCGCGGCCGGCGTTGATGTCGCCTTCGGCCGACCAGGCGAGGATGTCGCCGCCGAAGGTCGTCATGATGCGCGACAGACCGAGCAGAATCGAGCCCTTCGCGTAGAGCTCGATATCGCCCGAGCCCTGGGTGACGATGCCGGCGCTCGCCGGCGGCACTTCGCCTTCGACGCCGACCACTTGCTGACCGCCCGGCGTCAGCATCTGGATGCCACCGCCGAACAGGGTCCGCACGCCGGCGCCGCCGAAGATCGTGATGTCGCCATCGTAGGCCGCGCCCTCGGGAAACAGCGCCGCAATGGCGTTGCGGCCGCGCAGATACGAGCCGAAGCGGCTGCTCTCCGGATCGTTGTATTCGCGACCTCCCGCCTTCAGCTCGGCGAAATAGACCTGGCGCAGGAAGATCGCCTGCTGCTCCGGCGCGAGCGCCATGAAATAGGCACGCGCCTCTTCGTCGGTCGGCGCTTCGAAGCTGTGGCGCTCCCCGAGCCAGATCTTGAGCTCCTGCTCATAGGTCTTGGCGACCTTGCCCGTCTGGTCGGCGAGAGGCGTGCCGGTCACCGCAAGGTTGGCCGGATCGAGATAGGGCAGCAGCCCCGCATAATTCGGCCCCGATGCGCCTGCGCCCGCTTGCATCAGGATCGACGCGCCGGAGCGGGTGTCGCCGGCGGGCAGCGGTCCGATCGAGACAATGGAGCCCTTGTCGCCGAGATAGAGGTTGCGGCCGGCGACGACTTCGAGCGAACCCGGGCCAGCGACCTGCACCTGCGCGTAGAGAATATCGCGGCCTGCCTCGATGATCGAGACATCGGTCGCATCGTTGTTCAGGATCAGGCTTGGGGTATCTTTGAGTTTTGCGTCGGCCTGTTGGTTGCGATAAGCGTTCTTGCCGAAATTGACGATGTCGCGTCCGGCATAGATGCGGGCCGGCATGGCCGCGCGATAACGGGGCAAAAATTCGCCGTTCACGTTTTGCGGCGTGGGATCGCCGAGCGTGAAATTGACGATGTCGCCGGTGAGCGCATAGACGCGGATGAGCTTGTCATCGCCCTCGTGCAGGTTGGTGGTGACGGTGTCCGGCTGGAACTGGAAATAGGAGTTGTTGTTTCCCGGCCGGAACGGATTGGGGATCGAATTGGGATCGGCCAGAGCGCCCGAGACGCTCCAGGCGGCGGGGTTGGAATTCCCGCTGATACCCGCCGCGTAAATCGAGTCGCCGGCCAGAAGCTCGAGATAGCCGTCGCGAGACGGCGCCAATTCAATGCGCCGCACGCCAGCCCAGTAGAGGCTGCCCTGTGCTGCGACTGCCTCGAAGATCGGCGTCATCATCGCCCGGTTCGTTGTATCCTCGCTGCCCCACTTTTCGTTCGCGCCGTCATACGATGAGAGGTTCAGCGGCACCATGTTGCCGCCCGCCGAGAACAGCGTGATCGCGCTGTCCGGGCGCCACAGCGAGAAGGCCGGGCCGGGGGTGTTAGAGATCATGCCGGGATCGCCGGCGGCACCGAAGACGAGGTCGCCGCGCGCCCGCAGGCTGGCCGATCCGTCGCCGATGACGACCACCGGCCCGCCGACGCCGCCGTCGGTCTGGAGCATCGTCGCCCGATAGAGATCGACGGCCCGCGGATCGTTCAGCGCGCCGACGCCGTAGACCAACTTGGCCGCGCCGATGGCGCCGGCCTGCACGGCGATGTCGCCGCGCAGATTGGTGAAGGAGCCGTTGAGATCGTCCGTCGTAGCGGCTGTCGCGGTGAACGGGTTGAGCCGGCCGCCGATAGCGACGGAGAGGTCGCCGCCGCCGGTCTGCAGCAAAGTGCCGCCGGTCACAACGCCGTCCGCCGTCTTCGTCACCGCGGTGACTCGGCCGCTTCCGCCCACCGCGAAGACGACACCGGTGCTGAGAGTGATCTGGCCGCCACCGTTTGTGAACGCGCCGAGCACACCAGCATCGCCGCCGGCGTCGACGTTCAAATTGCCGCCGCCGAGAGTGCCGAAGCCGGAGAAGGCATAGAAGATGTTGGCGCTGGGTCCGCCATAGGCCCCGAAGCGGATGCCCCAGGCCGCCGGAGTCTCAGCGTCGCCCTGGCGCACCAGCCAGTTGCCGACCGAATAATTATTCGTGCCGCCGCCCCCGGACGCAGGATCCTCCACCTTGAGAGAGCCCGTGAGATTGCGCCCGGCCGCGATCGTCAGATCGCCGCCGCCTTGCGTGAAATAACCGCCCTGCGAGGTGACGCCGGAATAGGCGCCGCCGACATCGATCTGCGTGCCCGCGGTGTAGACGCCGAAGGGCGTGTCCTGGGTGAGGTCGCGCCCGGCGATGAGGTCGAGATCGCCGGTGCCGGTGCGGATCACGCTCGGCAGGACCTTGCCGCCCACGTTGGTGAGGGGGTTGGAGAGCAGCATGTTGCCGCCCACCCCGAGCGCCGCCAGCGATTGCACCGCCCGTGTGTCCGCGCTGGTGGTGTCGGCGCCGCTGACGAGGCGGATCGACCACGACTCGCTGCCGGCATCCAGCATCGGCGCGCGCGCATAATTGGCGATGGGCGTCGATGTGACGAGCTCCATTCCCACCGGCAGGATGTCGCCGGCGGACAGCGTCTGGCCGGCCTGCAGCGTGACCATGCCATTAGCGTTACCCATGACGGCGGCGAGATTTGTCCCCTCCGGAATGGTCGTCGTGCCGGCCACGATCCCCAGCGTGCCCGAACCCGGCAGCCTGCTTTGGGCGCCGTAGATCGTACCGCTCGGAAGGATAAAGTTGGTGGAAGTAGGGATAAAACCGATATTGATGACGGTCCCGGCCGGCAGGACCGTGCCCGCCGGTATGACCTGACCCGCGACGTATGTCGTTGTCGTTCCACCCGGACCCGGCACCACGACGGTGCGGGTCGGAATCTCTGGGATAAGCCTAAAATCGGCGACGAGGGTGATCGACCCGGTCAACTTCCAACGGCCGGGCACCCCCTCGTCGGACACCGAATCGGCGCGAACGCTCAGCTGGCTGCCCGTGAACCCGAACGGGATCTCGACACCACCGCGCTTAACGGAATTGCTCGCTCCTGCGACGATGTCGAGTTTCAGCGTCGTGAACGGAATTCTCGATCCTGCTGCGACGGTGATCGCCTCAGTCAAGGTCCGATCGCTGGTCAGCTTCTCGGTGCTGTTTCTGATGTCGTTCGGATTCGCGACGGGATTGCCGAAGCCGTCCGTGATGCTGCCGTTCACGGTCAGGTTGCCCGGCGCGCGGATAACGAGCGAGCCCGATTCCGTGGCGCTGTAGGCCTCGTCCGAGGTGCGCAGGCTCGCGAGATCGAGATTGCCCTTGACCGTGAGGTTACCGTTTGAGGACGAGCCGCCAGTGATCTCGACGCCCGGTCGCAGGTGATAGGCGTCGCCGTAAGCGGACAGGCCGGCGGTGCGGCCGGCAAGACCGGCATTGGCGAGCGCCGCGTCGATGAACAGCACGTTGCGCGCACCGATCTGGTCGAGACCGAGCGCGCCATCCGCACCCACCGGATCTGAACCGCCGTTATTCTGCACGATGCTGCCGTCGGCATCGCTCGGCGAATAGGTCCAGAAAGCGTTCAGCGCGATCTCGCGCGCGCCACGGATGTCGAGCGGGGACGTGGCGTCGATGCGCGCGTCGCCACCCGTCTCGCTCGTACGGCCGACATTGAGCGCCACCTTGCCGCGCCTCACGCCATCCGGCGAGCTCATGTCCAGGCCGGCGCCCTGATTGAGGCGAAGCCACCCGGTCGTCGCGGTCAGCTCGATGCTGCCGCGGTTCTTAGCCTCGATAGCGACGCCGTCGCTGTCGGTCTGCAGCTCGGTGCCATGCACGTCGAGCACGGCGCTGGAGGCAATGGTCAGATCGTTCTTGGCCGAAAGCCGGATGGAGCCCGGCGCCGCACCGCTGGCGTCGATCCGGCCGAGTACGGCCAAGCTGCCACTGTCGACGGAGACGACGACATTGCGCGCCCTCACCTCGTTGCCGATGGCGAGATCGCCTCGCTTGAGGGCGAATTCCCGCGTCTGGAAGAACCCTCCTGCATTCAGGGCCACGTTGATGCGCGCGAAGCCTTCGCTCTGGCTGGCGGAACCGGCAAAATGACCGCTGAGCGTGAACGAGCCGCTCTCGTAACCCGCGGTGGACGAGCCCTTAAATATGCCGTCGAGCGACTGCAGCGGCGTGCCGTCCCGGTTGAGGAAGGCGATGCCGCCAGCGGATGCATCGGTCGCCGACAGCGCGATCGAGCCGGCATGGTTGTTCGCCGCGGAAACGTCGAAGGTCGCGCCGTCACGGACCACGATGCTGCTATGCGTGCTTTCCAGGATGACGTCGCCGCCCCACGAATACTTCGTCACGTCCTTGAAGGGGATGGCGCGGCCGGCCAGGTCGATGCGCGCGCCGCTATCGATCTGAAGGCTTTGGTCCGCGGTCACCGTCAGCTTGCCGGAGGGCAGCGCGACTGCCGTATCGAGCTGAACCGAACCCTGGACCGATGCGAGGTTGATCGTGGCGCCGAGTGTGTCCGCCGAAGCGATGCCGGCGGGCGCTCCCTGCGGCGCGACGACACGCAGTGCACCACCGGCATAGACCGACAGCGTCGATCCGCTGTCGCCGGTCAGCAGCGGCGTGACCAGGTTCAAGGCTGCCTGCTCGCCAGTATAGGTGGCGGGATCGAAGGACGAGGTCGGGCTCGCCCCGGTCCGCCAGACCGCGAGCGTGTTGATGTTGTTCGAGGTGATGCGCTCCGAGGCGTTGAGGTTCACCGTCCCGAAGCCCAGCATCAGCCGGTTGAACTGGACCGTGTTGAGCGGCCGCGACCGTTCGAGATAGCCGAACAGGATCTCGCGGGCGTCGACATTGAAGACGCCGTGGCCGGTGCCCGGCCCGTTGGCGATGATCGCGCCGGGCGCGGCAGGGCCATAGACCGGCTGGCCTGAACCGGTCGCACCCGTCCGCAGCGAACGGCTCGACCACACCAGCCGTTCGGTGGTCAGCGTGACGCTGTCATCCGCGCCGCCATGGCCATAGATCGCGGGCGTGCTCAGCACGAAGCTTTCAAGGACCGACTTGCCGCTCTCGTCGAGCGTGGAGAGGCTTACGGAGCCGTAGAAGTTGATCGAGTTCACCGCCGACAGGATGAGATTCTTCATCCCCGGGGCGCCGGTCTGCGGATCGCCCCGCACCAGCCTGTCGAGCACCGCCTGATTGAGCGACAATCCGCCCGGCAGGATGCCGGCGGCCGCCGCGGCCGCAAGCTGCTCCGCGGTGCCGATATTGATATAGGGCAGCGCCAGTTCGAGATCGCGCGTGCCGAAACGCGCACCGTCCTGCAGGACGACGCCCTGGCCGGCAGTGAAGGCGATCGACCCTTCGCTGTAGAGCGACGAGCCGTCCTCGAGCGTGATCCTAGACGGCGTGTTTTGCTGGTACGGTTCGAGCGAGACCGAGCCGTTCGAGACCGCGAGCAACGCGGGCGCGCTGAACAGCAAGCCGGTGGCGGCCGTGTCCGGCGCCTGCAGCCCTTGGCCGATCGTATTGACCGACGCGCCGGACTTCACCGTGATGCCGCCGTGCTGGGCCACGAGCATGACCTGCGAGCCCGTCAGCACAACCCCGCTTTCCAAGGTCAGCGAGCGGACGAGGCCGTCATTGACCGTGAATTCGAGCACCGGATTTCCAGCCGCATATCCGGGCTTGGGCGCGGAGCCGATATAGAGATTGGCCGCTCCGATGTCGGCGATCTCGGAGGCGGCAACGGTGGTGACACTGCTGCTGCGGAGCGTCGTGCTGCCCGCTCCGGTGATCACCATGTCGGTGTCGTACGAACGGTTGGCACCGCCGCGGCCGGAGACCGCCAGGGTGCCACCATAGCCGCCCTCGCCGGGGGTGAAATCGGCGAAGCCGTCGAAAATGAGCGCCGATTCCAGGCGCGGCGCGCTGCCCGTATCCAGTGTCGACAGATTGAGGGTCAGGAACTTGCCGTCGACCGCCAGTAACGGGCGGGCCACGCCGAAGGTCGCCGCCTGCGCGAGCTGGAAGGCTTCGTAGCCCTGCTCGTTATATTGCGAATAGGTGCGGACCGTGCTGCCTGGCGTGACGATCGCCGAGGTCGTCAGAGTATCGGCGATTGCGGTGGTGGCCACGCCGCGCGTCGCGCTCGTGATGTAGGACCCGTTCGGCAGCGACTGGGCCGCGGCAAATCCCGTCGTCCCGCGCGCGCCGAGCTCGACGCGGTAGGCCCCGGGCAGCAGCGCATAGTTCGCCGGCAGGAGCGTGTAAGTGCCAGCCGGCAGGCCCGGCACACCAGCCGGGATCGTGATCTGCTCGCCGATGCCCGGCGCCGCGCCGGTCCAGGCCGTGGAGTAGCCGCCCACCGGCGGCGCGATATCGATGCCCGGCACGATGGCATAGACCGGATTTCCGGACTTGCTGAAGCCATAGCCGGGATTGGCGTCGGCGAGCGCATTGACCAGCACGTCGACCGAACCACCGCGGCCGGAGACGAAGGCCGCGCCCGCCAGCGTGCCGCCGCCCGACAGATCGAGCACCGAGCCGGAATGGCTGACGACGTTGTGCCCCGTCGCGGTGATCCCGAGCCGCCCGCTGGCGCTGTTGTTGAGGTAATTGCCGTCGGCATCCTTGACGATCGTTCCGGTGAGGAGATCGTAGGGGATCGGCTCGCTGCCATCGACCGTGAAGCTGACGCCATCCACCGTGCCGCCATAGGGAATGACGAGCCCCTTGGCGCTGACCGAGGTCAGGCTGCCCGGCAGGAATTCGACGAGGCCTCGCGTCACCATCTGCGTGTCGACCGTGGTAAGCGAGATCGCGCCGAGCGGGGCGAGCAGATTGCCGCCTTGCCGGATCGTCCCGGCTGTCAGGCTGAGCGAGCCGAACACTGAATAGGGCACCGCGACCGGCCCATCGTCGTGGCGTGCGATCGTTATCGTGGCGTCATTCTGCGTGCCGGACGTAAGCAGCGGCCGGCCGCTAACATCGATCGCGGTGCCGGCATAGAGTTCCGCCCTGGCGCCGGTCACCGGATAGATGCGCTGCGCGATCAGGTCGAGATCGCCGGTCACGGCCAGCGTCGATGTCGAGAAGCGCAGGTCGCTCCGGCTGTCGAGCGTCAGCTTTCCAGCATAGGCGTTCATTCGGCCAGCGACGTCGATCAGCCCGCCGTGGACGGCGAGCGTCCCCGTCGTTGGATAGACCGGCAGGAGGGAGGGGAGCACCTGCCACTGTCCAGCCTGGCGCACGAACCGTCCATCCAGCGTCACATAGGGCGCGGATGCGCTCGCGTGGGCGCCGTCGACGGAATTGTAGAGGCCCGCCGTGCGCAGCGCGACGCTGCGGCCCGCGACGAGGTTCACGTCGCCTTCGAACACGATGGCGGTGCGTGCGAACAGCGACAGGTCGTCGAAGCCGCCTTCCGCGACCTGCTCTGCGCTCAGCCTCGCATAGCCGGGCCTCAGGCCGTCATGGGCCGCGCCCGCCTGAAGAGCGGCCGGCAATGCGCTCGGCTGCTTTGTCTGGGAGATCCGCAGCGCCCTGCCCGCCTGCAGGCGCGAAGGGACGATGTCGCTGGGAGTATGGCTGTAGATTGGCGCTTCGAAATTGATCGTCAGCGTGCCGCCCGAGGCGCCAGCGCCGCCGGCGCGGGCGAGCATCGTGCCGTCATTGTAGATGCCCTGATAGGAATCCAGGACGATGCTGCCGCCATTGCTGGCGACGGCGCGGCGCGCGACCGTGCTCCGTCCCGCCGCTCCGATGGTGGTGATGTCGAGCTCGGCGCTGGTGCCCGAGACGTCGATCACCGCGCCTTCGCGCACCACGACATAGGCGTCGGCGGAAAAGTAGGCGTTCTCGTACAGCGTGTCCTCGCCGCCGCGGCTGCCGAGCACGACCTTGCCGCCGTCGGACACCACGCCATAGATCCGCCCCCGGATATCGACGGCGGTCGCCGCCCGAGCCGAGGCGTCGAGCCGCGCATACTCGCCGATCCAGACCGAAAGTCCGCCGACGTCCTTATTGCTGAACCGGTTGGCGTTGAGGACGGCGATCTCGCCGCCATGAGCGGTGATCGAGCCGTCGATGACGATCTGCCCGCCGCTGGCGACGGTGACCTTGCGGCCGGGATCGACGGTGATCGACGCGCCCTCTGCGATCGTCACGCCGCCGCCGGAGAGCCACTTGGTGTCGCCGCCGAAGCTGCCGCCCGACAGCAGCTCGAGATCGACGCCGCCGCGCTGGATCAGCTTCCCCCCCACCGGATCGGCGCGAAAGGCGTCCGGAAGCCAGAGGCTCAGCGCGGCCGACGGATCGCTGCCGGTCGGCGCCGCAAAGCTCGCGCTGTCGAATCGGTAGACGGGCATGACGGGAGCGACAATGGCGCCGGAGGCAACGACCAACCCGTTTTCGCCATTGATTGAATACTTGGAAAAGCCGCGGCTCAGGAGGCCATCGGCGACATGCAACGTCGCCGACGGCTCGATCCGGGCTTCCATCGGCAGAAGCGTGCCCGCCCGGATCACCGTTCCGGCCGCGATGGTCACGTCCAGCGGCGCGGGCGTCCCGGGCATGAAGGTCACGACCTGCGGCGCGATCAGCCTCAGGCCCGTGGGAAAGACGTTGGCGGGCAGCACGTAGCCGCCGGGCAGGACCGGTGTTAGCGTGCTGTATCCACGCACCGTCGAGCCGACCGGGATGACGGTGCCGGGCGGTGCCGCAGTCACCCTGAAGTCTCCGGGCAATATATAAGCGATGCTGACTGCGCCGGCGGGCACCACCCACTCCGCCGCGATCGTCGTCGTTACAAAGGGCACGTCGGTGGGCAGAGTCGCGCCTGCCGCGATCGCGGTGACGGTCTGGTTGTAGGCGGCGGGAAGCGGCGTCCCCGCCGGAATGAACAAGGCTTCCGTCAGCCTCACATCGGCCGGTGTCACGCTGCCGGCCGGCAATGTCGACCCAATCTCGTAACTGGCGTCCCCGATGACCACGAGGCCCGACGTCGACAGCGCCAATGTCCCGCCACCTTCGACTCCGTATCCGTGGACATCGCCGTTCAACGTCAGGACGCCCTCGCCACCTCCGTTGAAATCGGCAAGCAGGGCAACGTCCCCGCCCTTGCCGCCCCTGGTCTTGCCGTCGGCGAGGATAGCGCCGCCGGATGAGGTGTCGATCGACGAGCCTTCCTCCAGCGTCACGTCGCCGGAAGAACGCAACGTGACTGCGCCGCCGTCGATGAAGGCGAGGCCGCGCAGATTGGCTCGATCGCGCAGAGCGTTGGTCCATGTGCCGCTGGTGTCGATGGTCGCGCCGCTGTGCAGCGTCACGCGCGACATGCCGTCCCGGAGCAGATCGGTGGCCCTCGTGAAGATCGAGTCGCCCTGAGGCTCACGCGTCGTCAGTTGATTGGAGGCGCTGACACGCCCTCCACGCACGGTGACATTGGTGCGGATGTCGATGATGGGTGCGACGAGGTCGATGGATCCTCCATCGGCGAGCGTAAGGTCGCTCTCGATCGTCATGTTGCCGCTTGTGGCCAGATCAAGTCCGCCGAGCAACTGGTCGTTGAGGTGGCCGGCGTCGAGCCACAACGTGCCGGTGCGGCCCGCAGGCATGGCGGAGGCGGCGTCGAGGCCCTGGGTCATGTTGGCGACGTCGCCGATCACCACCTCGGTGTCATGGACCCCCATACGGCCGAGCGCACCGTATTGTCCAAGGATGAGCGTCCCTGCTTTCGCCGTCTGGTTCTGGCCGAGCTTATAGCCGTCGGCGACGTCATCCGGTCGCGCCTCGGTCTGGCGCGAACCCTGAACGACATCGGCGAGGATATCGCCTTCGAATACCGCGGTCGGTGTCGACAGGATCAGCGTGCCGGCATCGCGGCCGACCGTGTAGCCGTCCTCCCAGCGCCTGCTGACCCTGCCCTTGCCAAACGGGCTGGTCCACACCTCGGTGATGCCCCAGCGCTCATTCTTGCGGATGAAGCCGTGGCCGAGACCGTAGAACGTCATGTCGGCGCGGGCATCATTGATGTTGTAGATACGCCCGTCCGGCCCTAGAAAGTTCGAGGTCAGGATGTAGCCCGCCTCGTATTTGAGCGAGCCGCCGGAGATGTCGAAGATCGAACCCTGCTGGGCGATCACCTCTTGCGCCGCCAGGGTGATCGTGCCGCCCACCGACGACCATTCGCCGATCGTGTGCGCGGTATTGGCGAGGTGGCCGCCGACTTCGAGCAGCCCGCCTGGCGTGTAGTAACGGTTGCCCTCATAGCCGCCCGTTCCCGACGGTACATAGATCAGATCACGGATGTCGACCCAGACATCG
Organism: Bradyrhizobium sp. LHD-71; assembly: GCF_031157255.1. Classification (GTDB taxonomy): domain Bacteria; phylum Pseudomonadota; class Alphaproteobacteria; order Rhizobiales; family Xanthobacteraceae; genus P52-10. Next base: position 174,065 of record NZ_JAVIFX010000006.1, on the reverse strand, counting down.
GCGTTCTTCAGATAGTCATTGTCACGATTGACCGGGCTGTCACGCAGCTCGTTGCCCTGGATGTTGACCAGGATGTTGTTCGACGACATCGCAAGGACGACGTCACGCACGCCGGAGACGTCGATGGTCGCTCCGCTTTCAGTGAAAATGCGGCCGCCGGCCGAGACGGACACCTGCCCGCCCTGCGCGATTGTGACCGAGCCGCTCCCCGCCGAGGCACTGCCCTTGAAGATCACGTTGCCGCCGGTGACGATCTCGATCCGAGACTGATCGAGCCGGTCGGCGAGCAGCGACAGGTTATCGAACGGACCACTCGCCGCGCCTGCCCGTTGCAGGTTGGCTGCCTCCGAAGCCGCAATCAATGCGTCACGCTGGCTGTTGAGTGCGGTTTCTTCGCTTTCGAGCTCGGGAATGATGGTTGTGACGCTGTTGGCGCCCAGCGTGACGCTGCCGTGCGCGTCGGTCGCCGAATTGAGGAGATGAATCGTGCCGCGCGTGTTGACCGACGTGGATGCGACGAGGATGCCGTTCTGCTCGATCGTTCTGCCGGCCAGGGTGATGTCGCCCTGCGGACTGGAGATGAGACCGTCATTGCGAACAAGTCCGGCAAGGCTCCCGGCATCGAACAGCGGGGCGATCTCGTTGCCGCGTGTCGTCGAGGCGATGTTCTGGTCAGTGCCGTAGCCGCGCCGAAGCACGAAGTCGTCGCCTGCGGCAAGCTGGGTCTGGCCGTTGGGTGTCGTGATCGCACCAGCATTGACGACCTCGCCGCCCATCAGCAGCACGAAACCGCCGCCGGACGTCACCGACGACGGCGCATGCGTTTCGATCTGCGCACCCGCCTCGACCTTGACGACACCGCCGCCGGCGCCGTTGCCAAGCAACGCCGCCGCATCGGTAAAGCTCGGGTTCCAGCTGGCGCCCCTCTGCGTCGAGTAGATGCCGCTCTGGAATTGTTCGTTGGAGATCTTCGCGGTGGAGGCGATCAGCGCACCGACATTCACCTGCGACGCACCGCCGAAGACGATGCCGTTCTGATTGATCACATAGACCGCGCCGTCAGCCTTGATGTTGCCAAGGATCTGGCTCGGCCGGCCATCCGTGCCGAGCACGCGATTGAGCACCACCCAGTCGCGGCGACCTTGCTGGTCGAAGGCGAGATCGGTCTTGCCGCCGACGTTGAAGGTGTCCCAGGTGAGGATCGCCTTCTGCCGGGTCTGCTCGACATTGACCCTGACGCGATCGCCATCGGCGAACTCCGTCGGCAGCTTCGCGCCTTGCCACAGCTCGGTATTGACGGCTCCATTGGGACCAACCACTCCGATGCCGATCTGCAGGCCGCCCGGCCGCAGGCCGTTCGGCACGGCGTTCGCTTGAAGCGCAGCCCGGGCCGCATCGCGCGCGGCCTGTTGGCTCGCCTGCTGCGCCTGGATCGAAAGGGTCGCACGCTTCAGCGAATTGGCGGCCGCGCGCGCAGCTCGCGCCGCTTCCTGAGCGCCCGATTGCGCCGCCGCGATCGCCGCAGCGGAGGGTGCCGGTGCCGGTCCGCCCAACGGACGCGCCAGCGCCTGCGGGCTGGCCATGAACAGTGCCGCTACGCTGACGCTGGCGAGGAGCAGGCCGCGTTCTCTTAAGCGGGATCGCGTAACAGTCGCGCAGACTGGCGGACGCGAAGCGGAAGCGCGAGCGGTCACGGGCAGCTCTCCAACAATTCACGAGGCCGCGCACTGCTCATGCAGGCCCCACCGGACATCAACAAGTCCCTACCTTGATGACGAATGAGCGACTCCAAACCCGCACGAGATTTTTTTGCTTCGCGTCAGAACGCGATTGGGCGGGTCGCAACGAGCATCAGCTCAGCAAGACAACGCCGCCGGGCAGCGATCGCACCTTCGTGCCAAACGCCTGTTCGATTCTGCTCAGAATTTCATCCAGGTTATCGATCCGGAACCGGCCGCTGACCGGAGTCCGGGCGATCTCGGGATTGATGACGACGATTCGTCCCGGACGGTAGCGATTGATCTCGTCGACAGCGTCCGCGAGCGGCGTAAAGCGGAACACCAGGACGCCGCGCTGCCAGGCGGAAGCGACATCGGGATCGACGGCTTCCACGTATTCGGCACCACGGCCATCATAGCGAAGCTGCTGTCCGGAGACGACTGTCGTTACTTGGTTTCCGTGCTCGACACTGAGCTTGCCCTGCAGGCACGTGATACAGACCGATGGTGTGCTACGCCCGTCGAGGCGGACATCGAACTGTGACGCACTGGAGGTGATCCAGCGATCGGCCGCCAGAACGGCGAGCGTGCGTCCATCGCGCCCACGCATCGAGAACGACGCTTCGCCACCGATCAACTCCACCCGCTCGGTGCCGTTGTCGGACGGTTGGACGGCGATGCTGGTCCGCGTGTTCATCTTGATCGAGACATCGGCCGACAGCAGCACATCGCGCTGTTCGCCTGTTTCGGTCCGGTAGTCTGCGCGCAACTCCGTCCAGGACGGCCACATGCCCAAGGGCGGATTGACAACGGCGTAGACCCCCGCCGCAGATGCAGCCGCAAGGCCGCCGCCGAGCAGAAAACGTCGGCTCACGGAGGAGTGGCGCGGCGCTTCGTCCGTTGCTGTGGAGGAAAAGGCTGCGCGCCGCCGCCGCCAGGAGCGACCTGCGGGTTCAAGATCTTTCCACAGCCGGCTCGCCGATGCGAAGGCCGCCGCATGGTCCGGACTCCGGTTGCGCCAAAGCTTCAGGGCATCCGCATCCGCAGTCGTGACCTGACCGGATGTCAACAGCCGGACCCAGGCGATCGCCTCTCGCTCCAGGGGATCGACACCGGAGCGCATTCCGTTCAGGTTGAACGGAACGTGCTCCGGATTCCTTTTTGTGGTCGCATCTTCTTGCGGAAAGCCGGTGTCCACCTTTCCGGAAAATGCTCCAGTGTTTCGGTCGCTCATGCAGGTCATTGTCTTGCGCCGCAAAAGACAGACATCCGGACGGACTGATCGCCGGTTGTGTCACTCTCTAATGATAAGACGTTTTTCATCGACCCAAACCGCATCTCATTTCAGCATCCGGGCGCGACGCGCAAGACAATGTTCCTGGGCGAGCTGAAGCTCCTTTTCGACGAGACGCAGTGAAATGCCCAGACGACGGGCAATCTCCAGCCGCGGCGTCCCGTCCAGGCGGGCGGCAAGCAGGATGTCGCGCTGGCGCGGCGACAGTTCCTGCAGAATGCCTTCCAGAAGCCTCAGATCGGACCGCGCTTCTGCAGTGCGCGACGGGTCGGGTACATCGTCGGCAAACTCAAGCAGCTCATCGATTTCGGTCGCGCTCAGATGGCGGTTGTTTACGTCGCGCATGCGATCGCGCGCCGCATTCATGGCGACGCCGAAGATGTAGTTGCCGGGGTTGCGAACGACACCCACCGTGTCGATGCGGGCGATCTTGATCCACGCATCCTGCAAGGCATCGCCCGCCAAATCTGACGATCCAAGCCGCGCCGTCAACCGCTGCTTGAGATCGCCATAGCGATCGACCAGAAAGCGCCGAACAAGCGCGAGAGACGATTCGGTCATGGCGCAGCGGCCCGGATACGACCATTTGCCAGCTGATCGCAGCCCATCGTCAGGCCAGACGTCTGTGGAACGATGACGATCGAGACGGGCTGCGCCATGTCAGCCGGCCGCGGCCCGCCGATCCGCAAACGACGCAGTGTCCGGTCAATGCTTTCATCGGCACGGGGAGCACCCGTTGAGCCTATCCGCTCATACTGGTTCACGTCGCCTGCGGCGTCGATCCACAGCCGCACGGCAACCCGATAGCCGCCCGGCCGTGCTTCGCTGTCTGCACACAGTGTCTTCTGCAGACTCGCCTGTATTCGACCGAAGTATTGCGTGACCGTGTACGATTGGACGGCGGCCACAGGAGCTGCCGCAGGCAGCAGCACGAACGAATCGTGCGTCACATGACCCGCGGTCAGTCCGCTTCCCTCCAGCAGGATTGCAAGCGCATCACCGGATGAAAGCTGACCGCTTACCGTCCGCGAGCGACGACCGACAGTGAGGTTGCTGTTGTAGAGAGCGTTACGGCCGGTGACCTCGCCGTACAGTTCCAGCGCATTCGCCAGCGGTTGTGCAGGGATATCGAAGTCGAACCGCCGCTCCTGGGCGAGCGCAACCTGCGCGAGGCAGGCCAACGCAAGTCCGAATGTCAGCGCAAGTCCAACTATCAATGCGCGGCACTGCTGGCCGCAGCGGGCTTGCGCGGCCAACGGCGCATCCCACGTTAACATGCGCATCTCACATTTACAAAACTGTCACGTCCCGGCTGACCGTAGGCGGCATATGTTACACTCGCATGTCAGATGGCTGGCATCGCTGGCGGAAGGCCTATAGAGTCGCGCCGCTTGATTGGATTTGGCGGAAGCGCGGATGCGTCTCAGAATAATCTTGCTTGCGACCGCGAGCCTGGTGATCTCGTTCTTTGGCAGTTTGTGGATCATGGACCGGATCTCGCCGCGCGAAGGCGCAGCGGGCGACGTGCCGAAGCCCCCGCTTGCGCAATTGCCGCCGCTACCGCCTGCTTCGCGCGTTTCGAAGGTGATGGCGCCGGTGGCTATCACGCTGGCCTCGATCCGCGACGCCGCCGATCGCGCCGCGCCCCGCAACTTCAACGGCAAGGCCAACAACCCCGCCCCGCAACTGATTCAGAACGCGGACATCAACTGGACCGCGGCCCGCGGCCCGATTTCGGCGACCGGCGCCAACGACACCATTTCGCTGGCGACCGTGGTAACAGGCACCGTCAACGCCAAGGGGTCACTGTCGCAGCAGGCGGGCGGCGCGATCTCGGGTCTCGTGGGCCAGATGTTCGGCGGCAAGGCCGGCGAGCAGGTCGGCCGGATCGCCATTCGCGAACTGAACGCCAACGCCGACATCCTCGCCAATGTCGCCGTGCAGGCACGACCGCAGCTCAGCCCCAACTGGCGCGTCGATCCGAATCTTGCGGCACAGATCAGCCTCGCCGACACCAACCTCAATGCATCCGGCGTCCGCCTCAACGTCAATGATCAGATCCGTCCGCTTATGGACAAGATGCTGGAGGAGCAGCTTGCGAAATTGCGCGAGCAGGCGCGCAATGATCAGACGCTGGAGCAGACCGCTCGCCGCGAATGGACGAAGATGTGCCGTTCGATTCCGCTACCGGCTGCAGCCCCGGGGCTACCGAGTCTCTATCTCGAGATGAAGCCGACCAAGGCGGTCGCAGCACAGCCGCGCATCGACGCCACCAACGTCAACCTGATGCTCGGCATCGAGGCACAGACCGCCGTCACCACGTCGCAGACGAAACCGGACTGCCCTTTCCCGACCGCACTTCAGATCGTGCCGCCGCTCGACAAGGGTACGGTGAATGTCGGCGTGCCGATCGACATGTCGTTCACGGATGTGAACAAGATCATTAGCGCGCAACTGAAGGACCGCACCTTTCCCGAGGACAATAGCGGGCCTGTGGCCGTCACGGTGAAGTCCGCGACGGTCTCGCCGTCGGGCGAGCGCCTTTTGATTTCGCTGCTGGTCAACGCCAAGGAAAAGACGAGCTGGTTCGGCCTCGGCGCCGACGCTACAGTGCACGTCTGGGGCCGACCCGTGCTCAATTCCGAGCAGCAGACACTCAATCTTGCCGACGTCGAGCTTGCGGTGGAATCCGAAGCTGCGTTCGGGCTGCTCGGCGCCGCGGCGCGTCAGGCGATGCCTTACATGCAGAAGGCGCTCGCCGAGCGTGCGACGATCGACCTGAAGCCATTCCTTGCCGAAGCCCGGGTGAAGATCTCCGAAGCGATGGCTGAGTTGCGCAAGAACGATCAAGGCGTGAAGGTCGACGCCGCGGTCACCGGCGTCCGCCTGGTCGACATCGCCTATGACTCAAAGACGCTGCGTATCGTCGCTGAAGCCGATGGCTCCATCAATGTGGCCGTGACGCAGCTTCCAAATTTCTGATGGGCATAGTCATGCCCGCCCCCCGGGTCCGCGCGAAACGCGGCCCGAGGACAGGCTCCGGCGGGCATCCAGTACGCCGCAGCATCTGGCAAACGCGGCAGTGCCGCGGTCGAATCGTGGCGCCATCGCCTTAATCGCGGACTGAGCTCGCCATAATCGACCGCAAAATTCCGTACATTACGGCGATGAAATGGTCTTTTGAGGCCTATGACCGGTTGACGGTTGAAGCATGCGCGCAGCGCGTTGCATGTTGCGCGCAACCTGATCGCGGGGCTGGCAATCAGGGCAACAAGATCAACGCCGGGGGTCTTCATGAAGGTCGTCCTGATCGCAGCGGTTGCTGCGACCGTATCCATCTCGTCTGCTTCTCCCACATTCGCACAAAGCCCTGCGTCGCAAGCGCGGCCGTATGACTCGCTGATCGCAAGCCACGCGGCGTCCAACGGCGTTCCCGCCGAACTCGTGCATCGCGTGATCGTGCGCGAGAGCCGCTATCGCGCCAACGCGATCGGCCGCGGCGGAGCAACCGGGCTGATGCAGATCAAGCTCGCGACCGCGCGCGGCATGGGTTACACAGGAACGGCTGCGGGCCTGCTCGATCCCGAGACCAATCTGAGATACGGAGTGCGCTATCTCGCCGGCGCCTATCGCGCCGCGAACGGCCATCACGGCCGCTCCGTCGGCTATTATGCAAGCGGTTACTATTACGCCGCGAAGCGACAGCGCATGCAGGCGGCAAGCGCCTATGCGAAAACGCCCGCGGCCTCAGCATTCGCCACGCCTGGATTCGTCTCAGCCGATACCGCCACCGACGCCACGCAGCATGGGGGCCGAGCCCGACGGCAGTAGCAGATCTTAGAGCTGCGGACCGATGCCCGCTTTTCGCGGGCATCACAGCGGAAACACTGTCTTAACGCGTCGCTTAAACTCGTCGGTCTTGGAACTTCGGGCGATTGCCGCACGAAGACCGACCGTTGACGTCCGCCTCTTTAGGCCTATTATAAGTCTCGTTCCGAGGGGGGCTCCGGCAGGAGCTGAGATTCCACATCGGTTCGCCGATCGAGACTTCAGATCGCGATATCACCGTGGTGACCCTTCGAACCTGATCCGGGTTATGCCGGCGAAGGGACGGGAATGTTGCACGACATATCGGCGAAGCGCTATCCGGCGCATATCAGCATCATCGGAGCGGGTGTTGCAGGAACCTGGCAGGCGCTGCTGCTGTCGCGCGCAGGCTTCGACGTCACCCTGTTCGAGCGCGACGATCCAGCGCTGAAAAGCTCGACCGGCCACTGGGCGGGCGGCATGCTTGCGCCTTATTGCGAAGGCGAAGCGACCGAGCCCGCAATCACGCGCCTCGGCCTGCGATCGCTGGATCTCTGGGACCAAGAACTCGCAAGCGGACCGCGCAGTGGCACGCTGGTCGTTGCGCATCGCCGCGACCGCACAGATTTCGACCGCTTCGCACGGCGCACGGCCGGACACGACCTCGTCGACGCCGAACGTCTCGCAATCCTCGAACCTGCGCTTGCAGGCCAGTTCGACCGCGGGCTGTTCTATGCCGATGAGCACCATGTCGAGCCGCGCAAGGTCCTGCCGCATCTGCACGCGCGGCTGAATGACCATGGTGTGGCGATTCACTACGGCGAAGCGCCCGCATCCGCTAAGGGTGGCCTGACGATCGATTGCCGTGGCATCGCTGCGCGCGATCAAGTCGCGGACCTTCGTGCGGTGAAGGGCGAGATGATCGTGGTCGAGACGAAGGACGTTCAGCTCAACCGCCCGGTCCGCCTGATCCATCCGCGCTGGCCGCTCTACATCGTGCCCCGCGCCGATCATCATTTCATGATCGGGGCCACCACGATCGAAACCGACGATGACGGCGTCAGCGTGCGCTCGGCGCTGGAGCTCCTGAGCGCCGCCTACGCTGTGCATCCCGCCTTCGCCGAGGCGCGCATCGTCGAGATCGGCGCGGGCCTTCGCCCGGCCTTCCCTGACAACCTGCCGCGTGTCCGCATCGACGGCGACCGCATCAGCGTCAACGGACTGTACCGGCATGGATTTCTGCTGGCGCCCGCGCTCGCCGAACTGACGGCGACCTATCTGACGCGCGACGCGATCGACAACGAGGTGATGCAATGCGTGTGACGGTCAATGGCGAGCCTAAGGACGTCGCAGCCACGCGCGTCGATACACTGCTTGGCGAGCTCGAGTTCGAGGGCACGCACTTCGCCATCGCGATCAACTACGACGTCGTGCCGCGCGCACGCTGGTCGGAAACGGAGATTGCGGAAGGCGACATGGTCGAGATCCTCACCCCGCGACAGGGAGGCTGACGTCAATGGTCGCTTTTTACAACGAGCAATTCTCCTCGCGGCTCTTGATCGGCACGGCGCTCTACCCCTCGCCGGCGGTCATGCAACAGGCGATCCGCGCGTCGGCCGCCGAGCTCGTCACCGTTTCGGTACGGCGCGAGACCGCCGGCGGCAAGACCGGCGATGCGTTCTGGTCGCTGATCCGTGAACTCGGCGTCGCCGTGCTGCCCAACACCGCGGGCTGCCACAGCGTGCGCGAGGCGGTGACGACGGCAAAGCTTGCGCGCGAGCTCTTTGGAACATCGCGCATCAAGCTGGAAGTGATCGCCGACCAGGAGACGCTGCAGCCCGACGTGATCGGTCTGGTCGAGGCGGCGCAGATCTTGATCAAGGACGGCTTCGACGTCTATCCCTACTGCACCGAAGATCTCGGCGTCGCGCAGCGCCTCGTCGATGCCGGCTGTCGCGTCATCATGCCTTGGGCGGCGCCCATCGGCAGCGCGCGCGGCATCGTCAATCGCGACGCGCTGAAGCTGCTGCGGCAGCGGCTGCCGGACATCACGCTGGTGGTCGATGCCGGCATCGGCGCGCCGAGCCACGCGGCCGAAGCGCTTGAACTCGGCTATGACGCCGTGCTGCTCAACACGGCCGTGGCCAAGGCCGATGATCCGGTGGCAATGGCGAACGCCTTTCGTCTTGCCGTCGACGCCGGACGCGCTGCGTTCGAGGCCGGACTGATGACGCCGCGCGATTTCGCCTCTCCCTCCACTCCAGTGATCGGGACTCCGTTCTGGCATGCAGCATCCTGACCGTTTCTATCCCGTCGTTGACAACGTCGCCTGGGTCAAGCGCCTGACAGCGCTCGGCGTCGGCACCGTGCAACTGCGCGCGAAGGATCTCGATCACGCCGACGCGGTGGCGTTGATGCGCAAGGCGCTTGCCGTCACCGCTGGCACCGGCACGCAGCTCGTCGTCAACGATTACTGGCAGGCGGCAATCGAGGTCGGCGCCAGGCACCTGCATCTCGGTCAGGAAGACCTCGCAGACGCGGACGTCAAAGCGATCCGCCGCGCCAACCTGACGCTCGGCCTGTCGACCCACGACGAGGAAGAGCTCGAAAACGCGCTGAAGCACGCGCCAGACTATGTTGCGCTGGGGCCCATCTTCCCGACCACGCTGAAGGTCATGCGGTTCGGTCCGCAAGGGATTGCGCGCATCACCGAATGGAAGCGCAAGGTGGGGACGATCCCGCTCGTTGCGATCGGCGGCATCAAGTTCGAACAGGCAAAGGAAATCTTCGAGGCCGGGGCGGATTCCATCGCCGTGGTCAGCGATGTGACGCAGGCGAAGGACCCGGAGGCCCGGGTGAATCAGTGGCTGCATGCCTTCAAGCATGCGGCGTGAGGAGAATGATGAGCATCCCTTCGTCATTGCGAGCGTAGCGAAGCAATCCAGTCTGAGCTTGTGGCATATGCCGCGCTGGATTGCTTCGTCGCTTCGCTTCTCGCAATGACGGCGAGACTCGAGCTTCGACGAGACACAAAAAATCAAGGAGAGCGCCATGAACATCCACTCCAAGCCGACCCGCCCTGAGATCACCACCGGGCCGCTGCCCGCCTCGCGCAAGATCTACGTTACGCCGGAGGCTGCGCCCGACCTGCGCGTGCCGCTGCGCGAGGTCATTCTGAGCGAAGGCGCGGGCGAGCCTAACCTGCCGGTCTACGATACGTCGGGTCCCTACACCGACAACGATGTCGCGATCGACGTCAACAAGGGTCTGCCGCGCACACGGCAAGCCTGGGTGCGCGAGCGCGGCGGCGTCGAGGAATATGAGGGCCGCGTCATCAAGGCTGAAGACAATGGCAATGTGGGCACGGCGCACGCCGCTGCAGCCTTCAGCGCCTACCACAAGCCGCTGCGCGGCATCGGCGATGCGCCGATCACCCAGCTCGAGTTCGCCCGCGCCGGCATCATTACCAAGGAGATGATCTACGTCGCCGAGCGCGAGAACCTCGGCCGCAAGAAGATGCTGGAGCGTGCGGAGGCCGCGCTTGCCGATGGCGAAAGCTTCGGCGCCAGCGTGCCGGCCTTCATCACGCCGGAATTCGTGCGTGACGAGATCGCGCGCGGCCGCGCCATCATCCCGAGCAACATTAACCATGCCGAGCTCGAGCCGATGATCATCGGCCGCAACTTCCTGGTGAAGATCAACGCCAACATCGGCAACTCGGCAGTGACGTCATCGGTCGAGGAAGAAGTCGACAAGATGGTGTGGGCGATCCGCTGGGGCGCCGACACGGTGATGGACCTCTCCACGGGGCGCAACATCCACACCACACGCGAATGGATCCTGCGCAACGCGCCGGTGCCGATCGGAACGGTGCCGATCTACCAGGCGCTGGAGAAGTGCAACGGCGATCCGGTGAAGCTGACCTGGGAGCTCTACAAGGACACGCTGATCGAGCAGTGCGAACAGGGTGTCGACTACTTCACCATCCACGCCGGCGTGCGCCTGCCCTACATCCACCTCACGGCCAATCGCGTCACAGGCATCGTCTCGCGCGGCGGCTCGATCATGGCGAAGTGGTGCCTCGCGCATCACAAGGAGAGCTTTCTCTATACCCACTTCGAGGAAATCTGCGACCTGATGCGGAAGTATGACGTGTCGTTCTCGCTCGGCGACGGCCTGCGGCCCGGCTCGATCGCCGACGCCAACGACCGGGCTCAGTTCGCCGAACTCGAAACGCTCGGTGAACTGACGCAGATCGCCTGGAAGAAGGGTTGCCAGGTGATGATCGAGGGCCCCGGCCACGTGCCGATGCACAAGATCAAGATCAACATGGACAAGCAGCTCAAGGAGTGCGGCGAAGCGCCGTTCTACACCCTTGGCCCGCTGACAACGGACATCGCGCCGGGCTATGACCACATCACCAGCGGCATTGGTGCCGCGATGATCGGCTGGTTCGGCTGCGCGATGCTCTGCTACGTGACGCCGAAGGAGCACCTCGGTCTGCCGAACCGCGACGACGTGAAGGTCGGCGTGATCACCTACAAGATCGCCGCGCACGCGGCCGATCTGGCGAAGGGCCATCCGGCGTCGCAGTTGCGCGACGACGCCTTGTCGCGCGCGCGGTTCGAGTTCCGGTGGGCCGACCAGTTCAACCTGTCGCTCGATCCCGATACGGCGCTCGCCTTCCATGACGAGACGCTGCCGAAGGAAGCCCACAAGGTCGCGCACTTCTGCTCGATGTGCGGACCAAAGTTCTGCTCGATGAAGATCACCCAGGACGTGCGCGACTACGCAGCAACGCTGAACGACCCGGAGAAGCGCGCGGTTGCCGGCGTGACGATCAAGGGCCAGATCGAAGACGGCATGGCGCAGATGAGCGCCAAGTTCAAGGAGATGGGCGGAAACGTGTATCTCGATGCGGAAAAAGTGAAGGAGAGCAATCGGGTGCTGTGATTTGTCATTGCGGGCCATAGCCGTTCGAAGAACGGCGTCGCTTCGCTCGCCTATGGCGAAGCAATCCAGCCGCGCGAAGCGCGCAACCAAGACGCAGCATTTGCGTCAAGCTCACACTGGATTGCTTCGTCGCTTTGCTCCTCGCAATGACGAAGACCGCATACTCAATTGCCGAGCGAGATCCCGGCTGACTTCACCACCGGCTCCCATTTTCTGATTTCGGCGCGCATACGCTCTTTCAGCTTTTCCGGCGTGCCGCCGATGGCGTGCAGGGTTTGCGCCTGAAGCGCTTTCTTGGAAGCGTCTTCCTGCAGCCACGCGTTTGCGACCGCGTTGAGCTTCTGCACGATTTCTTGCGGCATGTTGGCCGGACCGAGCAGCGCGACGAACGACGACGCTTCGAAGTTCTTGAACCCCTGCTCCATCACGGTCGGCACGTCAGCAAGCTCGGGCATCCTCTGCGAGGTTGCCACCGCGATAGCGCGCACCGTGCCCGCTTGAATGAACGGCATGTAGCTCGGAACAAGGTCGAATGCGACATCGATGACGCCGGCCACGAGGTCTCGCGTCACGGCCGGCGACCCTTGATAAACAATGCTCGTGAACTTGCGTCCCGCCGTTTCGGCGAACAGCTCACTCGCCATGTGGCCCATGCTACCCGTTCCTGCGTGACCAAAATTCAGCTTGCCCGGATTGGCTTTGTCGTAGTCGAGCAGCTCCTTGAGGTTATGAATCGGAAGCTTGGCATTGACGACGACGAACAGCGGGACCTCCGCGATCAAGGCGATCGGCGCCAGATCGGTCAGAGGATTCGCCTGAAGGGTCTTGAACAGCAGCACGTTCGTGGCGACCGGGCCTGAGGTGGAGAACAGCAGCGTGTGACCATCCGGCGCGGCTTTCGCTGCAGCGACGGCGCCGATGTTTCCAGTCGCTCCCGGCCGATTCTCAATGACGAATGCGCTGTTGAATTCGGCCCGAAATCGCTCCGCCATCAGTCTGGCCACGATGTCCGTGCTGCCGCCGGCGACAAACGGTACGATGATGGTCACCGGGCGCGAGGGCCAGTCCTTCGATTGGGCCGGTGTGGCGCCCACCATGACCAGCGCAACGACGATCAATGCATGCTTGATGCAGAACATCGGGGCTTCCTCCGGATATTTCTTTGGCGCAGGCAGGCGCCGGCGCCTTGTGGCGGCCGAGCTTGAGCCGGCCGCCGGCCGCCAGCCACATTTCGTTTCTGAAATTTCGCCAAATGAAATTTGGTCGTCCGAGGAAAGGGCCCCGCGCGTCAGGTCGAGAGAGGACCAGATCGCGCAATGCGGGCGCCGTTCGACCACCCTCGATCGGCTTCGGATGTGGGCTTCGGGCGGGTCAGCCGCTTCGAGATCTCGAGACCGATCTGCTTCACCTGACCAAGGTGGTTGCCCACCGCTCCTTCCAACGTCAGCGCGGATGAAATGAACGTCAGGCCAACGGTCGCGACCACCCGCGTGTCCTCGAAGACCGGAACGGCTATCGTGTTCGAGACCGGGCGAACCCGCGGATCGCGCGTCGCGTAACCCTGCGCGCGGGTCTCCGCCAGAATCCGGCGGACGGCAACGGGATTTTGCGCAAACGCATCCTCCGGCTCGGAAGAGATATTGACGGCCTTCAGAATGATTTCCCGCTCATCGTCCTCGCAAAATGCCAGGAACGCGCGCCCGAGCGCCCGCGTGACGAAGCTGAGCCGCATATTGATCGATGAATGCAGCAGCGCCAGCGGCGAGCGCGGCACCGTGCTGTAACGGATCACGACGGCGTTGCCGTCCGGGACGGAAACAGCCATCGGCCATTTCACCTGACTGGTCATCGCATCGAGCAGTGGCGCGGCCGCTTCGACGATCTTGGGCACGCTGTGATACCCGACCGACAGCGACTGCACTTGCGACGTCAGGTAGTATGCGCCGTGCTTCGGCGCGTGACACACCAGCCCCTTCGCTACAAAGGTGCGCAACAGCCGCACGATGGAAGGCTTCGGTATCCCGGTCTGTCCATGCAGTTCGTCGATGGTGGAAATCGGCCGCCTGTTCAAGGCCTGGAGGAGATCGATCGCGCGGGTGACTGCACGAATTGGAGATGATCCCATGGGGCCCCGCCAAGAGCGCTGCTTCGATTTTCAGATGGTCTTCCATCGCACTTGATGGAGTGCACGGGCAGGTTAACGCGGCGGGGCGCGCATGACCAGCGCGGGTTACCCGCCGCCGGACCGCCCCGGCGGCAACTTCTCGTCGGCATCTGCGTTCTAGATCCAGGCCGCCGTTCCTTTGGAGGCGCCCCACAGCGATTGTTCAAGGGAGACGATCGATGCGTCGTGTTTCGATTCTTGCTGTTGCCGGTCTCGTGGTGACCGCGGTCGCCGCGGCCAGTCCTGCGCAAGCCAACTACTCGCTGATCCGCTGGGAAGGCACCGGATTCTGCCAGATCTGGGACGACAACATTCCGACCCGTCCGTTCCCGTCCAACTACACGCGGATCGTAGCCTCGCTGCCGACGTTCTTCGACGCGCTCAGCGTCAAAGAAGGCATGATGCGCACCGGCACCTGCAATTTCTGACGCGGGCAGAGAGCGCGCCACCCGGACATCGTTCGTTTTGTCCGGACGATATTCACTGCGACATCTCGACATCCTTTGCCGCGGCGAAGCAAAGGAACGATCGTCCGAACACCCGCGTTGATGGCCGGCTCATCAACACGCGAGGCTTCCAATGAAGACGATTGTTGCAGCGATCGCGATAGGCGTCAGCACCTCAGTCGTTCCGGCGGCGTTCGCCGGCAACACATCGTCAAACTCGAGTTCGAACACCTCATCGGATTCCGGTTCGCATGGCTCGTCCTATCGGCACACCCACAACTGGAGTGTGGACTCCGATGACGGACGCCGCCGGCGCGTGATCCGCGGCTCGACCATTATCGATCGCTACACGCCGAACTATCGCAATGACCGGCCGCGCCGCTTCCGGATCGAGCGCGATGACGACGACTGACGCTGCCAGTTCGCAGAAGTTCGAAAGCGTCTTCCTGCTGCTGACGCCTTTTGACAGCTGGCCGCTACATAAAGGTGACGTCTCCGCCGGCTAGATGGTCCCTTGCTTGACCTCTTGCAGGTTTTATGTTCCCTTTATGTTCTCAATCGTCAGTGCAGGGAGTAGCGCCATGAACACCGCAGACATCGCCAAGGAATTCACTGCCGCGCTCAAGGCCGGCAAGTTCGAGGAAGCTGAGAAATTCTGGTCCGATGACGTCGTCAGCATCGAGGCGATGGAGGGTCCCATGAAGGAGGCCCGCGGCCGGCCCGCCGTCCACGCCAAGGGCGAATGGTGGACGGCCAACCACGACGTCCACAGCTTTGAGGCATCAGGCCCGTATGTGAACGACGACCAGTTCGCGCTGTTCTTCTCGATCGACGTCACGCCAAAGGCGACCGGCCAGCGGACCAAGATGGATGAGGTCGGCCTCTACACCGTGCGCGACGGCAAGATCGTGGAAGAACGATTCCTGTATTGATGGTTCTTACGACCTTGGTCGTTTGAAAAACGCATCGTTTCGCCCGGCCGTGGCGAAGCAATCCAGTTTGCATACGCCGCTCTGGATTGCTTCGCCGCTGAAGCTCTTCGTACGCGCTTCCTAACCCACCAGGTATCGCACAAAGTTCGCCCAGGCTTCCGTTGACGATAGCAACAGCCGCAGCGCCTGCGAAACGATGATTGCGAGGCCGCCCCAGATCCACACCGGATGCACGCGGGCGCGCGCCGCGAGATCATAGAGAATGCCGGCCACGATGAAGGCATCGGCCGCGGCAAAAAAGGCCAACGGGCCCGCATCGAACATGCCTGGCATCCGCGCGGTCGCCGCATCAAGAATGGCGATGGTCGACAGCAACATCAATCGCTTGTGCGCCTGTGCGTTGTTTCGCTGCCAGATGCCGAGGCCGACGAAGCCGGCGAACATGATCACGCCCGCCATCGGCAACACCAGGAATTGTTCGGCCGTCAGCCCGGGAGGTACGGCGCCGCGCTTGATCGTGGCAATGCCGAGCTGCGGCCCCGTCACGACGATTGCGACCGCGACCAAGGCAAACAGCCAGCCGAACGCGCGATGCGCGCTGATCGATCGCGCAGCGATCAATGAGGCTTGCAGCACGCAGCCGAGCATCCAGGCAGTCATCATTGCGGCGTGGACGAGAATAAATGGCGTGAGCGGAGGGCCGTTGAAGCCGGCCTTGCGGAGATAGAAGCTCGGGGCGAACCCCGCGAACACCGTCATGGTCATCGCAACGGTCATGCCGACGTAGAACCAACGATCGCGGTTGATACCGATCGGAGGTGCGGTCATCGTTGTCATGAAGAGTCTCTCGGTTGAAGAAGGAAATGGCTCTCAACCGGCGGCAACGTCACAACGCCTGCCCCATCGCGACTTCAGGTGTTTTGCGCGGGAAGTGCGATAGCTCATGGCTGTCAAATCCGTGCCGTACGGTTGCACCAGTACCGGCGGACTCTGCAGAAGCTTGAGCACGCGATCCGTGACATCTCTCACATTGGCGAGGGCCGCGTTGTCCGTTCACGACGCTTGCGCGCTCGCTACTCGGGTTCGCGAAGCGCCAGAGGACCTTTCGGCCAGGCCGGAACCCAAAAAAAGCGGCCCGGACGATGAGGTCCGGGCCGCTTTAACGTGTGGGATGTCGAAAGGCTTATGCCGCCGCCTTCTTCGCGGCCGTCGGGACTTCCGAGATTGTCTTCAGGATCTGCGAGGCAATCTGGTATGGGTCGCCTTGCGAGTTCGGTCGGCGGTCTTCGAGATAACCCTTGTAGCCGTTGTTGATGAAGCTGTGCGGCACGCGGATCGACGCGCCGCGATCAGCCACGCCGTAGCTGAACGTATCGATCGACGCGGTCTCGTGCTTGCCGGTCAACCGCATGTGGTTGTCGGGACCGTAGACCGCGATGTGATCGGCACGGTTCTTCTCGAACGCCTTCATCAGCGCCTCGAAATACTCCTTGCCGCCGACTTCGCGCATGTACTTGGTCGAGAAGTTCGCGTGCATTCCGGAGCCGTTCCAGTCGGTATCGCCGAGCGGCTTGCAATGAAACTCGATGTCGATGCCGTATTTCTCGGTGAGACGGAGCAGCAGGTAGCGCGCCATCCAGATCTCGTCGGCGGCCTTCCTGGAGCCCTTGCCGAAGATCTGGAATTCCCACTGGCCCTTCGCGACTTCTGCGTTGATGCCTTCGTGGTTGATGCCAGCCGCAAGACACTGGTCGAGATGCTCCTCGACGATCTCGCGGGCGACGTCGCCGACGTTACGGAAGCCGACGCCCGTGTAATACGGCCCCTGCGGCGCAGGATATCCGCTTTCCGGAAAGCCGAGCGGCCGGCCGTTCTTGTAAAAGAAATATTCCTGCTCGAAACCGAACCAGGTGTCAGGATCGTCGAGAATGGTCCCGCGGCTGTTGGACGCGTGCGGCGTGACGCCGTCCGGCATCATCACCTCGCACATGACCAGAGCGCCGTTGGTGCGCGCCGGGTCCGGATAGACCGCGACCGGCTTCAACACGCAATCCGAGCTGCGACCTTCCGCCTGCATGGTCGACGAGCCGTCGAACCCCCACAGCGGAAGCTGCTCGAGGGTCGGGAAGCTCTCGAATTCCTTGATCTGCGTCTTGCCGCGAAGGTTGGGTGTCGGCGTGTACCCGTCGAGCCAGATGTACTCGAGCTTGTACTTGGTCATTATCGGTCTCTCTCACTCCATGAGTTGGTGATGCGAGGGTGAGCAACCCTCTCCGAAGCCTCCTCTGATCACCCGGCATGTCTTGGGTCACCAAAAGCGCCTCTTAATAAGCATTTAACGTGCCAATCGGCGGCTGGCCGGCGGGCTGCCTACGCACACCGGCAGCAAAGCCGGCGACTTGGCCAATCGGGGATGCGGCGGCGGAAAGCTGACCGATTTCATCGCAGCACGACTGGGCCGGAGGCCATGTGCCGTGAAATTCATCAGATGGAAACATGCTCCGCCGACGCGCAGCGCGGGTAAATGCACATAATTTTCGCATTTCCTGCCTTTTGCAGTGCATTTTGCGAACTGGACGTGCATCGCCTGTTACAATCACTATGTGACTCGTCCGTTCGACGGGGCGGACGAAGATTTTCCGCTCACAGACAAGGAGATGGACAATGAGCACCAGCTCTGTCCGAAGTACGGCCCAGATCATCCAGTTTCCGACCGGCGGCCGCAGGGTGCCGGCGCAGGAAAAGCAGGTTACATCCCTGACGGATCTGGAATTGCAGGCGGCAGCGGCGATCGCTGTCGGCGACGCGTGGTATCACGACGCGGCGGTTCAGGACGCTCGACGCATGAGCGAGCGCTGATGCGGTATCGAAACCACGTATCCGGTAAGCGAGAGGGCCGACACGAAAGTGGATCGGCCCTCTCCTTTTTTGAGGCGACGCAACCTGAACCGTGCACAGAGTTGATTGCGGACGTCGCTCTCTTCCTGTCAGCGTTTGCTGGTCATCCGAACCGCGCTCGGCTTCGCTCGCGCGCCTTCTCCGCTTCGACCTCGCGATCGCGTGGCGGCGCGTTGGACTGAAGATCTTCCAACAATCGCCGCGCGACGTCGGACACATCGAGCACCGCGCGATTGAACGCGGCGGCATTGGCCGCCGACGGTCGGTTGAAGCCCGAGAGCTTGCGTACGAATTGCAGCGCCGAGGCGTGAATTTCCTCACGCGTCGCGGGCGGATCGAAATTGAAGAGCGTTTTGATGTTGCGGCACATGACGAACTCCCGGTGGCCACGAACTCCCAATGGCATCCGACTAAGATGGGACAACGAGGCCGGCTATGCCATTAAGATTTTGTTAACCAAACCGGGCCACGCTCCTACTTGGGTAGGGGGCCAATCTCTGTGATTCTGTTCCATGTCGTTTGGGACAGGCGTTGGGGGGTAAACATGGCCCATCAGGTTCTTACGCACGCATCCGACGCGCCGCATTCAAGCGCGCCCGTTCCACTGCCGGTCGGCGCCACCGTCGCCGACGTCGAACGCGAATTGGTGTTACAAACGCTTGCCAGTTGCAACGGCAACCGCACCCATGCCGCGCGCGTACTCGGCGTCTCCGTGCGAACGCTGCGCAACCGCATCAGGCTATATACGGCCCGCGGCATCGAGGTGCCGGCGCACAGCTAGCGTCCACGATTCTAGCGTTCGCATGACGACGATCTCGTCTGCGAACGATAGAATCAGGAGAGACGCTGGCAACTTCATGACATGAGTTCCGCTCCTGGATTTGAGGCGCGTACGCATGTCTCGCGGCAATGGGAGCCGCGAACGTCCATCCAGCGTACTGGCGCCGCCGCGGACCGCATGTCACGGACGATCGCAAACGCCTGCAGTCACCCCACTTTGCGGAAATCCGGCTGACGTTTTTCTGCGAACGCCTTGAATGCCTCCCCTGCCTCCTTCGAAAGCAGCCGCTCCTCGAAGATTCCGCGTTCGCGTTCGGCCGCAGCCTTCACCTGCTCGGGCTCGCGCATCAGCCGCTTGGTCGCGCACAGCGAGCCGAGCGGCTTGTCGGCGAGCTTCTTAGCCAACGCCAGTGCTGTGTCGCGCAAGGCTGCGCGCGGCACACAAACATGCGCGAGGCCCCACTCCACGCAAGTCTTCGCCGGGATCGGCTCGCCAAGCGTGAACATCGCATAGGCGCGCGACCAGCCGATGCGTTTCGGGATGAGGTAGCTGGAGGACGCTTCCGGCACCAGCGCGAGGTTCACGAAAGGCGTGCGCAGGCTTGCCTCTTCAGCCATGCAGATCAGATCGCAATGCATCAACATCGTCGTGCCGATACCGACCGCGGCCCCCTGCACCGCGACGATCACCGGCTTTTCGATGCGGCCGAGGCCGCCGATCCAGCGGGTGGAATTGCGCGGCCCGCGCGGCGCGCCGCCCTTGTTGGCGGCGGCGAAGTCGCCGATGTCGGCGCCGGCGCAAAATACATCACCTTCCGACTGCAAGAGCACGACGCGGACGGCATCATCCTTCTCCGCGCGCTCGATCGCATCGGCAAGCCCGCCGTAGGCCTCGTTCGACAGCGCGTTCTTTCGTTCCGGCCGATTGAGCGTGATCGTCATCACACCCTCGGTCACCTCCACCAGCACCACTTGCGACATGTTCGATTTCCTTCCCTGTTCCCTATGCGCCGTCTTCACGCATACTTCGCGTCGCGCTCGAGCAGCTCGATCGAGATCCCTTGCGGGCTGCGGATGAAGCAAATGCGAAGTCCGGGGCGGGCCGTGACAGGTTCACGCGTGAACTCGACTCCCTTTGCTTTCAGCTCGGCAGCAACCTTGTCGAGGTCGCGCACGCCGAGGCCGAAATGCTCGAAGCCTGCGTAAGGAATGGCCGGCGTCGGGTTGATGCCGTCGCCCTCTTTCACCTGCGTGACGATCACCTTCGTTCCGCCAAGCAACAGGTCGGCACGCGCCTCGCTCACCTTTGTGCCTTCGACGTTGCTCGCGCCGAGCTTGTCCTGGAGCCAGGCGGCCGTGCCGGGAACGTCATAGGTGCGGATGTGGGTATGGTCCCAGGTGTATTCGGGCATGCGTGCCTCCTCGATTGTTCTCGTTGGAGTCCCTCCTGCTTCCAACGTTCGCAAGACGACGTCGTCGCAAAGTCGTGCGAACGTTAGAAGCGGGACAATGGAGGTAACATAACGCGGAATTTCTGCCGCGCGAAGGCGCGCGACAGCGGATCAGTCGTGCTCCATTTCACCCATGTGCTTCTGCGAATAGAGCTCGACGCCAATTCTCTTGACGAGGTCGATCTGGGTCTCGAGGAAGTCGATGTGCTCCTCTTCGTCATGCATCAGCTTCTCGAACAAGTCGCGGGTGACGTAATCCTTGACCGAATGACAGTGCGTCGCCGCCTTCTCATAGAGCGCGCGGGCGGAGTATTCCGCCTTCAGGTCGCAGTCGAGGACTTCCTTGACGTTCTGGCCGATGTGCAGGGGATCGAGCACCTGCATGTTCGGAAAACCGTCGAAAAAAATGATGCGCTCGACCAGTTTGTCGGCGTGCTCCATCTCCTCGATGGACTCCTTGCGCCACTTTTTGGCGAGATCCTTCAGGCCCCAGTTGTCGAGCAGACGGTAATGCAGCCAGTACTGGTTAATGGCGGTGAGTTCGTGCCGCAGCGCCTTGTTGAGGAAATCGATGACTTTGGTATCGCCCTTCATGGCAGCGCTCCTGTTCCGGCTTTGCCCCTGCTCAAGCCAATTTAGAACGCTTCTAAATCAGATTGACGCCACGGGCAAGCACTCTCCAGGAAAGAGCGTGCGCTTATTGATTTTGCAATTAATACAAGGTGTTAGGCTGCGGATATCTGCGTGACCTGCAGACTGACCGAGACTTCGGCCTCAGGGTGGTGCGCTGCGTGGGGGCATCCCGCGGCGCACTCCCGGGCACAGGCGCCCAGCGCGTCCTTGATGATCTTGTTGATGGTCCGGGCACAGCGTCCGCATTCTGCGCTGCAACCGAGGCAGCCATAAACCTGCCGTGCCGTGCGCGGCTGGCCAGCCGCGGCGCTGACTGCGCTGCGGACGTCCTCATCGCTCAAAACATTGCAGGAACAGACGATCAAGGCGGCTTCCAAGGGTGATGCGACTTCTTCGATAGTGAAGCCTCCGACAGTGCGCAAAGCAAAAAGGTTCAGTTTCAAGGTATTCCAAACTGTCGCGAGCCCGTTCGAGAAATCTGGAATGAGTCTAAACAGGCCTTTGGGGCAGACCCGCCCTGGGCCGTCGCCTGCGGGATCGCAGCCGCGGAATGGATTTAGCCACAAGCCTGGACATCACCTCAGCACACTCACCGTCCTGCGTTCGCGCCAGATGTTCGCGCGCGTTCGACAACATCGGCGCGATTGACTGTGACAGTTCGCGACGCCGATCGAGATCATCAGTGTTGTGATGATCATGGACGTCCAGGCATTCGCCGCGGCGACGACTTGCGGCGTTTGTCGCTCGTCACACTCCATCGTTTGCCGTTCTTGCTCATTCACGCGTGTAAGCGTCGGCCACGTTTCGCGAGAAATTTAAGCATAGTCGGCCAGCACGCGACGTGAGCTTGCGCGCAGCGTACGCGAGCCATCGTGACTTAACTGACTGCGCTAATCGTTGATCGGCGTGCAGCGAATCACTACATCTGAGCGTTCGAGAGTCTCAAACCTTGGAGATCAGTACGCAGATGGCGGAGCAGCCGATCCTTGCAGCTGGAGGCATCGTCGTCCGCGGCAACACGCGGCCGACGATCGCCGTAGTGCAGCTGCGCAAGGGTGACTGGGTGCTGCCGAAGGGCAAGCTCAACCGCGGTGAGGACGCGCTCGCCGCTGCTCAACGCGAAGTCCACGAGGAGACCGGCCAAACGGTAACCGTGAAGGAATTCCTCGGCACGCTCTGCTATGAGGTCAACGGCCGTCAGAAGATCGTTCAGTTCTGGCGGATGCATCCGAACGGCGGACCGGCGCGCGAACTGATGCGCGACATCAGGCAGGTCGCCTGGCTGCCGCTCGAGAAAGCGATTCGCAAGCTGGCACGACCGCACGAGAAGGCGTTTCTTGCGAGCGCGGGCCCGGTGGCCATCAAATCGCACCGCGAGACGACGGCGATCCGGATGCTGCCCCCAGCCGCTCCGCCCGAACCCGCGGCAATCGCTGCTGCGGTATCGCTCGCGGCGATTGCCGCCGATCGTACGGTGACCTCACAACGCAACGTTGTCGCCCGTGCGCTGCGCTGGCTTCGGCGGAACAAGGTCTGACGCAGCGCCGATCGCACAAGCCGAATTCTTGCCGGATTTTGCAGGTTTACAATGTGGCGGGAATCCGGCCCGCATATTCATCGTGCGTTAAAACGCCGTGTGCGTATAATGGCGCGACGTTGGCCCTGTAACGCTCATCTCCGGTCGATTTGCAAGGTAAGGGGAAGATCATGACGAAGACAATGTTGGCTCTTGCGACGGCTGCGACGCTCGCCGTCACCGCTGTAGCAGCTCCGGCCCCTGCCGAAGCACGTGGCGGACGTGTTGCTGCCGGCGTGATTGGCGGTCTGGCCGCCGGCGCCCTCATTGGCGGCGCGATCGCTTCAAGCCGGCCCGCCTATGGCTACCCGCCGCCGGCCTACTACGCTCCGGCTCCCGCCTACTACGGACCGTCGTGCTATTGGAGCCGCGAGCGGTTCTGGGACGGCTATGGGTGGCGCATGCGTCGCGTCCGCGTCTGCTGACGGCAAGGCTCGAATGCCGATCTCGAGGAAAGCGCCCTGCGGGGCGCTTTTTTCGTGACGGAAAGCGCCATAACGTTTCGCGTCGCGACCACGTTTCCGCCCGAATACCTGCACCTTGATCCTGTTTGTTGATATCGGAACCGCTATACTGCGGACTTGAAAACTGCCGGGACGCTCCCGTCGCACACCTGAAAGGCGGACTGTATGAAAAAGGTTGTCATCGCCCTTGCCGTAACGCTGCTCGCCGGCGCCGGCACGCTCGCGGCCACCAGCGAGGCATCGGCGCAGTACCGTCACCGGCACCACCATCATCATCATCGCGGCCCGGGCATCGCTCCCCTGATCGGCGGCCTCGCCGCCGGCGCCATCATCGGCGGCGCGATCGCCTCCAGCCGCCCGGCCTACGCCGAGCCGCCGCCGGCCTATTACGCGCCACGTTATGCGCCGGCGCCGGTCGAGTACTACGAAGAGCCCGCGTGCGCGATCGAGTCGCAGCGGTACTGGGACGGCTTCAACTGGCGCGTCCGCAACGTTCGGGTCTGCGACTGATCCCTGACGCGCTGACGGCTGAAGCTCGCGACAGCCCGGCGGACCACCGCCGGGCTTTTGCTTGTCATTCACTGCCCGCCATCCACTGCCCGTCATCGCGCCGTCATGGCGCGCAGGCTTTCGGCGTTCGGCCAGCAGTCAACCTTGAGCCTCGCCTGCTTCTGAAAGGCGCCCAGCGCAGCACGGGTCTGCATGCCGGCCTTGCCATCGATCTTGTCGTTGTAGAGGCCGATGCGCGCGAGATACTTCTGCATCGTCTCGACGTCAGCAGTGCGCATCTGCTGCGTCGCTGACCATGGCGTTACGAATCTGCCGCGACCAGCGATTCGGTCGGCAAGGTGGCCAACGAACAGAACGTAGAGATCTGAGAAATTGTAGTCCTTGATGACGAAGTAATTCTTCGTGGTCAGGAACGCCGGACCGTAGATGCCTTCCGGCTGCAGCAGCGAGGCTGACTGCGCCTGCTCGCTCCCCGTGAGCCGCGCGCCGTCCGCGGGAACAAAGCCGGTGCCAATCCATTCGCCGATCGGACGGCTGACTTCCGGCACGCCCAGTGTGCAGTCGGCGCCCTGCGGGGCGCGCACCTCATAGGCCCAGCGCAACCCCGGCTGCCAGCCCTTGCTCCTGAGCTGCTTCGCGGTGATGGCGAGCGCATCCGGCACGGAGTTGAAGATGTCGATGCGCCCGTCGCCATCGAAGTCGACAGCGTTCTTGTAGAATTCCGACGGGATGAGCTGCGTCAGTCCGATCGCGCCCGCCCATGACGAGCGCATCTGCGGCGAGCCGTAGCCGTCCTGCATCATCTTCAGCGCCAGCACGAACTCATTGCGAAACTGCTCCTTACGCCGGCCGACATAGGCCTGTGTCGCCAACGTGCGGATCGCGTTGTAGGTCGGTTTGAAGCGGCCGTAGTCGGTCTCGCGGGCCCAGATCGCAAGCACGATCGCACCTGGCACGCCGAAGTCGCGCTCGATGCGATCGAGCGTGGCACGATGCTTCTGCCGGACCTCGCGGCCGGCAGCCGCGAGCCGCGCGATGCTCCCCTCGTTCAGGTAATCGGCCGGCACCTGCACGAACTCGGCCTGGGGCGCCAGTTGCGGCTTGCGACCGGGCAGTTCGAGGTCGGGCAGCTTGTCGTCCGGCTCAAGGCCGCGCGTGGCCGCTTCAAACGTCGCACGCGACACGCCGGCGCGTTCCGCATCGCTTCGGAGCGAAGCGATAAACCGGGTGAACGCCGGATCCACGGCATGGGCCGGATGCGCGCGCACGAAAGCGGCAAGCGCAAGGATGGCAAAGGCGCAGGCGCGTAGGCGCCTCAGGGGTGCGCGGGCGCGCGTCAATGCTTGGCAGACTTATGCGCTGCCTGTTCAGCAGCGCTGGAGATACGTTCGACATAGGCGATGCCGATCGCCGATATGATGAAGACCGTATGGATGATGGTCTGCCACATCACGCCGGTTTCGGTGTAGTTCGTCACCCTGCCGCCGCCGCCGCCGAGATTGCCCGCCTCGATGAAGGTGCGCAGCAGATGGATCGACGAGATACCGATAATCGCCATCGCCAGCTTGATCTTCAGCACGCTGGCGTTGACGTGACTGAGCCATTCCGGCTCGTCCGGATGGCCTTCAAGGTTGAGCCGCGAAACGAAGGTCTCGTAGCCGCCGACGATCACCATCACCAGCAGGTTCGAGATCATCACCACGTCGATCAGACCGAGCACGGCGAGCATGACCTGCTGCTCGGTGAAACTGAACGCGTGCGACGACAGGTGCCAGAGTTCCTTCAGGAACAGCACGACATAGACAATCTGCGCGATGATCAGGCCGACATAGAGCGGCAGCTGCAACCAGCGCGAGCCGAAGATCAGCATGGGCAACGGGCGCAGCTGGGTGCCTGGCGGCGGCAGCGGGGTCTCGGGAGCCATGGACATGAACGGATCTCGGATGGTGCTGAGGTGACGCTGGAATCGCGGTGAGGCCCGTTTCTAGCCGATCATTTGTGACGGCGTCGAGGCCGTGGGACAACGCGCGGCAAAAGGCCCACCAGGAAAGGCTTCGCATCGGCGCAATGCGCGCGTGGACGCAGATGCGCTTCCTCGCTAGTGTCCCGAATCCGAAGTTCGCCGTACTTTGCAGCGAGCTCAGAGCGGCCCTCGGATTCGATCAGGACACTAGCAAGTTTATGATTCTAGTGTCGTTTATGGATCAGAAATTCGCAGGTTGGACTCGCGGCAACGATGGCGCGAATTTCTGATCCACGACACTAGCGTAGTGTCCGGCCGACTCGGCGCAAGCGGCGGGAGCCTTCGTCATGATGGTCGCGGTGTTCGCAACGATGTTGCTGGCGCTTCTCGCCGGCCGCTACGGGCCGGGATGGCTCGCCATTCTATCGCTGGTGGCATGCTTCGGTCTGTCGGTCGGGCTGTTCCTTTTCGAAATCTACAGCCCGGACTATGGCTTCCGCATGCCCTGGCTGCAGACCCGGCTCGACAGCAACCTGCCGGGAGCCTGAGATGAGCGCCGCGAGCTTGAGCCGACAGCTGCCGGCGCTGCTGAACGACCTCGCATTGCTGGCGATGATGCTGGTTCTTGCCGCCATCCTGACGGCGGCGATGACGCTGCAGTACGCCTACGGCGAACTGCCGTGCCCGCTGTGCCTGCTGCAGCGGGTGGCGATGTTCGGCGTCTGCTTCGGCATCATGCTGCACTTCCGCCGCGGCTACTCGGTCCGCAACACCGGCGTGAGCCTGCTGTTCGCGCTGTTTCTTCTGATCGTCTCGGTGCGCCAGACGCTGCTCGATATCTATCCGCGCCCCGGTCACAGCTACATTGGCAGCACGGTGCTCGGCCTGCACATGCCGGTCTGGTCGATCCTCATTGCGCTGGCGATCCTGCTCGCCTTCGCGATCAAGCTCATCGTGCTTGGCGGCGGCGAGCATCTGCGCGACGCGCGGCCGTTGCCCGTGTTCCACGCGCTTGCTGGATTGCTGAGCCTTTACGTGATCGCGCTTTGCGCTATCAATTTCGTTTCAGTCATCCTGCAGTGCGGATTGGGCGAATGCCACACGTTCGGCTACAGGCTGCTGTGAAGGCACTCACCTCGTCAGCTTCTTGTACTTCACCCGGTGCGGGATGATGCTGTCCTGACCGAGCCGTCGCATCTTGTCCTTCTCGTAATCCTGGAAGTTGCCTTCGAACCATTCGACATGGCTGTCGTCCTCGAAGGCGAGGATGTGGGTGGCGATGCGATCGAGGAACCAGCGATCGTGGCTGATGATGACGGCGCAGCCGGCAAAATCCTCGAGCGCCTCTTCAAGCGCCCGCAAGGTATCGACGTCGAGATCGTTGGTCGGCTCGTCGAGCAGAAGCACGTTGGCGCCGGACCTCAGCATCTTGGCCAGATGCACGCGGTTGCGCTCGCCGCCCGAAAGCTGGCCGACTTTCTTCTGCTGATCCGCGCCCTTGAAGTTGAATGCCGAACAGTAGCCGCGCGAATTCACCTCGCGCTTGCCGAGCAGGATCTGGTCGTTACCGCCGGAGATCTCCTCCCACACCGTCTTCTTGCCGTCGAGTGCGTCGCGTGACTGGTCGACATAGCCAAGATGCACGCTCTCGCCGACCGTGATCGTGCCCTGGTCCGGCTGCTCCTGCTTGGTGATCATTCGGAACAGCGTGGTCTTGCCGGCGCCGTTCGGACCGATCACGCCGACGATGCCGCCCGGCGGCAGCTTGAAGGTGAGATTGTCGATCAACAGACGATCGCCAAACCCCTTCGACAGCCCTTCGAAGTCGACGACGTTGTTGCCGAGCCGCTCGGCCACCGGAATGACGATCTGCGCGGTCTGAGTCTGCTTCTCGTTCGCCTGCTTGATCAGATCCTCATAGCGCTGGTAGCGCGCCTTGGACTTCGCCTGCCGCGCGCGCGGCGAGGACGCGATCCACTCCTGCTCGCGGGCCAGCGTGCGCTGATGCGCCGCCTCCTCGCGGCCCTCCTGCTCCAGCCGCTTCTGCTTCTGCACCAGCCACGAGGAGTAGTTGCCCTCGTAAGGGATGCCGCGACCGCGATCGAGTTCGAGGATCCAGCCCGTGACGTTGTCGAGGAAGTAGCGGTCGTGGGTGACGATCAGGATCGCGCCGGGATAGTTGCGCAGATGCCCCTCGAGCCATGACACGGATTCGGCATCGAGATGGTTGGTCGGCTCGTCGAGCAGGAGCAGTTCCGGCTGATTCAGCAGCAGCCGGCACAGCGCGACGCGGCGACGCTCGCCGCCCGAGAGCTTGGACACATCGGCGTCGTCCGGCGGACAGCGCAGCGCATCCATCGCCTGGTCGACCTTGCTGTCGAGATCCCACAGGCCCTGGGCCTCGATCTCGTCTTGCAACTTCGTCATCTCGTCGGCGGTCTCGTCGGAATAGTTCGAGGCCAGCTCGTTGTAGCGGTCGAGGATCGCCTTCTGCTTGGCAACGCCTTCCATGACGTTTTCGCGAACCGACTTCGACGGGTCGAGTTGCGGCTCCTGCTCGAGGTACCCGACGCGCGCACCTTCGGCGACCCAGGCCTCGCCGTTATATTCCTTGTCGATGCCGGCCATGATCCGCAGCAGCGTGGACTTGCCCGAGCCGTTGACGCCGAGCACGCCGATCTTCGCGTCCGGATAGAAGGAGAGATGGATGTTATCGAGAACTTTGCGGTTGCCCGGATAGGTCTTCGAAAGCCCCTGCATGAAGTAAATGAACTGCCGCGCCATTCCCGGTTCCCGCTTGTTCGCGCATGGTCCGCCAAATGCGTAAGAGGTTTGGCGACTGGCTCATGCGCAGCTTTAAGGGTTTAGGGCGCGATCGGAGGCAAAGCCGGCGGGCCTGTTGCTGGTCGCGCTCTGTGTTCTGTAAATGTGCCGCTGATTTAGCGGCGCGATGCCCAAAGAGCAAGGTGTGGAACCGAATCCTGCAGCTTTTTGGCGACAACGGTAACAATTCATCAACCTTACCCACCGAAGTTCGCGCCTTTCATCAAATCTGTAACGCATTTTAATCATTTCCGACCGACGTTGACCGCTTAAACGCCAGAACGGCGGAGCGGATCATGGCAGTCGCCCACACATCGCTGAAGCAGGCCTCGCTGGCAAAGCCGGCGCGGCGCAACGCGAGCTGGCTCCGCGGCGTCGCCGAGTTCTTCGCCGATTTCCAGCGCACCGTCCTCGACACCTACCATCCCGAGCGGCACTACATGCGCGGCCCTGGGCCGGCCTGCGCGGCAAAACAGCTCGCGCTTGGCGAGCATGATCGAACCGCCGCTGAGATGCCGGCCCTCGTCAATCACATCAAGCGGCGCCGGCAAGTCTGTCGATAAGTCGATCGATGATTTGACGGCTTGCTCCCGACCGTAATGCAAGCCACGATGATCTCGTGAAAGAAGACGGCGCGGAAATGCCGCGAACGGGAGAAGATCAATGACGCTGCGCTGCGCGATCCTCGACGATTATCAGAACGTCGCCCTCAAGATGGCCGACTGGTCGCCCCTCAAGGGCAAGGTCGACATCACCGTCTTCAACGACCATCTCGGCGATGCGTCGAACGTGATCAAGGCGCTGCAGGATTTCGACGTCATCTGCGCGATGCGCGAGCGCACGCCGTTTCGTCGCGAGACGGTGGAGGCGCTGCCCAAGCTCAAGCTGCTCCTGACCTCGGGCGCGCGCAACGCCTCGTTCGACATGGACGCACTGAAGGAGCGCGGCGTGACCGTCTGCGGAACGGGCGGTTTCGGCAATCCGACCGCGGCGATTGCGATCGGGCTGATGCTGGAACTGACACGAAAGATCGGCTTCGAAAACGCGCGGATGAAGGCCGGCGAAAAGTGGCAGGTGACGCTCGGGCAGGATGTGGAGGGACGGACGATGGGTATCGTCGGCCTCGGCAAGCTCGGCTCGCGCGTCGCCGCGATCGCCAAGGCACTCGGCATGAAGGTCAATGCCTGGAGCCAGAACCTGACAAAAGAGAAATGTGAGGAAGTTGGCGTCGGCTACCTTCCCAAGGAACAGCTGATGGCGACCTCGGACGTCATCAGCATCCACGTCATCCTGAGCAAGCGCACCCGTGGTCTGATCACACGCGACGATCTCGCGCGGATGAAGCCGTCGAGCTATCTGATCAACACCGCACGCGGACCGATCGTCGACGAAGACGCCCTGCTCGACATGCTGCGCGAGAAGAAGATCGCGGGCGCGGGCCTCGACACCTATTCTGTCGAACCGCTGCCGGTCGATCATCCATTTCGCAAGCTCGACAACGTCATCATCACGCCGCATCTCGGCTACGTGACCGAGGAAGGCTATCGCAAGTACTACAGCGGCATGGTCGAGGACATTCTTGCCTGGATGGACGGCAAGCCAGTCCGCGTGATCGGATAAGCCCGGTGCCCAGTGTCCCGTGCTTTTCTTTGAAAGGCCGCAGGAGAGCAGGCGGTGAGGCTGCGCGTCCCCCGCTTTCGCGGGGGCACGCATGTCGTGCTGAAAACTACCGGATCGTCAGCGGCGGCGGCAGCGGCTGGACCGTTGTCGCGTCCGAGCGCGCGTCGCCGCGATAGACTTGCGGCTGGCCGGAAGCGGGCTGCGCGCCTGCAGGCGGCACGTAGCTGGTCGGCGGATAGCTCTGCTGGCCGCCCGGAGGGGCAAGGTTGGTCGGAACCTGGGCGGCGGCAACCGGTGTCGACTTGTTACCCGGCAGCACCACGACGCGGGTTCCCACCTTCACGCGATCGAACAGATCGGTGACATCCTCATTGAGCATGCCGACACAGCCGGACGAGACGAACTGGCCGATGGTCGAGGGCTGATTGGTGCCGTGAATGCGGTAGACCGTGTTGCCGAGGTACATGGCGCGCGCGCCGAGCGGGTTGCCGTCGCCGCCAGCCATGAAGCGCGGCAGATACGGCTGCCGTTCGATCATCTCCGTCGGCGGATGCCAATCCGGCCACTCGGCCTTGCGGGTGATCTTCTGCACGCCCTCCCAGGTGAAGCCGTCGCGACCCACGCGCACGCCGTAGCGAATGGCGCGGTTGCCGCCGAGCACGAGATAGAGATGCGTGTTCGCGGTATCGACAACGATCGTGCCGGCCGGTTCCTTGGTCGCGTAGTATACTTCCTGCCGCTTCAGATGCGGGGGAAGCTCCTTCGGTGCGCCGACCTCCGGCTGATCTTCCGGAGGCAGCGCTGCAAGCGTCGTCGCCGGGCGCGACGGATCGCGCGCGGCGCCGGGAGCCGCGCCCTGCCCGCTGACACCTGCGGGCGGCCGCATCGCATCCTGAACGGCAGATCCGGCCGGCGGACCGCGGTCGGAATAGAGCGGCGGCGGACCGGACGGCCGGTCCGAGTAGATCACGGGCGGCGGGCCCATCGGGCGGCCGTAGCGGGGATCATTAGGCGATAGCACGGGACCAGGCGCCGGCGTCGCAATGGAACCGATATCGTCATCGTCTTCGTCACCGAACGCATCGAAGTTCGGCGGCGGCGCGCTCTGCCCGCGATAAGGTTCGGTGGCAGAATAGTGCTGCGGCGGTGCGTAGACCTGGGCGTGCGATACGGAACTCGCCGTCATACCTGCGGCGGCAAGAACCGCCAGAACCACAAACTTACGCTGAGCCATCGTCGTCCCTTCGATGAAACGTCAGATATAGCTGCACATGGCAACTAAGC
Organism: Bradyrhizobium sp. LHD-71; assembly: GCF_031157255.1. Classification (GTDB taxonomy): domain Bacteria; phylum Pseudomonadota; class Alphaproteobacteria; order Rhizobiales; family Xanthobacteraceae; genus P52-10. Next base: position 142,749 of record NZ_JAVIFX010000006.1, on the reverse strand, counting down.
GGTTAACGGGCCAATCGCCCATGATCGCGGCGCATTCAAGACGTCGGGCAGGAAAAAGCCCTTCGTGACCGCATGAACTTGGCGTGCGTGGCCCAAATACCGCACGTTTGCGGCCAAAAGCCGCCAAGTCCTTTGGCGAACACAACTTTTTTGCGGCGTTTTCGACAGCTTGCGCTATCGTGATCACATCTGATTCGCGTGCGCCTCGCGCCACCGTCAGGGCGGTACAGAAGCGGTTGCGTTGCGTATCAGCAAAGAGCCGCGCCGGATCTGCGGCGCCTCCTGAAACGTGGCTGCCGGAGCGGCCTCACCAACGATCAAGGGCAAGAGCGACGGCATGCTTCCCGGATTCCGCATCCTGTTTGCCATTACATGTCTTTCGGTGTCGGTCCTGATCTTCGGTCTCGGCGCGGCCGCCTTCCTCCGTTCAGCGCACGAAAACATCGCCAGCGCGCGCTGGCAGCCGATCGAAACATCGGAGCGAGTCGATCTCGCGCCGCCGACGCTCGCCATGCTGCGCGTGGAGCCTGAGCCCACTTTTCCTGCGCCCGCGCCGATCGAGCTGCCCGCAGCGGCCGCCGTACCCCTCGGCGACGAAGCCGCCGCAGAAAGGCCAGCCGCCCAACCCGCCGCTTCCTCGCCGGCGCACACAGGGCAGGCCGAACAGCCTGCGCCGGCGGAGCCGGTCGCCACGTCAGCAACGCCTGCGCCGCAGCCTGCCGACGAGCCGCCGATCGCAGCACCGCCGCTTCCGCAGGAAGCCGCACAAGATGCGTCCGTTGTGCCGGCAGCCGCCGAGCCAAAGATGGCGGCGCCGACAACCGAGGATACGGCAGCCGTTGAAAAGAACGAGCCGCCGTCAGCAGCACCGACCGTGGCGGCGCTGAGTGAAAACCAGGCCGTACCTCTAGAGAATCCCGACGCCGCTGCAGCCACGCCGGTCGTACCGACCCGGGATGCGACGGCGGAAACATCGGCAAGCGCGGCGAGTGCAAGGCCGGCGGTCGCCGGCGCCGACACATTGAAAGATGACGACAAGGCAATCGAAGCCGCACCACCGGCAAAGATCGCAGCGTTGGCCGAACCAGCCCTCGCCAACGTCGCGCCATTGCCGCAGAAGGAGGTAAGGATCCCCGTTCCCCGCATCGATCCGGCTGAGATTGAAGCGCAACGGCAGCGCGCACTTGCGCAACAGCGCTCTCGCACCCGGGCCCTGCAGGCCAGACGCATCGCCGCCGCGCGCGCCCGCGCTGCAGCGCAGGCGGCCACCGCGGCAAACTATCCGTTTGGCATGCCGGCCACGACAAGCGCGAGTTCGCGCTGAAGGCAGGCGCTGCACATTGAGGGACGTCAGGGACGCGCAGGTCCAGTCGAGACCTCCGGCCCGTCCGGCAATCCCCACTCCGACCAGGAGCCGTCGTAGAGCGCCGGATTTTCGATCCCGAGGCGATAGAGCGCAAGTGTGAGGACTGCGGCCGACACGCCCGAACCGCAACTCGTCGCGATCGGCTTTCGCAGATCGATGCCGATTTCGGAGAACGCCGCGCGCAGTTCATCGAGCGGCTTCATTGTGCCTGTCGTCGCATCGAAGAGAATGTTGTACGGCAGGTTGCGGCTGCCGGGAATGTGCCCTGGACGCAAGCCCGGGCGCGGCTCCTGAACGCTGCCCTCATAGCGTTCGCGCGACCGCGCATCGATGACCTGCTCGGCCTTGCTGGCAAGATTTGCGATCATCTGCTCGATGCTGCGGACGCGCCGCGCATCAAACGTCGCCTTGAAGGTCGCCGGCTTGATCATGACGTTGCCGCCTTGCACCGGATGGCCCTCGGCGATCCACTTCTTCAGTCCGCCGTCCAGCACACGTACCTTCTTCTCGTGGCCGAAGGTGACGAACATCCACCACGCGCGCGGCGCGGCGACCCAGCCGCCGGAGTCGTAGAGCACCACCGTGTCGGCGTTGCCGATGCCGAGCGTGCCGATGTCGCGGCCGAATTGCTCGGCGTCGGGAAACATGTGCGGCAGCGAGTTCGCATGATCGGAGATCGCATCGACGTCGAAGAACACCGCGTGCGGAATGTGCGCGCGCTCGTAGTCCTCTTTCGGCAGCGGTGTCACGCCCGGCATCTTGAACGACGCATCGAGAACCTTGAGGTTCTTGTCGTGCAGATGATCAGCAAGCCATTTCGTGGAGACGAGAGGATCAGTGGTCATGGACGCGCTCCGGTAGCGTCGTGGTTCAGAAATTCGCTCCATCGCTCGCCGCGACTCCGAGGAGCGAATTTGTGAACCCATAAACGACACTACAATTATGATCTTGCTAGTGTCCTTGTCGAATCCGAAGTTCGCTCTGAGGGTGCCGCGAAGTGTTGCGAACTTCGGATTCGGGACACTAGCCTCAGCGCGATGACGTCAAACTACTTCTTCGTCTCCGGCGACTTATCGCCGGCCGCCTTCTTCGGCTCGACTTTCTCGACCGCACCGCCCGCCTCGCGCCATGCCGTGAAGCCACCGCCAAGGTGCGCGACCGGATTCAGGCCCATTTCCTGGGCGACCTTTGCGGCAAGTGCCGAGCGCCAGCCGCTCGCACAGTGGAAGACGAACTTCTTGTCTTCCTGAAAGATCGGCTTCGCGTAGGGACTAGCCGGATCGATCCAGAATTCCAGCATGCCGCGCGGACATGAAAACGCGCCGGGAATACGTCCCTCGCGTTCGATCTCGCGCGGATCACGCAGGTCGATGATCACGGTGTCCTTCAGATTTGAACCGCCTTGCGGAAATTGCTTGACCGCATCGGCAGCCGGGATCGTCTCGACGACGGCGTTCGCCTCATCGAGCATGGCCTTGTATCCACGCTTGATGGTTTGCGGCATGGCGACTTCTCCCTCACGGCATTTGGGTCCCCGCTTTCGCGAGGGACGACGACAACTACCGCACCAGCTCGCGCATTGCGGCGTCGAGACCTTCGATCGTCAGCGGGAACATGCGATCGTTCATCGCTTTCTTGATCACGCTGATCGATTCCGAATAGCTCCAGTGCTTCTGCGCCACCGGGTTGAGCCAGACCACGTGCGGATAGAGCCGCGTGATACGCTCGAGCCAGACGGAGCCGGCCTCCTCATTCACGTGTTCGACCGAGCCGCCCGGCATGACGATCTCGTACGGCGACATCGACGCATCGCCGACGAAGATGATTTTGTAATCGTGCGCGTATTTGTGCATCACGTTCCACGTCGGCGTGCGATCGGTGAAGCGTCGCCGATTATCCTTCCACACGCTCTCGTAGAGGCAATTGTGGAAGTAGAAATACTCCATGTGCTTGAACTCGGTCTTTGCCGCCGAGAACAACTCCTCGCAGGTGGCGATGTGCGAATCCATCGAGCCGCCGATGTCGAAGAAGATCAGCACCTTCACGGCATTGCGCCGCTCGGGGCGCATGTGCAGGTCGAGATAGCCCTGGTTGGCGGTCTTCTTGATCGTGGTGTCCAGATCCAGCTCATCCGGCGCGCCGGTGCGCGCGAATTTTCGCAAACGACGCAGTGCGATCTTGATGTTGCGGATGCCGAGCTCGATGTTGCCGTCGAGGTCCTTGAACTCGCGCTTGTCCCAGACCTTCACGGCCGAGAAGTTGCGGTTCTTCTTCTGGCCGATGCGGACGCCGGCCGGGTTGTAGCCCTCGGCGCCGAACGGCGAGGTGCCGGCTGTGCCGATCCACTTGTTGCCGCCCTGATGGCGACCCTTCTGCTCCTCGAGGCGCTTGCGCAGCGTTTCCATGAGCTTATCCCAGCCCATGGCCTCGATCTGCTTCTTCTCTTCCTCGGTGAGATACTTGTCGACCAGCTTTTTCAGCCACTCTTCCGGGATGTCGGCCTTGTCGAGTGCGTCGAGCAGGCTTTCCAGCCCTTTGAAGGTCACTCCGAACACGCGGTCGAATTTGTCGAGGTTGCGCTCGTCCTTCACCAGCGCCGAGCGCGACAGATAGTAGAAGTTCTCGACCGACTGCTCGGCGAGATCCTTGTCGAGCGCCTCCATCAGCGTGAGATACTCACGCAGGGTGACGGGAATCTGCGCCTCGCGCAGCGAAGAGAAGAATTGCAGGAACATGGCTGCAGAGTGTGACGGGACCGTGCGCCCGTCAAGTCAGCCAAGCTCCTGCGCCACCGCCCGTCACCCCCGCGCCACGCAAACCCTTACGCGGCGGAAGCAGAGCTTGTGGCGGGCGTGTGCTGGACCGGGCCGCCAATTCCTCTACACTGACGGTTCCGGCGGCCGGAATGCGAGGCTCCCCGGACATTGAAAGCGGCCAAGACCACCTGGTCGTGGCTCGTTCATTAGAGTTCGGGGAGTTTGATGGTTGAATCTGTAGTTGCCTGGCTGATCGTCGGAGCGATTGCGGGCTGGCTTGCCGGCCTGATCGTCCAGGGCGGCGGGTTCGGCCTGATCGGCAATATCGTCGTCGGTATCGTCGGCGCGGTGGTAGCCGGCTGGCTGCTGCCGCAACTCGGCCTCAACCTCGGCACGGGCATTGTGCGAGCGATCATCAACGCTGCGATCGGCGCCATCATCGTGCTCGTCATCATCTCCCTCATCAGACGGGCATGAAGAAGGAATTGTAAAACGCTGATCGGCTGCCCGATCGCCCCGAGGGACGCTCAGGCAGCCGATCGCATGTCAGGCAGGCAACGTCAGGCGCGACCGCCAAAAACAAACAGGGCGGCGGCCGAAACCGAAGGAAGAAGCAAGGCACTCCAATGAAATTTACCGGAACCAAGAATTACGTCGCGACCGATGATCTGAAGATCGCCGTTAACGCGTCCATCGTGCTGGAGCGACCCTTGCTCATCAAAGGCGAACCGGGCACCGGCAAGACCGTGCTCGCCGAGGAAGTCGCCAAGGCGCTCGATGCGCCGCTGATCACCTGGCACATCAAGTCGACCACGAAGGCACAGCAGGGCCTTTATGAGTACGACGCGGTCTCGCGCCTGCGCGACAGCCAGCTCGGTGACAAGCGCGTCTCGGACATTTCCAACTACATCAAGCGCGGCAAGCTGTGGGAGGCCTTTACTTCGGAGAAGCGGCCGGTGCTGCTGATCGACGAGGTGGACAAGGCGGATATCGAGTTTCCGAACGATCTCCTGCTCGAGCTCGATCGCATGGAATTCTTCGTCTACGAGACCGGCGAGAACATCAAGGCGGCGAAGCGACCGATCGTGATGATCACGTCAAACAACGAGAAGGAGCTGCCGGACGCCTTTCTGCGTCGCTGTTTCTTCCATTACATCAAATTCCCCGACTCCGAGACGATGAGCCAGATCGTCGAAGTGCACTTCCCGGGGATCAAGCAGCGACTGGTCGAAGAGGCGCTGCGCATCTTCTTCGAAGTGCGCGAGGTGCCGGGGCTGAAGAAGAAGCCTTCCACATCCGAATTGCTCGACTGGCTGAAGCTTCTGCTCAACGAGGACATGACACCGGAAATGCTGCGCGAGCGCGACCCGCGCAAGCTGATCCCGCCGCTGCACGGCGCGCTGCTGAAGAACGAGCAGGATGTCCACTTGTTCGAGCGGCTGGCGTTCCTGAGCCGCCGCGAAGTCTAACGGCCTTTACGCCGTCACTGACCTGATGCGATCGCCGGGCATGCCCGGCGATTTCGTTTGCGGGCTGGGTGCCGACCGGTCCGAGCGATCACCGGGGCATCCGGCCCTCGCGTCCGCGCTCCAGCTGATAGGTCAGATGCGTCTTCACCGTCGGCCATTCCGACGCGATGATCGAGAACACCACCGTATCGCGCAAGGTGCCGTTCGGCGCCACCTGGTGGTTGCGCAGGATGCCGTCCTGCTTCGCTCCCAGCCGCGCAATCGCGGCGCGGCTCTGCTGGTTGAAGAAGTGGGTCCGGAATTCCACCGCGATGCAATTCAGCTTCTCGAAGGCATGTTGCAGCAGCAGCAGCTTGCACTGGGTGTTCAGCGGTGTGCGCTGAACCGCCTTGCGATACCAGGTCGAGCCGATTTCGACGCGCTTGTGGGCGGCATCGACGTTCATATACGTCGTCATGCCGGCGATGGCACCGTCCGGCTGTTTGACCGTGAATGGCAGCATCGAGCCTGCGGCCTGCAAGCCGAGGCGACGGTCGATCTCGGCCGTCATTTTCTCCGGCTCCGGCACGGAAGTGTACCAAAGGTCCCAAAGATCGCCGTCCTTCACCGCCTCGACGAGACCGTCATAATGGGTATGGGCCAGCGGCTCGAGCCGCCCGTGGGGGCCTTCAAGAGTGACGGGTTCGAGCCAGACCATGCTTTCAGTCCCTGTTTGCTGCTACACTCGACGCTCAGGCCTCCAGCCATAGTCAGGAGCCGCCATGACCGCAAGACTCATTCCCGAGCTCGAGGTCGAGAACCTCGACAAGTCTCTTGCATTCTACACCGCCATCATCGGCTGCAGCGTGCTTTACGAGCGGCCTGAGGAGCGTTTCGCGTTTCTCGAACTCGAAGGCGCAAACCTGATGCTTGAAGAAGCCGCAGGTCCGGGTCGGCGGTTCACCACCGCGCCCCTCGAACATCCTTTTGGTCGCGGCGTCAATTTTCAGATCCGGATCGGCGACGTCGACGAGCTCTATGCGCGTGTGCTCGGCGCAGCGGCGCACGTGATCGTTCCGATCGAGGAAAAGTGGTATCGCCGCCACGACGACGAGGTCCGCAATCGTCAGTTTGTGGTCGCGGACCCCGATGGTTATCTGTTGCGCTTCGTCACCAACGTTGCACGCCGGCCGACATGATCCGCGCTAGAGCATTTTCCGGAAAAGTGGACACCGGTTTTCCGCAGAAAATGCGACCAACAAACGAATCTGGAGCGCTTTCCGATTCAAACTAATCGGAAAGCGCTCCAGTGTCGTCGATCAGAAATTCGCACCATCCTTGCCGCGAGTCCATCGTGCGAATTTCTGATCCATAAACGACACTAGAATCATAAGCTTGCTAGTGTCCTGATCGTATCCGAAGTTCGCTCTGAGCTCGCTGCAAAGTATAGCGAACTTCGGATTCGGGACACTAGGTGTTGAGGAAGTTCAACGGCAGTCCGGGTCGCGGCCAGTCCATCGCCACGAGCTGCCCCTTGCCGGACAGTGTGATGTAGGCCGTCTTCAATTCAGGCCCTCCGAAGCAGATGTTGGTGGTCGCCACGTCACCGGTCGGGATCTGTTCGACTAGCTTGCCGTCCGGCGCGATTACCGAGATGCAGCCCGAGGCGAGCGTCGCCACACAGATGTTGCCGTTGGCCTCCAGGGCGAGTGAATCGAACATCTGATAGCCGCCGAGACCGGCGAGCGGCTTGCCTTTTTCGCCACGATAGATCACGTCCACTGGCGCGATCTGGCCGGGTCCCGCGATCGCAAACGACCAGACCCGAGCGGTCGGTGTCTCGGCGACGTAGACCGTCTTTTCGTCGGGCGACAGACCGATGCCGTTCGCGGGCAAAAGCGGCGAGACGACCTCGACGATCTCCTTTAATCCGGGCTTCACATAGTAGACCGCGCCGAGATCCATCTCGCGCGGTCGGCGCTTGCCGAGATCGGAAAACCAGAGACCGCCCCCCTTGTCGAACACGAGGTCGTTCGGGCCGTTCAATCTGAACTCACCGCACTTGTCGAAAAGAGTTTCGATCTTGCCGCTCTGCAGGTCGACGCGCTGCAGCGAACCGCCCTTGTAATCCGAAGCAGGGCCACCGGAGACGTTGCGGCCGTTGACCTGCGCCCACGAGAAGCCGCCGTTGTTGCAGATATACATCTTGCCGTCGGGGCCGAGCGCAGCGCCGTTGGGTCCGCCCGGGATCTGGGCCACGGTTTCCTTCCGCCCGTCGGGATGAACCCGTGTCAGCCGCTGGCCGCGGATTTCGACCAGGATGACCGAGCCGTCAGGCATCGCCACCGGCCCCTCGGGAAATTCCAGATCTGATGCAAGCACGCGCATGTTCGGCATTGTCGCCTCCCCGTTTCCGTTGTCGTAGCCACTATAGGCGATGCCCCGGCTGTTGCCAGCACGCGACCACCGCCGCAGAAATCCAGTGTCCCTGACGTTCGTACCAAAGATGCGCGGCAACGCTGGTACGAACGCCAAACCCCGTGCGCTCGAGCATTTTCCGGAAAAGTGGACACCGGTTTTCCGCAGAAAATGCGACCAAACAACGAATCTAGATTGTCACCACCACTTTGCCGAGCGCTTCGCGCGCGGCAAGAGCGGCGATCGCATCGCCGCCTTTCTCCAGCGGATAGGTCTTCGATACCAGCGGCCGGATAACGCCCTTTTTGTAAAGCTCGATAATCGCCTTGGTGTTCTCCCGGCTCTTCTGCGGATGCTCCTTCTTGAAGCCGCCGGAATAGACTCCGACGATCTGGCAGGTCTTCAGGAGCGGCAGGTTGAGCGGAATCTTCGGGATACCCGCCGGAAAACCGACGACGAGAAAGCGCCCGCCCCACGCCATCGACCGCAGGGCCGCTTCGGCGTAATCACCGCCGACGGGATCGTAGACGACGTCAAAGCCCTTCTCACCGGCGACGCTCTTGAACAAATCCGCGAGGGCCTTTTGGCCCGCGCGATCGAACGGGCCGCGCGGATAGACAACTCCCTCGTCGGCGCCGGCCTTCTTTGCGGCATCGACCTTCTGCTGCGACGACGCCGCAGCAATCACATGCGCGCCGAACGCCTTGCCAAGCTCGACCGCGGCGATGCCGACGCCGCCGGCCGCGCCGAGCACGAGCAGCCGCTCGCCCGGCTTGATCTCGGCGCGATCCTTCAGCGCCATGTATGACGTGTTGTACATGGACGAGAACGCCGAGGCATCCTCGAACGACATCCCATCAGGGATCGGCGACAGCCGATCGGCCGGCACGGCGACCTTCTCGGCCATGCCGCCGTGACCGATCGAGCCGAACACCTTGTCGCCGACCTTGAACGCCGCGACGCCGGCGCCGGTCTTTTCGACGACGCCGGCAATTTCCGTCCCCGGTGCAAACGGACGCGGCGGCTTCGTCTGATAAAGGTCCTGGATCGTCAGCACGTCGGGATAGTTGACGCCGCACGCCTTGGTGGCGACGAGCACTTCGCCCGCCTTGGGTTCAGGATCGGGAATGGATTCCAGCACCAGCGTTTCCGGCCCGCCGGGATTGTGGCTGATCAGTGCCTTCATCGTGTCTCGCTCCCGCCAACATTGATTGGCGCGCAAACTGGAACACCACGCACGCCGGTACAAGCAGCATGCGAGCGCGCCCCACATTCCCAACACGCAAGTCTTGAGCGGACAGCAGCTCCGGTATCTACTCGTCAGGCGGAGGAGCGACGTAGCCGCGTCCACCTCCTCGCCATGAAGGTTGGGAGGCCGCTATGCCGAGTTGGACGTTCACGAAGGGGCTGCACGACCTCGGCAACGGCTGCTTTGCATATCTGCAGCCAACTGGAGGCTGGGGCTGGAGCAACGCCGGACTGATCGCCGATAGCGGCCAGACGCTGCTTGTCGACACACTCTACGATCTGAAGCTCACAGGCGAAATGCTGGAGCGGATGCGCGCGGCCGTCCCTTCCGCCTCGCACATCGGCACATTGGTGAACACCCATTCCAACGCCGACCATACCTTCGGCAACCAACTCGTCGGCGGTGCGCAGATCATCGCCTCGCAGAAATGCTACGACGAGATGAAGGAGCTCGACGTCGAGGCACGGCGGCAGGAACTGAAGAACTGGCAGGCCCTGGGCGACGCCGGGCTATTCCAGCACGAAAATCTCGACGGCAACTTCGATTTCGAAGGCATCGTGTTGACGATGCCGACGAAGACCTTCGACCGCGAGCTCGACCTGCAGGTGGGCGATAAGCTGGTGAAGCTGATCGAAGTCGGCCCGGCCCACACACGCGGCGACGTCCTCATTCATGTACCGCAGGACAAAACTGTGTTCACCGGCGATATCGTGTTTTCGAACGGCCATCCGCCCGCCTGGGCAGGGCCGATCTCGAACTGGATCAAGGCGTGCGACCTCATCATGAGCTGGGACGTCGAGACGATCGTGCCCGGTCATGGACCAATCGTGCAGAAGCACGCGCTGAAAGATTTCAAAGCCTACTTCGAGTATCTCACACGCGAGGTGCGAAAGCGTTACGACGCCGGCATGAGTGTCTCGGACGCGGCGTACGACATCGACCTCTCGCCGTTCAAGGGCTGGCTTGACCCCGAACGCATCATCGTCAACGTCAACACGCTCTACCAGGATTTCGGCGCAAGCGGTGGGCTCTCACAATTCGAGTTGCGCACCTGGATGGGGCGCTATCGTCGCGAGCAGCGGCAGAAGGCGCACGATCAGGCCCATGCCGGACACGGCTATCCGCATAGCCATTGACGCGGTTCCTTAAGGTGCCGCCGCCGTGAACAGCTCAGCGGCGGAATGCCGCTGGAACGAGGGGGGCGACATCCCATATATCACCGGCACCCACTGGAAGCCGATGGGCCATCGCAGGAGATGTTTTGAGCAACGCCGCCGCGAAAGCTGAACTCGACCGCTATTTCGAATGGATTGAGCAACATCTGCCTGACTGGCTCGGGCGTTTTCTGCACTGGCTTCGGCAACCGCCGATGCTGATCGCACGCGTTTTCGTGTGTACCCTGCTGATCGTCGGTGGGCTGCTCTCGTTTCTGCCGATCCTCGGCTTCTGGATGCTGCCGCTTGGACTGATGATCATCGCCCAAGATCTGCCCTTCCTGCAGCCGCCGCTCGTGCGCGTCTTCCAGTGGATCGAGCGACGATGGGGAACCTGGCGCAAGCGCTCCTGATCCGGCTGTACAGCGCTCCTTTGACGCAAAACACCTGAAACAACACACCTAAAAAAGGCAGAGCGGCGGCTGGCGCTGGCGAGCTGCAGACGTGCGTGCAATAATAATCCCTGCATCAGGGCCGACGGCCCCAAGAAGCTCTCGAAGAACGGTGGCCGCCAGTGCCTAAAGTGTCAGGGAGGACGATCGATGCACCACGCCTCAAGAAAACTTGCCTTAAGAACGCTCGCTTCAAGAACGCTTGTTTCAAGAACACTGAAGGCGCTCGCGGCGACCGCATTGCTCCTCACGCTGGGAAGCGAAGTGGCGACGGCGCAGAAGAAGAATGACACTGGCGCGACCGATACCGAGATCAAGATCGGCAACATCGCGCCCTATAGCGGACCAGCATCGGCCTATGCAACGATCGCCAAGACCCAGGCCGCCTACTTCAAGATGGTCAATGAGGCCGGAGGCATCAACGGCCGCAAGATCAACTTCATTTCCTATGACGACGGCTACAGCCCGCCAAAGACCGTCGAACAGGTGCGCAAACTGGTCGAAAGCGACGAGGTTTTCGCGATCTACCAGGTGATCGGAACGCCCGGAAACTCGGCAATCCAAAAATATCTGAACCAAAAGAAAGTGCCACATACGTTCATCGGCAGCGGCGCGACCAAATGGGCGGACCCGAAGAACTTTCCCTGGAGCATGGGCTGGCAGCCAAACTACCAGAGCGAGGCCCGAATCTACGCCCGCTACATCCAGAAGAACTATCCGGGCAAGACTGTCGGCGTTCTCTACCAGAACGATGATTTCGGAAAGGACTACTTGACCGGCCTTCACGAAGCGTTTGGCAAGGACAAAGCCCAGATCATCGTCGCCGAAGTGCCCTATGAAGTCAGCTCGCCGAGCGTCGATTCACAAGTCGTCCAGATCAGGTCAGCCAATCCTGACATCTTCATAAATATCGCCACGCCGAAGTTTGCCGCACAGGCGATCAAGAAGGTCGCCGAAATGAAATGGACGCCGGTCCAGTTTGTCACCAACGTCTCGGTCTCGGTATCGGCTGTCATGAAACCGGCCGGCATCGAAGCTTCACAGAACGTCATCAGTGCGGCCTATCTGAAAGATCCGAACGATCCGCAATGGAAGAACGATCCCGGCATGAACGAGTGGCGCGCTTTCATGAGCAAGTGGTATCCGGAAGGCGATCAGGCCGACGCTTCCACTGTCTTCGGCTATGGTGTCGCCCAAGGCCTGGTTCAGGCACTCAAGCAGTGCGGTGACGAGATGACCCGCGCGAACCTGATGAAGCAGCTTGCCTCGATGGACACCGAGATCGGCATCTATCTGCCCGGCATTCGCATCAAAACATCGCCGACAGACTTTGCGCCGATGGAGCAACTGCGACTCATGCAATTCAAAGGCGAAGGCTGGGAGCTGTTTGGTCCGCTGATGGACGGCGGCGGGCTGCCACCAAGCTAACGACAGCTCCAGCGGCTTGAAACGATCGGCGCGGCCCGAAAGGGGCGCGCCGATCCGCTTTGAAGCGTCACAGCGCGGACAATTCGCGTTGCGGAGCGACCGCAAGCGACTCAAATCACAGCGAAAATGACCGCCGCACGGCCCGCGCCGCAGTTTGTCTTGCGCAATCGTTTGGGGAAAAGATCATGCGGCGAATTGACTCGCTTAAGCCGAGCATGCGGCAGATTTGCAACGTTTATGAAGCAACCTGCGGTTCCAATAGATATTTTTGCTTTCGCGAATCAATATTTTGATTCAGCGTCGCGAGGCATACAACTGGAGGCTACACCCGTGAATGTAATCGTCTTTGCGTCGCGCAAGGGCGGCTCTGGGAAAAGCACCCTCGCCGCTCATCTTGCTGCCCATGCGCATAAAACTCTGAAATCATGTTTGTTGGTCGACGCCGATCCACAGGGCTCATTGAGCCTCTGGCAGAGGCTGCGCGGTACGGGCGAACCGCCGATCAAGACCGCCGTACGCTCGGTCAGTGAAATCGTCGCGTCTGCAAAGCGTGACGGTTATGAATGGGTTTTCATCGACACGCCGCCGAACATCTCCGCTGTGGTCGATGATGCGATCCGCAACGCGACGCTCGTCGTCATTCCAGCGCGGCCGGGTGTTTTCGACATCGACGCGGTGGTGGAGACGATCCAGTCCTGCCGCTCACAGCGACGGCCCTACGCAGTGGTGATGAACGGCTCACCGGCACGCCGCGACGACGTCGAAAGCCCTCTGGTGGCGATCGCCCGCGAAAGCCTTGCCAAGATGAAGGCGCCGGTCTGGGGCGGACAGATCACCAATCGTGCAAACTACGTGCTCGCGCTCAGCCACGGCGAAGGCGCCCGCGAATACGATCCGGAAAGCCGCGCGGCCAGCGAGATCGGCAGGCTGTGGGCGGCGATCGAACGTTCGGTGAGAGCGATCGGCGGCGCAGCGTCCTCGAACGGCACCATGCACAAGCGGGCGGCCTAGCTTCCCGCGAGGCCGTCAAAGGAAAACGGCCCGCCGAGACGCGGGCCGTTTTCCTTTGAGCCTTCCTTTATTCTATTTTGTGCTCTCGGCAGCGGCAGCTCAGTGGCCATGCGCCTGGAGTTGTCTGACGCAGGCGGGCCGCAGCCGGGCGCGGTTTTGCTTCAAGCAGCCCAGGATCGCCGTGTCGCCGTCGTCAATGACTTTCTTGCAGAAGCGGCTGGCGTCGCGCCCGCAGGCGGCTTCACTTCTGACACGATCCTGTGCCAATGCCGCACTTGCGGCAAAAACGGTCATCGCGATGATCAATATACGGGCCATAAACATCGTTTTTTCCTGAATTTTCTAAGGGTTCCAGGGGCGCTTGCGGCCCAGGCCGCAGCGGTTTATTTCCCAGCGGGACTGTGACATACGTCACTCGCATCCGCGCCGCCAAACAGCTAAAACTCGGCGCTTTCGCGGTGGTTCCACCGCCACACCACCAACACCCGACGGGCCAAGACCTTCATGAAGGCTGCGCGCGAACATCGATCCGGCAAGGGTCACAAGGACGAGAACTTTCCGGTCGCGTCCTTCGTGATCGAGGCCCGCCATCGGGGGCTCATTCTGGCGTTCTACGAGTTCGTCCGCATCGCCGACGACATCGCCGACCACGCGACTCTGTCGCAGGACGAAAAGCTTGCGCAGCTCGACCGGCTGGAGGCGGAATTACTCGGCAGCGGCGAAGGCCAGCCCGAAGCTCTGCATCTGCGCAAAGCGCTCGCTGAGCGCGGCATGTCCGCTCAACATCCCTGCGACGTGCTCACGGCGTTCCGAATGGACGTGACGAAACTCCGTTACGCCGATTGGAACGAGCTCATTCATTACTGCACATACTCGGCGATGCCCGTCGGTCGCTTCGTCCTCGACGTGCACGAAGAAAGCAAATCGACGTGGACGGCATCCGACGCCCTGTGTGCAGCGTTGCAGATCATCAACCACATCCAGGATTGCGGCAAGGACTACCGCAATCTCGGCCGCGTCTACATTCCTTCAGACGCAATGACTGCTGCCGGGATGACTATCGAGATGCTCGGTGCCGATCGCGCGTCACCGCAGATGGCAGCAGCCTTGCGCGGACTGACAACCGGCGCAGAGCGGCTTCTGAACGAGAGCCTTGCGCTTGCGCCGGAGGTGGCCAACACGCGTCTGGCGCTGGAGATCGGCGTGATCCAGGCCTATGCCGCGAAAATCGTCGACCTGCTGAAGACACGCGATCCGCTCGCCCAGCGCGTCCACCTGACCAAATGGGAAATCATGACTTCCGGGCTGATGAGCCTCACCCGCGGCCTCTGTCGCCGCGCGACCCGCAAGCTTTCCATGTCGGAAGTCTCGCGAGCCTGAATTGACATGACGTCCACAACAGAAACCAGCCAGGCCCAGACGAACCAGGCCTCTGCGTCGCCCTCCTCGTTCTATGCAGCGATGCGCATTCTGCCGTCGGCGCAGCGCGACGCGATGTTCCTGATCTACAGCTTCTGCCGACAGGTCGACGACATCGCCGACTCCGCGCTGCCGCCGGAGCGCAAGCGCCAGGAGCTTCAACAGTGGCGCAAGGACATCGACGCGGTCTATACGGGCAAGCCGCCGTCCCGGCTTGCCGAGTATCCCGTCACTATCAAGCGCTTTGATCTGCAGCGCGAGGACTTCCTCGCGATCATTGACGGCATGGAGATGGATGCGGCCGAAGACATTCGCGGGCCGGACTGGGCGACGCTCGATCTCTACTGCGACCGCGTCGCCAGCGCAGTCGGCCGCCTGTCCGTCAACGTGTTCGGCCTCGCGCGCAAGGACGGCGTCGCGCTGGCGCACCATCTCGGGCGCGCGCTGCAGCTCACCAACATTTTGCGCGACATCGACGAGGATGCCTCCATCGGCCGGCTCTATCTGCCGCGCGAGGCGCTGAGCTTCGGAGGCATTTCCACCACCGATCCCAGCGCGGTGGTTGAGGCCGACTTGACGAAAGCCTGTGAGCCGGTGATCGCGCGCGCCAGACAACACTACCAGGAGGCGCAGCAAATCATGTCGCGCAGTTCCCGCAAGCTCGTGCGCGCCCCGCGCATCATGGGCAAGTATTATGGCCGCATCCTCGATCTGCTGATCGCACGCGGCTTCGCCATGCCGCGCGCACCCGTGCGGCTCGGCAAGCTCGCACGACTGTCGATCCTTTTGCGATACGCGTTCGTCTGATGAAAGCCAACGTCCACATCATCGGCGCCGGCGTCTCCGGCCTTGCCGCCGCCGTCCGGCTGTCGAACGCCGGTTACGGTGTCCACCTGCACGAGGCGACGCCGCAGGCCGGCGGCCGCTGCCGCTCGTTCTACGATGCCGCGACCGATCTGACGATCGACAACGGCAATCACCTCGTTCTGTCGGGCAACAGCAGCGTGCTCAACTATGCGCGCTCGATCGGCACCGAAGCCGGGCTCGAGGGTCCGCAGCATGCTGAGTTCTCGTTCGTGGATCTTAAGGCCGGAAAGCGCTGGCTGCTGCAGATGAACGACGGGCGGATCCCGTTCTGGATCTTCCAGGACGGCAAGCGCGTGCCGGACACGAAGCCCTCTGACTATGCCGCGATGATGCCGCTGCTTTGGGCGGGCAACAACGATCTCGTCGGCGACAGGATCACGTGTGACGGTCCGCTCTATCGGCGCCTTGTGCAACCGCTGCTGCTCGCCGCGCTGAATATCGATCCGCCGCTCGGCTCCGCCGGACTTGCCGGCGCGATCGTCCGTCAGACGTTGCTTGCAGGAGGCCGGGCCTGTCGGCCGTTGATCGCCCGAGAAGGCTTGAGCAACGTCCTGGTCGAGCCGGCGGTAAAGATGCTGCGCGAACGCGGCGCGAAGGTCAGGTTCGATCATGAACTGCACAAGGTGGAAATGTCCGGCGATCGCATCGCGTCGCTGACCTTTGGCGACGGCACGGTCGCGCTTGCCCCGGATGACAAGGTCGTGCTCGCCGTTCCCGCGAAGCAGGCGGCCACCATACTGCCGGGGCTCAAGACGCCCACACAGTTCGTCTCGATCCTGAATGCGCATTTTCGCTGCGAACCGCCGCCCGGCACGCCGCCGATCCTTGGTGTCGTCAACGGCGTGGTCGAATGGATTTTTCCGTTCAAAGAGCGGCTGTCGATCACCATCAGTGCCGCCGACCGGCTGATGAACGCACCACGCGAGCAGCTCGCGCAGGACATCTGGAACGACATCTGCGCCGCGACCGGCGCGAAAGGCGACTTGCCGCGTTGGCAGATCGTGCGCGAACGTCGCGCCACTTTCGCGGCAACGCCCGAACAGGACGCGCTGCGGCCGGGTGCCATCACGCAATGGAAGAACCTGTTCCTCGCTGGCGACTGGACCGCCACCGGGTTGCCTTCGACGATCGAAGGATCCATCCGCTCTGGCGACAAGGCCGCCGACCACATCATTAGAGCCGCCTGATGTTAGACACGACGACCGTTACACAGACGACGCCCGATCCCAAGGCCGTGCAGACCAGCATCGCCGACGCGACGCGCGCATTGCACGGCCACCAACAGGGCGACGGCCACTGGATTTTCGAACTCGAGGCTGACGCGACCATCCCCTCCGAGTACGTGCTGTTCCGCCATTACCTCGCCGAGCCGGTCGACAGCGACCTGGAACGCAAGATCGCCAACTACCTGCTGCGCATTCAGGGCACACATGGCGGCTGGCCGCTGTTTCACGAGGGCGCGTTCGACATGAGCGCAAGCGTGAAGGCCTATTTCGCGCTGAAGATGATCGGCCACGATATCGATGCGCCCCACATGAAGCGCGCGCGCGAGGCGATCCTGACGCGTGGCGGCGCGGCCAAGGTAAACGTGTTCACCCGTTTCCTGCTGGCGTTTTTCGGGCAACTCACCTGGCGCGCCGTGCCGGTGCTGCCAATCGAGATCATGCTGCTGCCGCGCTGGTCGCCGTTTCACCTGACCAAAGTGTCGTACTGGGCGCGCACTACGATGGTGCCGCTGATGGTGCTCGCTGCGCTGAAGCCACGCGCTCGAAATCCAAAGGGTGTTCGGATCGACGAATTGTTCCACGAGGACCCGGCGACGGTCGGCACCCCTGGGCGCGCACCGCATCAGAGCAAGGCGTGGTTCGCCCTGTTCAGCGGCATCGATGCAATCCTGCGCGTGATCGAACCGTTCTTCCCGAAGCGTCTGCGGCAGCGCGCGATCGACAGTGCGCTCAGCTTCACCGCCGAGCGGCTGAACGGCGAGGACGGCATGGGCGCGATCTTCCCGCCGATGGCAAACGCTGTAATGATGTACGACGCCCTCGGCTATGGCGAGGATTACGAGCCTCGCGCGACCACCCGGCGCGGAATCGACAAGCTGCTCGTCTTCAACGGCGACGAGGCCTATTGCCAACCCTGCGTCTCGCCGGTGTGGGACACGGCCCTGACGTGTCACGCGCTGCTGGAGGCAGGCGATGAGGCCTCGATCAAGAAGGCCGGAGAGGCGCTCGACTGGCTGAAGCCGCGACAGGTCCTCGACGTGAAAGGCGACTGGGCGGCGAAGCGACCGGACGTGCGGCCGGGGGGTTGGGCGTTCCAGTACAACAACGCCCATTATCCCGATCTCGACGATACCGCCGTCGTCGTCATGGCGATGGACCGCACCCGCCGCGCGGGCCAGACCAAGACGTTCGACGCAGCGATCGACCGCGCCGTCGAATGGATCGAGGGCCTGCAAAGCAAGGACGGTGGTTTTGCCGCGTTCGATGCTGACAATCTCGAATACTATCTGAACAACATCCCCTTCTCCGATCACGCCGCACTGCTCGATCCACCGACAGAAGACGTGACGGCACGATGCGTGTCGATGCTGGCGCAACTTGGCAAGACCGCGCAGACCAGCCCGGCGCTGGCCCGCGGCCTCGACTATCTGAGGCGGACCCAGATGCCGGAAGGCTCCTGGTATGGCCGCTGGGGCATGAACTACATCTACGGCACGTGGTCGGTGCTCTGCGCCCTCAACGCCGCAGGCGTTGACCACGCCGATCCCGTGTTCCGCAAGGCGGCCGACTGGCTTGTGCGCATCCAGAACGCCGACGGCGGCTGGGGCGAGGACGGCGAGAGCTACAAGCTCGACTACAAGGGATACGCGCAGGCTCCGAGCACGGCATCACAGACGGCATGGAGCTTGCTTGCGTTGATGGCAGCGGGCCAGGTCGATCATCCGGCGGTCGCCCGCGGGGTTGCATATCTGATGAAAACGCAGAATAAGGCCGGCGAATGGGACGAGGCACGCTATACTGCGACGGGCTTCCCGCGCGTGTTCTATTTGCGCTATCACGGATATCCGAAGTTTTTCCCGTTATGGGCGCTGGCGCGCTACAGGAACCTGCGGAACACGAACTCGAGGACGGTCGGAGTCGGAATGTGAGTGTGGGGGCTAGCCGAGATGCCGCCGGGGGGCGACCTCTCCTGATCGTCACGGGTCTCTACAGCGAGGCACGGATTGCGGCAGGCCAGGGCCTGACTGTCATCTGCAGCTCAAGCGATCCCGGCCAATTGCGCGCCCAGCTCGGCACGTTCGATCACGCCAGCGTGCGCGGCATCATCTCTTTCGGCATCGCCGGCGGACTGGATCCGTCGCTGAAAGCCGGCGATCTTGTCGTGGCGAGTGAGATCATGACCGGAGAAGGACGCTGGGCGACCGCGCCCGCGTTGAGCGAAGCCCTGATCGAAGGCACGAACATCGGCCGGCGCAAGATCGTCGGCGGCTCCATCGTCGGCGCCGAGGAGGTCATTCTCGACCCGCGCGACAAGATCAGCCTGCACGAGCAGACCGGCGCGACTGCGGTGGACATGGAAAGCCACATCGCTGCAGCCTATGCGGCTTCGGTCGGCCTGCCGTTTGCGGCGTTGCGCGTGATCAACGACCCCGCGTCACGCGCCCTGCCCGCACTGGCCCTGAATGCGCTGAAGCCGAACGGCGACATCTGCCCACGCAAGGTGTTGCGCGGCGTCGCGCGCAAACCCTCCGTAATTCCGTCGCTGATGCGGACCGCCCACGATTTCAACCGGGCGATCGCAACATTACGCCGCTGTCGAAGTCTTCTTCTGGACAGCCGCAGCGCCTTCGTCACGGCGAATCTCTGACAGCTTCTTCTGCACCTGCTCGGCGAAGATGTACTGAGCGGGACGCTGCTTCGTCAGGTCGATCTCCGGTGCCATCGGCCCCGTCGTACGCACGCCCATCAGGGCGACCTTCATTGCCTTGAGCGGATTCTTGACGGCATCGAGCGCGGCCGTCGGCTCGTAGCCGCAATGCGCCATGCAGTCCGCGCACTTTTCGTACTTGCCGGTGCCATATGAATCCCAGTCGGTGGTGTCCATCAGCTCCTTGAAGGTCTTGGCATAGCCTTCACCGAGCAGGTAGCACGGCTTCTGCCACCCGAAGATGTTGCGCGCAGGCATGCCCCACGGTGTGCACTCATAGTCCTGGTTGCCCGCGAGAAAGTCGAGGAACAGACTGGAGTGCATGAAATTCCACTTCTTGCCCTTGCCGAGGGCGAACACATCCCGAAACAGGTTCTTGGTCTTCTGCCTGTTGAGGAAATGCTCCTGATCGGGGGCGCGCTCGTAGGCGTAGCCTGGCGATAGCGACACGCCGACGCCAATCTCGTTGCAGAAATCTAGAAACTTGGCGATCTGATCGGCCGGATGATTGTCGAATATCGTCGCATTGACGTTGACGGAGAAACCCTTGGCCTTTGCGGCCTTGATTGCCGACACCGCGCGATCGAACACGCCCGTCTGGCACACCGACTTGTCGTGATGTTCGCGCAAGCCGTCGAGATGCACGGAGAAGAACAGATAGGGCGACGGCTCGAACAGGTTCAACTTCTTCTCGAGCAGCAGCGCATTGGTGCAGAGCGAAACGAACTTCTTGCGGGCGACGAGGCCGCGCACGATCTCGCCAATTTCCTTGTGGATGAGCGGCTCACCGCCCGGAATGGCGACCATCGGCGCGCCGCATTCCTCGGCGGCGTCCCAGCACTCCTGCGCTGTCATACGACGGTTCAGGATCGCATCGGGATAGTCGATTTTGCCGCAACCGGCGCAGGCAAGATTGCAGCGGAACAGCGGTTCCAGCATCAGCACGAGAGGGAAACGCTTCCGACCGAGCAGCTTCTGCTTCAGCAGATAAGAGCCGATCTTGATCTCTTTGAAGAACGGTATGGCCATAAACGCACTCTTTCCGGACGTCCGTTGAGCTGAGCGAAACCTACCCAAACCTTGTCGAGCGAGGTGCCGGGAATGCATTTTCCCAACATCACGCCCGAAAGAGCTCGACGGGCAGCCGATACTCAACAACTTCTTGCTGGCCCGGCAGGACGGTCACGTCAACCGGGCCGACTCGTTTCAAAAACCTCGATCACATCCTTGACGAGAACGCCCCGGACGCGGTTGCGTCTTCGGCAATTCCCAGAAGCTTTAGCGCCTTCAACCCGCTTTTGGTTCAATTCGCTTT
Organism: Bradyrhizobium sp. LHD-71; assembly: GCF_031157255.1. Classification (GTDB taxonomy): domain Bacteria; phylum Pseudomonadota; class Alphaproteobacteria; order Rhizobiales; family Xanthobacteraceae; genus P52-10. The sequence continues at coordinate 121,933 of NZ_JAVIFX010000006.1, read as the reverse complement.
CGTTTGCGATGAGAAGCTCCGAACTCCCACCCTTGCTCCGATTTCGCGGAGCCGACTGGAATTGTTGGCCGCCCCGACGACCAACGGCGTAAGCTTCGGATGCTTCTTACCGCAGACTGGCGATTCTGTGTCGCATAGCAGATATCCCGAGGCTCCAGGCCTAGAATGTTAGTAAATTTGCGGCGATGAGGGCGTGTTTGGCGCTCGCCGCGCCGTTTCGGCCACATCGACCCCCAAATAATCCACCTTTAGTTGTAGATGATCGACCGTCCGAATGGGAAAAACGATCTTCGCTCTTTCTTGGTAGACGGCTGGGCTGCGATGCAATCTGCCGCGGCGACCTGCCGCAATATGGTCACATTTTGCGGACGAACACTGCGCCCTGCGCGCCACTCGGAAAACAAACACAGACATCTTGCAACTGCCGCAAATCCATCCGCGTTCACCAAATACGCGACCGTGAACCTCCGGAACTTGATTTTGCGCGCAATCGCAAGCACTACGGGCGGCAGCCGCAGAGGCGAATTTCTGTGCCATCACTAATGGCATGTCTTGAGCTTAGGACCGATTTGCACTGAGCCGTGTGATCCCGCCACATAGCTGCAAGTCACTCCAGACACCGGTCCGCCGGCAAACAGGACAAGGTAAAAGCAAGTGCTGAAAAACGTTGTTGTTCAGATAGTTACGGTTTGCACGCACTATGCGAAGACCGTAGTGCTGCTGACCGTCGCACTGGCGGGGCTGTCGATCTGGTACACAGCGGAGAATTTTGCGCTCAACACCGACATCAGCAAGCTCATCTCGCCCGCACTGGATTGGCGCCAGCGCGAAATCGCCTATGAGAAGGCGTTCCCAGGCGGCCATGAATCGATCATCGCGGTGATCGAGGCGCCCACGGCCGAATTGACGACGCTTGCGACGCGCGAGCTCCAGGCCAAGCTGGAAGGCCGCACCGACCAGTTCCGCTTGGTTGAAAACATCGCAGGAAGCCCGTTCTTTCAGCACAACGGTCTGCTTTTTCTTCCGACTGCCGAGGTCAAGGAGACCACTGAAAAGCTCGCGTCCGGCGAACCCTTGATCGGCAGCCTCGCCACTGATCCGAGCCTGCGCGGCCTGACCGAGGCGCTGACCACGGTGCTCGCCGGACTGAAGCGCGGCGAAATCAAGATCGATGACGTCGCCAAGCCGTTCAACAAGTTCTCCGACACGATCGACAGTGTTCTTTCCAAAGGTACCGCTACCTTCTCCTGGCGCGAGCTGGCAAACGGCGGTCCGCTGCCGACATCCGACCTGCGGGGCTTTCTGCGGGTGCGACCGGTGCTCGACTTTAACGCCCTGGAGCCGGGCCGCGCTGCCGAGAACACCATACGGGAGAGCGTCAGCGAACTCGGACTGGCCGAGAAGTATCAGGCCCGCGTCCGGCTTACCGGTCCGGTGGCCATCGCCAACGACGAGTTCGGCAGCACGCAGGAAGGCATCGTCCTCAACTCGATCATCACTTGCGTGATCGTGCTGTTCATTCTCTGGATGGCATTGCATTCGCCGAAGATCATCGCCGCGGTGTCGATTGCGCTGATGCTCGGACTAGCCATCACGACCGCCGTCGGGCTGCTGCTGGCGGGTGCCTTCAACCCGATTTCGGTTGCGTTCGCGGTGCTGTTCGTCGGCCTCGGCGTCGACTTCGGAATCCAGTTCAGCATCCGCTACCGGACCGAACGCTACGAAGTCGACGACCTCTACCACGCGCTGGCGAAAGCCGCCGAGAACAGCGCTGTGCCGCTGTCGCTCGCCGCAGTCGCGACCGCTCTGGGTTTTCTGTCGTTTCTGCCGACCGCGTATCAGGGCGTTTCCGAACTCGGCAAGATCGCCGGCGCCGGCATGCTGATTGCGTTCTTAGGCAGCATCACTGTGCTGCCTGCACTGCTCGTGCTCTTCAATCCGCCCGGCGAGAAGGACGAGCTCGGCTACGCATTCATGGCGCCCGTCGATGCATTCATGGAGCGTTATCGCATCGCCATCGTCGCGCTGACGCTCGGCGTCGCGATCGCCGGCTTGCCACTGCTGTACTACCTGCAGTTCGACTTCAACCCGATGAACTTGCGCAGCGCAAAAGTTGAGTCGGTTGCGACATATCTCGACATTCGCCGCGACCCGCAGTCGGGCGCGAGCGCAATCGATGTGATCGCCCCCTCGCGCCAGGCCGCAGTGCAGGTGGAGGAGCGTTTGCGAAAAGTGCCTGAGGCCGATCAAGTGACGTCGATCGACTTCTTCGTGCCCAAGGATCAGCCCGCCAAGCTCGCCGCCATCAAGAAGGCCGCCGAGGTCCTCGGACCGACATTCAAGGAGGCCAAGCTCGAACGGCCGACTGACGCTGAAAACGTCGAGGCGCTCAAGGATGCGGGCACCGGCCTGAAGCAGGCGGCAGCCGGCAAGACCGGATCTGGCGCCGATGCAATGAACCGTCTCGCCGGAACCGTCACCAAGCTCGCGCAGAGCAGCGAAGCCCAGCGCAACGAGGCGCAGAACGTCTTCATCGTGCCGCTCCGCGTTGCCCTCGAAGGGATCTCGAATTCGCTGCTTGCAAAGCCGATCACGTTCGAGACCCTGCCGAAGGAGATCGTATCCGACTGGATGACGAGCGATGGCCGTACTCGTGTTCAGGTCACGCCGAAGGGCGATCCGAACGATAACGAGACGCTGCGCCAATTCGCCCGCGCAGTGCTGGCCGTCGAGCCGACCGCGATCGGCGGACCGATCTCGATTCTGGAAGCAGGCAACACCATTTCACACGCCTTCATTCAGGCTGGGCTTTGGGCGCTGTGCTCGATCGCGCTGCTATTGTGGGTCGTGCTCCGCCGCATCGGCGACGTGCTGCTGACGCTGGTGCCGCTGATTCTCGCCGGCGCGCTCACACTCGAGATCTGCGTGCTGCTTGGAATAGCGATGAACTTCGCCAACATCGTCGCGCTGCCGCTGCTGCTTGGCGTCGGCGTCGCGTTCAAGATCTACTACGTGGTCGCCTGGCGCGCCGGCAGCACCAATCTTCTGCAGTCGAGCCTGACGCGCGCGATCTTCTGGAGTGCGCTGACGACAGCAACGGCGTTCGGGAGCCTGTGGTTCTCAAGCCATCCGGGCACGGCAAGCATGGGCAAGCTGCTGGCTCTGTCGCTCGCCACGACGCTGCTTGCCGCTGTGCTGTTCCAGCCGGCCCTGATGGGCAAGCCGCGCGAAGTGTCAGGTGCGAGGAACGAGACTGCTAACGTTTGAGCAGATCGGATCGGCCGCCGCCGCCGGCGCAGAGGAAGCGCCCTTCGACATCGCCGCCCCCTTGGTCTGCTGGGACTGCGCCATCGCACCACTTTTAGCCTGCGGAGCAGCAGGCGTGGCCGCTGTGGTCGGAACTGGCGGCGTCTTCGGATCGGTGATGCGCCTCCAGTCCTGGCCGCCGCAGAAGATGCTGGCGACGCAACCGCGGACCTCGAGCATGTCCTTGCGGTTGAGGCTGATCTTGGCGTCGTAAATGCTGCCGCCGCGCGCGTCGTAGATTTTGCCGTTCCAAAGATTGGATTCGGATTGCCGCATATTGATCAGGATCGGCACGCCAAGCATCGGCCGGTTCCGCATCGAAGGGTCAGGGTTCGCTGTGTCACGACCAGGGCTTGTTTCTGCCCAGATAACGCCCCACAACGTCGGCGGCTGATTTGGTCCCTGGGGACAGCTGACGACCTTGATCCGCGCCGAGCCGTCCTCCACGAGCCATTCGCCGACAGGATCGGCGGTCTGCGCAGCGGCGGACGCCGTTGCGGCAAGCAGAATCGTTCCTGACAAGACCAACGTTCGCATGATCTCAGGTGCCCTATTTACTTAACCTGGTTTCTCAATAATCGTTCGAACCAATGGCGCAAGATAGTCGTACTCGACGCTACCTGGCCAGATGCTATTTACCTCTGTGACGTCACAACAAAGCAAAAGTGTGAGCAATGACGGGTGGAAAACTGGACCTGCCTCGGATGTTCGAACAGCGCGAATCCGAGCGTGGGGCGCTCCACACGCGCCACTTGAACGAACAACTCGTCCGTGTGCTGAAGACGATCGGCTTCGATGTCGGCTTCAAGCGGGGGCAGGGTCAGTATCTGTATGACCGCAAAGATCAGCGCTATCTCGACCTGCTCTCCGGATTTGGCGTGTTCGCTATCGGACGCAACCATCCGGTGTTGCGCGACACGCTGAAAAGCGTACTGGACAGCGATCTTCCGAACCTCGTCCAGATGGACATCTCGACGCTCGCCGGAATTCTCGCCGAGCGGCTGCTCGCCTATACGCCGTACCTCGACAAGGCGTTCTTCGCGAACTCGGGCACGGAATGCGTCGAGGCTGCCATCAAGTTCGCGCGCGGCGCGACCGGCCGGCCTGGCATTCTCTACATGGGGCACGCGTACCACGGCCTGTCCTACGGTTCACTGTCGCTGACCGACGACAAGAATTTCCGCACCGGGTTCGAGCCGTTGCTGCCGGGCTGCACGGCGGTTCCGTTCAATGATCTCGCCGCCCTGGAGAAGGCACTGGCGAATCGCCAGGTCGCCGCGTTCGTGTTCGAGCCGATCCAGGGAAAAGGCGTAAACATCCCTAACGACGACTTTTTTCCCCAAGCTGCGGCGCTATGTCGCAAATACGGCACGCTGCTGGTCGCGGACGAAATTCAGAGCGGGATGGGACGCACCGGCAAGTTCCTCGCGATCGAGCACTGGAATGTCGAACCCGACATGGTGCTGCTGTCGAAATCGCTGTCGGGCGGGCATGTGCCGGTCGGCGCGCTGCTCACGCGCAAGGCGATCTTCGACAAGATCTTCGACCGCATGGACCGCGCGGTGGTTCATGGCTCCACATTTTCCAAGAACGACATGGCGATGGCCGCAGGCATCGCTACGCTCGAGGTGATCGAGTCAGAGAAGCTGATCGAGAACGCCGCGCTGCGCGGGGCACGTATCCAGCGTGCGTTCAGCGACATGGTCACGCGCTACGAGCTTGTGAAAGAGGTCCGCGGCAAGGGACTGATGATCGGCATCGAATTCGGCCCGCCCAAGTCGTTTGCGCTGAAGGCCTCGTGGAACGTGCTGGAGACGGCAAGCGCCGGGCTGTTCTGCCAGCTCATCACCATTCCGCTGTTCAAGGATCACAAGGTGCTGACGCAGGTTTCCGGCCATGGCAGCCACACGATCAAGATTCTTCCGTCGCTGACGATCACCGACGAGGACTGCGAATGGATCGAGAGCTCGTTCGATTCGGTGATCGCCGGCGCGCATCGTGTGCCGGGTGCGGTCTGGTCGCTCGGCAAAACGCTGGTGGACAACGCCATCCGCGTCCGGGAGTCGGCTTGAGCTGAAGCGCGTCACTTCCTTCCCGGATAGCTCACCGCCATGCCGGCGCGCACGTCCTGCTGGACGCCGTATTGCGGGAAAGGATAGCGGAATCCATTCTTCGACAGCGCTTTCATGCCGGTGATCGCGCTCGCGAGATGCTCCGGCGGCGTCGCCATCAGCATCTCTTCGTCGAGCACGCCGCCGTAGCGACGCTCGGCGAAGCAGGGAATCGACAGGCTGGGTTGCCGGGTCGTCAGCGCCCTGCCCCATGAGTCCGCGCAAGCGGATTCGCCGACGACGCTCCAGTCGAACCGTTTGTAGCCCGACCACTGCAAACCATTGATGAAGTAGATCATCGCGCCCGGCGTCGCATAGAACAGCGCGATGTCGGGGGGATCGAGCTTGCCGCTCGACAGAGGCCCAACCGCCAGCGCGTCGTATTTTCCGTCCGGTACGCAATGCATCGCGCTCTGGTGCGCGGTTGCGTCCTCAAGCGTGGAGAACCAGACGCCCTTCATGTGTTGCCCGGATTGCCAGGCCTCGGTCTTGGCGTTCCCGAGTCCGACCACTGCGCGGCACTGCGCGCCCACCAGATCGTCCGCGGTGATTCCGACTGTCCAGCCGAGCCGCGATGCCTGGCCGACGATCTGATCGAGCGTATGGATCGATTGCGGACGGCGGATGCGCTCGATTGCCTCCATGTCCTCGCGCCGCTCGAACATCTTCATGCCGAACGGGATGGTGCGCAGTTTCAAGAGCGAAGACAATTCGTCGACGAGCGAGGGCCAATCGTAAGTCATCGGGAGTTTCCTCTGGTTTTCCCGAAAACCTATCCCAAAGTGCCGAACGGCGCCATGGCGTTAAACATGTTGGCGCAGCCATTGCGCGCGGGCGATCGTCAGCCGCCACCCGCGAGCTGAGAAAACCCGCTGATAATCGAGGCCAATGCAACGACGACCGCCGCAACGATCAACACGAAGTCGAACGCGGACAGGAAACGTATTGCCAGGAAGTTGCGAATTTTCCTAATCATTTGCCCGCATTTACGTGGGACATTTGAATCAATTCTGAATCCGATTAACGAAAGACGGCCCTATCTGGAAACGCAGGCGACGAACTGAAACCTCGCCTTTCAACTCGCCGTGAGGAAGGCCGCGACTCTGCAATCGCGGCAAGCTTCAGTTTACGATTTTGTCCGCCCTGCGATCATGCGCAGCTCGACAGAAGCTGGCGGATCGAATGTCCTGATCGGCGGAAGATTGCCGGTGAACCGTTCGACCTGCACGGTCGTGAGCTGTCCGCAACAGCCTTGCGCGAGCGACGACGTGCCGATATCGCGTGTCAACACGTTCGGATTGCCGTGCACGCAAAGCGGGTTGTCCTCTTCAGCGTCTTCCGGATCGTACCAGGCTCCGGTCGGCAACCGCACCACACCGACGCGAATGTCGTCGGTCACGCTCGCCGCAGCCAGGCAGGCTCCGCGAGCGTTGAAAAGACGGACAATATCACCGTCCTTGATGCCGCGTGCTGCAGCATCCAGGGAGTGAATGCTCATCACCTCGCGACCACGCAGCTTCTCCGCGTCGCTATGTCCGCCGAAATCGAACTGGCTGTGCAGCCGCGTCGCGGGCTGATTGGCGACGAGATGCAGCGGCGCTTTCTCGTCGGGTACGTCCGACGGTGCCAACCAGGCAGGGTGGCCGGGACAGTCGGCGTAGCCGAAGCCGGCAATGGTCTTTGAGAAGATCTCGATCTTGCCGCTCGGGGTCGGCAGTGGCTTGCCTTGCGGATCATCACGGAACGCACGCAGGATGCCGCCGTCGGCAGGCAAAGCAGGCAGCTCGAGTTCGCCCTCGCCCCAGAAATGATCGAAATCGGGCGCCGGCAAATCCTTGGTGGCCAGCGCCTTCTGGGTCGTCGCATAGATGTGGCGCAGCCAGTCGCGGGTGCTGCGACCTTCGGTGAAGGCCTCTCGCTGGCCCAGCCGCTCGGCGAGCGCGGCGAAAATATCGTAGTCATCACGCGCCTGGGCAAACGGCTTCGCGAGCCGGTGCATGGCGATCATCAGCTGATCTGTCGGCGTTGCGCCGATGTCTTCGCGCTCCAGTGTCATCGTGCACGGAAGGACGATGTCGGCATGTCGCGCCGTGGCGGTCCAGGCGATTTCGTGCACCACCAGCGTCTCGAGGCCGAAGAATGCGCGACGGAGGCGATTGATGTCCTGGTGATGATGGAACGGATTGCCGCCGGCCCAGTAGACCAGCTTGATATCCGGATAGGTCAGCCGCTGGCCGTTATAGTCGAACGGCTTTCCTGGATTGAGAAGCATGTCGGAGATGCGCGCGACGGGTATGAAATCCCGCACCGCGTTCTGTCCTTGCGGCAGGGCCGCGACCGGGACAGCATTCATCCGCTTGCCGTAGTTTGCGACGGCGCCGAGCGCATAGTTGTAGCCGCCGCCGGGCAAGCCCATCTGTCCCAGCATCGCCGCCAGCACCGCGCCCATCCACACCGGCTGCTCGCCGTGCTCGGAACGCTGCATCGAATGCGACACGACGATCAGCACGCGCTTGCCGGCGAGACGCCGTGCCAATGCCTCGATCTCGGACGCAGCGATACCGCAGATCGGCGCCGCCCAGGCGGCGGTCTTCGGCTCACCGTCGCTACGGCCCATCAGGTAATCCTCGAACACGCTCCAGCCGACGCAGTGACTGTCGAGAAAGGCCCGATCGTGCAGACCGGCTGCCACCAGCGTATGCGCGATGCCGAGCATCAGCGCGACGTCGGTTCCCGGAGCGGGCGCGATCCATTCTGCCTCCGCCTCACGCGGCAGGTCCGAGCGCTGGGGGCTGACGAGGACGAACTCTGTTCCGCGAGCGCGCGCCTGCCCCATCGCCTTGCGTTCGGTGTGCTCACTGATGCCGCCGGACGCCACGCGGGAGTTCTTTGCGGCCATGCCGCCGAAAGCCAGAACGATGTCGGTGTACTGCACGATATCGTCCCACGATACGTTGCGGCGCGTGACATCGTCATAACCGCCGAGAATATGCGGCAGCAGAACATTGGAGGCCCCGGCGCTGTAGCTGTTGACCGAACGGACATAGCCGCCGAGTGCCGTGTTCAGGAACCGATGGATCTGGCTCTGAGCGTGATGGAAGCGGCCGGCACTGGACCAGCCGTAGGAACCGCCGAAGATCGCGCCAGGACCGTGGGCATCGCGCACGCGCGCAAGCTCACTGGCAAGGAGATCGAGCACCTCGTCCCATTCCATGGCGACGAACTCGTCGCGGCCGCGGCGGTCGTCCTTGCCGGGTCCGCCTTCCAGCCAGCCGCGCCGCACGTAAGGCCGGTCGATGCGTGCCCGGTGCCGCAGCGCCGACGGGAAATTCTGAATAATCGGGTTCGGATCGGGATCGCGCGGATGCGGCGTGACGACCAGCGTATCGCCCTGCCACACACCCTTGAACGCCCCCCAATGCGAGCTGTGGGAGCCGCCAAGCGTACCATTTAGAGAGCCGTCAAGAGCCTCGTCGACCACGTCCGTCATCGTTTCCCGCCACTTTCACCTGCCGCGATGCGGGCGAAATCTATGCGGGAATGCGGCGCATGTCATGGGACAATCGGCGACGCAAGGCAACCATGCCGAACGGCAGATTACCGCTTGAGGCGATAGCCGGTGTGGAAAATCCACCATACGACGCCAAGGCAGGTGAACAGGAACAACAGCGTCATGCCGAGGCTGACGCCCACGCCGACATCCGCGATGCCGTAGAAACTCCAGCGAAAACCGCTGACGAGGTACACGATAGGGTTGAATAGCGCGATCGTCTGCCAGACCGGCGACAGCACGTTGACCGAGTAGAAGGTGCCACCGAGGAACGTCAGCGGGGTAATGATCAATAGCGGAATGAACTGCAACTGCTCGAACCCGTCCGCCCAGATGCCGATGATGAAGCCGAGCAGGCTGAAGGTTACCGCGGTCAGCACCAGGAATGCGATCATCCAGAACGGATGCAGAATCTGCAGCGGCACGAAGAATCCGGCGGTGGCGAGAATGATCAGGCCGAGGATGATCGATTTGCTCGCTGCGGCGCCCACGTAGCCCACCACGATTTCCATCGGCGAGATCGGCGCCGACAGGATTTCGTAGATGGTGCCGACAAATTTGGGGAAATAGATGCCGAACGACGCATTTGCGGTGCTCTGGGTGAGCAGCGTCAGCATGATCAATCCCGGCACGATGAACGCGCCGTAGTTGACGCCCTCGATTTCGGTGATGCGCGAGCCGATTGCGGCCCCGAACACGACGAAATAGAGCGAGGTGGAGATGACCGGAGAGACGATACTTTGCAGCAGCGTCCGCCCGGTGCGCGCCATCTCGAACTTGTAGATCGCTGCCGCTGCCCGCCAGTTCATGATCGCTGTCTCACCAGATCGACGAAGATGTCCTCGAGCGAGGATTGCGTCGTATGCAGGTCGTTGAAGCTGATGCCCGCGGCACCGAGATCATCGAGCAGAGCCGTGATGCCGGTGCGACCACTTTGAGTGTCGTAGGTGTAAATCAGCTCCCTGCCCTGATCAGCCAGCGTCAGATTGTGCGCAGCCAGTGCGGCGGGTATCATATCCAGCTTGGTCTTCAGATGCAGCGTCATCTGCTTCCTGCCAAGCTTGCGCATCAGCTCGGCCTTCTGTTCGACCAGTACGATCTCGCCCTTGTTGATGACGCCGATGCGGTCTGCCATCTCCTCGGCTTCTTCGATGTAGTGGGTGGTCAGCACGATCGTCACCCCGGATGCCCGCAATGCGCGCACCATCTCCCACATGTCCTTACGCAACTCGACATCGACCCCGGCGGTCGGCTCGTCGAGAAACAGCACGCTCGGCTCATGCGCCAGCGCCTTGGCGATCATCACCCGCCGCTTCATACCACCGGAAAGCGTTAGGATCTTGGAATCCTTCTTGTCCCACAGCGACAGATCCTTGAGCACCTTTTCGAGATGCGCGGGATCGGCCTTCTTGCCGAACAGGCCGCGGCTGAAGCTGACCGTCGCCCACACTGTTTCGAACGAATCGGTCGCAAGCTCCTGCGGCACGAGACCGATCAGCGATCGCGCCGCGCGGTAGTCGCGAATGATGTCGTGTCCGCCGACCGTGATCTTGCCCTGGCTTGGATTGACAATGCCGCAGATGATGCCGATCAGCGTCGTCTTGCCGGCGCCGTTCGGCCCCAGCAGCGCGAAAATCTCGCCGCGGTTGATCTCGAGGTTGATCGTGCGAAGCGCGTGGAAGTCAGAGCCGTAGGTCTTTGTGAGACCCGAGACGGAAATGATCGGGGACATGAGGAGGTCAGTAAGCTGGACGCGGGATCGGCCGGGCCTTGCGAATTGGTGACAGCATCCGGGCGGACACCGCGAAGAGATGTCCGTTACTTAGTCGATACAAACAAATGAGCAAGGGCGGCCAACGTTTATTGTCGAGACGATTGCTCTTCGCCACAATTATGCGGAGCCTGCCATGATGGATGCGGCCCGAGCAAGGCCGTGATAAAGGTCGACTGTTTCCCCGTAGCGGACGCCGTTCGCGCTCCATTGTTTGCGCAAGCTCGAGGGCTTCGCCTCGCGGAGGCCGGAGATATAGGCGGCCTGCGAGAACGGCTCGGGCAACACCAGCCCGGCATTCGCCCGCACGATATGCTCGGCATAGCCACAAGCAGCACTCGCGGCAACCGGCAAACCGTTGACGATGGCTTCGAGGATGACGGTCCCGGTCGTTTCCGTGCGCGCAGGGTGGACCAAGAGATCAGCCGCCGCCATCAGCTCCGGTATATCCTCGCGAATGCCGGCCGGCCGAACGCGATCGCGCACGCCATGCCTGCCGGCCAGCCGCAATAGCCTGCGGCCGGCTTTCGAGTCTGCGGTCACGCCCGCAATGACGAGCCGTGCATCAGGGAATGCTCCAAGAGCCTCGAGTGTGCGATCGATCCCTTTCACGCGAAGTTGGTGACCGATCGCAAGCCATACCGTGTCATTCGCGGCAACGGACATTTCCTCGCGCAGCCGCTTGCGCGTTCCGTCGGTGCGCAGCTCAGGGTTTCGCCGCTCCGCCTTGACCGTCGGCGGCAGCAGCGTGATACGTTCGGCCTGCGTCTGCCAGGCGCTGCGGTACGCATCGGCCTGCGGCTCGCTCAACAGCAGCAGCCTCGTCGTCGCCTCCCGCGAGAAGCAGGCGCGCTCGAGCAGCGTCAATGTTCGCTCGCGCGGCAGCACGCGCGACAAGCGCCGCCTGTAGCGCAGGGCGACGGGTGGATCGGCGCAGTAGAGAAGATCGAGGCCCTCGAGCTTGTCGAAACCGATGATCCGATCGAATTTTCCGGTGCAGCGCCGCGCAAGCGCTTTCGAGAAAGCAGCATTTCGTCCATGGTTGGTCCATGCCCGCACCGGCAGCGTTTCCACATCCAGATCGCCGCCGACATCACCTTCCAGCCGCGAGGTGAGGATCGTCACCTGATGCCCTTGCGCGCCGAGCAGCCGGGCAATGGCCATGCAATCGCGCTGCAGGCCGCCATGGGGAAACAGCCTCACGATGGCGAGCGCCAACTTCATCGCCAGCTGCATCCTCCTGTCCATCTCGGATTCCTCTATAGAATCGAGTTGCGCCCTGGAATCAAGGCGCCGGAGGCCGGCGATTGACGCGTGCGGCGTTTTCGGCCTTTGATCCTGCCCGCCGCAACCCACCGGTGAACTGCCAAAGAGCCGAATGTTCTTCAGGAAAAGCCCATACCTGCATCGCAGCGATGTCAGGCCTGCGAAAGTCCTCGCGCTCTATTCGAGCACGTTCATCGGTGAAATCCGCATCAAGCCCTACCTGAACGCGCTGCTCGGCCGGGGCGTGATCGCCGATTATCAGGTCGCCGACCGGGCGATGACGATGGAGGGACTTAAGACTTATTCGTTCACGCATATCTGGTGTCAGCGGAACGTCTCGACGGCGCAATTTGCCTTTCTCAAGGCAAACAGTCACGTGCCGATCATCTATGACATGGATGACCTTCTGACATCGATGCCGGATTTCGTGGCGTCCTCCAAGCGGACCATGCTCAACCGTGTGGCCTGGTGTCTGAAACACGCCGCTGCGATCACCGTCGCCAGCGACAGACTGAAGGCCTCCCTGCAGGAAGATGCGCCCGTTTCAGCCGACAGGATCATGGTTCTCAAGAACGGCTGTTCGCAATGTGCGCCCCCCGAGCGAGCCGACGGCCGGCGGCAACTGGTCTGGACCTCGAGTGACGTGCCGTTCTTCCTGCGCGAAAATCCGCAGTTCGCGACCAACCTCGCAACCTTGCTCAACCGTGAAGGCTATGAGGCCATTCTGATCGGGCAATTTGATCAGGATCTTCGCGGGCTGTTCGAACGGTCGCGACATATCGGCCATCTCGACTTCACGTCCTACCGCGGCTACCTGCGCACCCTTGCAGGCGGCGTCGCCATCGCGCCAATGCCCACACGCCTGCCGCAACAGGCGCAACGCTATTTCGACGCGAAGTCGGACGTGAAACTCGTGGACTATCTGTCGAGCGGATTGATCCCGATCGTCAGCGACGCCGCATCATACGCGACATCGGAGCTGTTCATGCCGCAGTTGGCGGCGTCGGACGCAGACGCGCTGCTGCAACGGCTGGCGACGTGCATCGCCAACCGAAAGGCCGCAACGCAGGCCGTCGACGCCGTGATCCATCAGCCGGGATTACTGAAGCACAGGGAATTCAGCGAGTTGTCGAAGTCGCTGGATTCGCTGTTCGTCTGAGCGGGCCGAGCCCGCAATAGTATCGCGCATTACGCTTTGTTGAACACCGGCTTACGCTTCTCCACGAAGGCGCGCACGGCCTCCTTGTGATTTTCGGACGCCGAGAGCTGGACGATCCGCTCGGCCTCGTGATCGATCGCGGTGAAGTAATCGAGCGAGACCACTTCGTTCAGGTTCTGCTTCATCATCCGGATCGCGTCAGCCGGACCGTCGGCGATCTGCTGGGCGAGCGCGCGCGATGCGGATGCAAGCTCAGCGTCGGGCACCACACGGTTGACGAGGCCCAGCTTCTCGGCGCGCGCCGCATCGATGCGGTCGGACGTGAACATCATCTCGCGCGCCATCGAGGTGCCGATCGTGCGCGTCAGCAGCCAGGCGATGCCATAGTCGCCGCTCAGGCCGATCTTGGCGTAACCGCCTGACAGGAACGCGGATTGCCCGGCAACACGGATGTCACAGGCGAGCGCGATGGCAAGGCCCGCGCCGACTGCCGCGCCCGGCAAGGCAGCAATCGTCGGTTTCGATGCCGAGGCGATGCCACCGCCGACACCGCGATGCCGCTGCTTCATCTCCTTGACGCGCTCTTCCGGCGTCAGCGTCTTCGGCCTGCGATCACCCATGTTCTTGACGTCGCCGCCGGCGCAGAAGGCATTGCCCGCCCCCGTCAGCAGGATGACACGGACCGCATGATCGCTCTCGCAGTTGGCGAGCGCCGCCTGCAGCCCTTGCGACATCGCCGGCGAGAGCGCGTTCTTCGCCTCGGGTCGGTTCAGCGTGATAGTGGCAACGCCGGACGAGATACTGCAAAGCAGGTCGCTGGTGCCGGTATCGATCGTGGTTTCACTGGCGCTCATGGGCGAGGCTCCTTGTTGTTGTCGTTGGTTGCTTGCTCATCCGCGAAGCCCGCCAACTTTTCTGACGGCGCCCAGGGTACCACGAAGGCTGCACCTTGGTGCTCACCCCGCACGACCTCGACACCGAATGCCGTGGCAAGATGGTCATCTGTCAGGACCGCCGCAGGGTCGCCCGCGGCGAGAACCCTGCCGCCGTCGAGCAAAACTAGCCGATCGCAGAATCGCGCTGCAAGTGCCAAATCATGCAACACTACGACCACCCCGCCCCCTGCCGCCGCTTTCTTCCGCAACAGGTCCATCACCTGCAACTGGTGCAGCGGATCGAGCGCCGCAACCGGCTCGTCGGCGAGCAGCATCGGCGCCTCCACCGCCAGCGCCCGCGCCAGCAGCACGCGCATCCGCTCGCCGCCCGAGATCTGGGTCATCGTCCGTTCGCGCAAGGAAACGATATCCGTCGCAAGCATGGCACGCTCGATCGCCGCGCGATCGGCGGCCGCTGACCGCTGAAACCGGCGGCGATGCGGCAGCCGGCCGAGCGCGACCAGCGCCTCGACCCGCATCGGCCAGTGCGCTTCGCCGCTTTGTGCAAGGTAGGCGATCTGCCGCGACAGCTCAGCGGCGCCGACCTCGGCAGCACTCCTGCCTTCGTAACGCACCCGGCCGCGGTCGGAGGGACGCAAGTTCGCGAGCGTCCGCAGCAGGGTCGTCTTGCCCGATCCGTTCGGTCCGATCAGCCCGACGATCTCACCGGCCTCCGCCACGAAATCGACCCCCTGCAGCGCATCGACGCTGCCGAGCCGGACGGAAATTCCTTGCGCCTCGATCCGCATCAGGCTTCGCTGCGCAGGCGCCAGATCAGGCTGAACAGAAATGGCGCGCCGATGATTGCCATCACCACGCCGAGCTTAAGCTCCGGCCTGATCGGCAGCGATCGCACCGCAACGTCTGCCATCAGCGTCAGCACCGCGCCGCCGAGGCCGCTGACCAGCAGCAGCTTGCCTGGCTGCTGCCGGACCCAGGGGCGCAACAGATGCGGCACCACGAGGCCGACGAACGCAATCGCACCGGTGACTGCGACCGCACTGCCGACGCATAGAGCGGTGCCTGCGATCAACTGCATGCGCAGCCGCGGGAGGTTGAAACCCATACTCGCGGCCGTATCCTCGCCGAGCGTCAGGCTGTCGAGCGCGGGGCCCGTCATGATCAGCATGATCCAGCCGATCACCATCAGCGGCAGGACGAGATAGACATACTGCAGGCTGCGATCAGCCAGCGAGCCCAGCAGCCAGTAGACGATCTCCGTTACTGCGTACGGATTTGGCGCCAGGTTGAGCGCGAGCGACGTCAGCGCGCCCGCGAAGCTGTTGATCGCAACGCCCGCCAGAATCAGCGTCATCGTGCCGGCGCCCTGGCCGGCAATGCCATAGAGCATGAAGGTCGCGACGGCTGCTCCGGCTATGCCGCCAAGCGGCAGCACCAGCGGCGCTGTCTCCGCGAAGCCGAAATAGAATACGATCACTGCGCCGAGCGCCGCCATCCCCGACACGCCGGTGATGCCCGGCTCCGCCAGCGGATTTCGCAGCAGCCCCTGCATGGCAGCGCCGGCCACGCCGAGGCTGAAACCGACCAGCGCGCCGAGGACCATTCGCGGAATGCGCAGCTCGACCAGCACCAGCGCGCCAAGGCTCGATTCTCCGTGCAGCACGTCGGACGCAGCCTGATGCAAATCGAGCGGCGCGTAGCCGACCGACAATGATCCCGCCGCCAACACGGCGAGCAGCAGCGCCAGATAAGTGACCAGCACGCCGTAGGAGACGCGCTCATGCAACGGAAGACGCGTGATGATTTCGCCGGCCATCATGATCGGCCGCGGACGACATCGGTGGCGACAGCATCCAGCCGCTCGACCGCCTCGGCCACCCCCGGGCCGCCGCAATTCCACAACCGCCCCGGCAGCACGACGATCCGCGTCCGCGCAAGCTTCGATAAAATCGGGTGGCGCAGCATCTCCGTCGCCTGCGAGGGCGGGCCGTCGCGGCTCGCGCTGACGATCAGCACATCCACCTGGTGCAGCGCGACCATCTCCAGTGGAATTTCGCCGTAGTTGTCGATGTTCAGCCTCGCAGCAATATTTTCCAGTCCCGCAGCCGTCATCACCTGATCCGCGAGCGTGCCCCGCGCGACCGTCGCGCCATTGGGATTCAGCACGACGGCGGTCGGCCGTACTGCGCGTGCTTTGCTCGCGACGGCATCGATGCGCCGGTTGATCTCGTCGATCAGCTGCTTGCCCTTGTCTTCAGCCTGAACGAGCGCCGCGACGTCTCGGATCTGCTGCCGGACCTCATCCAGACTGCGCGGCACGCCGAATTCGACGACCGGCACCGCTGTGCGCTTGAGCATGCTGACCGTGACCCGGGTTGTGAAGGTGCCGGCCAACACAAGATCAGGATTGGACACGACGACCTGCTCAGCGGAGCCGTAGTTGACGGGGACCCGCTCTGCAAGCGCTGCCACGTTCGAGGTGGCCGGATCGCGCGACAGCCAGGTCACCGAGGCGATCCGCGGCCGGTCGGCGAGCCGTAGCAGCAGTTCGTCGGTGCACAGATTGAGCGAGACGATCTTTTGCGCTGCGCCGGCCGATGTCGGCAGCAGCAGCGCAAGAACCGCTGCGCCGGCAATCCATGTTGCGAATGGCAGAAGCCGCATTCACTCCGTCTCGTGTGTTTGCCCCAGAGCATTTTCCGGAAAGATGGATACCGGCTTTCCGCAAGAAGATGCGACCACAAACAGGGAATCTAGAGCGTACTCAACGTGAACCGAATACGCTCTAGTTGGTCAGGCGCACCCCGCCGTAGACCGCAAATCCCGGACGCAGGAAGCCCGTCGGCTCTTCGTAGCGCTCATCGAACAGATTGTCGATCCGGGCAAACACCTTCGCGTAGTCGTTGATTTTGTAGTCCGCGGCGATGTTGACCACGGTGAAACCGGGTGCGACCAGCCGCGGGATCGAGAAATCGCGGTTGCCGTCGATGAACTCTCCGACGTACAGCAGCGTCGCCGACAGTGTCAGCGGATCGATCGGATTCCATCCCGCTGCAAGGCTTGCCTTGTGGCGCGGCCTGCGCAGCAGCCGCTCGTGCGTGATGGCGTCGAACGCGTCGGTGTAGGTGTAGTCCGCGCGGAACCAGAGCCGGTCGGTCGGATTGACCGCGATGAACGCCTCGACGCCCGAGGTCTCCGCCTTGCCGACATTGACGTTGGTGCGCACGGTGAACGGGACCGTCTGCACGATGCCGGTGCCGGAAATCAGGTTGGTGATGTCATTATGAAACCAGGTCGCGCCGAAACGAACACGATTGTTGAACAGCGGCTGTTCGAAGCCGACGTCGTAGCCGACGCTCTCCTCCGGCAACAGGTTGGGGTTGGCGACGAAGGTCGGCAGGAAATCGACGAACAGCTGGTTGAGGGTCGGCGCCTTGAACCCCGAGCCGACGCTCGCCTTCAGCTTGGTCTCGGTCACCGGCAATAGCAGCGCCGGCGCGACACGATACGTGGTCGCCTCGCCAAAGCGCTCGTTGGCGTCGTGGCGAACATTGCTGACGATGAAGAGGCGCTGCGCGAACTCCGACTGCAGTTCGATATAGCCGCCGCTGTTGGCATTGTCGGCATTGACGAACGCCGTGCCCATGCTTTCGATCTCGTGCTCAAGGCCGGTGACGAGGGTTTGCCCGGGCATCAGCAGCGAGACGCCGCGCCAGTCCACTTTCGTACGCTGACCCGTGTTGATCGTCGGGATCGAGGTCGGAGTCAGCAGATTCTCGGTGCGATGATCCGTGTAGTTCACGCCGAAATAGTTGGTGAAGCGACCATCGAAGCCCGTCCACACCGCCTCAGCGCGGGTGAAGAACTGCTTGAGATTCTGGGTGCTCTGCTCCGCGCGCGGCACGCCCGCGAATGTCGGTGGCAGAAACTCGTCCTGGGTGAACCTTAACTCGCTCTCGGTGTAGCGGCCGACATAGTTCAGGCGAAAGCTTTCACTGATGTCGAGGCCGAGCTTGGTGGACACCGTGGTGTTGTCGTAAAAATCGCCGATCGCTGCGCGCCCCGGCGGCAGCAGGTTCGGCGGCGTGACCGGCGTATCCGCGGCGCGGAAATGGATCACGTTGAATGCGTAGTCGAAGTTCTCCTTCGAGCCGCTCAGACTCGCCGCCTGATTGAACGTGCCGAAACTTCCGCCTTCCACCAGGCCCGTGACCTTCGCCGGGCCCTTGCCGCGCTTTGTGACGATGGAGATGACGCCGCCGATCGCGTCCGACCCATAAAGGCCGCTCTGCGGGCCGCGCAGCACCTCGATACGCTCGATATCGTTGGCGAGAAGATGCCCGAATTCGAATGTGCGCGCCGGATTGCTCGGGTCGCTGACGTCGATTCCGTCGATCAGAACCTTGACGTGGTTAGCGTTGGTGCCGCGCACAAACACGGATGTCTGCGATCCCGGCCCGCCGGCCTGCACGACATTGAGGCCCGGAACGTTCGCCAGGATGTCCGGAACGGTTCGCCGCTGCTCGCGCTCGATGTCTTCCGCGGTGACGACGGTGACGGAGTTGGCGATCTGAGCTTCCGGTGTCGGCAGGCTGGTCGGGCTGATGACGATGGTCGGCAGCACATCCGGCGGGGACGCCGATTGCTGGGCGCTGGCGATGGATGGCAGTCCCGCAGCGGCAAGGGCGGCAAGCAAAACAGACTGCAGCAGTGGCCGCAAACGGGTGCTGGTTGTAAAGGGCAATTTCCCCATAGCGAGAGGCCTCGGGTGACAGCATGTGGCACGTCACCGCGAACGAAGCCCCTCGCCGCTGCAACCGCAGCAGGTCAGGCACCTACCGATACACCCCGATCGATATGCTCGCGTGTGACCACGGCTGACGGCAGGTCTCCTGGCTCGCGGATCATCATCGGTCGTCGCCTTCCCGGAGCCGAGGACCCCAGTGGCATTTTTGACGACAGATTCACCGCTCACAGTTGCGGGGGCAGCCGCAGCTTGATCGGGCAAAACCAATTGGCGAAGCCGACATCTGCGTTCCCGTTTAATCCCCGAAGGGAACCGTCGATTCACTTTAAGAACGCGAAATCAATCCTGTCAATTGCTTGGCAACATCGGGGCGAGCGCCCACACGCCGTCGCCCTCATGTTGCCGCAGGGACAGCCACGCGCTTCAAGCGCGTAAGCTTGCATATAGCCTGGCCTGGGTGTCCGCGCTTCGAAGTCTTGCTTGCGTGTCAGCATTCCGTAGCTTGCGCGCAACTGCCGCGAGCACGCTGAGATATCGTCCCTCATTGCTCGCGGGCAGTAGCAGAAGGAAGAAGAGGTCGACGGGCTCGCCATCGATGGCTTGAAAGTCGATGGGCCTCTTGCTGCGGGCGAAAACCCCGATCGGTCGCGTGACCTTTCGCAAGCGTGCGTGAGGAATTGCGATTCCATCGCCCGTCCCGGTCGAGCCGAGCTTTTCCCGCTCTTGAAGTGCGGTTTCGACCTCCGCGGCCTTCAATTCCAACGCATCCGCCGCCTGCTTCGCAAGCCGGTTCAGAATCGCGGTCTTGTCCGTCACGTCGACGTCCATGAGCACGTCACGCTCGGCCAGAACCTCGGATATTTCCATTGCACTCACCTTCCGCGCTTAATCAGGCGATCGCAGACGGTAGCCGATACCGGTCTCGGTCTGGATATATTGCGGCCGCTCGGGATCGGTCTCGACCTTCTGCCTGAGCTGACGCACGTACACCCGCAGATACTGCGCATCCGTCAGGTCGTCCCAAAGCTCGCTGAGCAGAAATCTGTGTGTCAGCACCTTGCCGGCATGCTGTACCAGCAGCCGCAGCAGGTCATACTCCTTCGGCGAAAGCTTCACCTCCTTCTCGCCGACCTTGACGATACGGCGGACCAGATCGACGGAGAGATCGCCGACGCGAAAGATCGGTCGCTCGCCATGGACCTGGAGTTGGTGTCGCAGCGCTGCACGCAGGCGGGCGAGAAGCTCATCCATGCCGAACGGCTTCGTGACATAGTCGTCGGCTCCATAGTCAAGCGCGCGGACCTTCCCGGCTTCGTCACCGCGACTGGAGAGAACGACGATCGGCACGCTCTCGTTCCGTGACCTGATCGTTCGCAACAACTCGTGACCATCAATATCCGGCAGGCCCAGGTCGAGGATAACGAGATCGGGCTTTTCGGACAGCAACGTCAACGCCGTTTTGCCGTTCGGCGCTTCGAGGATCTGATAGTTTGCGGTTGCAAGCCCCATGCGCAACAGCTTGCGGATCGGCGGTTCGTCATCGACGACGAGCACCTTGAGCTGTGGTCCTGTCATGCGGCGGTTTCCAACGATCCAACATGGGCGCGAATCGGAAAGGTGATGATGAACGCGGCACCCGATCTGTCATAGCGATTGGCCGCCGTGATCGTCCCTTTCATCGCCTCGATGAAGCCTCGCGCAATGGCGAGTCCCAGGCCGGTTCCTGGCCGGACTTGATCACCCTTTCTTGCGCGATAGAACTTGTCGAAGATCTGGTCGACGTCGGCCGGCGGAATGCCTTCGCCTTCGTCAAGCACGCGCAGAGCAACAACCGGACCATCCTGTTCACCCTCGATCCGAATGGTGGAGCCCAGAGGTGCATACTTTGCTGCATTGTCCAGAACATTGAACAGCGCCTGCTCGAACAGGACCGCGTCGATCTCCACCATGGGAAGAACGGAAGCCAGTTTGAGCTCGACGTTGTGGTGCGAGAGGATCTTGCTCGCGCGCCGCAAGGCGGTGTCGACGATCTCACGCAAGTCGTACGGCGCGACGTTCGGCGTGATCGCTCCAGACTCCAGTTTCGTCATGTCGAGAAGATTGGCAATGAATCGATTGAGCCGCTCGGACTCCTCGATGACCGTCGTCAAGAGGTCGGTCTTCTCCGCCTCGCTGAGTTTGCTCGACAGGTCGCGCAGCGTGGTGGCGGAGCCCAGGACCGCCGCCAACGGCGTCTTCAGATCGTGCGAAATCGAGGTGAGCAGCGCGGATCTAAGCCGGTCCGTCTCGGCGTTTCGCTTCACCCGATCCATGTCCTCGACCAGAAAAACCCGTTCGATGGCGAGGGCGCTCTGATCGATCAGCGCATCGAGCAGCCGCCGATCATCGGGCGACAACAGCAGCCCCGGCTTATCGCTGTCGATCCCGACGATGCCGATCGGCCCGCGGCCGGTCTGCATCGGCAGAAACAAACGCTTTGCGCCCGGAAGCGTATCGGAGCCGCGACCAGCCGGGCGGTTGTTCTCCCACGCCCATTTCGCGGCCGCCAGGTCGGCATCATCGAGAATGTCTTCAGGCGGATAGGCGCCGCGAACGGCGATCGTTCCGTCCTCCGGCAACAGCAGCACGACGCGCACCTTGAGCATCAGTGCGGTCTGGTAGGCGGTGGCCCAAAGGACATCGTCCAGGCTGCCGACGCCGGCGAGCTTCCGGCTGAAGGAATAGAGCGATTCGGTGGTCCGCGCGCGAAGCGCTGCCGTCATGGCCTGGGTCCGCACACGCGCGGCGACGTTCGAGACCACGACCGCCACGATGATGAAGAAAAGAAAGGCGACGACGTTGGTCGGATCGGCGATCGTAAATGTGTAGGTCGGCGCCATGAAAAAGAAGTTGTAGCAAAGCGAGGCAGCGACGCTCGCAGCCAGCGAGGGCGCAAGGCCGAAGCGGACCGCAACCCCGAGCACAGCTGTCAGAAATACGAGATCAACGTTCTCGACGCCGAGAAGAGGATGAATGAGCAGGCTGATCGCGAGCGCGCTCGCCACCGCCAGCAACGCGAAGCCGTAGGGCACGGGCTGCAAGGCCGCATTGTCCGATGCGGTTCGGACGACCTTCTTCGGCATCGGTTCACCGGTGATGTCGGCACCGGCGATGACATGAACGCTGATATGTCCCGCCTTGCGAACAAGATCGTGGACCACGGATCCGTGCAGCAACTCGAACCAGCGCGAGCGGGACGATTTGCCGATGACGATCTGTGTGACATTGTTCGACTGCGCGTAGTCGATGAGATCGTCGGCGATGGTTCGGCCGGCGCCCGGGATCGTCACTGCTTCTCCGCCAAGCGCCTCCGCCAGGCGGAGCGTATCGGCTATTCGATCGCGCTCCTGCTCGGAAAGCTGCAGTGTCCGGCGGGTCTCGATGCTCAAGGCGACGAACGGCGCGTGCAGCCGGTCGGACAGGCGCTTGGTGTAGCGGACCAGACCGGCAGCCCGGACATCCTCGTTGATGCAGACAAGGATGCGCTCGCCCGCTGCCCATGGCCCCGCAATGGCGCCGGCCTGCATCTCCACGAGAAGCTGCTCGTCGACCCGATCTGCCGTCCGGCGCAGAGCCAGTTCACGCAGCGCCGTCAGGTTGGCCGGTGAGAAGAAGTGCTGGAGGGCGCGCTCCGCCTGCCTTGGAACATAGACCTTGCCATCCTTCAGCCGCTGGATGAGGTCGTCCGGCGTGAGATCGACCAGTTCGACCGCATCCGCGCGATTGAAGATCCTGTCCGGCAAGGTTTCGCGAACCCGCACATGTGTGATCTGCGCGACGACATCGTTCAAACTTTCGATGTGCTGGATATTGACGGTCGTGTAGACGTCGATGCCGCAGCTCAGGATCTCCTCGACATCGAGATATCGCTTCGGATGGCGGCTACCGGCTGCGTTCGTGTGTGCAAGCTCATCGACGAGAACGATCTGCGGCCGGCGCGCAATGATCGCGTCCAGATCCATTTCGTCGAGCGCTTGTCCGCGATAGGAAACACTGCGACGCGGGATCACGTCCAGCCCTTCGAGCAGGGCCTCGGTTTCCTTCCGTCCGTGGGTCTCTACGACCCCGACGACGACGTCATAACCGTCCTTCCGGCGCGCACGGGCCTGCTGAAGCATTTCGTAGGTCTTGCCTACGCCGGGCGCCGCACCGACAAAGATCTTGAGCTTGCCGACGCGCCCCTCCTCGCGCCGCGCCGCCTCGAGCAAGGCGTCGGGCGAAGGTCGGGAAGTGTCGCGTCGCTGATCGGCCATCCCTTACGATGTCCTTCGTTCGACCGTGGGAGCGACTAGTGTCCCGGTTCTAACGTTCGCATCACTTTGCGGCAATCTCGTCTGCGAACGTTAGAACCAAGAGCAGCCACTTTGTAAAGTTAGTGCGTTTTTGGATTTTGACGTTCGTACACAGGAGCCGCGGCAAGGATGGTACGAACGTCAAATCCAGCGCACTAGCGCGCTCCCTGATCCAGTGCAAGATTGAGCGCCAGCACATTAACCCGCGGCTCGCCCAGTATGCCCGCCAGGCGGCTCTCCATATGCTCTTGGACAAGCACGCGGAGGCGCTCTTCGGGAATGTTACGCGCCTTGGCGACGCGCGGCACCTGGAACATCGCACTTTCTGGTGAGATATGCGGGTCGAGACCGCTGCCCGACGTCGTCACGAGGTCGACTGGTACGGGCGCGGCGGAATTCTCCGCCTGTGCCTTTTCGACGTCGCCTTTGACCCGTTCGATCAAGCTCTTGTTGGTCGGTCCCAGATTCGAGCCCATCGAGTTCGAAGCATTGTAGGGCGCCGCCGTCGTCTTGGTCGAATCCTGCGGGTCCGGACCGGTCGTTGCCGACGGTCGTCCGTGGAAGTACTTGTCCTCGGTAAACGCCTGACCGATCAGCTCAGAACCGATGACCTTGCCGTCCCGTTCGATCAGGCTTCCTTGCGCCTGACGCGGGAAGATCACGCCCGCGATGCCGGTGATCGCCAGGGGATAGAGCAGTCCGGTGATCACCGTCAGCGCGACAAACAGGACCAGCGCCGGGCGGATTTGTCTCAACATGGTGAACCTCCTCAGGCGAGATGCAATGCGGTGATCAGGAGATCGATAGCCTTGATGCCGATGAACGGCACGATGATTCCACCGAGCCCGTAAATCAGCACGTTCCTTCGCAGCAAAGCAGCCGCGCCGATCGGACGGTAGCGAACGCCTTTCAGCGCGAGCGGAATCAGTGCGATGATGACGAGGGCATTAAAGATGATCGCCGAAAGAATGGCGCTCTGCGGCGTCGCGAGATGCATGATGTTCAAGACCTGCAACTGCGGATAGAATGCCACGAACATTGCAGGGATGATGGCGAAGTATTTCGCGACATCGTTGGCGATCGAAAACGTCGTGAGCGAGCCACGCGTCATCAGCAGCTGCTTGCCGATCTCCACGATCTCGATGAGCTTGGTCGGATTGGAATCCAGATCGACCATGTTACCGGCTTCACGTGCAGCTTGCGTGCCGGTGTTCATCGCCACGCCGACGTCGGCCTGTGCCAGCGCTGGCGCATCATTGGTGCCGTCGCCGCACATGGCGACCAGCTTGCCCTTCGCCTGCTCGTCGCGAATGAGCTTCAGCTTGTCTTCAGGTGTCGCCTGCGCCAGAAAATCGTCGACGCCTGCTTCCGCAGCAATCGCTGCGGCGGTCATCGGATTGTCGCCGGTGATCATGATGGTCCTGATACCCATCCGGCGCAGTTCGGCGAAGCGCTCACGGATGCCGCCCTTGACGACGTCTTTCAGATGGATGACGCCCAGCAGCCTTCCATCCCTGGCAACCGCCAGCGGCGTGCCGCCTGCCTTTGCGACCGCCTCGGCAATCGCCCGGACTTCGCGGGTCGTTTCACTGATCGCGCCGGGCTGCACTGCTCGCAAGGCTCCCGACTGGCCGACCGCCGTCGGCGCCCCGCCGAGCGAACCGAGAACCGCGTCGACCGCGCCTTTGCGGATCCAGCTCTGCCCGATCTCGACACCGCTCATCCGGCTTTGCGCCGTGAACGGCACGAACTTTGCGTTGACGTCGGCAAGCTCGCGTCCACGAATTCCGTACTTCTCCTTCGCGAGCACGACGATTGAGCGGCCTTCAGGGGTTTCGTCCGCAAGCGATGCAAGCTGCGCCGCGTCGGCGAGCTCCTGCTCCGTCACCCCGCGCAAGGGCGTGAACTCCGTCGCCTGACGGTTGCCAAGCGTGATCGTCCCGGTCTTGTCGAGCAGCAGCGTGTCGACGTCGCCTGCCGCCTCAACCGCGCGGCCGGACATCGCCAGAACATTGAAGCGGACCAGCCGATCCATGCCGGCGATGCCGATCGCCGACAGGAGCGCGCCGATCGTCGTCGGGATCAGCGTGACAAACAGTGCCACGAGGATGACGACCGAGACGGCGCCGCCCGCATAGACGACGTAGCTCGGGATCGTCACGGTGGCGAACACGAAGATGATCGTAAGCCCGACCAGCAGGATGTTCAGGGCGATCTCGTTCGGCGTTTTCTGCCGCTCCGCGCCTTCGACAAGCCCGATCATACGGTCGAGGAAGGTCGATCCTGGCGCGGCGGTGATGCGGACCCGGATCCAGTCCGAAAGGACCTGCGTTCCGCCGGTGACCGCCGATCGATCGCCGCCGGACTCGCGAATGACGGGCGCGGATTCGCCGGTGATGGCGGCCTCGTTGACGGACGCCACCCCTTCGATCACCTCTCCATCCGACGGAATGGTATCGCCCGCCTCGACCAGCACCACGTCGCCGACCTTCAGGCTGGTGCTCGGAACGAGCTTGTACGGATCAGCGCCCGAGCCGATCAGCTTGGCTTTCGTTTCGGTCCGCGTCTTGCGCAGCGATTCCGCCTGCGCCTTGCCGCGCCCCTCGGCGATCGCCTCGGCGAAGTTTGCAAACAGAATGGTAAACCACAGCCAGAGCACGATCTGGATTTCGAACGCGATCTGATCGCTGCCAGCGACGATGTCGCGAACGAGGATGACCGTCGTCAGTACCGTCACGACCTCGAGAACGAACATGACAGGGTTCTTCATCATGTTCCGCGGATCGAGCTTGACGAACGACGCGCCGATGGCAGGCAAGACGATCTTCGGATCGAGCAGCGTGGATACCGGCGTGCGCTTGCGATTTTGCAGGGCGTCCATGGGTGACAGCTCCAGTCGTCAAATCAGTACAGGGTGCCTGACGTCATCGCGAAGTGCTCGACGATCGGCCCCAGTGCGAGTGCGGGAAAGAATGTGAGTCCGCCGATGATCAGGATCACGCCGACGACGAGACCGATGAACAGACCACCGTCGGTCGGGAATGTCCCTGCCGAAGCCGGCACCGACTTCTTCGCGGCAAGAGAGCCTGCGATCGCCATCGCGGGCACGATCATCCAGAACCTGCCGACCAGCATCGAAATTGCGCCCGTCAGGTTGTAGAACAGGATGTTTCCGGTGAGGCCTCCGAACGCAGACCCGTTATTTGCAGTCTGCGAAGTGAAGGCATAAAGCACCTCGGAGAAGCCGTGCGGGCCGGCATTGGCCATGGAAGCGGTCGCGGTCGGGTAGACGACCGCGACGGCGGTCCAGCCGAGAATCATCAGCGGCAGCACCAGGATCGCCAGCATGGCGAGCTTCACCTCGCGGGCCTCGATCTTCTTGCCGATGTATTCCGGCGTGCGGCCGACCATCAGACCAGCCACGAACATGGCCAGCACCACGAACAGCAGCATGCCGTAGAGACCCGCACCGACGCCGCCGACGATGATTTCGCCGAGCTGCATGTTGATCATCGGAATCATACCGCCGAGCGCCGTAAAAGAGTCATGCATGGCGTTCACCGCGCCGCACGACGCCGCAGTCGTCACGACGGCGAAAAGCGCAGAGGCGACGATGCCGAAGCGAACCTCCTTGCCCTCCATATTGCCGCCCGCAAGGCCGAGCGCCGTGAAGGCATCGTTGCCGCGCGCTTCCGCCCAGTAGGTCACCGCCACACCGGCGACGAACAGGACGCCCATTACCGCCAGTATCGCCCATCCCTGCCGTTGATCACCGACCATTCGGCCGAACACGTTGGTCATCGCGGCGCCGATCGCGAAGATCGATATGATCTGCATGAAATTCGACAGAGCCGTCGGATTCTCGAACGGATGCGCTGCATTCGCATTGAAGAAGCCGCCACCATTGGTGCCGAGCATCTTGATGGCGACCTGCGAGGCCACCGGACCGACCGCGATCGTCTGTTTCGCGCCCTCAAGCGTGGTGGCTTCAACCGAGGGACCAAGCGTCTGCGGCATGCCCTGCGACACGAGGAAAAGCGCGTAGATGATGCAGATCGGCAGCAGGATGTAGAGGGTGCAACGTGTGAGGTCGACCCAGAAATTTCCGACCGTCTGCGCGGACGCGCGGGCAAAGCCGCGGATCAGCGCGACCGCCAACACGATGCCGGTGGCCGCAGACAGGAAGTTCTGGTGCGTGAGGCCGAGCATCTGCACGAGATAGGACATCGTGCTTTCTCCGCCGTAGTTCTGCCAGTTCGTGTTGGTGATGAAGCTGACGGCTGTATTGAACGAGAGATCCGGCGCGACCGCTGACATCTCCATCGGATTGAGGGGGAGCGCGGCCTGCAGTCGCATCAGTGCGTAGAGGAAGAGGAAGCCCGCGACATGGAACACGAGCATCGCGGTCGCATAGGTCAACCAGTGCTGCTCGCGTGTTTCGTCGATGCCGGCCAGCCGATAGAGCGAGGTCTCGACCGGGCGCAAAACGGGGGTGAGAAAAGTCCGCTCGCCATTGAAAACGCGAGTGATGAACCAGCCGAGCGGCTTTGCAAGCGCGACGAGAATTGCGCAGTACAGCGCGATTTGCACCCAACCTATGACAGTCATGAGGATTGCCCTTTAGAAGCGTTCAGGCCGCAACAAGGCGTATGTGAGGTAGACGAGCAGGCCAACGGTGACGATGGCCGCGAGCGCATAATCGAAGCCCATGGCGGTTTCCTTCAAAGGCGCTCGCACGCATAGGCGTAGGCGATGGTCGCGGCGAAGAAGACAAGCCCGACCGCCAGCACGATCACGTCCATCATGGGAACGCTCCTGTCATGAATGCCGGCCGGCGAGGCCGGCCAAACGGCATGCCAGACCAAGGCCACCAACGCGGGTCGATGGAACCTTGTTCCGTTCGATCCTACGTGGCACCTCGCGGCGTATATTTTCGAGATCGATCGACGCGAAACGTTATAGGAATCTCATAAAGATGCCGCTCGGCAGGTCACGTTTCATACATCAAGCCTCGCACGCGCGAACAAATCGGACAGCGGCCTCCCTCAGATCGCGCCGTCCCCCTATGGAATTCCTATGCCATGGCCCGCTGACCACGCTGGCTTTCCTACGGCGCCCCCACGCAAATCGAGCGGATGGGCGAGCATCCAGGCCGGGACGATCGGCACCAGCAGCGTATTAGGGAATGGCAGCTGCTCCTGCTGCGCTTTGCGATCACGCGCGATGTCCTGGACCGGGACGTTGCTGCAAGTCAGGCAAGGGAGCTGGATGCGATGCGTGCATCGGGCCGATCCGCGTTCGCCTTCTTCACGCGAACCACCGCCGAGATTTGCCAGGCAGTTGCCCAGCTCCCCGACGAGCGCGCAAGATCGATGCTGCGCACCTTCACAGCACGCATCGACGACACGCGGCTGAAGGACGCGTTCTCCGCGGCTGTCGGTCTGCAGGACTGCGCCACCTCGACAAGGCGCAAACCACGAGCGGCGTGGCGGGACCGGCAAGATCTCTGGAGGGGATTGCCGAAACGATAGGAGACGGCCCGATGCCGAACCGGCGCGCACTTATGACGCGACTATAACGTAACGGCCGCTCACAGCTCGCATCTTTATGCTCGCCGCGCCACCTTCACCGCTGCGGTCGATTGAGGCCGCTCACTGAGTATTCGCCCATGCTGCTTGTTCCAAGAACTGACGATTCGCTGGAGCGCCTGGCAAGTCGCCTCGGTCGCGCTTCCAAGCCGAATTGCGAACTGATCGACGATATCATGACAACTGCGTGTACCCGCCTCCCAGCGCTGCGGGTCGCAGGCAAGACCCGCAAGCTCGAAGAGTGGTGCAGGTCCGGAGCCTTCCTCGATGCTGCGCTGGAGCTCGTCGCGCTCGAGCTGCCGGGCTGGTCGGTCCGCCGCATCATCCGTGATGAAGCGCTATGGTTCTGTTCGCTTTCGCGCTCGCCAAATCTTCCCGCTGAACTCGACGATGCCGTCGAGACAAGCCATGAGACGGTGGCGCTGGCCATACTTGCGGCTCTCGTGCAAGTAAAACGCGTGGCGCCCGCCGCAGCGCGCACCGCAGTGACGTCCTCGTGGCGCGCGCCGATCGACCGTCATCGAATCTGCTGTGAGAATTTTTCGTGACAGTCCGATCGTCGACGACGACGTCAGGCTGAAGGCGGGGCGCTGGGTATCGCCATGCAACCGCTGCCAAGCCCGGATCAACTGGGCTCCGCCAGGGTTCTTGTCAGGTTCATGCTTCGCCTCGGCATGATTCTGCTTTGTGGCACCCTTGCCCGAACGAGCTATGCGTACGCCGTCGCTGTCCTGCTGACGCTGTCCATCCTCTTATGCTTCTTCTGGGGCACGGTCCGGCGCGAACGGATGCTCGGTCGCTCGCTGACCAACTGGGACGAGGCGATGGCCTACGGCTGTCTCGCATCGCTCGCGCTCAAGTTCACATGATGATGATTGTGCGGCTATGCGGCGGCTATGAAGATCCGATTCTCCTTATCTCGATTTCAAACGTCGGCGGGATCACCTTGCGTGCATCAACTCAGGTCGAGACCTGCGGAGAATTGGATGAGCAACATGCACAAGGAAGACCCTTCCCCTGGAAGTTTCGAGAACAGGTCGGCGATCTTCTATCTCGGCCGCGATCGCCACGGCCGTTGGATCGTCCAGGATGCCGACCATCTTCGCGGCGGCATGTTCATCAACGAGGCCGCGGCGCGGAAGTTCGCACTCGGCGAAAACGGCAATCGGCACGAAGCAATTGTCTCGCTGGCCGGCATTGTCGAGCTGGACTTCAGCTCTACGCCGCTCCGCCATGAGTCAGCCGGAGCGCAGCTCCCAAAAGCAGCGTGAGCGCCGGTCGCACATGGCATCAACCACGTCGTCAATTCGCGAGCTGTCGGGATACATGCCGGCGGTCCCAACGCCCTTCACCACGGGCGACACGGTCGACTTTGCGGCGTTCGCGCGCTTCTGCGACCTGCAGATCGAGGCCGGCGCCACAGCACTGGTCGTCTTAGGAACGACCGGTGAAGCGCCGACCCTCGGCATCGACGAGCAACGCCAGTTGATCTTGGCCGCCCGCCGGATCGCATCCCGCCGCGTGCCGGTCGTTGCAGGCGCCGGGTCGAACTCGACTGCGCACGCGATCGAGCTTTCACGGATGGCCACGGCTGCGGGAGCCGACGCGTTGCTGTCGGTCGTCCCGTACTACAACAAGCCACCACAAGCGGGAATTCACGCGCATTTTCTCGCGATCGCGAAGGCTACCGATCTGCCGATCATCCTTTATGACGTACCGTCGCGAACCGTGTCCGCGCTTGCTGACGACACCGTTGCCAGGCTCGCGGAGAATCCGCGCTTCGCCGGTCTGAAGGACGCAACCGGCGACGTGTCCCGCCCGCTACGGCTGAGGCGCCTTGTCGGATCGGATTTTCGATTGCTCTCCGGGGACGACGCAACGGCGCCGGCGTTCCTTGCACAGGGTGGCGACGGCTGCATTTCGGTGACCTCCAATGTCGCCCCGCAACTGTGCCGGGACATGTACCTCGCGCTGGTACGGGGCGATCTGGCCGAAGCGCATCGGCTCTCGATCCCGCTTTCGATTCTGACCGCTGCGCTTTTCCGTAAAACCAGCCCCATCCCGTTGAAGCAGGCCCTGAGCCTGCTCGGACTGATGTCCGCCGCCGTGCGGCTGCCCTTGGTGCAGCTAAGTGAGCAAGGCCGGGATGAACTCGTCGCCGTCATCCAACAGGTTTCAGTAAACCGCCAGCTGATCGGCGAGGTCGCCGCTCGTTTCAGTGTCGCAGATAGCCGCAGGCTGACCGCCTGATGCCGTCCTCGCCTCACCGCCCCACGCGCGGGATCGTCGATTGCACGATCGGCGCGTCGAGCACCTCGAAGTCCTTAACTCCGAGGGTGGGCATCCAGTACTCCGCAGCGTTGGCGATCTGAACTCTGACGCTCTGGGATACTGGATCCCCGCTTTCCATAGGCGAGCGAAGCGACGCCGTTCCTCGAACGGCTATGGGGATGACGCCGAATTTGTGTCGTCGACCTTACAAACCTGATTTCATCGTGCACTACTAGTCAGGCGCGCTTCGGTCTCTTCTGGGACGTGTTCAGTGCCACCGCGTCTCGAATGAGCGCCTTCAATGCCTTTTCATCAATCTTGTCGCCCTCATGGAGATCGATGGCGCGCCTGGTGTTGCCCTCGAGGCTGGAGTTGAAGAGGCCTGCGGGATCCTCCAGCGACGCGCCCTTGGCGAAGGTCATCTTCACAGCACTCTTGTACGTCTCACCGGTGCAGATTATCCCGGCGTGTGACCACACCGGAACGCCTCTCCACTTCCACTCCTCGACCACGTCAGGATCGGCCTGCTTGATGAGAGTTCGGATCCGAGCGAGCGTCTCGCCGCGCCAATCGCCGAGCTCGTTGATTCTCGCGTCTATCAGCCGAGAAGGAGAGTCTCCCCCACCTGCTGGGGAGTCGCTCTTTCTGACGGTCGTCGCTTTCTTCATCGGCTCCTCACAACCGTTCGCCGGGCAGACGGCTGGCCTGCTTCACCCAGTCGGCAAACTGCGTTTCATCGAGCTTGCCCTCGTAGATGTCGACGTAGCGCACGTCCTTGTGCTTGGACTCGCCGGGAGGACGAGGGTCGAGCGACGCTCCGCGAAAGAAAGTCACTTTCACGTATTTCGTGAAGCAGTGAAAGCTGAGGAACCAGACGTCGTCCTCGATGCCATAGAAGGGCGAATTCCATTTGACGGCCTTGCGCACGCCGGGGACCGTGCGTCCGATAAGCATATCGAGCCGCCGCCCGACATCGCTTTTCCAGCCCGGCATGGCTGCGATATAGGCCTGCACGGGTGCGTCGCCGTAGCCCTTGGCGATTTGAGGGTTGCCGCCCGAGAGCAGCACGACCTCGCCGGCGTCGTTGCGCGGCGCAGGCTTTTTCTTGGCGGTGGCAGACTTCTTGGACGCCTTGGCGGCCATCTATTCACTCCTGCCCAACGGCGCGTCCCGCACCGCGCCACCTGGTGGCGTACGGTAGCACGAACATGTACAGGCCGCTGAACAACAGCAGGAAGAGCGGAAGCAGTGGCGAATAAACCACCCAGGCGGGAGGCTCGCCCAGTCCCAGGGCTACGAAGTTGGCGATGACGGTCACCGTAAAGATGATCGAGAGCCAGCGATGGATCTGGCGAACCCAAGCGTTCCAGTTCAATTGAACCTCCTTCCCTGAAGACGAGCCGATCGCGACCCGCCTGACGTTGAATGATGAAGACCTCAGTCGGTGCGCTTCAAGACTTGCTCCAGGGCCCCGAAGAAGCGTTGCCATCCGGCCTGGGCGCCCCGGTAGTATGGCTCCTGGTCCGCACGGAAGCCCGACTGCTCCATGCGTAGAAGAGTCCCCGTGCCCGTCGGTGTGAGCGTCCACGTGATAACGCTCCTGAGATCCTTGGTGTCCCACGTGTAGGCCAGCGTTCGGTTCGGATCGACCGTCTCGACCCGACCTTCGACGCCGCCCCAGTCGGCACTGAAATTGAAGCGGTGCCCTTCGTCGGGCTTGAAATCGTTCTTCATCAGCCACTCCTCGATCAGGTGTGATTGGGTGAGCGCGCGCCAGATCTTTTCCGGCGGATAAGGCATCTCACGTTCGACAACAACGGAGCGCACTTCGGTCGCGGGATTGCTCATTGATCCATCCTTTTCAGCAAGTCTTCGAGATCGTCGAACCGGCTCTGCCAGAAGCCGGTCATTTGGCTTGTCCAGTCGATCAGCGGAGCCAAGGCGCCAGGGTGCGCGCTGTAATATGCATGGCGCCCCTCATGCCGGTCACGCACCAGTCCGGCGTGCTTCAGGACCCCGAGATGCTTTGAGACGACCGGTTGCGAGACGCCGGCGCGCTCCGTCAGGGCCCCGACCGTCTTCTCTCCTTCGCGGCACAGTCGTTCGAACAACGTCCGCCGCGTCGGATCGGCAAGCGTTTTGAAGAGAGTATCCTGAGCCTTCGACATCTTCTGGGATCTATACCTCGCTGGCTATCGATCAACGCATAGCCATCCGGCTATGGATGAGTCAAGTGGAGAACAGCCTTCGGGCCTTATGATGGTCAGGGCCAAAGCCATCGGCGAATGAGGAAGCCTGAGCCGACGAAATGCGAGGGCCGGTTAGCGAATGGCCACATCGATCGAGTGGGAACTTTTGGTTCCGCCCATACTTAGGTTCTGGGACGCAAAAGAATGGGATTTTTGTGATGAAACCCATAGCAAACCTGCCCGCCATCGTGGTCGCGCTTCTGCTGGCCCAAGCGACCGTCACCATGGCTCAATTGGCTCCGAGCGGACCGAGCGGCGTTGCTGCCAGCGCTATCGGCGCCGTGCCTGGTGTAGCCACTCCCCTTGGCGCTGTGCCGGGCACGACCACCGGCGTGGCGCCCAATACGGGCGGTATTCTTCGCTCCACAACGCCGCCGCCCAGTAATCTGGGACCGGGGATCACCAGCAGCAGCGGCGGCCCGGGTAGCGCCACAGTTGGACGATCCGCACGCCCGACCAAGGACGAGCGGAAGGAAGAAGCGCTCATCGAAGCAGGCGAGCGCGAAGTCGACCGACGCATCCAGAATATTTGCCGGGGCTGCTGATCGGTCGGCGAAGCGCTGATTGCGTGCCGCGGATGTCACCACGGCTCTGCAGCTCAATGCGGATTCAGCTTCTGTTCACCATATCGATCTTCCGATGCCATCAACGTGACGCCAATTCGGGACGCGGGGCGGCCGATCGCAAAGCGCCGATGGTCACGCTCCCCCCACATAATGTTATCCTGGCGCCAGCACTGCGGATCCGGTCATTTACTTGAGCACAAGAGCGCTTCTGGTGCCGCGGTGACGGCCGGATATCAAGGCGCGATATCGAAAATGGAGTGTCGTCGACATGCCTGCACGATCCGGAAGGATTCTTCTGGTCGAAGATGAAGTACTGATCCAGATGCTGGCGGCGGAGCAACTGGAGTCGCTCGGCTTCCAGGTCGAAACCGCCGCCTCGGCCACGGAGGCGATGAACAAGATCAGGCTCGGTGATGATTTCGAGGCAGCGATCGTTGACATCGGGCTCCCTGACCGGAAGGGCGACGTCTTGATCGGAGAAGTGCGAGCGATCCGTCCATCGATGCCGATCGTCATCGCCAGCGGCCACGGCGAAACAGCGCTGCATAAGCGCTTCAAAAACGATAGCAGCATCACTTTCCTGGCCAAGCCTTACGCTACCGAGCAACTGAAGGCGGCGCTGGCCGCATTGAAAGTCGAGCGCTAGCCAGTGTCGTGGTTCAGAAGTTCGCTCCATCATTTGCCGCGAATCCGAGGAGCGAATTTCTGAACCATGAACGACACTAGAATTATGACTTTGCTAGTGTCCTTATCGAATCCGAAGTTCGCTCTGAGCGTGCCGCGAAGTATGGCGAACTTCGGATTCGGGACACTAGCGGCGCCAATGCGCCGGATTTGACGCTCGGTCCCGATCGCCGCCGTACGAACGGCAGATCGGCACCTCACTCATAGACCTGTCGGCAGGAGAGATCGCGGCGCGGGATACCGGGGTACAATGTCAGAGCCGCGACTCCAGCGCGGCTTTCATGTTCACCGCCCGGTAGCGCGCAGAAAGATCCTCAAGCGAAATCGGAAGACGACGCCGCCAGTTGGGATGCTCGTCAACGGTGCCCGGCACGTTGATCTGCTCGATCAGCCCGACGATATCGTCGAGCGACACCGCGAGTATCCGCGATGGTGTCCACGATAAGAACTTGATGACCGCTGCAAAATCTGAATCCTGAATCCCGTTTTCTGCGAGCGTTCGATCGAGCGCGGAGATCGCGTGACTCCGCTCCTCAGCGCTTTCGCCGGGATCAATGCCGATGCTGGTCTTGACACGAAGATCATGGCCGGAGCGCCATCCCGCATAGGACGGCAGATCGTGCGTGTTGAATGTTACGAGTGCGCTGGATGAGAACTGGCCGGGGGACTTGAAGCGGCCATCATATTCACGCTCAAACAGCATGACCTGATAGGACCACACGCCCCATTCCTTCAGCCTGTCGCGGAAGCCCTCCGGTACGGTGCCGAGATCCTCGCCGATGACAATGCAGCGCCACAACTGGCTCTCCAGGGCGGTCGCGCCGAGCAGCGCTTCAAGCGGCATCGTGACATACGCCCCTTCCCGAGGCGAGAATCCCGAAGGCACGAGAAACAACCGCGCAAGTCCCATCACGTGGTCGAGGCGGATCGCACCGGCATACCGAGCCGATGCTTCGATCATTGCGCGAAACGGTTCGAAGCCGCGCGCGGTAAGGCCGATGCCGTTGAAACCGGACAAACCCCAGTCCTGCCCGGCGACGTTAAGCAAGTCAGGCGGCGCGCCTACCGACAGTTCGCGCGAAATCGCTTCCTGCTCCAGCCACGCATCGAAGCCGTCGGCGCGAACGCCGACCGCGACGTCAAGATAGAGCCCGACCTTGAGCCCTTTCAGCTTCGCAAAGTCGGTGCATGCCTGCAGTTGCGTATGCGCAATCCATTGCAGATACATCACGAATTCCGTGTCGCTCCCCGATTGAGCCTCGAATTTGCGGAGACAATCATCGGTCGGCTTTCGGAACTCTTCAGGCCATTCCCACCAGGGCCGCTGGAATTGCTTTCGCAACGTCTCAAAGCAGGCGAAGCGTTGCAACAGAATGCCCCTCTCCTGCCGAAACCGGGCGAACTGCGCCGCGTCGTCAGGCATCAGCTTCACCTTGAAGGCCTCGAATGCGTGCCGCAACGCCTGCAGCTTCCAGCGCGACACAGCCGGATAGTCGATGAGAGGCTGCTGCTTCTCGCGTGCGATAGCCTCGCGGAGGTCCGCATCCAGGCTGGAGCTTGCCGTGACCGCCTCGACATCGATGTAGATCGGATTGAGAAACAGGCGGCTGTTCGGCGCGTAAGGACTGCAACTCGCAGGTTGATCATCAAACAGCGCGTGCAGCGGGTTCAGGCCGATGCCTGCGCAGCCTAGCTCAGAAGCGATGCTGATGAGGTGCTTGAGATCGGTGAAATCGCCGATACCCCAGTTCCGATCCGAACGAAGAGCATAGAGCTGCACGGCCAGCACCCATACGCGATCGAAATCACCCTGAAATGCCGCCGGGGGCACCACAAGAACCTGTCGCGATGAGTGGATCGAGCGATCTTCATCGAGCAAGTCCAATCGGTAGGCACCGATTGCAAGGCTGTCCGGCAGACGAACCGCATCGTCAGCCAGATACCCTTCGCTCACACATCGGGCGCCGTCTAGCAGCACCCATCGCGTCGTGCTGTCACGTTTCGACGCCGCCACGTGAATAGGTCCCGAACCAAGGCGATGGACGATCGGTTGGGCCGACGAATCGGAGCAGGGCTTTGGCAGCGCATCAAGCACGCGCTTGAGCGCTTCGAGCGGCACATGCTGGTGATGGCCGCGCGCATCGTAATAATCAGGAAGCACACCGGCTTCACGCGCTTCGGCCAAAATATCCAAACGCTTATCCCTGCACGCGATGACAGCAGCCGAAGCGAGCATGCAACCTTCGGCGATGTGATGACAGTGGAAGACGAAAACTAACACCGACACGTTCGCGCGGTTCCTGTGGAACCTTTGACTTCCTGCCGCCTTATGCTCGCTGGGGAAGCCCACTGCAGGTAGGCGTTGGATGTCTGTGTCAGCACAGAAGAATTTGGCTTTGCGACCAGGCGAGCGCGGCGCGACCGCGGGCGCATTTCACATTGAAGACATCTATCCGTCGATCGAATGCGGGCGCTATCCCGTCAAGCGCCTTGCAGGCGAGATGATCGACGTCTGGGCGGACATCTATCGGAGCGGTCACGATGTGGTCGTTGCCGAACTGATCTGGCGGCGGGAAGGCACGTCGTCATGGCAACGCGCACCAATGGTACGGCATGACAACGACCGCTGGGACGGGCGCTTCAGCCCGACCCAGCCCGGCCGCTACGAATACGCAATCGAAGCCTGGACCGACACTTTCGCCACTTGGAGGCATGGCTTCGAGCTGAAGG
Organism: Bradyrhizobium sp. LHD-71; assembly: GCF_031157255.1. GTDB lineage: Bacteria > Pseudomonadota > Alphaproteobacteria > Rhizobiales > Xanthobacteraceae > P52-10. The sequence continues at coordinate 84,708 of NZ_JAVIFX010000006.1, read as the reverse complement.
CGAAAGCCGGGCAGGACGTCCACCTCGACGCCCTGGAGGGCGCCGCACTGCTGGCGCTGCCGATCAACGCCGACGAAAAAACCTCCGCCTTCATTCGGCGGCAACTGGATGCATACCTGCAGAGCGGAAAAGTCGAAGCGCTGCTGACCGACGATCTCGCTGCCGCCCTCACGTCCACCCAGGAACGTCCCGATCTCACACGATCGCGCCTGTTTCCGCTCGTGGCCGACCGCGAGCGGGCGGTCGCCGGCGCCTGGTACGAGATGGTACCGCGCAGCCAGAGCGCAGTTCCAGGCCAGCACGGCACGTTCCGGGATTGCATCGCGCGATTGCCCGATGTCGCCGCCATGGGCTTCGACGTGCTCTATTTCACGCCAATCCATCCGATCGGGACCACCAACCGCAAGGGTAGCAACAACGCCTTGAAGGCAGCGCCCGGCGACCCCGGTAGCTTTTACGCTATCGGTTCGCAGGACGGCGGGCACACCGCGGTCCACCCCGAACTCGGCACGTTGGACGACTTCCGCGCGCTGGTCGACGCCTGCAAGGCGCATGATCTGGAAATCGCACTCGACATCGCTGTGCAATGTTCACCGGATCATCCCTGGCTGCGCGAACACGAGGAATGGTTCAGGAAGCGGCCGGATGGCTCGATGCGTTACGCTGAAAACCCGCCCAAGAAATACGAGGACATCGTCAATCCTGACTTCGGTTGCGACGATGCCGGCTCGCTCTGGAACGCCCTGCGCGATGTCATCCTGTTCTGGGTCGATCACGGCGTTCGCATCTTTCGCGTCGACAACCCCCACACCAAGCCGTTCAATTTCTGGGAATGGCTCATTCGCGAAGTTCAGACGCGTGATCCTGGCGTGATCTTTCTCGCAGAGGCCTTTACCCGCCCGAAAGTGATGAAGGGGCTGGCGAAGCTCGGTTTCACCCAGTCCTACACCTACTTCACGTGGCGAACCCAGAAATGGGAAATCGAAGCGTATCTGAACGAGCTGACGAACTATCCGGAGCGCGACTACTATCGGCCGAACTTCTTCGTCAACACGCCAGATATTCTTCCCTACCATTTGCAAGGCGGCGAGCCTTGGATGTTCAAATCGCGCGTTGCGCTCGCCGCGACTCTTTCGGGCAACTACGGCATCTACAACGGCTTCGAACTGCTGGAACACGAGCCGCTCCCCGGGCGCGAAGAGTACCTCGATTCCGAAAAATACGAGATCAAGACCCGCAACTGGAACAAGCCGGGCAATATCAAGCGTTACATTACCGCCATCAATGAGGCACGGCGTGCCAATCCGGCTTTGAGGCAGACGCGCAACCTGCGGTTCCTGCCGGTTGAAAACGCCAACATCATCGCCTTCGTCAAATATGACGATGGCGCGCAGAACGTGGTTGTCGGAGCGATCTCGCTCGTGCGCGACGCGCAGGAATTCTGGTTGCCGCTCGCTGATATCGAGCTTCACGCCGACGGCGGCCCGAAGCCGCCGCTGGCCCTGGAGAATCTTTTCACCGGCGAACGCCGCGCGGTCGAGTGGGGAGGCACTCACCTCCGGATCGATCCGATGCTCGACCCCGCGCTGCTTTTCCGCTGCATCATATGAGCGTCGATCATGAACAGGCTCGAGACGATCGATACCGCTCAGTTCGCCGACACCGACGAGCTGTGGTACAAGGATGCAATCATCTATCAATTGCACGTCAAGGCCTTCGCCGACAGCAATAATGACGGGATCGGCGACTTCGCTGGCCTGACGGAAAAACTCGATTACCTGCACGAGCTTGGCGTCACCGCCATCTGGCTGCTTCCGTTCTATCCCTCCCCGGGCCGCGACGACGGCTATGACATTGCCGACTACGGATCGATCAATCCTGACTTCGGGACAATGAAGGAGTTTCGTCGCTTCATTACGGAAGCCAAGCGGCGCAACCTGCGCGTCATCACCGAACTTGTCGTCAATCACACCTCCGACCAGCACCCGTGGTTTCGTCGTGCACGCCGCAGTCCGCCGGGCTCAAGCGCACGCGACTGGTACGTCTGGAGCGATACGGACAAGCGCTACACCGGAACCCGCATCATCTTCACGGACACGGAGAAATCGAACTGGACCTGGGATGCTGAAGCGAAGGCCTATTACTGGCATCGGTTCTTCGCACACCAGCCGGATCTGAATTTCGACAATCCGCGCGTCGTCAGCGCCGTGGTGCAGGTGATGAAGCGCTGGCTCGACTCAGGCGTCGACGGCTTCCGGCTCGACGCCATTCCATACCTCTGCGAGCGCGAGGGCACCTCGAACGAGAACCTCCCCGAAACCCACGCGGTGATCAAGCAGCTGCGCGCCGAACTGGACGCCTATGCGAAAGGAAAAGTTCTGCTTGCCGAGGCGAACCAGTGGCCGGAAGACGTCCAGTATTATTTCGGTGACGGCGACGAATGCCATATGGCATATCATTTTCCGCTGATGCCGCGCATCTACATGGCGATCGCGCAGGAAGATCGCTTTCCGATTGTCGATATCCTGCGGCAAACACCAGACATTCCCGGCAATTGCCAGTGGGCGATGTTCCTGCGCAACCACGACGAACTGACACTCGAGATGGTGACCGACATCGAGCGCGACTACCTGTGGTCGACCTACGCGGCCGATCCCCGCGCGCGCATCAACCTCGGGATCCGGCGCCGCCTGGCGCCCCTGATGGACAATGACCGTCGCAAGATGGAGCTGATGAACTCGCTGCTGATGTCGTTCCCCGGCACACCGATCATCTACTATGGCGACGAGATCGGCATGGGCGACAACATCTATCTCGGCGATCGCAACGGCGTGCGTACGCCGATGCAATGGTCGCCCGACCGCAACGGCGGCTTCTCGCGCTGCGATCCGGCCCGCCTGTACGCGCCGCCGGTGATGGACGCGGTATATGGCTATGAGTCCATCAACGTCGAATCGCAGTCGCGCAGCCTGTCCTCGCTGCTGAACTGGACCAAGAAGCTCATCGCGGTGCGGAAATCTTCGCGAGCGTTCGGGCGCGGGACGATGACGTTCGTGCGATCGTCCAATCATGCGGTGCTCGCGTATTTGCGGATCGACGAGAACGAGGTAATTCTCTGCGTCGCCAACCTTTCGCGTGCGTCGCAGGCTTCGGAGCTCGATCTGACGCAATGGAAGGGCCGTTCTCCCTTCGAGATGCTCGGCCGCACGACCTTCCCGGACATCGGCGACCTTCCCTACCTCGTCACGCTGGGCCCATATGGCTTCTACTGGTTCGAGCTCAAGGAAAAGCCGGTTTCGCCCAACGTCGCGCCTGTCATCGTTCCGGATTTTCAAACGCTCGTCATTCCGGCCGGCGCGACCTTTACGACTCTGTCGCGGACGAAAGCAGTGTTCGAACGGGACGTGCTGCCGTCCTTCCTCTCCCACGCGCGCTGGTTTCCGGAACGCTCCGCCCGCGCGATCTCAACTCATGTAGCAACGGTCGTACCGCTCTCGTCCGAACCGCAATCGCGGCCCTGGCTGGTGCTGTTCGACGCCAAACTGCATGGCGAGAGCGAGCGATTTGCGATGCCGGTGCGCATCGTATGGGACCGGCTGGATCGCCGTCACTTCAACCCGAAAGCGCTCGCCGCCGTCCGACAAGGCGCAAAGGAAGGGACGCTGATCGATGTCGCGACCGACACGCGGTTTATCGCGACCCTTCTTTCCGATCTCCGCAAGTCGGCGGTTCTGCAGGAAGGCGACTACCGGATTCATTTCAAGCCGACCGAGCGATTGCAGACGATCGAGGAAGCCCAGATCGAGAACGTTCGCGCCGTCGAGGCCGAGCAATCCAACTCGACAGCCCTGGTGGACGACCGGTACGTCGTCAAGATCTATCGGAAACTCGAGGATGGACTCAATCCGGAAGCCGACGTTGGTCGTTTCCTGACCGACGTCGCCGGTTTCTCGAATACCCCCGCGCTGCTCGGGAGCATCGAACTGAAAGGTCCCGACATCGAATGCGCAGTGGCCATCGTCCACGCCTTCGTCGAGAACCAGGGCGATGCGTGGACGCTCACCGGCACGGCGCTCGACCGGTTCGTCGAAGGAGAAAGCTTCGTTGGCACGGCCGACACCACGCCTGCGAGCGATGAGAAGGCTGCATATCAACGCTACATGACCCACACCGGCAGGCGCGTCGCCGAGATGCAGATTGCCCTGGCGAGCCGTGACGACATCGAGGATTTCCGGCCACGCGCTGCGACGCAGGAGGAGATCAGCAGGTGGATCGAAGGCATCCTGTCGCGCGCATCGCGCGCCTTTGCGCGGCTTGAAAATACGCGGGTCAGCCAGGCGGATGCGCTGTTGGTCGAGGAGCTGTTGAAGCATCGGCAGACGTTGCGAGACCGCCTCGCCGCCCTGCTGCCGCAGCCGGAGCAGATTCTCAACATCCGTCACCATGGCGATTTCCATCTCGGCCAGATGCTGATCGTCAAGGACGACATTTTCATCATCGACTTCGAAGGTGAACCGCGCCGCACGCTCGCCGAGCGGCGAATGAAGGCCCCCGCTGCGCGTGACGTCGCGGGCCTGATCCGCTCGATCGACTATTCCGTGAGTGCCGCGCTCGAGCGCTCGCTGAAGGTGAAGGCCGACGAACACGGTCAGCTTCAGGCCGCACTCGCCGATTGGCGCGAGGCGAGCGTGCAGTCGTTCCTCACCGCCTATCGCGCGACGCTGACGGACGCGCGGCTGTGGCCTCAGGATCCAGCCACCGCGGACAACGTGCTGCAGTTCTTCCTGCTGGAAAAAGCCTTTTATGAGATCGAGTACGAGCTGGCACATCGGCCCGACTGGCTGAAAGTCGCTTTGAGCGGCGCGCTGCGTGTGCTCGGGGAAGGAAGACTGGCATGACCGAGCTCCCGGGCGATGCCTATGCGATCCTGCGCGGTCATCACTCCGACCCGTTCCGCTATCTCGGCCGCCATCAGGAGAACGGACACAGCGTCGTCCGCGCATTTTTGCCCGACGCGTCGGATGTCGAGGTCGTCGAAGAATGTGGAACCGCCGTTCCGCTCGCCCGAATCCATGAGGGCGGGTTGTTCTCGGGCGAACTTCCCAACGGTTCGCAGCATTACCGGCTGCGGGCCCGCTTTGGCGACGACACCGTCGAGATCGAAGACCCCTACCGCTTCCCGCCGATCCTGAGCGACTTCGACCTCTACCTGCTCGGCGAAGGCACGCACCAGCATCTCTACGACAAGCTTGGCGCGCATCCGATGGTCAGCGACGGCGTGGAGGGCACAGGCTTTGTCGTGCTGGCGCCCAACGCGCAGGCCGTCGCCGTCGTCGGCGACTTCAACTTCTGGCACTCGAAGCGCCATCCAATGCGCGTGCGCGGCAATGGATACTGGGAGCTGTTCGTCCCCGGGGCCCAACCCGGCGATCATTACAAGTTTGCGATCACTGCGCGTGACGGGCGGCTGCTGCCGTTCAAGTCCGATCCGCTCGCGTTCGCATGCGAGCTCCGGCCCGATACGGCGTCGATCGTGTTCGACGAACGATCACTGCCTCGGCCGACACGCAGCCCGGCGAACATCAATGCGGTGTCGTCGCCGATGTCTATCTACGAGGTTCATCTCGGCTCCTGGCGCCGCAAGGACGACAACGCCTGGCTCAGCTATCGCGAGCTGGCCGAGACGCTGCCCCAATACGCGCGCGAGATGGGCTTCACCCACATCGAGCTATTGCCTGTGAACGAGCATCCGTTCGATGGCTCATGGGGCTATCAGCCGACAGGACTGTTTGCGCCGACCAGCCGGTTTGGCTCTCCGACGGAGTTTTCATATCTCGTCGATGCCTGCCATCGCGCAGGCGTCGGCCTCCTGCTCGACTGGGTGCCGGGACACTTTCCCGATGACCCGCATGGGCTCGGAGTGTTCGACGGTACCGCGCTCTATGAGCACTCGAACCCGCTGCAGGGCCGCCATCAGGATTGGGATACGCTGATCTACAATTACGGGCGGACAGAGATCGTCAACTTCCTGGTCTCGAATGCCCTGTTCTGGCTCGAACGTTACGGCGTCGACGGCCTGCGAGTCGATGCTGTGGCCTCGATGCTCTACCTCGATTACAGCCGTCCTGAGGGCGGATGGATTCCCAACAAGCATGGCGGGCGCGAGAACCTGGAAGCGATCGAGTTCCTGCGCCGTTTCAACCGCGAAGTCTTCGGCAAGTTTCCGCATGCGACGACTGCGGCGGAGGAGTCGACGGCGTGGCCGCAAGTCTCACGGCCGACCGAATATGGCGGCCTCGGCTTCGGCTACAAATGGAACATGGGGTGGATGCACGATACGCTGGATTACGTCAGCAAGGATCCGATTTATCGCAAGCATCATCACGGCCAGATCCTGTTCGGTCTCCACTATGCGTTTTCGGAGAACTTCATTCTGCCGCTGTCCCACGACGAGGTCGTGCACGGCAAGCGATCGATCCTTGGACGCATGCCTGGCGACGACTGGCAACGCTTCGCCAATCTGCGCGCCTACTATGGTTTCATGTTCGCACATCCCGGCAAGAAGCTGTTGTTCATGGGAAGCGAGTTCGGCCAGGAACGCGAATGGAACCACGATCAGTCACTCGATTGGCATCTGCTTGACCAGGCTCGGCATCGTGGCGTTCAGGCGCTGGTCCGCGACCTCAATGCGCTCTATCGCAAGCTGCCTGCACTGCACGAGCTCGACTGCAATGCGTCCGGCTTTGAATGGGTTATCACCGATGACAGCGACCGCGGCGTGTTCGCGTGGATGCGCAAGGGGCGTGACGGACGTGCGCAGTGCCTCGTGGTCGCGAACTTCACGCCGAACGTCTACCACGACTATCAGGTCCGCGTGCCGTTCACCGGTCTCTGGCGGGAGGTATTGAATACTGACTCCGTCTATTACGGCGGCAGCGATATCGGCAATCGCGGCGCCGTGCGAACCTCAAGCGGTGCAGTTCCCACGCTCAGCCTGACGATACCGCCGCTCGCGGTCATCTTCCTTGTGCCGGACGCTTGAATGATGCGGCTCACGGAAGGATCATCTGTTCGCCTTGGAGCCACTTGGGACGGCAGAGGCACAAATTTCGCGCTGTTTTCCGCGCATGCGGAGAAGATCGAACTCTGCCTCTTCGACAGCCAGGGCCGGCGCGAGATCGATCGGGTCGTACTGCCCGAACGCACGGAGGACGTCTGGCATGGCTATCTCGCAGACGCGACGCCGGGCCAACTTTACGGATATCGGGTGCATGGACCGTACGAGCCCGAGAAAGGTCATCGCTTCAACGCCAACAAGCTGCTCATCGACCCTTACGCAAAGCGTCTTGCCGGCCGGCTCGTCTGGAGCGATGCGCATTTCGGCTACCGCACCGGCAGCCCGCGACAGGACCTTTCGTTCGACCGGCGCGACAACGCCCGCGGCATGCCGAAGTCAGTTGTTGTCGATGAGACTTCAAATGCGGCCAAGCGCGAGCCGCGGCCAAGCATTCCATGGGAAGAGACGATCATCTACGAGGCGCACGTCAAGGGGCTGACCAAAACGCGCGACGACGTGCCGCCGGCGATGCGCGGCGGCTACCGCGCGCTGGCCGCGCCCGCGATGATCGATCATTTCAAGCGCCTGGGGATCACGACGATCGAGCTGTTGCCCGTCCACGCTTTCATTGATGATCGCCAGTTGGTCGAACGCAAGCTGTCGAACTACTGGGGCTACAATTCGATCGCCTATTTCGCGCCGGAGCCGCGTTATGCGCAGGACGGGACTCTGGACGAGCTTCGCACGGCCGTCGCGCGACTGCACGACGCCGGCATCGAGGTGATGCTTGACGTCGTCTACAACCACACGGCGGAAGGAAATCATCTCGGCCCCACCCTGTCGTTCCGCGGCATCGACAACGCGTCCTATTACTGGCTGAAGCCGGAGAGCGGCCGCTACTATGACGACTTCACCGGCTGCGGAAATTCGCTGAACCTCACCAACATGCGCGTCCTGCAGATGGTGATGGATTCGCTGCGCTACTGGGTCGAGGTGTGCCACATCGACGGCTTCCGCTTTGATCTTGCCCCCACCCTCGCGCGCGGGCCGAACGGCTTTGACCAGCACAGCTCGTTCCTCACCGCAGTGCGTCAGGATCCGGTGCTTGCAGGCGTGAAGCTCGTTGCCGAACCATGGGACGTCGGCCTCGGCGGCTATCAGGTCGGCGCCTTTCCGTCGCAATGGTCGGAATGGAACGACCTCTATCGGCAGACGATGCGCCGCTACTGGGGCGGCGAAGGCAATCTGATCGGCGACGTCGGCCGCCGCATGACGGGCTCGGCCGACCTGTTCGACCACGATGCCCGCTCGCCGCGGGCAAGCGTCAACCACGTTACCGTTCATGACGGTTTTACGCTGGCCGACCTCTATTCCTACAACGCAAAGCACAACGAGGCGAACGGCGAGGGTAACCGCGATGGCTCCAACGACAATGTGAGCAACAATTGCGGGCACGAAGGGCCGACCGACGACCCCTCGATCATTCGGCTGCGCCGGCAACTGCGAAAAAACCAGCTCGCTTGCCTCATGCTTGCGCAAGGCGTCCCGCTGCTGCTCGCTGGCGACGAGGTGGCAAACAGCCAGGGCGGCAACAACAACGCGTACTGCCAGGACAATGAGATCGGCTGGATCGACTGGTCCAATCTCGGCACACCGTACGAAGATCTGACGGATTTCATCGGCCATCTCAGCGCATTGCGACGGCGCTTTCCGCAGCTCACGCCGCGTCATTGGGTCCAGGGAAAGAAGGACGGCGGCTCGTTTGGCGTGCTCTGGCTCACGCCTCAATCCACCGAGATGACCGAGACTGACTGGAATTTTCCCGAAGGCCGGTTCCTGTCTTATGCCCTCGGCGCCGTCGGCGAGGCGCCAGCACTCTTTGTCACGTTGAATGCCGCACCCGAGCGGATCGAGTTCAGCCTGCCGAAATTGCCTGGCTATGCGTCGTGGAAGCTTTTGCTCAACACGGCGGAAGACAGGACAGCAGCCCATTCGTTCAGGTCGGGAACGGTGGCGAAGGCCGCTCCGCGCAGTGTAATGGTGCTGGAGGGCGTGCCATGACGGTCCGGCGCTTCGGGCCTGAGATCACCGCGTCTGGTACGACGCTTCGGCTCTGGGCGCCTGCCGCAAAAACGGTCGATGCGATGGTGGAGGGACAGCGGCACAGTATGACGCGGTCCGAAGATGGCTGGTTCGCGGTGGGTGTTGACGGTGCCGCCGCCGGCAGTCGCTATCGCTTCAGGATCGACGACGAGTTGGACGTGCCCGATCCGGCGTCGAACTTTCAGCCTGAAGATGTTGCCGGTCCGAGCCAGATCATCGACCATGACGCCTTCACGTGGCAGGCCGAGAGCTGGCGCGGCCGGCCCTGGCACGAGACCGTTCTGCTCGAATGTCACGTCGGAGCGTTTTCACCGGAAGGCACATACCGCGGCTTGATCGACAAGCTCGATCATGTCGTCGAAACCGGCATCACCGCGATCGAGCTGATGCCGCTCGCTGATTTTCCGGGCCGCTGGAACTGGGGCTACGACGGCGTACTCTGGTTTGCGCCGGACCACACGTATGGTTCGCCGGACGAGCTCAAGCAGCTCATCGATTCCGCGCACCTGCGCAACATCATGGTGTTTCTGGACGTCGTCTACAATCACTTCGGGCCGGAGGGGAATTACCTTGGCCGGTACGCGCCGCAATTCTTCAAGGCCGCGGCGACCCCGTGGGGCGCGGCGATCGATTATTCGATTCCGGAGGTGCGGGCGTTCGCCATCGAGAATGCCGTGCATTGGTTGCGCGACTACCGCTTCGACGGGCTGCGCCTGGATGCCGTCCACGCGCTCGCCGAACCGGGCGGGCTTGCGATGCTTCAAGAGCTCAGCGAGGCGGTCGGAGTGGTCGCAAGCGAAAGCGGCCGGCATATTCATCTCGTTCTGGAGAACGACGACAACCGCGCATCGCTTCTTGATCCCGACACGGAGATACCTTCCGGACGATACCGGGCGCAGTGGAACGACGACTACCACCACGCCTGGCATGTCCTGCTGACCGGTGAAACCCACGGCTACTATTCCGACTATGCGTCTGGCCCGCAGCAGATGATCGCACAGATGCTGGCGCAGGGCTTCGCTTACCAGGGCGAACCCTCGCGCCACCGCGGCGGCAAGCCTCGTGGCGAAAAGGTCGGCGGTCTGTCGCCGGCCGCCTTCGTCAACTTTCTGCAAAATCACGACCAGATCGGCAATCGTGCGTTTGGGGATCGGCTGGGCCTTTCTGCCAGCCCGATCGCAATCGAAGCCGCCTTGGCGATCACCCTGCTTGCGCCGATGCCACCACTGCTGTTCATGGGCGAAGACTGGGGAGCGCGCACGCCGTTTCCGTTCTTCTGCGATTTCGACGGCGCGCTGGCTGAGGCCGTTCGCCAGGGCCGGCGCAGGGAGTTTGCGCAAAGCTACGCAACATCCGCCCAGGATGTCCCCGATCCACTGGCGCCATCGACATTTCAGGCCGCCAAGCTCGACTGGGCGGCCCGCGACGGCGAGGGCCTTGCACGGCACCAGCTCGTCAAGGCGCTGCTCGATGTGCGAAGGACCGAGATCGTCCCCCGCCTTCGCGGCGCCTCGTTTGCCCATTCGGAATTTCTACAGAGCAACATCCTCACCGCTCAATGGACGCTTGGCGACGACCAGACGTTGGCGCTGATCGCAAATCTGTCCGGTGAGATCACGACGCGCGGTCACGCGGCATTTCATGGACGGTCGATCTGGGGCGGCGAGGCGCCGGAGCGGTTGCCACCCTGGTCGGTCTTCTGGTCGATCGGGGCCGGCCCAGCGCCGCCGATTTGAAATTCCTGCACCACCTGCGGCGAGCTCATACAAGGAATTTCAAATCGATAAGCGGCACTGGCATCATAAACTTGCTATTGCTCCTTATGTTTCCGAAGTTCGCATGTAGAGTGTGCCGCGACGTGATGCGAACTTCGGAAACGGAGCAATAGTGACGACCGCGCTTGCCACCTACCGTCTGCAGCTCACGAAGGACTTCGGATTCGAGCCGGCCGCAGCCGTCGTGCCTTATCTGAAAGCGCTTGGCATCACGCACGTTTACGCCTCGCCATTCACGCGGGCGCGCAGCGGCAGCACCCACGGCTACGACGTGGTCGATCATACCGCCTTTAATCCCGAGCTCGGCGGCGAAGCCGGCTTCGAAAAGCTCAGCGCCGCGCTCAAAGCCAACAGCCTCGGCCTGATCCTGGATTTCGTTCCGAACCACATGGGCGTGCATTACTCGGACAATGACTGGTGGCTGGATATTCTCGAATGGGGACCGAAATCGCGCTACGCTAAGTCGTTCGATATCGATTGGGACATGCTGCCGCATCGGCGAAAACCGGGCTTGCTGCTGCCGATCCTCGGCGTGTCCTATGGCGAAGCCCTGAACAAGGGTCAGATCGAACTACGCTACGCTGCCGGCAAGTTCAGCGCGTATTATTATGAGCACAAGCTTCCGATCGCGCCGCAGAGATACAGCGAGATCCTGCGCGTCATCGTCGCGGCCGCGCAAGCCTCACACACGGCCGCGGGCGCGGCTCTGCTCGAAGTCGCGGAGCGTTACAGCGGCCCGAACAATCCCGACCAGCGCGCCGCGCCAAGGCTCGAACAGGAGCTTGCGCAAATCGCCGGCGGTGACGCTGTCATCGCAGAAGGACTGGAGGCGTTCCGCGCGCCAAACGGCCCCGCGCAAGTCACTGCGCTTCATCATCTTCTGGAGCGCCAGCACTATCGTCTGTCGCATTGGCGACTGGCGAGCAGCGACATCAACTATCGGCGCTTCTTCGACATCAACTCGCTTGCAGGACTGCGCATCGAGGATGGCGAAACGTTCGAACGCGTGCATGCGCTGGTGCATCGCCTCATTGCCGAAGACAAGCTCCAGGGCCTGCGCATCGACCACATCGACGGCCTGCATGACCCGGTGCAATACCTGCAGCGGCTGCGACGGCTGATTCGCAAGGCGCAAGGTGCCTCCCCTCGCCCCTTCATCCTGCTGATCGAGAAGATCCTCGGCGAGGATGAGACGTTGCAGGGATTTGAAGCCTGCGACGGCACGACCGGATATGAGTGGCTGAACCAGTTCAGCCAGGTCCTGATGTTTCCGCAAGGTCAGGACGAGCTCAAGGAAATCTGGCGGCAGGCGAGCAATCTCGCGCCGGCATTCGAACCGGTCTTGATCGAGGCCAAGCGCCGCGTGCTCGAGACGCTGCTCGTCAGTGAATTCACGGTCCTGACGCGATTGCTGGCACGCATCGCCGCCGGACACCACTCGACCCGCGACTATTCCGAAGACAGCCTGCGACAGGCGCTGACGCTGTTTGTGCTGCATTTCCCGGTCTACCGGACCTATATCAGAGGCCGCAGCGTCAGCAGCAGCGATCGCGAGACGATCGAACAGGCGATCAGAAAGGCGCAGGCCGAATGGTTTGCCGCGGACGACGGCATTTTCGATTTCCTGCGCGATGCGCTCACCCTCGACCTGCTTCTTCCCGGTCGCGCGCTGCACAGCCGTGCGCGGGTGCGCCGCTTCGCCTCCAAGGTCCAGCAGTTCACTGGGCCCTTGATGGCGAAGTCGCTGGAGGATACCGCCTTCTACCGCTACCCGCTGCTCCTGGCGCTGAACGAGGTTGGCGGCAATCCCGCCGCACCGGCAATGCCGCTTGCAACCTTCCATGCGAATATGGCGGAGCGGGCGCGACAATGGCCCAAGGGACTCACCGCCACGGCGACCCATGACACCAAGCGTGGCGAAGACGCACGGATGCGCATTCTCGCCGTCGCCGAGCTCGCGGGCGACTGGGGCGGCGCTATCGGCCAGTGGAAGACGCAGAACGCGCGCTTCGTGACGCAGGCGCGCGGCCAGCGGTGTCCGTCGCTTGTCGATGAGTACATGATTTACCAGGCGTTGATCGGCGCCTGGCCGCTCGACGGCATCACGTCCGACTTCGTCGCGCGGTTCCAGCAATACGTGCAAAAGGCCATCCGCGAGGAGAAGCTGCAGTCCAGCTGGCTCAATCCGAACTCTGACTATGAAGAAGGCATCAGGGCGTTCGTCGCACGCATCCTCGATGCCAGCGCTGCACCGGGCTTCCTGGACTCGTTTGCCTTGTTTGCGCGCCGCGCAGCATTGCTTGGAGCGCTCAACAGTCTCAGCCAGCTGACGCTGAAAGCGACCGTTCCCGGAGTTCCCGATTTCTATCAGGGAACCGAGCTGTGGGATCTGTCATTGGTCGATCCAGACAACCGCCGGCCGGTGGATTTTCCGGCGCGCGCCGGGCGCTTAAGTGCGATCCGCCAAAAACCCCTGATGTTCGCGGACACGTGGGAAGATGGAACCATCAAGCTGGCGTGGACGCGCCATTTGCTCGAGCTTCGACAGCGCTATTCGAACGTTTTCGCGCTCGGCGGCTATATTCCTCTGGCCGTGCAGGGACCCCATGCGGAACACGTGATCGCCTTCACCCGTCACTACCGCGATCAGGCCTGTTCTGTTGTTGCATTGCGCCATTTCGCCCCGTTTACCCGTGACGGCGGCGCCTCCCCGGATTTCAGCATGCTGAATGCGCGGATTAGCATCGACGCAATGGAACTCGATGTCGGCCAATTGTTGGGGGATATACCGGCAGTAGTATATCCGCACCACGCAGGGCTGACTAAAACCGTGCGTAATGATCGCGCGCTGTCGCGTGCCTGACCGCGCATTTTCCGGTTCCAGTGACCATGAAGCAGTTTCCGTTTCGATCGAGAGCGACTCCTGATCCCGTGCATGACGACATCGCCGAGATCCGGGGTGCCATGCTGTCGAAAATCGCATTGATGGTCGGAAAGGAACCGGAGCGGGCAACGAAGCACGATTGGTACGTGGCTGCGGCGCTGACGCTGCGGGACAGGATCGTCCACCGCTGGCTGGAGTCCGAACGCGAGACGCGCCGCGCCGGAAAGAAACGCGTTTATTACCTCTCGCTCGAATTCCTGATCGGCCGGCTGTTCTGTGATGCGCTCGGCAACATGGAACTGATGAGCAAGTTCGCGGCCGCGCTGCGAGATTTCGGCATCAATCTGCGCGACGTCGCCGAGGTCGAGCCGGACGCCGCGCTCGGCAATGGCGGCCTCGGCCGGCTGGCAGCCTGCTTCATGGACAGCATGGCGAGCCTTGCCATTCCTGCGCAGGGTTATGGCATCCGCTATGAGCACGGCCTGTTCCGCCAATTGATCTCGAACGGCTGGCAGGAGGAGTTTCCGGAACAATGGCTGGCGTCCGGCAACCCGTGGGAGTTCGAGCGCTCCGACGTTGTCTACAACGTTCATTACGGCGGCCATATCCGCCGGACCGATCGTCGCGACGGCAGTCAGAAGATCGAATGGGTGCCCGACGAGACGATCAAAGCGGTCGCCTTCGACACGCCGATCGTCGGCTGGCGTGAACGTCACGTCAACGCGCTGCGGCTCTGGTCGGCGCGCGCGGTCGATCCCATGCAGCTCGAGACGTTCAATCGGGGCGACCATCTCGGCGCCATGTCGGAGATGGCGCGCGCAGAGGCGATTTCCAAGTTTCTTTACCCGAGCGACGAACAGCCTGCGGGCAAGGAGCTGCGGCTCCGGCAGGAATATTTCTTCGTCTCTGCGTCCCTGCAGGACATCATCGAGGCCCATCTTCGCTCCGAAGGCAGCGTTCGAACGCTCGCGACACGCGCCGCCATTCAGCTGAACGATACGCATCCGAGCCTGGCGGTCCCTGAGCTGATCCGTCTGCTGGTCGACAAATACGCGCTGTCCTGGCGCGAGGCGCGCGAGATTACCCAGCAGACGATCTCCTACACCAATCACACCCTGCTGCCGGAGGCGCTGGAATCGTGGCCGGTCGAGCTGTTCGAACGCATGCTGCCGCGTCACCTTGAAATCATCTATCGCATCAATGTCGAGAATCTTGCCGCCGCCGAGGCACACGCGCCTTCGGATGCGCGATACATCGCCTCGGTTTCGCTGATCGACGAGGCCGGCGGCCGCCGCGTGCGCATGGGTCACCTCGCCTTCGTGGGATCGCATCGGATCAACGGCGTTTCGGAGATGCATTCCGAACTGATGAAGGAGACCGTGTTCGCCGATCTCAACGCGCTGTATCCCGGCCGGATAACCAACAAGACCAACGGCATCACGTTCCGGCGGTGGCTGCATGGCTGCAATCCCGGCCTTACCGAGCTCTTGAAGGACGTGTGCGGCGACGTCGTGCTCGACGATCCGCTCGCTGCGCGGCGGCTGGAAGTGTGCAGCGAAGACCACGCCGTGATGGAGCGGTTTATGCAGGTGAAGCGCCGCAACAAAGCGGCCCTGTCGTCGCTGATCGCGAGCAGCCTCGGCACCAAGATCGATCCGACATCACTGTTCGACATCCAGATCAAGCGGATCCACGAGTATAAGCGTCAGCTTCTGAACGCGCTGGAGACAATCGGCCTTTATCTCGCCATCCGCGACGAGCCAAATCGAAACTGGACGCCGCGCGTGAAAATCTTCGCCGGCAAGGCCGCCGCCAGCTATCAACAGGCCAAGCTGATCATCAAGCTGATCAACGACGTCGCGTCGGTGGTGAACAACGACCCTTCGATCCGCAATCTGCTCAAGGTCGTGTTCCTGCCGAACTACAATGTGAGTGCCGCCGAGGTCCTGGTGCCGGCCTGTGATCTGTCGGAGCAGATTTCGACGGCGGGCATGGAAGCGTCCGGCACCGGCAACATGAAGCTTGCGCTCAACGGCGCGCGGACGATCGGAACGCTGGATGGCGCCAATATCGAGATTCGCGACCATGTCGGCGAAGAGAACATCTTCATCTTCGGCATGAAGGCGGATGAAGTCTTGCGACGGCGCAAGCTCGGCCTTGATGCGACCGAGAGCATCGAACGATCAGCCATGCTCGGTCGCGTCATCGACGCGCTGGATCGGGGCGACTTTTCGCCCGACGACCCTTCCCGCTTTGCGCCGATCACCCACAGCCTCAGATATCTCGACTACTACATGGTGTCGGTCGATTTCGACGATTACTATCGCACGCAGCGCAAGATCGACAGTCAATGGGCCACGCCCGGATGGGCGTCGTCGAGCATGCTGAACGTCGCGCGGATGGGCTGGTTCTCCTCCGATCGCACCGTGCGGGAATACGCCGAGGACATCTGGGGGCTTCCGGCGCTGAATTTCGAAGCGCCGAGTTGAGTCTCGTCACTGCGAGGAGCGCCGCGAGACGCGTGTAGCCCGCATGAGCGGAGCGACATGCGGGACAGCATCAGTCGCCTGCGAGGCCGCTCCCGCATATCGCTGTGCTCATGCGGGCTACGGCGCTTATCGCAATATTGCCGTTCGACGAACGGCGTCGCTTCGCTCGCCTGTGGCGAATTATGCCGGACAGATTGACCTGTTTCCCTTGGCGCGAATGAACGCAACGATTTGCGCCACCGCGGCGTCGGCGCCGAATTTTGATTCCGCCTCCTCAAGACGCCGGACCATCGTGTCCTTGCCCAGAAAGATCAGGCGATAGGCCGCTCGAGCCGCACGAATGGACTGGCTGGAGAATTTTTTTCGTTTCATTCCCAGGACATTGACTCCGCTCAATCGAGCAAACGCCCCGGCAGCAAGGCCGAATGGAATGATGTCCCCGCGTACCCCGGAAACGCCGCCGATCATCGCATACGACCCGACGCGCGTGCGCTGATGCACGCCTGACATTGCACCGATAAACACATGGTCTCCGACAGTGCAGTGCCCGCCAAGGCCCGCGCAATTGGCCAACACGACGTCGTCGCCGACAGCGCAATCATGTCCCACATGACTATTCGCCATGAAAAACGCACGTGTGCCAACGCGCGTGACGCCGCCGCCGTCTTCCGTGCCCGCGTCGATCGTCACGCCCTGGCGAATGTCGCAGTCGGCACCAATGATGAGCCGGGTCTGACCTCCGCGATAGCTCGATGACTGCGGCGCGGATCCCAAGGAGGCAAAAGGACTGATGACAGCGCGAGCTCCGATCGTTGTCACACCAGTGACATGCACGTGGGCCACCAGCCTGCAGCCGTCGCCGATTTGGACGTCTTTGCCGATAATGCAGTAGGGCCCAATGACCGCGCCTTCGCCGATGACCGCCCCGTCTTCGATTTGTGCCGTCGAGTGGATCATCATGAACTCTTGACTGTATGATTGCACGCAAAGAGATCTTCGCGTTTGACGTTAACGCGCAGCGAGACGGCCTGCGTCGCAGCTTTTGGGAATGACAAGCCCGCACTGCCCCTGTACAGCGCGCGCGGTCACGCGGACGGTGCAAGGGGGCGCCGCCATTCAGTCGAAAGTAGGGCGCCATCGACCCGGGCGGCGGCTTTTGGCGTTGTAATTGGCTCAGATCTCGAAATCGACGCTCGATTATCGGCAACGCGCGGCCAGGATGCCCGCAGGCACGCCGGCGCATCGGATCAGGTTCGATCGCTCGTTCCGCGTTCACGCGGCGGCCGCTGGCGCTCGCCGGTGAACCATGCATGGACATGCTGATGCTTGCGATCGGGCACCGTGACGAAGACCTCGCCATCCTCGACCCGCACCGGCACCTTCCTCAAGCGCAGCGTCTTGGTCGTGACGTGCTCGCCGGTCGAGATATCGAACTCCATGCCGTGCCAGGGACAAATCACGTTGTGATGCGTCTTGGAGAAGCTGCGCGCCAGATTGACGTTGTCCTGAGTGACGTCGTCGACCGTGCGTGGCAGCATCAGCCCCTGGCAGACCGGACCGCCCAGATGCGGGCAGATGTTCTCGAATGCCGTGAATGCGCCCTTGAACTGGAAAATGCCGATCTCGATACCACCGACCTCGATCACCTTGCGGCCGGGATCGGCAAACGCGTCAACGCGCCCTGCACTCACTTCGGTCATCATTGTCCTCCCAGAGCCGCGCTCAACGGGCGCGCCGATACCACATGGACAGGTCGAACGGATTGAGGTCGACCACCCGGATCATTTCGCTGGCCGCGACGACCACCTCGGTAGGCGACACATCGCTTTCGGTCAGCGGCGGCGGCAACTCCTGGCGCCACTCGGCCCGGGCGGCATAGAGTTTCACCGCTGCCGTCAGCACCGCCTCGAGTTCGGCGTCGGAGACGGATGCATGGTCGCCCTCCGCAAGGGCGCGCCGGGCAATCGCCACGAAAGACATCGCCGCCGATGGCGTCTCAGCGCCTGCCGCATCGGAAACCGTCATAGCCTCAGCTCACGAGATTGCCACGCGAGGCAAGCACGTCCTCGGCGCGGGGCCGAACGCGCTTGACCGGCAGATTGAACAGCTTCGCGGCGTTCAGGCCGAGAATATTGCGCTTGGCTGTGTCGCTCAAGAACGGCAGCGTGGTGATCGCGCTCGGTGGATCGAAATCCCAATGCGGCCAATCCGATGCGAACAGGAGCTGGGTTTCGGCATTGATGGTCTCCATCGTCGCCTGCAGCATCCTGATGTTGGAGCGCTCCAGCGGCTGGCTGGTGAAGTACATTTCGCGGATGTATTCACTCGGCAGCCGCTTCAGGCCCGGCGCCTCGCTGGGACGCATCAGGATCTCGTGGTCGAGCCGTTGCATCAGGTACGGAATCCAGGCGAGGCCGCCTTCGATCCACACCACCTTCAACTTCGGAAAACGATCCGGCAGGCCGTTGAACAGCCAGTTGGTGAGATGGATCAGGTTATAGTGAGAGAATGAGAGCGCATGCATCGCCCCGAACCGATTCAATTGCGCGAACGACGGATCGGTCCAGTTATAGGCGGTGTGGAACACCAGCGGCTTTCCCGTCGCTTCGACCGCGCGGTAGAGCTTCATGTAGGAAGGATGATAGACGGGATTGTTGCGCACGCAGCTGACCGAGAAGCCGATCACGCCCGGAATATGCGCATACTTCTCGACCAGCTGGACGCACAGATCGGGTGAGTGGAACGGCAGGTAGAGCAGGCACAACAGCCGCGGCTCGTCGGGGATGATCCGCTCGATGATCCAGCGGTTGAAGGCATTGCTGACGTGCAGCTCCACATCGTGCATGGGATGCATGCCGAGCAGCAGCATGCCGCTTGGGAACACCACTTGGTAGTCGATACCCATGGCGTCCATGGAACGGCGCATGTTCTGCGCAAAGCCGTGCCCCGCGCCGGGCTCGACCTCCTCCAGGTTGTTCTGCTGATGCGGAATCCGGCCGCTCACCGCCTGGAACGAGATGCCGGAAGCGGAGTTGAGCAGCGCATTGCCACTCTTGGCGCCCTGCATCATCCCTTCGGCCATCTGTTTCAGCACGTCATTCTCGATGTACGTGCAAATCTCGGCCCAGAACCGGCTTTCGCTGACATGCGCATCGATGTCGACGATGACCTCGTAGTCATCGTAGGAGCGCGCCTGCTTGGTGGCGTGGGCAAGGTAGTCGCGGGTATCGGTGCGCGTCGTTATTTCAGCGAGCTCGCGCGTCGGCGGCTGTGCGACACGTTCCAGCATCCTCGATCCTCCCCGGAATATTTTGCTTCTTGGTCGAGACATCCCGCAGTCTGACCGCGCACCGCGACAGCAGCGAACCGCCAGCTGGAGAAACTGCAGAATGAGAGCGAACGAGTGGCATGTCCAATACCGATTCGGCGGCACGCCCGTATGAAACGGAATATCGAAGGACGCTGCAGCGCGGCAAATCGACGTGAGCACTCAGCGATCCCCTTCGCAGTCGCGATAGGGATGCTCGCGATCATCCCGACCATGGCGCGCGCATTCGCAGTCTGCACGTCGATGCGCATCGTCGATCGAAAGCTGATTGAACTGGAGTCATTGATGACAACACGCTTTTAATTCGCGAGTTGATCCAGAAGATTTCTTAAGCCTCCGACGCGGCGGCGATGCGGGCGCGGCCTCGACTCGATTGCATGCGAAGGATAGGCTTCCCATCTCCTTCCACGACACCACCTGGATGGACCACATGGAAAACATTTTAATCAATCTCATCACCGGAGCTCTCGGCGGCGCGGGCGCAGGAAAGGCGTCTCCGTCGTTCGACCTCGGCACGATCGGCAACCTTATCGCCGGCGCGGTTGGCGGCGGCGTGTTGGGTCAGATCGTGACGGCTCTCATGCCTGCGGTCACTGCCGCTGCACAGTCCGGCAATCTGAGCATCGGCAACATCATCACGCACGTGATTGCGGGTGGTGCGGGCGGCGCGATCCTCACCGCGATCGCCGGCGCAATCAAGAACAAGACTGCGCAGACGTAAGTCGTCGGCCGTCGTCGGATCGAACCAGATCCCTCATCCGGGGCGTGCTGCCAAAGCCCCGGAGGCTTTAGTCGCGACCGTCAGAACCGGTCGGCGGAAAACGGCGCCAGATCCACGTTCGACGGCTCGCCGCATACGGCGCGCGCAAGCATTTCGCTCGTGGTCGCGGACATGGTCAGTCCCAGATGGCCGTGGCCGAAATTGAACCAGAGCCCTTGATGCCGGCTCGGGCCCAGCACCGGCAGGGAGTCCGGCAAGCACGGCCGGTGTCCCATCCAGAATGACCAGTCGTTCGGCAGCTGCGCGCGGGGAAAGACCCGGGCGACGTCCTGCATCAGAAATTCCGCTCGCCGCCGGCTCGGCTTCCGTTCGAGGCCGCCGAACTCCACCGTTCCCGCCACGCGCAGCCCCTCTTCCATCGGTGACAGAAAGACCTTCCGGTCGGCGGCAATCACCGGACGCGAGATCTGGACACCCGGCGACGCAATCATCACGTGATATCCCCGCTGGCTTTCCAGCGGAATGTCGTAGCCGAGCGGAGCCAGCAGTTGCGCCGACCAGGCGCCCGCGCAGACGACCGCATGATCGCAATCATACGAGGCGATTTCGCCGCGCACCGCGCGGACGCGCTGGTCCGCGACCTCGATCGCTGCGACGCGGTCGCGGACAATGCGTCCACCCCGACGGGCGAAATCCGCGACGATCGCCGCGACCTGGCGGTAGGGATTGATCGACATTCCCTGATCCGGGGTGAAAATGCCGACCGAATAGTCGGCGCCGATCTCTGGTTCGAGCGCAAGGATGTCGCCTCGCTTAAGCCGTTCGATGCGCAGACCGTGTTCGGCGCGCAGAGCCCAGGACATCTTGTCTTTGCCGAGCGATGCTTCGTCCGGGTAGAGGTGGAGCTGGCCCCTGCGCTGAATCAATTCCGGCGCTCCGACCTGTCCCATCAGGTCGACATGCCGCTCCATGGCATGGCCAAGCACGCTCGAGAGCGCGCCCGCGAGACGCTTCACCTCCTCCGGGCGGGATGCTCGCACGAAACGACGCAACCAGGGCGCCGCTTTCGGCAGGTAATGCAGCGGAATTCGCAACGGCGCGGCCGGATCGAACAGCATGCGCAGGCCATCGCGCAGCACGCCTGGCATCGCCAGCGGCGTCACGCTGCCGAAGCTCACGGCTCCGGCATTGCCAAACGAGCAGCCGCGCCCCGGCTCGTCGCGATCGATCAGGGTGACGTCGGCACCGCGACGCAACAGATGCCACGCGGTGCTGACGCCCACGATCCCGCCGCCGATGACGACAGCCTTTTCTCTTCCCTCACTTTTCATCGTGTTCAATTGCCCCGGCGCAGAATTGTGTAGTCGTAGTTCCGCGAGAACACGCGTCGTTCACCTTCGAACGCATCCATGGTCGCGTGGAGGACGAAGTCGCTCTTTGTCGATGTCAGCCGAATCCGGCTGTCGGTGCGGACCTTCCAGTCGTCGCGTTCGAAGATCCATGTCCAGGTGAAATCGCCCACAGCCGACAACGGATCGCCTTCCACGACCTCGTAGCTCTCGGTCGACCAGGACTCGACCTCGAGGTTGATATCATCGAGCCGATAGCGGCCCGGCGTATCGGCAACATCGACGGTAACCGCGCCGCTGAGCGGATCGGTGCGGAACGTGCGCTTGCGACTACCCGGCTTCAGCACCGTCCGGCGCACGGCCGTCGCGACTTCAGGCTCCGCAAATGCCGGAATCTCGGCTGCCTCCTGTGCCGCGTCGCGAAGCGGAAGATCGAGCGTGCTGGTGCCGGTGTGCAGGGTCAGGCTGACCGGCTTCGGCGACGGCCAGATCAGCGGCCAGTATGTCGTCGAAATGGCGAGACGAATGCGGTGGCCGGCCTTGAAGCGATAGCCGGCTTCCACCAGCGGCACATCGACGGTGAAGCGTTCGCCCGGCTGCAGCGGCGCCGGCCGTTCCGCGCCACGGCGATGAGTCAGGTTCAGGATGCCGTACGTCACGCGCTTCGATGCGCCGTCCGGAGCGACATCGCACAGGCGCACGGCCACGAATGCAGCGGGCCTGTCGACCGCAATGTCGAGCTTGACGGCCGGAGCACCGAGAATCTCGACGTCGGCGCCGAGCGGGGCGCTGTCGAACACCACCGATTTCCCGTCATCGGCGCGCTGATCGCCGGGCATGTCCGGAGATGGGCCATTGAGGAACCACGGCATCAGCTCGCCACCGTCCAGGCCCAATGTCTGCGGCGTGCAGAACGTAATGGCCTGGGCCGCTTCAGCCGTGCTCGCGAGCTTTCCCGGATTCAGCACCAGCCGCTTGGCCGATATCGCCGCACTCGGCCAGGTCGGCTCGGTGACCCATCGCCCGGGCGATTCGTCGTAGTAGGTCCTGGCCGGAACATCTTCGGCGATCCAGGCGCGCAGCTGCGGCTCCTTCATGATGCCGGTATCCCGCCCGCGCATCCAATGATCGAACCAGCGCAGGGCCTCCTGCAGGAAGCCGATCGCCGGGCCCGGCAGCCCGATATGCGAGTAGCGGTGTCCCCATGGACCGACCAGCGCCTTCCAGGGCGCATCGATCTTGCTGATCGTCTCGAACACCGAGCCGACATAGGAGCCATCGGCCCAGCCGCTGATCGCGTAGACTGGACATTTGATGCGCTTGAAGTCGGTGATCGCGCGCGCCTTCCAGAACTCATTGTGGGACTGGTTTTGCAGGATGTTCGCGATCATCGGCTCGACATGCTCGAGCCGCTCCATCCACATCTCGCGCCAGCCATCGCCGACAAGCGCCGGATCCGGGGGACGGGATTTGTAGCCGAAGATCTGCGACGACCAGCGGATTGCGCGCTGCAGCAGCGCGCCGCCGCGATAGACCTGACCGTATGTATAGCGGTCCGTCGCAAAGGAGATCGGGATGACGGCTTTCAATTCGGGTGGCGCGCGGAACGCGACCTGGATCGCCTGATAGCCGCCCCAGGAAATTCCGAACATGCCCACCTGACCGTCGCTCCAGGGCTGCCTGGCGATCCAGCGCAGAACCTCGATGGTGTCGTCCTGCTCCTGCACCGCGCCGAAATTCTCCTGCACGCCGCCGGAGTCGCCGGATCCGCGCAGGTCCAGTCGCATGGTGGCGTAGCCATGGCCGGCGAAATACCGATGAATCTGCGAATCCCGCATCGCATAGGCGTCGCGCTTGCGATACGGCAGCGCCTCGAGCAGCGTTGGCACCGGGCGCTTGTCGCTGCCGGCAGGAAGCCAGAGCTTCGCCGCAAGACGCGTGCCGTCGGCAAGCGGAATCCAGCAATCCTCGGTCTCGCTGAAGCTGTTGGGGAAATCCTTGACGGTCTTCATGCGCGGCCCCTGTTCGCGAATGGATCACAAAAGCGAGCATTGCCCGCCGGCTTCTTCGTCAAATCGTGTCCGGTTCTGGCGTTGGCATCAACTTGGCGAAGCCGCGCCCTGCGAACATTAGGGTCGTACGGACGTCAAATCCAGCGCGTCAGGCGTCCGTCTCCTGCGATGCATCGTCCGGCGGCACGAGCGGATTTCGTTCGGCACGGTCGCGGTACAACGCCGCCCGCGCGATCAGCATGAGGCTGACCGGCGTCGTCACCGTCAGAAAGGCGGCGATCAGCACTTCGTGCACAACGGGCCGCGACTGTGCGACCGTGAAATAGACGATCGACCCGAGCAGGATGCCGCCGGCCCCCCATGTGGTGCCAAGCGTCGGTGCATGAAGCCGCTCATAGAATGTCTGCAGGCGCGCAAGCCCGATCGCGCCGATGACCGTGAAGCCCGCGCCCAGCAGAACCAGCGCGCTGGCGAGCAGCGCCGCCCAGACCGGCAGTTGGTCCGCTTGCATCATTCGATCACCTCGCCGCGCATGAGAAATTTCGCCAGCGCCACCGTCGAGACGAAGCCGAGCAGCGAAATGACCAGTGCGCCTTCGAAGTAGAGCGTGCTGCCGGTTCTGATCCCGAACAGCAACAGCAGCAGCATGGCATTGACGTACAGGGCATCAAAGGCGACGATCCGGTCCTGGGCCCGCGGCCCGCGGATCATGCGGAAGGCCGCGATCGCCAGCGCGACGCCGAGCAGAAGGCTGGCAATCAACAGCGACCACGACAGGATCGATGCGCTCATTCCAGGATCTCCAACAGCAGATGCTCATAGCGATTCTTGATCAGATCGATCCAGTAGGTTTCATCGACGAGATCGAAAATGTGGAGCAGAACCGTGCTGCGGGTCGAGTCATACTCGACCCATGCCGTTCCGGGCGTGCTGGTCAGAATGACCGCAAGGATTACCAGCCCCGTTCGATTCCGAAGCTCGAGCGGAACAACGATGAAGCCGGACGGTCGTTTGCTCTGGTCCCGGCGCAGGATCAGTCGCGCCACTGCAATGTTCGAACGCCAAATGTCGGCCAGCACGATCGCCACGAGCTTCGGGAGGAGATACCAGCGTCGGATCCGCGGCTTCGCGGGCTCCAGCGCCAGCATCACATGTGACGCTGCGACCGCGATCGCCGTTCCCAGCACGACATGCCCTGCCGACAGTCCGTTCAGCAGGACCCACATCGCCAGCAGTGACGCTGCCAGCAGCGGATAGGGAAGCATGCGGCTCATCGGTGCACCTGCGCGGCGGGGGCTGGCACGGGCGGAGCCGTCAGCACACTGTCGATGTAGCGCTCCGGTGCATGCACGGCGCTGGCGGTATCCTCCATGTATCGCATCACCGGTCCTCCCCGGACCGTGAGCGCGAGGGTAAGGAGCAGCAGGAAGATGATGGGAACGAGCTCAACGACCAGAACGCGCGGCACCGTCGCGTCGACCGGCGCCCAGAACACGCGGATGCCGACACGCAGCATGGCCAGCAGCGCCGCCAGTCCGGAGAGAATGAGCAACCCCGTGAAAATCCAGCCGGCAAGCGCGATACCACCCTCGGTACCAGTCGCGGGCGGCGCGAACACGGCCGCAAGCATGGCGAATTTGGCAATAAAGCCCGATAGCGGAGGCAGGCCGGCGAGCAGCATCCCGCAGCCGGCAAAGCAGACGCCAAGGATCGCAAGCGTGCCGGGCAACGCAACGCCCACCTCGTCCTCGGGCTCGTCCTCGTCCTCATCGCCAAAGGCCTCCGCCGTGACGGCGAGCAGGTCGGCAGCCGGGCTCTGTCCGCGCTCGATCAACTCGATCAGGAGGAAGAAGGCGGCAATCGTCAGGGTCGAGCTGACCAGGTAGAACAGCGCGCTCCCGGTCAGGTTGGCGTCGGACAGGCCGATCGCCGCAAGCAGCGTTCCGGAGGATACGAGGATGCTGTAGCTCGCCAGCCGAGCCATCGCCTGGGACGCCAGCACGCCGATCATGCCGTAGGCGATGGTGGCCAGCCCTCCGATCAGCAGCACCTGGCTGCCGAAACCGGCCGAGGCGCCGGCCTGTGCACCGAACAGCAGCGGCGACAAGCGCAACAGAACGTAGATGCCGACCTTGCTCAGGATGGCGAAGATCGCGGCGACCGGCGCCGCCGCAGCCGGGTAAGCGCCGAGCAGCCAGAAGCTGAGCGGCCACATTCCGGCCTTGACAAGAAAGGCGACGCCAAGAAGCGCCGCTCCCGCCTCAACGAGCCCGCGATCGCTTTCGGTAACCGCCGGCAGCCGCACGGCAAGATCGGCCATGTTCAGCGTTCCGGTCACGCTGTAAATCAGGCTGACGCCGATCAGAAACAGGAACGACGCCGTCAGGTTGACGGCGATGTAATGCAGCCCTGCCCTGATGCGTTGCGGGCCCGAGCCGTGCAGCACAAGCCCGTACGACGCCGCGAGCATCACCTCGAAGAAGACGAACAGATTGAACATGTCGCCGGTCAGATAGACGCCGTTGACGCCCATCAGCAGGAACTGGAACAGCGAGTGAAAATGCGCGCCGGCCGTGTGCCATCGCGCGAACGCAAAGGTCAGTGACGCCGCAGCGAGAACGCCTGTCAGCACCAGCATCAACGCCGACAAGCGATCGAGAACCAGAACGATGCCGAATGGCGCAGGCCAGTTGCCGAGCAGATAGACTCCGGTCGAAGACGTGTCGGCAAGTCGCAGCAGCATCACTGCCACGTACAGCGTCGCCAGCGTCGAGATCAGGTTGATCACGCCTTTCAGGAACGGCCGCCGCTCGTTGTACATCAAGAGCAGCGCGCCCGATGCGAGCGGAAGCACGACGGGCAAAACAAGCAGATGATGCATCCAGCCGCTCATCGCCGCTCCTGTCCGTCGACATGGTCGCTGCCGGTGAGGCCGCGAGATGCAAGCAACATGACCAGGAACAGGGCCGTCGTTGCGAAGCTGATGACGATCGCGGTGAGGACCAGCGCCTGGGGCAACGGGTCGGCGTAGTCCGCCAGGCTACCCGGCTGCGACGTCAATACAGGCGGCGCGTCCGAGCGCAGCCGACCCGTACTGAAGATGAACAGGTTGACGGCGTATGAAATGAGCGACAGGCCCATGATGACCTGATACGTGCGCGGCCTCAGGAGAAGCCACACGCCCGATCCGGAAAGAATACCGATGCCGATGGCCAGGATTGCTTCCATCAGGGGCTCTCCTCGCCGGCCGCAGCGCTCAGTCGAGCCGCGCGGAGCTTGCGTACCGACTGGTGCGCAAGAGCGACCAGCATCAACACCGTGGCGCCGATGACCAGACCGAGCACGCCGAGATCGAAGAGAAGCGCGGTCGCCGCCGGCACCGATCCGATCAGAGGCAGTTGCAGATATTGCGAGTGGGACGTGAGGAACGGGTAGTCGAACAGCCAGGAGCCGGCACCGGTCGCAAGGGCCACGAGAAGGCCCATGCCGATCCAGTTGACCGGCAGGATCCGCAATCGATCCTCGACCCATGTCGTGCCCGCCGCCATGTATTGCAGGATGAAGGCGGCCGCCATGGCGATGCCGGCGGCAAAGCCGCCACCCGGCAGATCGTGTCCGCGCAGAAACAGATAGATCGCCAGAACGATGATCACCGGAAACAGCCACTGCATGGTTGCAGCGGGCACCAGCAGATAGTCGCCGACAGTATCGCCCTGCTTGCGGTCGGGCTGCGCCTCGTCGAACGCATTCTGAACGCGCTGCTGCTCGGGAGCGCCGAGACTATCCGACGCCGGACGGAAACGTCTGAGCAGCGCGAAAACGGTCAACGCGACAATACCCAGCACCGTTATCTCGCCCAAAGTGTCGAAGGCGCGGAAATCGACAAGAATGACGTTCACGACATTGCGTCCGCCACCCATCAAGTAGGCATTCTCGAGAAAGTAGCTGGCGATCGTGTCGGGCAGCGGACGCACCATGACGGCGAATGCAAGCGCCGCGAAGCCGACGCCTGCGGCGACCGCAATGGCGAGATCGCGCTGGCGCCGCAGACGCGACGCGAACGTCACCGGCTCGTCGACCGCCTCGGAGCGCTTCGGCAGCCAGCGAAGTCCCAACAGAATCAGGACCGTCGTGACGATTTCGACCAGGAGCTGGGTCAGCGCCAGATCGGGAGCGGAAAACCAGACGAATGTGATGCAGGTGGCGAGCCCGGCGCCGCCCAACAGCATGAGTGCAACCAGTCTGTGATATTTCGCCTGGTACGCAGCGCCGATCGCGCAAGCGCAACCCGTCAGCCAGACCAAGGCGAGCACCGGGTCTATCCGGCTCGGAATCGCCGCCAGAGGTCCCAATCCCCGGGCGTAGAGCGGCACCAGGGCCGCGAGCAGCGCGGCAAGCACAAGCAGTCGCAACTGGGGCTGCAGGCGGCGTGTCGTGAGGCTTGTTTCGAGAAACCGGGCCCACCTCCACGACAGGATCACCAGTGCGTCGTCAAAAATGCGGCGAGCGTCGAGAAGGCGGAACAACGGCGGCCCGTCCGCACACTGTTGCAGATAACCTTTCAGCGCCACGTAGATCAACGCGCCTCCGATCAGAGCAACAAGGCTCATGATCAGCGGCAGGTTGAAGCCGTGCCATATCGCAAGACTGTACTCGGGCGTGCGCGAGCCAAGCACCGCGACAACTGCCGTTTGCAGAAAGGGGCCGACCGTCACTGACGGCAGGATGCCGACGATGAGACAGGCGATCACGAGGAACGAGATCGGGAAGCGCATCCAGAACGGAGGTTCGTGCGGCGTCCGAGGCAGGTCGGCGGGCTTCTGTCCAAAGAACACCGAGTGGATGAAGCGGATCGAGTAGGTGACGGCAAAGGCGCTGGCGACAACCGCAGCATAGGGCTCCGCCGTATCGAGGACCGAATGCAGGTGCGTTTCGATCGCCTCGGCGAAGAACATCTCCTTCGAAAGAAAGCCGTTCAGGAGCGGCACACCGGCCATGGCGGCGCCCGCCACCATCGCAAGCGTCGCCGTGATTGGCATGAAGCGGAACAGCCCTCCGAGCTTCTGCATGTCCCGGGTCCCGGTTTCGTGATCGACGATGCCGGCCGCCATGAACAGCGACGCCTTGAAGGTCGCGTGGTTCATCATGTGGAAGATGGCCGCGACGGCCCCCAGGGGGCTTCCGAGGCTGAGCAGCATCGTGATCAGCCCGAGGTGGCTGATGGTCGAGTAGGCCAGCAGGCCCTTCAGGTCTCGCTGGAACACTGCAAAAAATGCCCCGAGCAACAGCGATGCCGTCCCGGCAAGGCCGACCAGCCAGAACCATTCCGTGGTCCCTGCGAACACCGGCCACAAGCGCGCCAGCAGGAACACCCCCGCCTTCACGAGTGTCGCCGAATGCAAGTATGCGGAAACGGGCGTCGGCGCCGCCATCGCGTTCGGCAGCCAGAAATGAAACGGAAACTGCGCACTTTTTGTCAGCGCGCCGAGCAGGATGAGGACCAGCGTCGGCACGTAAAGCGCGTGCGATCGGATCGCATCCCCGGACGCCAGCACGCGGTCGAGATCGTAGCTTCCGACGATATGGCCGATCAGCAGAACACCGGTCAGCAGAGCAAGGCCCCCTGCTCCGGTCACGATCAGCGCCATGCGCGCACCGTCACGCGCAGCCGCGTTGTGGTGCCAGTAGCCGATCAACAGGAAGGAAAAGAGGCTCGTCAGCTCCCAGAACAGAACCAGAAGGATCAGGTTTCCTGAAAGAACCACGCCCAGCATGGCGCCCATGAAGGCCAGAAAGAACGAAAAAAAGCGCGGGACCGGATCCTTGGGCGACATGTAGTAGCGGGCATAGAGCACGACCAGAAAGCCGATGCCGCTCACCAGGACGGCGAACATCCAGGCGAATCCGTCCATCCGCAACGAAAAGCTGAGGCCGAGCGCCGGAATCCAGTCGAACTCGCTGCGGATCGCGCCGTTCGCGACGATCGCCGGGTAGGCCGCGATGATCAGGATCAGGCAAGACAGCGCCACGGCGCCGGCAAGCCATGCTTCCGAATTCCGGGCATTTGAGCTGACGGTCGCGGCAAATACGCTGCCGATAAACGGAAGAAGGACAAGGAGCGTCAGCAACAGGTCGTCGTGCATCAAACCACAGGATTCGGAGATTCGGCGAAGGTGATCGGGCCGACATTGTGGTGAAATGACGGGCACCGCAAGGGGCGGCCCCTTGACGCAGGCCACGAGCGTCGGCCCGGGCCGGCGACGATTCAAGATCACGCTCGATCTGACGCAGAATTGATTGCCACAAACGCGCGCCCAACGGGCAAGGCGTGCCCTTTGGTTACACGGTCCTAATTCACCCCTCGACAGTGACCTGTGTCAGCTCGTGAGATCAGCTCCGCGACCCGCAAGGCACCACCACCCGTGACGCTGGCGCAGGCAATTTTCCGCGCGTACGTGCCTATTATTTGTGAGACCGGATTTATTGTCCGTTCCGGCGATTTGGATACAATCAGCGCATTCCCCGAGATCAGGAGCGCGTGACCAATGCCGGACGACGCAAGCGACGAGCAAACCCTTAATGCTGAGTTCGACGCACTGGCCGGGCGGGCCGGCATCGAGATTCCAGAAAGCCGAAGGCCGGCGATGCTGGAGGGCCTCAAGGACCTCAAACGCATGACGCAACTGATGCGCCAGCCGCGTACGGCCGCGAACGAGCCAGCAGGTGCCTACGCTATTCTCAGCATCACGAGGAGCGTCTGAGATGACAAAGCCCCTGCATGACTGCTCCATCGCCGAGGCTGGCGCGCTGCTTCGCAACGGCACGATCACCTCGACCGCGCTGACCGAGCATGCGCTGGACCGCATCAAGACCATCGATCCTCTGATATCCAGCTTCATCACCCTGACCGCTGAGCAGGCGCTGGCCGATGCGGCGACCGCCGACGCCGACTTCGCCAAAGGCGTCGACAGGGGCCCGATGCAGGGCATCCCCCACGCCCTCAAGGACATTTATGCGACTGCGGGCATTCGAACGACCTGCCACTCGAAGCTGCTGGTCGACAACGTGCCGACGGAAGACTCGGTCGTCGCGGCGAAATTCAAGGCGCAGGGAGCGGTGTTGCTCGGCAAGCTTGCGACGCACGAGTTCGCGCTTGGCGGACCGTCGTTCGACCTGCCGTTTCCGCCTGCGCGCAATCCCTGGAATCCGGATCACATTCCCGGCGGCTCTTCGTCCGGGTCCGGCGCCGCCGTCGCCGCAGGCCTCGTGCGCATGGCTATGGGATCCGACACCGGAGGTTCGATCCGCGGACCTGCCGGATATTGCGGAACGATCGGCCTGAAGCCGACCTATGGCCTCGTGTCGCGCCGGGGCGTGTTTCCCTTGTCCTATACGCTCGATCACTGCGGCCCCCTGTCGTGGACAGTCGAGGACAGTGCCATCGCCATGGAGGTGATCGCAGGTTTCGACCCCAAGGATCCCGGCAGCGCCGACGTGCCCGTTCCTGATTTTCGCAGCAAGCTCGGCGCAGGCGTGCAGGGATTGCGGATCGGCGTGCCGCGCCAGTGGTTCGTCAAAACTGACGGCGTGTCGGCCGAGACCATTGCCGCAATCGACGACGCGGCGCAGACGCTCGCCAAACTTGGTGCGACGATCGAGGAAATCGAGCTTCCGGACTTCGAGCTGTTCAACGCGTGCGGACGCGTGATCATGTTCTCGGAGGCATTCGCGATCCACGAGAAGGACTTTCAGAGCCGGCCGCTCGACTACGGCCTGTTCACCTATCTTCGGATGAGCATGGGCGCGTTTACGACGGCCACTGACCTCACCCAGGCGATGCGTCTGCGCCGGGAACTAGCGCTCGCGGTCAACGCCAAGCTGAAGGACTGCGACGCGCTCATCACCGCTTCGACGCTTGGGCCAGCGACAGCGTTTGCGGAGATCGATCCAAACCGCCCGCCGAACCTGTTAGTCCAGACAATGCCGTTCGATGTCACCGGCAACCCGGCGATGTCGATCCCGACCGGATTTTCCAAGAGCGGTCTGCCGCTTTCGATGCAGATCGTCGGCCGCGCGTTCGACGAGCCGACGGTGCTCGGTATCGGCGCCGCGTACGAAGCCGCAACCAATCTTCACCTGCGGCGCCCGTCCTTTGCCGTCGCCAAAGCTGCCTGATTGAGCAAGAGGCAGCAATGAAATCGCCTGTCGTCCCGGCCAAGCGTAGCGCCGAGCCGGGACCCATAACCCCTGTCTCTATAAGATGGCGTGCGCTTTTGACTTTCTTGCGCATCGTTTGCGTGCCGCGCCGAAACCCGCAAAGCGAAAGCGGGCGAACACGATCGGCATCGGTGGATATGGGTCCCGGATCTGCGCTCCGCTTGTCCGGGACGACGTGCGATGAGTGGGCGGAGCAAGCAATCGAGCTTGTAGCCCGAACTCGCAATTGTCTTGCGCTCCATCCGGGCTACAGTTCTGCGTTCCTACTGTGCGCTAAAGTTTGACCACGTTCGCAAGGAGCCGATCATGCAGCATCACCATCTGCGCGCGAGCCCCGAGACGTGTCATTGGGGCTTCTTCGACGCATCGCTGAAGCCTGCGATGGTCGTCGCAAGCGGCGACGAGGTGACGATCGATTCAATCAGCGGCGGGCCGGATGTGCTGCCGCGCGAAGCGCAGTTCTACATTCCGCCGGAGCTGAAAGAGGTGCATGCGAGGTGCGAGCGCATGGTGCCGGGGCATATCCTCACGGGTCCCGTCGCCGTCGAAGGCGCCGAGCCTGGTGACGTTCTCGAGATCGAGATTCTCGACATCCGCCTTCGCCAGAACTGGGGCTACAACATGATCCGCCCGCTGGCAGGTACGCTGCCTGATGATTTCCATGAAGTCCGGTTGCTCAACATCCCGCTCGACAAGGAGCGGATGGTCGGCAAGCTGCCATGGGGGCTCGATCTGCCGCTCGCACCCTTTTTCGGCGTGATGGGTACAGCGCCGCCGCCGGCCTGGGGGCGCATCACCTCGATCGTCCCGCGTGCCATGGGCGGCAATCTCGACAACAAGGAGCTGACGCCGGGCGCAAAGCTCTTTCTGCCGGTGTTCGTTCCGGGTGCTCTCTTTTCCTGTGGCGACGGCCATGCAGCGCAAGGCGACGGCGAAGTCTGCATCACAGCGATCGAGACGGCGCTACGGGGAAAATTCATTCTACGGCTGCGCAAGGATCTTCGCTTCACCTATCCCCGCGCGGAGACCGCGACACATTACATGACAATGGCGATGGACCCGGACCTGGACCAGTGCGTCGTCAAAGCGCTCCGCGACATGATCGTCCTTCTCGGTGAGAAGCGAAATCTGTCGCGCGAGGACGCCTACACCCTCTGCAGCCTCGCCGCCGATTTGCGCGTGACGCAGACCGTGAACGGATCCAAGGGCATTCACTGCATGATCGCCAAATCGATCGTTCATGCCGGAATGTAGCGCTCGGCCTGTTCCCACTCCCGGCGGAGAGGGAGTTTCGCCGAGTTCGGTGTGAGCGCCGAGACCCGCTGTTTCATGTAAGCAGGAGAAGCAGCCACGACCTCAGCTTATTCCCTCTCCCGGGGGAGAGGGTTAGGGTGAGGGCGTTCAGCGCTCATTGTGATGTGGGGACCGCGATATGAATGGCGGAAGCAAGGTGTGTTCGACGATCGGCTGCGCGTTGCCATCAACGGAGAGGGACCGCGCCGCGGTCGCAGCATCCTGAACAAGCCATATGCGACTACAGTGGAGAGGCTCGCGCCAACCGAAGCGTTGCGATGATCTCTTCCAGCACGCCATCGATGTTTCCGAGCACATCGTTGTTCCAGAAACGAAGAACCAGATATCCGCCGCTTCGAGAACTTCTGTGCGCCTTGCGTCAGCCTCAGCGCGAACGGCATGCTGTCCGCCATCAAGCTCAATGATCAAACGTGCGT
Source organism: Bradyrhizobium sp. LHD-71 (assembly GCF_031157255.1). Classification (GTDB taxonomy): domain Bacteria; phylum Pseudomonadota; class Alphaproteobacteria; order Rhizobiales; family Xanthobacteraceae; genus P52-10. Next base: position 51,043 of record NZ_JAVIFX010000006.1, on the reverse strand, counting down.
CAGCGCAGAGGAAGTCGACCGTATAGCCTGCGATCGGCACTTAGCGTCTGAATTTCCAGCCGTCGAGGCGGCGGTCGCGAACATGAAACCACAAAGCACGTTCTGCGTCCGTCAAATCGCGGCGTAGTCGTCTAGCCGTTTTTGTGGCGCGGCTTGTTTCCACCCTTGGCGCCCTTCCCCCAGATCGGCCCTCGCTTCACAATCAGCGCCGAACGCCCTCACCCTAACCCTCTCCCCCGGGAGAGGGAATAGGCCGAGTTCGTGGTTGCTTCTTGTGCTTACAATCCGCGAATTCCGAAGACGGGCGTTGTGTGCCATCCCGAATGCATCTTTCGTCCGGCGAGCGAGCTGACTACGATCGACGGGGTCGGTTTCACCGAGGGCCATCGCATGCCTTGCTTCATCTGCGTCCAGTGCGGAATGCAGTTTGCTCCCAGCATCGATCCGCCGGAGAGCTGCCCGATCTGCGAGGACGTTCGTCAGTTTGTCCGGTGGGATGGCCAGGCGTGGACGACGCTGGATGAAATGCGCCGGACGCATGCAGCGCGGCTGGAAAACGACCACGGCCTGCTTGGGATCAGTTCCAAGCCCGGCTTTGCAATCGGCCAGCGCGCGCTGCTCGTGCCCACCGCGGATGGAAATATTCTCTGGGACTGCAGCGCGCTGATCGACGACGAGATCGTCGGCCGGATCAGCGAGATGGGCGGCCTCAGCGCCATCTGCATATCCCACTGCCATTACTACACGACCATGATCGAATGGTCCGACGCGTTCGGCGGCGTTCCTATCTACCTGCATGAAGACAACAGGAAGTGGGTCCAGCGCGACAGCAAGGCAGTCGTCTATTGGTCGGGCGAGGAGTTCGAGATTTCAGGGTCGGCGACGCTTCTGCGGGTTCCGGGTCATTTTGCTGGCGGGACGATCCTGCACTGGCCGCAAGGCGCAGGCGGCGCCGGGGCGTTGTTGAGCGGAGACATCCTGCAGGTCACCCAGGACCGGCTGTTCGTGAGCTTCATGTACAGCTATCCGAATTACATTCCCGTCAACGCGAAAACCGTAACCAGAATCGGTGAGATCATTGAGCCGCTGGCATTCGATCGCATCTATGGCGCATTCTGGCAGCGGGTCATCGACAGCGACGCGAAAGCTGCGTCCCGCGCTTCGGTGGAGAGATATCTCCGGGCGATCTCCTGAGGGCTACAGCATGACCCTCCGGCTCATGACGGCAATTTCTCAAGGACGTCGCGGGCGCGACCGGCGGCTTATCCGGTAGACCGCTGCAGGCGGCACGTTCGCAAATGTATGGCCGATGCGTGTGGCCTTGAGGCCGAGCCGGTCGAGTAGCGGCCGCGGAACGGGACAAGTCGGTCCGTAGGTGAATTGATAGAAGGAGCCGCCCGGCCGCATGTAACCAAAGGCGCCGGTGAGAATCGTCATGACCTTTCGCGGCGCCATCGAGAGCAGTGGAAGGCCGCTGACCACCGCCCCGATTGGAGCGCCCTCGAATATCTTCTCGCGACCGAGTCCTGACGCGTCCATCCACAGGATGCGAACGTTCGGGAAGCGTGCGCCGAGCAGGCGAACGAAATCAGAGCCGTATTCCACCAGCGTCAAGTCGGCCTCGGCAACGCCGCGCGTGAGAATCGCCCGCGTGAAAACACCCATCCCTGGTCCGAGCTCGAGCACCGGGCCGGTGTCGGAGGATATTTCGCTGGTGATCAGGCCAGCCAGCGCGGCGCTGGATGGCGCAATGGCCGCCACACGCATCGGATTGGATATCCATGCCATGAAGAAGGGGATCAGATCGCGATGTGCTGTCATGACGTCTACCGCAGAGCTATCGCATTTGAGCAAGGAGCGGCCACCCGCCCGGCCTGAGTCTCCTCTCCCCAGTCGAAGTCGGATGTTTCCGACTTCGACCACTTAATAATGCCGAACTCGGGTAAACCCGAGTTCGGGCGGGGAGAGGGTTAGGGTGAGGGGCCGTGGCACCCGCGGTCGTGATGGTGCGAAGGCCGAGCTTCGACAGCGAAGAGCGTTTGGCGATCAACTGTGCATCACCATCAGTTACTGCCCCTCACCCCGACCCTCTCCCCAACGGGGAGAGGGAGCGCGCCGAGTTCGCTGCAATGTCTGAGACAACCATGTGTGACAAGATCGAGCGCGTAGCTGTCTCTTGTGCATATGCGATAGCTCACCGTCCTGACGTGCATCGTCCGCACTGCCGCTACGCTGCCGCCGTGAGCGGCAATATCCGCTGGCGTTTGCCCGAGATCGCGAACATCGCGTTGGCAAGCGCAGGCGCAACCGGAGGCAGTCCCGGCTCGCCTAATCCGCCCCACGGTCCATCGCTGGCAAGAAAATGCACATCGATGCGCGGCGGTGCGTTGGCGAAAGTCAAAAGCGGGTAATCCGGGAAGTTCTTCTGCACGACCTCCCCCTGCTCGATGGTGATCTGTTCGCCGATCGCAGCGCTAAGGCCCATGATGATGGCGCCCTCGACCTGGGCAGTGGCGTTGTCCGGATGACAGACATCGCCGCAGTCCACCGCTGCGGTGACCCGATGAACCTGCGGGCTTCCATCGGCACCAAGCGATGCTTCGATTACATGCGCGACGATCGTGCCAAAGCTCTCCACCAGCGCCAATCCGCGCGCGGCTCCCGGAGCGAGCGGCTTGGCCCACTCGGCCTTCTCGGCGGCAAGCTCCAGCACTTTGCGCAGGCGCGAGCCTGTCGGCAGCAGGTCGCGCCGGTATTCGAACGGATCGCGCCCAGCGGCCGCAGCAAGTTCGTCCATGAAGCACTCGGTGTAGAACGCATGTTGCGAATGGGCGACGCTCCGCCATGTCCCGGTGCGAACATGGGTCTTGCCTGCGACCACGTTGAGTGACTGTGCGGGGATATCGTATGGAATCTGGTAGCCTTCACGGCGTCCGGGCCCGGCGAGATCGACATAGACCTGCGACCACGCGGTGGGCCTGCCGTCGGCACCGAGAGCCGCGCGTATGTACGTGGAGACGGCGGGACGATAGGCGCCTTGGGCAAAATCCTCTTCGCGGGTCCAGATCATCTTCACCGGCCGTGGGGACACCACCTTTGCGATCTCGGCGACAAGTGCGAGATGTTGAGAGGTCTGCGCAATGCGGCGCCCGAACGCGCCGCCGATCGGCAGCGCGTGGAGTGTTACCTTGTCGGCGGCGAGCCCCAACGAGGCAGCCAGCGCAGCCTTCGATCCGAGCGCGTCCTGTTCGCCGGCCCAGACAATGAGCTCACCTTTCTTGAACTGAGCTGTCGCGTTGATCGGCTCCATCGCCGCATGGTGAAGGAACGGCACGCGATAGGTTGCTTCGACGATCCGGTCCGCCGGCGCAGCCTTCAACATCGCCTCCGCATCGCCCGACCTGTGGACCGAGGACGCCTTCCCGTCCGCGAGCATTCGCGCCTGCTGATCGAAGTGGGTCCTGGTGCTCGCGCCGCCGTTGCCGCCGTCGTCGAAGACCGGATGCAGCGCGTCGAGGGCGCGCCGTGCTTGCCAGAAGCTCTTCGCGACCACGGCGACCGAGCTCTCGAGCTTCACCACGCGCTCCACACCGTCGAACTTCAGCGCCGGTGCAACATCGATCGCGACGAGCTTCCCGCCGTGCACCGGTGCGGATCGCACCGCCGCGTGCAGCATGTCGGGAAGAGAGAGATCAATGCCGTATTGCATCTCACCCGTCACCTTGGCCGGAACGTCGAGACGTGGCAGCGAGCGGCCGATCAGCTTGTGGTCGCGCCGCGCCTTGAGCTGCGGATCGGATGGAGCCGTCAACGTCGCAGCGTCGGCGGCCAGTTCGCCAAACCGCGCCGAGCGGCCGCTTGGCGGATGGCTGACGACGCTCGATGCGACGCTCAATGTCTTTGCGTCGACCTGCCAGCGCCGGGCTGCCGCCTCCGCGAGCATCGACCGGGCGGCGGCGCCGACGACGCGCAGTCCCTGACCCGTGAACCGCACCGCGGTCGATCCTCCGGTGATCTGCAGGTTGATAAAGCGCGCGGCTTCAGCGAATCCCGCACCGACGGTGCTGGTGAGGAATGACGGCAGTTGCCAGCCCTGCAGCACCCATCCCTGCGCAAGGAAACGGTTGGCAAAGGCTTTGTCGGCCGGCGCCCGCTCGGTTCGCACGCGCGCCCAGTCCGCGTCGAGCTCATCGGCAAGCATCATCGCCAGCGCAGTATGCGTGCCCTGCCCCATATCAGCGTGCGGCACATAGACTGTCACAACATCATCCGCGCCGATCTTCACCCAGCCGGCGAGCAGCGCACCGGCGCCTGTGCCTGTGCCTGCGAGCGCGGCTGCCTGCGCGTCGAAGCCGGCCGACCAGACCCGGTAGCCGAGAGCAAGGCCGCCCGCGACAGCCGCTGTTCCAAGAAGAAAAGTCCTGCGCTTCATGACTCGCCTCAGGCTTTCGCAACCAGCGACTGGATTGCCTTGCGAACCCGGGCATAGGTCCCGCACCGACACAGATTGCCGAGAGCGCTATCGATCTCGCCAGGTGTTGGGCTGGCATTCTTGTCGAGCAGCGCGGCCACGGTCATGATCATCCCGGACTGACAGTAGCCGCATTGCGGAACCTGGCCTCTGATCCAGGCATCCTGAACGGGATGCAGTTGACCGGCCGGCAAGGCCGTCGACGCCGCGAGACCTTCGATTGTGACGATCGCTGCTTTGGCCACGCTGCGAAGCGGAAGCGAACAGGAGCGGGCGGCTTCTCCGTCCACATGCACCGTGCACGCGCCGCAGGCGGCGACGCCGCAACCGTATTTCGTGCCGGTGAGGCCCAGGTCCTCGCGCAGAACCCACAGCAACGGCTTGTCCGGATCGGCGTCGACCGCGTGCTGTTGCCCATTGACGGTCAGGTTGATCATCGTCGCTCCGGCCGAAACAAGTGTTCATCGAACATGTTCGATGAACACTTAACGTCAGTCCGGACCAACGCGCAATCCCCGAACGAGCGTGCCGACCAGCGTGTCGATCAACTGCGCGTGAGCCACCCAGGGAAATTCGGGATGAGTGATGATCAACGTCGCAAGACCGTGCAGCGCGCCCCAAAGCGACTGAGTCACGACATTTGCGTCGGGGCAGACGATGACGCCTTCAGCAGCGAGCGCCGAGATCTCGTCGCGAAACAAGAGAAACGCTGCGAGTCCGGCGGACTGTTCGGACGCAGGCCGATTGAGGTCCTTCGGCGGATGTTTCTTCGACGCGGCATGCGGGACGAGCATCGTCAGCTGATATTCGTCGCGGTTGTCGAGAGCGAACCGCAGGTATCCCTTGAGAAGGCGCTCCAGGTACTTGGGATCGGCAGACCGCTTCGACGTGATCCGCTTGAGCTTGAGGATCAGGCTTCGAAACGTCGCCTCGCGCAGCTCGTCGAGAATCTCCTGCTTGTCGCGGAAGTGAACGTAGAGGCCGGTCTGTGACAGGCCTGCCCGCTCGGCGACCTGGCGCGTGGTGACGGCCGCATAGCCTTCCTGGACAAACAGGTGTTTCGCGGCATTGAGAATCTCGCCTCGCCGCTCGTGGCCGAAGCCGCGCAGCTTGCGCGTCCTCTGAACTTTCGGCCCTGTTCGTGCCTTCTTGCTGTGCATCGCGGATCGATAGCACAGAACGGCGAATGGCGAATAGTGGCGAATGGTGAGCCGTGAGTAGTACTCCGTCATTGCGAGGAGCGAAGCGACGAAGCAATCCAGTACAGCGGTTGCGTCAGGCTCAGCGCTGGATTGCTTCGCTGCGCTCGCAATGACGAGTGAGACGATCTGCACAGGATGTTCACAGCGAGTTCGTTTTTTCCGAAATTGTTCTTGCCTTCATTCCTATCCGCAATACGATGTCTCCGTCCCGCTCCAACGGAAGGGCGCGTCGCGGTCGTCTTATCGATGCGGAGCGGGATGCGATGGCCGTTACGATGCCGGGCCATAGGCGAGCGAAGCGACGCCGTTCTTCGAACGGCTATGGAAAGCGCCGGAGAAATCCGTGTGATGCCCGAAGGCAATCAAGACGCCGGTACGACGGACGGACGGTCCAAGTGCATGTCCGGGCGACAGTTCGCACGAACCGGGCGAAGCCAGCGAAAGTGGCGAGGCCTGGGGACATGCAGCAAGCCGTGAAAAGAACCTTCGCGTGCGGAGCGCAGGCGTTGAGCCTCCTCCGTGGCAGTTTGCCGTGTGCCTTCCAAAGCACACGGCTGCCGTATGCCCCAAAGGCATGCGGCGCCGCGGGCGCGGTCAAACGTCCAGCGTTCCGCACAGCCCTTTCGGGCCAAAGGAAAGCGCAAGAAGACCGGCAAGCCTCAGGCCGGACAAAGAACGGGGGCGACGATGCACGTCTGTAGCCCGCATGAGCGAAGCGATATGCGGGGCCAACTCTGCGACACGATCACCCGGAAGTCGCTTTCGCTCATCCGGGCTACAGGCCACGACAGGTTACAGACGAGCGAACGGATACACGCGATCGACGGGAACATGTCTGTAAGGCAAGGACGTCAAATCCGCCGGGCCCCAATCCGGAGTATCGATGATGAGAATTGCAGCCGCGACCTGTTCGAAGAAGGCGCGAAAATGCGTCTTGGAGCGAAGAACGACATAGTCGTACTCGTCCAGCGTCTGACCGAACTGCGTCAGGCAATCGTCGTCGACCGCGGTGCTGGGGACGGAGGTGAGCGAGACGACGACGGATCCCGTATCGATCACGGCCGTTTCACCGAGCTCGACGGTGCGCCCGGTAAAATATGGGCCGGTGGCCCGATAGGTGACGCGTCCTGCGTGAATCACCCTACCCTCCAGCTGAACGGGACCGCCCGCGCGATCAGAGCTGTGACCGCCCACCGACAGCTTGACGGTGGCGCCCCTGCCGGCCGCGACCGCCGCAGCCGCGGCCTGTGCATCCCAGACGTATGGAACGACCGTTCGCGGCAACTGCTGGCGGAGCACCTCCCGCAGCACATAAGTCGAGTCGTGCATGCGGTCGGCATGTTCGAGAAGGACCACGGGCCGCTGACCTGCCGCGACGAGGTGCTTCGCGCGGTCGATGCCTTCATCGACCGAGGTGACGAGCTCCTTGTGATTCAGCGCTTCGCGCATCGCGAAGATCTCATCGGAAAACCGTTCGGCGATCTCGCGCGCGAGGCTCCGCTTGCCGTCCGCAACAACGACGACCGAGAAGCCGCAATTCGGCACGTCGGCGTAGGAGAAGCCGGCGAAGACCGAGATATCAAGATAATCTGTCGCTTGCTTGCTCTCTTCGATCGACCGCGCGACGACCGATTTCAACGGCTCCATTCCCGTCGCGCTGAAAATGCTCGGTACCATCACCCCAGGCTTGACCAGGACGCAGACCGGGGTGATCTCGCCGCGCAGCTTGCGGAAGAGGCAACCGGCAGCGCGCTCGCCGGTCGGCCCCATGTCGGTGTGCGGCGAAAAGTGATAGCCGAACACGGCGTCGGCTGCCGCAATCGAGTCCTGATCAAGGTTGGCGTGGTAGTCGAGGGCGACCATCACCGGCACATCCGGTCCGACCAGGGCGCGAACACGCTCCAGGGTCTCACGATCTGCATCGAGGCGCTTGGGCGTCGCCATGGCGCCGTGAAGATCCAGCAGGACGCCATCAAGACGGCCGGCGGCCTTCAACCCCTCGAGCAGGCGCGCAATGTAGTGATCATAAGCTTCGTCGCTGGTCGGCCCGGCCGCGCCACCGAACGTGTAGAACAACGGAATGATGTCGGCATTCTCGCGCTCGCAAGCGTCGATCATCCCGCCGATGCCCGTATTCGTCCCGCGATACCCGTCGATCAGCGCAGGACCCGCGGCCTCCACCAGTTGAAATTGCTCCAGCGTCGTCATCTCACCGATGAACGTCACCGACTCCTGCAGGAAACCGGCGATCGCGATCCGAAACCGCGGCTTCGACCCCGAAGAATTCATGAGCTGTCCTCCTCGCCGACGAGGCCAGCCCCGTCATGTGCATCTTCAAGAACCAGTTCCATCGTCATCAGCACCGGATTGTCGCCGCGCTTCAGCCGACCTTCGGCGGTCGCTCCCAGATGATCGACAAGGAAGACATCCAGCGCGGCCGCGACGCCATGCTGCGAATGTGGCATGACCGCGCCGGATACGACCGCCATTTCGGTTGCAAACGGCTCGACGATCCGTCCGTCTTCAAAGCGCGCGCCGATGATGCTGCCGACACCGCCTCGCACCACGGCCTGCCTGATTTTGCGCGCGCGGCAAAAGTCCTCGATCGCAAAGGCAAGATCCTGGTTGGGGCGAAGCCGGAGCGCGAAGACCCGCCGGTCGGCGACGGCGGCACGCGGTGCCGCCAGCGGAACGAACAGCCTGAAATTCGTCTCGCGATCCTGCTCGGCGACGAAGGCTGCGCCGGACACGCCGAAGGCGTTTGCACGACAAGGGCGGGCAACGACGGTCTCTTCAGGCAGGACATGTCCGCCGCTCACACGTTTGTCCGCCTCGGTCCAGATCCCGTGGCAATGAAAGAACGGCGCCCCGTCCCGCTCGCCGAAGGTCATCGTCGCGGCCTTGAGCCGGGTCAACCCGGCGGGACGAAACGTGTCGCTGTAGAATGCGGCATGCTCCGGCGTTTTCGGCAAGGCCGGCATGACATAGGCGAAAGGCTCGAGCGCGCCATCTTCGATTGTCAGCACGCCGCTTGCAAAGCCCTCCGCAGCAAATCCGCGCCGCACCGCCTCCAGCAACGACACGCCAGCATCGAGCCCAAAGGAGAAGGCGCGTCCACGCGCTTCGACCCATTGAACGCGTTCGGCCGGCGGCTGTCCCGGCTGAACGACGTGGCGGATCGCCGGTCGCGGACCTTGCGGCATGACACGTCCCCTCTTGCCTATCGCCCCGACCGGGGCCACGGTCGCTGGCAGCGCCAGCTACCCGACTTCGTCTACTGCCTGCCACAACAAGGACATCAAGGAAACGTTCATGCCGCGCATCGTCTATGTCCCGTTCGGAGAATTCGACCGCAAGTTTGCCACGAACCTCGCGCCCAACGGATTCGAGTTGGTCGAGGCGAGCGCCGGCAGCCCTGAACTGCACGCCGCGATGCCGGAGGCAGACTACCTGATCGGTCTCGGCGATCCGTCGATGAACGACGCCTTCTACGCGCGGGCAAAGAAGCTCAAGCTGGTGCAGCTGTTGAGTGCCGGCTACGACCGGTGCGACATCGAGGCGGCCCGAAGAGCCGGCGTGCCGATCTGCAACAACGGCGGCGCCAACTCGGTCGCCGTCGCCGAACACACGCTGATGCTGATGCTCGCGGTCTGCCGCCGGCTGATCTGGCAGCACCAGAACGTTGCCGGCGGGCGCTGGCGTGGCAACAACTGGCAGGAGAAGCACGTCTACGAGCTGGAAGGAAAGACACTCGGCATCATCGGCCTTGGCACCATCGGCAGGAAGGTCGCCCGCCTGGCGCGCGCGTTCGACATGAAGGTGATCTATTTCGACATACTGCGGCTGAACGAGGCGCAGGAGGATGCGGTCGGCGCCCGCTTCCGTCTGTTCGACGAAGTTCTGTCGCAATCGGACATCGTCAGCCTGCACGTACCGCTGTTGCCGGACACGCGGCACATGATCTCGACGCGCGAGCTCGGGCTGATGCAGAGACACGCCTATCTTATCAACACATGCCGCGGCCCGGTGGTTGACGAGCAGGCGCTGATCACCGCCCTGTCGGACGGAAAGATCGCCGGAGCCGGGTTGGACGTGTTCGACACCGAACCACCGCCGCCAAACAATCCGCTGTTCGCCCTGGAGAACGTGGTGCTGACGGCGCATATGGCAGGGCCGACCTGGGAGAACCGCGCCAAGCGCTTCCGCAATGCCTTCGACAACGTCTTGCGCGTCCATCGCGGCCAGGCGCCGAACTGGGTGATACCCGAACTGCAGACGTGACCTCGATCGTGTCACGACGGCTCCGGCTCACGTCATGAGCCGGAGCGCGTCTGCAAAAAAATCCTCGCCGCCGAAATTGCCGGACTTCAGCGCCAGCACCATCTCGCCGCCGCGCCAGCCGGCGGCACGGAGGACCGGCACGCCTGCGGCGATCTCAGGGCCGATCAGGAAGGCTGGAATCTGCAGATGATCCACCACCGCGCCGGACGTCTCGCCGCCGGCCACCACCAGCCGCCGCACACCGCGCGCGGCGAGACCTGCCCCGATTGTCGCCATTGCCTGCTCGATCGCGTGCCCCGCCGCGTCGCGGCCGTGCCGAGCCTGCACCGCAGCCACGGCCTCGGCAGTTGCACTGCTGGCGATCAACACGGGACCTGCACCGAGCCGCTCCGCGGCCCAGTCGAGGGCGCGGGTGGCCGCCGTCTTATCCGTGATCAGCGCTTCCGGATCGAGGCGCAGCACCGGCATGGCTTTTTCAGCCTTGGCGATCTGCCTCAACGTCGCCTGCGAGCAACTACCGGCGAGGCAGGCGGCTGGGCCGCCGACGGCATGATCGAGCGTCGCGCCCGCAGGTTTTGCGCGCACCTTGCCCGTCGTCACCAGCCCGCGGGCCAGGCCGAGCCCGAGGCCGGACGCGCCGACGGAGAGGTGATGATCCAGCGCGACGCGCCCGATCGTCTCGAGATCGGGATCGAACACCGCATCGATGATCGCCATGCGCACGCCCGCGCCCGAAAGCTCGGAAAGCTTCGCACGGATAGCATCCGCGCCGGCGGCCACCGCCGCGAGATCGACGAGGCCGACCTTCGAGCGGCTCTGGGCAGCCAGCACCCGCACCAGGTTTGCATCGTGCATCGGATTGAGCGGGTGGTCCTTCAGCGGGCTTTCGTTCAAAGGCACGGCGCCGACGAACAGGTTGCCCTGGTAGACGGTCCGACCGGTCTCCGGAAACGCCGGGGTGACCAGCACGATCGCATCGCCGGTCTCCGCCTGCAACGCCTCGGCAACGGGACCGATGTTGCCTTCCGTGGTCGAATCGAAGGTCGAGCAGACCTTGAACAGCGTATGTGTTGCCCCTCGCGCGCGAAGCCACTGGTGCGCGGCGCGCGACCAGGCGATCGCGTCGTCCTTTGCACAGGACCGGCTCTTCAGCGCCACCACCACCGCGTCGACCTCAGGCAGTGCAAGATCCTTGGCGGGAACGCCGATCGTTTGCACGGTGCGCAGCCCGCATTTGGTCAGCGTGTTGGCGAGATCGGACGCGCCGGTGTAGTCGTCGGCAACGCAGCCCAAGGTGATCATGCTGCGCCCTCCGCAACATTCCGGGCATATGGCGCGAACCAGCCAAGCCCCTCACGCGTGGTCGCGCGCGGATTGTACTCGCAGCCGACGAAGCCTTGATAACCCAGCCGGTCCAGCTCCTCGAAAAGGAAAGGATAGTTGACCTCTTCCCCCGAAGGTTCGTGCCGCGAGGGCACGCTGGCAATCTGGATATGTCCGATCATCGGCATCATCCTGCGCAGCGCCATCGTCACGTCGCCGTGCAGGATCTGGCGATGGTAGATGTCGAACTGCAGCTTCAGGTTCGGCAGCTTGAGCTCGTCGATCAGCTGTTCTGCATAGGCAAAATCGTTGAGGAAATAGCCCGACATGTTGCGGCCGTTGATCGGTTCGAGCAGCACCTCGACCCCGGCCTCGCTCAAAGTTTCCGCGGTCCAACGCACCGCCTTGCGATAGGCAGCCACGGCGTCCGCGTCGCTCCGGTCGGCGAGGCCCGCCATCAGGTGCACCCGTCTAACGCCGGTGGCCGCGATATAAGGCAGCGCGATCTTCAGCTTCTCGCGCAGCTCATCGAACCGGCCCGGCAGTGCGGCGATCCCGCGCTCGCCCGCGTCCCAGTTTCCCGGCGGCAGGTTGAACAGCGCCTGCGTCAGACGATTGCGCGTGAGCCGGTCGCCGATTGCTTCCGCGGGGAATTCGTACGGAAAAAGGTACTCGACGGCCGCGAACCCCGCCTCCGCCGCCGCATCGAAGCGATCCAGGAACGGCAACTCGGTGAACATCATCGTCAAATTCGCAGCGAACTGCGGCATGCTAGAAGTCTCCGTTCAGCGTCCACCCGGCAACGTCGTGCCGGTCACTTGCGCATACATCCGCGCCACCGAGGCATCGTCGTCGCGTCCCATGCCGGCGCCGGACGTCATCAGGAACATCTGCAGGGCGGCGGCCGCCACCGGCACCGGAAATTTCATGCCGCGCGCCATATCCTGGATGATCCCGAGATCCTTGACAAAAATGTCGACCGCACTGCGCGGGGCATAATCGTTGTCGAGCACATGCGGCATCCGGTTCTCGAACATCCACGAGTTGCCCGCAGAAGCCGTGATCACCTCGTAGACCTTCTTCAAATCCAGGCCTTGCTTGGCGGCGAACGCCATCGCTTCGCTGGCCGCCGCGATATGCACGCCGGCGAGCAGCTGGTTGATCATCTTGAACGCCGCGCCTTGGCCGGGTGCGTCACCGAGCTCATAGACTTTTGCCGCCAGCGCGTTCAGCGCCGGCCGCGCGTTCGCGAACGCGTCGGCACTGCCGGAGGCGAGAATGGTCAGCGCGCCTTCCGCCGCGCGCTGCGCGCCACCGCTGATCGGCGCGTCGAGATAGTGCCTGCCCATGGCCTCGAGCCGCTTGGCCAGGCTCCGCGCGGCCTCCGGGTCCATGGTGGCCGACGAGATGAAGACCGCGCCTTCCGGCATCGCCTGCGCGACACCGTTGTCACCGAACAACACCGCTTCGGTCTGCGCTGCGTTCACGACCACCGAGACGACGATGTCGGCGTCCGTCGCCGCTTCCACTGCACTTGCGACACCCTGCCCGCCCTGGCTGGCAAGCCGCGCGACCGCCTCCTTGCCGATGTCGAAACCCCTGAGATCAAATCCCGCGCGGAGCAGCGACAAGGCCATGCCGAACCCCATCGAGCCGAGCCCGATCACTGCAGCGCGTTGCCCCTTAGTCTTGGAACCGCTCGCCTGAGCGGACGTCTGGTCCGTCACCATGTGCTCCTTGTGCGTCGCGCGGGCTCAGATCACTCGCCGGCGTCAGCCAACACCAGCTTGGCAGCGCAAGGCCGATCACTTCAAGCCGAATCTCCGCGTCTTTTCAGCCCGCGCGAAGCTCCCTTGCACGGCGGACGCGGCGGCAAAAGTCGCGGATCGAACGACGAAGGGTCGCCGCGCCCGTTTCGCTCGATCCACAACGTGCGTACACTCCGTCACCTTAAAGCAAGGGACGGATCCATGATCGAATCGAAACTGCGCGAGGAGATCTGCCGCTTCGGCCGCTCGCTGTTCGAGCGCGGCCTGACGCCGGGCTCTTCGGGAAACATCAGCGTGCGGCTCGACGACGGTGGCTGGCTGGTGACGCCGACCAACGCCTCGCTCGGCTTTCTCGATCCCGCGCGCATGTCGCGGCTGGACGCAAAGGGCGCGCTTGTCGCAGGCGACGCACCGACCAAGGAGATTCCGCTCCACACCGCGCTGTATGAAACGCGCGAGCGCGCGCGAGCCATCGTTCATCTGCATTCGACACATTCGGTTGCCGTGTCGATGCTGCCGGACATCGATCCGCAGGCAATGCTGCCGCCGATGACCGCCTATTATCTGATGCGCGTCGGCGCCACCGCACTCGTGCCTTACTATCGGCCGGGCGACCCTGCAGTCGGCGACGCCATCCGCGGCCTCGCCGGCAAATATTCATCTGTCGTGCTCGCCAATCACGGCCCCGTCGTCGCCGGCGAAAGCCTGGAGGCGGCTGTCTTTGCCACCGAGGAGCTTGAAGAAACCGCCAAGCTTTATCTCCTGCTGCGCAACCTGAATCCGCGCTACCTGACGAAGCAACAGGTCAAGGACCTCGAAGTGAGTTTCGGGCTGGCGCTACCTGAGACGCATACGCACGAGTGATGCGAATATCCGCGCGCTATAGTGGTGTTAATCTTTCGGCTTCGAACTCACCGTCGATCACGCATTAAACAAAAAACATCAATTCAACGAGAGCGCACTTTCACCATACCGCCAACATCCTGCAGCTCTCGGCTCCTTGCTGAGGTTTTGATTCTAGTTGCGCCGGAGCACGACTTGCGCAAACCGGAAAAAGGTATATTTGGAGGCCTGCTTGAATCCCTTGAAGGGAAAGGAAAATAGGAAAGCGTGCGGATGAACCGGCAAGACCTGACTCGTTTGTCGACCGACGAACTCTGGAAGATTCACGAGGTCGTCGCGGAGATTTTGGCGAGCCGCATTCTGATTGAAAAGCAGGCATTGGATTCCAAGCTTTCCCTCCTGCAGCAGAAGGGTTTCTCTCACAACGAGAGCTCGGCCCCGAAGTCTGCGGGCAAGCGCGAGAAGCGAAAATACGCCAAGGTTCTACAGAAATACCGAAACCCACAGGACCACAGCCAAACCTGGTCCGGCCGTGGCAAGCAGCCTCACTGGGTCGCAAAGCTGCTTAAGTCGGGACTGAAACTCGACGATCTGATCATCCCCCAGTATCGCAAGATGATGAAGAAGGCGGCGTAAGCTTCGCCTTGAACTGCTAGCAGGCGAAGCGCCAGAGCGGCTTGTAGCTGCACGTTGCGCCTGCCAGTACGAAGCCGCGAATAATCAAATCTCCAAGTTCGACAATCATCAGAGTCGCCGGATCCAGCGCGCCACGCGGTGCGGTTCGTTTGATAACGCGACTGAGCGCGAAGGCTCGAGGTCAACTCAGTGAACGCAGGCCATCTTTGTTTCATTCAAACGCGCTGCCGTTAAAACAGTTAATGCAACGAGAATAAATTCCTCCCCATATTTTCTCCGTCAACTGAGCACTCGCACGCTCAGGTTGAAAATCTGTGGTTTTTTTATGGAAGCCACTTGCAAAGAGCGCAGAGCCCGTGGCATTTTTATGAATGGCGGCAAAATACAGGAATTAGGGGTTTCTGTGCCGCCGAAACGGGCGAATAGCGCTAGGGGGAGCGCGTAGGAGGCAGCTTTGAGCAAGCTCGATATTGCTAAATTATCAACCGATGAACTCTGGAAAATTCATGAAACCGTAACCGAGGTACTCGCGGACAGAATCATCGCCGAGAGAGAAATCCTCAATACGAGGCTCGCCCTGCTTAAGCAGCCACGCTCGTCTAGGCAGCAGAGCAGCGAAGCCGACAAAGAAGCGGTCAGGCCCAAGCGAAAATATCCGAAGGTTTTGCAAAAATATTGGAATCCGCAAGACCATAGCCAAACCTGGTCCGGCCGAGGCAAGCAGCCCTACTGGGTCGCAAAACTGTTGAAGTCCGGCGTCAAACTGGACGAGTTAATCATGCCGCAGTACAGAAAGAAAAACGCTGCGTGATTACGCGGGCAGGTTAAACTTCGCTGCGCACACCACCTGGGTTCGGCTTAACGCCGACCCAGATTTGCCGATGCCAAGCGAAGTTCCCGGCAACCAAAGTCCCGAGCAACCAAGATTTTTCCAGTCATTGAGCTGTGCGGTCGTCTTGCCTTAGTGCACGGCAAGAGAGCTCTTTGAGGACTACAGCGGCCACAGACTCCCATGGACAACTGCCCGCGGCATCACACAGTACTGCAACTGAATCAGATCTAACTCAACTCCAGCTTGGCGATCGTCCTCTGCAAGGTCTGCAGCCGTCGTCGCATCGAACGCGCAGCAACAGAATTGCAGAGTCCTTTTGGATGACGCGCGTAGAACAGCCGTTCCTCCGACAGAAGGCAGCTTTCCAGCATCGCCGCCGTGTTGCGAAGCGAGGACGCAAAGGCGTCCGCGATCTCGTTTGTAGCTGAAACGCGAACGTCAAAAACAGCGTTCTGGAGCGCAAGGTCGCTTGTTGCTTGTTCGTGAGGCGGTCGAGGTTTCGCTCGCTCGAATGCCAGGACAATGCCGGACTTCCGTTCTGGCGGCCCTTCTCGCCGCGATCGCAACTCGCGCGGTACGGTAGCCTTTATCAGCATGCCGGCTCCTCCTGGTCGAATGGTATTTAGAAACTAATTGTCGATCTCCATCGCGATGAACAAATTGCTGATCCAATCGTCCACCCCGCTATACTTTCTCTCAATTCGCCCGATATGGCTACACAAAATACTGCCCAGTTCATGGCTAAAATGAGCTAAAATTGCGCGTTTGAAACTTCAACACCGTACGAATTGCGTCACGACGACACTCGACCCGCAAACCATTTAAATCCGCGACAGTCGTAGAGCGTCACCCGCGAGGCGCCGTTCAAACCGGATGCTTGGGAAACTGGATCGCGCTCACACCAACGAACACATTGGAGATGACCATCCGCGCTGCGCGCCGAATCTCCTCCGGCTCTAGGTCATCAGATACCGACGGCAACGAGACCGCCTCGGTGATCTCCAGCAGTCTGTCGCGGACTTCAGTCTGAACAGCATCAGAGTCCTCGGCAAGACGCGAGACACAGGCGAAAAGCATCATCAGCATGAGCTGCACGGCCACGTCCGCACCCACCTGGTTGACCGTCGTTTCCTCCATGGCAGGACCTGCCCCTTGGTTCTTCATATTGTGCCCCATACGTTGGCTTATCATTGCGCCTCCTCCAACAGATAACTTGCCTTATAAGGTCGGCGATCTTTTATGCGCGCTCCGAAATAAGCTGACCGCAACCGCGTCATCGACGCCGGCAGATCCTCTCAAACCGGACCTGACCTCGCTGAATACGGCCGCTCGCTCTACCTGTTAGAGAGAGCCTTAGCCTTGCGCAGCTTAGCGCCCCGGTCACAGACGGTCGAAGCTCCGTCGACTTCGCTCTTCCGCGCGCCGATTGAATACTTTTAATTCGCGCGCACGAGAGAGGTATTATACCACATTTAATTGGCAATTTCGACGAGCATCCACGGTAACTTACTACTGTAGCGAGGTCTTGTTCTCGATGGTATGTAAATTTAATAATCCCGATAATTAATCTGGCTTGAACCAGAACGTTCCCTGCCCCGCAACGCATCTATCGGGCGTAGGTTGCGTCGGTTCGCGGCGGCGAGAAAGTCGGAACGTGAGAGTACTGATCACCGGCAATATGGGCTACGTCGGAACCGAGGCCGCGAAATACTTGAGGCGTTCACGACCAAGCGCCATTTTGCATGGTCTCGATAACGCGTACTTCGCTCACTGCCTCACGGGCGCCACCACTCTGCCAGAGGCGACTCTCGACGCGCAATTCTACGGCGATCTCCGATCGGCTCAGTTCGATCTGACGGGCTATGATGCCGTCGTTCAACTTGCAGCGATTTCGAACGATCCGATGGGAAGCCGGTTCGAAAACGCCACCTTCGAGATCAATCAGGCAACGACCGCTTCAATAGCGAGAGCGGCTGCCGCTGCGGGGGTCAAGAATTTCGTGTTCGCGTCGAGCTGCAGCGTCTACGGCGTCGCGCCGGGCGGGCCGCGAAGAGAGGCCGACCAGCTCAATCCGATCACGGCTTATGCGAAATCGAAAATCGGGGCAGAACAGGAGTTGCTTAAGCTTGATACCAGCATGGTCAGGACCAGCCTGCGGTTTGCCACCGCTTGCGGCATGTCAGATCGGCTCAGGCTGGACTTGGTCCTCAACGACTTTGTCGCCT
Organism: Bradyrhizobium sp. LHD-71; assembly: GCF_031157255.1. Lineage (GTDB taxonomy): Bacteria > Pseudomonadota > Alphaproteobacteria > Rhizobiales > Xanthobacteraceae > P52-10. Next base: position 33,461 of record NZ_JAVIFX010000006.1, on the reverse strand, counting down.
GCGCTTTGAGCCAGGGAATCATCAGTGTGCTTTCCGACGGTTCGGCATGGCGCCCACTGATCGATGTCACCGATATGGCGCGCGCGATCGACTGGGCCCTTGGCCGCTCGGCCGAAAACGGTGGTCGGTACGCGGTGGTCAATGTCAGTTCGGATGATCGCAATTATCAGATACGCGACTTAGCCAACGCAGTGGCAACTGCAATTCCCGGAACGAAGGTGATGATCGACACCTCCGCACCAACCGATAGCCGCTCCTATCGAGTGGATTTCGGACTGTACCGTTCGCTCGCACCGAATCATCAGCCTCAGGTCGATCTAAATGAATCGATCCGACACCTGATTGCAGGGATGAGGAGGATGAACTTCCAAGACTGCGATTTTCGCTCGTCCGAGCTCATGCGGCTGAAGGTCCTGGAACGGCACATCGCAAATGAGCGGCTGACGCCGCAGCTGGAATGGAGATCGCACCTACGTGCAATAGCGTGAATCCGGGATGTTGCGACGGCGCATCAACCGGCTGTCGGAGTGCGTAGAATGAAGGTCGTACTTTTCGCGGGCGGAATGGGAACGCGACTCAGCGAGGAAACGACAGTCCGGCCGAAACCAATGGTGGAGATCGGCGGGCGCCCGATCATCTGGCACATCATGAAGTGCTATGCACACTACGGCCTGACCGACTTCATTGTGCTCGGCGGCTACCGCATCGAGCTCATTCGCCAATACTTCCTGAACTACAGAATGCATTCCTCTGATTTCACCATCGATCTGTCGAATGGCGAAATAACTTGGGGCGCAATTCAGAGCGAACCTTGGCGTGTGACAATCGTCGATACCGGACTGGAGACAATGACCGGCGGTCGCTTGAAGCGCGCCCAGAAGGTCATCGGAGATGAGACTTTTTGTCTGACTTATGGCGACGGCGTCAGCGACGTCGACATCGCAAAGCTTGTGGCCTTTCATCGCGAGGGCGGCGCCTGGGCGACCGTGACGGCCGTCGAGCCGCCAGGCCGCTTCGGCGTTCTGAATTTTGGTCGAGACGGCCACACAGTCAAAGCATTCCGCGAAAAGGACGGCCGCGACGTCGGTCTAATCAATGCGGGCTTCTTTGTGTGCGAACCGCAAGTCTTCGATCTGATCGATGACGACGCGACGGTGTGGGAGCAGATGCCGTTGCGGAGGCTCGTCGAAAAGGAGCAACTGCGAGCGTTCCGGCACAGCGGCTTCTGGCAAAGTATGGATACCCTGCGCGACAAGGCCGTTCTCGAAGACGCCTGGCGAAAAGGCGCCCCCTGGATCAAATGATCGACCGAACCTCGATATCCTGGGAGTCCCCCGCCGACGCGCACCGGCTTCCACTCGCAGACCGAACGCCACGTCTGGCCGAAGCGAGACGTCCAACGGTGATCGGCGAAGACATGCGTCTTGGCCGAGAGTCGCCGCCGATAGACCTTCACAATCTGGTACGGACACTATTTCCAATCCCACGCAGTATTACCGGCGCAGGCGTTCGTACGACGCTCGACATTCTGAGAGAATACGTCCCCGTTTCGATCGAGAATGTCCCAAGCGGGACCTGCGTGCTGGACTGGGACGTTCCGCCCGAATGGAACGTTCGAGGCGCCACCATCTGCACGCTTGATGGCCGCGTTCTCGTTGATTTCAAGACGAACAACCTTCATCTCGTTGGCTACAGTCGCCCAGTGCACGACGTGGTCAGCCGCGACGAGCTTGCCCGGCATGTGCATACTCTGCCGGATCAACCCGATCTCATACCGTACCGTACAGGATACTTCTCCCGCGACTGGGGCTTCTGTCTAACGCACAATCTTTGGCTAACGATGAACGACGATTCCTATCGCGTCGACATCGACAGCGATTTGCAGTCCGGATCCCTCACCTATGGCGAGCTGTTTCTCCCCGGACAAGTTGATGAAGAGGTGCTGATTTCGGCTCACATATGCCATCCGAGCCTCGCAAACGACAATCTATCTGGAATCGCGGTCGCAACCGCACTGGCGATCCGTCAGTCCAAGCAGCAACGGAGGCTGGGCTATCGATTCCTGTTCATCCCCGCAACGATCGGTGCGATTACGTGGCTCGCGCGCAATGAGATGTTGCTGCCTCGGATCAAGCACGGACTGGTTCTGACCTGCATTGGTGACCCGGGCCCGTTTCACTATAAGCAAAGCCGCAAAGGCGCAGAAATCGATCGTGCTGTCGCACATGTTCTACGCCATTCGGACCATGAGCACGCAATCCTCGCGTTTAATCCTTACGGTTACGACGAGCGTCAGTTCTGTTCACCGTCTTTCGATCTTCCGGTCGGGTGTCTGATGCGTGCGGTTCATGGCACCTTTCCGGAGTATCACACGTCCGCAGACGATCTCAGTTTCGTCGAGCCGGAGGCGCTGAATCAGTCGTTCGCATTGCTGGCCGCCGTGCTCGACCTTCTCGAAAACAATGTCACTTACGCCAGAACCGACGGCCGCGGTGAGCCGCAACTCGGCCGTCGCGGTCTCTACCGCTCCATTGCCGGACAGAAGGACGCCGGCGGGCCCAGTGAGCTGGACCTGCTTTGGTTGCTCAATCTTGCCGACGGCAAGCACGATCTGCTCGAGATGGCAGATCGTGCGAATGTACCTGTCTCCCGGCTCCATGCCGCTGCCACGCTGGCGCTGCGTGCAGATCTTGTTCGACCCGTAACAACCTAGATTGAAACCCGCCGTGGTCTCGGCGCAAGATTGGAAAGTATTCGCTCATGGAAGACAGAGGCTTTGCAATTCTAGGAAGCGGGATGGCCGGCTTCGGTGCAGCCAACCTTTTGTATAGCCAGGGCATCCGCCCCAAGCTCTATGAGCTACGCGCACGACCCGGCGGACTGACGTCCAGCTTCAACTTTGGTAATGGCTTCGTCTTCGATGAAGGAATTCATATCTCCTTTTCAAAGCACGACGATGTAAAGAGGCTATTCGCCGAATCGACGCAACACAAATATGAAACTGGACAGGTCTACTGCAATAACTATTGGAAGGGGCATTGGATCAAGCATCCCGCCCAGGTCAATTTGCACGGATTGCCGACTGATCTTGTCATCGCTTGCATCGGCGACTTCATTGAAGCGAGCAAGATCGAGAATCCCATCATCAAGAATTACCAGGACTGGTTGCTAGCGGCGTTCGGAAGGACTTTCGCCGAGACCTTTCCGATGGTCTACACGCGGAAGTATCACACTACGGACGCAGCCAATATGAGCACAGATTGGCTCGGTCCCAGGCTCTATCGCCCCAAGCTGGAAGAGATGTTACGTGGAGCGCTCGAGCACGAGCCTCTCGACGTTTTTTATGTCAACGAGTTCCGCTACCCCACTGAAGGTGGATTCGAATCGTTCATAAAAGGCTTCTACGCCAAGGCGGAGGTTCATTGCGATCACGAGGTTACGCGCATCGACATGCGTGACAAGGCGCTCTACTTCAAGAACGGAACGCGTGCGTCGTTCGAGAATCTGATCTCATCGATTCCGCTTCCGAAACTGGTTCCCCTGATCGTCGATGCGCCAACCGACGTCCGTGAGGCCGCCAGCAGATTGGCGTGTACTCAGTTTGTCGTCGTCAATATCGGCCTCAGTCGGCCGCTCGATATGAAGCCGCAATGGTCATACTTCTACGACGAGGATATCCCCTTTGCGCGCGTAAGCTATCGAGGCAATCTCTCTTCCCGCAACGTTCCTCCCGGTTGCGATGCCCTGCAGGCGGAAATCTATTTCAGTGAAAAGTATCGTCCGCTGCAAGGTCCTCCCGACGATTGGATCGAGCCGACGATCGATGCGCTTATCAAGTGCGGCATCGTCGCGAACAGAGACGAGGTCATCCACAAGAGCACGATCTGGAGTCCGTTTGGCAACGTCATATTCGATCTTGATCGCGCCGCGGCGGTGAATACCGTCCATGGTTTCTTGCGGGATATTGGAATAAACTATTGCGGCCGCTTCGGTGAGTGGGGCTATATCTGGACCGATCATGCGTTCATGAGCGGCGAGAACGCAGCCAAGGCCGCTTTGCGCGCCCACGATCGAGAAACTGCAACGCTTGAGACGCTGTCGTGAGGTGATCCTCTATTTTTCATCTCGCCGCACTGCGTGCCCGGTTAAAGCATGATGAGTTTCAGTTGGTTCTGCCGTCATGCCCCCCGGGCCCGCGCGAAGCGCGGCCCGAGGACAGGCTGCGGCGGGCATCCGGTACTGGGCAGTATTTGCGATAAGAACGCTACGGCTCGGGGATACTGGATCCCGCTTTCCATAGGCGAGCGAAGCGACGCCGTTCTTCGAACGGCTATCGCCCTTGGGTCAGCAAGCCATACCCGCTCAGCGTCCGACGCCGGAAATCCGACGCGCGACGGAGTCATAGGCGGCACTCGGTATGCGCCTCAGTAGCGGCTTGAGTCCCTTGGTTACAAGGCGAGCCCTCTGCACAAATAGCTCCGGGTGTATCCGATCGAGAAAATCGAGATTCTGAACCCGATGCCTTGCGATGGCGTCCGAGACCGGAATGCTTCGATGCAAATAGACGATCGTGTTCTGCCGATACCAGGACGGGATCGAGGTGTCGGTCCAGATAACCGGGCGAACAGCATCGAATGCGGAGTATCCACGCTGCTCGAACTTGCGCGCCCACCAGGATTGCCACTGCTCATTGACGTGGTGCACTCCTCCCTGCTGCTCGACGGCGGCAGAAAAGACAACCTGCTTCGAAAGCTTACAAAGGCTGTCAAGGAAGGTGTCGGCATGCTGCGGGTCGAGATGCTCCGCGACCTCAAACGACATTCCTAGATCAAAGGTACGATCCGTCGTGAAGGGCTTGGTGAGGTCCGCGCGTTGGAACTGATCAGGTGCGATCAGCAAATGCTTCTCGTCCACCCACTCCCCCTCGACGCCAAGGATGGTGGAACATCCCCTGGCGTGGAGTTGATTCAACACCGAGCCCACGCCGCAACCGAGGTCCACGGCTGATGTGGGCCGCAGAAGGTCCATTAGGAGGCCGGCGATCCGATCGGCAAAGTGCGCCGTTCGCGAGGACCTATTATTATAGAAATCCTCGGAATAGATCTGTTTCATGGCGAAGTCCTCACTGTTGCCCCTAGGCACCGGATGGTGACGCGCCGAAGGACATCGTAGCGAAAAGTCGCCACAGATAAAGGAGAGTTTTTTCATGGGGCTTGCCTATTTAATAGCAGCCGCCAAAGTTCCAATAATATGACGTCTCAGTCGCAATTTCGCCGCCTCGGAACGTCCGGGCTGGCGCCAGTCACTGCTTGACGATTCCAACTCGCGCATTGCGCTGACGGAGTGACAGGACTTTGGCTCGGCAATTGCGCAACGCATTCACACCGCGAAAGATGACGAGTTCGCGACGAGCGATGGTTACGGTGCCGCGGAGTCGCCGAAATCGCTGAAGCAGCCTTGGAAAGTACAGTTTCTTCGAGATTGACTGCGGATCGGCGACGGTCTGGCCGTGAGCGTCGACTGCACCGACAACTACGCGTTTATGACGTTTGATCCCGTGGCGCTGCATGAACTCCGCCTGGACTTGCGCCGGCGTCTTGCCGTCTTCCCAGAGCGGACTGTACAACGCGCTGCTCATGACTTCGCGCGTATGCACCACACTGGCGGCATCGAGTATGGCAAGTGAGCTCCGATCGTCGACAACCAGATCGGAAATCGCATCGTCGATTGCCCACATGTTGTTTGGGAGTGCAAAGATCGGCATCAGACTCTGCAGGATGTCAGCCCGGATGATCGGCGCTATCGGCTCGACCATCGTCACCCAGCGCAACCGAAGGCTTTTCCGCCGCAGAGTGATACTATGCGAGTAGAAGGATCGCGTGTTGAGGCTGAGCTGACATGCCGCCACCTTGTACTCTCGAGCGAGAGCGAAAGCCGTGTTCCAATCATCCTTTGTGCAGATGAGGTCATCGTCGGGGATGGCGATGTAGTCATAGTCCTGAAGGAATGACGGCGTCTTTTGAAAGCACGTAAAGAGCCCACGAAATTTCGACTCCCCGCCATCCGCGCTCCAGGTGAAGTCTTCTCCGTCCACCGGCGGCGGCGCCCCAGCCGATCCAAAGTAGCTTACATGCAGGTCCCAAGTTCGAGGCGATTGCGAACCGGCAAAGAACGTTGTGTGCAATGAGTTATCACCCGCGCGCACAACGATCAGATTCTTCCGTTTGGTTCGGCTGAGTTCTGCCATTCGACGCAATCTAACAGGTGAAACTGCGAACGGCGCAATTTAAATCGCCAGCCGCAGCCCGACACAATACTGCGGCAGCATACTACCGGATTCTTGAGAACGATATCGCGTTATATTTCGTTATATTTCATCCCGCGGCACCAGTTTCCAGATCCGCCGATCGGTGACGATTGCGCGCCAGTAGTGAGCAAGGGCCCCGACGATCTTGGATTCAAAACCCTCCGGACAACCCGCCAGGCGCCAGAGGATGAAGATCGTGCCTGCGTAGACGACAACGGCGACGAAGATAACACCGCTCATTCCCAGCGCGAGCGGCAACCCGCGCACGTTCGCAAGCCACGCCTCCATCGGTATTATCACCAACGCCATGGCAAGGGTGCTCACGACGGGTCGCCATGCGCTGAAGACTTGCGCGCGCAGCGACAACCCGAGCAATTCGCGGACGGCAACCGCCGAAGATGCGGCCATGACGAAGGCGGTCGCCAAGCGCGCCACGACGATACCTGTCACTCCGTAGCTGATGGCGCCCACCAGAACAATGGGAAGCCTGAAGAAGAGCTCCAGAAGGGCGAGACGAAGAAATATTTCGGTCCTGTTCAGTGCCATCGACAGCGGTGCCAGCGGCGCGAAGAAGAACGCAGGCACGACAGCGAGCGACAGCCAACGCAGGACGTCGGCAGCTTCCATCCATTGCGCTCCCAAGACGAGCCGGAGGAGCGGTTCCGACATGACGCTTATCCCGACCATCATGGGAAGTCCCGCGGCTAGTATGGTAATCGCGCTGTTCTGATAGGCCAGCGTCAACCTCCGATGATCTTTCTTGATGAAAGAGAACGTCACCATCAGCGGGCTCAGCACCCGAGCGATGAAGACTTGCGCGGGAAGAGCTGCCAGGTTCGCGGCCATCGCAAATCGGCCGAGCTCGATCGGGTTCACGAAGCGGCCGAGCACCAACTGGTCCATCTGCCAGTTGAGAGCATTGACCACCTGTGCAGCGGTCGACCAGCCGAGGAAGCCGGCAAACGATCGCCATTTCCGGAGCGTCAGCCTGGGCCGATAAGGAGCAAGCACGTAGGATGCGATCACAGTTGTTATCGGTGCTGCGATCGTGCCGGCCGCGAGCGCCCAATAGCTTCCCGTATACCATGCCAGACTGACCGACACGATAAAGGCGGCGACCTTTCCTGCAAACTCCAGCACGAACTCGCGGCGATAATCGAGCTTCTTCACATACTCGATCATCCGCGCACTGCCGAGACCTCGGACCGCCGGCGCAAGGGCGAGCGCATAGATGAGAGGGATCAGTCGATCGTCACCATACAATCGTGCTAGGGGCCATGCGGCCACAAACAGAATAAGCACGACGACCAGAGCGCGCAGCAGGGCGAGCGTGAATGCGGTATCGAAATGCGCCCTCGTCAGCGGCAGCCGTACCAGCGCCTGCCAGAGCGACAGCTCGAGAGCGGCTTCCGTGACCATGATGACGGCCATGGCGATGGCCACAAGGCCAAAATCCGCCGGTGACAGAAGTCGCGCCAGAACAAGCAGCGCGGCGAAATCGATGCACCGCGCAATCAAACGCGACGCGATGAGAACCGCTGCTCCAGCACTTGTGCGACGGCTCATCGCGTCTGGTGAGTCGCTGCTCAATGAGAGGGGTCCCACGCTGCCACGGACTAGATCGATCGCACTCCTTGAAGTCCGACCATATCATGGCAACGTGGCCGAAAGGCGCCAGTTACTTTGTGGTCACCCCCGGGATCGGCGCTCCGAATTCAGAGATCGAGGGGCTGACGGTCGTCCGCGCACCAACCGGCTGGCTGGCCGGTTTGGCCGGAGCTGCGCTCGGGCGCGGGTCAGGCGACAGCGGTGGCGCCGGAGCCGTCGGACTTCTGCCTGCGGGGGCCGCATATGAAGGCCCGCCCACGCCGGCATTTTGAGCATTGGCGAGAGATGACAGGCATATGGCACCTACGCAGAGTGCTGCAGCTCCCAGTTGCCTCATGTTCACTCCTCACAACTGACGTCGCCGGTCTGCAAGCGCAAGTAGACGCGCCCACCGGCGCACCATGCCTTATTCCGCGAGCAGACGCCGGAAGTAGGCGATCGTCTCCTTCAAACCGTCCTCAACAGTGACCTTCGGCTCCCAGTCGAGCTTGGCGCGAGCCAGCCGTATGTCCGGTTGGCGTTGACGCGGATCATCGGATGGCAACGGCAGGAATATCAACTTCGATTTGGACCCCGTGAGCCGAAGGATCATTTCGGCCAACTCGCGGATCGTCGACTCACGCGGATTGCCAATATTGACCGGACCGATGAAATCCTCCGGCGCATTCATGAGCCGCTGAACGCCGTCCAAAAGATCCGAGACGTAGCAGAAGGAGCGCGTCTGGTTGCCGTCGCCAAAAAGCGTAATGTCGTTGTTCGACAGCGCCTGGACGATAAAATTCGAGACCACGCGGCCGTCGTTCGGATGCATGCGCGGCCCGTAGGTGTTGAAAATGCGGGCGACCTTGATCCGCACCTTGTGCTGGCGGTGATAGTCGAAAAACAACGTTTCCGCCGCGCGCTTGCCCTCGTCGTAGCAGGCGCGCACGCCGATCGGATTGACGTGCCCCCAATAGCTCTCGGGCTGCGGATGCACGGACGGGTCGCCATAGACTTCACTGGTCGACGCCTGGAAGATCCTGGCGCGCGTGCGCTTGGCAAGCCCGAGCATATTGATCGCGCCATGCACGCTGGTTTTCAGCGTCTGCACAGGATCGTACTGGTAGTGAATCGGCGACGCCGGACAGGCAAGATTATAGATGTCGTCGACTTCGACATATAGCGGAAACGTCACGTCATGCCGCATCACCTCGAAGCGCGGCTTGCTCAACAGATGCTCAATGTTGCGGCGACGGCCAGTGAAGTAGTTGTCGATGCACAGCACTTCGTGGCCGCCTGCGATCAGCAGATCGCACAGGTGCGAACCGATGAACCCCGCGCCACCGCTGACAAGTATTCGGTTTGAAGGTTGCATGCGAGGTCCGTGCGGGATGTGAGAGCAGCGCTAGATGGCAGGAAACCGGAGCGTCTGCAAGGTATCGGACTCCGAACCACGTCGACGCCGATAGCCTTCGCCAAAGAGCTGCATTCTGTTCATGATCACATTCGAAGGTGCTCGAGCGAGACACTCGCAGTAGAGCCTGCTGCTGCATCTGCCGCAATGTCGCACGCGAGCCGAGCCAGACCATCGTGCTACGTCGGCTGAGCTGATCTTAAGACCACGCACGCGCGAGTTCCCACACCCGGCACGCAGTCCACGGTGTGTTTTTAATGCCATTATCCGACCAAAATATCCAATATAAAGAAACCAGCATTGCGCCACATGGATCGTCATATTAAAATATTAAATATCGGACCAAGGCAAGCTACTTCACCTGCGAACGAACCAACGGCGCCAATTGCACTGGCCATGTCCACCGATCGGCTAAATATTCAGGCAAGCAAAGCGCCATATTCAATGATAATAATCAGAATCGCGACTTTGGCGCAGCGATCGATCGGATGTTAATTCAGGTGGGATCCTTGAAAATAATCATCCACGACTACGCGGGCCATCCTTTCCAGGCGGATCTCAGCCGCGAGCTTGCGAAGCGCGGGCATATCGTCACGCATCTCTATTTTCGTGGCGATCCCGGCCCTAAAGGACAGTTGGAAAGAACCTCTTCCGATCCAGCCGGGCTGGCCTTTGCCGGCATCAAGTTGCCCCGTCCCTACGACAAGTCCTCCTTCGTAAAACGACGGTTCGATGATGTCGCTTACGGCAAGGCGGTCGCGAAAGTCATACGAGCAGAGCAGCCGGACGTGGTTATCTCCGGTAACACACCTACGGAAGCACAAACTTCGATTGTCAAGGCATGCGCCAAGGGCCGGGTACGCCTCGTGCTTTGGGTTCAAGATTTCTACAGCATCGCGGTATCAAAGCTGCTGACCAAGAAGCTCGGCTTTCCTGGAGCGGCGATCGGCGCCTATTACCGGTTTCTGGAACGCAATCAGTTTCGCGCGTCCGACGCTATCGTCGTCATTACAAAAAGCTTCGAGGACCTGGCCAAGCGATGGATCGGCCGCAGCCGCAGCGTCTTTACGATCGAAAACTGGGGCGCGCCCGATCACATCCGGCCTCTCAGCAAGGACAACGATTGGTCGAGGAAGCACGATCTACACGGTTCATTCAACTTCCTTTACTCCGGCACGCTGGCGCTCAAGCATAATCCCAACCTGCTCGTCGACTTGGCGAAGTTCGCGCGTGACAAGGCGAAGATCGTCGTCGTCGGCCAGGGAGTTGGTATCGACTATCTCAAGACAGAAAAGAACAAGCAGTCGCTCGACAATCTCATTCTGCTGCCGCTGCAGCCATTCAAGGATCTGCCGGAAGTTCTCGCGAGCGCTGACGTTGCCGTCGCGACGATCGAGCCCGACGCCGGAATGTTCTCGGTTCCTTCAAAGGTCCAATCCTATCTCTGCGCCGGTCGGCCGATACTGCTCGCAGCTCCGCGCGAAAACCTTTCAGCGGACGTGATTTTCAGGAGCGAGGCAGGCCATGTTGTCGAGCCCACCGACAGCGCAGGCTTTCTGAAGGCGGCGGAGCGACTGCTCATGGATGAGCCGCTGAGAACGAGGCTTTCCGCGAACGGGCGCCGATTCGCCGTCGACAACTACGACATCGGAGCCGTCGCGGACAAGTTTGAGAGCGTACTCACCTACGCCGTCGGAGAGAAGCAGAGCGAAAGGGAGCAAGATGGCTACGAAATCCGTCCTCGTATGTGGCGCCGGAGGCTTTATCGGAAGCCACCTGGTCAAACGACTTAAGAGGGAGGGCTTCTGGGTTCGCGGCGTCGACTTGAAGTTTCCCGGCTTTTCGGAGACCGAGGCCGACGACTTCATGATCGGAGATCTGCGCGATCAGGCCTTCTGTAGGCAGGTCGTGGATCGCCGGTTCGATGAAGTCTATCAGCTCGCGGCGGATATGGGTGGCGCCGGCTACATCTTTACCGGCGAGCACGATGCCGACGTGATGCACAACTCAGCAACGATCAATCTCAATATCCTGGACGTCTGTCAGAAGCGAAACGTGCGGGGGCTGTTTTATTCCTCCTCTGCCTGCATGTATCCGGCTCACAATCAGGAGGATCCCGACAATCCCAACTGTTCTGAGGGCTCGGCCTATCCTGCGGCGCCCGATAGCGAGTACGGCTGGGAGAAGCTGTTCTCCGAGCGTTTGTACCTGGCCTACAACCGCAATTACGGGATGCGGAATCGCATCGCGCGGTACCACAATATATTTGGCCCGGAAGGAACGTGGGTCGGCGGCAAGGAAAAGGCTCCAGCGGCGATCTGCCGAAAAGTCGCCGAGGCACGGTTCAACGGCGAGATCGAGATCTGGGGCGATGGAAGGCAGACCCGTTCGTTTCTATACATCGATGAATGTCTCGAGGGGACAACGCGATTGACGCGTTCAGACTTCGAAGGGCCTGTGAACATCGGATCCGAAGAGATGGTCACGATCAATCAGCTCGTCGACCTTGTCGCCGACATTGCAGGCAAGAAAATCATCAAGAAGCACATACCCGGCCCGTTGGGCGTGCGCGGACGCAATTCGGACAACCGGTTGATCGAGAAACAGCTCGGCTGGAAGCCTTCATCCTCGCTGCGGTCGGGCCTCGAAAAGAGCTATGAATGGATCGAGCGGCAGGTGCACAGCAATCGGCGAGCGGCGTAGTGCCGCTTTCTGCGCCCATCGCGGACGCGCCACCCCCCATGCGGGACGGACCGGAGCACCGCGACGATCCTCGTTTGCGGCAGACGAACGAGGCTTGTGCGGAGGGGGTCGAACGCGTTCGCGTTGTCGTTATCAGTCTTTCGGGCTCCCCCCGCCGCAGGCGAGTTGCCGAGCAGATGGCGGACACGCAACTGCAATGGACCTTTTTCGATGCGTTGCGGGATCTGCAAAGTGGCCAACCAGTCTATGACGAAAGCCGGGCTCTGAGATACTGGGGACGGCCGCTTACGCCTTCGGAGATCGGCTGCGCAGCGAGCCATATTGCTGTGCTGACCGCCGTCTCCCAGCAAGCCGAGGGAGAATGGACAGTGGTCATCGAGGACGACGTCTTCCTCGATCCCGCATTCGACGTAACGAAGGCCATCAGGATGTGTGAACTTGCGGGCCTGGGATACTTGCGTCTTTATGGGCGACACCTTGCGAGCCCCGTCCATGTGGTCTGGCTGGGCCAACGCGAACTTGTCCGGTTCAAGCGCGCCCCGATGGGCACTCAGGCGTATCTGATCTCTCCGATGGCCGCGCGAAACTTCCTAGGATCATTTCGGCACCTCGACCGTCCGATCGACTGGGAGATGGACCGTTTCTGGGCAAACGGCCTGACAACCTACGCCCTTTTTCCCTTTCCCTGCATTGAACTCAGTCTGACTTCATCGGTCACAAAATATGCAGCCCGCTCAAGACGCCCCTCCAAGGCGGATCGAGGCTTTTGGTGCCTGTGGAAGTCGTGGCAATGGCTGAAACGCGGCAGCGCAAATATCGCCCTTCACTTCAAGGATCGCCAGTTGAAAGCCATCTTGTCTCCGGCGCCTGACAAATGCCGCTTCGGCTGAACAAGCAGGTTTTAGCCTCTTGGTAGACGTTCAATGATGCATCACCGGCTGTGAAAACAAGATCGAGACCAGAATGAACTATCGTTCGATCGCAGATCTCAACGCCACAATTGAACGAAATCTCCACCGCTTTCCGTCGGACATCGACCTCGTGATCGGCATCCCACGAAGCGGTTTGCTCGCAGCATCCATGCTCGCGCTAGCGATAAATGTACCCTTTACGGACGTCGAAGGATTCATTGCAGGAAGGGTCTTGGCCACCGGCCGCACGCGACGTCGCGACACGTTCGACAAGCCAGTCTCGGAGATCCAGACAATTGTCGTTCTGGACGACAGCATTTCCAGCGGCAACTCAATGGCGAATGTACGAGCTTCGCTGGTGTCTGCGTATCCTGACAAGAACTTCGTATTTACAGCGGCGTACGGAACGCGCCCAAGTCATACGGAAGCGGATCTGATCCTGGATGTCGTCAAGCACCCTCGCATTTTTCAATGGAATCTCTTTCATCATGATTTGTTGGACCAATGTTGCGTCGATATTGATGGCGTCCTCTGTCTCGATCCCACGACTCAGGAGAATGATGACGGGTCCGCCTACCTGCGATTTCTGCTCGAGGCGCAACGCAAGTTCATCCCTACCAAACGGGTCGGCTATCTCGTGACAAGCCGCCTTGAGAAATATCGGGCCAACACTGAAGAATGGCTTGCTCGTCAGAATATAACCTACCGCGAACTGATCATGCTTGACCTTCCCAGCAAGTCCGAACGGATTCGGCTGGCTCCCCACGGTCGGTTCAAGGGCGAGTTCTACCGGGCCAGCGATGCCCTGCTTTTCATCGAAAGCGAGATTGGGCAGGCTCGACAGATTGCTCAGGTCAGCGGAAAGCCCGTCCTCTGCATCGAAAATCAGCAGATGTTCCTGCCTGACCGCATCTCTGTCGAAGCGCTCGAGCGGAGAGCCTCAGCTCTCACGCACTTTGTGCGGGGCGGCCTTCCGTTGAAGCGATTTGCGCGCCAAATGCTTGGCCAGACCATGTACAACAAGCTCAAAGACTACGCAGGCAAACAATAGCGCCTACGTTGGCCGGCCAGCCTATCTCTTTATAAGACGCACGCTGCGCGCCAACAGCTCGCGCTTTGTTCGAAACAGTAGAATAACGCAAAGATATACAAAATACGTCAGTACGACGAGAGCCGCCATTCGCGCGAGGTCCACGCCCTGCCAATTGTATTGGGCTGCCTTTAGGGCGGCAGCCGCAACAACGATGGCCGCGGCGTGAGGGATTGCGAGCTTGACCAGGTCTCTGCAAGTGATCGGACCACGACGTCCGACACTAACCCATACCAACGGAAGAAGAACGACGTAGTTCATCACTGCGTACGAAGCCGCGACGCCGACGGCGCCCCATGGGAGCCCGATTATGAACGACGCGACGGTGGCAACGGCCGAGTATGCTCCCAGCTTGAAAAAATCGCTGCCGCGCCCCTGACTCAGAAAAAGCCAGCCTGCGGTTGAGGTCATGACCTGATGCAGGGCCGCGACACCAAGCCACTGAAAAATTGGAGCGGCCGGAATCCATCGCGTACCGAACAACAACTCGAACAGTTGCGCCGCGCATACAATTGCGAACAAGATGCCAGGCTGCGTGGCAATCATAATCAGAGAGACGGCCTCCATGTAGGTGCTGCGATAACTAGTTTGCTGGGCCTGGATGCGCGAAAGCAAGGGCACAAGGACCTTCCCAATCGGCCCATGTACCTGTGTGATTGGAAAAAGGAGTAAGCGATAGGCGCGATCGTAGAGCCCGAGTTGATCCCCGCCCTGGAAGCGTCCGATCAGAATGTTATCGCAGTTGCGGGAGAGATAATTGACTATGTTGAACCCGGATACGTGCGAACCAAAACTCAGCATCTGTGCTGTATTGGTATCGAAATGCGGCACGCCAGGCCTGTATCTTGTCGACAACCACATGCCGACTCCTGTGACGATAGTGGCGCTTACCGCAGAGGCGTACAGAGCCCAATAACTTCGCCAAAGCAGTGCGCCGACGACGCCGACCACGAGTGCAATTGTCGCACTGGCGACATCGATAATTGCGAGCTTGTCGAAGTGCGACTCCCGGTTAAGGATAGCTGCGGGAACCGCCTGCGGACCGCTGATCAGGACCAGCGCCGAGAAGGCAACTGCGAGCAGTTCAACTTTCGGCTCCGCATAAAAGCGTGCGATCAACGGAGCACCGGCTCCAAGTAGCAATGCGAATACCACCGAAGCTGCGATAGATATCCAGAAGAGAGAGTTGACTTGGCCTGGACTGATCGTATCGCGCTGTATGATCGCCTGGCTGATCCCCAGGTCCTTTACCAGGGCTATGAGCGCCGTGGCCGTGCCGACCATCGCGAGGATTCCAAAATCGGACGGCGTTAGAAGCCGAGTCGTGACGACCGTTAGAATAAGTCCCGTGATGACACGCCACGCCTGTGCGGTGCCAGTGATGGCAATGTTTTTGGCCGCGCGACTTTTACTGTTCCTATCCACCTCTTCGAGCCATTTCCAGTTACGCGTGCAGATGCCATTGCTACGAGATGCCTATCCTCCGAGCACCGTCACCAGTTTTTCACATGAATTCCGGCGTCTGAGTGCCTACAGAATGACAACTCACTTCTACCTTTTCCTCGCTACGAAGAACATACGCATCCCTGCTAGGCGCGAAATTTGATCTGGCTCGCACTGCGCCTTGACTGCGCAGTTGCAAGTGTTAATTGTCAATATTAAATTATTCCATTAAATAAAGGATGCAAAAGCCATGCTCCGCCGGCTAGTGCAGATGGAGAAAAATAGAAGAGGATATCAGACGCTGAGCTTCACTCTGCCTCCGAAAGGCATCCGCTTCTGTACGGAGGAATGGCAGGATGATGGGTTCTACTTCGCGTCCGCAGTGCAGGAGGTGTTTCGGCTTAGGGAGCTTTGTGGACTAAGCGAAAACACCCGATTCCTTGATATCGGCTCGGGGCAAGGTCGTCTGGCGATTGGACTACAGGCTGCATACCCCAAGCTGAAGTCCTACGACGGAATTGATGTTCACCAGCCATCGGTCAATTGGTGCAAACGACATCTCGAAAGACAGAACTTTCGGTTTATGCATGTCGATACTGCCAATGAACGTTATAATCCATCCGGCAAGCATCGGTCAGCCATCCCGCTCGACGACAACAGTTGTGACATTACGTTCCTGTACTCCGTCTTCACACATATGCGCTTGAACGACGTGCAACTGCATCTCGGCGAAATCCATCGCACCCTCGCTCCGAGTGGAAAATGCCTGCTTACGATCTACGTCGAGGACTGGCCAAGGCCGGAAGAGGAAAACCCGACCGGCTACCTGTCGGAATTAGGAGCGTCGGTTGGCGCGTTGCACCGGGTGGTATTTGACAGAAAGGCTTTCGAAGGGGCCTGCAGCGATGCTTCGCTCTCAGTCGAGCGATTCTTGTATCGATCAGAAGGCGTCACGAAGCAATCGGTCTATATACTCTCAAAGAGCAACTAATCTGCCGGCTGACGATCGTCATTGTGAGCGATGTCCGACTTTGGCAGCTAAGCATCGCGGATAGTACGGCTAGCTGCTTTGATCATCAGGTTGATGCCGCACCGGCTTTATCGTGCTGTCGCGGCAGGGCAATCAGATCCACGACGCTTCGGGATAATTCCAACGACAATCGGCGTTCAACATAAGTTCGAATCGGTTCCGCAGCTGTGTTTCTAGTCGTCGGCCTGATTGTTTTAATGGCCACCTGTTTGATTTTCGATTATTTAAATGCGACAAATTCAATCTCTGGTCGCGATACGACTCTTTGCGCTTTTCTAGAATATTACCTTGAGCGGCTGCGATGACTGGAGTTGGAGGAATGCGGGATGAACCTTGTGCCGGTGAACAGTGTAAGTGGCCAGCATTTCGAGACGATCATCATCGGCACCGGATTCGGATCATCTTTCTATCTCCACGAGGCGCGGCGCTACGGGCTTCAACCGACGTTGGTCGTCGATTGGGGCCAATTCCATCCACACGACTGGCAGGTCGAACAAAAGCGCAATTCAGCGACCGCCGTTTCTGACACTTTCAATTCAGAGTCATCAAAAGTCTGGAACTATACGATCGGCTTCGGCGGCGGCATGAACTGCTGGTTCGCCCAGACGCCCCGGTTTCATCCAACCGACTTCCAACTCGCCAGCCGATACGGCATCGGGCAGGACTGGCCTATCACCTATGATGAACTTGAGCCGTACTACGCAGAGGCTGAAGAAATCATGTCGATTTCCGGTGACCCCGACATGGCAAGGATCATGCCGCGCTCACGCGATTTTCCGCAGCCGCCGCATAACCTGACGACGGCTGACCAGCTCATGAAGCGAGCCCAGCCTGACCGGCACTTTGCGATGCCAACGGCGCGCGCGCGAGTTGCCACCAGCACGCGTTCTGCCTGCTGCGCTTCGCTGCGCTGCCAGCTCTGCCCGGTCGACGCCAAGTTCACGGCGCAGAATGGCTTCCCGGGCCTCTATGACGATCCGGCCGTCAAGCTTTGCCTGGGTACACGGGCACTGCATTTCGTGACTGCCGGCGATCGCGTGACCGAACTCGTGGTCGAGCACGAGGGGCGCGAGTATCGCCTGCACGCAGATCGCTTCATCCTCGGCGCCAACGCCATTCAGAGTCCTGCGATCCTTCTGAATTCCGGCATGGAGTCCCCGCTGACCGGCGCTGGCTTGCACGAAAGCTATGGCTTCAGTGTCGAAGTCTTTCTGGACGGACTGGATCATTTCAACGGCAGCACGATCACCACAGGTATCAACTATTCGCTCTACGATGGCGACCATCGCCGCGATACCGCCGCGGCCCTTGTTTATTTCGAGAACCGCTGGACCTATGGGCTGCGCCGTGAGCCGGGGAAACATCGCTGGTCTCTGCCCGTGACGATCGTCACAGAGGACCTGCTGCAGCCGGAGAACCGGGTGCTGTCCAAGGCCGCGACCCCGCAACCTGTGCCCACCATCGCCTATGGTGACGCCTCAGACTATGCGCGTCGCGGCGCGGATCGGGCCCTCCGCCTGCTGCCGGAAGTCCTGAAGCCATTGCCAGTGGAAGCGATTCACTTCCGTGGTTACAGACCAACGGAATCGCACCTGCAGGGGACACTTCGCATGGGACGCACGCCCGACGACTCCGTTGTTGACGCCGACCAGATCCACCATCGCTGGCGCAATCTGACCGTTGTCGGCACGTCGGTCTTCCCCAGTTGCTCCTGCGCCAACCCCAGCCTTACGGTCGCGGCCCTTTCCTTGCGCGCGGCGCGTCTTGCCGTGGCCTGACAGGAATCGCAGCATGCCCCTCTCTCGCCGGAAATTCATCCTTGCCGCCACTGGCGGCGTCGTCGCCCTCGGCGCCGGCGCGATCGTGTCGTGGCCCGATCGACTGGACTCCATCCGCGCCAGGCTTGAACACATGCTCGGCAAGGTGCCGATCACGACGACCGAGCTCGGCCTGTTCGCTGAGGCTTTCGAGCGCTCTTGGCAGCCCTATGGGTCCAAGATCATGTTAGTCGACACAATCGACCTTGCCGGCCTCACGAACAGTGCGATCTCGATAGGACCCGCGCCTCTTGCCACCTACATCGAGCGATATGAGCGCAAGCTTCTGGCGGAGTTCGTGACAAGGACGGACTATTACGATGCCGTCGCCGCCGGCCGCGAAGTCACTTTCGTCCCCGGAGACGCCTGCCAGAACCCCTTTGCCAAATTCGATTCCGGATGATGGCGACGTCCTACCTTCTCGACCTGCTTCCAGCATCGCGCCGCCACGCGAAAGAGAGCATTGCTAATGAGCATAGCCACCCCGCTTATCGACAGAGTGCGTGGAACCAAGCACCTCGTCAACAGTGTGCGTAGAGCCAAGTACCTGATCAACAGTTCAATCGCTGCCCCGATTCATCGCGCGGTGCTCAATCCGATCGCGAAGCATAGAAATCGCAACAAGCCTCGCCGCAATCTGGAAATCGGTCCCGGCGGGAAACGCATACCGGGGTTTGAGACGCTGAATATCGTCAGTGGTCGCAAGGTCGATTATATCGGCAACGCTTCCGTCAGACTGCCGTTTGCCGATGGTACATTCGATATCATCTACGCCAGCCACATCATCGAGCACATCCCCTGGTATCAAGTCCAGAGCGCGGTCAACGAATGGGCTCGTGCGCTCAAGCCGGGCGGCGCGCTGGAAGTATGGACTCCTAATGGCCTCGCGATTTCCAAGGCATTCGTCGAGGCGGAGGAGAATGGCACTCAGCAGTTTCACAACGACGGCTGGTGGCGCTTCAACGAAGGCAAGGATCCGTGCCTGTGGATGTCAGGCCGCTGCTTTTCCTACGGAGATGGTACTGGCGGCAATCATCCAAACTGGCACCGCGCGCTGTTCTCACCGCGTCATCTTCGCAACCTGTTTGCAAACGCTGGACTTGAAGATATTGAGGAGATGGATCGCAGCCGGGTCCGGGGCTATGACCACGGCTGGATCAACTTGGGTGTAAGAGGCACAAAGTCCCCGCGCATGCCCTAGCCATGCTGTGGTAGCGGACTCAGTTTTCGTTTCGCGTTATGTGCCGATCTTTCGCGCGATAATGACGTCAGCCCATTCCCCGCGATCAGCGTCTGGCAGCAATGAAGAGCTTTTCGCCACGAAGTAACCCGTGCTTTACGACGATAGCTCCCTCCGCCGTAAACTCTTCGAGATCGAAGCCCGCGCGCCGAATGCGATCGCGAAAGTCCGAACCGAAGTATCGCACATGATCCTCCTGGCCAAAGTGGATCTCGCGTTCATTTGGTTCGGTTATCGCGAGATTCTCGTAAGTATTTGCCCAGCCCTCGACGACAGGAATCATGAGGAGCGCAACGCCGCCACCAACCAGAACTCGATGTATTTCTGCCAGAGCCGCGCGATCATCAACATGCTCGAGAATGTGCGAGCATAGAATCACGTCGTAGCTTTCATCCGGCAGATCGATTTTCTCTATGTTGAGTTGAAGGTCGCGGCCCCGCGCAATATCGGCAGTAACGTACTCTTTCGCGAGGGGGCGTACGAGTTTTGAGATTGCGGCCTCGGGAGCGAAATGCAGAATGCGCTTTCCGGCAATGCATTCGCGATTTTCGTCAAGCCATAACTTGAGAAGACGATGACGCTCAAGCGAACCACATTGCGGACACATGGCCTCAGGCCGCAACGGCCAGCCTATAGGCCTGAACAGATCATTCAGACCGCAAATATTGCAATTTCGTTCTACAGGGTTCGCACGTTGGTGCAGGGACCGGATGGTGGAAAGGAGCACCTGTGCCCGCCATCGCGGCAATGGCGGAAGCGTCTGGGCAAGAATGCGTGAAAGTGAGATCATGGCGCGGCTCTCATACATTAAACACAGTCATCAATAACGCATGTGCCAGTAAAGCACATCGGCCATTATTAGCGCAGGTTTCTGATTTAATACTCGAGAACTACCCGAAGTTGAGCTATTTTTCCGGCTCTCGGACTTGTCGCGAACCGATAATATAATCATGATGTAAGGATAATGCATATTCGCTTTCGTGAGTGAAATGCATGCAGCTGCCGGATCGAGCCTCAATCTGCGCGGATATCAGCCGATGACAGCTTCTTCTGATGCTCCCTATGCGGTCTGTGTGCCTGTCGGGCCTCACCCGCTGGAGCTCGATCGCCTGCGAGACCTCGTCAAGTCGATCGCAGCGTTCGAGCCGCAAGGCGCGACGATCATCATGATCGACGATCATGTGCAGCCCCGCGAACTCGACAAGGCTGTCTCGGCGCCCGCCTCGATGCGGCTGGTGAGCATTCATCTTGAGCGAGAGCTCCGACCCAAATTCAAGAGCAAGGGAATAAGCGCCGCGGTTCTGACCGGCCTTGCCTGGATTCAGAAACACACTGATGCAAAGTTTGCGATCAGGCTCGACACCGACTCGCTCGTGATCGGGCCGTTTCGACAACGAATCTTCGAAAAGCTGAACGGAGATTGCTCGCTGGCAATGATCGGTGCCTATTCGCGAACCCCCAATGGCGCCGCGCGCGACTGGTCGGTTCATCGAAAGCCGATCCGGGAATTGACCCGGCTCCTCTCGATCAGGCAGCCTTGGCGCGTCGCCGCCAATTACGCGGATCCGGTACGCAAGCACATACGCAGGCTTTACGCTCGCGCGCGAGTGCATGAATATCAGGACGGCGAGCACTGTCTTGGCGGTGGTTACGCGCTATCTCGCGAGTTCCTCGATCGAGTGGCGGCAGGCGGATATCTCGACGATCCACAGCTTTGGATCTGTGTCGACATCCCGGAGGATGTGGCTGTAGGCATGCACGTTCGCGCCGTGGGGATGCGGTTCGAGGACCAAGTCGCTCGCGGCGATGTATTTGGTGTTCGCTATAAGGGCCTTCCCTACCCTCCCGAGGAGTTATTGGACCGGCGGTACGCGATCATCCATGCTGTCAAAAACGACGACACGCACAGCGAAGCTGAGATACGTGCATACTTCAGCAAAAAACGAGGTGCTGCTGATCCGGCGCGCGCCTCCTGATGCGAATGGTGCGGTATCTGATTGCGGCCGCCCTGGACGATCAGCACACAGGTGCAGGCATAATGTGCGCTAGTGGCACCGCACGGTTGCAACAGCCGTTAGCGCGCATCGCTCAGCGCGATAACAACTACGCTGCCAGGCCTGACATTAGACGAACGAGTTGTTGGACGCGTGTCTCCACCTTGACAACGCTTCGCGTAAATCCGTCTCGTATGCGTATCCGGCCTCGATCAACGCCTTCGGCAACACGTTCGTCGAAAGCACAAGCTTGCGGAGACGCGCTCGGTTGATCGACGTTCTTATTCCGAACGATCCCAGCATCTCGAAGGCCATCCCTCCTATCGACATCAGCTTGAAGGGGATCGTGATGCGAGGCTGATTGAAGCCAGCGACCTGAGAGAAGGTCGTGCAGATTTCCTCGATGGTAATGCGAGGCTCGTAACACAGGTTGTAGGTGAACTCCTGCCGACCAAGCTTCCGCGCAAACTCCATCGAACGAATGAGCTCACCCACGTAGCCACACGACTTTATGGTGTCGCGCCGGCCCGGATACACGAAGCGGTTCCTGGAGAGAAGGTTGGCCAGCCTCACAAAGTTCCCACCCTCGCCAGGTCCAAAGATTACGGCCGGGCGCACCACCACAAGGCGACGGTCCGCGTTGCTTCTGACCCAAACGCGATGGATTTCTTCGGCTTGCAGTTTTGAACGACCGTAGGACGAATCCGGGGTCAGTTTCGAGTTCTCTTCAACCGGCGCCTCCGTGGCACCGTAAACCGAGATGGATGAGGTGAAGAGCAGGAAACGGCAGCCTACGGCGGCCGCAAAATCGCACACGTGGGTAGCGCCATGCACGTTCGTCCAGAAGTACTCCCAGTCCTCGTGGCCCGGCGTCGTATGCACGGCCGCCAAGTTGTAAATCTCGGCGTCCTCCACGACACCACCGATTTCTATCGGCTCACACACGTCACCCCTGATGTACTCAACGCCCGATACCGGGATCGAGGGCTCGCCTATGTCATAGGAAACGATTCGCTGATGCCTTCCGCTCTCGACCAGAGAGCGAAGCAGGTGAGTGCCAATAAAGCCGGCGCCGCCGAATACAATGACAGGACTAAGGTTGGAGCGAGACATAGGTCAAGGCTTGGATTTTCTGCAGGAATAGGGGTTCAGAAACCCGGCAACATCGCTTTGGTCGGTGTATTTAAATCGTATATAATATTATTTAAATATGGTTGCAAGCGCTCATTGCCTGCAATTAAACCAAGGCGAGCGCACAACGAATGCCTCTGGGCGTACAGATCCGCGACGACGCGATAATGAACAGCAGTCAACGCAACGAAACGGCTTGTGATCAACACATAAAGCCGCGATCTACGACGCGCATGCCGCACGTCGCTGCAACGTGTGCTCAAGACATGAGCTGCGCAGATGCGACGTTAAGGCGCAAGCCGTCAGACGATTCAACAGGCAATGATAGTATGGCGATCAGCACGACGGCGTCGGCACGCCACGCAGAGGCATGCAGGAAATCGGACCAGATGACTGACTTAAGCCTCGTGGTTTGCACCAGGAACAGAGCGCGATCTTTGGCGAATTGTCTCGATCACATGCTCGACCTCCGAAGCAGATTCAAGATCGAGGCTCTGGTTATCGACAACGGATCCAGCGACAACACAAGGGACGTTGCGCTCGCTAAGGCAAAGACTGCCACATTTCCCATGCGCTACATTTTCGAGGATCGGCCGGGCGTCGGGCGGGCGATGAATACAGGCTACGTCAGTTCGCAAGGTTCGATCGTCGCTTTCACCGATGACGACTGTTACGTCGACTCGAATCTGTGCGACGCGATCATGCAGGGTTTCGAAGACCCGGCCATTGGTTATATGGGCGGGCGTATCGAGCTGTTCGACCCGACCGACGCGCGAATAACAATCGACGAGCGGACGGAGATCATCGCGTACCCTCCGAATCGACCGATCTTTGCCGGCATGTTTCACGGTGCAAATTTGGCCTTCCGAAGAGCTGCACTGGATATGATCAATGGAATCGATCCATGGTTCGGCCCTGGTTCTCTGGTCGGATCCGGCGCGGACATCGATGCTGTGGCGCGAGTAAGCCGAGCGGGTTGGGCCGGTCTCTACCAGCCCACCGCAGTCGTCCGGCATCATCACGGGAGAAAGCTGGACCACCTGCCCTCCCTCAGACGCCAATATGCGATCGGACGCGGCGCCTTCAATGCCAAATCCTTTCATGAATCCTTCGACATCATCGGATTGGCTCGAGCGCTGAGGATCAGCTTTCTCGTCGGCCGAGAGGATCCCCGAGCCTACTACTACGAGCTCGTCGGCGTGGCACGTTATCTGAAAGTTCTGCAGCAGAAGAGGCGCCTGGCGCGTATGAGCTGACGAAGGTCTCTCACCGCGCCTTCACTTCCAGTCTGATAAGGCGACAGGAACGCGCCTTGACCGGCTGAACAATGTCGGTACCGCACGCAACAGGACTCGGCCGGACCTCAGAAGCTCCATTTTCTTTCGTAAGTTGGCTCGACAGCTTGGCAACTACATCATATTCGCCCGGTTTCTTGAGCGGCGGCATTGTGACCCGAACGACGTTCTGGCCGTCATTCTGCGTCTCGAGACCATCGAACTCCAGCTTGCGCCTTATCGAACTCGCAACTGCACGGGTCACCGGATCATATATTGAGATCTCCAAGGTCCTGTTGGATGGATAATCATCCGGCAACTTTATGGGGACATCCAAGTTCACAGGCTCACCATCATGGATGGACCAGACCCCTGGATTTGGATTCACCGCCTGAGCCATCCTGGCGTTGCCAAATACTGGTTTCGGCATATCGTT
Organism: Bradyrhizobium sp. LHD-71; assembly: GCF_031157255.1. Classification (GTDB taxonomy): domain Bacteria; phylum Pseudomonadota; class Alphaproteobacteria; order Rhizobiales; family Xanthobacteraceae; genus P52-10. The sequence continues at coordinate 9,084 of NZ_JAVIFX010000006.1, read as the reverse complement.
CAGCGAACTCACATATCCAAATTCTTTCGGATCCGGCGTGAACTCGCTGCCTCCGCATCGCTGCATGCCGTCGGCCTCGGCCGTGAACTGGCATGCCCGAACATAGTCGATCTTGAACTCTTGCGGAAACGCAGCCTCGTCGACGCCGTGACGGCCTGCCCACCGCTTTCCACCGACGGCGAAGTTCAGATCGATATGCGCCGGAGGCCCAAGTTGTCTATCCTTGCGAAGCCATTGGTAGGCGCGCGTGTAAATGTGGCGCCCGTCCCAAAAGAACGAGACGCGGTCAGGCGACCAGACAAAACCCGCCACATGCCAATCCTTGTTCAGGTCCTCCTTCCCGAACATGGTTTGGTGCTTCGGGACAAAGGACTGATCCATGTAGTGGAAGAGATTGGTCGGCTGCAGCTTCATTATCGGGCCAGAATGAAGCATGTTCGCCTTATCCTCGACGCCATTTATCACATACTCGAAGATATCGATCTCCGGCGGATGCCATGTCCTTCCGTCAATGTCGTAATCCGCTTCCAGCCAGAACGCCGGCCAAACGCCCCTGCCTGCAGGCAGGAACACACGTGCTTCGAAGTATCCATAGTAGAAGGTCTGATGCGAACGGATCAGGCCCGACTCGAATAACTCTCCCTCGCCTTTCCGCGCGACGAGGCTCAGGACGCCATTGTTAAAAACGTGATTGTCGCGGTCGCGATAGCGCTGCCTTTCGTCGTTGAATTTGTCTTGCGTCTCGTTGTTATAAATGTACCGCGTCGCCCACTTGTTTCGATCCAAGGTGGGCCCGTCAAACTCATCGGAGAAGACGAGCTTCCAGCCGCTTGCGTGGCACGGCGACGCCCACGCAAGCATCGCGAGCACGGCAACCCGAAAAAATGGAACGAAACGAGGCGACATGGCGGCATCCAAGTACGTAGACCCGTGGTCTGGCGTAAATACATTTAATACGCTATTTTAATGGCATAATCGCCTATGCAGACGTATCCTTGCCAATAACGTTTCCGGCCCAGCGGGCGGTTCTCCGGGAGTTCAATGCAAAGCATTCTTTGGATCTCGGCGCGCCTTCCGGCTCCCCTGCTTCAGGGAGATGCGATCTACTCCGCCGGACTGATCAAGGCGCTCGGCCTCTCCGGCAGCACGCGAATCCATATCGTCGGATGCCGGCGGGCCGAAGGCCTGATCGACTACTCGGGCTTGTCGCCGGCCGAAGTGACAGAAGCTCCGCTCCCGAGCCGCAGGCGAATGATGAGCCTGATCACGCAGCTTCCTCAGGACGCCTGTACGCTCGCCAGCCAGCCCCTCCAACAGGAGGTCAGGCGCCTCTTGCAGGCCGAGAGCTGGAGCTGGATTGTGATCGACCACGCAAATTCGGGCGGCCTGCTGCCTCTCGTCGAGGCGCATCGCGGCAACGCGTCCGTTTGCTACATCGCGCACAATGCGGAGGGCATGATCAGACCAGAGATTGCGCGCGGTTTCGGCATAACGCCGCGCGGCGCGGTCATGCGATGGGATGCGGTCAAGTACAAGCAACTGGAGCAACGTCTCCTTAAGGCGGCGAACCTCGTCATCTGCATCAGCGATGCCGATGCAAAATATTTCTCACGCTTTAATGAGAACGTCCGGGTGTCGCCGCCGGTCTATCTCGGCACGCCAGCCGAGATCCGAAAGATCGAGAGCACGCGGCCGCGGTCACTGCTCCTGGTCGGTTCGTTCAACTGGATCGCCAAGCAAAAAAACCTCGAAAGGATCATCCAGGTTCTTTGCCCCGTCTTGCAGCGGAACGGCATCATGCTCGAGGTGATCGGCGCAGTGCCTGCTCATATCAGGAACAAGTTCGACGGCAAGTTCACAAATCTGACGTTCCATGGACAGGTCGGCGACCTCAAGCCGCTGCTTGAACGGTGCCGGGGCGGTCTGGTTGCGGAGGAACTTGGCGGAGGCTTCAAGCTGAAGGTGCTCGACTATGCCTTTTCCGGGCTCCCGGTCTTCGGATTGGAGGCGGCCCTCGAAGGCTCCACAATCGACGAGCACGCCGCTATGTTTATCGCCAGATCCATCGAGGAACTGGCGACTTGCATCGTTGCGAACGTCGACGACATCGACGCCCTGAACGGCCGTCAGCTCGCGCTCTTCAATCTTGCTTCGAAGCGATTTGGCATCGAGCCTGCGATACGCCGTTTGAGCGCGGCATTTCATGAACCGATTTCGCCCCCGGCGAGAGTGGTTCACAATGCATGATACGCGTTGGACCTTGTCATGACCGCGATCCATGATCTGGCCTCACCGCATCCATGGTCGATGCCGGATGATGCCACGCTCACAAGAACGGCCAGACTTGCCGTCTGGACCGCCGTTCTTTCGATCATGTTCTTCTCGCAGATCGCTCTTAACATCGGCGACTTTCCATTTTCTACGGACTTCTTCTTCTACGCCGTAGTCACCGCCTATCTGATATCTTCGGGTTATGCTGCCCTTCAGCTGTATCCCTTCGCCATCCTGATCGTGGCGGCGGCCACTGCTGTATTTGTCGTACGATTCTCCCCCTCATCAACATCGCCGACATCGATGTTGCTGCTTTTCGTCGTGTACGCACCTTTCCTTTTTCGTCTCCGGCGCGGCTACGAGCTGTCGAAAGTACAGGATTACATCCAAGCAACTTTTGTCCAGGTCGCTTGCGCGCTGTCGATCATAGCCGTCGTGCAGCTGGTCGCAGTCAACCTGCTCGGCCTGAAAGCGCTCATCAATGTCAACTTCGTGCTTCCCGAACAGATTCGCGGCGCCGGCACGTACGCGTTTTTTCGCGAAACCGGGGGAATCGTGAAGGCCAATGGTTTCTTCCTCCGGGAGTCCTCGACGCTCTCGATCGTAACCGCACTCGCCGCTGTCATTGAGTTCTCGGGCAGAGCACGCTGGCTGGTTCTGGCTACGCTCGCATCAGGGCTTCTGGCCTCGCTTTCCGGCTCTGGCATCCTGTTGATTCTCGCTGCGCTCATACTGCCCACATCCATACTCAGGCTTCCCCTTGTCGTTCTTGCAGTCGTGGCCCTCACCGGCGGGCTCGTTCTCACCTACCAGCTCCAGGTACCAGGATTTGAGTTCTGGTTCGGCAGACTTGCGGAGTTTCAGACGCCCGGGACGAGCGGATACGCCCGCTTCGTCGCACCGTTTGAAATGGTGGAACGCAGTTTCGAAAGAGGCATCTTGCAGGCGATATTCGGGAACGGCGCGGGGAGCTATCTGCGCGAGGTCGGCGCTTTGAGACTTGAGTACGAGATCAACGATCCGACCTGGGCAAAGCTGACCTTCGAGTATGGGCTTTTCGGGTTCATGCTCATATCGGCGTTGTTCGCCTGGCGCCTCTACACGAGCGAATTGCGACGGCCGATATGCAACGGCGCCCTGTTCATCTGGCTGAGCTCCGGAATGGTTCTGAAACAGGATTTTGCGTTCATCGTCTGGCTACTGACGCTCGTCCCGCGCTCCCCACATAAATAAGGCCTGCTCATCCAGCTCCGCGGTGATTATCTGGTGATGCGCAAGGCCCTTGTGAGGCGTCTGATCCAGTCGGGACGTTGCGAGGGGGCGTAGCGCCAAGTGACAAGCGATCGCTGCAAGGCTCGGGGACCAAGCGCCACGAACACTATCCAGACCACCAATGCCCACGATTGAGATGGTGAGAATCCCTGCGGGCAGCGGCCTGCCTTCAGCGCGGATCGCAAAATCTTGGCCGCGGAGTCAGCTTGGATGGGGTGGAGGTCAGGCCTGAGCGCGTATGAGGAGGCCCGCAAGCAAGTAAAGATGAGGTTTCGTTCCAACGCTTCCGGGTTCGCGTCTATTCCAACGGCGCGCGCGACCTCAAGAAAATACGCGCGCCGCCTCTGCGCGAGACTGAGTTCCCGCCCCGGACGCGTCTCGTCCAGGCGCAGGTTTGCGGCATAATTTTCGCCGTGCACCCGATAGTCCACGATCGGCTTGGGAATCGTGATGATATCGCCGAACGCTGGCGCAGCCGCCAAGAGGTAGCTGTCTGGCGCACGATCAACAAAGCCGGTCTTGAATCCGAAGACGTACTCGACAAACGATCGCGTATAGGCATTTCCCGAGCCAGGCGGCGTGGGATAACTCGCGGCCCCCTTCACCCACGCTCGGATGTCTTCGGGCTTCGGGCATTTATAGTATTGGGGAAGCACGCCCCCGGTCGGATTTCCTGCTGCGTCAATAACGCGCATTTGAAACTGGTACTTGCACGCGTTCGGCGACCAGACGGCTGCGATCTCTGTCATGACGTCCGGATGAAGGCGATCGTCCGAATCGAGAAATATGACGAAATCGCCGGACGATCTGCGGAAACCATTGATACAGGAAGCTACCTGACCGGCATTCGGCTGCCGGACGATCGTTGCTTCGTTGGCGAAGGATTGGATGATGGCCCAGGAGTCATCGGTCGAACCGTCATCGACGACGATCACCTCCACCTTGGGCCACCGCACCTCCAAAGCGCTGCGAATGGCAGTTCCCACATATCGCGCATAGTTGTAGTTCGGGATGACGATCGAGAGCGTCGCTTCGGAGATTTCGCGCAATCCCGCTGGCACAGACGAAAGGGCCGGGCTCTCACAGATGGCCTCGGACTTGACAGGCAGACTCATGCCGGCGCTCCACCAAATATTCGTTGCTTCAGGCTCGAACGCCATCCTCCTCGCTGGAATCTCAGCCTTATGAGAGTTACAGCAAGAGTTCGTGGCGTCAGCGCCAAACAGCAAAGCCAGGCTATGTGCTTGAGCGCCACAGATCGTGTCGTAGGCGCACTCCACGCCGCCCAAACACCTTTTGACAGGAGCGGAAGAAGCGGCCTGTTTGCGTCATCACCGTCTTCGCGCTGCATCTTGCGCGCCATGATCCGATAATTCGCGAAGACCTGCTCGTAGTCCAGAAAGTCGACAGCCGGAAGCGGCCTGTTCAGCCGGGCGGCGTGCTGCCGGAGGATGTCGAACTCGAGCTTGCGTATGCGAATTCGTGATCGAAAGTCAGGCAGGACGTTTATCTGCCCGGCCTCATCAACGCGGCTGTTATTGCGCGTGTGCAACCGGTACTGACCTTGTGGCTCAACGATCGTAACGACCTTGCCGTAGAGCGGAGCGATCGTGTTGAGGATGCCGTCGTGGGGGACGTGCGTCGCGAGAGGCAAGACGCGCATCAGAAAATCGCGAGCGTAAGCGTTTCCGGACGTAACCGGCCACAGATATGTTCCCGTCCGTTGAAACCGCCTTTCGACGTCGACCGTCCGAAGATTCCCCGAAAAGCTGCAGAATCGCCGCCCGAGAAGCGCTCCCTCTGCGTCAATGACATCAAGGTCATACTGCACCTTTGCCACGCCCGGAGAAAACGCGCCGCGCACGCTCTCAACCGCCGTAGCGTAGAGAACGTCATCTGCGTCGAGGTAGATTACAAGCTCTCCGTGACAGTAGGAGAATGCCGTGTTCTTGACCGCCCTTCCGCCTTCGTTTTTCTGAAATACGGCGTGAACACGATCCTGATAATCCCGTATGACCCTGGCCGAATGGTCGGTCGAACCGTCATCGACAACGATGATCTCATCCGGCGGACACGTCTGGTTGAGCGCACTTTCGATGGCCGCCGCAACGTAGGTTGCGTAATTGTAGTTGGTGATAATGACGCTGACAGTTGGCCCTTTGGTCATTCCGGCCTTCGCAAACGTTCGCTGGGCATCGGCACGTCAACTTCTTTTAATATCGCGAGAGCCGATATTAATCTAAATCAAAATCATGAAGAACGTCCAGATTTGAATATTCCTGAGCAAGGTTCTTCCGACCCACAGCGACCGGTTTCGGCGGCCAAGCTTTTTTGCCGAGCCAAACAGCATCGACCGCCGCGTTTTTGGCCATTTGTGGCATGCGCCTTGCTGGAAGCTGATGAGAAACCATCGGCATCGAAGGTTGTCGTAGAATCCGGATTAAAAAAGCCGTAAATTGATGTATAGCTTTTAAATGGTCTGGGGGCGGACGATGCGACCTGCGATCTTGGATTGCAAAAGGCCTGCACGGCACCCGGCATTACGTCGGGCAGCAGCCCATGCGGGATAGCCTCGGGAGGCCGTGCCCGCGGCCTTTGGGGCCGGGACAAAGTCGGACGACTTATGCTTCAGACAAGATTTAATCCTCCCCTCGATCGAGGACTCCGCGGCGGGGAGATTCTGTCGATCAATGCCGGGCTCGACGCGGCTCGGACCCTTATTGCCCGGCAATACCCGTTGATGATTTTGGTGGTGTTTGTCTGCTTATCGCTGGCTGCGATCTATGTGCTGACGGCACCCAAGCTCTATACCGCCACGGCCGGCCTGGTGATCGACAGCCGCAAGGTCCAGACACTGCAACAGCAAGGCAGCATGGGTGCCGGCGGTCCGATCGATTCTGCCATGGTCGACAGTCAGGTCGAGATTCTCAAGTCAGAGACGATCGCGCGTGCGGTCGTGAAAGACCTACGCCTTGCTGATCTTCCGGAGTTCACGGGAGGTTCGCCCGGCTTGCTGGCGTCGGTCAGCAACCTATTGAGCTTCTCTCCGCGAGCCCAACGCTCCGAGTATGAACGCCTCCGCGCAGCATTGGGCTATTTTCAACGTCAGCTTGCGATCAGGCGCGTGGGGCTCAGTTACGTTATTGAAATTTCGTTCCAATCCGAATCGCCAAATGATGCAGCTCGCATCGCGAATGCCGTCGCTGAAGCCTACATCGTCGATTCGCTCGAGGCGAAGTACCAGGCATCTCGTCGTGCCGCCGCCTGGCTCCAGGATCGAATGAAGGAGCTTCGCGAGCAGGCGTCGACGGCCGAACGCGCCGTGGCGGATTTCCGAGCGAAGAACAATATCGTCGATGCCGGAGGACGTCTGCTCACCGATCAGCAGCTGGCCGAGGTCAACAGTGCTGCGACCATCGCCCGAACGCAGCGAGCTGAAGCGGAGGCACGCCTTGCGAGGATCAGCAGCATCCTTGAAGTCGATGACAGGACCGAGCCGACTGTCAGCAGCCCGCTCATCGAAAGCCTCGCGACGGTCACGGATACCTTGAGCAATCCCGTGATCGTGAAGCTTCGGCAGCAGTATCTGGAGCTGGCGGGCCGCGCCTCCGATTGGTCGACCCGATTCGGGCCGACGCACCTCGCCGTCGTCAATCTGCGCAATCAGATGCGGGAAATACGCCGATCCATTGCCGACGAGTTGCGTCGTATCGCTGAAACCTACAAGAGCGACCTTGCCATCGCCAAGGCGCGAGAGGAGGCTGCTCAGAAAAGCCTGACCGACACCATCGCGATTTCGAACGACACGAGCCAGGCCCAGATCGTGCTGCGCGACCTGGAAAGCAACGCGCAAAGCGCGCGCGCTTTGGCTGACAACTTCCTGCAGCTGTACATGGTCTCCGTCCAGCAGCAATCGTTCCCCATCACCGAGGCGCGCGTGATTACCGAGGCCTCCCAGCCGCTCGGGCCATCCGCACCGAAGAAATCGCTTATTCTCGCGGCGGCTCTTGTCGGCGGCGCGATCCTGGCCGGCCTTCTCGGTTTCCTGCGAAACAGCCTGGATCGGATCTTCCGAACCGCTTCACAAGTCGAGAGCGTTCTGCAGACGACTTGCCTGGCGACGATACCGCTGATCGACAAGAGCGGGTCTGCCGTCAAGAGGGCAGGAAACGCTCTGTTCGGGCTGGTAGGCTTGAAGGGCCGCGCAAGCGCCGGCACGGCACCTTCAAAGCCTCCCCAAGGCCGCGTGTTTCGCACGGTCGGAGAACGACAGCTGTCGGTGCCGGTCGGCATTGCTGGAGCTGTCGTCAATTCACCGCTTTCGCGTTTCTCCGAAGCGATCCGTTCGATCAAGATGGCGGCCGATCTTGGTGGATTCGATTCGACCAAGAAGGTCCTGGCATTGACGTCGTCCTTGCCCAACGAAGGCAAATCGACGATTTCCGAAGCGCTGGCGCGAACATCGGCTCAAGCGGGCCTGCGAACCTTGCTGGTCGACGGCGACTTGCGCAATCCATCGCTCAGCAGAACACTGACCCCGTCTGCGACAGAGGGTTTGATCGAATTCGTACTCGGCAAGAAGACGCTCGCCGATCTTGTCTGGATTGATCCGGACACCAAACTGCATTTCCTGCCGTGCCTGGTGCCGTCTCAGTTTGCCAACTCGAGCGACGTTCTCGCGTCGGCGCAGATGGAAAAGGCATTCCAGCTGTTCCGTGAGCGGTACGATCGAATTTTCCTGGATCTGTCGCCTTTGGCTCCCGTCGTCGACGTGCGCGCTACCGGCCGGTTGGCCGATTCGTACCTACTGGTGATCGAGTGGTCGCGAGCCAAGATCGACGTCGTCGATCGCGTACTGAACGAAACTCCCTTGTTGCGACAGCGGCTGCTGGGCGCGGTTCTGAACAAGGTCGATATCGCAGCGATCAGCCGACACGACACCTATCAGGGCGACTACTACAACAACAAATACTATCAACGGTATGGATACGTCGAATGAGATCGCTGATCGACGGCGCGCTCGTTGCGGCCGTGGCAATCATCGTTCCCACGGTTGCTCCTGCACAGACGACCTCCACCGGACTGTTTGCCGGTCAAAGGCTTTCCGTCGAGGTGACTGGCGGAACGACAGAGGTTGCTCGTGACCGGTTCGCCGCAGCCGCCGGAACCGCTCTGACAGCATCGCTCCACTCCGGTCCGACCGGCAAGAAGTGCCTGACGGTCGCGCCGCAAGCCAAGAGCCAGAAGATCAACCCCGCCATCTACGATCACATTCTGTCGCTCGAAAACACATGCGCCCAGACGATCCGGATTCGCGCCTGCTATTTCAATACGACGCGTTGCACGATCATGTCGGTCGGAGGCTATCGTCGCGAGCTGCACAATCTCGGAATATTTCCGTCCAAAGATTTTCGCTACGCGTATCGCGAGTTTGTGGACTAGTGTCCCGAATCCGAAGTTCGCCGTACTTTGCAGCGAGCTCAGAGCGAACTTCGGATTCGATCAGGACACTAGCAAGTTTATGATTCTAGTGTCGTTTAT
>NZ_JAVIFX010000005.1 GCF_031157255.1 Bradyrhizobium sp. LHD-71 | reverse complement strand
CTGGGAAGTCGCCAAATAATTCAACGGGCACCTTCGCATAATCCGAAGGGTCTAATCGTTGGGCCACTTTTGTGACCAATTTTGTCGGATCCTCCACGTATTTTACGAATTTTCCTATCTTCTTCATCATGCATTCTCCTGGGCTAGTCGGCGCTGGGTCAACATTCGCTTCCCGTCCGGAACGGCACGGGTGGCGCCGCCCGGTCAGCATCTGTCGCAGGCCATCGCGATGCATCCACCATTCGAATGATATCGGCGGGACCTCAGGTCGACGCGAAGGAACCCGTCACCAATCCATAAGCAGGAGAATGCCGCCCAGCGCGATGAATGAGCACTGAGCAATAGCGCGCTATCACCGGAGCCGGTTCGGCGGATCGACGTGTTTACCGAGGTTGGCCGACAGCGGCGCTGGAGCGGCACCGACAAGGCGCGGATTGCGATCGCTCAAGGGCTACCGGTGCTAATGTTGCGTCTGTCGAACCCGGGGATGAGAACGAACCACGGGAGCGGTCACGCGCTTTCCGCGCGTCTTGGCACTGTCGGGCATCAGGGGCTCATTCTACCGGCGGCGCAGCGCGGGTGTAAAACTCCACAAAATCCGCGAGCGGAACGGCCAGCTCCCGGTGCTCACGATCGGCTCTGCGTTGGATCTCGGCTGCGAACTCTCGCGAGACATCGCGCGACCAGCCTTCGTCTGTGTTGAACGCCACGACGCGAACGGGATCATTGTACTGTCCGCCATAGAGATCGCTAAGCGTCGTTTCCCGATCTGAATGGTCGGTATCCGTCTCCGCGAAGACGCGCCCGAGATTACCGAGCTCATCCTCAACCATATAAACGGTGCGGTTAGATGAGGGGATGATCGAGGGGGCGGACACACGCAACTCCGGAACTGATCTGACTCAATGCGCCCGCAGGTTCTTGGTTCCTGCCTCAATCGGGCTCGACTCTACTCAAATGAGTCGCGACTTTCTCGGACAATCCTTTGTCGTGTTGCCAGGGTGCATCGTCTCTACATGACGCTCGTCCTCGAATCCGGCGGAGGCCGGAGGCCGATCTGAATCTCAATATATTGCCTATCAGCCTTTAGCCGTGATGTCGGTCGGACGGATCCAACCGCCGCGCCAGCACGATGGGTTTCACTGCCTGCCGAGCCGGTTGCAATAGATAGACCGGCGCGCAAACCGAGCGGCGGCCAGTCGGCCGACGGCTGTGATCGGCGCCTGCGGCATCCGCTTGAACAGCGTGATCAAATCGTCGTTCCAATCGCCGGCGCGCGGTCGCGAGCGCGCATAAGCCGCGCCGGTCTCCGCCGCGATCCTCTGGATCCGGTCCGCATAGACGTCGCCCTGCCGATTGTTGTCCGTCGCCGCAACAAGTTGCGCGTTTGTGTGTGTTGCCAAGCGGCGGATCGCATTCTCGCTCGCAGGCGCCCAACCACCGCCAGTGCTCACATAAAGTGTGTCCGCGCGCAGAGCCTCGATCGCGGCGACACTCATCGCGTCGATCGCAGCTTCGGTGATGCAGATCCGCGATGCCGCTGACGGTCCCAGCCGAAACAACTCCTTGGATCCGCCGGTCGCGAATCCGCGCCATTGCGGACCGCGCTCTTCCCAACCGAGCAGCTCACCGTCGTCGCGACGATGCGCAGCCCAAATGCTGCCACGCGGGCCCTCGCGCAGAACGGCCTGGCCGACACAGGCTGCAACGATCGCGGCGGGCAGCCTGCGCGTGATCGTGAGATAGCTCCATGCCGGTGAGTCGTCGCCCGGAAGGCGGCGGTACATCCAACGTTCGGCGATCGAGCGGAGCGGGCTGACACGGTTATCGCGTTGCCATGGTTGTGGGCTCGGGACGAAGCCGATCAGCGACGCGACGTGGTCGCACGCTTGTGCGAAACCTTGGGCTCCGAGATGCTGCGCGAGGTCGAACACATCGCCTTTCGCGGGCGACAACGGGTCGAACCAGCCACGATCGCCGTGGATCACGATCACGATGCTGGCATTGCGGCGATATTTGATTGCGCGTCGCGTGCTCTCTTTCAGATCAAGCTTCCAACCGTCGTGTTGGAGCAGGGCCGCGCAACCGACACGATCCCGCAATTCTTCGATTTCTTTCTTTTCCATGATCCTCACCAGGCCTCCTTTTCGGCTTCGCCCGATCCTTTCTCCATTTGAGGTTTTGCTATCGCTTGGCGACGGCACGGCGCCCTCCGGCCGCGAAGCGTGACGGATGCAAGGGCGCGGTGAGATTTCATGGCTAATGACAGCTTGGCCGCGGCGGAGCCTCCCTTGCATCGGGCATGGCGCCAGCGGCACCAGGCCGCCCGGCTCACTGAGCCGGGGGCCAAGGGTCGTATTGATGGATGATCGTGACGTTGCCTTTCTCGAGTTCGGGTGACGGCTTGATGCCGAGCGATCAACCGACCTCGACAAAAATGACCGGCATCATCAGGGCGCGGGCGAGATCGTGTGCGTGTTCCGAGCGAGTGCGAGATTGTTGAAGATAGCGAGAGCTTCTGCCTTGCGGTGGGGACAATTCTCGCGCAAGGCGGGGACGGCTTCGGAAGCACCAACGGTCGCCTCAAAGCGCAGCCGAAGAGGTCGCGCTCTTGCCTTGCGAACCGCTCGCAGGTTGATTGCGGAAGCTCATTTGCCGAGAGATGGTGAGCTCCGCTATGCGACTTCTTCGATCACAAGCTTCCTTCCATTGAACTCCACGGTCTCGCCGGCCCGTGCTCCCTCGATTGCCTCAAAGACCGGGGCCTTCGTGGAGATCCCCATGACTTCTCGGCCATTGCATGTAAATTTGCCGGTGGAGACCGCTATCACGAAGTATCGACCTGAAAGCCGCACGAGGGCTCCTTCGGTAACGGTCGACTTTGGCCCGAAGTCGACCTCTCTCAACTTGTCGAGCTTATTGGTATGATCGTGGAGAGTATCGTCCAGGGCTTCGGAAAAATCACTGGCGATTTCCGCCTGAGCCTGCTCATCGCTCTCGATCGGTTCGCTTCGGTCGAGGCGAGCACCAGCAACGTAATCGAAGTACAATTCACGGGCGCTTTGAAGGGAAGCGGCCTCAAGCGAAAGCATTGTCTCTTTGATGGTGTTCTTGTCCATTGTACCTCCTTGAAAACCCCTCGCTCCTCCGCATTAGGTCTGGTTCCGAAAGCGTCGGAGCATCGATTACGGCTACCGACGCATCTCATTCGTTATCGGGAACGTCCGAGCCCTGATATGGGATTCGGTTCAGTCGCGAGTCCCGGAGTATACTTGTGACGAGCCAAACATATGCCTGCTCAGCAGTGTCGAAACCGAGCATCGAGAACGACTCACCAAAGGGGCATTCGGGAAAGTCGGGATATCCGATGCGCAACACATAACGCTCGGGATCGCGGTCGTACTCGTTCTTGTAGACCTTGCGGAGGCCGTAGCGGCTCGGGACATCGCCATCTTCGATGAACTCGGTAAAACGGCTGTCCACCAGCCGCTCAGCTAGCCCGGGGTCACAGATCTCGTCGAAAATGTCGAACGCGTCGATCAACAGGCCCTTGCTGTGCGTCTTTTGGTCCGAGATCGCATAGACATTGGACGCATCGCCCGCATCAGGCCCGCTCTCCAGACGGAGGGCAGTGTCGACATGGATGTCCCTCGGGTCCAGAGGGGAATTACGCGCCAGGTCGAAAAGATGACCATCCTTGATACGATACTCTCGGTCGTAGCCCCTCTTAACGAGTTGCGAAACTGCCTCCACAACATCAGCTACTTTTAATCTCATCCGAAACTCCAGGCGCCTTGTCCCCGACGCTACGCAAGCAGCATTTCGCTGTGAAATATTTGACTGTTATCGTTTCCATTCCTGCGCGTTCTCTGCGGCGGGCGGCCGGTGATGGGCACGCGCTATACCGGCAGCGGCGTGTCGGAGGGTAATTACATCGCAGTCAAGACGAGGGTGAGGGCGTCACCGCGTCCCTCGAAGGCGGTGACCCGATCCCATTGAGCTATGGCGTCACGCTCGAACCGACGTTTCAGTTGATCTACAGCTATCGGCTCCGATCGCATCAGCACCATCGACTACGACATGGCCGATAGCTTGTACGGCCGCGTCGGCGTCCGGCCTGCCAGCAGAACGTTGCCGTCATGTGCTGGCAGCGGCATGGTGTCGACGCCGTCATCTCACGTTGCTAACTCGATCATAAGATAGTCGATAGCTGATAGCTAAGTAGATCTTCGTTAACCTTGCGTGATCCCCTAGCCACGTGACATGGGCTCTACCGCCGCAGCTCGATTCGCCACCGGGCGTCGGAACCCCGGCCGGTGCTTCAAGATGAAGCCGGAGCCCGTCGAGTAACATCCCGCGGTCTTCTTCGATCCGAAGCGGGCGAACTTCGACGCGCTCGCGAACCACCGCGCAGCCCATCGGCAACAATGTGTTCATGTTCTCGGCCGGCTCAAACGACACCCACCCACTCGACTTCGTACGCCGCGACGAGCACATGGCGACCGGTCGTTCGGCGACGACGAGAGATGCGCCTCTCCCAAGAGGCGGCCGGGAGTCCAGATTCCGTGTCCGAGAATCCGCGACTTGGCTTTCTGCTTTGACGGCCAATTTGCCTACGCCTCAATGCCGCGCTGAGGCCGAAGCGAAAGTCGATGGTCTGCGGCGTAAAGGAAAGCGGCATGGAACAGTCTCCCCAGATTGGCGCAAGGATCACCGATAAGTCGGCGCCGCCCGATGACGGCGCCGTCCGTGAGTGGATCGGATCGGCTGCATTCAAGCATTGGGTCGGGCTGCAGAACTGGATCGAGAAATTCTACCCCGGCGTTTTCATGCCGGAATGGCTCTATGGCGGCCAGAAACGCGGCTGGTCCCTGCGCTACAAGAAAACAAAGGCGTTCTGCACTTTTCTGCCGGAATACAGGCGGTTTTCGGCCGTGGTGGTCTTGGGGAGAGCAGAACGAGAGAAGTTTGAGGAGCGGCGTTATGTCTGGCGCTCACAGTTGGTCAGCTTCTACGACGAAGCCAAAACATACCCCGACGGAAAATTTCTAACAGTTGCGATCTCATCGGCAGATGATCGGCATGATGTGACGGAGCTTTTGATGATGAAGCGCCCTCCACCGTCACGAGGTTGAAGGTCGCGGAACTCCTAAATCCGCTGTCGCGGTTTCGGGAATTGCACAAGAGACGTTCAGAAGATGCCCACCGCCTCCTGAATCCGGACGAGGAGAACGGTTTCGGGAATCCGGGGAGCTGAGGGCGGTTCGCCGTGAATAAGACGCTGTACTCAACATAGGCGGCGATCCCAAAGGTCCTGGCGTTTGCACAGCGTGGTGTGACCGCGCGATTGCTACCGCTATGCAATCCATTCCCGTTTGTTATTTCACGGAGGCTAAGGTCGACGATAACGTTGGCGTCATCCAGCAAAAGTACCGCGAGAAGCATTGAATGACGACAGCGACGTGGAACGGCGTGACGATCGCAGAGTCCGATAAGACGGTCGTCGTTGAGGGAAATCACTACTTCCCGCGCGAAAGCGTCCGCAAGGAATACCTGCAGGCAAGTTCGACGACGAGCCGCTGCCCGTGGAAAGGCACGGCGCGGTATTACTCGTTGGTGGTGGACGGAATGACGAATGAGGACGCCGCATGGTACTATCCGGAGCCGTCGACGGCGGCGGCGAACATCAAGGATCATGTGGCTTTCTGGCGCGGCGTTGTCGTCGGGTAGCCGAGCGGCGTTCTGATAGAAGGCGCGATCGCCACGTCGTAGTTGCGGCCTGCATTCGGGGATTGAACACCGGTAAGTGTTTGCGATTCGTCACGTGTCAACGCGAGACTTTTCTATAGTCGATCGATTTTCGCCTGCTTTCTTTCTAAAAACCGAGACGGACGAGAAGATGATCACGGCCTACGATAACTTTCACGCCGCGATTATCGAGATGCCCAAGCACCAGAAGGTGGAGCAGTTTTGTACGTCTGAAAGTACTAGGACCCAGTATTTGTGAATCCGGAAGTACTTGAACGTAAACGAGGTTGTTGTCGTGGACCGGCGCCGTCAATCCGCTTTGGCCAATGGCTCACTTTTCGAGCCGTGCGAGGAGCGCCTTCAACTCACGGTGTCGATCGCCGCCTCGGTGACGTAGATCCGCGCCACTGCGGGCCGCGCTCCTCCCGCTGGACCGCCGTCGCGGCGATCGCATCCGGAATGTCGCCGAGCCGGTCGGGGAGGGTGTGACGGGCCCTGCAATCGTCGAAGTGACACAATCGCGGAGGTAATGACACTAGCGATGCTTCAGAAAGATCGCCGCAGTCATGCGCCGTTGACGTGGCGGAAGAGATCGAGTGGCGTGCGAATGATCCTAGGGTCGTGGCCGACGCGCACCATCAGTCCGTCTCGACGGTCCAAGTGTTTAATATCGATCGCGTAGGACCATTATAACGCATGGCTATTAATTTCATGGCGTGAGGTCATTTCTCAATTGCCGCGCGCAATTCCATGCTGATGGGTGTGAGCGACAACCGTTCGTCGCTGCTGCGACACCCAAGCAAGGGTGCATAATCAGGAGCCCACAAATGGCAGTCAAAAAACCAGTTCTGACACCGCCGCAGGGCGGCGAGACAATGACCGCGAGCGGCGGGTCGAGCATCGAGATCAAAGTGGAAAGCAGCCAGTCTGGAGGCGACTATGGCGCCGTCCTGTGGACAGTGCGAGCCGGGGAGGAGCCACCGATGCACACCCACTCCCGCGAGGACGAGTTAGTCTACGTTGTACAGGGGAAGCTAATCGCGACGGTCGGCGATACAAGCGTCGAGGTGGGGCCCGGTGCGCACGCGGCTCTTCCACGTGGTGTGCCGCATACGATCAAGGTGGTCGGCGACCAGGCGACCCTGCTGGCCACCTACGTGCCGGGTGGGCTGGAGCGCTTGTTGGTTCCCCGAAAGGGCGAGAAGCCCGATCCGGCCGCATTCGGCATAACATTTCCTTAGAGCGCAAAAGGGCGGCGCGCCGTTCGTCACTGGGCGGTCGCACGGCGCCGCTAACGCACTACTTCAAGCACACTCGCCACGAGCAACCGGCGCTGCGAAAATCAAGGCGCCGGCATCCATGATTCGAGGATAGAAGCAGAGTCAGCTTGCAAACTGCAATCGATAAAACTATAATTGAATCAATGGTTTATGTTCCATAATGTTAGTTATGCGAACAGCTTGTGCAGCCGCAATATAGAGATGACACCCCTCCGCAAATTTGAGATGGCGCTCCGCGGTTGGAATGCAGTTGCGGGAAACGGCGATCGTGGTGGTGTCGATGAGCGAGACGGAGTTTTCGCGGCTCAATGTGCTTGGAGGTGCAAGCCAAGCAACTGAAGGTGACTGAGGCTGCCAGTAGCGCCCATTTATACGGCACCCGCAAGTCTAGTCTGGAGGTAGTATTGCCTTGAAGACGATTTCGATAAGCTGCTCTGGAAACGCTAGCCTCGATACGCCGATCAGATTGCTGGCGCACTGAGGCCTCGCGGTGGCGTAGGCTTCTTTGCGCACCTTGCCCGCGACCGCAAACGCCTCATCAACATCAAGGACATAGAGGGTCTCTTCCACAACGTGGTCGAGGGTGGCCCCAAACTTCCCCAAGATTTTCGCCGCGTTGGCATAAGTCACCCGCATCTGCTCTTCCATCATCGAAAATTCAACCGGCTTGCCGAATACATCGAGCGTCGCGGGGGCCACCATGGTTCCCTTGTCGTCGTGGCTGAGCTGACCGGCCACATGGATCGTGTTTCCGATCTTGATCGCCTGTGCGTACCCGTAAAGGTCTTCAGCCGGCACACCATGATAGGCTGCCTCCTTGCCATTCGTTGTGCTGATATTGGTCATATCCATCTTCTCCGTTGTGTAGGCTCGGGTGAATATCTGGACCATTTGTCGATCGCCGTGGTTCACGGAGCCGACGAGTCGCGGCAATATGTTTTGCTTGGTAATCGAACGGACGCCGTCGCTCGCGGCTGCCTCGACATGTCGACGTCGCGGCAGCCGTTAGTGGCCCTCGCGCGATCAAAGAATGCCGTTGATCGCGACGCCTCGTCGGTTTCCGATCCCCGGCCGTCAAACCCTCTCCAGCAGGACAACGGTCCCCTGCCCGCCATCGGCGCAGACACTAACGATCGCAAGTGATCCTTCGGGCTGCGACCAGAGCTCCTTTACTGTCTGACTCAGGTCTCTCGCGCCCGTTGCGGCGAATGGGTGGCCAATCGCGACCGAGCCACCGTTGGGATTGACCCGGTCCCACGGGAAGGTCCCGAAATCTGCATCAACTCCAGTCTTGGAGCGGATCCAATCGTCTCGTTCGATGGCGGCAACGTTCGCCAGCACCTGAGCGGCAAAGGCTTCGTGGAGTTCCCAGAGATCTATGTCATCGAAGCGTAGGCCGTGCCGGGCGAGCAGGCGAGGAATCGCATAGGATGGCGCCATCAGCAGCCCCTCGACATGGTGGTCGACCGCGGCAATCTCGTAATCGACCAGGCGCAGATAGGGCGTGTTCGCCGGCAGCCGGGCGAGGCCGACCTCATTGGCAATCCAGCAGCCGGCCGCACCGTCGGTGATAGGTGACGAATTCCCCGCCGTAAGCGTCCCCTGCCCGCTCGTTTTGTCGAACGCGGGCTTGAGCGCGGCGAGCTTCTCCGCCGACGTATCGGCGCGCGGATTTGAGTCACGTTCGAGTTCGGGCAGCTTAATGACCAGATCGTCGAAGAATCCGTCATTCCATCCGGCAATGGCGCGATGGTGACTCTTCAGCGCCCACGCGTCCTGCGCCTCGCGGGTGATACCCCATTCCTTCGCAGTTTCTTGCATATGGTCCCCCATCGTGCGGCCGGTAATCCGGTTTGCCCATCCCTTGATCGGAAGGAGATAGTCTTTCGGCTCGAGTGCCTTGAGGGCAGCACGGGCAGCAGCCGGATCGCGTACGAACAGGTCGCTCAGCCGCTTTGATGCCTCGGCGGTCAAGCCGATCGGCGGACGGCTCATCACCTCCGCGCCTCCGACCATGGTCAGATCAATTCCGCCGCCAAGCATGCCGGCGGCCGCAAACGCGGCGGTCATGCTAGTCGAACAGGCAAGCACGACGGAGAATGCCGGGACGTTAGGATTGAGCTTGGCATCGAGCCACATTTCCCGCGCGATATTGCTCCAGCCAAGGCTGGGAATCACGCTCCCCCACACGACAAGGTCCGGTTCGGCGCGAGCAGCCATCGCTTGGGCGACAGGAACCGACAGTCTGATCGCATCATAGCTGGCGAGTGCTCCCCCTCCTCGTCCGAAGGGTGTACGGAGCCCGGCGGCGACGAAGACAGCGTATGGAAACCGGTCGACGGGAGCGCTCATTATGGGTGGTCCTTTTGCACGTCGGAAGCTCAAGGCAGATCATTGCCCCCAGCTATTTGTTGTTTGCGGTTTCAAGCGGCGCGCAACTGGCGCAGGTGTTCCAGCACAGGCAAGACGTCTCGCGGCGGCGAGCTGCCGGATTGCCCAGGGTTGATCTCCGAATAAGCGATGAGCCCCGCCTTATCGACGATAAAGCGAGAAGGGATCGGTAGCGTCCAACTCTCATCGCCGTTGAGCGCCGGAAGGTTGATGCCGCTTTTCCGGTGGATCTCGCGGAGGAGCTCCGGAATACTCCAGCGCACTCCGTACTGCTGCGCGATTCGGCCGCCTCGGTCGCAGAGTATCGGAAAACCCAGCTTCAATTGTGTGTGCGCTTTTGCGTTCTCCTCGACCGTCTGCTGCGAGATGCTCACGAGCGACGCACCAAGCGCCTCGACCTTGTCGCGGTGGGACTCGAATGCCTGCAAATCGCGGCTGCAAGCCTGGCACCACATGCCGGTGTAGAACGTAACGAGCAGCGCACCACGTCTAAGCAATGTGTCCGATACGACCTCGACGCAGTTCTGGTCCCGCAATCGAAAAGACGGCGCATGGTTGCCCGCCATAAGCGTGCGCTCGGCCTGTCTCGTCGCTATCAGATATTCGGTCGCGCTTCGTATCGCGTCCCTAGCATCGCGGCTATTTAGCTTCGTCGAACCCGCCGAAGGCGTGTTCTCGCGCTTCTTCATGTCCGGTCTTTCCTGGGCCCGCGCTCATCAGGAACCGCGGGACATTCTGGTTCAGGTTGATCAAGTACAGTCGTTTTCATCGGTAACTCCGAGTTCATGCAAGTTATGTCCTTTGCGGTCTCCGCCGGCAGCCGTTTGCAGAGGCGTGTCAGGCGTCCGCGATCAATGAGGCGATGTCCTGAAGCGAGCGCCGGCTGAAGTCCTTCGCGAGCTCGCCTATGATCTTGGATTTCAAGTCCCGGTGGAAATGCTTGCGCATCTCCCCCAAAGTCCTGGGGTCAGAGACAACGACCAGGTGTTCTATTGTCCCGTCGAGGCTGAGCTTGTTCAAGAACGCGGCCGTCGCCGCGGCGAAATCGTCCTCGGCCAGCCGCTTGCTGTCTGGGTTGGCCGAGCCTGTGTGATGGCGCACACCCGACCCTGAATGTGCGGGCGCAGGATTGGCCTCAGTGATCTCGACTAGATGCACACCAGGTTTGACGCCCGTGTTATGGAACAGCCGTACGATCTCCCCGTCAGCGACTGCTACTGTCGTACCGGTAGGTAGAATCATCAAAAGTTCTCCTGTTCACGATTCCGCTTCGACGTCGGCTGGCTATGATGCTTGCATGCTCGCATTGTCGGGCGCCTCTTCGACGAGCTCCTGAGGCGAAGCTCCCCAGAGCAGGACAGTCCCAACGACGGCGGAAAGAATCGACGCGGCGAACACGGCGATCTTGGCGGCCGAGAAGTCGGTAGCATCTGGAAATGTCTGCCCGGCGATGAACAGCGACATCGTGAAGCCGATACCTGCGAGGGCTCCCGCCCCAACCAATTGGCGCCAGGTATACTCCTCCGGCTTGACGGCGATGCCTGCACGTACGACCGCGGCTGTCGCGAGAAAGAAGCCGAACGGCTTGCCTATCGCAAGACCGGCGATGATCGCGGCCATGAGCCAGCTATGCCCGGCGAAGACGTCCAGATTGATCACGACGCCGGCATTCGCCAATGCGAAGATTGGAAGGACCGCGTAGCTCGAGCGAGCGCCGGCGTGGCGCAGCAGCCGGTCGGCTGGCGATTCAAGTCTGTCGTGTATCGCATCGAGCGCTTGCAGCGCCGGGGTGGATGGGCCGTGTCTGAGAACCTCGCCCTCGTGCCGGGCCTCGGAGGCAATGATAGTGCTGGCCTGCATCATCAGAGTCGCCAGGTCGGCCGGCGGGCGCGTCGGGATGAACATCGCCAGTACCACGGCGGCCAGCGTCGCATGGAGGCCGCTCGCGTGAACAAGTACCCACAACGTGAGGCCCAACACGATGTAAGGCGAGAGCATGTAGATTTTGGATCGGCTCAGCAGCACCAGCGCGACGACCACTGCGGCTGCCGCTGCCAGGTAGCCCAGATGGATGTCTCCTGAGTAGAACACGGCGACGACGATAATCGCACCGATGTCGTCGACGATAGCTGCCGCGGTAAGGAAGATGCGCAGCTCGACGGGGACGCGTGCGCCCATCAGGACAATCAACGCAATCGCGAACGCGGTGTCCGTCGCCATCGGAA
Organism: Bradyrhizobium sp. LHD-71; assembly: GCF_031157255.1. Taxonomy (GTDB): domain Bacteria; phylum Pseudomonadota; class Alphaproteobacteria; order Rhizobiales; family Xanthobacteraceae; genus P52-10. Next base: position 333,045 of record NZ_JAVIFX010000005.1, on the reverse strand, counting down.
CACCCCATCCGTATGACCAGGGCCCGCTAGGGATGACCAGTACATACAGAAGCGCCGGCACGACCATGCCGCCTATCGCGGCCGCGATCGGAAGCGCAGCGGCCCGCCGACTTGCCAGGTGGCCGACTGTCATCTCGCGCTTCACTTCCAATCCCACGACGAGGAAGAAGCTCGTGAGAAGGGCGTCGTTCACCCAATGAAGGATAGACATCCGGAAGTGAGCGTCACCGACGGTCACGCCAAGCTCTCGGTGCCAAAACGCTTCGAACGCCGGACCGATCGGAGAGTTCGTCAAGACGATCGCCAGCAAAGTCGCGAGGACCAACAAGATGCCAGCGGACGGACCCCAACGCGCGAAGTCCAGCGCCGCTGTACGGACGCGGTGGCCAAGCGTGCCGAGCATCGCGTCGACGAAAGAGCTCTCGTCCCAAGGCCCGTCGTAGCGCCGGCGGTTAATGTAGAAGGTCGGCGTAAACCTCACCCCGCTTGCGCGAGAGCTCGCGATATCCGCCTCGACCTTCGCTCTTGCGCGCCTCAAAGCATCGCTGTCGGCGCGCGCGAAGTCGGCGTCCACGCCGAGGTCGTTCGCCACCGCGATGAGATCACCCTCCGTGAGCTCCGTCGACCGCGTCATCAGCTTGATGTGCGCCGACCAGAACGCCTCTGGCGTCTGCGCAAGTTCGACGAGTTCGGCGGCCCGATACGCAAGGCTGTTGTCAGAAAGCGGCCTGTGGCGGAAGGCATAGCAAACGCGGTCGCCAAGTTGATCGCGAGCTTGTGCGATGCGTTCGTTGGCAGCCCTGCAGTGCGAGCACGCGTAGCTGCCGTATTCGACAAGCCTGATCTCGGCATCGGCGCGGCCGAGCACGTGGTCTGTTGTCGGGTCGACCGAACGGTCGAGGCGGCCTGGCCGGATCATAGGCTTCATCGCTGGACAAGTTTCGAGGCGTTCGCGTCTGCTACGACGTCGGCGCAGCCAACGCCCGGTTGATGACGCGGAATACGCCGCCCTCGGGTGTCGGTGAATACGCGATCTCCGTGTCGACAACTAAGCGCGGGGGCTCGGTTGCGTCCGCACGCGGTAGGAAGATTCGCACCAGTGTGCCGACGCCAGGTTTGCTTTCTATACGGATCGCGCCGTCTCGCGCATCGGCGAAGCGCTGGACCTCGGTGAGCCCGAGTCCGCTGGCGCTGCATGGGGGTTTTGTCGTGAAGTATGGGATGAGGGCTTGCGAGAGAATCTCCTCCGACATGCCCTCCCCATCGTCGACGACGACGATTTCGACGAACCGCCGCGTTGCGGCGGAGACCTGTTCGACGTTCCGCGCCGCGACGGTGATCACGCCACCGTGCGGCATCGCATCGGCCGAGTTTCGGCAGAGATTCAACAGAGCAAAGTAAAGCTCTTCCGAGTCGGCATTGAAGGCCCACAAGTCAGGGGCGATCTCGACGCGGACCGAGATGTCCGGACCCAAAGCGAGCTCGAGGGTTCCCGCGATCACCCTGAGGCGACTTCCTGTGATCAACTCATCGATCGATTTGGGCCGCACGGGGTCGAGAAGTTGCTGGCTGAGCAACAAGCCGCGGGTGATGGCCTCCTCCCTTTCACCGACGATGACGTTTCGGTATCCTGCATCGCTCTCGCACGCGAGCAGCCACAGACCGCCGCCGATCACCGCGAAGAGGCTGTTTATGTCATGCGCGATCGACGGCAAGACGTCCGTTGTTGCGCTCACGTTCCCCCGGTCGCTGGCGGCAATCGCGCAACCCGCACTGGTCCCCCGCCTGCTGTGGCACAGGACCCCGGAAACCTCGCCGTTTGACCCGACGATCGGAATTTCAACCCACCTGGACGCGTTGATGGTGCTGCCGCGGTCGCCGACGCCGCCCACCCTCGCGCTGAATGTGGGCTGCACCCCGATCGCGACGCCGGCCCTGTCCACGAGCACGACAACATCTTCTAGCGGAATGCTTTCAACAGAATCGGGCTGTAAAATGCCAGTTTTCCCTCTGATTTGCACGTCCGACCTCCTGGCCCGCGACCGCTCAACGAAACGTCGACTTCGGCCCGCACACAGGGCGGGCAGCGATCGATTTACGAGTGTCTCCATGATTGTCGAAAAGGAAAATGAACTCTCGCCATGGAGTCGATAGCCGGTCGTTATTGGAGTGACTGGGGCGTTTGGAGCATGCGGGCTCTAGGCGCCCCAGCGATCGACAACAATTCGCCAAGGGTCGCACTCGGCGGCCCGGGAGACGTCCTCGCATCGCTATCTCACATGGCTATCCGGGCGCTTGAGGCATTACCGCTGGCTATCAAGATCATAGCTTTACCAGCCCATTCCACGCCGATACGGGTATGGTGCCGGGGCCCGGTCCGAGACTGAACAGACTGTACCTGCCTCGCTTGGCTTCGGAATTGCGCGAGAGTATCCATGACTCAGACTATCGCGGGACAACTTGCTCCCGAACTCGAGGTCCCCTACTGGATCGACGCGAAGGGAACGCAATGCCCGCCTGTTACTCTGAAGGAACTCGGCGAGCGGCACCGGCTTCTCTTTTTCTACCAGCATTGGTGCCCCGGCTGCCATTCGCGCGGATTTCCAATGCTCCAGGCGCTGGTTGAAGATCCACGTAGCCAGAGTGTCGCCTACGCCGCAGTCCAGACTGTATTCGAGGGTTCGTCGGTCAATACGCCTGACACGCTACCTTTGGACCAGCGGCGTTACGGCCTCAAGATTCCTTTCGGCCATGAGGACCGTTCCTCACTCGGCCTCTATCCCACCACGATGGAAAACTACCGCACCGGTGGCACACCGTGGTTCGTTGCCATCGACCCCGACGGCATGGTCCTTCAGGATGGATTCGAAATCGACATCTATCGGTTTATCGGATCGGTCGCTGAAACCGGGCCAAACGCGCGGGGATGAGTCGAAGCGTGTGCCCTTCACCAATATCGTCGAGAGAAGGACCGCGGCTTCCCACCGGCGTGTTGCCCCAGCTCGTAGATGAGCCAGCCGTACGAGATATGCCATCCGCGGCACCGCGCAGCGCGAGCCTACCCGCCCCGGCTACATGCTGTCTGTAACCACAGCCGGAACGATCGAGATGAGACCCACATGTCCTGGTCATTGAACATCGGAAAAGTGGCCGGCACCGTGGTCCGCCTGCACATCACGTTCGTGCTATTTCTCGCATGGATCTTTGTTTCTAACTATGCCTCGAGCGGCGCGACCATAGCCTGGAACAGTCTTCTCTTCGTGGTGCTCCTGTTCTTATGCGTGCTGCTGCACGAGTTCGGACACATCGTCACCGCGCGGGCATTCGGCGTGCCCACACCGTATGTGACGCTACTCCCGATTGGCGGCGTCGCCGAGCTCGAGCGCATTCCGGAGGAGCCGTGGGAGGAATTCCTCGTTGCGATCTCAGGTCCCGCGGTCAACGTGGTCATCGCCGTCGCACTGATCGTCTTCGCTAATGCGAACCTGCGCGCCAGCGCCGCGATGGGCATCGACAACATGCAGATCCCGATGGTGGACCGGCTGGCCGCGCTGAACCTCTTTCTTGCGCTCTTCAATCTCATTCCTGCCTTCCCGATGGATGGCGGCCGTGTGCTGCGCGCAGCGCTTGCGAGCCGATTAGGATTCGTGCGCGCAACCGAACGCGCAGCATCGATCGGCCAGTTCACGGCCTTCGTGCTCGGCTTTATCGGTCTCTTTCATAACCCGATCCTCGTCTTCGTTGCCGTCTTCGTTTATCTGGCAGCGGCTTCAGAAGCCCATTCAGTCGCTTTGCGCGCTGTCTCGCGGGGCGTACCGGTGCGCCAAGCGATGATGAGTCACTTCGTCACGCTACGGCCTGACATTCACATTGACGAAGCGATAAACGTCCTTTTGCAAACCTCACAGCGGACGTTTCCCATCGTCGACAGCAATGGAAGTTTCGTTGGCACTCTCGATCGTGCCAATATCCTTCAGTCTGTAAGACAAACCGCGCCGGTTGCGCGTGTGGCTGACATCATGACTGAATCACCGGTTCTCACCGTCAGCTGTCGCGCCACCTTAGAGCAAGCATTGAAGCTGATGCAGCAGAATTCTGCCGCAACAGTCGGCGTCACGGAGGCGGCAGGCAAATTGGTCGGTCTCGTCACAAGCGACACAATTGCGGAGATGATGACGCTAGCGATGGCGCGGAAGGACCGTACCGACGATGCGGCGCTCGCGTGGCGAGGCCACGGGAGCAGCATGCGATGATCTCACCGGGACGATCGACTTACACCAACAAGTCAGAACTGGAGGCGATCCAATATGAAAGCTGAAACAACATTCTTGCCGTCCCACGATTTTCGAATGCTCTCGTTGGCGCTCGTTGCAGGGCTTGCTTGTGCGCTCGCTGTTGCCAAGGCCCTTCCGGCCACCATGGATGCGGCGTCAACGATCCTGACGCCGTTTTGCAGCACCGCAAATTCTCCGGGTTCGTCTGTTGAAGTCGTCGCATCCTATCCGTTAGCTGACATTCCCGGGAAGCGTGTCACCGTGGTCCGCGTGGTCTACGGCCCTGGAGGCTTTACTCCGCCACATCGGCACGCCGGTACAGTAACAGCCTATATCACAAAGGGCGAAATACGTTCGCAGCTTGGCGGTGGTCCTTTGCAGACGTTCACGGTTGGGCAATCATTTTTTGAACCTCCGGGCGCAACGCATGTTGTTTCGGCAAACGCCAGCACGACCGAGCCTGCGGAGTTGATAGCGATCTTCGTGGCTGACGACGGCGCGACATTGACCACTTACTTGGACTGACGACGGGAGTTTCGTCAGCATCCTCGATCGTGCCACCATCCCTCAGTCGGTAAGACGGGGGCGGAGCCGGATGCGCGTGTGGCTGGCATCATGACTGCATCATCGGTTCTTGCCGTCGGCCGTTGCGGTCAACCTCCGTCACAAGCGACACGATTGCGGAGATGATGACGCTCGCGATGCTGCAGGAGAGCCGCGTCGGGTCGTGCGCCGTTTGCGTGGCAGAGACGCCGGAGTGACATGCGGTGGTCTCAGGGTCCTGACCGACCTGCTGCAGAAGTCGACCTCGGGTGCACGCGAGGCCGATGCGGAGGGCCAACGGCCGTCGTCGCGGTTCGTCCGGACATATGGCTCGCGCCGCTTGTCGCAGCGGCCCCCGGCAGAGCTTCGCCAAGTTGGGGTGCGGATGAGGGAGCGAGGCAGAACGTGGAAAGCGACCCCCCGGACAATCCGTCCATGAGGCGGTTTGAAATTTCCCTGGGCGAGGTGCGCTCGCAGTCGCCTACTACATGGACGAAGCGGTCGGATCGTCCTGCTCCACACGGAGGTATCGCAAGAGCCGTTCCGTCAAGGTACGGATCGCGATGGGCGCATGACCGCCGTTCGCTGTACGAACGGTGGTGGAACGCTTCAACGCAGCTCTTTCAACGGCCGCGCGATCTGGTTCGCGCAGTCGAGCAGCACAGGCAATAGGCGTTTGCGCAGATCGCTGACTTTGATACGGGCCGAGGCCGCACTCACGCTGACGGCGGCGACGATGTCGCCGTTGGCGACAAACACCGGGACGGCCATCGATCTGATGCCCGGCGCCAGCTCCTCGTTGCTGATGGCATAGCCGTTCTCCGCGGCGGTCCGGATCGCAGACAGAATGTCCGGGATCGTCGTCAGCGTCCGCGGCGCGCGCGCGCTCATCGGATGCCGGCTCAGCCGACGCGTGATGTCGTCATCGGTACGGCGGCCGAGCAGGATGCGGCCGGTCGCGGAGCAATAGAGCGGTAGATAAGCGCCGACGCGAACGCCGGTCTGGACGTAGTGCTCGGCTTGCGCGCGGGCAATGAAGAGCGATTGATCGTCGTCCAGCACCGCCAGCGAAACCGATTCCGCGACTTCGTCGCGAGCGCGCTCCAGCAGCGGCTGCGCGATATGCACGAGTTTATCGCGCTCGGACATCATGCCGCCCAGTCGGCGCAAGCGATCCAGGGGACGGAAGTCTCGTCCCGACAGCTCCAGGTAATTCAATTCGACCAGGGTGAGAAGGCATCGGCGCGCTGCTGCGCGTGTGGCGCCTGATGCGCGCGCGGCATCGGCAACACTCATCACCGGGCGAATCGAGAATGCCTCAATGATCGCGAGGCCTTTCGCGAGCCCCGCCATTCCTTCACGTTTCTCTTTGGCCTCCGCGCTCGCCATAGCCCGGCTCCGCCTTGACAGCCGATTTAGAACGGCTCAGGTTGTTCGAACTTTGGATATTTGTTCGATATTCGAACACATCGAACTTGAAGTCAAGCGTGAGGAGCGCCGATGAACAAGATCGTTTTGCCGCCGGAAGCGTCGACTCCGGCCAACTGGCCGGAAGGGCTCACCCGCGTTCCGTATTGGGTATTTCAGGATCAATCGGTTTACGCGGAGGAGCAACGCAAGATCTTCCAGGGACCGAATTGGCATTATCTCGCGCTGGAAGTTGAGTTGGCGGAGCCCGGCGATTTCCTCACGACCCACATCGGCGACACGCCGGTGATCGTCACGCACGACACCGACAATGAAATCTACGCGTTCGAAAACCGTTGCGCCCATCGCGGCGCGCTGATCTGCCTGGAAAACCGCGGCAAGCATCGCAAGGATTTCAGCTGCGTCTATCACGCCTGGAATTACGATCCGCAGGGCAACCTGACGGGCATTGCTTTCAAGGACGGCATCAAGGGCAAGGGCGGTATGCCGGATAGCTTCAAAATGGAGCAGCACGGTCCGCGCAAGCTGCGCATCGCCATCGTTCACGGCCTGATCTTCGGCTCATTCTCCGAAGACGTGCCCTCGATTGAGGAGTATCTCGGTGAAGAGATCCTGAACCATATCGAGCGCGTGCTTGGCGGGCGTAAGGCCGTTGTGCTCGGACGCTTCACCCAGGTGCTTCCGAACAACTGGAAGCTCTACATGGAGAACGTGAAGGATTCCTATCACGCCAGCATCCTGCATCTGTTCTTCACAACGTTTGAATTAAACCGGCTGTCAATGAAGGGCGGCATCATCGTCGATGAAAGCGGGGGACACCACGTCAGCTATTCGGCGATCGATCGTGAGGCGGAAAAGGACGTCGATTACGCCAAGCAGCAACTGCGCTCCGAGAGCGAATACAAGCTTGCCGATCCAACTTTGCTGGAAAGCTTCGACGAATATCAGGACGGTTGCACGCTGCAGATCCTGTCGGTTTTTCCGACGTTCGTGCTGCAGCAGATCCAGAATGCCATCGCCGTGCGCCAGATCGTGCCGCGCGCGGTCGACCGGACCGACCTCAACTGGACTTATCTCGGTTTTGCCGACGATACGCGCGAGCAGCGCTTGACGCGCCTCAAGCAGGGCAACCTCGTCGGTCCCGCCGGTTACATCTCCATGGAAGACGGCTGTGTCGGCGGCTTCGTGCAGCGTGGCATTGCCGGCGCAAGCGAGGATCAAGCGGTGCTTGAGATGGGCGGCGCTGAGGCTAACAGCAGCGAGAGCAGAGTGACCGAGGCGTCGGTGCGCGGTTTCTGGAAGGCGTATCGCGCCAATATGGGCATCTAAGGACCAGCGCCGTGCACGCGAACTCTCTGCAATACATCACCAAGGCGCAGGCCGATTACGCACGCTGCATTGACGACGATCGCCTGGAGGAATGGCCGAGCCTGTTTCATGGTCCGTGCCTCTACAAGATCACCACGGCGTCGAACTATCGCGACGGGTTAGAGGCCGGCATCGTGTTCGCCAACTCGCGCGGCATGCTCACCGACCGCGTCTCGGCTCTCCGTGAAGCCAATATTTATGAGCGGCAGAGCTATCGCCACATCCTTGGCCTGCCATCGATCCTCTCGGAAGACGGCGCAAAGGTGAAGAGCGAGACGCCCTTCATGGTGGCGCGCATCCTGCAGGATGGCGACACGTCGATCTACGCCACCGGGCGCTATTTCGATGTCTACGAGATCGTGGATGGGGTGGCGCAACTGCATGAGCGCACGGTGGTGTGTGACAGTTCGCGGATCGACACCCTGCTGGCGCTGCCGTTATGACACCGAAAGCTGTCGCGCTGACCATTGGCGATCCCAATGGCATCGGCCCTGAAATCGCGGTGAAGGCCGCGGTGCTGTGCGCGGAAGCAAAGCCAGACTCATCTCCGATTTTGGTTGGCGATGAGCATGTCATTCGCTTCTACGCGGACAAATTCGCGCCCGGCCGCACTCTGACGCAGGCCGGGACATCCGCTGACAAGCGGGCGTTGCTTTATCATCCTGTTGCCGCTTTGGACGCCAAAGCCTTCCAGCCGGGGCAAGGATCCCCGGAGAGCGGCCGTGCGACCGTCGCCTATGTCGAGGCGGCGCTCGACCTCATCACTCGAGGGCGCGCCCACTGCATCGTGGCATGTCCGCATTCTGAGACCAACGTGAACTCCGCCGGCATCACATTTTCCGGTTATCCGAGCCTGCTAGCGCGGTTGAAGAAGGTGCCGGAAGACGAAGTGTTTCTCATGCTGGTCGGCGCCGGCTTGCGGATCGTTCATGTGACCTTGCACGAGCGGCTTTTCGACGCCCTCAATCGGATCACGCCAACGTTGATCGAGCGCGCCATTCGCACAACGATCGATGCCTTACGCAACCTCGGCATTCCGCACCCGAGGCTTGGCGTTTTCGGCATCAACCCCCACGCGGGCGAAGGCGGCCTTTTTGGCGATGATGACGACCGTATCGTCAAGCCGCTGGTCGAACGGCTGAAGACGGAAGGCATCGATATCGAGGGGCCGGTGGGCGCCGATCTGATGCTTGGTCAGCAAGGTTTCGATGCGTTCGCGGCGATGTATCACGATCAGGGGCACATCCCGATCAAGCTGCTCGCGGGCCGGAATTCGGCTGCGATGTCGATCGGTGCCGGTCTGATGTTCTCAAGCGTCGGCCATGGCGGTGCCTTCGACATTGCTGGGAAGGGCATTGCCGATCCCACGCCGGTCCTGCGCTGCATTCAGTTCGTCGCAGGTGCCAATCAATTCAAGGAAACGGCATGACGCACACGATCGCGGTCGAAGACGCCGACATCAGCTTCACGTGCGATGACGGCGAAACGATTCTCGTTGCGGCGGAGCGCGCGGGCTACACGATGCCTTATTCATGCAGGAAGGGCGTCTGCGCATCCTGTGAAGGCTTTCTGAGCAAGGGCAACGTCAAACAGCGTTCAAAACAAATCGCAGGTCCCTCCGGCAAGGTCTTGTTCTGCACGGCGACCGCCAAGAGCGATCTCACCATTCGACCGCGACGGATCCAGCGCCACGACCCGTCGGCGCGGAAGACAATTCAGGCGCGGGTCTTTCGCATGTCGCGCCCGGCAGATGATGTAGCCATTCTGCAATTGCGCTTTCCGGCCAGCATTCGCAGCAAGTTCAAGGCGGGGCAGTATCTGCGCATCCGCACGCCGGATGGCGACGTGCGCAGCTTTTCAATGGCCAACCCTCCGCAGGAGAGTGACGGCGTGCAGCTGCACATCCGGCACGTGCCCGGCGGCGCGTTCTCGGAAAAAGTGCTGGCCTCCTTGCAGATCGACGACAAGCTCGAGGTCGAGGTGCCGTTCGGCGATTTCTATCTCCGCGAGGACGATAAGGCACGTTACGTCTTCGTCGCGACCGGCACCGGTTTCGCGCCTTTGAAATCGATCCTCGATGACATAATTCGGCGGCGGCTCAACCGCGAGGTACGCTTCTATTGGGGCGGACGCCGCGAGGCCGATCTTTATCTCGCGGAGACCTGCAAAAAATGGGCAAAGCGCTATTCATGGCTCACGTTCGTTCCAGTGCTGTCTGAACCCGACTCGAACTGGAGGGGGCGCCGCGGCCTGGTGCACGCTGCGGTGCTTGAGGATCTTGCGGATCTGTCGGACCGACATGTCTATGCCTGCGGCAATCCCATGATGATCGAAGCCGCTCGCAGTCAATTCGAGACGCGCGGCGGATTGCCCAGGAATCACTTCTACGCCGATGCGTTCATCCCGAGCGGGTCGTCCGACACAACGCCGGCGCAAATCCTGCAAACAGTCGACTGACGATATCCGCACGTCTTTCGTGCTTGCGGCGCGACGTGATCGTCGTGCTGGCAAAAAAATAGAAACAAAATTGGACCAAATCATTTGGCCGGCAGAGGTGAGGAAATGAGTAGTACCGAGGTTACTTTCGACGTCCCATCCTTCATCAATTCGCGTCGCACCGGCATCACGCAGTATGCGATCGTCGCCTTGTGCGGTCTTATCATGTTCCTCGATGGCTTCGATACGCAGGCCATCAGCTATATGGCGCCGTCGATCGCGAAAGAATGGGGGCTCCCGAGACAGCTTCTCGGGCCGATCTTCTCATCGGCGCTGTCCGGTTTGATGGTCGGCTATCTGCTTGTCTCGCCGTTGTCGGATCGCTTCGGCCATCGCAGGCTTGTGGTCATCTCGACCTTTGCCTTCGCGTTGCTGACGTTTGCGACGATCTTCGCAACTAACGTCACTGAATTGATGGTGCTGCGTTTCATCACCGGCATCGCGCTTGGGTCCGTAATTCCTAGCACCATTGCGTTGACGACAGAGTTCAGTCCCGCGCGTCTGCGCGCGACTTTTGTGCTGGCGATCTATAGCGGATTCTCGCTCGGCTTCGTCGCAGCCGGCGCGGTCGCAGCCTGGGTTATCCCCGAGTATGGCTGGCGATCGATGCTGTGGATCGGCGCAGCCGCGCCCATGGTGGCCGCAATCCTAGCGTTGATGTTCTTACCCGAGTCGATGGACTTTCTGATCCGCACGAAGGCGAAACCGGATGCCGTCTGGCGTGTGGTGCGTCGAATCGATGGTGCGTTGCCGGTGCAGGGGCCGACGCAGTTCGTCACCGAAGCGGCTGAGCGGCGCAGCGCGGTTGGAAGTCTGTTTTCGTCCGGCCGCGCTGCCGGAACGCTGGTGGTCTGGGTCGTGTTCATGCTCAATCTGGCCGAATTTTACGCGCTGCAAAGCTGGCTGCCGTCCATGCTGACGAATGTCGGACATTCTCTCAACACAGTCGCGCTCGCTACCACCATGACCACCGTCGGCGGCATCGTCGCCGCATTCGTGATCGGACCGGCGATGGATCGAATCGGCCCCTACGGCTCTCTTGCCACAGTTTATCTTGTTGGCGCCGCGTTTGTTGTCTTGTTCGGCTATTCGATCGACAAACCGAGCTGGATGATGGTGGCGACCGCATTCTGCGCCGGCTTTTGCATCAGCGGCGGACAGAAGAGCGTGATCGCGCTGGCGACGATTTATTATCCGACCTCGATCAGGTCCACAGGCGTGGGCTGGGCTCTCGGGATCGGAAGGTTGGGTGGCATTGGCGGCCCGCTGTTGATTGGGGCCTTGCTTGCGTATCACCTCAACGCACAGCACATTCTCTACGTTGCCGGGATTCCGATGCTGATCGCCGGATCGCTCATCCTCCTGCTTGGATATTGGTATGGGGGGATGGCGCAAAGGGCGAAGGTTCTCGGTTTTGCCGAAAAGCCGACGCGAGCTCACACCACTTCGCTAAGTGTCCCTCAATCATTTTCAAATCACGACGTCCGGCACTGAGGGGACAAGTGCCGGTGCCGCATTACCTCGTGTCATTTGGGCGGCCGCGAGAACGTTTGAGTGAGCCGCGCCCTTCTGCCGGGTGCCGCTCGTGTCGCGTGAGGCGCTTACAGATCCGCCACACGCTCCGGATCAGCGGGGCCGAATGCCGCGGTATGCGCGGCGTGGGGAGAAGCCGAAGATGCGGATGAAGGCGTCACGTATCCGCATTGGGTCAACAAATCGCAACATCACTTACAATGACATCCAGCGTATCGCGGGTGTCCTCGATCCTCGGTCTTGCAGCCGTCCGGAGGCCAGAGCCGACTTAAATCAGACCAGGCCCGTGCCACCCGCACATTTCGCGCTGCTTCGTCCGGGCAACCGCATCGCCGTCAGAGGCCCGCGACTGCACAGGTGGCGACCGCCCGCCGCGCCGGCGTCGCCGGTTTATCCGCCGAACTTGCGTCCACACGTCGTCCTTTTTGCGCTTGTCATAAGCCGAGCGGCGGCAAGGCGACGACCTCGTCTTGTTATCGAAGCCGCGATCCGCCGGTCCCGGCGCCGTCCTCTCACACACAGGTCTCGACAATCAGTACCGTTGGCAGGCAACTTATCATCTCTCATATTTTGAGAGACAATGTCTCACAAACTGCGATTATATTAGAAGTCGATAGGCACTATCTGCCCCGGCAGCGGGGAGCATGGCGCCCGCTGAGGAGACCGATAAATGCCTGGGAAGCCGCTCTCGAAACCGAAGTCAACCCGTTTCGGTTCAGACGAGCACGGCGAGCTTGGGATCGCAGCGGTCGGCGCTGTCGTGACGAGCGCCGCCGCGTTCGCTTCGGTCCCCCTGGCCTTCGCACTCGTCTGGGCCTTCCTGTAGCGCACGGCGACCGCGGCAAGCGATGAACGATCGACTCTCAGCACTCAGGCTGTTTGCCCGCGCCGCGCGCGTCGGCAACTTCTCCAGTGCCGGCCGAGAGCTCGGCCTGTCGCAGCCGACCGCATCCAGGCTGATCGCTGCCCTCGAGGAGGAGGTCGGCACGACGCTCTTCAGCCGCACCACCCGGGCGGTGACGCTGACCGACGCCGGCACGACGTACCTCATGCGCGTTGAGGCGATCCTGGCGGCGCTCGACGAGGCCGACCACGAGGCGCGCGGAACGGGAGAGCTGCGCGGCTCGCTGCGGGTCGGCACGCCAATCAGTTTCGGGCTCAGGGAAATCGTCCCGCGGCTTCCCGCGTTCATGAAGCAGCACCCTGCTCTCAAGATCGAGCTCCGGCCGACTGACCGCTACCCAGACCTCGTGACTGAGGGCCTCGACGTGTCGTTCCAGTTCGGCCCCCTCCCCGACTCGAGCGCGACTGCCCGCAAGATCATCCACCAGCCAAGGATACTCACGGCCTCTCCCGACTACTTGCGGGAGCGCGGCATGCCGACGATGCCGTCGGACCTCACGCACCACACTGTGATCATCAGTCCGGCGCATCCCTCACCGACGTTCTCCTTCCGCAAGGGCGGTCGCGTCACCTCCGTGCGGGTTGACAGCCCGCTCTCGATCACCACGAACGAAGTCGCCACGGCAAGCGCGGTCGCCGGGTTGGGGATCGCAGCGTCGAGCGAGAACAGCGCGCGAGCAGAGCTTGACGCCGGCAAGCTCGTGCGGGTGTTGCCTGACTGGGATTTCGGCTCGCAGGAGCTGAACGCGGTCTTCGTGAGCGGAAAGACAATAAAGCCTGCCGCCCGCGCATTTACCGACTTCCTTCTCAGGGAGCTCCGCGCGCACTAGGACGGTAACGGCCAAGGAATCGACGCGAGAGCGTCGCACTCCGCGCGGTTATCGATATGATAGTTTTACCTCAATGGACGCGGAACTTATTGACCTGATGCGGCGGAATTTATTTGCCTGATGCACAGGCCGACGCGCATGCGGCCACTAATAATTATCGTGCGGTCGAGACTGTCTTTCGCGCGGCTATCGACCTGCTCGCTCGCCTAAACGGATGGGTACGAGAAGATCGACCAATTACGGAAGCGTGAGGTCCTGGAGCTAACGCAGGCCGTCAGGATGCTGACCGAGCTGCTTGAGCGGTTCTCGTCAACGGCCCACGAGCCCCAATCGGAAGGCGGACGGCCACCATAACGTGCGGCTATCAACTTCATGGCCTCACGTCATTTCCCATTCGCCGCGCAACATTTCATGTTTCGCCGGTTTCATGCTCATCCGCGGAGCCGGACGACGCCCCTTTCAACCGCCGACAGAGGATATCCGCCATGGCTACTCGCGGTTTCACCGGTCGCAACTCGGGATCAGATCTATCGGATCGGATCCCGCCTGGACAGCACCTCGTGGAGAATTTCCCGGTGCTTACGGCCGGCCCCACGCCACGGATCGAGCCCGCTGACTGGACTTTCACGCTGAAGGTTGGACCTCGGCCGATCAAGGTCTGGAGTTGGTCGGAGTTCAATGCACTTCCGCGAACCAGGATGACGCGAGACATCCATTGCGTGACTGCGTGGTCGAAGCTCAACACCGCCTGGGAGGGCGTTACCATCGACGACATTCTCGCCGACGCCGGCCTTAGCGCGCCAACTCCGTTCGCGCTCGCGCATTGCTACGACGGATACTCCACCAATGTGCCACTCGCGGATCTCGCGGCGGGGAAGGCAATGGTCGCTCTCAATTACGAAAGCCAGCCGCTGCCGCGCGATCACGGAGGGCCGGCACGCCTGCTCGTGCCGCATCTCTATTTCTGGAAGTCGGCAAAGTGGGTGAACGGACTTCAATTCACGGAGCGCGACGAGGCCGGCTTCTGGGAACTGCGCGGCTACCACATCTATGGCGATCCCTGGCGTGAACAGCGCTACACGCATGACTGATGCAGCCGTCGCGGCAGCGCGCTGGCAGAGGTGCACGATTGACGAGATCGTGGCAAGAACGCCGACCATCAAGAGCTTTTTCCTGCGCCTGACACAACGGTTCGACTACAAGGCGGGTCAGCACGTCGACATCCGCCTGACTGCGCCCGATGGCTACACGGCCATGCGCAGCTACTCGATCGCATCCGCGCCGAGCGGCTCGGACATGATCGAACTCGCGATCGAGCGCCTCGCGGATGGTGAGGTCTCGCCGTTTTTCCACGACGTCGCCCAGGTAGGCGACACGATCGAGCTTCGCGGCCCCCTCGGTGGTCACTTTCTCTGGCCGGGCCGCAGCGAGACCCCAGTGCTCTTGATCGGAGCGGGTTCCGGCGTCGCGCCACTGATGGCCATGATTCGGTACAGGAAGGCCAGCGCAGAACCCGTACCCGTCGCGCTGCTGCTCTCCTCCAGGACCTGGAATGACGTGCTGTTCAGGGACGAGCTCCTCGAGCTCGAGAGTTCGTTGTCCGACTTCAGGCTCGCCTTGGCGCTCACTCGCGAGAGGCCGACGCGACCTACCGACTTCGGCAAGCGGATCGACGCGCCGATGGTCGCTGACGTCGCAGCGCGGTTGTCTGCGTCCCCCGGCCGCGTCTTCGTTTGCGGGTCGAACGCGTTCGTCGAGATTGCTGCGGACGCTGCGCTCGGCTTGGGACTGAAGGCGGGCGCAATAAAGACCGAACGTTATGGAACCTAAGAGACGATCGAACTCGCTCGGCAAGAGGATCGCTTTCGCGAACGTCAGATTATCGGCGCGGTGCGGGTCGATTGCGGCGCTACGGAAGCAGGAAGGCGTGTCGGTAAGGAAAACGGCAGCTGCACAGATGCCGCCCGTTGAGATCGATGCCGAGGGCTTGAATATCATCTCGTATGAGGGTGACGCGTCCGATCGCGGCACGTTGACATCGCTATCGGTTATGCCGTGGCACGTTAGAGCAAGGATATCGTCATGTTCTCGGTGATTTTCGAAGTTCTCCCGAACAAAGAAAATGAGGATGACTACCTCAAAAGCGCTGAGATGCTGCGCCCCGAGCTCGAGAAGATCGATGGTTTCGTCGACAACATCCGATACAAGAGCCTTATCCGCGACGGGTGGATCCTTTCGCTGTCGAGCTGGCGGAACGAGAAGTCGCTCGTCCGCTGGCGCACGCACGGCCGCCATCACGAAGCCCAGAAGAAGGGACGTGACGTAATCTTCGCGGACTATCACCTGCGTGTCGGCCAGATCACTGGCGACAATCAACTGCCGCCGGGTTGTGCGCTTACGGAACAGCGGCTCGACGAGACGGAGGTCGGGGAAGGAACCACCGTCACGCTGATCAACGCAACGCGTCCCACGCAATGGAAGCAGACCAACAATCCGTATGATTGCGCCGAATGGCTCGGCCTGAATCCGTGGGCCGCTGACAGTACATCCTGGGACGTTTTCGAGGCGATACTTACGCCTGGCGATCTGGTTCTCCTCATAACCTGGAAAGATGCGGCTGCGGCGCAAGCGTACGAGAACTCGTCGGCGCCGAATGACAAGGCAAGGCTTCGGACAGTGCGAATCGTTCGTGACTACGGGAAATGCGACCGTCGCGAGGCGCCTCAATACTACGTGGACGCCAGCGGCAGCAAGACGCTCCGCAGCTGAGAGCAGCCAGGGTCAGACCCCGCGAGGAAGTTGCACACTCCAAGGCGTGTCGTGCGAGCGCAAGGATCGATTGGGCGAGGTAGCACGGACAGATGGTCAAGGAAGCTTGCGCCCGACGGGCGAGCCAAGTCCACTGTCAAAATCTGAAAGGAAGGCATAATGACGAATTCGATCGATGACGGTACTCGCCGCCCGCAGGCTGTGGTGGCCGGTGACCTTAACGGTGCCGCCACACTCAACGGCCGTGCTGGCGCATCCGAGTTCTCGATTGGCGGCCCCGACGGCAGGGGCGGAATGGCGACGGGAGCGAACCCTTACGAGCTGCTAAGCGCTTCGCTTGCGGCATGCACGGCGATGACGATCCGCTTCGAGGCGCGAAGACGGAAATTGCCGCTTTCTCATGTCGAGGTCGCCGTGTCGTTTCACCACGGCGTGGATGGCGGCCGCGACTCGTTCGAGCGCTCCATCAAGCTGCAAGGACCGCTGCGTGAGGAGGAGCGCGCCCAACTCATGCAGGCCGCGGATATGTGTCCCGTCGGGCGGTCGCTGGGCCTTAGCGCCGACATCCGCACGAACGACAACATCACCGTCGGGCGACCGGCGAATTATGACGACGACTTGAACGAGCTTCCGATTCCCTACATCGATGCCGACTAGTTCGGTGCGAGAGCTCGAAGTTTACGAACTCCAGAACAGTACCTGGACCTCTTCGACGGGATCATCGCCGAAATCAGTTCATGGAGTTCGAACCGAACTCTGCAATGAACAAAGCGCGCGAAACTCACGAGCCCGCTGGTGAAGACCAGGCCGCGAGCGCGCGTACCATGACCGTTTATATCGTCGCCGAATGACTCGGCTAAGTGTGGTGCGAATACACCGGTGCTGAGACATCTTACTGCCCGGCTTTGATAGCTGCCAAGAACCTAACAATACGGCGCAAGTCATAACTCCCGATCCTCGTCAAGCGTGATCGATTCATTCAAGCCGCGGAGTGTTTTTAGGTCGCCATCCGTGAGCGTGAGCGGCGTGTTGGATCGTAGTGCCGACCACTCGCTCCTGCCGAACATTCTATATGCTTCGAGTTCTTGGGATTCGACCATCGGCTCGTTATCGGGTGGGAATCGCCCGTTCCCCTGTGCGATGCCGTAAACTTAGCAGTCATCCGTAGATTCTAGAAGGCACGGCTTACTGTGGTTTCAGTTCAGCGCCTTGCTTGCGCTGATCGGCGGGGGCTTAGCGTATCCTTGGCACATCCGCTCATTCTGAAGTCATCGCATCGCGAGCAAAAACTGTTGCGCGGATGCCTCCGCGATCAACTCGTTATCAGGCCGCCGGAACTCTGCGCGTGTAGATATGACTTGCCGCGTTTGAGCGGTCACCCGGGCCTCAATGGCCAGCGGCTCTGCCTTGCCAACGCGCAGGAAGTTGACGGAGAGATTGAGCGTACGAAATACGAGATCATCCGGTACGCGCGTCATCGCCGCAAGTGTAAGGGCTTGGTCCGCCAAGGCGGCGATGTAGCCTCCGAACATAGAGCCATCGACGTTAAGCAGTTCTGGATGAGGCAGCCATGTCTTCTTGATCAATCCCGGCGCCCAGGAGTCGATCGTTCCTAACCTCAAGGTTTTCGTCACGGGCGGCAAGACAACGTCAGTACCGCGCACAAGTTCGTTAAGTCTTTCAGTCGCCCAGTTCGCCATGTGACGCTCCGCAATACCTTCTCAGGTGTGCCAATGGTCAATCAAAAATGAACCGCATGAGCCAACACAACGCAACGCTTCCAGTCCCGGCCGCGACGCTTTCGACCCAAAGCGGACATCGATCAGCCTACCCTCATTGAATCGGCCTAGAATGCATGAAATTGGAGCGTCGAGGGTATCCCCATGACTTTCTGGATAGCGAGTGTGGTTGGATTGGCGATCGCTTATCTCTTCGGCTCTACGCCCACGGGGTATCTGGCGGGAACACTGCTCAAGGGCATTGATATCCGCGAGCATGGCTCCAGATCCGTTGGGGCGACGAACGTATTGCGAACCTTGGGGAAATGGCCTGCGTTGGTGGTGCTCCAGGTAGATGTGCTGAAAGGTACGGCGGCGATCGTCTTTGCCCGCTGGTTTTATCCTTGGCTCTATACATTGCCGTCCGTCACACCACCCACAGCGCTTGATCTGCAAACCTGGATGCCGTGGGCTGTTTGCTTGGCCGGACTTGCCGTGTTGTTGGGGCATAGCCGTTCGATTTGGTTGAAGTTTACAGGCGGCAAATCCGTTGCGGCAGGGCTGGGCGTGTTGCTGGCGTTGTCTTGGCCAGTCGGTTTAGGCGCTTTGACGGTGTTTGGCGTTGCACTGGCAATTTTTCGAATTGTTTCCCTTGGCTCGGCGCTAGCAGCGTTGACCGCGATCGCCCTCATCTGCGGCTTGGAGCAACCGTCGCCCTATCGGTTATTGGTGATCGCAGGTGGCATTTACGTGATTGTGCGCCATCGTGCCAACATTCAGCGGCTATTGGCCGGGACGGAGCCGCGCCTGGGGGAAAGTCGCCCGCAATCAAGAGAAGAATCGAAGACAGAATTGGGAATTTAGGTGTGCACTTTCGGACTGTCGAGATCGACAACATAGCTATGGCCAGTGCGTCACCGCAAGATTATCTCGGTCGCTCTTGGCGCGAAGTCGACTTCCCGAAATTTATGAGTACGCGCCTTACGTCAGGCTTCGCCAGCTTGTTGACCATGATCTAAATGTCCGCTCTCGTAAGGCGGACATGCCTGAAGACGCGGGAAAGTCGCCTTTGACCCTTGCGAGACGTAAGGGGTTGCTGAAGGCGGCCGCTCCGGCCTACGCTGTGCGGCCATGCATTAAACGGGAATCAACTCGCGCCGAGGTTCAGTTTTGTCAGAGCATCCATTCGTGACGATCGAAACCCCTCGGCTCAGACTCCGCCCGTTCACCACTTCCGACTTCGAGGCGTTTGCACGAATGAGTGCCGACCCCGAGGTCATACGATATTTGGGTAATGGGCTTCCCATAGCCCGGATCAACGCTTGGTTTGAAATGGCTGCATTTGTCGGCCATTGGCATCTGCTGGGCTTCGGTGAATGGCTGGCAGAGGACAAAGCAACAGGCGCCTTCGTCGGGCGCATCGGCCTCCAGCGACCCGAAGGTTGGCCAGCCACGGAGGTCGGCTGGATGCTGACTCGTGAGCATTGGGGCAAAGGCTATGCGACGGAGGGTGGACGGGCCGCGCTCGAATATGCCTTCGGCCATCTGCGCATCAAGCGCGTGATCAGCATGATTCATCCGGAGAATGTCGCGTCCATTCGTGTCGCCGAACGCCTTGGAGAGAGCTTCGAACGAAGGATGACTGTGAACAGCAGGGATCGTTTGATCTACTCGATTGAGGCTAACGAGATTCTACCTGATCCCGAGGCGAGGTCCATTGGGGTTTGAGATGCCGACTATTGAGGTCCGCAATCCGACAGTTGCCGACTGGTCAGCGTGGCAGCGAATGTGGTCCGCCAATTGCGCGTACCAGGGTGTATCGATCCCAGAGGCCGATGATCGTGAACTGTGGCGCCGGATCATGGACCCAAATCATGCGGTGGGTGCGCTTGTATGCAGCGCCGCCGATTTCGAAGGCATGCCGGTTGGACTGGCGCATTACGTGCTCCATCCGCACACGTTCAGCGCGAGCATGGTCTGTTACCTTGAAGACCTGTGGGTCGAGCCTCCCGCGCGCCGCGCGGGTATAGGACACGCTCTCATCGATGCCCTCGTCGCTCGCGGCCGCGATAAAGGCTGGCGCCGAGTCTACTGGCATACGGAGGCTGATAACGTGGCGGGTCGCGCGCTGTACGATCGCATCGCACGCCCCACCAACTACGTTCGTTACGACATCGCCCTGCCTTGATTCGAGTTGGTGCGATTGGACCAGGAACATTATCGTCACCCGGTTGGGTCACGAGTGGCGCCGGCTCCGGGTCTAACGCGAGCCGCACCACGCTCTTGCAACGGCAGTTTCTGGCGATAGACATTGCCAAATGAGCGCCTCTGACGTCCACTTGCGAGGACAAGCTGGACTTTCTACACCTGCATCGGCATCAGTGCATTTACGAGCCCTCATCGGCCTTCACGGTGCTCTCCGGAAACGACCTAGGACAGGCGAACATTAAGCTTCGAGACTGTCCTCGAACGGTCAGTGCCGCCAGGCCGTCCGCTGCAGGATCATCAGCATCATCTTACTCTCGCCGGCCACTGGGAATTTCGCCCGGTCTTCGAAGCGAAATCCGATCGCGGTGTAGCATCTTTGCGCACGCTCGTTGCTCGGGTGGACGTTGAGCCAAATCTGTAACGCCTCGGTTTCGGTGAAAACCGTGTCGATCACTTTTGACAGAAGTTCACGGCCGATCTTTTTTCCTGTATCGGCAACGATGATCCGCCCGATCAGCGTTGCGCGGTGAGCCGACGCCCAGTGCTGAACGATGACGAATCCGACGGGCGTTCCCTCACTCGCGCCGACGAAATAGGCGTTGCCTTGATCGGTGATCGCCTGCTTGTGCTGCTCCCGCTCCCAACACCCTACCAGCCCTTCGTTCGCAGGTAGCCGCTCCATCGCCATGATGAAGGGGATGTCCACCTCGGTAGCTCTGACGATCTGGACGGCCTTGGTTTTTGCACCGTCAGCCGGGACGATGTCAGCTTTCATCGTTTTGCCCTTCTTGAGCATCTTCTTCATCGCCTGATGAGACCAGGAGAAGTTTCTCCGCCTCATCGCGCCCCGGGGATAGCGATACGGGGCATTTTCTCTCCGTTGAACGCCGACCAACGCAATTGTTACCTTTTTTCCTAACCCCTACCGCTCAGCAGCATAATCCGCTAATCATGAGAAATAACCTCTCGAAAAGTGAGAGATGATGGACCGACTTGAAGCAATGTCGATTTTGGTGGCGTCGGCCGAGGCCGGGAGTTTCTCCGCGGCGGGGCGGCAGCTCGGCGTTCCCCTACCGACCGTCAGTCGGAAGGTCGCCGAGCTGGAGGCGCACCTCAACACCCAGCTTCTGGTCCGATCGACGCGGAAGCTGTCTCTGACCGAAGCGGGGCTCGCCTACGTCACCGCCTGCAAACGCATCCTGGAACAGGTCGAGGAGGCTGAATCTCAGGCTTCCGGGGAGTACACGGTTCCGCGCGGTACACTCTCGATGGCGGCGCCGATCGTTTTCGGTCGCCTCCACGTCGTACCGGTCGTAAACGAATTCCTCGCGCGGTTCGCGCAGATCAGTGTTCAGCTGACGCTCACCGACCACACGATCAACATTATCGACGAGCACGTCGACCTGGCCGTCCGCATCGGTACGCTGTCCGACAGCACGTTCATCGCGACGAAGGTAGGCGAGATCAGGCGCGTGGTGTGCGGCAGCCCTGACTATTTCGCTTCTCACGGCGTCCCCAAAACGCCCGAGGACCTGGCCGAACACATGTGCGTGACGTACACCGCCCTGGCGTCCGGGATGACATGGATCTTCAACCCGCGCGGCAAGTCGACCAAGAGCGTTCGTCCTTACTGCCGACTGAAGATCAACACGGCGGAGTCCGCGATCGACGCGGCGATCGCGGGCGTCGGCGTGACGAACGTGTTCTCCTACCAGGTCGCGCGCGCAGTGGCCGAGGGCAAGCTTAGGCTCATCCTGCAGGACTACGAGCCAGACCCGATCCCGGTGCACCTGGTGCATGCGGGACAGGCGCTCCTGCCCCTCAAGCTGCGGCGTTTCATGGAGTTCGCTGCGTCTCGACTGCGCAAGTCGCTAGCGGCCGATCTACGCAAACTCTCCATGCCAAAGACGGGCGCGGGAAAGACGGCATAAGCTCACTCGCGGACGCTCACTCATGCATGACAAAAATAACTCAAACTTGCGCAGGAGGACTTCCCGAGCGCCGTTGTAAGAGCGATTATCTTAGAGATCGTGGACAGCCCGCGACGGGCCGAAAAATGTTACTCCAAGACGAACTGGACGCTGTGAGAGCCGAGGATCTGGCAAACACCCCGCCGGTGGCAACGCTGGTTCGGCGCCGGGCGGTCGACGCTCTCGTCACATCCGGATTGGCCGAGCGGGCGGTGCAGGCCGGGGAAGAAGCTCCCACCTTTCGGCTACGCGATGGCAATGGCAGGGTGTTCTCGTCTCGCGATGCGGTGCTTCGCGGCCCGGTCGTGCTCGCATTCTACCGTGGTAGATGGTGCCCCTATTGCACCGTCGACCTTCGGGCGATCGAGTCGGCCTCTCACGACATACGCAGGCTCGGCGCCTCGCTGGTCGTCATTTCTCAGCAGACGCCTGAGAATAGTCTGGAAACGCAAAAACTTAACGGACTTTCGTTTGGAAGCCTTGTCGACCCGGGAGGCAAGGTTGCGCACGCATTTGGCCTGCGCTGGAAAGTGCCAGACGACCTGCGCGCTGTCGAGCTGGACAGCGGATTGGATCTCTCGGTCTTCAATGGCGATCCGAGCTGGACCTTGACCATGCCCGCTCGATACGTCGTGGCGCGCGACGGGACAATTGAATACGCCGACATCAGCCCCGATTACACGCAGCGCGGCGATCCATCCGAACTGTTCCCAGTTCTCGCCCACCTCGCCGCGCACTAAGTGTCCGGTCCGTGGGTGTTGGCGCCGAGTTCATCTCGCATTTCGGGGAGGCGTTAAGCCCTACCTCTCCGTAGCGATCGATCGCACATCGAAGTTCTCTCTCGCTCAGTTGCACCCAAAGTCGACCTGAAGACCGCTTTGTGCGACGGCGTAGGTCGGAGCGCCTCATGACAAATGCAGCAGCGCGCATGCTTTATCTAGTGTATCGCGCTCCCTGCCGATGCCAGCATTGGCAGGGAGCCGAAACGAGGGATTTCATGAGGAAAGGCGCTACGGCGTGAGCCGCTATCGCGCATCAATTTGTCGACAACTTTACGGTGCCCGTAGGGTAGACCGTGCAATCAGTGCTTTTGAAAGCCGGAATAAGCGTAACAACATGTTCACCCCATCGCTGCCTTCACCCGCTCGGGACGGAACGGCGTCTGTCGCAGACGCACGCCGACCGCATCGAACACTGCGTTGCTAATAACAGCGGCCGTCGGGTTGGTCGCCGGCTCCCCGGCGCCATAAGATGGGTATTGCGGCGTGTTGTTCACTAGAACAACATCGATGCTGTCCGGAATGTCGGAGAAGCGCAGAATCGGGTAGCCCTCCCAGTCACGGCTGGTGACATGGGCGCGGTCGAACGTCACTTCCTCATGCAGCGTACGACTGAGGGACTGGATGACGTTGCCTTCAACCTGGTTGCGCAGCCCATCAGGGTTGACCACCAGCCCGCAATCGTGCGCCACCACGACGCGACCCACCTTAATCTGCCCGCTGGCCGGATCGACTGTAACGTCGGCGATCGTCGCCACGCGCACATCGTCGCGATTCACCCAGGCGATACCGCGGCCCTGTACGGGTTTGCCCGCGCCTTGCAGCTTCTTCCCGCCAGCGGGTCGACTGACCCAGCCATACTTTTCCGCAGCCGCCTTCAGAACGGCAATGGCTCGCGGGTCGTCGATATGTGCCAGACGGAAGGCCAACGGGTCCTGCCCGGCCGCCACCGCCATTTCGTCGATGAACGATTCCATGGCGAAAGTGGTCTCGAACTGCGCCGGAGAACGCAGCCAGGCGGTCAGCAGACCCACCCGTCCTTCGTCGTGGACTGCAACATCGGTGTTGTCAAAAGTATAGACGTACCTAATGACCGGAGTTGCGCCCGTGCCCGTGATTCCAGTGACATCTGGTTTGCCGATCAGCGCGGGCGCGATCAGGTGCGTATCAGTAATCGTTGGGACCCACATGTGGTGACGCCAGGCGATGGCGTTGCCATCCTTGTCGACAATGCCGAGTAGGTCCTGAACGATAGGCGGGCCTTTCGGCTCCCACCCATGCTCATCCCAGCGCATCCATTGGACGCGTACCGGCCGTCCTACCTCCTGCGACATGATCGCGGCGTCAGCGACGGAGTGGTCGAGGCCGTTACGACCATAACCGCCCGATGCCTCGAACCAGCGCAGCTCAACATCGTCGAGTGGGATGCCCAGTATCTTGGCAATGTCACCCCGCGTTTCATGAGGCATCTGCGTGCCCGACCACAAAGTAGCACGATCACTCTTTACGTCGGCGATGGCGCAGGATGGGCCGATCGAACCGTGCATCTGAAACGGGGTCTTGTAGGTCGCTTTCAGAACCTGGCCTCCGGACTGAGAAGCCAGAGCTATGTCCACTGATCCGGTGCTCGCGACGGAACGGTTGATCCCCGCGGTCTGACGCAACGTGTCCCAAATCTGGTCCATAGGCGACAGGCCATTCCAATTCGACCATTTCGCTTGGCCGTCATCCGGGCCAGATGGGTTCAAAGTAGAACCGAGCTTCTCCGCCGCCTGGATCGCGCCCCACTCGGTTTCGGCGACTACACCCAGGAAATTTTCACGCCGCACCACTTGCACGAAGCCGGGAATGTCCTTCAACCCGTTTTCGTCCACGCTCAGCAGCCTGGACTCCACGCCGTACGGCCGCACCACGCGGCCATGCAGCATGCCGTCCACTTTGACATCCTGGACGTAGGTAAACTCGCCGGTCACCTTGCCGGGAATGTCCTTGCGCTTTACGGATTTACCGACCACCGTGTAGGTGGATGGATCCTTGGTGCGCGCTTCGGGAGCTACTTTCATGGCGAAGCGCTCGCCACTGGCCCCAATGTCCACGTCCAGCCGCTTGCCATCCACCAGCTTGCCATAGGTGATGGAACGGTCAGAGGAGCCAAGTATCGTAATCGTGCCTTCTCTGGCGACGAGCTGATTGGACGATACGCCGAAATGCTTGGCCGCCAAGTCGATCAGCACCTGCCGCCCTGCAGCGGCCGCCTGACGAATCTGCGGGCCGGCGTACCGAACAGTCATGCTGCCATAGCTCGGACCCTGATCCACCGTCTGCGAAGTGGTGCCCATCACGACGTCCAGCCGGTCAATAGGAAGGTCCAGTTCCTCGGCCGCGATCTGGGCCAGTGCGGTCAGCACACCGTTGCCTGTTTCGACCTTTCCGGTGAACAGCGTTGCGGTGTTGTCAGGATGAACGGCAAGCCAGGCATAGAGTTTGCCCGCCGGCGGCGATGCAACCGATCTCCCCGCCGCGGGCTCTGCGACCGCGATCTCCGTCGCGTTAAACAAGCTGAAAGCGACGACAAGCCCACCCGAAGCCTGCAGGAATCCGCGCCGGTTTAACTGCGCACCGCCGATGCCAGACTCGTTCTGCTTCATCGTATCACTCCGCCTGCGAGGCGGCACGTTCGATCGCGCGCACGATCCGCATATGGGTGCCGCAGCGGCATAGATTGCCGTCCAGCGCCTCCTTGATGTCATCCCGGCTCGGATGCGGCGTATGGTCCAGCAGCGCCTTCGCCGCCATGATCATCCCATTAATGCAATATCCGCATTGGGCGGCTTGCTCTTGGATGAAGGCCTTTTGCAGCGGGTGCGGGTTGTCGACGGTGCCAAGTCCCTCCAAAGTCGTGATCTTGCTGGTGCCGATGGTGGAAACAGGAGTGATGCATGAACGAATAGCCTCGCCGTCAATCACGACGGTACATGCACCGCATTCCCCGAGGCCACAGCCGAATCTGGGACCGTGAAGCCCGAGATTGTTACGCAGCGCATATATCAACATGCTGTCCGGCTCGACCGAGACGGCCTGATCCTTGCCGTTGATATTGAGGGTTGTGTTTTGCGGCATGATAACCTCGAGAGGCTCGGTCATCGAGCCTGAACGGCTAAAACTTGCAGATTTCCTGTGAGACTTCATTAGCCCGGGCTCTCAGAGGCTCCAGAAAGCGTGTCCGCGCGTCCAAACCAATAGACCGGACCATTCCAAGGCGCAGCCGCAAGTGGCATCCATGCCCAACGATTATGGCGTGCCTCGTCACGTCGTCGAGTGCAAAGCCTCTTCAGTATCGTCGGCAGCAACTTGACGGAGAACAACCGATGGAGCTTCATCAAGTCCGCTACTTCCTCGCGGTCGCGTCCACGCTCAACTTCACTCGCGCGGCCGAGCAGTGCAATGTTACGCAGCCGGCCCTAACCAAGGGGGTGCAGAAGCTTGAGCAGGAGCTCGGCGGGCAGTTGCTCTACCGCGAGCGCCAATTGACGCAGCTCACCGATCTCGGAAAGGAAGTCCTTCCGATGCTGGAACGCACGCTGGCGTCGGCAGAGGCGGTGCGTCGCAGAGCGAAGGAGTTCCAACGCAAGGAGGTCGCGCCGCTCAAGATCGGCCTCGCCCCAACGATCTCGGCATCGCTCGTCCTCGATCCGATCGCAGAGATTGCGAGGTTCGTACCTGGACTTCAAGTCGAACTGCGCGAGGGCGCAGCGGAAAAACTCGTCGACCTCTTGCTTGAGGGGGAGATCAACGCCGCAGTGGTCGGGGACGTGCGGGACATACCCCCCCGAATCGACGATTGGTCGCTGTTTGAGGAACGCTACGTCGCGGTTCTCGCGCCGACACACAAGCTGGCCAACCGTCCCTCGATCGGCATCGACGACCTCCAAGAGACTGTCTTGCTGGATCGATCCGGATGCGACGTCGCCCCAAAGATAAAGCGGTCGTATTTTCCTGAGCAACCGCCCCGCTTCGGCCACTGCAGTGGTCATGACTTGCACCTGCAGCACATGGCGGCGGCTGGCTTCGGCGTGATACTCGCGCCCGAGCACATGCCGCGCCTTCCGATGCTCAAAACCATTCCGCTCGAAGGTGATCAGGTTTCTCGGGAAGTCCGGTTGCTGGCTGTGCAGGGGCGCCGCTACTCGCCTGCGCTAGACGCTTTCGTCAAGGTCGCCCGGCTTCGCGACTGGTCGATCGAAGTTCGCCATCGAGGCACGCCGCAAGAAACGTTTTCGGAAGTGGCGAGCGCGTCAGCATGACCGCGACACGCACGCCACCCGCCAACCATTTCCAACCAATCGATCCGCAGTCTGACGCCTCGCCGAGGCCAAACCAGATCGACAAGACATTCGCCCAGATTCGCTCTGAGCTGTTGGCGACATTTAGCCCCGCGGACTGGGAGTCATACAACCATCTCGTAGGCTGGCTGCGCGATACAGGCGTGGCATCATACGCGTTGAACGTCGGAGATACCGCCCCGGACTTCCTCCTGCCGGACGCCGATGGCCGCCTCCACTCCTCTGAGCAGCTGCGTCGAAACGGCCCGCTCGTCCTGAGTTTCTTCCGAGGCGGCTGGTGCCCATTCTGCACCGCAGAGCTGTGCGCCCTCCAAGCCGCGAAGGATGAGTTCGAGAACCTCGGCGCAACTCTCGCGGTCGTGACACCCGAGACGAGGCATTTTCCGCGGCAGCTCAAGCAAAGCCTGGGATTGGAGCTGAAGGTGCTCTCCGACGTCGACTACGCCGTTGCGATGTCATATGGCGTCCTGTTCCGGGTGCCCGACGAGACCAAAGCGCACTATTCCGGACTCGGTTTCGACTTCGGTGCGCGGCACGGTTCGCCGGTCTGGATGCTGCCCATTCCCGCGACCTACGTGATTGACACGGACGGTCGGATCCGCAGCGCGTTCGTCGAACCCGACTTCACGGTGCGGGAGGAGCCGGCGCAAATCTTGTCCTCTTTGCGCCGGGCCGCGTCGACGTCCTAACCGGAACGGCCCGCCATCAGTGCCGAGACCATCGCAGTCGCGGACTGTGAGGCGATGGGTGCGTCGGCGCGAAGAGGATCGGCCTGCCGGGCTTCCAGAAGGCTCCGAGCGAAACATCGTCAGCAGTCCGCCCCGCTCGACGCATTCGCGACTGCCCATGTCCATACTCAGGTCCGGCCTTCGATCAATGCCGCGGCACTCGCCTCGGCCGCCGCGTTGAAGGCTGAAGCTCCCGGAGGTCAGGCGCACTGAGTCCGGAGCTCACTTTGCTGGTGGCACACAGACGTCGCCGCAGGTGACTGCGCAAGCTTGCTCAAGACTTTGGGAGGTCGGGAATATACCCGAGAACAAACGCGACGACTTTCTCGGCCGGCATTTCGCAGGGCCGCAAAGAGGGTACTCCCGACCTCAGCCGGTAAAGGTTGAAGCTGACCACATCGCCACCGCCGAGCGCTCGCGCGACCAGGTTAGTCCGCTTTCCATCACGAGAGTTCCGCACCATCACGCCATATCGCAGACCGTTGTAAACGCCCTCGCCGTAGCCGTCCGGTATCGCGGCGAGCGCCGATTCAAAGTTCTGTTCCAACAATTTCAGACCCTTCGACGGGGGAGCGAATTGGTTCCGGCAGATTTGAAACACTTCCAGCCACGATCCTCAGGCATCGTTTCGATAGCTGGCGGTGATTGGACACTCGCCCACCCGATACCTATCTTCACGCCAGATCAAAAAGGAGCTCCGCAAATGGCGACCTATAGGAAAAACCCGGAGGCGGTCTCGGCGCTGACTCCCGAGCAGTACCGCGTCACGCAGACCGATGGGACCGAGCGCCCGTTTTCCAACGAATACTGGGACAACAAGGAGCCTGGCCTCTACGTCGACGTGGTTTCCGGCGAGCCGCTCTTCGCATCCTTCGACAAGTTCGATAGCGGCACTGGCTGGCCAAGTTTCACCCGGCCTTTCGAGGCCGCGAACGTCGTCGAGAAGGTCGACAACTCGCACGGCATGACTCGGACCGAGGTTCGTTCGAAGCACGGCGATAGCCACCTGGGTCACCTCTTCCCCGACGGGCCGCGCGACAAGGGCGGGTTGCGATACTGTATGAACTCGGCCTCCCTCCGTTTCATCCACCGCGATCAATTGGAAAGCGCGGGTTACGGCGAATACGCGAAACTTTTCGACAAGCAGGAGGCGTAACCATGGCAGCGACTACAGAACGCGCGATTCTGGCCGGCGGTTGCTTCTGGGGAATGCAGCAGCTGGTGCGGCGTTTGCCCGGTGTCGTGTCGACGCGAGTGGGATACTCCGGCGGTGACGTGGAGAACGCCACCTACCGCAACCACGGCACGCACGCCGAAGCGATCGAGATCATGTTCGATCCAAGCAAGACGAGCTTCCGCGACCTGCTGGAGTTCTTCTTCCAGATCCACGACCCGACCACGCTCAACCGGCAGGGCAACGACCGCGGCACGAGCTACAGGTCTGCGATCTTCTACACCAGCGAGGATCAGCTGCGCGTCGCGCAAGACACGATCGCCGACGTCGAGGCGTCAGGGCTGTGGCCGGGCAAGGTAGTAACCGAGCTTTCTCCCGCCGGCGATTTCTGGCAGGCCGAGGCGGAACACCAGGATTACCTGGAACGCTATGCGAGCGGCTACACCTGCCACTTCATTCGCCCGGGTTGGAAGTTGCCTCGGAGGAATGCCGCTTGACGGCGCCTACCAAGCTATCCATGACTGCGGCGCGCACAGCCTTGCCGCGTGCGCATCGCAGTTTGTTTGCCAGGTGTCCAGGCTGCCGACGTGAAATCGGTCATGCCGCGACAAGCTGGAGAGGGCTGGACGGGGGCCGACACGGTTTTTAGATTCCAAACCCGGAGTGTTGCATAGCGTTTGCGTACGCGGCGCCATCCCCGTTGCGACAGCCCATTCCGAATTTATGCTGAGGAATTGCAATGGCTCCTGTACATTCTTTCCAGTCGGCACTCACGCTCAGCGATCTTGCCGTCGCGAAGCCGCTCAACTCTCTACCGACTCACAACGTCGCCGGGCTAGTCGAGTTCGGATGCCGCCACGAGCAACAGCACCACAAGCTCCTGCTCACGGCCATCCTCCTCCATCCGTTCGCGCAAAATCCAAGTCCCAGCCTGAGCAGCGGCGCAACTCATTGATGAGGCGAGCAATGCGCAGCCGCGTCAGAAAATTTGCACATGTCCTGGAGCGCTTCGGCCTTGCTTTGGCGGGAGCCGCAAGCGGTTTGTTCGTCGCCATCCGTGTCGGTTCGAGCGTGTCGGCGCCGACTTCGCAGGGATTTGCGCTGATCATGATGCTGGGCGGCGCGCTCGGATTCTATCTCGGCATCGATACGGCGCCAAAGCAATACCATCCGAAGGACACGGCCTCACCTTACCCGAGATTCCACGCAGTTGAAGGCTCAGTCGGCGAGTACAATGGCAAGTTCATGTCCGGACAGTTCGTGTTGCGCGGCGGCTCTTGCGTAACTCCGCCGGGACACCTCCGCGCGACTTACCGCAATTTCTTCCCCGCCCATATGTGTTGGCAATTCGCAGGACTCCGCCTGGCGGAGGACGCGTAGCTCGGGCGCAATCATTGAAATCACAAGGAGAGACCAAATGACAAACGACAAGATCGCGCGGAATATGGAAGTCATCGGCGCGGACGGCGTCCACGTCGGCACCGTGGACGGTGTCGCCAACGGTCGCATCAAGCTCGCGGAGCGCGACAGCGGAGAGGGCCGACACAAGGGTCACGCGCATTTCATCGACCTTGGATTAGTCGCCGATGTCGAAGGGCAGAAGGTGCGTCTTTCTGCGAATGCTGCCGTGGCCGTGACATTCGAGGAGGAGCAGTCGGGAAAACCGGTCTGAACAGACATCGAGTTGGTGCCAGTTGACAGACCTTTCGCGGTACCGACTCCGTCAAATCCGGACGGTCCGGCTTTCCGTGCGTCTGGCGAGCTTCAGGCCGATCCCGCGCCGGCACTTACGCTGTTGCCGCTGCCGGCCGATGTCCGCCCGCATCGGATTCCTCAATCATGTCTTCAGCGGGAGTTACCCTTTCGGAGAAGGCACGCTGCGCCTTGGCACGGTATTCTGACGGATCGCTGCCGTAGTACCTGCGGAACGTGCGGGTGAAGCTACTCCGGCTCTGGTAGCCAGCGTTCAAGGCGACTTGGTCGATAGACAACGCGTTGGCGGCAAGCAGGTCCGCCGCGTGACGCATCCGCACGCGGCGGAGCAATGACATCGGCGACTCTCCGAATGCAGCGGAAAACCGCGCCATGAAAGCCGACCGGCTGAGACCGACGGCCTGCGCCAGGCTCTGTACCGTATGTGGGACCGACAGGCGTGAGGTCATGGCGGCGAACGCCCGCGCGATCGGCGGATCGCTCAATATCGCGAAGCGCTCGACCCAAGGGTTCGTCGACACCAAACAGCGCCGGAGCAACGCGAGCAGGACGAGTTTCAGGAGCGCCGCCGACATCGCTCCTCCTCCGACGTGCTGGGCAGTGAGCTCTGCCATCGCATAGGACATGACCTGGTCGAGCTGGTCGTGCACGTCGAACCTCTCGACGACGGCCGTCGCAAGGGAGGCGAACAAGTCGAGCGCCGGACCGTAGTTGGCCCGGAAGGACCCGCAGGCAAGCACCAGCGTTGGCGCTCCGTGCCCAACGGAGTGCCGCTGTAACGACCCCAGCGTGAAGTCCCTGCCGTTCCGTTTGCCGACGGTCCGTAGTGTGGCTGGGTGGGCTGCCGCCGTTATTGTCATCGCCCGCCCGGGTGGAACGATCACCAGTGTGTGTGGTGTCAGACGTATCGGCGCTTCATCCTCAAGGAGGATGAACCCGGTCCCTCGAAAGCAATAGTGAATGGTGGACGTCGCCGTGCGGGCGACCGCCAGGTGGGCATCCGCCGCAAGTGCGCACTCCGACAGCCTGACGGAGCTGACGTCCAAAGTCGTCATCAACTCGTCCAGGTCTTTTCGCGAAATACGCCAATACAGCTCGCCTGCCACGTCCAAGAAGCCTTTATGGTGCTCAGACCCACATCAGCTCGGCTTCGGGACAGCGGGATGAGGCCAACTCATGTAAGCGGCCTGCGCGACTGGCTGAAGGGCCTTTCGCGCTCCAACCTGATCTGGGGTTCGATCGGTTCTGTCTTCGTTGCCTTCAACTGAAGCCGCTGAACCATCACGCAATTTCGGGCTGCCGAGTAGTGGTCGCCGCTGAATTTGATATATTCAGCCGCAACATGAATTTGCCCGTCGAGCATTTCAGCGACGCGCGAAGCTTTATGAATTTATGCCCATTCGCGTCGGCGAGAGATCTCAAACCGAGATCGACCGCCGCGAGTCGTTCCTAACCGACCGAACTACGCGGATGCGGAAACGTCCAGTCGCGTGTCATCGCGCTTGCCGGCCGGCCACCGCGGACTGGTCGGTCCGCACACCTACCGCTGGCGCGGGCGGGCTTGCGCGCTCCTCCAATCCGGCGGCAACCGCATCATCGACGCGTTCAAGCCACACGATCTCAAGCTTGTCCCGGGCGCCGGCGGGGATGTCGTCGTAGTCGCGGCGGTTGCGCGCCGGCAGCAGGACGCGCGACAAGCCCGCTGCAGCGGCGGCGACGACCTTCTCCTTGATCCCACCTACGGGCAACACAAGACCCCGTAGTGAAATCTCCCCGGTCATCGCCGTATCGCTGCGGACATTGCGACCTGTAACGAGGGACGCAAGGGCTGTGAACATTGCGACGCCGGCACTGGGTCCGTCCTTTGGCGTCGCGCCTGCGGGCACGTGGATGTGGATGTCGCTACCGTCGAGCACGCCGGCGTCAACACCGAGCTCCGACGAACGTGTCTTGAGGAGGGTCAGCGCGGCCTGGGCGCTCTCGCGCATCACGTCGCCCAGCTGTCCGGTGAGGATGAGACCACCCTTGCCGGGTGTTCGCGTGGCTTCGATGAACAAGATGTCGCCGCCGACCGGCGTCCACGCCAAACCCGTTGCAACCCCGGGGATACTCGTCCGCATCGCGACTTCGCTCTCGAACCGCGGCTGACCGAGTATTGCTGCGATGTCGTTCGCATTCAGCCTAACGGCGGTCGCGCTTCCCTCCGCGATCCGGACCGCCACGTTGCGCAGGGTCTTGCCGATGTCTCGTTCCAGGCTGCGGACACCCGCCTCGCGGGTGTATCCGCTGATGATGAAGCGCAGGGCCTCGTCATCTACGTCAGCTTGTTCGGACGTCAGGCCGTTTGCCTGGAGCTGTCGGCGCACGAGGTAGCGTCGCGCGATCTGAAGCTTCTCCTCCTCGGTGTAACCCGGCAGGCTGATGACCTCCATGCGGTCGAGCAGCGGGCCCGGCACCGTGTCGAGGAGGTTCGCGGTCGCGAGGAATACGACACGCGACAGGTCAAACGGAACGCCGAGATAGTTGTCGCGGAAAGACGCGTTCTGCTCCGGGTCAAGTACTTCGAGCATCGCGGCGGAGGGATCGGCTCGAATCCCCCGGCCGAGCTTGTCTATCTCATCGAGCATCATGACACAGTTACGGGCGCCTGCCTTCTTGACTGCTTGAACGATGTTGCCCGGGAGCGCACCGATGTAGGTTCGTCGATGGCCGCGAATCTCCGCCTCGTCGTGGACGCCGCCGAGGCTGACACGCACGAACGGGCGCTTCATCGCGCGCGCAATCGATTGGCCCAGCGACGTTTTGCCGACGCCGGGCGGCCCAGCAAAGCAGAGGATAGGCGCCTTGCCGTCTGGTGCGAGCTTTCTGACTGCGAGGTACTCGACGATCCGGCTCTTGATCTTCTCGAGTCCGTAGTGATCCTCGTCCAGGATGCGCCTTGCCTCCGCAATATCGATCTGCGCCTCTAACGGCAGGCCCCATGGCATCTCGCTCAGCCAGTCGAGGTAGTTTCGGACCATTCCGGCCTCGGCGGCGCCTTCGGGCATGCGTTCGTAGCGCCGAAGTTCCTTCAGCGCCTGGCTCTCCGCCTCTTCCGGCATGTTCGCTTTGGCGATGGCGTCCTCCAACTCCGCGATCTCTTGGGCCTTGCCGTCGCCCTCGCCCAACGCCCGCTGTATCGTCGCCATCTGCTCGCGAAGGACGGCCTTGCGTTGCCTCTCGTCGAACGTCGCCTTAGTCTGCAGGCCGATCTCGTTGCTGAGGCGCAGGACCTCTATGCGCTCGGAGAGACGTCGTGCGACCTTGTCCATGCGCGCGACGAGGTCGACCGTTTCCAGGATCTCCTGCTTCTCCTTCGGCTTGATGTCCATGAACGACGCGGCAAGGTCTGCGAGCGCGCTCGGTGTTTGGCTGCTCTCAAGCGCGACGATCAACTCCTGTGGCACCTGCGGGAGCAGTCGCGCGGCGTCGACTGAAAGCCGGCGCAGGTTCAGCAACCGCGCCTCGATATCTGGCGAGCTACTGGCGGGTTCAGGGATTTCAAGAGCGCGAGCGGTAAGAAATGGCGTGCCAGGAATGAAATCGAGCACTCGCATCCGCTGCACGCCCTGGCAGACGACGTGATGTGTGTTGTCGGGTCCGGTCAGATAACGGATGACGTTGGCCAGTGTGCCGATGCGGTACAGGTCGTCTGGTCCCGCTTCACCCAACTCAGCGTCTTGCTGCAGAAGGATTCCTATCTGGCGCTGCTCGCGGACCGCCTGCTGTGCGGCCGCGACGGACGACGGCGCGCTTAGCGTGATCGGGGCGAGCATCCCCGGAAAAAGGACCGTGTTGCGTACCGGAACAATTGGGACAGCGTCTTGTGGGATCGAGATCGGCCGCACACCGCTTTGGTCGGCAGAAGTTGTTTCGACGTCTGGCATACTCTCCCCTTCAGGCCGACTTGTTGAGACGAAGGCCGATGCACCCATGGCTGGAGAATCGGGTTATCGCGTATCGTCCAGGCGACAGGGCGAGGCGACGTTCGAAACAACCCTGCGGGAGCTCCAAACGGTGGATCCGCGCATCTCGCAATTCCACGGGAGGCTCGCGGCGGCCCCGAATGACGAGGGTGTCACCTTCGATCACTGCCTCGACATCATCCGGCGCGACACCCGGGAGCGCAACGAGGATCAGGATCTCCGCCTCCGTCTCGAGCACATCGACAGGTGGCTCCCAACACGGCTCGCGCAATCCCTCGCGAGGTAGCAGTTTCAGAAACTGCTGGTGCATTCTCTCGGCGCGCGCGAGCGTCCCGAGCGCGGCGGAGAGCATCCAGTTAACGTGGTCCGTGCGCTGCATCGATCCTCTCCAGATTGGTGTTTTTTGCGATGACCGTGCGAGATGTCACGCCGGCGTTGAGTTTGGCGGCGTGCGGCAAGAGTGCGAACACACAAAACAACCCCTTATCATCCTCCCACGCCTGCGACACCCGCCAGCCTGCGCGTTTCGCGAGCGCGGCAAACCCCTCGCGATCGTATTTCCTTGAGCTCTCCGTGTGGATTGTTTCGGCCTCCCGGAAGTGGAATCGGCGTTGACCGATCGAAGCCCATTGGTCTGTGAGGCTTAGCAGGTGCATCTCGACCGCTCTTTCGGCGCCGTTCCACTTCGCGAGGTGCCGGAAGCGGTCGAGGCAGAAATCGCCCCCGAGTTCTTTGTTGATGCGGGCGAGCAGGTTGAGGTTGAACTGTGCCGTGACGCCTTCACTGTCGTCGTAGGCTCGCAGCAGCGTCTCGACCGGCTTCGCGAGGTCAACGCCGACGATCGCGGCACCGTCAGGTTCAACGTGGCGTACCATCTGAGAGAGGAACGCCTCGGCTTCGGCGGCGTCGAGGTTTCCGATCGTCGACCCAGGAAAGAATCCGACGCGCCGACCCGAAGGCATTCCCGTGGGCATCTCGAACACGCTTAGGAAGTCGCGTTCGATGGGGCGCACCCACAAAGAAGGAAAGCGACTTTCCATCCGATGCGCCGTTTGAAGCAGGTACTCCCGTGCGACGTCGATAGGCACATAGCCCCGCGGCGCCATGAGCGCCTCCAGCACCACCTCAGTTTTCACGCCGGCGCCCGCGCCGTACTCGATCAGGATTGGTCCCGGCCCCGCGAATTCCCGCATTACGCATTGGCGTGCCCGCAGGATCTCTGTCTCCGTGCGCGTTGGGTAGTAGTCTTCGAGGCGCGTGATCTCTTCGAACAGGTCGGATCCTCGTTCGTCATATAACCAGCGGCAAGGGATCGTTTTTTGAAGGCGGCTCAATCCCTCGACGACGTCGGCGCGAAAGAGGTCATGGTCGCAATGCGACAGTGTCGCAGAAAGATCGTGCATCGACGGTCGCTTCCTTGAATGGCCCGAACGAGAACACCGCGGGCCGGACGCCGCCGCGGCCGGAAAAATAAGTCCACGGACCGTACCGCGAATCCATAATCCGTCGCCGTTCGTCCAAACGACAGCGCGCCTCCGCTTTCCGGGGCTGTATCCGAGACAATCCGGAAATGAGCAGATTTGCAATCGCGGTGGGCAACGGCGCGCCCAACGCGTTTAGGCGACGATGCCTCACACCTATCGAAAGCATACCCAAAGGGAATTTCTAATTTCGCCCACCGCGTCCGATTCTGGTTGTGACCAAGGCACCGCGCAAACGTGGACGCCTTAACATTCTAACGCGCTGAGCCGCCGTGCCGCGCGTGGGCCGCAAAGGAGTAGCCGCGAAATCACACGATTATGCGGCGACCAAAAACAGTGGACTGCAACTCCGATGACCGATGAGCCAAACGACAAGACCCACGTTGCCAGCCGTCGGCGCTTTCTCGGCGTTGTCGCCGCCACCGGTGCAGCTTCTGTCGCTCCGGGTGTCGTGGTAGGAACCGCCGCGACCACCACGGCTCTCGCGGAAGCATCCCAACCTGCGCCCTCCCAGGCCGTGGATGCTTCCGCGAGTCCTGCGACTTGCAAACCGCCATGGCCGACGCCCGGCTACCTGTCATTCGGGCCGGATGAAGCCGGCTTCGTCGAGGCAATGGTCAACGTGATGTGTCCTGCGGATGCGCTGACGCCAGGCGGCGTCGATTGCGGGCTCGCGACCTACATCGATCGACAGCTGGCAAGCGGTTTCGGTAAGGGCGCGCGCCTTTATATGCGCGGCCCCTGGCGAGAGGGTAAGCCGGAGCTCGGTTATCAATCGCCGCTCACGCCCGAGCAGTTTTTCAAGGCTGGACTTGCTGCTGCGGATGCGGCCTGCCGGACGCGCAATGGCAAGTCGTTTAGTGAATTGGCTGCGAGCGACGCTGACCGCTTTCTCTATGAAATAGCCGGAAGCAAGGTGACGGACGAGCGCGTGCCGCTCTCCTCGTGGTTCAACGAACTTGTCTATCCATTGTTTGAGCAAGCTTGCTTTGCCGATCCCATCTACGGCGGCAATGCCGGCAAGGTGTTCTGGAAGGCTATCGGCTATCCGGGCCTGCCGGCGGTTCACTCACAGGACATGATCGATTTCCGTGGCAAGCCCTTTCCAGGCGCGGCCGATCCGAAATCAATCGCCGACTTCGCTTGAGGGACGAAAATCATGGCTACACGCTTGAAACACCGCGCGGTCGTTTTCGTTGGCGGCGGATTCACGGCGGCGCTGGCTGCTCGCCAACTGACTGCCAAGGGCGTCGATGTCGTCGTCCTTGAACGTGGAATCGACCATACACATACCGCCGCAACAAGTCTGCCATCGCAACGCGACGAACTGCGTTGGGACGTCCATGGTGAGCTCTTTCAAGATTGGTCCGTCCAGGCCTACACGCTTCGCCATAATGGCGACGAAACGGCTCTGCCGATACGGCGTCTCCAATCTTTCAAGCCCGGCGAGGGAATGGGCGGTGCTGCCAATCACTGGAACGGACAGACCTGGCGCTGGAGCGAATCTGACCCCGTTTTGCGCACCCATCTTGAGAACCGGTATGGAAAGAAGGCTATTCCAGCTGAAATGGCGATCCAGGATTGGGGCGTCACCTATGCCGAGATGGAACCCTATCACGATCAGTTCGAAAAACTGTTCGGCATCGCCGGCAAGGCGGGAAATCTGCGTGGCAAGCTGCAAGAGGGCGGAAATCCGTTCGAGGCACCACGACAGAACGACTTTCCGCAAAAACCTCTACCTATCACTGAAGCGGGTGTGATCTTCAGCGAGGCAGCCAAGAAGTTAGGTTACAAACCTTTCCCCTTGCCCGCAGCAAATTCGCCGGAGGCCTACACCAATCCCGATGGCATGCAGCTTGGTCAGTGCCAATTCTGTGGTCATTGCGAGCGCTTCATTTGCGAAGCCAATGCCAAGGCCAGCCCTGAAGTTCTGCTCTATCCGATGCTGAGAAAGCGCAAGAGCTTCGAATTGCGCCTCCAAACTCACGTTCTCGATATTCTTTATGATCGCAAGTCCAAGCGCGTGACCGGCGTTCGCTACATCGATCGGGTAACGGGCGAGGAGTACGAGCAGCCGGCGGACGTCGTAGTGCTTTCTTCTTTTACGATGTCGAACACCAAGTTTCTGCTGATGGCAGGGATCGGAGCGCCCTACAACCCGAAGACCGGTCAAGGGGTCGTCGGCAAGAACTTCTGCCACCAGACAATGTCCGGAACGCGTGTCTTCTTCAAGGACCGCTGGATCAACCCGTTCCTCGCGTCCGGTGCCTCACAAACCGTGATCGACGAATTCAACGGTGACAATTTCGACCACAGCGGTCTCGGCTTCCTCGGAGGCGGCTACATCTACGCCAACGTTACAAACGGACGACCGATTACGAGCCGAGGCGTCCCGCCTGGAACCCCGAAATGGGGCTCGGCCTGGAAGAAGGCCAACGCTGATTGGTACGCCCACAATTTCACCATATCCGCCCATGGCAGCTGGTATCCGCATCGTGAGAACTATGTCGATCTCGACCCCACCTATGTCGATGCTTATGGGCAACCGCTTCTGCGCATGACGTTCGATATTCGTGAGAACGAGCGCAGGATGTCCATCTATCTGTCGAAAACGATCGACGAGATCGCCAAAGCGACGGGTGCCGACATCGCGCCGCCGACACCGCCCCGCAAGGGTCCGTACGACAGCCGCATCTATCAGAGCACCCATGTTACCGGCGGCACGATCATGGGAAGTGATCCTGGCACCAGCGTCGTCTCCCCTCGCCTGCAACACTGGGATGCGGAGAACCTGTTTGTCGTCGGTGCGTCCGTCTATCCGTTCAATGCGGGCTACAACCCCACAGGCCCGCTGGGGGCCCTCGCGCTTCGGCTTGGTGACGACCTCAACGATTACGTCGCACGCCCGCGCCACCTCTGATCCCGATCCAAACGAAGGACATCCCCATGAAAAGCGAGAGGACAATCGCCGCGTTTATCGCGGTGTTCGTGCTTGCGGGAGCAACTGCGACTTCCGGTTACGCGCAGGACGCCGAGCACGGGAAGACCATCTTCAAAGCGTGCGCAACATGTCATGCGCTAGACAACGCAAATCGCGTCGGACCGGGACTTGCAGGGGTCATCGGCAGGAAGGCAGGCGCGGTCGCCGGTTTCCGCTACAGTAACGCGATGAAGAACTCCGGGATTGTCTGGGATGCGAAGACCCTCGATGCGTTTCTGGAATCGCCACAGAAAGCGGTTCCCGGAAACAGGATGCCGTACGCCGGTCTGAAGAATCCGACGGACCGTACGGACCTCGCCGCCTATCTTGCTACGTTGAAGTGACGGCTCATTGAACCAGGCGTCATCGAGACCCTATTCTTACGCGCGCCAAAAGATGGTCGCGATCGAACGATGATCCAGCACCGTTGGTATTGATCTGAGCCCGAACCTCACCACGGTCGCGTTCCTATCGAGAACAAGCGGGCTGTCGGCGTCGAGCTGAGCAACATTGGCGTCGAGACAATCATAGCGGCGAGGTCGTGTTGTCAGTCACAGCCGTCCATGTCCCGACGATTCCAATTCGCTCAGGCGTTGGACTGGCCGGACAGATAGGCCGGCGCCCTATCGCGGGCGTCGTCGGCGCGAGGCTGAAAGAATGGCTCCGTCGCCGACACTCGCCGTGGCGCAGATATGTCAGACGGCCCGCCGCACCGCCGTCCCTTGATTATTGTCGATGAGGTAACGCCAGAATCCATCCGCGCCGCGACGCACGATGTCGCACGCCGTGCCATGCACGTGCACGTCCTTACCGTCCGGACCCTTGCCATGAATAGACCAATCCAGAACGATCTGAGCGGTATCGCCGGCAACAAACACATGGCGCACATTGGTCTCCAGCGACAGGCCGAGCTTGATATCGCGCCCGATTATGGCAGTGATCTCCGCGTGATCGGTGATAACTCGTCCATCGTTCGCGACGAACACGGCCTCCGGCGCGTACATCGCCATCTGGTTCATGACGTCGCCGGAGTTAAAACGCTTTACGAGCGACGGGATAACATCTTCGGGTTTGGTAGGGAGGGGAAATTTCTCGGGCATCAGGGGTCTCCTGTTCGCGTTAGTTGAACTGCGGCGAGGCAATGACGCACGCTGCAAGAGCCATTGATCGCGGCGCCCGACCTACATTTCCAATCGCCGATGCGTATCGTTTTCATAGCGATAGAGAATGAAGAGGCGCCAGTCCTCAATCCATTCGCAAGTCGGGCGCGTTCTTGCTCCAGGAAGCTCTTTCTCGCGCCGCGTGGCGTCAGCCAATAACGATCGGCTATCGACTCCATGGCCAGAGGTCATTTCCCTCGCCAGCCACGCAAAGTCATTTTCCGAACTTAGTCCAATTGATCTCGGCATCCAGGCACCGCGAAGGCGCCGCGGCTATGGTCGTTCATTTGGCGATGCAAACAACGCGAAAGAGACAAACAGTGATGTCCGAGGAAGCCTACGACATTGTCATAGTTGGCGCTGGCGCGGCCGGCTGCGTCGTCGCGAGTTATCTCGCCGAACATACCGATGCCTCGATCGCCCTGGTCGAGGCAGGCGACACGGATCGTGATCCCTTCATCCACATTCCAGCAGGCTTTGCGCTAATGTTGGCCCATGACCGGCATGTGTGGACATACGAGACAGTTCCCCAGCACGGCGCTAAGAAGGCCTTTCGCTCCGGCAAGGTGCTCGGCGGCGGCTCTTCGGTCAACGCGATGGCCTACGTCCGCGGTCAGCCGCGCGACTTTGCCGCGTGGCAAGACGCGGTCGGCGACACCGGCAACTGGTCGTATGAAGACCTGCTTCCGGTCTTCATGGCGCAGGAAGACAACGACACGTTCCACGACGACTATCATGGCATCAATGGTGGTCTGGCGGTTTCTTTGCCCAAGGGCATCAACAAACTGAATCAGTACTGCCTTAAGGCCTTCCAAGAATACGGGCTCCCGTTCAATCCAGACTATAACGGCAAGAGCCAGATCGGCGTCTCACCCGTGCAGTCGACGGTTGGAAATGCTCGCCGATGCAGTGCGGCCGATGCTTATCTACGCCCGCACCTTGCTTCGGGCCGCGTGACCCTTCTCACAGGCAAGACCGTTACTCGCGTTCTTATCGAAAACAAGCGGGCGGTCGGCGTCGAGCTGAGCGACAATGGCCTCGAGACGATCTCGGCCGGAGAGGTCGTGCTGTCGGCCGGCGCCGTCCATAGTCCGAAGATTCTTATGCATTCGGGTGTCGGACCGGCCCAGCAGCTGCGCGACCACGGCATCGCGGTGATCGTGGACTCTCCTGAAGTCGGCGAGAATCTCCATGACCACCCGATGGTGCCGGTGCGCGCCTATGTGAAGGGAGATCTCGGCTATCAGGCCGCCGCGCACGGTCTCGGTACTGTGAAGGCGGGCCTGCGCTATCTCGTCACCAAGGATGGCCCGGCCGCGGGTACCGGCATCGAGACGGTTTCGCACTGGAACCCGTCCGACTTCACCGCAGATCCCACGATCCAATGCTATCACGCGCCCATCATCTCGAACCAGGACCTCAAAGCTACGGGAGATCGCTCGGGCATCACTTTCGAGCTCGTCGTGCTTCGACCCAAGAGCCGCGGCTGGGTGCGGTTAGCCGACAACGACCCGACGTCGATGCCGCTGATCAACCCCAACTTCATGGGCGAGGATGAAGACCTGACGGCCGCCGTGGACTCGGTACATGCGATCCGTAACGTGATGGCGCAGGAGTCGTTGGCGGCGGTGATCGAGGAAGAGAAGGAGCCTGGGCCTGGCATCTGTTCCGACGCCGAGATCAGCGAATATGTGAAGCGTACTGTGTCCACGATGTGGCACCCGGTCGGCACGTGCCGGATGGGCAAGGATGAGCGAGCGGTCGTTGACGCAAGGCTGAGGGTTCGCGGCGTCGACAACCTCAGGGTGATCGATGCCTCGATCATGCCGACCATCACCAGCGGCAACACCAACGCCCCGACCCAGGCGCTTGCGCGCCACGCCACGGCGATGATGGTCGAGGATCTGAAGCTAACAAAAAGCCCGCGGGCACAAAACGACGACGACGCTGGCGGCATCGTCACGCCCGCTGAGGTCCTGGCCAATTCATACATAACATTCTAGGTCCCTGGAGAGATTGAAGTGGATGTGGCAGACACAACGGAGTATCGCGCTCCGGCGATTTGGCGCGATCGCGGTTCGCTTCGCTACTTTGCGCGGTGCGGCGGAGCACCGATCGGTATGCTGTTGGCGCTCGCGCTCGTTGGCTGCGATGACAAGGGGCAATCGCAGGTCACCCCACCTCCGCCGCCGGTCACGGTTTCGCAACCGGTTAAGCGGACCGTCACGGATTGGGACGAGTTCACAGGTCGCTTTGAGGCGATCGAGGAAGTTCAGGTCCGCGCTCGTGTCGGCGGCTTCATCGACCGTGTCGCATTCAAGGACGGTGCGATCGTCAAGGCCGGCGATCTGCTTTACGTCATAGATCCTCGCCCGTTCGAAGCGGTCGCACTAGAAGCTGAGGGGCAGCTCGCTGACGCGCGCGCCAAGGGCGAGCTTGCCAAGCGAGACCTCGATCGCGCTCTGAGCCTCGTGCAGTCGAGCGCGGTCTCCGAACAATCGGTCGATCAACGCCGTCAGGCGCTGCAGGCGGCACGCGCCGCGGAGACGCGGGCCAAAGGCGCGCTGAGGGTTGCGCAGCTCAATATCGAGTTCTCCCACGTGACCGCACCGATCGCCGGCCGCGTCAGCCGTCGTCTCGTGACTCCGGGCAACCTCGTGCAGGGCAGCGAGGGCGGCGCGACACTACTGACTTCGATTGTATCGCTCGATCCGATCTATATGTATTTCGACGTCGACGAGGCGACCTATCAGCGCAACAGCAAGCTGTGGTTCGAGGGCAAGCGGCCGAGTTCTCGCGACACGTCTAACCCGGTGCAGGTAACTCTGTCCGGCGAGACGAAGCCCTCGCATGATGGAAAGATGGACTTCCTCGACAATCGACTGGACGACTCGACCGCGACGCTGCGCAGCCGAGCGATCATCCCAAACAAGGATCTCTCGATCCTGCCAGGCCAATTCGGCCGGGTCCGGATCATTGGCTCCGCGCCATATGAGGCGCTGTTGATCCCGGACACCGCCATCGCAACCGATCAA
Source organism: Bradyrhizobium sp. LHD-71 (assembly GCF_031157255.1). Classification (GTDB taxonomy): domain Bacteria; phylum Pseudomonadota; class Alphaproteobacteria; order Rhizobiales; family Xanthobacteraceae; genus P52-10. The sequence continues at coordinate 289,647 of NZ_JAVIFX010000005.1, read as the reverse complement.
TCGCGCAAGATCGTGTTCGTGGTCAAGGAAGACAACAGCGTGGAGGCAAGGTCGGTTGTGCTCGGGCCACTCGATGAAGGGCTGCGGGTTATTCGCGAAGGTCTCAAGGCCGAGGATCATGTCATCGTCGATGGTCTGCAGCGTGCTCGCGTCGGTGCCAAAGTGACACCGACGATGGCAACGCCGACAGGCGATAAGGCAACAGGTGCCACACCATGAATCTCGGAAGGCTTTCCATCAACCAGCCCATCCTCGCGATGGTGCTGTCGATCGTGCTCGTGATTGTCGGTGCGATCGCTTATACGACGCTACCGATATCGGAATACCCGCAGGTGGTGCCGCCGACCGTTACAGTCACCACGAGATATCCGGGCGCCTCGGCGCAGACCGTATCCGACACGGTCGCCGCCCCGATCGAGCAGGAGATCAACGGCGTCGAGGACATGCTGTATCTCTACAGCCAAGCGACGTCGAACGGCCAGCTCACCATCACCGTGACCTTCAAGCTTGGTACCGATCTCGACAAGGCCCAGGTGCTGGTGCAGAACCGCGTTGCGATTGCGCAACCGCGTCTGCCCGAGGAGGTGCAGCGCAACGGCGTCGTGACCCGCAAAGACTCGCCCGACATCCTGATGGCGGTGTTTATGCTGTCGCCCGACGACACGTTCGATCAGCTCTACATCTCCAACTATACGTTGCTGCAGGTGCGCGATGAGCTTTTGCGAATCGATGGCGTCGGCAACATCGAGATGTTTGGCGCGCGCGACTACTCGATGCGGTTGTGGCTCGATCCCGACCGGATCGCAAATGTTGGTCTGACATCAAGCGAAGTGCTTGCAGCGATCCGCGCCCAGAACCTGCAGATCGCGGGCGGACAGATCGCGGAGCCGCCCATTGCCGATCGCGCATTCCAGCCGAACCTCGTCTTCACCGGCCGCCTCAAAGATATAAGGGAGTTCGAGGACATCGTGGTGAAGGCCGGCTCCGATGGTCGTATCGTGCGGCTGCGCGACGTCGCTCGCGTCGAGCTCGGTGCGCTATCCTACAACACCAGCAGCTTCATTCTGCGCAAATCGGCCGTCGCAATGGTCGTGACGCAACGGCCCGGATCGAACGCGCTCGCCACCGCGAAGCATATCTCCGACACGATGGAACGGCTCAAGACCAACTTTCCGAACGGATTGGACTACAATATCGGCTACAATCCCACCGAATTCATCGCTCGGTCGATCCATGAGCTGATCAAGAGCGTCTACGAGGCGATGGCGCTCGTCGTGATTGTGGTGCTGGTGTTCTTGCAGGGCTGGCGCCCTGCGATCATCCCGATTATCGCGATCCCGGTGTCGCTGGTCGGCACCTTCGCGGTGATGGCCGCGCTCGGATTCTCAATTAACAATCTGACGCTGTTTGGCCTGGTTCTCGCGGTCGGCATCGTGGTCGACGACGCGATCGTGGTTGTCGAGAATGTCGAGCGACATCTCCAGCTCGGTACGAGCCGGCGCGAGGCGGCGCTCAAGACTATGGAGGAGGTCGGCGGCGCGCTGGTCTCGATCGCGCTGGTGCTCTGCGCGGTGTTCGTGCCGACGGCCTTCCTGGGTGGCATTTCCGGAGAGTTTTTCCGGCAATTCGCCGTCACCATAGCGGTCGCGACCGCGATCTCGTGCTTCTGCTCGCTGACGCTGTCGCCGGCATTGGCCTCGCTGATCCTTACTCCGCACGAGGAACAACGTCCGCCGGCGCGCTGGAATATCATCGCGCGCGGCTGGGACAGGTTCACCGCGCTGTTCAACCGCGCCTTCGATCGCCTCGCGCACGGTTACGCGACATCGGCCAATTTCGTGATCCGACATACGGTGGCGATGCTCGTGATCTATCTCGCGCTGATCGGCAGCGCCGGTTGGCTGCTCGTGAGCACCCAGCAGGGCTTCATTCCGGAACAGGATCGCGGCTACCTCATCATCTCGGCGCAATTGCCAGGCGCTGCGTCGCTGGCGCGAACTACCGCGGTAGTCCGCGAAATCGAGCGGATTGCGCTGGATACGCCAGGTGTCGTCCGTGTCGGGGCCTTCGCCGGCTTCTCCGGCGCGACGTTCACGCAGGCGGGCAATGCCGCCGCGCTTTTTCCGGTGTTCGACGAGCCGGAGGAGCGGATGAAAAAGGGATTGTCGGCGAGCGCCATCACGGCCGAACTGCGCAAGCGACTGTCGGTCGTCCAGGGCGCTTTCGTGATCGTCATTCCGCCACCCGCGGTGCCGGGTGTCGGAACAGGCGGCGGTTTCGCAGTCCGCGTGCAGGATCGGCAAGGTCGCGGACCTGAGCTGCTGGCGGCTGCGACGGATGAACTGGTGGCGGCAGCGCGCAAGTCACCCAACCTGACTTCAGTGTTCTCACCGTTCTCCGCGAACACACCGCAGTTGTTCGTCGATATCGATCGCGTCAAAGCACAAAAGCTGGGGGTGCCGATCACCAACATCAACGACACGATCCAGACCTATTTCGGCTCGACCTATGTCAACGACTTCAACCTGTTCGGACGCACCTATCGCGTCACGGCGCAGGCCGACCAACTATTCCGCAAAGAGACCTCCGATCTCGCTCGGCTGCGTACCCGTAACGCCGCCGGCGACATGGTGATGCTCGGAAGCGTCGTGGACTTCAAGAACATCTCCGGACCGGACCGCGTCGCGCGCTACAATCTCTACCCGGCGTCCGAGATACAGGGTGAACCGGCGGGCGTGAGCTCAACGACAGCTCTCAACACTATCAAGCAACTGGCGCAAGAAACGTTGCCAGGCGGCTTTTCCTTCGAATGGACCGATCTGTCCTATCTACAGGTGACCGGGGGTAATGCCGGCCTCTATGTGTTCCCAATCTGCGTGCTGTTCGTCTATCTGGTGTTGGCGGCGCAATATGGCAGCTGGACTCTGCCATTCGCGGTCCTCCTGATCGTACCGATGTGCCTCTTCGCGGGCACCATTGGCGTGCGCATCATGGGCCAGGACATCAACATCCTGACACAGATCGGCTTTGTTGTGCTGGTGGGACTGGCGGCCAAGAACGCGATCCTGATTGTCGAGTTCGCGCGCGACATCGAGCTTCAAGGCAGGTCGCGGCTGGAGGCCGTCATCGAAGCCTGCCGGCTCCGCCTACGGCCGATCCTGATGACCTCATTCGCCTTCATTCTCGGCGTATTGCCGTTGGTTGTGTCGACCGGTTCCGGCTCGGAGATGCGACAGGCGGTCGGTGTCGCAGTGTTCTTCGGCATGCTCGGCGTCACGCTGTTCGGCCTGATCTTCACGCCGATCTTCTACGTGGTGGTACGCAACCTCGCGGAAGGAAAGAACGAGAGCAAGCTGACCCAAACAATGGCAGCCGCAGCAGAATGAGCAGCGGTGACGCCGATGCACGATGAAGCGGGAACGCGATCTCTCTCACTCGTACGAGCGCGGACCGCCCATCTCGAAGGGTGCGCGGCCCCGCCCCCACCGCGCGCCCTTCGAGCCTCGGTCCCCTCAGCACCTGAGGATGACGGGTCCGAGACTGTACGGCTGGAGAGGCGATACTATTGGCTGTGGGGAGTTATAAAATGAAACTGGGAATTTTCGTCGCGGCGGCTTCATGCTGCCTACTGGTCGCTGCGCCGGCGTCGGCGCAAGGTGTCAAGATAGGTGTTCTGAATGACCAGTCCGGCGTCTATGCCGACTACGGCGGCAGGTATTCGGTCGAAGCCGCCCGGATGGCCATTGAAGATTTCGGCGGCGAGGTGCTCGGTCGTAAGGTCGAGCTGATCACCGCCGATCACCAGAACAGGCCCGATCTCGCCGTCGCCATCGCGCGGCGCTGGTATGACGCCGACGGCGTCGACATGATCACCGACCTGACGACGTCGACGGTCGCTCTGGCGGTGCAGGAACTTTCTGATGAAAAGAGGAAGATCGATATCGTCGTCGGCTCCGGGACCACGCGCCTCACCGGCGACGCCTGCACTCCTTACGGCTTCCACTGGGCCTACGACAACCACGCGATCGCGGTCAGTACCGGCAGCGCGCTAGTGAAGGCGGGCGGCGACACCTGGTTCTTTCTGACCGCCGACTACGCATTCGGCCACGCGCTGGAAAAGGACACCAGCGAAATCGTCAGCCGTTCGGGCGGCAAGGTGGTCGGCTCGGTTCGCGCGCCGCTGAACTCGTCGGACTTCTCGTCCTTTCTACTCCAGGCGCAGAGCTCGAACGCAAAAATCATCGGTCTCGCAAATGCCGGCCAGGACACCACGAACTCGATCAAACAGGCGGCGGAGTTCGGCATCTTCCGACAGGGCCAGAAGCTTGCCGGCCTGCTGATGACCGTCTCCGAAGTTCACAGCCTCGGTCTCGACGCGGCGCAAGGTCTGGTGGTGACAGAGGGATTCTACTGGGATCAAGACAACCGGAGTCGCGCTTTCTCCGAACGGTTCTTCAAGCGTACCGGACGGATGCCGAACACGAACCAGGCCGGCACCTATTCGGCGACGTTGAGCTACCTGAAGGCGGTGAAGGCCGCTGGCACCAAAGACGCCGACGCGGTCGCCCGGAAGTTGAAAGAGCTGCCGGTCGACGACGCTTTTGCCAAGGGCAAGGTACTGCCCAACGGCCTCATGGTGCACGACATGTACCTGTTCGAGGTCAAGAAGCCCTCGGAGTCGAAGAAGCCCTGGGACTACTACAAGCGGCTCGCGGTGGTGCCTGGCGACCAGGCGTTCTACACCGCCAAGGAAAGCGGTTGCCGGCTGACGAAGTGACGTGCCCGTCACTCCGCATAATGGGCAGCGTTTACCCGGAATCTCGCGATTCCGGGTTCCGTTTATGCACTTAACGCGGCGCGCCACGTTCCGTCGGTCAGGAGCTCGTCTCTAACAGTTGAGCACGATAACTACTTTGGCGCGGAATGCCTGCCGCTCGTTGCAACCCTGCCGACGTCATTGCCTAGCGCGGCGACCGGCAATGAGGATCCTCGATGGACGAGCTGTTCGACCACGCCGCCGTTCCCTTGAGGGTTATTTGAGGGGCGTGGTCAGGGGGTTGTCATTGGTGTCGAGCACGAAGACGGCGAGCAGCTTCGCCGGCTCGGTCTTGCTCGCATTGCGGCTGATCGAATGGGTCGCACCCGGCGGTTCTGACCAGCTCTCGCCTGCCCGATAAATGCGCGTCTTACCATCATTCACCTTCGACTCGATCGCACCCGAGATCACATACGCGTAGATGAAAGCCGATTTCGCGTGGGTGTGGGACGGAGAGGCTGCACCCGCCGGGTAATTGACTTCCACGGCAATCAGCGATTTGCCGGGGATATTGGGAATGGCCCCCTCGAAGTTCTTTGCGACGGTTTCCATCTTTTTCTCCTGGGCGGTGGTGGGACCCGTAATCAAAAGGGCGAACGCAACGCTTGCGGCGGCGGCGACGGTTTTTATTTTCATAGGCTTTCTCCTTTCACACTTAGGCTGGTTTTGTGGGAGGCTCTGGGCGGGCTGATGCGGAGGCCTGGTCGATGACCTGCGACGGCCGGATCAGCTTCTTTTCCGGGAGCGGCGCAACCACTCCTCGAGATTGAGACGGCCGATACGCGCTTCACCCAACGGTACGAGCGACGTTTCTTCGAGCCGACCGCCGAAATATCGAGCTTCGGGATCTGTCACGACCTTGCGCAGGTCGCCGACCGCCTTCAAATAGCGAGCAACGATTTCGTTGAACGGCGCGCATTCCGGTCCCGCGATCTCGACGATCCCGTTTTCCGGATGAGCGACGGCAGTTTCAGCGACGATACTGGCGACGTCATCGGCCGCAATAGGTTGAAGCAGCCCCGGCGCAAGCCTGACGACGCCTGCATCCGTACTCGCATCGGCGATGGCCCTGAGGAATTCGAGAAACTGTGTCGAGCGAACGATCGTAAATGGGATCCTGGACGCCTGGATCAGCTTCTCTTGCGCGACTTTGGCGCGGTAATAGAGTTGGCCGGGAACCCTGTCGACGCCGACAATGGACAGCGTGACATGGTGGCGGATACCCGCCGCCGCCTCCGCCGCGATTAGGTTGCGGCCAGAGCTTTCGAAGAAGTCCAACACCGCCTCGCGGTCTGCTGAACGCACATTCGAGAGGTCGATCACGACCTCAGCGCCAGCCATTGCTTCTTTGAGCCCGTCTCCGGTGACGGTGTTGACGCCACCCTTTCGCGACGCTGCGACGACCTCGTGGCCGCTCTCACGTAAGATGGCAACGGTCTTCAAGCCGATCAGGCCAGTGCCACCGATCACGACGATCTTCATGGTTTACGCTCCCTCCGCGGTCGCCCGACGTGGAACCTCCGCCACAACCGTCAGGTCGATCGCCGCGAGCGCTTTCTCCCTCGCTAACCTCGCGTGGTCCCCCTCGAGGAACGCGGTGGCCTGCAAGAGAGCGAATTGTAGGGTTGTCAGCCCAATGGAGCCCAGAACCACCGACAGATATGGCGTAAGAAAATCGGGTTGATTGGCTTTCTCGCCCGAAAAGACGCCACCGGAAGCGATGCCGACGAATACCGGCCGATCCCCGAGCATTCCGACCTTCCCGGCCGGCGTCGACATAAAGGTGCGACCGGCGCGCAGGATCTGATCGATCCACGCCTTGAGGACCGATGGAACGGTGAGGTTGTGCATGGGCGTTCCGATGACGATCACATCGGCGGCCTCGACTTCCCGAATAAGCACTTCGGAACGATCAAGCGCGCCCTTCGGCGGCGCAGCCAACGTCGCTGGCGACGACAATGCGGTCGCGTAGTCGAGTGACGCGTGCGGCAGCGGAGCGGCGGCAAAATCACGCCGAATGATAGTCGCGCCGGACGTGACCCCAATGAGCCTTGCGACGATGGCGGCCGAAAGCTGACGGCTATGCGATTCCGGACGCGGGCTACAATCAATATGGAGAATGTTCATGCGAACCTTGCGAATGCCTTTCGCTCATGTTTTCGACGCGATGCAGCCGGGCCGCGGCGATACCCCACTGATCAAGTGGGAGAGGCTCGTCCCGAGCGCGGCCATGGCGCGATAAAACCATGTACGCTCAGTCGCTTGCGACTCGTCGCGCAACGTTACGGTTCCCGTCATGCCGGAGACGAGCGGCACGCCGGACGGCACTCTATCGATGGCGATTCTGACCGGGACACGTTGCGCCAGCCGTACCCAGGTGTAGATGGGGTCCACATTGGGGAGGCCCTGAGGGCCAGGCGCAGCGTTCGACACGCTAATGCCCCGGGTGATCGTCGTCACATGGCCGACGAGCGGAATCGAATACCCCAGCAACTGGACCTCGGCGCGATCTCCGATGCACACCTGCGCCAGTTTCGTCTCCTCGAAATAGCCATCCACCCAGAAGCTATCGGTATCGACGATCGTCATATTGCTGACCCCCTCGTGCGCATAGTCGCCGACGCGAAGCAGCAGATTCGTGACGTAGCCGTTCACCGGGCTACGAATCTCCGTTCGCTTCCGATTAATTTCCGCTTGCGCAACCTGTTCGCGTGCTGCGTCGACGGCGGACTTGGCCTGTCGCGCACTGCCTTCGAATATCTGCTGCTGTTCTCGCGAGGTGGACAGTTCCGACAGCTGGTTCCGCCGTTCGGACTGCAGCTCCTTGACGTGACTGTCGGCTTCTCTTTGCTCTAACAGCGCCTTGTTCAGTCGCAACGCGACGTCGAAATCAAAGGGCTCAATCTGATAGAGAACGTCTCCCTTGTGGACGAACTGATTGTCGGAGACTCGCAGCTGCGTAATCTGGCCGGATACTCGAGGCGCTACACTCGCAACCTGGACACGCACGCGTCCGTTGCGGGTCCAGGGCGCAACGACATACTGGTCCCACACCACGAGTGAGATGAGCACCGCAACGAGCAAGATCGCCAATGTCGCCAGTCTGCGCGACATCGACAATAGAACCCGCGCGATGCCGCTTCCTTGGGCGGCTGGCGGGTTAGCGGGCGGTACAAGAGGCGGCTCGGATTTCGCACGCACAATCGGACGGAGTTCGACCGACGTGTCATCGTCGGTCGAATCCGACAAGGATTTCGACCCCACTTCTTCTCGATCGACAGCCTTATCTTGACTCGCACCGTGCATTCATCATTCCCTCAGAAGAACAAGACCGTCAGGCCCAAAATTGTGACGTAGAGGCTGAGCTCGGCGATCGCAGCGTTGCTGAAGATCTTTAGAACTCCCGCAAAACGCATAAGCGGCCTGATTAGGAGTACGACGACGAGAGCCGTGACCACGTACGCTATGAACGGCTCGACCAAGACGCCGCCGATGACGAACTCGTGAAAGCTACGCGTCATGCGGCCTCGCCAAGTTCAGCGTGTCGTCCGCGCGCCGTCTCGATGTGGAAGCTCGCGACCAGGAGCGCGGCACGAAGATCAGCCAAAATCTGATCCGAAGTTGACGCCTTGCTTAAGACGTCCGCCGCGGCGCGAATTGCCCCCGGGTCACGTTTGCTGAACGCCGCGCGGATCTCGTCGACCAATCCCGTCAGCGCGCCGCCAGTCAGCATCTTCAGCTTGTGGTCACACAACCGGATAATCGACGATTGATCGAAATGAGAAAGAACCTCGTCGATGGCTTCCGGGTTGCTGGAGGCGTTCGCGCCAGCAGACAGGATCTGACCTATCCTGCCGGCGTCGCGAAACATCTCCTCCTCCGGCTCATATTGCCGGCCACGGAATTGCCCTTGAGCGATCTCTTTGCGGACCGACGATAAGATCCAGCGTCCCCGCCGATCTTGCGAAACGGGAGGCACAAGAAATTGCACCACGAACAACAGACTTGGGCCGACACAAGCAAACAGAAAGAAGAAGAGGTACGACTGGGCGTCGTAGCTTTGCGGATTGGTCGGCGAAACAATCACCAATGTGAATATAAGAATAAAACGACCGAGAGCCGATACTATGCGATTGGCTGACGATATCAGGAGTGCAGCGCCGATCATGAGAGGAGCCAACCCGATCGCCAGCAACGCGAATGCGTCAACGCCGTCGAGAACGACGAACTGAAGAAGCGCAGCGAGAATACCGCTGATGGGCGCCGCGACGAGCGCGAGTGCAGTCGTCGCGCGCGGATTGGGCGTTAGCGCTCCAAGTCCGACAAAGGTGCCAAAAAGGGCCAAGGACGTGTTCGCCGCAGGCCATCCTGCATAGACGAGGACCACCCCCGCCAGCGCGACCCAAATCGCCGCTCTGATACCGGCTTCAACTGCGGCTCGATGCGATCGATAGATCCGAATGCGCCAATGCCAATGAGGAGGCTCGTCAGTGCGTAAAGCGGCAATATTCTGTCGAACCTGCTCGTCTCTTCTGAGCAGCTCCTTGAGTGTCCAAGCGAGCGAGGCTGTCGTTGCCGCATCCGCCTGCTCACCGGTACGCCACACGACAGAGGCCACCGGGGGGGCGCTTTCATCGCGCTCCAGCGCGCACACTATCTTCTCGGACGTCGCCTTATCAGCGGTGACCGGCAGCACCTCGAGGCTCCGTGCGGCATGTAGCTCCGCCACGAGCGCGGCGGCTGCATTTTGACCCGCGATGCTTCTGACGGGACCGCTGCTCGACTCAACCGAAAGGGTCGCAATCTCAGGCCGAAGCGCCGCTATTTCAGCGAGCAAAGCCGCGGACGCTGTTGGCTTCGCAGGCTCTCCAAGGATCGCCGCTTTCGCCTGGTTGCCAATGCGGCGCCGGATATCGGCCAGTTGTGCGATGAGTTTCGTATGGCGATCGGGCGACCATAGGAGGTCGTTGACAATCGTGAGCGATGCAATGCCGATGAGGATTCCCGCACCACGCATCATGCCCGCCTCGAACACGTGCTCCGGATTGTTCATTTCCTGGATCGCAACCAGGGCCACGGTGAAGCCCGACAGGACCGCCGCGTAAGCACGATTGCCGTCGAGCATTCCTGCGGCGTACACGCACAGCCCCATCCAGCCGGCATAGGCGATCAGCAGGAGATCCCGCGACTGGGAGAAGAGGCCTGTTATGACTATGGAAGCCGCGACGCCGATGATCGTCGCAAGGATACGAAAGACAGCCTTATCAAGGGCCTGACCGCGGGTTGGTTCGGCGATGATCGCAACCGTTATTATCGCCATCGACGGCGTTTCGATCGACAGCCAAAAGCTTACATACAATGCAAGAATAGCCGCCAGCCAGGTCCGGATCGCGAACGCCCAGGACGTAAGGGGGAAACCCAACGGGAGGAGTCTCACTCGCTCAGGCAGCGTCAAGAAGAACTACTCCTTGGTGTCGACTGCCCGCCTCGGCTTCGCGTGAGCCATCAGTCGATTCAGGCATCCCGAGTTCAGCTATTTTGATCGCGGGAGCGCTCAGCAACCGGGCGCCGCGAAGGACGTCCGGAACCTCTGTGCGCTGCACGCCGCACCAAAGGAGGTGAGGCGGCTTTGCATTGAGATCGGGCATCGCCGCGCGTTTCCCCAAATGGTGCAAACGGGAGTGCCGCAGGCCGTACGCGGCCGCCGGCGGATGGTAAATCCGCTCATCGCGCCGCGAATCCACAATCCGTCGCCGTTCGTCCAAAGAGACGGCTCGTGCCGTGCAACGCCAGCGGCGCGGGCCGGCCCACGGTCACTCACAAGCGCTCGCGAAGCGCCAATCCATGCTCCCCAACACCACCGGATACGCCGGTTCAGGTGTACTCCTCAATAACCTCGCGTTGATCGCACAGGGCGCGCGGGTGTCGCCTTCTAGGCGACGATATCCCGCACCTATCGAATGCATGTCCAAAAGGAATTTCCCAAGCGCACTGTCGTGTTCGATCGTAGCGCCCGCTGGGCGACGCAGATGCGGCCGCATCAACGCGAGATGACTCATCACACCGAGCTGTCTTGCCGCATGGGCAACAAGGAGAACCGATGAACCCAAGGAAGACCATCGGCCGGGCTGTTGCCGTGTCGGGGTTGCCGCAACCACAGCCGCGCCCCTAGACGAGCAAGCGTGCCCTGTCCGACCCGCGCGCGAAAGTGAAGGACGTCGATGTATCACCGCTGACGGCGCCTTGCCGCGCCGGATAGGCGTCGAGGCGACATAGTTGACCCTTCGCTTTCGGGAACGACCGACGACTCGGGCATCAGATGGCGATACGCCCCACCGCAGAGAGATTTTCGACAAAAGGCGCAAAGCGTCTCGTAGCTCAGTCACTCCTGAACACTAGGAATCATCATGACCACCGGAAGTGCGATGACCAACGCCGTTATTGAAACCATTCTGAGCCGCAGCACCACCAAGTACTACGATCCCACCGCCACCTTGAGCGACGACCAGATCCAGGAGCTGGTGCGAATCGGAACCACCGCGCCGACATCATTCCACTTGCAGAACTGGCGCTTCATCGCGGTGCGCACCCCGGAAGCCAAAGCTAGGCTCAGTCCGATCGCATGGAGTCAGCCCGCGATCACCGAGGCCGCCGTTACCTTCATCGTCTGCGGTCAGTTGGCCGATTCCAGCGTCGTCCCAGAGCGCCTGGCGCCGGTTGTGGAGGCCGGCATCATGCCGGCAAAGATGGTGCCGGATTGGGAAATCCCGGCGCGCGATCTCTACATGGAATACCCGCAGCGCCAGCGCGACGAGGCCGTTCGCACCGGCACCTTTGGCGCGGCGGCGATAATCTATGCAGCCCGTTCGCTAGGCTTGGGTTCGACGCCGATGATCGGGTTCGATGCGGATGCGGTGCACCGCGAGTTCGGACTGACCAAGGACGAAGTGCCGGTCATGCTCTTGGCCGTAGGGGCGGAGCGTCCAGGGAATTGGCGGCAGAAGCCGCGCCGTCCGGTTGCCGACGTCCTGCGTCTCGTATGAGTATCAATTGCGGAGAATACGATGGCAAGAAGTAACGCTCTAAGGCCGGATCAAGTGCCGGTCGCTTGCAAACCGACTCTCGATACGTTCACCAAGAACATCGGCTTCACACCAAATATGATGGCGACCTTCGCGCAGAGCCCAATCGCGTTCAACGCATGGGCCGCCCTGCTGGACTCCATGAGCAAGGCGCTCGACGTGAAGACGCGCGACAGCATCGGCCTTACCGTCTCCGAAGTGAACGGGTGCAACTACTGCCTGACGGTTCACAGCTTTACGGCCGAGCATATGGCCAAGCTGCCGGCCGATGAGATCATTCTCGCTCGGAAGGGCCATGCAACGGACCCGAAGCGGGATGCCGCCGTCCAGTTCGCGCGCAAAGTCATCGAGACCCGCGGTCATGTCAGTGACGCCGATCTAAAGGCGGTCCGTGATGCCGGCTACACCGATGCAAACATCATTGAGATCGTCGCCTTGGTGGCGATGTACTCGCTGACGAACTTCTTCAATAACGTGTTCGATCCCGAGAAGGATTTTCCTCACGTTACGCCGGCCGGCTCGATCTGAAATCTATCCGGTCGCGTCGACCCTCTCCTAGGGTCCTCGGAGGGTTCGTCTTCACGCAAGCTAACGCTCGGCTGCAGAGGATGCATCCGGGTTCCCGTATGAGCTAAATAGGCTCGGGCCACTTTGCTGCCCCGCGGTCTCGGCACCCACTTCGCCGATCTCGATACGGCGCCTCAAGCCAGGCAACGCGATTGTGTTCACGCTTTATTGACCGGCCGCGGATCGATGGGAGGGTGTCGATTTTGAACTCGCCGTCGAGTGATTACTTCGTCAATCAATGACGATCAAACCATCAACGCTGGTGCGTCGAGCACGGAATTACTGCCATGAAACAGACAAAGCTACTCCAGGATTGCGGTCAAAGCCTTTGGCTCGACAGCATCACACGCGATCTGTTGAACAACGGGACCTTGCGACGTTACATCGACGATTTCTCAGTGACGGGACTGACGTCCAACCCGACAATTTTCGAGCACGCGATCAAAAGCAGTAGTGCCTATGACGCTGATATCTCCCGTATCGCGCCCTCGGCGCAATCGGCCGAGGACTTGTTCTTCAATCTGGCGCTCACGGACTTGAGACAAGCCGCAGATCTGTTTCGACCGACCTTCGTCCGGACTGACGGAGTGGACGGCTGGGTGTCGCTGGAGGTCTCGCCGCTCCTGGCGCGCGACACCGGACGTACGATCAAAGCGGCCAGCGATCTCCACCGCCGCGGCGGCAAGCCGAACCTCTTCATCAAGATCCCGGGCACCGCTGAAGGAATTCCCGCTATCGAAGACGCGATCTTCGCCGGCATTCCGATCAATGTCACACTACTCTTCTCGCGAAAGCAGTATCTCGCCGCCTCCGAGGCTTATCTGCGCGGCGTCGAACGGCGCATCGCGGCAGGGATGAATCCGGCAGTCCCATCAGTCGCCTCTTTGTTTGTCAGCCGCTGGGACGTCGCCGTCGCCGGCGCGGTGCCAGAGGAGTTGACGAATCGACTTGGCATCGCGGTCGCTCAGCACACCTACGAGGCATATCAGGAACAGCTGGCGTCGCCACGCTTTCAACGCGCCGCCAATGCGGGCGCTTGTCCGCAGCGCCTGTTGTTCGCCAGCACTGGAACCAAGGACCCGAAAGCTTCCGATATTCTCTACGCGCAGGCCCTCGCTGCGCCCTTCACCATCAACACAATGCCGGAGGCGACGCTTAAGGCCTTCGCCGATCACGGCGAGGTTCGTGCGGCTCTTTCCCCTGACGGCGACGACTGCGAGAGCGTTCTCGCGTCCTTCACCAAGGCGGGTATCGCTGTCGACGCGCTCGCCGCCCGGCTTCAGGAAGAAGGAGCCGGAGCCTTCGTCAAGTCCTGGAATGAGTTGATGGCCCGCATCGCGTCCAAAGGGCGCGTCGAATCGCGATCGGGACCCACGCAAATTGGCAAGTCGTTAAAGGAGGGAAAGCCAACGAAAGCGCTCGCGTTACGCATGCGCCCCGCGTGGAGCGCGCTAGAAAAGCATTATTGCGAGATCAAGGACGTCCATCTCAAGCAACTGTTCGCCGAGAATCCCGAACGCGGCGAACGGCTGTCGGTCGAGGCCGCCGGACTTTATCTCGACTATTCGAAGAACCGGATCACCGACGAAACCCTGAGCCTGTTGCTGCGGCTCGCCGCGGAATCCGGATTGCGCGAGCACATCGATGCGATGTTTCGCGGTGACAAGATCAACGCCTCTGAGAGCCGCGCCGTTCTTCACGTCGCGCTGCGCGCGCCTCGGGGGACCTCTATCATTCACGATGGCCGCAATGTGGTGCCTGACGTTCATGCCGTTCTCGACAAGATGGCGGATTTTGCCAATCGCGTGCGCGGCGGCGCCTGGAAGGGTCACACCGGCAGACGCATTCGCAATGTGATCAATATCGGGATCGGCGGTTCGGACCTCGGTCCGGTCATGGCTTATCAGGCCCTTCGGCACTACAGTGATCGGTCGCTGACGTTCCACTTCGTGTCGAATATCGACGGCACGGACTTTGCCGAAGCAGTCAAGGGCCTCGATCCGGCAGAGACCTTGTTCATCGTTTCTTCCAAGACGTTCACGACGCTGGAAACGATGACGAACGCGCGGACCGCTCGAGACTGGCTGCTCTCCGGCTTGAACCGTGACGAATCCGCGATCGCCCGGCATTTCGTCGCCGTCTCGACCAATGCATTGGAAGTCGCGAAGTTCGGCATCGACACGACCAACATGTTCGGCTTCTGGGACTGGGTCGGTGGGCGCTACTCGCTGGATTCAGCGATCGGCCTGTCGACGATGGTCGCCATCGGCCCGGAGAATTTCCGTGCCATGCTCGATGGTTTCCACGCCGTCGACGAGCACTTCCGTACCGCGCCGTTCGAGCGGAACCTTCCTGTGCTGATGGGGCTGCTCGCGATCTGGTACAACAATTTCTTCGGCGCCCAGACGGCGGCTGTTCTGCCTTACGAGCAATATTTGAACCGCTTTCCCGCGTATCTCCAGCAATTGACGATGGAAAGCAACGGCAAGCACGTTACGCTCGATGGCACTCGCGTCGATTACGACACCAGTCCGATCTACTGGGGCGAGCCGGGCACAAACGGCCAGCACTCCTTCTATCAGCTGATCCACCAGGGCACTCGCCTTATCCCTTGCGACTTCATCGCCTTCGCGAAGACGCTCAATCCGCTGGGTGCTCACCATGACATGCTGGTTGCGAATGTCTTCGCACAGGCGGAAGCCCTGGCCTTCGGTAAAAGTGAAACGCAGATGCGAGCCGAGGGCATACAGGATCGGCTCGTGCCGCATCGGCTGTTCGAGGGCAACCGACCATCGAACACCTTGTTGCTCGATAGCTTGACGCCAGACACGCTAGGCCGCCTCGTCGCGCTCTATGAGCACAGCGTGTTCACGCAGGGCGCGATTTGGGGGATCGATTCGTTTGACCAGTGGGGCGTGGAGTTAGGCAAAGCACTTGCCCAACAGATCATTCCGCAACTCGAGAGCACAACCGAACCCGAGCTCCAACACGACAGTTCCACCAACGCGCTGATCCGGCGTTACCGCAAGCTGAAAGGCATCGTCTGATGACGACGCTTAAGGGGAACGAGTCGGCCGACGATCGAAAACAGCCGACGTTGGTGGTTGCCGTGCGCGGATCAAGGCGCAATCGCCGGCTCGTCAATCCAACTTCAAAAAGGAGGACTTGCACATGCAGCTCGGAATGATCGGTCTCGGCCGGATGGGAGCAAACATGGCCCGCCGTCTTTTGGCTGGCGGCCACGAGTGCGTCGTATACAACAGATCGTCGGAAGCGGTTCATAGGCTCGTCGAAGCGGGCGCCGTCGGCACGGCCTCGCTCGAGGAACTGGCACGGTCGCTGACGAAGCCGCGCGCCATCTGGATGATGGTACCGGCCGCCGCGGTCGATCAAACCATCTCGGCCCTGTTGCCGCATCTCGAGCAGGGCGACATTCTGATAGACGGCGGCAATTCCTACTACGTCGATGATATCCGGCGCTCCCAGGAGTTGGCGAGCCAGGGCATCCATTATGTCGATGCCGGGACCAGTGGCGGCGTCTGGGGGCTCGAGCGCGGCTATTGCTTGATGATCGGGGGCGAAGCGAGCATCGCCAGGTACCTCGACCCGATTTTTGCGACCTTGGCGCCTGGCCGTGGCGACATTCCTCGTACTCCAGGTCGGGAACGAACGGACGGCACAGCTGAGAAGGGCTATCTGCACTGCGGACCGAACGGCGCCGGACATTTCGTCAAGATGGTGCACAACGGCATCGAATACGGCGTTATGGCGGCTTACGCCGAGGGTCTTGCCATCCTCAAAGCCGCCGATATCGGCAAAGCGACGGACGTGATCGATGCCGAAACGACGCCGCTGCGCGATCCCGAACACTATCAGTACGATCTGAACTTACCGGACATCGCCGAACTGTGGCGCCGCGGTAGCGTCATTTCCTCCTGGCTTCTCGATCTGTCGGCGACAGCGCTCCTCAAGGATCCGACAATGTCCGGCTTTGCGGGCCGGGTTTCGGATTCCGGCGAAGGGCGGTGGACGATCAGAGCGGCGATCGACGAAGGCGTACCGGCACACGTCTTGTCCTCAGCGCTCTATGAACGTTTCAGCTCGCGTGGAAATGCGGATTTCGCCGACAAGCTGCTGTCGGCCATGCGCTACGAATTTGGCGCGCATATCGAAAAGCCGGCCAAGCCGTAGCCAATTGCACACGAATGCACGAAGGAAAGGCGAAAGGCATGACCGAACAAGCGCTCGATCAACTAGCAATCAGCACCATTCGCACCCTCTCCATCGACGCAATCCAGCAGGCGAACTCGGGCCATCCCGGTACGCCGATGGCGCTGGCGCCGCTGGCGTATACTCTGTGGAACCGGGTCATGCGCTTTGATCCGAAAGACCCGATCTGGCCAAACCGCGATCGTTTCATACTGTCCAATGGCCATGCGTCGATGCTGTTGTGGTCTGTGCTTTATCTGACTGGCACGCGGGCAGTGAACGCTGACTACGAGCGTCTTGGACAGCCGGCAATCACGCTGGATGACATCCGCCGCTTTCGCCAGCTCGACAGTAAGGCGACAGGGCATCCGGAATATCATTGGGCGTCCGGGGTCGAAACGACGACCGGTCCGCTCGGCCAGGGGATCGCCAACAGCGTCGGCATGGCCATCGCCCGCAAGTGGCTCGGCGACCGCTACAACCGCCCTGGCTTCGATATCTTCGACTATAAAATCTATGCGCTCTGCGGCGACGGCTGCCTCATGGAAGGGGTCGGTTCGGAGGCGGCCTCGCTGGCCGGTCACCTAGCTCTCGACGATCTGTGCTGGATCTACGACAACAACCACATCACGATCGATGGCAATACGCGCATCACCTTCACCGAAGACGTCGCGGTTCGGTTTCTGGCTTACGGTTGGAACGTGCTGCGGGTTGGCGATGCCAATGACCTCGGACAGATCGAGAATGCGCTCGCGACGTTTCGGAGCACCACAGGGCGGCCGACCCTGATCATTCTCGACAGCCATATCGGTTATGGCTCGCCCCACAAAGTCGACACGGCGGCGGCCCATGGCGACCCGTTGGGCGAAGACGAAGTTCGCTTGACCAAGCGCGCCTATGGCTGGCCGGAAGACGCCAAATTTCTTGTGCCTGATGGGGTGCGCGAGCATTTCGAGGCCGGGGTCGGCGCACGCGGCGCCGCGGCGCGCGAGCGCTGGGAAACGCTGTTTGCCGCGTACCGCGGGGCCTTCCCGGAGTTTGCCATCGAGATCGATCAGATGCAGCATCGCGAGCTGCCGGCGGGGTGGGATCACGACCTGCCAGAATTTCCGCCGGATCCCAAGGGCCTCGCCGGACGCGAAGCCTCGGGCGCGGTGTTGAACAGGCTCGCCCAGAATATTCCATGGCTCATCGGCGGATCGGCCGACCTTACAAACTCTACCAAGACCGCTCTGAAATTCGCAGGCGCACACGACTTTCAGCCTGGCAGCCCGAACGGCCAATACCTCCATTTCGGCGTTCGCGAGCACGCCATGGTGGCGGTCGTTAACGGCCTGGCTTTGTCAAAACTCCGCCCCTTCGGGGCGACCTACGTCGTCTTCAGCGACTATGCGAGGCCAGCCATCCGACTCTCCGCCATCATGGAACTCCCGACCATTCTCGCCTTCAGCCATGATGCGATGGGCGACGGCGAGGATGGGCCAACCCATCAGCCGGTCGAACATCTGATGTCGCTGCGCGCCATCCCCGGGCTGGTCGTCCTGCGGCCGGCCGATGCCAACGAAGTCGTCGAGGCCTATCGCTACGTCCTGCAACTGCGCCATCAGCCGGCAGTGTTTGCGCTGTCGCGCCAGCCGCTGCCGACGTTCGATCGCACCCAATACGCCCCAGCCGCCGGCGTTGCACGTGGAGCCTATGTCATGGCGGACACGCCCGGCGGCCCGCCTGAGATCATCATGATTGCCTCTGGCAGCGAGGTCTCTTTGATCGTCACAGCTCAAAAAGAGCTGGCCACTCAGGCAATTCGCTCCCGCGTGGTCTCGATGCCTTCCTGGGACATCTTTCAGCGCCAACCGCAGTCCTATCGCGACAGTGTGCTCCCGCCCGAGATCAAGGTGCGGCTCGCCGTCGAACAGGGATCGACGCTCGGCTGGGAGCGCTATGTCGGTGACGCCGGGCGGGTCATCGGCATGGAGACCTTCGGCGCCTCCGCGCCGCTGAAGGAGTTGCAACGCAAATTCGGCTTTGAGCCCGAAAATGTCGTCACGATCGCGAAGGAATTGCTGGGCGTAGATGATGAAACCGAGGTTTCGGCCGGAATAAGAGAGAGACGAATATGATGGATGAGGCAGCTGAGCCGAGAGAGACGGAGAGCGGCGCGCAGACCGGTGCGGTCGCCGTCGCGCCTGCTTGCGCCATGGTGATCTTCGGAGCCACCGGCGACCTGACGAAGCGTCTGATCGTGCCGGCGCTGTACAATCTGGTCCGCGCCAAACGTCTGCCCGAACAATTCCGGCTCGTCGGCGTCAGTCGGATGTCGCAGACGACAGAGGACTGGATTTTGAACCTCACCGCGAGAATGAACGAGTTCGTCGCCGGACGTGATTGCGGGTTTCAGGTCGATCAGCTCGATCAGGCTGCGTGGCGCTGGCTGACCGATCGCATGACGTACCTGCCAGGTGACCTCGATGATCCGGAGGCCTATAAGCGGCTCGGCGACCATCTCGCCTCTCTCGACGTGAAAGCCGGGACCGGCGGCAATTACCTTTTCTATCTCGCGGTCGCCGACCGTCTGTTCGGCACAGCGGTGTCCAGGCTTGGAGAAGCGGGACTCACTGAAGAAAACGACGGCGCCTGGCGTCGGGTTGTGATCGAGAAGCCATTCGGCCACGACGTCGCGTCAGCCCGGGCGCTCAACGCCGACATCTTGAAGACCATGGCCGAGCACCAGATCTACCGGATGGACCATTTCCTTGGCAAGGAAACGGTACAGAACATCATGGCGATACGCTTCGCCAATGGCATCTTCGAGCCGATCTGGAATCGAGCGCATATCGACCACGTCCAGATCACGGCGGCGGAGACCGTTGGAGTTGAGCGGCGCGGCAGGTTTTACGAACAGACCGGCGCGTTAAGGGACATGGTCCCCAATCATCTGTTCCAGCTCTTCGCGATGACGGCCATGGAGCCGCCAATTTCGTTTGACGCGGATGCCGTTAGGGCAAAGAAGGCCGAAATCATTCAGGCGATCCGGCCGATGGGCGAAGCAGAGGCGTTGCGCAACGCCGTGCGCGGCCAATACGGGGCCGGTTCCATTTTAGGCAAACCAGCTGCTGCCTATCGACACGAGCCCGACGTAGCTCCCGACTCGACTACTGAGACTTTCGTCGCCTGCAAGCTCAATGTGGATAACTGGCGCTGGGCCGGCGTGCCCTTCTATCTGCGCACCGGCAAATACATGAAGCGGCGGAGGACGGAAATCGCCATCCGGTTTCGGCAAGCGCCTTATTCGTTGTTTCGTGGCACCGATGTCGAACGGATGCACCCTAACTGGATGATTCTACACATCCAGCCTGATGAAGGCGTCGCGCTGGAGCTCGCGGCCAAGCGCCCCGGCCCGGCCGTTGTCTTGGGCAATGTCAAACTCGATTTCGCCTATGCCGACTATTTCAAAGCGACTTGTGCCACCGGATACGAGACGCTGATCTACGATTGCCTGATTGGTGATGCGACTCTGTTCCAGCGCGCCGACAATATCGAAGCCGGCTGGCGGGCTGTCCAGCCGATAATCGATGCGTGGGCGGGCCAGGCAGTGCTCGACGTCCCACAGTACGCCGCCGGCAGCAGCGGTCCAACCTCAGCCGACGAACTGCTCGCCCGAGACGGCCGCGCATGGCGACCGCTTGGTTGACTGTGGGAAAGGAAACCATCG
Source organism: Bradyrhizobium sp. LHD-71 (assembly GCF_031157255.1). GTDB lineage: Bacteria > Pseudomonadota > Alphaproteobacteria > Rhizobiales > Xanthobacteraceae > P52-10. Next base: position 269,261 of record NZ_JAVIFX010000005.1, on the reverse strand, counting down.
ATGCGCGAGAAGCGTAAGATTTCCCTGGTCATCGCGGATGTCGATGGCACGCTCGTCACGGAACAGAAAGTTCTGACGAACCGCGCGCGGACCGCTATTCAGGCGCTCCGCCGGCACGGCGTCCGCTTTGCCATCACCAGCGGCCGGCCGCCGCGTGGCTTGGCGATGTTACTCGGGCCGCTGGCGCTCGACACGCCTATCGCGGGCTTCAACGGCGGAATCTTCGTTAATTCCGACATGACGGTCATCGAGGAGCACCTTCTCGCCCCCAAAACGGCGCACCATGCGGTCGATCTCATTCGTGCCCACGGCATGGACGCCTGGGTCTATACCAGCGACCAATGGCTCATTCGCGATCGCGAGGCGCCGCACGTCGCGCGCGAGCAATGGACGGTCAAGTTTCCGCCGACGGTCGTCGACGATTTCGGCGTGGCACTGCAGCACGCCGTGAAGATCGTTGGCGTGAGCGACGATCTTGACCGCCTCGCGCGCGTCGAGAAGGAGGTACAAGATGTGCTCGGCGCATCGGCGTCGGCCGCCCGCTCGCAGCCCTACTATCTCGACGTCACGCATCCGATGGCAAACAAAGGGACCGTGGTCCAGGCGCTATCGAAGTTCCTGTCCATCCCACCGGCAGAAATCGCCACCATCGGCGATCAACCGAATGACGTGCTAATGTTCCGCAAGAGCGGCTTCAGTATCGCCATGGGCAACGCCGGACCGGACGTCAAAAAACAAGCGCACGCCGTCACTGGATCCTACAACGACGAGGGCTTTGCCAAGGCGATCGAGCAGTTCATCCTGAACCCGACGCCGGCCGAGGTCGCGCGATGATGTCAGTCCTCGTCGCACCTTCGATCCGCGCCGACGATTTCCGTCGGGTTAACGAAGAGATTAGCGGCAACCGGCGCCACGCTCGCCGGTGCCATCTTCGGGTCAATTAAACACACCGATGCGACCATTGCCATCGGTGACGAGCGAAAGCCGGAAAGGAACGCCCATGACTGCGTTTTCCAACGCCGCCGTTGAAGTGCTATTCGACCCCGAGGCGCTGGCGCGGCGCGCCGCCGACTGGCTCCTGACCACCGCGCTGGCAAAGCGGGACACCTTCACGATCGCTCTTTCCGGGGGCTCGACCCCGCGCCGGCTCTATGAGTTGCTGGCGGCACCTCCCTACTATGACGCCTTCCCGTGGAGGCGGACGCACTGGTTTTGGGGCGACGAACGTTTCGTGCCGCACGACGACGCCGACAGCAACTTCCGGATGGTGCGCGAGACCCTCCTATCTCGGATGCAGATTCCCGCCACCAACGTTCATCCTATACCGACCGAAGGTCTGACGCCCGCGGAAGCGGCGGTCGAGTACGAGCGCACCCTCCAGTCCTTTTATGGCGCGACAGCGCTGACACCGAAACGGCCTCTGTTCGACGTGATCCTCCTAGGCCTGGGGCCGGAAGGTCACATCGCATCGCTCTTCCCCGGCATGGCAATTCTCGAGGAGCGCCGACGGTGGGTCGCCCCGGTCGTCGGCGCCAAGCCCGAACCGCGCATTTCTCTCACTTATCCAGCGCTCAACAGCAGCCGGGAGGTCGCGTTTCTGGCCGCCGGCGAAGCAAAGCGCGGGGTACTCGATCGGCTCTTCGACGGCGACACCTCATTACCGGCGGTGCGGCTGCGGCCAGAAGGTGCACTCCGCTTCTTCCTCGATCGCGCCGCGACTCCGGAGCACCGCCCGTGACGCTCTGTGTTACGGTTGCCTCGGCACGATGAAAGCTGCCACGGTCGAACACTCTGCCTTGGGCGCGTCGGCTCCTCGTCGTTCAGAGCGACACAGACGCCGAGGCCGGCGAATTGCAACGCGCGCACGCCGATGGGCTCTTCATCGGCACGCTCGGCGACCGCGCCCCCTTCGCTACTGCCTGCGCGGCGAAGGCGCGCCGGGAACGGTCGATTTCGACGACATCTACGCCTTTCCGCCCATCCTCGGCGATTTCGACATTCACCTGCTGGTGCAAGACGAGCATCGGGAAAGTTATGATGTGCTCGGCGCTCACTTGCGTGAGCACGATGGCGTGCCGGGTGTTTCCTTTGCGTCTGAGCGCCCAACGCCCGACGCGTCAGCGTCGTCGGGGACTTCAACGACTGGGACGGGCGGCGCTGTCCGATGCGGCTGCGCCATGCTGCCGGTGTGTGGGAAATCTTCATTCCCGGCCTCGGTTCGAACCATTGCTACAAATATGAGATCGTCGGACCGGATGGTGCCCTACTCCCGCTGAAGGCAGACCCCCTATGCCGTATGGAGCGAGCGCCCGCCGAATACAGCCTCACGCATCGCGGCGCCCTCAAGGCATCGGTGGAGCGACGGCTCCTGGCTGGAACGCCGCTGGCGCGCAAACGATCGCCATGCGCCCATATCGATCCACGAAGCCCATCTCGGTTCGTTGTGGCTTCGCACTGACGGCATCGATTCAATAGCTATAGGGCATTGGACCATAGAGACGCGCGAGCTTACTTTTCGCTCCTGCACCGAGATCAGAATACGTACCTCTACGGCAAGTATCTCAAGGCATCGTCGCGATTGACGACATATTTTTTCTGGAGGCAACAGGTAATGTATGGCCACATTCTGGTCGCGACCGATGGTTCTGACTTGGCGGATCGCGCACTCGATCACGCGATCTCTATCGCCACGGCCCTCAAGTCCGATCTCACCATCGTGACCGTGAGCGAGCCGGTTAGCACCGGCTACTACGGTGACGCGGGCTACATTGCCGATCCGAACGAACTGATCGAGGGGCAGGAAAAAGTGGCGAAGGGCCTGCTCGACAAGGCCGGGGCCAAGGTAAAGGATGCTGGGCTTCTGGTTAAGACCGTTCACGTCAAAGACAGCTTCCCGGCCGAAGGCATTGTCATCACCGCCGAGAATCTTGGGACCGACCTGATCGTCATGGGCTCGCACGGGCGTCGCGGGCTCGGTCGCCTGCTTTTGGGTAGCCAGACCAACAACGTCCTGGCGCAGACCAAAACTCCGGTGTTGGTCACCCGATAACCGGCACCCGTTATCGCCAGAGGACATGAGACCCTGGAGGTGCGGATCCTATTTTCGGGTTGCGTACAAACGAGATCAGGAAATGAAGACATCCCGCCCATTTGGAGCTGAATGATGAAAGCGATCGTAGTGGCGGACCAGGCTGCGGGAACAACCGGGATGAAGCTGGTGGACCAGCCGGAACCGCAGGCGGCGATAAACGACGTCGTCGTGCAGGTCCATGCGTCAGGATTCACGTGGGACGAGCTTACGTGGCCTCCGACCTGGAGCGATCGCAGCGGTGGTGAGCGAAAATCGCCGATCCCCGGACATGAACTGGCCGGCGTGGTCACCGCTCTCGGCTACGGCACAACCGGGCTTTCGGTTGGACAGCGGGTGTTCGGGCTCACCGACTGGTATCGTGACGGCACCTTGGCCGAGTATGTAGCGGTCGAGGCACGCCGGCTCGCGCCGCTGCCGGGCGATATCGACTTCACGGTCGGAGCGAGCGTCGTGATGTCCGGCCTGACGGCCTGGCAGGGATTGTTTGAACATGGGCGACTTCAGCCGGGGCAGCGCGTCATCGCTCATGGGGCGGCGGGCGTCGTCGGGTCGATGGTAACGCAGCTCGCACGAGAGGCCGGCGCCTATGTGATCGGCACAGGACGCGCCGCCGACCGTCAAGCGGTGCTCGACTTCGGTGCCCGGGAGTTTGTTGACCTGGAGAACGAGGCTCTGGAAGACGTGGGCCCGGTCGATCTGGTTTTTGATGTCTTCGGCGGCGACATCGCGAAGCGCTCCACGCGGCTTGTCCGAACCGCAGGAACACTGGTGTCCATCATGGGGCCGGCCGAGACACGTCCCGCCGATGGTCTGGCGGTCGACTTCGTTGTCGAGTCAGATCGCGCGCAACTCAGCGAGATCATCCAGAGGGTTCGAGACGGACGGCTGCGAACGAACATCGGAGCCATCGCGAGCCTCGACGGGGCTGTCGCTGCCATTAACAAGCCGGAACGACGCAAGGGGAAAACGATCATCCGCGTTCGTCCGTGACCAATGCGGCGACACTTCCGCCAATCGTCAAATGACCGAGGAGCAGTTCAGATGAAGGCAATCATTGTAACAGACCAGGCTGCTGGGACGGCCGGAATGAAGCTGGTGGATCGGCCCAAGCCGGAGGCCGCGCTGAACGACGTCGTCGTCGAGGTTCACGCGTCGGGGTTCACCTCTGGTGAGCTCACGTGGCCCTCCAACTGGACCGATCGCCTCGGACGCGACCGGACACCAACGATCCCCGGGCACGAATTGGCTGGTGTCGTCACCGCCCTCGGTTATGGCACGAGGGGCGTGTCGGTCGGACAGCGGGTGTTCGGCCTCACAGACTGGACCCGTGACGGCACGCTGGCGGAGTATGTCGTAGTCGAGTCACGCAATCTCGCACCACTGCCGGGCGACGTCGACTTCACGGTGGGCGCGAGCGTCATAATCCCGGGCTTGACTGCGTGGCAGGGATTGTTCGAGTACGGCCGCCTTCAGGCGGGGCAGACTCTCCTTGTGCACGGCGCGGCCGGCGCCGTCGGCTCGATGGTGACGCAGCTGGGCCGATTGGCCGGCGCCTACGTCATCGGCACCGGACGCGGCGGTGACCGTCAGGCGGCGCTTGACTTCGGCGCGCAGGCGTTTGTCGACCTCGAGAAGGACAAACTCGAAGACGTTGGCGGAGTAGATCTGGTGTTCGATGTCATCGGCGGCGAGATCGCCACACGGTCAGCAGCCCTCGTTCGTGCCGGAGGTACGCTAGTGACCATCGCCGGGCCGACCGACGCGCGACCCGCCGACGGCCTGACGATCGACTTCGTCGTCGAGTCCAATCGCGTCCAACTGAGTGAGATCATCCAACGCGTGCGGGACGGACGACTGCGGACGAACATCGGGACCGTCGCGTCCCTGGACGATGCCGTCAACGGGTTCAACCCGACCAAACGGACTCCAGGGAAGACGATCATCCGCGTTCGTAAGTGAGGCAACAAGGAAGGCGGGAAGTTTCAAGGCTTCGTCGATCATCGCGGCCTCCGTATCCAAGACGGTCGGAGTCGACTGAGCCGCCTCGGGCTCGCGATGCTACGCATCACCTGATGACGGCGGCTCCTCCGCCGCTCATCAGCATTTTTTATCTCGTCATTGAACAACACGTCCTCGCGACAATCGCTGCAATAGTTTCAATTTCGCGATTTTGCATGACGTCAAAATACCCCTCAGCAATATCGCGTTCGCAATCGGTCGGGCAATCTGCGACGATCCTCGTCCTCACAGTTGCGGTGGCTTTTTTGTCATCAGCGGCATACTTGCGTTCTTCAACATCACGGCCCTGCGCGACGAAAACCAAAGAATGGCGCACACTCACGACGTGATCGCCTCAGTCGACGACCTCGAAGACGCACCGGACACGCGGACACAACGCCTTGGGTGACGATACCCGATAACTATCGAATGCATGTCCAAAGAGAATTTCTAATTTCGCCGGCGGCGTCCGATCCTGGGGTAGTCGACCGCGCGATCGCTAAGAAGGCCGGCGGTGCGTCATTCGCGTTCGGCCGTGAGCGGCGACCACAATTTGATGGATGCAGTCAGCCGGCGCTGTCCAGGTCGACCGGTTGCGTCCGATCAGCTCTAGCCACCGAGAGGCATCATGGCTTTCACGTTAAAGATCAACGGCACACCCCATGAGGTCGATGTCGACGGCGACATCGCTCTGCTGTGGGTGCTGCGCGACGTACTCGGTATGACCGGGACCAAGTTCGGCTGCGGCCAGTCGCTCTGCGGCGCCTGCACTGTGCATCTCGACGGACAGCCGGTCCGCTCCTGCCAGACCCCGGTCGACAGCGTCGGCGAGAGCGCGATCACGACGATCGAGGCGATTGGTCAGTCGCCGCAAGGCGCGGCCGTGCAGAAGGCCTGGCTGGACCTGGAGGTGGTTCAGTGCGGCTACTGCCAGTCCGGCCAGATCATGTCGGCGACGGCACTGCTGAGGGACACGCCGAAGCCGACGGATGGAGACATCGACGCGGCCATGTCGGGCAATGTCTGCAGATGCGGCACCTATCAGCGCATCCGCGCCGCGATCAAGCACGCCGCTGGAGTTTGAGATCATGGACGGGCTTATTCTGAGAGAGCAGATTGCTGATGAAGCGGCTGTATCGCGCCGAACCTTTCTTCAGGGTACAGGTCTGCTGCTCGGTTTTGTGCTGACCGGTGCGCGCACGCAGTCGGTTTTCGCAGCGCCGGCTTCGCAAGTGCTCGACAATGAAGTCACGGGCACGTTCGCGCCGAATGGATTTATACGGATCAATCCAGCCGGCGCGGTGATCCTCGTCATGCCGATGATCGAGATGGGCCAAGGGGTTTACACGTCTCTCTCGATGCTTCTGGCCGAAGAACTGGAAGTCGGGCTTGACCAGATTCAGCTTCAGCATGCGCCGCCAAACCATGCGCTTTACGTCAATTCGATTATTGGCATCCAAAACACAGGCGGTTCGGCCTCTGTCCGCGCGTTCTGGACGCCGCTGCGTCAAGCAGGCGCAGTGGGGCGTAATCTGCTGATTGCGGCCGCCGCCAAGCGGTGGAGTGTTGATCCAGCGACCTGCCGCGCCAAGGACGGCGTCGTGTTCAACGCATCCGGCTCGAAGCAACTGAGTTACGGCGAACTTGCGGAGGCTGCGGCGAAGTTGCCCGTGCCGGATGCGGCCAAGGTCAAATTGAAGGATCTAAAGGATTTCACGCTGATCGGAACGCGCGCCAAGCGCGTGGATTCAGCAATAAAGGTCGATGGGCGCGCACTCTACGGTATCGACGCGAGATTGCCCGGCATGAGGGTTGCGGCGGTTGCAATTTCGCCCGTGCTTGGTGGCAAGGCGAAAACTGTGGACGAGAAGGCCGCGCGGGCCGTGAAAGGCGTCCGGCAGGTGGTCAATATCGGAGAAGTCGTCGCCGTGGTGGCCGATCACACAGGCGCGGCGAAGAAGGGTCTCGAGGCTGCTGTTATCACGTGGGACGACGGGCCGAACGGCAAGGTCAGCAACGCTGACATCGTCAAGCACTTGGAGGAGGAGTCCAAAAGGCCGGGCGTGGTTGCTCGTAACGACGGTGACGCGCAGAACGCTCTTGCGGCCGCGGCACAACGGGTTGACGCCATCTATCAGGTCCCTTTCCTCGCACACGCGGCGATGGAGCCGATGAACTGCACCGTTCATCTGCGCAAGGAACGTTGCGACATCTGGGTCGGGACGCAAGCGCCAACGATCACGCAGTCACAGGTGGCCGAACTCACCGGCCTGCCAATGGATGCCATCAAAATCCACAATCATCTGATCGGCGGCGGCTTCGGCCGGAGGCTAGAGGCCGATGGTACGATCCTCGCCGTCAAGATTGCCAAGCACGTCGATGGACCGCTGAAGGTGATCTGGAGCCGCGAGGAAGACATCCAGCACGATATGTATCGGCCGTACTATCTCGATCGGATGTCGGCGGGACTTGATGCGACCGGCAAGCCGGTGGCGTGGACGCATCGGATCGCCGGCTCCTCGGTTATGGCTCGCTATTACCCTCCTTATGTCAAGGACGGATTGGACCCCGATGCCGTGGAAGCGGCAGCAGAGCCTCCCTATGCGCTGCCTAATATTCACGTCGATTATGTCCAGGTCGAGCCTCCTGGTGTCCGAACATCATGGTGGCGAGGCGTCGGACCTACTCACAATGTTTTTGTGGTCGAAAGCTTCATAGATGAGCTCGCGCATGCCGCGAGGCAGGATCCCGTTGCTTATCGCAAGGGACTGCTCGGCCACAATCCGCGAGCACTCGCTGTTCTGTCCCTTGCCGCGGAAAAAGCCGGATGGGGATCATCGCTTCCCGCACGCCATGGCCGCGGGGTTTCGGTTCAATTCGCCTATGGAAGCTACACGTCCCAAGTCGCCGAGGTCGAAGTGGCGGCTGATGGCTCTGTCAAAGTCAAGCGGATCGTCTGCGCGATTGACTGCGGCATGTATGTCAATCCCGATACGATCGAAGCACAGGTTCAGGGTGGAACGCTTTTCGGGCTGACGGCCGCGCTTCATGGTTCGATCACCTTTAAGGATGGTCGGGTCGAGCAGAGCAATTTCCACGACTATCTGCCGATGCGTATCGATGAGGTACCGGTGGTTGAGACGCACTTGATCAAGAACGCGGAAGCTCCCGGCGGTATTGGTGAAGCACCGACAGCCATTGTCAGCGCCGCGGTGACCAATGCGATCTTCGCGGCCACCGGCAAGCGAGTGCGCAGCCTGCCGGTCGATACGGCTTCGCTGAGGTCGTCGTCATAGTCCTTGTCTGTCGTCCCGCGCGCGTCGCCGCGTGCACGGGCTGAATACCCTTCTACGCCACCCGACACACAAATTACGTCACGCCGCTCAGCGGCTGATCGTCCCTGATACTGTGCGACCCGGACGTCGTCAGGCGTGGCATTGCCTCCGTGATACCAGAAGCAGTCGGGATCGCTGCCGCAGTAATGGTAAAACAATGCTCGACTTGTTCCGCCCAAGCGTGCGATTCGGATATAGACCTTTCCCGCGGAGGCCACGCAGGAGCGGGGATGAGCCCGTCCTTGCCGGGACAAAAGCCGGTGCGACACGGTCTGTCGCTTAAATCCCGGTGTCTTCGCCGCTCGCATGCGTGAAGTCAGCGGGGTTCTCGTTTGAGACCGCCCTGCGCGTCCGTATCCCACGGCGGGCTTGATCTCCCGCGCGTCGTTCCCTTCGCGGACCATCGCTACAGGCGCGCTTCGACGGGTCCGCTAATCTAGGCTAAGGCTAATGTCTGATGGTGAGACGAGCCGCCATGTTGACCAGGTCGGCAAGAGAGCCCGCCTCCATTTTGCGCATTACCTGGCCGCGATGCGCCTTCACCGTGATCTCGCTGATACCTAACTCGTGAGCAACTTGCTTATTGAGCAGACCGGTCACTACCAGCGCCATAACCTCCTGTTCGCGTCTGCTGAGCGTTGCGTGACGACCCCTCAGCGCCCGCATCTCAGCTTCGATGGCAAGCGCGGCTGTGCTACGTTTGAGCGCCTGCTCGATGGCACCCAGTAGTATCTCATCACCAAACGGCTTGGTCAGGAACTCGACAGCTCCGGCCTTCATCGCCTTCACCGTCATCGGCACGTCCCCATAACCGGTGATGAAGATGATCGGCGTTTCTGTGCGCTCGACAGAGATGAGTCTCTGCAGGTCCAGCCCGTTGAGGTCGGGAAGATTGACGTCGAGGATGAGGCAGTTCGGAACTAGCGCCCGCTGGCGGGCCAGGAATTGCTGAGCGGACGCGAACATCTCCGGCAGCCAGCCGGCGGAGCGGATGAGCAGCTCCAAGGATTCGCGCACGGACACGTCATCGTCGACCACGAACACGATGGGCGTTTCCTGCGGCATGACCGCCAACCTCCGCACGTCATCGGGTGGAGTCGCCAAGTTTGTCATCGTGGATTTTATCCCCTTGCCATGCGACCATCAAGGCGCGAGTGTCAGTTGGCACGTAGTGCGGAACTCAATGCCTCCTGCAGCGCGTCGTCGGTGAACGGCTTGAACAGACAGTCGACAGCACCTTGCTCGATCAGGCGTGGCCGGACGGTGTCATCCTTTAGCGCAGTGATGAAAATGATCGGAATCGGCCGGCCCCGACGCATCAGTTCGCGATGCAGCTCGGGTCCGCTCATCCTGGGCATTGCAATGTCAAGGATCAGACATCTGGTCTGATCGACGTGATCAGACGCCAGGAACTCCTCCGCCGACGAGAACGCTTCGGCGCTGAAGCCGAGCTCCTTTACCAAGTCAGGGAGAGACTCGCGTACTGACTCGTCATCATCGATGATCGACACGAGCAGTTGCGTAACGTTCATGAAAACCCCGCTACATTCTTGGTGGTCCGGTTGGCCGCCACGTGTTTCGCAGGGGCATCGTGAGCTGTGATCGCATCCCCGGAACAGCAGGGGATTGAAAATGAGAATGTCACTCCAGGGCCGTCATTGACCTGTGCCCAAAGACGCCCGTTGTGCCTCTCGATGATCGAGCGGCTGACGGATAGTCCAATTCCCATGCCATCGCTTTTCGTCGTATAGAACGCGTCGAACAGCCGTTCGGTCCCTTCGGGCCCGAAGCCGATACCGGCGTCGCGCACAGAGAGGCGAACTCCATCTTCGTCGCGTGCTGTCCTAACTAGCATACGCCGCGGACGGTCGTTGACGGCGCTCATCGCGTCGGCAGCATTACGCAAGAGGTTCATGATCACTTGCTGAAGCTGGACGCGATCGCCGCCGACCGGGGGCAGTTGGTCAGCCAGTTCGGTGTGCAGCATCACCCGATTGCGTTGCAAATCCCCCGACGACAGCATTATGACCTCTCGCGCGGCGTCGTTCAGGTCGACCGGCTCAACGGTCACCGCCCGCTTGCCGAACAGCGCGCGCAATCGCGCGATCACGTCCGCAGCGCGCTTGCCATCGCGTATCGTGCGTCGCGTGGTTTCCCGCGCACCCTCTACATTAGGCGGGTCGGCAGCGAGCATGCGAAGGCACGTACTGGCATTGGTAATGATGCCCGCCAGCGGTTGGTTGACCTCATGCGCGATCGAGGCCGTCAATGCCCCAAGACTCATGATGCGGGTAACTTGCGCAAGCTCGGATCGCAGCTTCTCGAGCGCCTCTTCCGAGACCCGGCGTTGGGTTATGTCGAGAACTGCGCCAATGTACTCGATCTCATCTACACGATCACGAGCGCGATGCGCAATCAAGTGCAAGTACTTGACGGATTGGTCGGGCAGCACGATCCGATGCTGGTATTCGAAATCGCTTTCCCCGCGTTGCGCGCGTCCCACCATGTCCGCCATCTGCGGCATGTCTTCAGGATGAACCCGAGTGGCGATCCGATCGAGTGTGACGACCGTACCCGGCTCGAACTCGAAGATTCGGTAAAGCTGCTCCGACCAGACGATGTCGCCACTGGTAACATTCCAGGAAAGATTGCCCATGCGAGCGAGATGCTGGCCTTCGGCCAGAAAGGCTTCGCTCCGCCTGAGAGCATCTTCCGCGAGCGCGCGCGCCGTCATGTCGCGCGTAACACTGAGCTGCAAGGTCGACCCGTCGCTGTCGCGCAAGGGAGCGGCGTGGGTTTCCATGTGCCGGCGGACGCCGGATGCGTTGACCAGGTCGAACTCCAGAAAGCCCTTCTCCCCGGCGCAGACCTTTTCGTGAAATTCGCGATATTCTTCCTGATGCTCCGGCGCGACGAAGTTGAAAAAGCTCTGACCGACCACTGCATCGACGGATGGCGCTCCGGCCATTACCGCGCCGGCCTCATTGGTGCGCAGCACGGTGCCGTCACGAGCAATCACATTCACGCATTCGGGCGTTGTCTCGACGATCGCGCGAAAACTTTCTTCACTGCGTTTGCGATCTTCCATGTCGGTGTTAACGCCGTACCATTTAAGGATATTGCCGTGTTCGTCGTGGAGCGGATTGACCCGGAATAGGAACCACCGATATTCGCCGTCGTGGCGACGTAGCCGCGCTTCGGCCTCTCCCGGCTTCCCCGAAGCCATTATGGCTTGCCACGTGGCGGCCAACTCATTCAGGTCCTCGGGATGGACCGCAGCCGTCCAGCCCCAGTCCTGCGCCTCCTCGGCAGTGAGGCCCGCGTAGTCGAGATAGTGCTTGTTCAAGAATTCAGCAGTGCCATCCACGCGTGCCGACCATGCCAGTACCGGAATGTTATCAATGGTAGTCTGCAGGTTGCGTTCGTTCTCCGCCAGAGCCTGCTCGACGCTTTTCCGTTCGTCGATGTCGGTGTGCAAAACGTACCAACGAACGATGTTCCCATCGGCGTCGCGGAGCGGCAGGCCGCAAACCTGAAACCAGCGATAGGTGCCGTCTGCGCCACGAAGTCGTTGTTCGGTATTGTAGGGGTTTCCAGTCGTGCTCGACCGCTCGATGCTCTCTACGAAGCGCGGAAGATCGTCCGGATGAACAACGCCAGCGGTCGCCCACTGTTTGATCTCATCCTCTGCCCTGCCAAAGTATTTGAGCATAGGCCTGTTGACCGCTTCAACCTCACCGTTCGGTGCAAGGATCGCGACACCGGCGGGAATGCCGTCGACGATTAACCGCGCATTGCGTTCGCTTGTACGCAGCGCTTCCTCGGCTCGTTTTCGATCATCGACGTCAATCAACAAATGCAGCCAACGTAGGACTTGGCCCTGCCCATCCCGTAAGGGCAGGCCATGGGCGCTGTACCAGCGGTACACGCCATCAGCGCGGCGGTGCCGGCTCTCGACATGATAGGGGCTGCCATTCTGGTGTGCCGCGACTTGCGCAGCAATCGTGTCATCGAGGTCGTCTGGATGGACAACGTCGGATGGCTTCCAGCCCTTCAGCTCATCAAAGGTTTTTCTGAAATAGTCGCGTGTGGGTTGATTGAGACCTTCGACTTCCCCTGATGACGAGGTGACGACGACTGGTATCGGAATGCTCTCCGCGACCAGCTGAAAGTCGACCTCATGCTGCCTCAGTATTTCCTCCTGACAACGCGAGACATCAATGTCGAGGGCGACTCCGCACCATTTGTTGATCTGCCCAGCATCGTCGTGCATTGGCTGACACTGGATAAGAAACCTGCGGTACAGCCCGTCCGAGCGTCGCACGCGGCCAGCGACCTCGCCCGGTTCACCCGATTCCAGAACGAACTGCCAGCCTTGGACAAGTCCAGCTAGGTCGTCCGGATGAACGATGGTCTGCCAATCCCAGCCCTGTGCCTCATGCAAGCCGAGGCCCGTGTAGTCGGTCCAGCGCCGATTGACAAAGTCGATGCTTCCGTCGGGCAGCGCAGTCCAAAGCATAACCGGTAGCGCATCCAATAGGCCGCTCTTACCGATCTCTATTGCCATCCTTCAAGTCCTCCTCATGAAACTGAGTCAGTACCTGGAAAACGTCTATTGTGCTTTGGTGTCGGTTTTTGTCCCATTGACCACCGCAAACGACCCAAAAGTATTGGCGACACCATCGTGCAATGGACTGGTTAGTGCTAGCGGACCAATTCTGCTGCAATTGAACCGAGATACGACAATGATTACTACGATCGAGACGAACAACCGAATATCCGATGGTGTCAGGTATGACCTCTTGCCGTCTAACGGATCGCGATTTTCAATTAGGTTCATGCCGGTTTGGCTGGATCGGCGGCTAGAGAAACCGCCTTCACACATGGCGCTACGCGAAGTGTCGGACGACCGCGGCAAGCGATGAACGATCGACTCTCAGCACTCAGGCTGTTTGCCCGCGCCGCGCGCGTCGGCAACTTCTCCAATGCCGGCCGAGAGCTCGGCCTGTCGCAGCCGACCGCATCCAGGCTGATCGCTGCCCTCGAGGAGGAGGTCGGCACGACGCTCTTCAGCCGCACCACCCGGGCGGTGACGCTGACCGACGCCGGCACGACGTACCTCATGCGCGTTGAGGCGATCCTGGCGGCGCTCGACGAGGCCGACCACGAGGCGCGCGGAACGGGAGAGCTGCGCGGCTCGCTGCGGGTCGGCACGCCAATCAGTTTCGGGCTCAGGGAAATCGTCCCGCGGCTTCCCGCGTTCATGAAGCAGCACCCTGCTCTCAAGATCGAGCTCCGGCCGACTGACCGCTACCCAGACCTCGTGACTGAGGGCCTCGACGTGTCGTTCCAGTTCGGCCCCCTCCCCGACTCGAGCGCGACTGCCCGCAAGATCATCCACCAGCCAAGGATACTCACGGCCTCTCCCGACTACTTGCGGGAGCGCGGCATGCCGACGATGCCGTCGGACCTCACGCACCACACTGTGATCATCAGTCCGGCGCATCCCTCACCGACGTTCTCCTTCCGCAAGGGCGGTCGCGTCACCTCCGTGCGGGTTGACAGCCCGCTCTCGATCACCACGAACGAAGTCGCCACGGCAAGCGCGGTCGCCGGGTTGGGGATCGCAGCGTCGAGCGAGAACAGCGCGCGAGCAGAGCTTGACGCCGGCAAGCTCGTGCGGGTGTTGCCTGACTGGGATTTCGGCTCGCAGGAGCTGAACGCGGTCTTCGTGAGCGGAAAGACAATAAAGCCTGCCGCCCGCGCATTTACCGACTTCCTTCTCAGGGAGCTCCGCGCGCACTAGGACGGCCACCGATCCGGGCATCGCGGCCACGGCGCGGCATTCCCGGTAGTTGTTGACACGATAGCTTTACCCGTTCCGCGCCGAAACCTACCGCTCGCAAACAAACACCCAACCGAAGGCTCAGGCTTATCCCGCAGGATTACGAGCTTGCCCCGATCCTGGCGCATCTGGTGCGCGCAGAACAGGCGCTCCTGGCTGACGAGGGCAGCCTTCGAACCTCGTGAACGATAGCGAAGGAATCAACGAACGAATGCTCCAGCCCCCACTCGCGTTGCGATTACAACGAGCGTTGAATAGGCCCAAATCCGCGCTGAGACGGGCCTGGGACGCCATCTGCGCAAACCCAAGTCATCGATAAGGACCTCCATTCGACCCTCTTGGTTGCCACCCATGGATGGCTGGGAAGTGTCGGTCGGCACGAAGCAATTCATGCAGCGTAGCTGGCATCGATTCGATAACTAATGGTAGTTGGATCATCCTCTTTCCCGGTCGTATGTTCGATGCCCTGCAATGGAATTGGGAACATGACCACGTCCGACGCATTCGGGAAGTAGATGATCGCGCCACTGCTCACTGGACTGGATGCTACCCATTCCCACGATTGACGTGATCGAGACGGACGGGCGGATCCGTAACGGCGCCGTCGAACCCGACTCACGGTTCGGGATGAACCGTCGCGAAATCCTCGCCACTCTGCGCCGCGCAGCGTCGATGTCCTAGGTCGCCGTCGCTTAGCGGTTAGAAGAAAGCAAGCAGCTCGGCGCTCCCTCGCTTGCGAGTCGTTGAATGGTGTTGGAAGGAAACTGTTATGTTCCGATTGCGTGACGTGCTTGAAGACGCTCAGAAGCGGCAGGTCGCGGTCGGCCACTTCAATGTCGGCGACTTAGCCACTCTGAAAGCCATCTTCGCCTCAGCACGGGAACTGAACGTTCCCGTCATCGTTGGGGTTTCTGAGGGTGAGCGCCAATTCATTGGCGACGGTTCGATTGCTGCGATAGTGCGAAGCTTGCGTGAGGAGTCCGGCGTCCGGTTGTTTCTAAACGCCGATCATGTCCATTCGCTCAAGAGCGCGATCGACGCGGTCAAGGCGGGCTTCGATGCTCTCGTGTTCGATCTGTCAGGTTTGCCGATCGGAGAGAATATCCAAAGGACCAAGGACGCGGTCAAAGAGCTGAAGGCGCTTAATCCTGCGATCATGGTCGAGGGAGAGATCGGCGATATCGGGACCGGTTCCGAAATCCATGAGACGGCGCCTGATCTCACAAAAGGTCTCACGCGCCCTGAAGAAGCCAAACGGTTCGTCGATGCTACGGGGATCGACATGCTGGCGCCATCCGTCGGTAACATGCACGGACTGCTTCCCAGCATGGTGCGCGGACAGGTGAAGAAGCAACTCGATGTCGACAGGATTGCGAGGATCAAGCGCAAGACGGCCGCGCTGCTGACCTTACATGGCGGGTCGGGGACTGACGACGACAGTTTGCGTCAGGCTGTCTCCGCAGGCATCAACATCGTCCACATCAATACTGAACTGCGCGTTGCGTGGAGGCGCGGCCTTGAAGCGGGTCTCTCAAATAAGCTCGACGAAGTCGTGCCGTACAAGATTCTTCCTTTTGCCGTCGACGCGATCAAAGAAGTCGTGATGGCGAGACTGAAGCTCTTAAACAATCTGCACTAGATCGGGACCCGAATGATCACCGAAGCTCATCTCGAGGCGCCGTAATGGACGGAATTCTCCCGCCCGGGTAATGCGCATATCGCGCTGGACCATCATGTTTTCGGGCTCGGGAAGGCTGAATCTTATACCAGCGATGCACGACAGGATCACTGAACGGACCAGATCGCACCCGAGAACATTGTACACGTCTAATCCTGCGGAGCAGCGTCCGTATATCGGTGTCGTTAGCGCCGGGTGGGCGCTAGCGCCGTCACGCGCCTTGATGCTCATGACGTTTCGGCAATTATCTCGCGCTATGGAAACCATATACGCCCGCTATTGGAAAACGCCATCCGGCGCTGCGACAATCGAGTACGTTTGTTTGAGGGCTCCATCGAGTAACGCCAATAGGGCATTTGGACACTACCGGTAGCCCTTGTCATGAAATGTCGACCCGGGTTTCCCGCAACAGCTTAATCAGAAACGATCGAGGAACACTGTCCTATGAAACTGACATGGTTCGGACATTCCGCATTTCGCATCGAAGTGGGCCGGTCCAAGATCCTGATCGATCCGTTTCTGTCTGAAAATCCGTCCTGGAAAAAAGGGTGGGAGGAAGCTGCTGAGGGTGTCACACATGTGCTGCTCACGCACGGCCACAACGATCACGTCGGGGACGCGCTCGCCATCCTGAAAAAGACCGACGCCATGTTGGTCGCCAATCATGAGATCTGCAACTATCTCGTCGGACAGGGTGTCAATGGCAACAAAGTCAATCCCGGACTCCACGGCGGAACAGTGGATTGCGGCGGCTTCACCACCGCGTTTGTCAACGCCTTGCATTCCTCGTCATACGGTATGAAAGACGGACAGAACGTCTATCTCGGCAATCCGACCGGCCTCGTCCTTCATTTCCCCGATGACAAGACGCTCTATCACATGGGCGACACCGACATCTTTGGTGATATGGAGCTAATCCAGGAACTATATAAGCCGGACATCGGAATCGTACCGATCGGCGATCGCCTCACGATGGGCGGCGCGGTCGCTGCACTCGCCTGTCGCCGCTATTTCAAGTTCGACACAGCGATTCCTTGCCACTACGCCAGCTTCCCCATCATCGATCAGACTGCGGAGAAGTTCGTCGAAGGGCTAAAGGGGTCGTCCACCGACGTTGTGGTGCCGAAAGTCGGCGAGACAATTACCCTCTAGCGGCGCGCTCACGGTACAGGTCCCCGGGGGTCCCCACCCGCCCATAGGATAGCCACGATGTCAGCAACCATAACTCTTGGCGGTCTCCTACGCAGTTGGCGCGGCGAACCGATTCTCAAACTGCAATCTGCCGGGCGAGTAGCTTCTCTTGCCCTCGATCTGCTTTCGTTGGGAAGCCGGATGGCGCTGGGGCTCTCGTTCCTGTTGTCGGTCAGCGATAGGCTCGGATTCTACGGAAATCCAGGCGAGCGGGGAGTTTCCTGGGGAACATTTGAGCGATTTTTGACCTACGCGGCCAAGGTAAATGCCTTCGCGCCCGCGTCGATGGTGCCTTTTCTCGGCACGGCAGCGACGGTTCTTGAGCTGCTTTTTGGCGTTACGCTGGTCCTCGGATTCGCGCTACGGTGGGCGGCTTTCGGCAGCGCCGGGCTGCTCTTGCTGTTCGGTTCGGCCATGGCGATCTCGTTCGGAATCAAGTCGCCATTCGACTACTCCGTATTTGCCGCCATGTGTTGCGCCCTATTTCTGGGGCTCGCCGGCTCGAATAGATGGAGCGTCGACTCTTTACGATGATGCTCGACCGGGTCGAGACGTGCAATAAGCTCTCCGCGGCCAAGCATTCAACAATGTCAGGGTTGGACTTTGCCGGCCGGACGGCATTCCGACGCAACGTCAAACCGACCGACAACTTTTTGCGCCAAAGGCTTCATCGAAAGGCTGTCATGCGAAACGCTCGCATGAGCATTAGTTCGACGAAAGAATAGAGCCCCGGCCGGTTCGCGCAATGAAGAAGCGCTCGAAGGCGGAAATGCCGTCCTAGATAAGGACGGCCAGCGCGGCAACGACCCGGCCGCCCTGGAGAACGAAGGCGGCGTGTACGTGGTCTTCCCATCCTTGAGCCACTCGAATTAATAGTGATCCGAGGCCGACGCTCTCGCGGTCAAAAGGCAAGATAGCGGATCGCGCCGCGAATCCATAATCCGTCGCCATTCGTCCAGGCACACCGATCATTTGAGGTGCGCCGGCAGACCATCGCTCGTTGGCCTGATAAATTTGTTGGCTTATCGCGAGGGAGATAGATGGTGGAAAGCGACGTCCGAGACAATCCGGCCATGAGTCGATTTGAAATGCCCATCGATGGCGGAGCGACCGCGGTCGCATACTACAAGGTTGACGACGATCGGGTCGTTCTGCTCCACACGGAAGTGCCGCAGGAACTGTCCGGCCGGGGATACGGCTCGCGCTTGGCGCATGGCGTGTTCGAGGCGTCGCGCCGCGACGGGAAAAGAGTGATCGCGAAGTGCCCTTTCATGTCTTCCTACGCCGCGCGCCACGCGGAGTACGGGGCTCTCCTGGATGGCTGAGCAAACACCGCGCGGAACACACGCGTGTGCATTGGCCTTTGAAGACGATACCCCACGCCTATCGAATGCATGTTCAAAGGGAATTTCTAATTCTGTCGGCTGTGTCCGATCCTGGAGGTCGCCGGATGGACCGAGTATGCGCGGCCGGCTGGACATTTATTGAAGCCATTGCGCCGAGCAAACGTCGCGGGCAGTAAAGGAGATCCCATGAAATTCTCGAGGACCGCCGGCCTCGCCGTTATTGTCGCGCTGGTCGCGGGAACCGTGGCGGCGCTCGCGCAGATGAAAGGAACGGCTCCGGCCACCCCGACCGCGAGCGTAGTCGATTCCGCCGGAAACCTGCGCGTTCCCGAAGATTATCGAACCCTTTACCAAGCGCTCGGGACCTGGGCGATTGCCGCTGACAGCGGGCAGGGCTCGAAGGAAATGCACGCCGTCTACGCATCTCCAGGGACGATTGACGCCTACCGGAAGACGGGAAACTACCCGGACGGCGCCGTCCTGGTGAAAGAAGTCTTTGAGACCTCGACGAACGAATTGACCACGGGCACGGTGAGCCACGCCGACAAGCTTAAGGGCTGGTTCGTCATGGTGAAAGACAGCAAGGGAACGCACCCCGACAACCCGTTGTGGGGCGACGGGTGGGGATGGTCATGGTTCGATGTGGACAAGCCGCTCAAGACGACCTCTACCGATTACCGTACCGATTGCCAGGGGTGCCATGTGCCCGCCCAAGCCACCGACTGGATTTACGTGAACGGATATCCCGTCCTGCATCGCTAGGCGGCCGCATGGGTACGCGCTCTCCTCTTGCTGCTGCTTCGCGGACGCCATTGTCGGGTTCGGCAACCTGATGTGGCCAGCCGCGAGACGGGAGGTAGTTATCGTGGCTATTCGTGTCGGTTATCGACCTATCGAGGCCGACCGAGGTTCAGAATACAAACGAGCGCATGGAGGTTGGCGTGTCCCTCTCGGTCTATGACATCACAGTCCCTGTCATGGTGCATGGGTTAAACGTGATGGATGATTACCTCGACCACGCCCAAGCGCTCGAGCGGACTAAGGGCTTTAGGCCTGGTCGGATCCTTGACGAACGGCTCGCACCCGACATGCTGACTTTCGGAGAGCAGGTCTCCATAGGCTGTAACAAGGTCGCCGCACACATGGCCAAGCTGATGCAGCGCGACCCACCGGCGGCTTGCAACACCCCTATGATGTATCCGGCGCTAAAGGGGCGGCTCCTTGAGACTCGCGGGTTCTTGCAAAAGGTGCAGCCAGACGAAGTCGCCCGCGCGCAATCCCACACATACGAACTGACGCCGCCTATCGTGCGTGGGTGGTACGGCGGCGACGACTATATTCGGCACCTGGTACTTCCCGACTTCTTTTTCCACATCTCTATTGCGCACGCGATCCTCCGACACCTCGGAGCGAAGATCGGGAAGCGTGACTACCTCGGAAAGCTCAGCCAGCAGAGTGGCGGTGACTATTCCTGAGACGCGGGCTCGGTGTACGGGCTGCGCGGACGCCGTCGAGAGCGGCAGGTCAGTTTGCGGCTCCCCGGTGGTTCACGACCTTTTTTGAATGAAGGCGCGGGCGGCAGTCGCCAGCTCGGCCGAAGTAACTCTCAGCTGTAACCGCCCGAGTGGCGTTGCAGGTAGTCTCGGTGCTCAGGCTCGGCCTGCCAGACCGCTCCTCGGGATTGATTTCAGTCACCACAGGACCGGGCCACAGGCCAGAGCTTTCGATTTCGGCGATCGTCGCGAGCGCCGTCTCTGCCGTTTGTCCGTATAGAAGATGGCAGAACGGTAGCTTGGTTCAAAGTCACTCCCCTGCTGCTCGTAAGTTGTCGGGTCGTGAAGCCGGAAGAATCGTTCAGGGATGGCCCTGTAGCTAACGACTGTCCGATCGAAGAAGATTTCGATCGCCTCGGCATGCCCCGGATGGTTACCGTAGCTCGGATTTCGGAGATCGCCGCCGGCGTCGCCGACGCGCGTCGCGACCACACCTCGCAGTCGGCGGAACATGTCCTGGACGCCCCAAAAAAGCATCCGCCGGCCAGTATCGCCTTCTCCGTCATCATGTTTCTCTGATCGGCTAGACGCCGCCACGCGACAATAGCGATCGCAGACCTAGTGAGAAACGATAGAAGGCGGGCATCCAATCGATAACCAGCCAGATGAGATGGTCGCGGGCAATCGTGGTAGCTAGTCTCTAAGATCGAGCCTCCGCGACGGGATCTGGCATGCACCAAAGCGACGAATACACAGCTAACGCTGCTCATGTATCGGCCCTTACCTCGGTCGTGCAGCTGCTGCTTGCACATGTCCTGGCACTCGAGCCAACGCAAGAGGCGGCCGACGCTCTGGTGGCGCGCCTGCGTAGAGCGTCGCAGCACGTCCCGCGGTTCGTGGCGGACGACGACCAGCACGCAAGTCCGGTGTCGCCTTACGAGGAGGAGATCGAAGCCTGCATCGGGCGGATTGTCGACGAGGCGGTTAGCCAGGAGGCGTATGCGCACCGCGTGACCCCCCGGCCGCGGGACGCGCGGACCTGATCTCCACAAAAACTGAGAGGATGGATGGCGACTTACACGATACAGATTCCAGGAGGTCAGCTTTCCGATAAGCGCAAAGCTGCGCTTCCCGAGGCGGTCAAGGACGCGCACGCTAACACGACCGGAACCCCCCGCGACCTCACCCAAGCAACCGTGCTTGAGATCTCCTCAGCATGCTTCTGGCTGCATGGCACTCCGTTAGAGTGCCATCAGATTTTCGTCCATGGATTTGTCGCTGGCGACGCGGGGTTTTCTTACGAGCCGGCCCTACGCGACGCCGTCGCCTCTGCGGTGGCGGGCGCCGCCGATTTCGACCCGGGGAGCGTCGTGGTGACGATCTCTGAGGTGCCGGTCGATAAAATGAAGCCCGGATAACCAAACCAATGGTGATCGCCGGCTACGAGACGAATGCTCTGTAAACTGTCTTATTTCCTCACACGGTCGAGGTGAGCCGCTGGCGACTTTCCCGGGTTCTCGCGCAACGAGGCGGTTCGATTGAAGACCAGCCTTCCTGAGCGAGAATCGTCGTCGTGAGTGAAGTAGCCTTGGCGTTCAAACTGCAATGCGTCACCATGAGGATCAGAGGCGGTTGCCCGTTCGACGAGGCAGCCGCTGAGTGTTTGCATGGAATGCGGATCGAGGTCGGTCACGAGATCCGTCGGGCGCGCCCTCGTGAAGAGCCGGTTGAAAAGCCTGACTTCGGCCGGCAATGCGTCCACCGCGCTCACCCAATGGATTGTCGCGCCAACTTTTCGCTGGCCGCCGCCGGCACCACTTCCGCTGTCGGGATCGTAGGTGCAGCGTAGCTCGACCACGCGTCCCGCCGCATCCTTCACGACATCATGGCAAGTGACCAGATAACCGTACCGGAGCCTTACCTCGCGGCCCGGCGCAAGGCGCCGGAAACCGCGCGGCGGCACCTCACTGAAATCGTCTTGCTCGATATAGACCTCGCGAGAGAACGGTACAATTCTCGTCCCGAAGCTCGCGTCTGCGGGGTGGTTTGGCGCCTCCAACTCTTCTATCCGGCCCGCGGGATAGTTCTCTATCGTGACTTTGAGTGGCTTGAGCACCGCCATTCGTCGGGGAGCCTGCTCATTGAGGACGTCTCGAATAGCGGCGTCAAGGACGCTATCGTCCACCGTGCTGTTGGCCTTGGAAACACCGACGCCCCGTATGAATCGACGCACGGCCTCAGCTGGTACGCCGCGCCGGCGCAAGCCGGCGAGCGTTGGCATCCTCGGATCATCCCAGCCCTCAACGTGGCCGTCGCGCACGAGCTCCGTCAGCACGCGTTTTGACAGGACGGTATGCGTCATGTCCAGGCGAGCGAACTCGAACTGCCGGGGCCGTGATGGCACCGGGAGGTTGTCGAGAAACCAGTCGTAGAGAGGTCGATGATCCTCAAACTCCAGGGTGCAGAGCGAATGACTCACCTCTTCAATAGCGTCGCACTGGCCGTGCGCGAAGTCGTAGCTCGGGTAGATGTGCCATGCCGTACCGGTTCGCGGATGGCTGGCGTTGAGAATACGATAGATGACCGGGTCACGCAGATTGAGGTTCGGTGACGCCATGTCGATTTTAGCACGGAGTACCCGCTCGCCGTTCCTGAACTCGCCTGCTCGCATGCGCGCGAATAGCTCAGCGTTCTCCTCAACACTACGGGCGCGGAACGGGCTGTTCCGGCCCGGACTCGTTAATGTCCCCCTACCCTCTCTAATGTCATGGACGGACTGGTCGTCGACGTATGCTTTGCCGATGTGGATGAGATGACAGGCCCAGGCGTAAAGCTGTTCGAAGTAGTCGGAGGCAAAGCGCAGGCCCTCTGCCCACTCGAATCCGAGCCATTGCACGTCGCGCTTGATCGCATCGATGTACTGCACCTTCTCCTTTGCCGGATTCGTATCATCAAGGCGCAGGTTGCAGCGGCCGCCGAATTCCTTGGCGAGCTCGTAGTTCAGCACAATCGACTTCGCGTGCCCCAAATGGAGGTAGCCGTTCGGCTCGGGCGGAAAGCGCGTGATGACGACGCGCGTGCAGCCGGCATCAACGTCTGACGCGATAATGCTGCGAATGAAATTGTTGGCGCTCGCGTTCACTTCCTGAACACCGCTCTGTTGAGCCAACTTCTACCTCATGCCCGGGGCTTGTTGGGCTGATGTGCGCCGAAGCCGTGCATCTTGAGCGACCATTGCAGCGCGACGACGGTGCCCTTGACCGGCTGCAGGAGAGCGATCGAGACCAATGCCGTAATCGGAAGATAAACGCCGAGCTGAAGCGTCAACGACGGCGCGTAATCGGCTTCGACCCAGAGGATTACCGGAACCAAGACATGACCGACGATAACGATCACCAAGTAGGCCGGCAGATCGTCGGCCCGGTGGCTGGTGAAATCGAGGTGGCAGACTGAGCAGTGATCATCGACCTTAAGAAACGCACGAAACAGGCGCCCACGACCACAGCGCGGACACTTTCCTTGAACAGCTCGCCGAACGGAGAGACCAATGTTCCGCCCGACAGCAGTCTCCGCGGACGTCCGGTCCTCGTTGTGACTTCCAGTGGGATCTGGAACCGTCGTGGCCATCGCCCGTCCTCTTGTATCACACCGTGACAGATTAGTCGGCGACGGCGCTCAAACGTTATTCAGATGGGGCATGCAATCGATAACCCGGCGTGATCACGGCGGCCTGCACGTGTCCATCCTCCAACAGAACGTAGGTCCTTCGCGTCGGATGACGGGCGGGGGGAAGCGGCCATTCGTCTGAGGTGAGGAACGCATTCTTCGACAGCTGTGCCATCAACTCCCATAACGGCATCATAGGGGGTCGTTTGAGTGACTCTTTAGGAGTTTGTCATCCATCTTGAGCATTTGCCTGACGGCGGCGCACGGAACCAGCAGCCGAAAGAGACTTCATGCTTGTTCCTATGATTGTCATACCAGTATCCCGATCATAGGCGGTCGGTCTGGCCTATGCCTCCCGCCATCTACGCCTTTTCACGGTGATTCGATCAGGCGGATGCTGCGCTCTATGGCGAGGCAGGTCTGATTGAACCAAGCGCTTCAAAAGCATCCATTATCCGGTCGCGCGTTTTCTTGTCGGGCGCGACTTCTGACATAGCGAACAGGCTTGCCCTAGCGCTCGCAACATCGTTGAACGCCAACTGCAGACGCGCAAGCCTTTGCCAGGCATCCAGCACTGCCGGCGCGATCTGAGTAATGCGTTGATACACGATAAGGGCTCGATGAGGGTCACTCCCATTCTCTGCTCGAACAGCCTGGTTGTTCAACAACCGGGCCAGCACGTCACGATTGCTCATCCGGAAGACGTTGAGCCTGAAAGCATCGCCTTCCTCGCCAAGGTAAGCCCGGCAAATCGCCGCGATCTTCCGCTCTGGCACCAGACCGCCGCCCGCGAAAGGATCGATCACCACCGGACTCCTCTCGCCGACCTGGACCAGCACATGACCCGGCAAATTGAGCACATAGGCACCCCATCCAGCCCGGCGGGCCATCGCGACATAGAGGATCGACAGCGCAATCGGTAGGCCGCGCTTACGGTCGAGAACCGCGATGAAATCGGCGTTGGCTGGCGAGTCGTAACCGTCGGCATCGCCGACAAAACCCAACTCGCTGTGCAGCACGCGGGATAGTACAGCGGCGCGTTCTTCGGGCAGAAACGCACTCTGCCCTTCATGGCATACCCGGTTCTCGATCTCTTCGAGTGCGCGGAGGTAGGGGCCGATATCGATATTCTCGTGATCCAAATGGCTGATCGCAAGCGATGCTAGGTCGAGAAGGATATCCTCATCCTCGATGAGACCGATGGAGGCGACATCCACGATCACATCTCCTTCCCGATAGCACCAAGCCGCGCCGCCAACGGCGGCCAGCTCTGGCGAATGTCCTGACGATAGGCGTCATCCCTGCTCAATAGCTTTAGCTTCGGATCGGCGAGCCATGCGGACTGCTGCGGGCTGAGCACGTCCGTGAGCGGATCGCGATAAGGCACCGCCAGGTTGAGGCGTGTACGCTGGGCCGGCGTTAGAGGCAGGTGACGGGCGGCATTTTTGCGCAGGTAGAACTGCGGTTCACGATCAAGTTCGAAACCACGACTGTTGGTTGGATTGAACCCTTCCGCACGGGCATAAACATCCAAATCCGAGTGTGAGACCCCGCGTGGATCGAAATGCACCTGTACCACTTCCTCGCCATCGACCCAGCCAGCATCGGTCGTGATGACCGCCGAATGTTGGGCAAGGCTCGTTTCGCCCGACCAGAAGCACGGAGTTGTGTAGGTGACGCATTTGCTGAGGCCATAATCGACCAGCAGGTCGCGCCCCAGCAAGCGGAAATAACCGGGCACATCATCACCAAGCATTTCGAGAACGGTCGTGATCTTTTCATGCAGCCCCAGCGCGTCGTAGCGATCGGCCAGCTTGGGCAGGAGTTCCGCTCCACCAGGTCCGAGAAACCGCACCACGGGGTTGTTCCACGATGGCTCGTCGTAGCGGAGGAGGATCTCGGCGTCTGAACCGGGATGATTGTTGAAGATCGCCACCGGCACGAATCGATCGGCGATCAGTTCCACCATCAACGGATGCGTCAGGACATCCTGCCCAAATCGCACGCACGTCGAACACCCGGGCACTTCCTGGAACAGCAGCAGAACGGGTTTGCCTTGTTCGGCCGCCAACGCCAGAGCGCGATCATGATCGCGCAGCCATTCGACGTCGCCGAGCTCACGATGCTCACGAAAGGAAGTTCCATTTTGCTGCATGCCAACTATATGGTGAGGCCAGTTCGCCATACAATAAAGACAGCGGCCCATTGCCCCCGTATCGATCAGCAGGAAAAATGGTTGTCTCCGCCTCACCTCCTTTTTCGAGTCCACTGATCGCTCGTGCCACCCGACGAAGCCGAAGAGCTTGTTTCTCGAGATTGCCGCTTGCTGACGATTTGGGCGGCACCCGTGAACCATGAAGTTTGCTTTTAGGAAGCCGCTTTCACCCTGTTCGGGGACAACGACGCGGATTCGGATCAAGCGGCCGAAGGGCTTTTAGAGCGCATTCTCGAAAAGCTCAGTCGATACGGAGACCGCTGCTAGTAATCCGCTGCGGAAACGAGGTCCGCTACGTTCGACGAGAAATCTGGTCGACGAGAAGTCGACCTCGCTTGAACCATGTTCGGTGAAGTCGAAGCGCAGAACAGCGATGCCCGCGCGGCCGCGCTCGGCCGCAATCCGTCGAACGGCAACCAAGTCCTTCACGTGAAGCAGTGCGCAAAAGCTCACAGGCCCGCACTGGCCCGCCGGGAAGGTCGAGCCGCGCGGAGCGATTGGCGCCCGAGTGACCGGCGAGCTGAACGGCTTGCGATGTGATTTGGGCTGTCCGCGTCAATTTTGATGCGTCGTTCGTCCAAGTGGCACGGCGTATATCGGCCTGTCCCGTGTGCCCCGGCGATTGCCGGCGCACGCACCTAGTAAGGCGGGGCCCGCCGCGCCCTTTGCGCCTTGCCAGCTTCCGCCCACCAAGCGAGGTCTTCAAGGAATTTTGATAGCGCGAGTCCCAACGAGCGGCCGAGCTCCCGGGTCGCCTGGCTGTAGTCGTCGAGCGCTTCCTCGACAGGCCCTATGGCAGGCGTGCTGGACACGACCAGCATGCCCATCTCAGAAAGCGTGCTGCGCCAGGCGACCGCAGCGCGGACACCGCCTGTGCGACCGGCGGAATAGCTGACGATGCCCGCGGGCCGCCAAAACCATTCTTCGAGAAAGTGATCCGTGAGGTTCTTCAGCCCTGGCTGGACTCCCCAATTGTACTCGCCTACGACGAACACAAATGCGTCCGCCTGACGGATGCTCGCCGCCAAGGCCTCCATCCGCGCGGGCGCGTCGCCCGGCGGATATTCCTTGTACATGCGATCCAAGATCGGCAGGCCGACGGCCTTCGCATCGATCAGCTCGGGCGCGTCACCACGCGACCGGAGCTCTTCGCAGATGTACCGTGCCAGGCGGATACCCTTCCTGTCTGACCGGTACGATCCGTAGAAGACGAGTATTCGAAGCTGCACGATCTTGACCCCACGATCGCTGCTGTCGGAGGCAACGAACCGGCTCGGCGCGCGGCGCGATCGTTACGTCGCAACGGCACGCAGCACTTGACGTCCCAGTGTAGCCATTCGGCGACTTGGTCCGGAATACGCCGAGGGCATGCTATTCATAACGCGGGGTTATCACCGCGCGGACGAATCATCCAGTACAACGAGCGACTTAGTGCAAGAGCGCAAGGCTTTGGCAGTGACGCCGTGGCATCGGCCCGGACGCGGCGTCCGTTTCGACAAAAGCAGGCCAACCGCGGAAGAGATTCATGTCGCGCACTGTCGCGGAAGCCCTCGTCGACGTTCTCGTGGAGGTCGGCGTCAAGCAGATCTTCGGACTGATCGGCGACTCGCTGAACCCACTTGGCGATGCTGTACGACGAAGCACGATAGAATGGGTCGGCGTCCGGCACGAAGAAGGTGCCGCGCTGGCCGCGGCCGGCCAAGCCAAGCTGACCGGCCAGCTCGCAGTGTGTGCTGGCACGACGGGGCCTGGCAGCACGCACCTCGTCGCGGGCCTCTATGAGGCCGCGCGTGACCATGCTCCCGTCTTAGCGTTGTCGGGAGAGATGCCGCGACGTTTGAAAGGCATCGACTATCACCAATACACGGAGCCCGACCTGCTATTCCGGGACGTGTCGCTCTATACCCAGACGATCACCGCACCGGCCCAAGCGCCCGGCGTGATCCACCAGGCGATCGCCACCGCGTATGCCGGCCCCGGGGTCGCGCACCTGACCCTCCCCCAGGATGTATTGTCCAGCAAGATCGAGCACGCCGTTCCGAGCGTCGCGACACTTGGACCGCGCGGAGAGATTCCGCCAGATGAGCGCGAGATCGACGTGGTTGCCCGCCGCGTGGATGCGGCCGTGTCGGTCGCCATTCTCTGCGGTGCGGGATGCCGGGGCTCGGCCGACCTGCTTCGCGAACTGTCAGACCGCCTGAAGGCGCCGCTCGTCCACACGGTGCGCGGCAAGGAGATCATCCCCTACGACGATCCGCGCTGGATAGGCGGACTTGGCATGATCGGCACCAAGCCGGCCTACAACGCGGTCCGAGGCTGTGACCTCCTGCTGATGGTTGGCACGGACTATCCGTATTCGAACTTCCTGCCATCGCACGGGAGTGTCATCCAGATCGACGAACGAGCCGTAGCGATTGGCCGGCGTGCACCGACTGCGCTCGGCGTAAGGGGCTCGGTGCGTCCGACACTCGCCGCTCTCCTGCCGAGAGTGAGGTCGAGGACCGAAAGCGCTTTCTTCGACGAAATCACCGATGGCCGGCGCGCATGGGACAAGCTACTCGACGAGCAAAGCGACCTGATGCGCAGCCGCGATAGGATTTATCCGCAGGCAGTGGCCCGGATAGTCAGCGACATCGCGAAAGACGACGCCGTATTCGTTTTCGACACAGGCCTCAACACGCTGTGGTCAGGCAACTGGATTCGACAGAACGGCAAGCAGCGCATTGTAGGCTCCTTCAATAATGCGGCCGTCGGTACGGCGCTCGGACAAGCCAACGGCATCCAGGCGCTCGACCGGTCGCGACAGGTGATCGTCCTCACCGGGGACGGCGGTTTCAACATGCTGATGAGCGAATTCCTCACGGCGACTCACCATCACTTACCCGTAAAAATCGTGATCTTCGACAATGCGGCGTTCGGGCTCGTCGCGCTCGAGGCCGAGAGCGTGGGACTAGTTCCTTTCCGGGAGGCAATCGAATTCACAAACCCGGATTATGCCGCACTAGGGCGCGCCTGTGGCGCGCACGGTTTCGCGGTCCGCGATCCAGCGCTGCTCGAGGCGACTTTGATCGAAGCGTTCGCGTGCCCGGGGCCCGCGATCGTCGCATGTGGTGTGGTGCGCGACGAGATGCCGAACCTTCCACACGTAGAACTGAAACAGGTTGGCGGCTACGCCGTCGCGAAGATCAAGGAAGTGATTGCCGCTTTCACCGGAGGCTGACGTCCCCGCCTCTTCTCGCTCGTCCGATGCGTCGTGAAACGTTGGCCTCCAGAGCTCGCGCGGAGCGCGCGGCGAATTCGGCCTGCAGACCTGCCACGCGCCAGTATGCAACACCCACAACGAAAAGGACTGCCGACATGACGACAAGCGCTCAAGGCGTGCCGAACCGTGAGAAGGACGAGCCCGCGGCGCGGAATTCGATTGCAACCTTAGCGGCGAAAATCAACGAGGCCTTGGCTGACGCACTGTCGCTCTACCTCAAGACCAAGAATTTTCACTGGCACGTGAGTGGCCCCCATTTCCGGGACTACCACCTCATGCTGGACGAGCAGGCGAGCGGCATTCTCGAAGTGATCGACCCGCTCGCCGAGCGCGTCCGCGCGATGGGTAGCGCGACGATCCGATCGCTTGGGCAAGCCGCGCGGCTGCGCACCATTAAGGACAACGACGCTGATGACGTCGAACCGAATGCGATGCTCGTTGAGCTGATGGAGGACAACAACGCCCTGGCCGCCTCGATGCGTCAGGCGCACAAGCTTTGCGACCAACTCGAGGACCTTGCCACGGCGAGCCTACTGGAGGGCATTGACGCCGCCGAGAAGAGGGCGTGGTTCCTCCGCGAGGCTGCACGGCCGCGCTGACCCCTCGCGTGCCGAAAGTCCAGAACAGGATGCCGGGAGTCCGAAGTGGCTGGGCCTGCGCTAGGACTTGCGGCGGTTCGAATCCAGAGTGAAGCAAAGCCTTGCGCGGGCGCAGAACGCGACAGCGGTTACATTTTTGACGGCCTGCGCAGAACGAATTGGATGGCCGACTTGAGCAACACAGATGTATTACAAGGACCGCACGACGTGCCGCCAACGGGGACCGAGGCGTCGGCACTTTCTCGCGAAGCGGATTTCGACGTTGACCTGTTCGTGATTGGGGGCGGCTCTGGAGGTGTGCGTGCTGCGCGCGTCGCGTCGGGACATGGCGCAAAAGTGATGCTCGCCGAGGAGTACCGGCTGGGAGGGACGTGCGTCATCCGCGGCTGCGTGCCGAAGAAGCTGTTTGTTTATGCCGGCCGTTTCAGCGACACATTCGATGAGGCTGCGGAATTCGGCTGGCGCTTGTCGGTTCCGCATTTCGACTGGCCGTCATTAGTTGCCGCGAAGGACCGCGAGATCACACGCCTGGAAGAGCTCTACGGCGCCAGTCAAGAAAGGGCGGGCGTCGAGATCGTTCGGTCTCGCGCTATGCTCGAGGACGCGCATACGGTGCGCCTTCTCAAAGACGGCCGTCGCGTGCGAGCGCGCACCATCCTAATTGCGACGGGCGCACGGCCCGAGCTACCTCCCTTCGACGGTATCGAGCTGGGCATCACCTCAGATGACATCTTTGACTTGAAGACACTTCCGAGGAAGCTTGTCATCGGCGGTGCTGGATACATCGCGATCGAGTTTGCCGGCCTGTTTGCTGCGTTAGGAAGCGACGTCACCGTCGTCTGCCGCGGAAGCAATATCCTGCGCGGCTTTGACGAGGACGTACGCCAGGCGGTCGCCGCGTCCTACGCGAATCGTGGCATCAAGCTGATGCTTGGCGACAGTATCCGTCGCCTTGATCGGCGGAACGAACCCGCCGGCGCTGGCGACCGCGCCGGAAAAATCGACGTTACGACCGAACAAGGGGGAAAGTTGGTCGCGGACCAGGTCCTGCTCGCCTTTGGCCGCGCGCCGAACACGACATCGCTCGGGCTCGACCGCGCTGGGGTCAAGACAGCGGCGGATGGTGCAATTGTTGTCGACGAGTGCTCACGCACGAATATTTCAAGCATTTACGCTGTCGGTGACGTATCGAACCAATTCAATTTGACGCCCGTCGCGATCCGCGAAGGCCACGCATTCGCCGACAGCGTGTTCGGCGAGAAAGCTTGGCACGTCGACTATTCCAATGTGCCGACCGCAGTCTTCTCCAGCCCAGAAGTCGGTACCGTAGGCCTGACAGAGCTCGAAGCGAGAGCCCAATACCCTGCTGTCGACGTCTACAAGACGCGCTTCCGCCCGCTGAAGGCTGCCCTAACCCGCGATTGCGAGACGTCACTTCTCAAACTGATTGTCGATCGCGAGACAGACCGGATCCTCGGGATCCACATCTTCGCCGAGGATGCCAGCGAAATGATTCAAGTGCTGGCGATCGCCGTGGGAAGTGGAGCCACCATGAGCGACTTCATGTCGGTCATGGCCGTGCACCCGACGATCGGCGAGGAGATTGTTGCCATGCAGACACCGACCGTACGCTACGATCGGCGCGACGCTTCGATCGCACCGATCCCAAACACCGCCCTTTGACGGCAACGGCTCGCTCCGAAAGGTCCCGCTCGGAACGTTGCTGCGTACCGAACGGCTCACCGTCGATTGCAGTTTCAAGCTGCCGGGGATAAAATCGATATCGGCGCGGTTACTTCCGCACCGGTGAAAGCACGGGCGGTATCACGCCGGCCGCGTCAACCGCCAGCTCCTTTGAACACGCGCCCTGCCCTCGGGCGCCATCAGTCTGAAAACCCGAAAGTGAGCGCGATGATCCGGTTCTATTTCCACCCGACGCCCAATCCAGCCAAGATCGCTCTGTTTTTGGAGGAGGCTGGCTACCGTATGACGTGGTGCCGGTCGACACGAGCAAGGGTGAGCAACATCAGCTCTCATTTCGTGCCGTCAACCCCAACGCCAAGGTGCCCGCCATCGTCGACACCGAAGGACCTGGCGGGAAAGAGACACGGGTTTTCGACTCAAGCGCCATTCTGCTGTACCTCGCCGAGAAAACGCGGCGCTTCCTCGGACAACCCGCCGATCGGGGTGAGCTTTTGTCGTGGCTTTTCTTTCTCGGAACAGGCCTCGGGCCATTCTCCGGACAGGCAGTACATTTTCAGTTCGCCGCGCCTGAGGGATTGGACTACGCCGTCAATAGGTATCGCCGGGAAGCGGAGCGCCATTATCGCGTACTCGACACCCACCTTGCCGGCCGCGACTACATTGTTGGTTCTGAATACACGATCGTCGACATGTCGGCTTGGGGTTGGATCGATCGCGCCTCCCGCGTCATGAAGGGCTCAGACGATCCTCTCGCGCCATTCCCGAACATCAAGCGGTGGTTCACCGCGATCGACGGGCGTCCCGCGATCGCGAGGGCGCGCTCCGTCGGAAAGGACCACGAGTTCAAGAAGGTGAATGATGAGGAGACGAAGCGCGCGCTCTTCCCGTCCAACTATCCGGCGAGCGACGTATAGGCGGTCGCCGGATCGCTCGATATACTGAAGGTCTCAAGCGGCAAAGCGTATACTCAGCTCCATGACGAGCTCTCGGAATTATCGCATCTTCGGCATGGCATTGCTCCCATCCGCCAAAATGACAGACCACAGGGTCGAGCAATTCAACGGATGTGGATCATGAACCGCTGGATGATGATAACGCGTCCGGCGTCGGGGTTATTGCAGCTATAAAGGCACCCCCGATCGAGCTCACGGCCGCGACGGCGAGACCGACCTCGTAGCCGGACCCAAATGACGCGACGCCGGCCGCCAGCGCCACACCGGCAAGCTGAGCGATCCGGCTCGCCGCATTGTTGATGCCGGAGGCAAGCCCTTCGTCCATCTGGCCGACGCTCGACAGGACCGATGCGGTGAGTGGCGCCACGAGGACTGCGAAGGACAGGCCAAGCAGCGTCATTGGTACGATCACGCCGACCATCAAGGATTCCTCCTGACCAAGCGCCATCCAGATATATCCAAACGCCGCACCTGTTGGTCCCGCGATGAGCAAAGCCCGCGCGCCGATCCTGTCCGCCAGCCCGCCGAATACACCTGACAGGAGCCCAATGCTTAGCGCGAAGGGCAAGAATGCCAGGCCGGCGTCGGTCGGCGACAGACCGCGGCGGTCGACGAGGTCGAACGGTAGAAGAAAGAACATGATCGACACGGCCGCGTAGATCATCAGAGTCGCGACGTTCAGCCCAAGGAAGGTGTTGTTTTGGGCCAGCCGGGGTGGGGTCATCGGGTGTTTGCTTCTGCGCTCCCACAACCCGTAAACGGCGAGCCCCACAATGGCGAGCCCCGCGACGATCGTTACCATTCCGCCCGACCAGGCCGGCGTGTTTCCGCCGGTGTGAGTGTCACTAGGACCAATCTGGCTGAGCGCCCAGGCGAGCGCCGCGAGGGCCACGGCAAGGATCACCGCGCCGGTCACGTCGAATCTGCGCTGGATTACGCCATCTTTCGGCGCGAAGACGAGCAGAATTCCGACTACGACGAGCGCAAGCGGCGGATTGATCCAGAACACAGACGGCCAGCCGAATTTCTCTGTCAGCCAGCCTCCTAGGACCGGACCGCCGGCCGTGGTCAGAGCCGACGCCGCCGCCCATACGCCGATCGCCCGGTTCCGCTCCGCGCGTGGATAGGTGGCGCCGATCAGGGCAAGGCTGGCGGGGGTGACAATCGCCGCGGCGGCTCCCTGCACGACGCGCGCGGCGATCAGCAAGGCGGGCGAAGGCGCCAGGGCGCACGCAGCCGATGCCAATCCAAAAAGGACACTCCCAACTGCGAGCATGCGCGCTTTGCCGTAAACATCAGCGAGTGCGCCGCCGATCAATGTCAACGAGGCCAACGCCAACATATACCCGTTGAGAACCCATTGAACGGAAGCGAGGTCCGCTCCGAAATCAGCGCGCAATCTTGGCAATGCAACAGGCAACGCTGTCGCATCGATGAAAGCCATTGATGACGCGAGCACGCAGGCCGTGAGCACCATGGGCCGGCGCGCAGGCAGCACTTCCCGTCCCCGCTCTTCCGGGCATGGTTCGGCATCGATGATGCCGCGGCCGCATGGCTCCACAAACGTCTGCACCATTTATCGACCTCGCAATCTGTTGCCGACACGGCCACGCGGAGCTCACGGACTAAGGGGCTCGTGATCCGTGCGCCCGGCACTGATCAGATTGCGACGCCCGATGCGAGCTGAGCGATAGGGATTGTTGCAAGTCATCCCCCTATGGGCACGATCGTTAAATCAACGGCGCGTCTGAGAGACGATCGCGTTCCGAAGAAATCGACCACGCGCACCTCCACGTACGGTCTTGCTCTCAAATTCCAGATGCCCCAAGCCTAGGACGTGTCTGAGACATTGGCGATCGAACCCACGCGAGGGAAATCACCTCTCGCCATAGAGTAGATAGACGATCGTTATCGCCACGAGCGGAGTGACCGTCGCTTCGCTATTCCCCGCCGCTATGGAAACCATACGAACCGGCTATTGGTAAATTTCGTCCCGCGCGGCGATCAATAACCGTTCATGTCGCCGCAAATATCGAGTAACGCGCGTCGCAACCTGCGACGGATACTACTCTATCGCAAGAAATGAAGAGAAAAGCGCTGCCGGATGCAAAACATGGCATCGGTGACCGACCAGGCTCGTCGGCGCGGAAGGCGTCAGTTGGCTTTCTTATCTGCGGCGCCCTCCATCGAGGTTTCGTTTGTAACGACGGCAGCGCCGATCGCGCTCTGCAACATCGCGGAGAACGGGTTCACCAACGCCGGCATCTCGAGGGCCGTGAGAATATCACCGCCTGTCCCGCGGCACGATTACCGGACCAGCGCCAGGATGCGCGGCATCGACGTTAACTGGGGGTTTTATGGGCTGGTCGACACAATGAGCGGTGATCGTCCCATCTCCGGACTTCACCACACGCCGCAGATCTATTCCACCGTTTCCGAGTTGATCCCACGATCCTGGCTGCTGTGAAGGAGTCCACTCGATGAGTACGCGCGAGCAACGCTCATATCAGATGTTTCCCGTGCTCGACGTGGCGCAGATCAAGACGGCGCTGCGCTTCGCCAGCGGGCCGGAGCGGCATTTCGCACCAGGCGAGATTCTCTACGACCACGGCCAGCGGGGAGTGCCTTCCTGGCTTATTTTGTCGGGTTCAGTCGACATATCCCGGCGCGACGGTTTAGACCGTGATGCGGCACTCGTCACGTTTGGAGCGGGCCAATTCACCGGCGAGGTCAATCAGCTCGCCGGTCGCCCTGCGATCACCCGAGCCCGAGCCGGGGAGCAAGGCGCCATTGCACGTCCGTTCGACGCTGCGCACCTGCGAGCGCTGATGATAGGCTCGGCCGAAATCGGCGAGACGATCATGCGCGCTTTGATCTTGCGCCGCGTCGAACTGATCGAGGAAGGCAGCGCCGGCACGATCATCATAGGGGCGCCGGACTCCGCCGCTGTTATCCGACTGCAGAGCTTCCTGTCCCGCGCCGGCTATCCTTACCTGGTGCTCGACGCACGCAGCGGCGGTGAAGGTCACGATCTCATCGAACGATTCGGCGTAACTGCCGAAGAATTGCCGCTCGTCGTCTGCCCGAACGGCTCGCTGCTGCACCGACCGAACGAGATCGATATGGCGCGCTGCGTCGGCATCACGCCCGAAATCGATACAGACAAGCTCTATGACGTCGCGGTAGTCGGCGCCGGCCCAGCCGGTCTGGCGGCCGCGGTCTATGCGGCGTCCGAAGGGCTTTCGACCATTGTTCTCGACGAGCTCGCATACGGCGGCCAGGCGGGTGCGTCGAATCGAATCGAGAACTATCTGGGTTTTCCTACTGGCATATCGGGCCATGCGCTCGCCGGCCGCGCCTTCAATCAGGCCCTCAAGTTCGGTGCTGAGATCGCTATTCCCCTCGCCGTACAGCGGCTCGATTGCCCCGAAGGTAAGACAACCCCGGGGCGCCCCCTGGGCGTGGTCCTCGCTGGCGACCAACGGGTGCACGCCCGCACGATCGTTGTCGCCTCAGGGGCGCGCTACCGCCGCCCCGATGTCGAGCGGCTCGGGATGTTTGAAGGCAAGGGCGTCTCGTACTGGGCCACGCCGATCGAGGCGCGGCTGTGCGAAGGTGAGGAAGTTGCGCTGGTCGGTGGCGGCAATTCGGCCGGCCAGGGCGTGGTCTTCCTCGCGCCGCACGTGAATCACCTCCACCTGATCGTCCGCAGACCGCTCGAAGCAACGATGTCGCGTTACCTGATCGACCGGATCCGGGCGCTGCCCAACGTCACGATCCACGTAGGCAGCGAGATCGTCACGCTCGAAGGCGATTGCCAGAGCGGTCTCACCGGCGTCGTCTTCCGCGATCGTGCCGACGGCTCGACCAGGCATTTTTCGATCAGGTTTCTGTTCCTGTTCATCGGCGCCGATCCGAACGCTGGCTGGCTTGCCGGCTGCGTCGAGACCGATGACAACGGTTTTGTCCTGACCGGCCACGGCCGACTTGCGCTTGAAACCAGCCGACCGGGCGTCTTTGCCATCGGCGATGTCCGCTCCGGCTCGGTCAAGCGAGTCGCCGCCGGCGTTGGTGAAGGCGCGGCGGTCGTTGCGCAGATCCACCAGGCTCTCGCGGCCCAAGCTTCGTCAGGCTCAAACGAGATGGGTCGATGAGCAACCGATGCGGCCATGGCGAATCATTCCGAGCGCCAGGATTGCGAGGAATGCCTGAGGACCTGCGATTGGTGGGTGCATTTACGGCTCTCCTGGACATGCGGGCAAGTTGGCTGTTGCGACGATTCCCCGAACCACCGCGCCACGAAGCATTTCCACGCGACCGCTCACCCGATCATCGAGGGGTACGACCCGCCGGAAGGCTGGGGCTGGTGTTACGTCGATGAAACAATCGTCGAGCTTCCCAATCAAACACCGCAACTGGGCCGATCACGCGATGGGTATAGAAGGCCGCCAACAGAAAGGAGAACGACCGGCGGAAAGTACCGACTGTTGTTCTCGCGACGGTCGGCGCGGCAGATCTCCCTTGTCCTCTTTCACCGCGCGCAAGCGCGGCGCAATCCCACCCCCCGGCGTTCGGCGGAGCAGCACGTGCTGGAAGTGAGAGTGCTTCAGACAGGCCTTACCTGAGATTGAATTGATGTTGCGAAGAGTAATCCGAGGACGCGCATGGCGGCTCGGCTTCAACCCGTTGGCCGACGAGTTCACGCGCTGTAAATCGCGCGATCGAACCTGAGAGACGATGTCGTGAGCGGCGCGCCCCTGATCCTTACCGATGGCGGCCTGGCGCTTTCCGAGCGCAAGGCCATCGGCGCGCTCGACCGCACTCAGGTGCTCGTCGCATCGAGCCTGGGCAGTTGCCTCGTGTTCGTCAGCGCCGCCGTCGTCACCGTCGCACTCGCGGCGATTGGCCGAGACATGCGCTTGTCGCCGCTCGACCTGCAGTGGGTGATGAACGCCGAGCTGCTGCCGCTCGCGGCCCTGACCTTGATCGCCGGCACTCTGGGTGACCGGTTCGGACAGAAGCGGATCTTCGTCGCGGGGATCGCTCTCTTTGGTCTTGGCGTAGCCGCGGTTGCTTTCGCGCCAAGTTTCGCGCCGCTCATCGTCGGCCGGCTCCTGCAAGGCCTGGGTGAAGCCTTGATCCTGCCCAACGGCCTTTCCGTGCTTGGGCAAGCCTTTCCCGCCGACAAGAAGGCCCGCGCGGTCGGCATCTGGTCCGCGGCCGCGGCGATCGCCAGCGGCGTCGCACCCGCGATCGCCGGTGCCATCCTCGATCACGGGTCCTGGCGGATGACCTTTCTGATGCTCTTGCCCGTGGTCGCTGGCGCGCTGACCCTTGGCGCCGTGTGGATACCGGATGCTCCAGGGAATCGCGTCCGGGTCGACGTCGGTGGCGCAGTCCTTTCGACGGTCGGGCTCGGTGGATTGGGCGCGGGGCTGACCAGCCTGACTAACGCTTCCGGGCTGAACCAATGGGTGCTCATCACCTTGATTGTCGGTTTGGGCAGCTTGGCCGGCCTCATCGTGACCCAAAGGCGATTAGGCGACAACGCCATGCTGCCTCCATCGCTTTTCGCTTCGCGGTCGGTCATTGGCGCGAACTTGTTCACCGCGCTCCTCTACGGGCCGTTCACGGTCATGCTGACCCTAATCCCGTTCGTGATGATTCAAGGCGCGCACTTGCCGTCGCTTGTGGCAGGCTTGGCCTTCATTCCCCTGCAGGTGCTGATTACGGTCGTCTCACCGCTCGCCGGCATGCTCTGCCGGCAGTTTGGCCGCCGCTTGCCATTGTTCGCCGGGGGCGTCATCGCCGCCCTGGGATGCGCCATGGCGCTCCGTATCGGTCCGGACGCGACCTATTGGACGGACGTCTTCCCGAGCATTGTTTTGCTGGCGCTGGGCATGAGCCTGGCGATCGCGCCGTTGACGACGCTCGTCCTCACCTCCGTCGAGCCTGATCGCGCCGGAACGGCATCCGGCGTCAACGGCGCGGTCTCGCGCGCCGGTTCACTCTTCGCCATCGCGCTCCTCGGGGGCGTGATGCAGCAGGGCGGTCCTCAGTTGTTCGCAGGATTCCACACGGCGATGGCTCTCGCTGCGATCGCCTGCGTTCTCGCCACCCTCGCGGTGTTCATCATCGAGCCGGGGCCCCACGTCGATTTCATCCCGCGAGACTGACCGGTTGGTGTTCACGATCAGCAGGCTGGCCAAGGCTGAGAGTAAACAGTGAAGAACCACGACGAACCCACAGAGGCAAGGAGAAAGACTATGCAGATCCGAACCATCATCGCCGCCTGGGTCGTCTCGATGGCCGGGCTGCTTTACACCCATGATAGTGAAGCGCAATCCGTCATGCCGAACTTAGAGGCCACCATTCCCGGCATCCCGGGCAAATCGTTGATTGCCTGGAATTCGACTACACCCCCGGTGCGGCATCCTCCTCCCACACCTGTGCGAAGTCCTGAGTGCTGTTTGCCAATCGAGACAGTTGCGCTACGGGTATATGCGTAGGCCGCCGACGGTCCGGCCGGTGATCATCCAGGCGATAGGCCATACGATGCTGAACGACTTCGAGATATCGATCATCCTCGGTATCTCGCGACCGACAGTGGCGAAGCAGCTTCTGTCCGCGCGGCAGAAGGGTCGACGCGATGAACAGGGCGCGCCTCATTGGAGAGGCGATCCGCTATAAGATCATCCGTTGACTTTCACAGGATCAACGTTGCCGCTGGCCCGTGATCGACCGCGTGTCGCCCTTCGCGGCCAACTGGGCGCACAGCACTACGATCATGCGTCGCTCTTCGACTATGACGGCTGACATCGCTACGCGCGCCCGCGCGTTCGATCTCATCGCGAGCGCGGATGCCAACCGCACTGCGAAGGTCCTGGCTATGGCAACAATCCGTGGCGGACAGCGAGTGCGACTGCGTGGGTGACCGTCGAGGCACCAAGATTCCTGCGCGCGTTGTCGAGATGAAACTTCACGGCTCGCGACGTGACATCCAGAATCATGGCGATCTCTTCCATCGTCTTGCCGCGAGACGCCCACGCAAGGCACTGCCGTTCTCGTTGCGTCAACAAGGATGCGGCTCGGTCGGACCACAGCACGTCGGCAATCTTTGCATCGACATGGGCGTGATAGGTGAGCCCAATCAGCTGCAACAAGTCTTTGGCGCTCTCAACTCGACGGTCTAGTCCCGGACTGCGTTCATCGACGGCAAACGTGAATGCCGCAACACGACCGAAGCCTCCAACAATTGGAACTGTCAAACCTGTCCTGATGTTGAAACTGAGCGCATCGTCGAAAAGACGTCGTTCTTTTGCCGACCGCGCGGCTCGCGCCTCCCGTCCGTCCCATCGAAAGGCCCGGCAGGGCCCACTTGATTGATGGAGGATGGGATCAATGTCCTGGTACCGTTGATCGAAATAATAGTCGGTCCAGCTCTTGGGATAGGACGAAATCAGAAAAGGGGCACGGCTGCGCCGACCGAAATACGCGAACCAGCGAAACCCGAGAGTGTGTGCGGCCCGCTCCGCGATACGCTGAAAATCATTCTCTGTGACTGCCGTATGAACACCATCCATAAATTCATAACAGGCTTGCTCTACCTCTTTTGTCATTAAGCCCCCTTCGAGGTTCTTCTGGCATTGTCTCCCGACTCTCACCCGCGTCGACGATGCGCGCGGCTTTGTTGTGCAGCCGAACTGTATTGCCGCCATGGGGCAACTTTTGGGCGCTGCTATTCACTACCAGCAGCCCTGCCAAAACAGACAGGTCACAGTCGCAATCCTGCCTGCTTTCGTTCGCTCCAGCCGGTCACCGATAGCTGGAGATTCGAAATTGAAAGTTGTTGCCTTCGCGCCCTCCGAATTTTCGAAGCATTCTGAACTGGCGCTGAAAATGCACAGCCTGCGCCGGCGCGTATTCAAGGATCGGCTGGACTGGACGGTCTCTGTGTCAGCCGGATTGGAGAGCGACGAATATGATTTGCTGTCTCCCAACTACCTCCTGGTTCTTGACGCGCAGGACGTTGTCGGTTGCGTGCGCCTCCTGCCAACGACCGGCGGAAATATGCTCGCTGACACGTTTTCCGACTTGCTGGACGGTCGGCCGGCGCCGGCGTGCGAGCGAGTGTGGGAGAGCTCGCGCTTCTGTGTTGACACTCGAAAGGCGGATGCCACGGCTGACAACGGCCTGAAGCACGCGACCTTCTTGCTCTTCGCCGCCATGATTGAATGGGGCTGCAAGCATGGCCTGGAGGCGATTGCCACGGTCACGGATCTCAGAATGGAGAGAATTCTTCGACGAGCCGGCTGGGGTCTCGAGCGTCTCGGTGAACCGCGCCAGATTGGAACCACCAAAGCTGTCGCGGGACTGTTGCCGGTGAGCGAAGGCGCTCTTGCAGGGATCCGCGCCGTTGGGAGAATTTCCGGACCCGTGCTCGCGCCGCCGAGCCTGGCGCTCGCAG
This sequence comes from Bradyrhizobium sp. LHD-71, assembly GCF_031157255.1. Classification (GTDB taxonomy): domain Bacteria; phylum Pseudomonadota; class Alphaproteobacteria; order Rhizobiales; family Xanthobacteraceae; genus P52-10. Next base: position 228,418 of record NZ_JAVIFX010000005.1, on the reverse strand, counting down.
CGTGACCGCCGCGACAATTGCGGCCTTCTCTCACTCCAATTGGAAACAAGGAAGTCCGCAAATGGACGCCATCGCATTCGCCGCCCTGCTCGAACGCTGCGCTCCAGGAGCCCCAGTCGAACCGCTAACCGCCATTGTCCGACAAGCGAGCTCATTCGAGCCACTCCTGATTACAATCGATGGACGCCGGCCAATCCCGCTCCACGCGACCAGCCGTGAGGAAGCCATCCAGCTTGCGACGGAGGCTACCGCAACTGGTCAGTCGATTCGAGTAGGCCTTGCCCAACTAAGTCCAGGAGACATGAAGCAAGCGGGCCTCACGATTTCCGCAGCATTCGATGTGTGCAAGCACGTCGCCGCTGTAGACCGATTGTTTGGTGCGCGACTGCAGGCCGCGAGGGTGAGCGAGCGCAGTCTCACGAAGGCAACCATGACGGTGACTGCTAGCTTTGCGCCATCGTCGATACCTGCTCCATCCGACGCTTCCGTGCGTAAAGCGCCTCCGGCCGGCCCAGCCGGGGTGGGGCCGGGCGATGGGTCGACGGCAGATGACCCAGTCGCCAACGAACGCGCAAGCTGGGATGTCTATCGCTCAAAGCGCGGCGTTTCGGTTTTCGTCTACGAGCGCTGAGCAGAGAGCCGCCTCGTTTCGTCCTCTGCACCGTGCGGCCGAGCCGGTTACACCATTCATCGGGAGAGCCTTTTCATGACATCTGCGCTTCGCAGAGCCGTTATCCTCACCTGCATCGCGCTCGTCCTCGGCGTCGGCTTTGCCGAACCGGCACTGGCGCAGACCGCCAACATCGAAGGCGTGCTGCAGAACATCGTCGACATGTTGACCGGCAACGTCGCGCGCCTTTTGGCGACGCTGGCGGTCATCATCGTCGGCATCGCCTGGATGTTCGGTTACCTCGATCTACGTAAGGCCGCCTATGTCGTGCTCGGCGTCGCCATCGTGTTCGGCGCCTCCGAGGTCGTCTCGACGCTGACCGGAGGCCAGTGATGAGTGAACCGGCGCGCTTGACGGAAGATACGCTGTTCCTCGCGTGCACGCGTCCGGCGATGATCGCGGGCGTCACCATGGAGGCCATGGCAGTCAACGTGATGTTCTCCTGCATTTTATTCTTGGTGGCAGGAAGCATCTTGTACGGCCTGGTCGCGATCCCGATTCATGGCCTCTGCCGCATCATCTGTCGGCATGATCCCAACATGTTCCGGATTCTTCTTGCCTGGATCGAAACCAGGGGACGCATGCGTAACGCGTCGTTCTGGGGCGGATCGTCCTGCACACCGCTCAAGCTCGTACGGCGGCACCGGCCGAAGGGCCTCGGCTATGCGTGATGCCGCCGTCAAAGCGCGGGAGCTCGAACCCGACGTCTACCTGCCATTCGTCCGGCACGTCACTGAGACGGTGATTAGCCTGTCGACACGGGCCCTCATTACAGTCTTGCGGCTCGATGGCACGTCGTTTGAGACGACTGATCCCGCAGATCTCAATGACCTCCATGGCAAGCTCAATCTGACGCTGCGCAACGTCGCTGATGATCGTCTAGCGCTGTGGACGCATCTTGTGCGCCGTCGCTCGTCGGACTATCCGCACGGGGAGTTCCGCTCGCCGTACGCAGCCGCGCTCGACGCCCAATACCGCGAGCGGCTTCGGGATGAAACTCTCTTCCGGAATGATCTCTATCTAACGCTAGTCTGGCATCCGGGCCGGGGCACGAGCGATACCGCCGCTGCCTTCTTCAAACGGCTTGCCCTGACGGCCGACGCGACGGCTGAGGTCGATCGAGAAGGACTGAAAAAGCTCAATGATGCGTCCCGCGACCTCGTTGCGGCGCTTGAGCGATACGGCGCTCGTATCGTTGGGTTGGTCGAACGTGACGGCATCGCCTTTTCGGAGGCGATGGAACTGCTGCATGGCGTCGCATCCGGCGAATGGCTTTCAGTCCCCTTGCCACAAGGGCCGATCGGGCCCGCGCTCTATTCCAATCGGATCATTTTTGGGCGCGAAGCCCTCGAAATCAGGTGTGCCGGTGGGTCGCGCTTTGCCGGCATGTTCGGACTTAAGGAATATCCAGCGTCAACGCGGCCCGGGCTCTTGAATTCGCTTCTGTCCGCCCCTTTCGAGCTGATCGTCACGCAATCATTCGCCTTTCTGTCGAAGGCCGATGCCAAGACAGTGCTCACGCGTAAGCAGAACCAGCTGGTCTCGGCGCAGGATCTGGCAGCCTCGCAGATCGACGAGCTCAGCGACGCACTCGACGACCTCGAATCAAATCGTTTCGTATTCGGCGATCATCATCTTTCGGTGCTGGTCTATGCCGAAACGCCCGGCCGGCTGCTCGATCACATGAGCGTCGCCCGCCGCGCCCTTGCCGACGCCGGTGCGGTCGTCGCACGCGAGGACCTCGGCCTCGAGTCGGCCTATTGGGCCCAGCTACCAGGCCTTTTCAAATATCGGGCGCGATCGGGTGCGATCAGCTCACGCAATTTCGCGGCCCTCTCCCCCTTCCACACCTATCCGACGGGCAAGCCGAATGGCAACCATTGGGGTCCTGCGGTCGCCATGCTCAAGACCGCTTCTGGTTCGCCGTTCTATTTTTCCTTCCATCACGGCGACCTCGGCAACACGTTCATCTGCGGTCCGTCCGGATCGGGCAAGACCGTCGTCCAAAATTTCCTGTTGTCGCAGGCCGAGCGGCTCGGCGCCTCTTACGTCTTCTTCGACAAGGACCGTGGCGCCGAGATTTTCGTCCGCGCTGTCGGCGGGACCTACCTGACGCTCCGGAACGGCATGCCGACAGGCTGTGCGCCGCTTAAAGCGCTGCAGCTGACGCCGACGAATCTCGCCTTCCTCGGCGAACTGGTCCGCAAGCTTGTCACGCCCGAGAACCGTCCTCTGACGGTCGCCGAAGATGAACGGATCGATTCCGGGCTGCGCGCGCTTGCCCAGCTGCGGCAGGAGGAGCGCTCCTTCGGCGCACTACGCGCCTTTCTCGGTCAGCAGGATCGCGATGGCATCGGTGCCCGGCTCGAGCGATGGTGTCTCGGCGCTCCATTCGGCTGGGTGCTCGACGGCGAGCAAGACGACGTCGGCCTCGACACTCGATTCGTCGGCTTCGACATGACGGATCTGCTTGACCATCCGAGCGTGCGTACGCCGCTGATGATGTACCTCTTCCATCGTGTCGAGCGCCTGATCGACGGACGCCGCCTGATCATCGATATCGACGAGTTCTGGAAGGCGCTCGGCGATGACGCCTTTCGCGATCTCGCCAACAACAAACTGAAGACGATCCGCAAGCAGAACGGCGTCATGGTGTTCGGCACTCAATCCCCGCGGGATGCCCTCACCTCGCCCATCGCGCACACAATCGTCGAGCAATGCCCCACCCAGATTTTTCTGCCGAACGCGCGTGGCACCCGCTCCGATTACGTCGACGGCTTCCACCTGACCGACACCGAGTTCTGTCTGATCAAAGAGGAGCTCGCCCCCGAGAGCCGGCGCTTCCTGGTGAAACAGGGCCACAACTCGGTCGTGGCGGAACTCGATCTCGGCGACTTCGACGACGCGCTCGCCGTCCTCTCCGGCCGCACCGAGACCGTCGAGTTGCTCGATCATATTCGGACCGAAGTTGGCAATGATCCCGCCCGCTGGCTGCCGATCTTCCAGGCTGAACGCAGGAGAGCCCGATGATCTGTCGCCGCGCATGGATCCGCCTGGTCGCGCTCTGCCCCATTCTGGTCACCTCACCGGTCGTGGGACAGGTCGTGTTCGACCCGAACGTTTTCGCACGGCAGTTTGAGCAGCTCACCGAACTCAAGAAGCAGGTCGACACAATGACGTCGCAGCTGAAGGTCGCGCAAGACCAGCTCAACCAGGCAAAGCAGCTCCACGACAGCTTCAATAAGCTGACCAATGCGAACGACATCGGGACGCTCCTCAACACCCCTGAGTTCCGCAAAGCGCTCCCGCAACAGTTCTCCGACATCGAACGTCTCATTTCCGGACAAGGAACCGGCAACTTCGCGGGCGGAATCGATCAATACCTCAGTCAGAATCGCGCCTACACAGGGAATAACGCCAATTCGTATTACCAGAACGAACTGGACCGGATCGCGCGACAGACGGGCGCGAAGCATTCGCTCGGGCAGGTTGTTTATGACACCGCCTCGCAGCGGATCGATGCGCTCGAGGAATTGCGAAGGCGCATCAGCTCGGCGACCAACGTCAAGGAGGTGCTCGACCTCTCGGCGCGTCTTCAGGCCGAACAGGCCCTCCTGCAGAACGACCTGCTGCGCATGCAAGGTCTCGCGATGATCCAGCAGGCGCGCAGCGACATGGACGGACAGCGGGAACGGGAGAAAGAGCGCCAGATCATCGATGAAATGAAGGCCGCGCTGCAATGACAATCCAACGCTGTGTCGTGCTCGCTTTCGTCTTGATGATCGGTCTCACTGGATGCGGTGACAACGATCCGCAGCCGACCGCCACAACGCCTCCCCCGCCCGTTTCCGGCGATGCTTCACGCCAACCGACAAGGACGGTCGCTTGGTTCATCGATCATCGTGCCGAGCTGCAGGCGATCCTTGGCGCATGCCGGGATAATCCTGGCGACCTCGGAAGAACGACCGATTGCATCAATGCGAATGAAGCAGATGACCGGATCACCATCCAAGAAATGAAAAACGCCTTCAAGTAGGAATCGCTCCAATGGCCGTGACCGTCAACGTCTTCGACAGCTTCTTAAGGGAATTCGAGCAGCCGATCACGACGTTCGTCTCGACCTCGGTGTCGAACCTCGCGTCCTATGTCGACGGTCCGCTTCGCCTCGCTGTGATGCTGTACGTGGTCCTCTACGGCTTTGCGGTCATGCGAGGCGCGATTTCCGAGCCGATCATGGAATTCGCCTGGCGGGCGATGCGCATCGTGCTCATTGTTGTGCTCGCGACAAATGCCGGCACGTTCCAGCAGTATGTCACCGGCTTGTTCTTCGACTCTCTGCCCAAGGAGATTGGCAACGCGTTGGCCGGCTCGGGTCTGAATACCAATTCCGGCGTTCCCTTTGATCAACTGCTGTCGAAAGGGATCGAAGTCGCCAATAGAATTTATGATCAGGCCGGCCTCACCAAGATTGCACCGGCAATGATCGCGGCAATTCTCCTGGTCTTTGTCGCCATCGGCTCCTTTCTGCAATTTGCAATCTTGCTTTATGCCAAGATCGGACTTGGCGTCGTCATTGCGTTGGGGCCGATCTTCATCGCGCTGGCGTTGTTCGAAGCAACGCGTCCGTTTGCCGAAGCCTGGCTTCGTCAAGTCGCTAATTTTGTGATTCTCCTCATTCTCGTGGTTGCGTTGGTTGGGCTGATGCTCACCACGGTCAGCGGCTTCATCGACAAATTTGGAGCGAACGCGGCAACAGCCGGTGAAATGCTGGTCGGCGCAGTCGCCATCAGCGCGGTGCTCGGGCTCTCCGGTTATATCGCGCTTCAGTTGCCGACCATCGCCGGCGGGCTCGCTGGCGGCGGCGCCTCTCTGGCGAGCCGCTTGGTCACCAATGCACTCGTCGCCAACGCCGCGGCGGCGGCAGGAGGCGCCTATGCCGGCGCTCGCTGGTCGGCGGGCCGCGCCATGGCAGCGATGAACGCGAGTCGCCAGGGGGGCAGCATGCGACGTGCAAGCAGGACGTCTTAGACGGCTCCGAGCAGAGATATTGAGACATAAAAAAACGCAAGAGACGAACGGGGGTGAAGAATGTGGCGTCAACTGTCAATCATGGGCGTGATCACACTGCTGCTCGGCGGCTGTGCAAGCTGGTCAAATGCGCCGCCGTCCTGTGACGGCATGGCGCGCCGGCCGCTCAATCGCTCCTTGTGGGATTGGGAGTCCGGGACGCCGCTGGCCGGGCGTGAAGCGCCGCCCCCTCCGTCCCCACCGGTCATCCGCAAAGGCGATGCCGGTTCGACCTTGCCGCCAGATTCAGTTGCCGCCAGCCGGGACTCGAGCCGCCAGATCGACATCGCCGCCTCCTATCCCCCCTGTGGCAAGGAGACGTGAGGGTGGTTCGGCAGGGCGACCTGAAAGCGTATTTCGACAATGCGCGTCGATGGGAGCAGGATCTCCTGCTGTCGGCCCATCGCTCGAGGCGCATAGCCTGGTTCGTGGCGGCGGGCGCCTGCGCACTGGCGGTTGCTTCGCTCAGTGCTGTCGCGGCGCTGGCGCCGCTCAAGACGGTCGAGCCCTTCGTGATCCGGGTCGACAACGCCACCGGCATCGTCGAGACCGTCTCGGCGCTCAAGTCGACACCGTCACGCTACGACGAGGCGGTCACGAAGTACTTTCTCGGCCGCTACGTCCGCGCCCGCGAGGGTTACAGCTATCCGGAAGCGGAAACCAATTTCCGCACGATTTCACTGCTCTCAACGCAGCCCGAACAAGGCCGTTTCGCAGCGTGGTATCGCGGCTCCAATCCCGAGAGCCCGCAAGTTCTTCACGGCCGCTTCGGCGTCGCCACCGTGCGCATCAAGGCGATCTCCCTCTTGACCGACAATGTCGCCTCTGTTCGCTTTCTCAAGGAGAGCCGGAAGGGCGAGGAGATGCACGTGACCCATTGGGTCGCGACGCTCACGTTTTCCTACACGAATGCGCCGATGTCCTCCGCCGATCGGCTGACCAACCCTCTCGGGTTCCTGGTCTCGGAGTACCGGGCTGATCCGGAGGTCGTACCATGAAACGCGTCGCTCTCCTCTTCCTGATGCTGGCGGTCGGCTTTGCCGGACCGGTCCTCGCTCTACAACAACCATCGCCGGGCCAGCGCGACACGCGGGTGCGAAACGTGGCCTACGATCCGACCAATGTCGTCAAGGTCAACGGCGTGATCCGAGCCTCGACGCAGGTCGTGTTTGCCGACGATGAAGAGGTTGCCCATGTCGCGATCGGGGACTCGGTCGCTTGGGAGATCGCGCCCGCAGGATCAATCCTCTTCCTCAAACCGCGCGAAAAACATCCGCCAACCAATCTGCAGGTTATCACCACCCGCGTTGACGGGCGTAAGCGCTCCTACCAGTTCGAGCTGTCTATCACCGAGAGTTCGTTGGCCGACAGCTACTTCGTCGTGCGCTTCGCTTATCCGGGTGACGACATGGAGCGTCGGCGTGCCGAGGCTGCCGCCCGTGGGGCCGAGCGCGAGGGGGCTCTGATCGACCAGACTTTTGACCTGCATCATGCCTACGGCGCGCGCAACTGGCGCTTTTCGGCCCAGGGCACGATCGATCTCGAACCGGAATCCGTGTTCGACGACGGCAAGGAGACGACGTTCCGCTTCGCGGGAAATCGCGAACTTCCCGCAATCTATCTCATCAATTCGGATGGTTCCGAAAGCCTGGTGCCGAAAGACGTGCGCGGCGAACTCGTAGTCGTCCATGCGACCGCCAAGGGGTTCCGGCTGCGCAAGGGGAGCGACGTCCTCTGCATCACCAACGAGGCCTTCGACGCGGTCGGGGTCAACCCGGGTACCAATACGACCAGCCCTTCGATCGCGCGGTTGCCAAAGGCGCGGCCACCATCCACCAAGCGGCGCTGAGGGAGAATGAGATGAGCGAGGTCCACAACGAGGCGCTTGCCGAGGAGCGCGGCATCACGCCTGTGACGGGAGCAGGAGACGATGCTCGAAAGGTGATGCTCAAGCGCGCATTCGGCGCACTCGCGCTCATCGCGTTCGCCGCCCTGATCATCTGGGGCACGTGGAAAGGCGAAAAACCGACGAATGATGCCTCGCGCAAGCTCGTGATTCGCCAGGCGGCCGCCTTCGAGCCCGCCACGGAGCCACCTCCCGCGCCGATCACCACCGCGTCCCTTCCGGCCGCACCTCCGGCCGTCACACCAGCGGTCCCCATGCCGGCGACGGATAAGCTATTGGAAAGCGCGCGGCGGGCTCCGGTCCTTGCCTACAATCGGCCGGGCCGGCCCGCACACCCCGCACACGACGCGGTCACCGGCGAGGTCAGGCCCGACCCGTATGGGTTCGAGAGGCCGGAGCCACGTAACGAATTGGCCGACAAGCTGAAGGCCACGGCGCTCGAGGGAGTGCGCGCGGCGCGCCTGCCGAACCGCAACCTCGTGGTCACCCAGGGGACCTCCATCCCATGTGCGCTGGAGACTGCCATGTCATCAGACGTCGCGGGCTTCGTCTCGTGCGTCGTCTTGCGTGACGTCATGTCGGATTCTGGCAACGTCGTCTTGATGGAAAAGGGCACGCAGATCGTCGGCGAATATCGCGGCAATGTGCGGCGCAGCACCAAGCGCATGTTCGTGTTGTGGACGCGGGCGAAAACACCGACGGGCGTGATCGTCGCGCTGGCCTCGCCAGCGACCGATGCGCTTGGCCGCGCCGGATTCGATGGCGACATCGATACGCACTTCTTTGAACGCTTCGGGGCAGCGCTCCTGCTTTCGATCGTCGGCGACGGGTCCGCCTATGGGCGTCAGCAGCTGCAGGACGGCGACATCCAGGTCAACAATACGACCGGAGCGACGAACACGGCTGCCAGCGTCGCTGTCGAGCGGTCAATCGATATTCCGCCGACGCTGAACAAGAACCAGGGCGAGCTTGTCAATATTTTTATTGCCCGCGATCTCGATTTCTCCTCCGTCTATCGGCTTCGGCGCGTCGAGACGCGCACGCAGATTTTTGACCGGACCGTTCCGGGCGTGATTACGGCCCCGCCGTGGTGACGAAGCCATGACCAGTCTTGCACGCGTTGAACGCGATGGCAGCCGCCTTGTCCTCGAGCGCTATCTCGAGCCGCTCTCGCCCTATCTCGCGGATCAAACGCTCACCGAGATCGTCGTCAACCGGCCGGGCGAGGTTTTCGTGGAAGGCCCAAAGGGCTGGACGCGCCATGAAGCAGCAACTCTGACGCGGGACCACCTGCTGCATCTGGCGACGGCGGCCGCCGGCTATACTCGCCAAGACATCGGTCCGGACTGTCCGGTCGTATCGACAACCCTGATCGGCGAAGAACGCTGCCAGATCGTGGTCCCGCCGGCTGTACCAGCGGGTACGATAAGCCTGACGATTCGCAAGCCATCGATGCTGACGATAACGCTCGAGGCCCTGGAGCGCGCCAAACTCCTCGACGACGTCCGCGCCGCCAGCGACGATCTATCGGCCGACGAAGATCGGCTGCTGGCGTTGAAGGACGCCGGCGCCTGGCGCGCGTTCCTTGAGCTCGCCGTTTTGACCCGTCGCAACATCCTCATTTCGGGTGCGACCGGCTCGGGCAAGACGACGCTGTCCAAGGCGTTGATTGCCGCAATCCCTGCGCATGAGCGGCTGATCACCATCGAGGACACCGCCGAGCTCGCAGTCCCGCATCAGAACTGCGTGCGGCTGCTCTATGCCAAGGACGGGCAGGGTCTTGCCAAAGTCGGGCCGCGCGAGCTCCTCGAGTCCTGCTTGCGCATGCGGCCTGATCGCATTCTGCTCCAGGAACTGCGGGACGGGACCGCCTTCTTTTACCTGAGGAACGTGAATTCCGGACATCCGGGCTCGATCACCACGGTGCATGCCGACAGTGCCCGGCTCGCTTTCGAACAACTCACGCTGTTGGTGAAGGAAAGCACCGAGGGTCGCGATCTTCATCGCGACGACATCCGCTCGCTCCTTTTCCTTCTGGTCGATGTCGTTATCCAGATGCAAAAGCGCGAGGGCCGCTACCGGATCACGGAAATTGACTATGACCCCGTTCGCAAGCGCGACCACGCCCGCTAGGGCGGTCTTTGGCGCAGCGCTCGTGCTCGGCGCCAGCGCGCTCTTTCTATTGGTCGCCTCGAACGTTCTGCTGCTCGGGCTTCGGCTCCACGATGGCGGCTTCCATTGGTCCGAGATCATCACTGGCTGGCCGCACTATGGCGCCGACCCGCGCTTCGATCGCTGGCTGACGCTCTCGACGTTCGCGGGGCTTATCGTCTCTTTTGGAATGCTCGGGGTTATGCTCCGTCATCGGCCTCCGGCCCTGCACGGAAGCGCCCGTTTCGCCTCCGAGCGGGAGATCAAGGCGGCGGGGCTGCGTTCTCCGGAAGGCCTGCTGCTCGGCCGCAAAGACGGCGCTGTGCTCTGCTTCGGAGGATCAGAGCACGTCCTGGTCTACGCTCCGACCCGCTCCGGCAAAGGCGTGGGCTATGTCATCCCAAATCTTCTCAATTGGGCCGGCTCGGTTGTCGTTCTGGACGTGAAGAGGGAGAACTGGGATCGCTCCTCCGGCTTCCGCGCTGCGCATGGCCAGGACGTCTATCTGTTCGATCCGCTCGACGAAAATGGCCGAACCGCCCGCTATAATCCCCTCGGCTATGTGCGCAATGATCCGGTTGACTTATACGATGATCTGCAACGGATCGCCGTGATGCTGTTTCCGGCCGAGAGCCGCGGCGATCCGTTCTGGTTCGAAGCCGCGCGCTCAGCCTTCGTGGCCATCGGCGGCTATGTGGCCGAGACGCCAGGCCTTCCCTTCACCATCGGCGAGATCCTGCATCAGCTCTCTTCGGCCCATGACCTGAAGGCGCATTTCGACAAGATCGTCGCCGCGCGCAAGTCCAGTCCCTCGCCCCTTTCCCGGCATTGCGTCACTGCGCTGAGTGATTTCCTTGCCGCATCCGAGAATACCATGAACTCGGTGCGTAAGACGGTGACCGCGCGCTTAGGCTTGTGGCTCAACCCGCGGATCGACGCCGCGACGGCGACCAACGATTTCGATCTGCGGCTGCTACGGCAACGACCGATGTCGATTTACCTCGGCGTGACTCCCGACAATCTCGACCGCATGGCGCCACTGCTCAACCTGTTCTTCCAGCAGGTGGTCGACCTCAACACGCGTGAACTACCGGAACACAATCCGAAGCTCAACCGGAAGGTCCTCTTATTGCTCGACGAATTTCCAGCACTTGGCAACGTCAATGTGCTGGCCAAATCTGTCGCCTTTGTCGCTGGCTACGGCATTCGCCTGCTCACCGTCATTCAGAGCCCAGCTCAGCTCCGTGCGGTCTACGGAATCGACGTCGCCAAGAACATCATGACCAACCATGCCGTCGAGGTGGTGTTTGCCCCGAAGGAACAGGACGTGGCGAATGAGCTCTCGGAGCGCTTCGGGTACGACACTGTGAAGGCGCGGAGCCGCAGCGGCCCGAAGGGGCTGGCGATGCGTGCGATCAGCGAAACGGTCTCTGAGCACCGCCGCGCCCTCATGCTGCCGCAAGAGCTGAAGCTGCTTCCGAAATCCAAAGCGTTCATCTTAGGGACTGGCATTCCGCCGATCATCGCTGAGAAGATCGTGTACTACAAAGACACGGCGTTCGTGCCGCGCGTGTTGCCGCCGCCAACCCCGAAATTGCCCAAGGGCCGCTCGAACGCGCTGCTTGACGCCGATATCAAGCAGCTTCGCTCTGAAGTCGCGGAGCTGCGCGCCGTATTCCGGAAGCGACCGATGAGTGACGAGGAAGTCGCCGACCCGGCGACAATCCCCACCAACGCCACGTTCGATTTCGCCGACGTGGACGTGGATCTCGAAGGGCTCTCCGAAGAGGACATGAAAGCCTGGACCCTGAACCACATCGATGCCCAGGCCATCGCCCCGGCGCGGCGGTCGAGCCGGAAGCGGAACGGACAGCAACATGAACGACATGCGTGACGATCGAGATGAGTTCACCATTGAGCGGCGGGACCGCACCGAGCGCGCTTCCGGAAGGGACAGTCACGACGAGGCTCGGTCGACCAATGCTGCGCCGATCGACACGGCGCCGTCGGCAACGAAGGACGATGCCTTCCCCGAGCGTATCCGCCGCAAGTACTACGTTGTCGCGGAAGAGGTCGGAAAGAATCAAATCGGCCAGGAGACGAATCTGTATGCCGACGAGCGGGGCGAATATCTCGCCTTCAAGGCCCAAGAAGACCGCCTCGTCACCCGTCTGGCGGCTGTCGAAGTGATCCGCGACATGGTCAGCGTTGCGCAGCATCGACATTGGCAGGCCCTTCATGTTCGCGGCTCCAAACAATTCCGGCGCGAGGCATGGCTCGAGGCCAGCGCGCACGGAATGGAGGTGCAAGGCTACGAGCCGACCGAGCTCGAGCGGCAGGCGCTTGCGGCCCGGCGAGAGGTGTGGGAGAGAACCCGTCCGCGGAATCCGGAAGCTCACGACCGATCGGCTCCGGTCAACAGTGGCCATTCCGCGAGGTTCGACTACGATGCGGGCGTATCCGGACGCCTGATCGAGGTCGGTCAGGCGCCTTACCGCAACCGAGTAGATGCCGAACGTTCAGCCTATCTCACCGTCGAGCTCGACGATGGACGGCGTCATCAGCTCTGGGGTGTCGGGTTGGAAAGGGCCACCGCCGACAGCAACGCAAGACCAGGCGACCGCATTCACGTGCGCCGGGACGGCGTCGAGCATGTTCAAAAAGAGATCAAGGTAATCGATGCGGCCAGTGGCAAATCGCGTAACGAGCGGCGGCAGGTGCCGCGGAACCAATGGCGGGTGACGGCGGCGAAATTTCGTTCCGCAGACCGACAGGCTGCCGCGCGGGATCGCGACCTGGTCGCGGCCCAATCGCAAATGGTGATCATCGAGAAGGCCCTGGAACGCGCATTCCCGGAGAACCAGCGGGTGCGCGCCAGCATCTTGAATGCGGCCCAGGAGCGGATTGCTCAGCACCTCGAGCAGGGTCACTCGTTCGGACGAGCGACGGTCATTGAACCCGTTCAGGATCGTGATCGATCGGGAAACGACAGAGGCGATGCGCGTCAAAACCAGAACCAAGTATGGGAGAGAATTCAGGATCGGGAACGATGAAGTCCCATCGCACCACCAACAATTCTGTCTCGTGGCTTGTTCATCACGATGATGTGGCGATGTTTCGTTACGCCCATGGAGAAGGGAGCGACCTGCTCACAACGAGGAGTGGATTGCATTGATTTTTCCAATGTCCCGCAGAGCAGCGGATAGCGAGCACATGCCGACCGCCAATCGCGAGTGCAGCGCGATCTCCTCGCCGAAGACCTCATCAAGCAGATTATGCTGACCGATCCAGTGCCGACGGCATTGAGTTGGGCTCGTGCGCAATTTCTCCGACATGAAGCGCACCGGTGTCTGGAGGCGCCGGATTCGACCACGATGGACTGCAATTCATTTCGATTTAGTCGGCTAAGCTCTTTTGCAAGATTGCAAGATCGACACCACACGCATCACCTTCGAAGCGTTCGTGGATGCTCCAACGTCGCGTACTTGTTTGTCCGCCAAGGCGCCACCGGAGCGCCCTTGTCCCCTATGCGGATTACCCTCATAGCCATGGCGACCGTGGTCGCAATGTGGTGTTGTTCGTCGAAATGACCAACTGGTGGAAATAGTCGTGAGTCTCCTCCCGCGACATAAATGACCACATCTTGCGTTTTCTCACCGCCCCTAGATTTCGGGGAAGCAAAGTCTGGATCTACCGCGACCGCCGACGGGAAATCGAAAAGCCCTCCCCCACCACGCCGGAGGAATTTCACTGATTTGCAGGAGGAGCGAACGATGCTTGGCATGCGAAGGGGGCAATCCAGTTGCCAGCGAAGGACCTCGATCGGGCCCGCGCGTGGATGCCGAAAAGTTCGATCTGCACCCGACCGAGGACCGCCCAGGAGGTCTCCGCTATCTCGTCGGCGAGTGCGAGTTCGCGCTATTCGCGTCAACCGGACGACGCCAGCAATGAAAAACTCTGCTGAAGCGGTTTGGTCGTCGATCTCTCGCCACCTTTTCGCTGCACGCTGGATCTAACCGACAAACTCGAAAGATGACGCATGTTGATTTCCATTCTGCGCGCTCTATCGATAACAGCCGTGCTGTTCGTTTCGTTGGGCATAGCGCTCGCTATCGGAATGGCTCTTGCGCATTTGGGTTATCTCGGCACCTGTCAAGACGGGACTTGCGAATTGGTCGCCGCTATATACGTGATGCCTGTTCTTGGTGTCGCACTCTATTTGTCTGCCCTTGCTATTATCTCTATTGCAGCAACTAAGAGGCGGCAGCGTGCGGCCGGATAATGCGCTGGCCAGCAGGAATAGAGCCCATTAAGAAGACCCCCGCCAAAAGCGGGGTTTTCAATTCTACCTGTACGCCAACGTTATGCTGCCCGGGAAGGATACGGGATGACGTGGAGTGCGCAGCGACTGGACGGAAATCCGACCGCCTGGACCGCGTCTGTACCGGAGGAACTCGTGAGCACTCTGGGCAACCAAATCAATCTTGGCGTGATGCTCGACTCTGGGGCTGTCACCGGTTGGGGATGCTGGAACGCGGTGGCGACAGCTCAAGGCTGGGACGAGGCCACAGGCGCCCAACGTGCCGCGCAGATCCTGCTTGAGATATTCCAGATCCCGGCGATTCTTGGTTTTCTTGCAAATGTCATCGCCAAAAACTCCGAAGATCCTGTTACCAAGGGCGTTGCAATCGGCGTGGCCGGAGTTCGCGAGGTCGCGATGGTCGGCAGCGCCGTCGCCGAATTCGTAGCCGCCGGCGAGGCGTGAGATAAGTCCATTCTACCGCGTTCGAGGCTTCAGTGGGTAGGCAACCCGGCGGCAAGAGTATGGCTTGTGGGCCTACTGCCAGAGCAATCGATCCGCCTTTCCGTCCGCGTTGCGCACGAACACGGTCTGCGCGTTGGTGAGGTACATGAAGATGAAGAAGCTGCCTTCGCTCTCAGCGAACAGCTGGTACTCGGCCTGTCCTGTCCCCACAGGAACAGCTTGCCGGACTCGGCGCGGATCGTTAGGGCCAACTTCGGCGTCACCCAGTACCGACACCTCACGCCCAGCCTTTTGCCTTGAGATAGGCCTTCACCGAATCAAGAAACTCATCGGCGAGCCGCGACGGCTTGCGATAGCGTGGTCGCATGGCGCGGAAGAGATAGCGGATTCTAGGCTCGAACGGCACCATTATGACCCCTTCGTTCATGTGGTCGCGCGCTGTGAAGGGATCGACGATCGAAACGCCGAGCCCGCGGGCTGCCAGCGCGCAGGCATCGGCCGAGGAATAGACATCGATATCCAGTCGCCTCTCTATCCGTTCCTGCTCAAAGGCGGCGTCGATCAGGTGGCGCATGCGACCGTCGAGCGGGAACGACAGGAATCTCTCGCCGCGCAGATCCGCCGGCCGGATCACTTTGCGGCGCGCCAGCCGGTGGCCGTCCGGCACGACGCAGACGGCGGCGGCGCTACTCAGCTCTTCGGAAACGATCGAAGGGTGCTCGAACGGCATCATCGAGAAACCGAGATCGATCTGCTGGTCGACCATCTTCTGGTTGATGTAGCTCGAACTGCGGACATGAAAAGCAATGCGCACCTTGGCGTGCCGTTTCATGAACATCGCGATTACGTCGGGCAACACTGAACGACCGAGCGCCGACGTTGAATGGATCAGCAAGTCACCAAGCTCGCGCTCGCGGATCTCGCGAGCTACTTCGGTCACCCGCTCCAGGTTGTGGTAAAATCGCGTCACCTCGGACTCGAGCAACCGCGCTTCTCTCGTTGGTGCCAGCCGACGCTTGATGCGTGTGAATAGTGCGTAACCGATTTCGCGCTCGAGTCCCGCGAGGGTCTTGCTCACCGCCGGCTGAGAGATGCGGAGACGTTCCGCCGCTGCCGTTACGGAGCCGTGGATCATGATTGCGCGAAACGCTTCGAGCTGGCGATACGTGATCATCATAACTTTTGGTAATGATCTCAGATCGAGAATGCCTTTGACTGCCCTGAGCGACAAGCCCAAACATTCGCCTAAGGCATCTTCACTCGTGAGCTATTCATGCCTTCGATTGATCAACCGACGGTCAATGGCGACGCACGGCGGCATGGGCAAGCCATGACACAGCGGCCTCTGCTCTATGTCTTCTTCGCTGATCGGCTGCGCCGCAGCACCCACTCCGCTGCGTCTTGAGGACAGCATGGACCCCGCAATCTTTCATCCCAATTTCAAGGCCCGCCCGTTTTGGTGGGAAGCAATAAAGATGGGGCAGGATGAGCCGATCGATCTTCCAACGAAGGCCGACGTCGTCATTGTCGGCGGTGGACTGACGGGGCTGAACTGCGCGATCGAACTCGGTCGCGGCAGCGCCCGGGCTGTCGTACTTGACGCGGAGGATCTCGGCTTCGGCGCCTCCACACGCAACGGCGGCGGCGTCTCGGGCGGCAACAGCGTGGGCAAGGGCCTGTCCGGAGCGAAAGCCCGCAGCAGCCCCGCCGAGGCACGGGAATGGCTTCGCGCTGTCATGGGAGATGCCTCGGAAGGCCTCGCGCATATAGAATCCGTCATTGAGCGCGAGGGCATCAATTGCCACTACGAGCGTACCGGGCGCTTCGTTGGCGCCTGGACGCCGAAGCATTACGACGGCATGGCCTCGAAGCTCGATGCGCTAAACGATTTTGCCGGGGCGGATGCCTCTATGCTGCCACGCGAACGCCAGCACGAGGAGATGGCGTCCGACTTCTACTATGGAGGTATGGTGGTGAACCGCACGGGCAAGCTGCATCCCGCGCTCTATCACCGCGGCCTAATGAATGCGGCGCGACGTCATGGCGCGACTCTGATCGGTCGGACACGGGCCGACCGACTTACGCGTATCGCCTCGGGTTGGCGCGTCGAAACCACACGCGGCTCCATCGAGGCGCGTGAGGTGGTGATAGCCACCAATGGCTACACTGGCAGCCTGACCCCCGACCTCAGACGACGCCTGATTCCTGTCGCCTCGCACATCATCGCGACGGAGGAGATCGATCCCGATCTCGCCAAGAAACTGATCCCCAAGGGCCGAACCATCGCCGATAGTTGCCGGATCCTATGCTACTATCGACTCTCGCACGACAATAGACGCGTGATCTACGGTGGCCGGGCCCGCTTCACCCAGGTCACGCCGGATGTCTCGACCCCGCTCCTCTATCGCATGATGCTTGCACGCTGGCCGCAGTTGAAGGACGTGCGCGTCACCCATGCATGGACCGGCAATACCGCCTTCGCGTTCGACTATCTACCCCATATGGGCGTTACGCAGAAAGGCCTGCATTATGCGATGGCTTGCAACGGCTCGGGGGTGGCTATCCTGTCCTATCTGGGCGCGGAGGTCGGCAAGAAGATCTTGGGCAAGAGCAACCGCGTTCCCGTCTTCGACGGCCGCGGCTTTCCCACTCGACTGCTTTACACCGGCCATCCGTGGATGCTTCCGATTGTCGGTAATTGGTATCGCTTCCGGGACTGGCTCGACCGGCGCGCGGCGTAACTGAACTTTCCGGACGAAATGCATGAGGATCGGCATCGAGATCGGCGGGACATTCACGGACCTGATCCTGCTACGCGACGGTCAGACGCCGACCACATTGAAGGTGAGTTCGACGCCCTGGGACCCGAGCGAGGGCGCGCTCAATGGCGTGCGCAAACTCTTGGAGAAGACCGGCGTCGCCTGGGGTGAAGTCGAGGAGGTTCTGCACGGCTCCACAGTCGCGACCAACAGCCTCATCGAACGAAAGGGCGTGCGCGTCGCCCTACTCACCACGAAGGGCTTTGAGGATGTGCTGCTGATCGGGAGGCAGGAGAAGACTCGGATATACGACCAGTTCTATCGCCGTTCCCCGCCTCTCGTCGAGCGCGAGGCCATCTATGGCATTCCTGAAAGGCTGGATGCCGACGGCCGCATCGTACAGCCGCTTGACGAAAAGGCGCTGGTCGCGAGCGTGCGCCGGGCGGTGGAAGAGCGCGGCGCCACTTCCATTGCCGTCAGCTTCCTACACGCTTACCGTAACCCAGCCCATGAGCACAGAGCGCGGGAGCTTATCGAGGCAACCTTCGCTGATCTCGATGTCTCGCTCTCCTCGGTCATCACACCTGAATTTCGGGAATACGAACGCACCTCGACCACAGTCATCAACGCCTACGTTAGACCTGTTATCCGGCGCTATGTGACGCGCATGCAGGATGCGCTGCTTTCGCAAGGCTACCGGCGCGACCTGATGATCATGCAGTCGAACGGCGGCGTTCTGCCGGCAGAGGTAGCCGCCCGCCTCCCCGTGCGCATGTTTCTCTCTGGCCCAGCAGCAGGCGTGGCTGGAGCCTCCTTCATTGCTCGACACTGCGGCATCGGCAATCTGCTGACGATGGATATCGGCGGAACCTCCTGCGACATCGCCCTGATCGCAGACTTCCAAGCGATGATGGCCTCAAAGGGCTTGGCCGAATACAGGATCGACGGACATCCGATCAATATCCGGATGATGGATATAACCACCATCGGCGCGGGCGGTGGCTCCATCGCTTGGATCGACGATGGCGGTATGCTGCACGTTGGTCCGCAGAGCGCGGGCGCGCAGCCCGGTCCCGCGTGCTACGCCCGCGAGGGCGCCGACTTTACGCTCACTGACGCGCTTGTCATCCTCGGGTTGGTCGATCCGGCCCGCTTCCTGGGTGGCGAGATGCATATCGATCCTGCTCTCTCGGTCCGGGCCTCCGGGCCGCTCGCCGCTCGCCTCAACATGTCGGCGGAGGAGTTGGCGCTCAGCGTCTTTCGCATCGCCATCGTCAACATCGCCCAAGCCGTCCGGCAAACGACCGTGCAGCGCGGACGGGACCCGCGCGACTTCGCGATTTTGCCCTATGGAGGGGGCGGCGCCATCTTTGCCGCGAGCGTCGCTGAGGTGATGGAGATCGAAAGTGTCGTCGTGCCGCCAAACCCCGGCATCTTCTCCGCCTATGGCCTTACCGTTTCCGAGATCCGCCTGGATTACACGCAAGCGGATCCTGGGCGGAAGCTTGCCAGCCTGGACTCTGCGGCGATCACCGCCGTCTTCGACGCGCTCGCGGTCCATGCCCGATCTGAATTTCAAGGTTTCGGCGTAACGACCGACCTCCTCGTTCTCAGCATGCTTGTCGATGCGCGCTACATCGGCCAAGGCTTCGAATTGACCGTGGCAGTGGACCCAACTGAGCTCGGGCGCCGGGGACCGGGTGCCATTGCCGAGGCCTTCCATGCCGCGCACAGCTCCCGCTACGGCTATTCCTTCCGCGAACAGGATGTGGAGATCGTGAACTACCGCCTGGAAGCAGCGATGCCACGCGAGGGCGTACTGCCGGAGCCGGCCCGAACCGTCGCCAAGCCCACGCCGCGTCCCCGTACTGTGCGGCTGAACGGCGCCGAGCAGTGGGGCACCTATGAGCGGTCGGAGCTGCCCGTCGGCGCAGAACTGGATGGACCGGCCATGATCTTCGAGTCCACCACCGCCACGGCAGTGCCGACCGGCTGGCGGCTTCACGTCGACACTTACGGCAATCTGCATCTGACGAGGCGCAACTCCCGCAAGGAATAAACGTCATGTCCCTCGATCCGGTCATGTTCAGCACTGCGACGAACATGTTCCACTCCATCGCGAATGAGATGGGCTCGGTCATGCTCCTCTCGGCCTATTCCTCGATCGCGCGGGAGGCGAAGGACACCTCAACCTGCCTGCTCGATGCAGGCGGCCGCGTTGTTGCGCAGTCCATCATGATCCCAATGCACATGAATTCGCTTTCCTCTGCAGTGGGCTACCTGCGGGAGCGGTTCGAGCTCGCGGCGACAGAGCCGGACGAGGTCTACGTCATGAACCATCCCTATGCGAACGGGCAGCATCTGCATGACATCATCATGATGCTGCCGATATTCCACGCCGGACACCTGTGTGGCTTCGCCGGGAGCATCTCACACCACGTGGACGTGGGCGGCAGTGCGGTTATCAGCAGCACGGCAACGGAGCTCTTCCAGGAAGGCATCATCATCCCGCCGATGAAGCTGAAGGAGAACGCGGCTTTCCACGGCGGCGTGTTGGAACAAATCCTCGGAGCCAACGTCCGTGCGCCCGGACTGGTGCTCGGCGATTACCGGGCGCAGCATTTCGCCTGCCTGCGCGGCCGCGAACTGTTGCAGAAGATGGTGGAGCGCTTCGGCGCCGACACCGTCGCGCAGGCCATGACGGAATTGCAGGACTACTCCGAGCGCTACATGCGCACAAATCTCGCGCGCCTGCCGCAAGGTACGTATCATGGCGAGGATTTTTGCGATCCGCTGCGGTCAGGCGAGCCGCCCCTCGCAATCCGCGCCACCGTAACCGTGTCCGGTGATCAAGTCGACGTGGACTTGAGCGGGTGTGCCGACCAGGTGGAAGGCCCGGTCAACTCGCCTATCGCTTCCACGTTTTCGGCCGTCTTCACCTTCTTCGTCTCGATGATGTCGGAAGGCGTGCCTGTGAATGACGGCAGCTACCGCCCGATTACTGTCAGGACCCGGAAAGGGTCCATCTGCGATCCGATCTATCCCGCACCGGTACGGTCGCGAATGTCCACGTGCTACCGGATCTTCAGCGCGCTTCGCGCTGCCTTCGCCACGGATGTCCCGGATCGTGTGGCGGCCTGCGGCCACGAGACGACGACGAGCGTCGCTTTCAGCCGAAGGACTCCGGAACAATATCACGTCTATCACGAGGTGATTGCCGGCGGCCTTGGTGCCTCCATGCACGGCGCAGGCTGCGATGGCGTCGCGCAACCGCTCTCCAACACCGGAAACACTCCCATCGAGGTCATGGAGCTCGACCTCGACTTCGTCCGTGTTCGCTCATACGGCCTCATCACTGGCTCGGGCGGCAAGGGCAAGCACCACGGCGGCATGGGCATCCGCAAGGTTTACGAGATCGTGTCCGATGACGTGACGTTCTGCAGTAATGGCGACCGGTGCAACACCGCTCCGTGGGGTGCCTGTGGCGGCGAACCGGGAAGCCGCAGCGCTTTTCGCATTCAGCGCGGGGACGAGATTCTCGATCTTGGCGCACTGAACACCTTGCGTGTGCAGAAAGGTGATCTGATCATCATCGAAACGTGCGGCGGTGGTGGGTGGGGTAAGCCCGAGCCAACCTCGTCAATATCAGCCGAGAACAAGAAGAGAATTGCATGACCGCAAATCATCCAGGATTGATGTGGAATCGGCGCGCCTTCTCACTTGCGATCGCAATTGCCATCGCGGCGTTCGCTCCGGCCCTGTCGTGGGCGCAGGATTATCCGACACGGCCGGTGCGCATCATCGTACCCTATCCGCCGGGAGGTACGACCGACATCCTGTCGCGCATGTTGGCCGAAGGATTGGCGCAGAAGCTTGGCCAGCCATTCATCGTAGAGAACCGCCCCGGCGCCGGCACGGTCGTCGGCGCGCAGGCAGCCGCCCATGCTAAGCCCGACGGATACACGCTGCTTGTCAGCACGGCTTCGACCACGGCTTTCATGCCGTTGTTGCGCAAGAACCCAGGCTATTCGACAGACCAGCTGACAGCGGTTGCGATGATCGGCCGGTCACCCCTGGTGCTCGATGTGCCTGCCAAGTCTCCGTTCCGGAGTTTGAACGACCTGATCGAATTCGCCAAAGCGAACCCGGATCGTCTGAACGTCGCAACCCAGGGAGCAGGTGCAACCTCCCACCTGACGGCGGAGCTTTTCCGCGCCAGCACCAGCATCAGCTTCGTGCCAATCCACTATCAAGGCAGCGCGCCGGGTTTGCAGGCGATCTTGGCCGGAGACGTCGACTTCTACTTCGACGGCGTGGCGACCTCCGCTCCCGCTATTCAGGCGGGCACTCTCCGCGGCCTCGCAGTGACCAGCGAACGCCGAATGCCGAGCATTCCGGATGTGCCGACGATGCGCGAGGCCGGATATCCCGATGTTACGATCTATTCCTGGTACGGCCTCCTGGCTCCTGTCGGAACCCCGCCAGCGATCATTGATCGCCTGAACAAGGAGGTCAACGTGATCATCCAGAGCGACCGCGTTGTCGAGCGCCTCGCCCGGGAGAGCGCCGAGCCACTGCCGATGAGTCCCGCCGACTATGCCCGCTTCGTCAACGAGGAGCGGGAGATATGGCGCGGCGTCATCACGCAGTTCAACATCCAGATCGACTGAGGATAGTCCCTGGCCATCAGCCACCAAGATTGAGACTTCATCGAGCGGCCGAGATTGCGTGTGATATCATTGGTAAGGCCGATGCCGTCGAAGTGTTCTCCGGTCACCCGATCTACCTCGAACTTCATCGCGTTGACCGCACCAGCGAGCCGGGCGCGCTTCTTAAGATCGGTGCAATACGCGAACGCATCCAGCTTGAACGGCGCGGTGATGTTGAGGCCTAATCCGAGCGAGTTTGCCGTCCAGATATCCGATATCTACAAGACGATGGTCACTCATTCGGCAAACCCACGCCTCCAGCCGATCCTGCAAGAAACACTCGACGAGAGCGCCTGGACATTGGCGTGGCGATATTGGTCGATCGACTACGCGACCGTGGAACGTCACGTCCACACTGTTCGAGTTTTTGAGAGACTTTGTCGCGCCGTTCACGAAAAGGATGCGGCAGGCGCCGAGCGCTTCGCTCGAGAACACCTTGAGGAATCGCTGGCCGTGCTTTTGCGGCAGGTCGAAAAGCGAGTTCGCGAGAAAACCCGCTAGCCCGGCGCGGCGAATGCTGCGCGCGCAAAGTAGAGATCAAACTGGACCAGCGTGACAGCCCATGGCAAAGAGCAGTTAAGGTTTACTGATCAATCTTGCGCAATTGCCTATAAGTCGCGCCGCGCCTGAACTCATGAACTTTACGTAGAAACCTACTGAGTTCGCGAACTCGGAATAGAATTGTACAAACCTACTGAGGTGATGCTCCTTCGACGGATGACAGCAACGGAGTCGCGCGTGAACGGCAGCTCGTCTTGAAGAACAGCTTTTGTCGCGTCGGACAAGCGGAGATGGTCCACCCTAAGCGGAATTTCATGTCCGTTACGCCGATCCAGCGGCAGCGCGGTTGTATGGGTTGAAAGGAATTATCCGAACAGCCACACTGAGCCACATTGCGTTACTTTCCTTAGAGCTTTTGCAGACCGTCGTCCGACTTCCATGGCGCCATCTGATTGGCATAGACATCCCCGCCCTTCCGGTCGAACTTGTAACCGGTCTCAATTCCCTTCTCGTGGCAGAGATCAACAAAATCCTCAGTCGGCACATGGCCTGCTGCGCGACCATTTCCGCAGCAGGGACATCCGCCCATGCCGCCGAGACTTGTATCGAACTCACGCACGCCGAGCAGAAGTCCCTCATAGTAATTGGCTATTGATGCGCCCCGTTGATTATGCAGATGAAGGTGGAAGTCGGCTACAGAATGCCAGAAGTGCCTCGCGCACGAGATGAGGCAAGTTCCAACCCATCGCCTCCACAATGAGACCCGTGTAACGGGAATCCCCGCTGCTTCGCATTTTTCGATCACCAACACCAGCAGCCCCATGCGTTGCTCGAGCGTAAGAGGCCCCTCGAAGTTCGAACCGAACGGGTTGCTGATAGAAAATAAAGCCCTTTCGGCTCGCGGCTCCGCGAGCGTTGGCAATTGTCGCATCGATCGCTGCGATCTGCTGTGCCTGGCTACGGTTGTAATTGCGACGTGCGAACGAGTCGCACAGTTCAACGTGCGTGGCGTAGCGTCCACGATTACGTCGGACGTCGATCTTCGGATAATAGCGGTCGGCTCGATCGAAGCCGTGCTTGTTAAACACAGCGGCGGTGTAAACTACGCCCGGCCTCGGCATAAATCGCTCGGCAATTTTATCGATGCTGGCCATCTACGGCGTCCATTTCGGATGCGCAAAATGAACCGATGGAGATGCAACCTTTGTTCGGGCGAGGTGTCAAAGCTCATTGGCCGCGCGCGCCGGCTGCAACAGACGGCGCATCGTCGCAAACAAGGGAAGAATGGCCACCAACAACGTCACGGTGAGAATGCCGAGAGCAATTGGCCGGTCGAGCAAGAAATCCCAGGAGCCCCGCCCGAGCATGAGAGTCTGGCGCAAATTGAGTTCCATGGGGCCGCCTAGGACGTAGGCCAGAATCAATGGTGCCGTGTCGAAATCGAGCTTGCGCAAGGCGTATCCGATTATGCCGAAGGCCAGCAGGAGGCCGATATCGAACACGCTGTTGCTTAGCGAAAATGCCCCGACAATCATGAACAGGATCAGCGAAGCGTAGAGCGTGCGATATGGAATCCGCAGCAACTGCACCCAGATTCCGATCAACGGCAGATTGAGCAGCAGGAGAATCGCGTTGCCGACATACATCGAAGCAACCACGCCCCAAAAGAGTTCGGGGCGGCTCTGGATCATCAACGGTCCCGGAGAAACGCCATACATGACGAGTGCGCCGAGCAGGATGGCGGTCACCGGATTGCCCGGCAGTCCCAGCGTCAGCAAGGGGATGAAAGAGCCTGCCGCGCCGGCGTTATTGGCCGCCTCCGGTCCTGCGACCCCTTCGATGGCGCCCTTCCCGAACCGTTCCGGCGTCCGCGAAATCCGCTTCTCCAGGGCATAGGACACAAACGATGCGAGCGTCGCACCGCCGCCCGGCAGGAGACCGACGAGAAAGCCGAGTACGGAGCCGCGCGCGATGGGGCCGGCGGACGCCCGCCAATCATGACGCGTCGGGAACAGATGTCTGACCGCCACAGGCTCGACACTCCGCTGCTGCAAGCGCTCGAGGTTGGTCAGCACTTCGCCCATTCCGAAAATGCCCATCGCGACGATGACAACGCCGATTCCGTCCGTCAGCTGAGGCAGTCCGAACGTAAAGCGCGGTTCACCCGTAATCACGTCCTGCCCGATCGTGGCAATGAACAATCCCGTCATGATCATGATCAGCGACTTGATGGCCGATCCCTTGGACAGAACGAGCAGGATTACGAAGCCCAATACCATCAAGGCAAAATATTCCGGCGGCCCAAACCGGACGGCGACATTGACCAGGGGCATGCTGATGAAAGCGATTGCGACCGCGCCGAACGTACCGGCAATGAACGAACCGATCGCAGCGATGCCGAGCGCGGGCCCGGCCCGACCCTGGCGGGCCATGCGATAGCCGTCAATGCAGGTCACGACGCTCTGGGCTTCTCCGGGAATGTTGACGAGAATTGCCGTGGTCGAGCCGCCATAACTCGCCCCATAATAAATGCCGGCGATCATGATGATGGCTGTGACCGGATCAAGCCCGATCGTCAGGGGCAGCAACATGGCAATGGTTGCCGTCGGGCCGAGACCAGGAAGGACTCCGATGAGCGTACCGACCAGCACTCCTGCAAAACAGAACAGGATATTGAGCGGCTGGAGGATGGTTGCAAAACCTGCGAAAAGCCCTTCCATCAGAACCCCCAGAGCGAGCCGCGGGGCAGCGGCACATCGAGGAGCAGAACAAAAAGAGCGTACGCGACGAGCGCTGTGACCACGCCCGCTGCCACAGAGCCGACGCCGAGTCGCCCTGCTCCGATCACGTAAAGCGCAATCATCAATAGCGCGCCGCCAAGAGGAAATCCGGCGACCGGGAGCAGCAGCACAAAGGCTGCGATGAGCGCGCACACCAGTGCGACACGCGCGTTCCCCCATTGCTCAGGTTCATCAATCTCGTCTGACGATGAAACCGAATTCGGCGGCAAGGTTCTTTGCAGCGCCAGTGACGTCGCAAGCACGATCATGGCAATGCCGATGACGATCGGAAAGGCGCCAGAACCGGGAAGACGCACACCTCCCATCGGGAGCTGCGCAGCAACGACGGCAACGACGCCGCCCAGCACGAAAAACAACGCCGCCCCGACCAAGTCGCGCGTGGAGGGTTTCACGTCTACTTCTTCATCATTCCAAGATCGGCCAAAAGCGATTGATAGAGCTTTCTCTCCGCTTCCAATTCGCTCTGGAAAGCCAGTGGCCCCGCAACCTCCACTTCGGTCAGTGTGCGTTTTGCGAAATCCAGGAATTCGACAGAGGCTGCGGCTTTCTCGACCGCGCCCGCGATCTGCTTGACCACATCGTCCGGAGTAGCGGCGGGCGCCCAGACGCCGATGATGGCCGGCATTACAAAATCGACGCCAAGCTCCTTGAACGTCGGCACGTCGGGAATGACACTGGCGCGGGTGCTGCCAAGTTGCGCAATCGGCACCAGTTTCTTGCCTTCGATCTGCGGCCAAAGCGCCTGCGCCAGCCCGATGACCAGATCAACCGTGCCGCCCACCGCTGCCGTCACCGCCGGGGTCACGCCCTGAAACGGGATGTGATTGACCTTGATACCGGCCGCGCGGGCAAATCCCTCCCCCGCAAGATGCGTCGTGCTTCCCGCCCCTGCGCTGCCAAAGCTCACTTTCTCGGGATTCGCCTTGGCATACGCTACCATCTCCTTTGCATCCTTGAACGGTGCCCCGACACGCGCGGCGACCATGTTGGGTCCGAGCGTCACGCGCGAGACCGCTTTCAGGTCGTCGAAGCTATAAGGCAACGGGTTCTGGTATGGCGCAATGGTCAGCGGTGCGGTGAAGCTGAAGAGCAGTGTATGGCCGTCAGGTTTCGCGCTTTTGGCAACAAAGTTCGCACCCACCGTGCCGCCACCGCCTGGTCGCGTTTCAGCCACCAAAGGTTTTCCGAGCGTCTTTTCCATTTGCCCGCCGAGGGAACGCGCAAGTTGATCGGTCGTACCGGGCGCGTATGGGACGATCATGGTGATCGGCTGATTGGGAAAAGCGATTGCAACGCGCCCACCCAGCAGTGTCAGCGCCGCGGCTCCGGCCGTAGCCTTCAACATCGTTCTACGGTCGCGCACTTCGCAACCTGCTGCACGATCACTCATGGTCCTTCCCTTCTCCGCTCGGCGTGTTGACCTTCCTTGCGATATTCGAGCCCCGCTCAACCTGCTATCGCGAAACAATTTCGCGCGGGCTCTCGAGAATCGCCTTCCAGGAAGAACGACGTGAGTGCGGCGGCGCGCTTCACGCCGAGCGCAGGCTCGACGTAGCGCGCAAATTTCGATTTGACGTCTTCAACCCGCATTGGCTGTTCCGGATCGCCCGCGACGACATCCACGATTTCCGTGAAGACTGCCGCGCCAGTATCGACCGCAAGATCGGCGCCACGGCGGACACGCCTTGGGTCAACATCGACGGAGATTGTTTTTTCGAGCCGCATGATAGCGCTGCCCGCCCCCATATCAGCATACGCCTCGGGGCCGAGATCGCCGAGCACCAGCGCAGCGGCGACAGCGTAGGACAGACTGAACTGCGCCTGGATTGCGGTGTGTGGTGCGCGATTGCCGCAGTAGCGCGCGGCCTCTTCGTAGGTTCTCAGTCTGATAGCGCGAACATTCTTCAATGCAAAATCCGGCTTGCGGCGGATGCGCAGCGCGGCCTCCACGCCATAGTGCGTGTGACGGACGCCGGCGAATGGCTTGAGATAGCCATCGCGGATGGTCCATTCGCCCGCGGGCGCAACTTGGGCTGGCTGAGCGGCCTGCAGCACCCGAAAGCGTGCTTCCTCGAGGGCATCGGCGGGTGCGTCGAAACCGGCCTCGGCGGCGGCCGCCGACAACAATCCGAGAAGTGCGGCATGCGACGCAAACGTGTTGCGCACGACCGATCCGGCCGCGACCGGCAGATAGAGACTTGCTGGTATCTGGCACGCCGCCGCTTCGATGGCAGGCTGGATTTTGTCAGGTCCGGACGTCAAGCGCGCTGCCGCCGCCGCGACCGCAAGCGAATGCCAGCTGCCATCGACATGCAGCCCGGCCGGAATTCGCCACGCCTGTCCTGCTCGCACCCCGATTTCATAGCCAGTGACGAGTGCGAGCAGCAGATCAGCAAGGCTAGCGTCGCGATCCGCTGCCAGCGCGAGCAGTGACGGGACCACCGGAAGGCCGGGGCGGCCATGCGCCGAAGCATGGCCCTCGCAGGCTTCATCCCAACAGGCCGCCGCGGCACCCAAGGCTGCGCCGCCTGCCGCCCCAAGCGCGATATTCGAGCCAGGCCAGATGACGTCACCGGGGAAAGCGCGCTGCAACGCATAACCGAATTGCACCACGTCGGGATGACGTAGACCAGCGAGCATGCAGCCCAAGGTGTCGAGCAGCAGCAGTCTCGCCTTGGCATCGATATCGGCGGGCAGAGCCTCGCAGTCCGCCAGCCACGAGACGATTTTGGTAAAGGTCGATTCGACACGACCGTCAGACACCACCCGCCCCCCGCTGCTTGCGAAGTCCATCTTGTCATAAAGCTATAGCAAGCGGTCTTTTAAGTCCAGGCGCGGGGAGCTCAGGCAGTGATCAAGCCCTGCGCGTGTTGCTGAGATCCAGCGTTGGTCCAGCGAGGTTTGGCCGCAATGATGCAGGGCAGATCTACTGCCGGGCCGTGAGACGTGGCGAGTGCATGACCAGGAAGGCTCCAGGTCCGCGACGATCATGTTCTTCTACCCAGAGGAACATTGCCGCCGCGATGACGTCAAAGTTGTGCGAGGCGCACCGCTATCCCGAAAATCTCTACGCGCTCGCGAACGCGGAGCGACCGGCAAACGGATCGACGATCGTCCAGCCGCGTGCGCCGGCCGCCGCTGTTGGCGTCGTGAGCCAGACGTCGCCCTTCACATGCTCCTTCAGGACGAATATGTGCCCGCACCGGACCGCCACGCGGTTATGTCCCTGCGCAGCGCGCGGAAAGGCGAACCAGCTGCGAGCGAGCCAGAGATGACGCAGCGGCTTGCCGAACAGATGTACGGCCGCGCCGCAGCCTCGAGGAACGGCGGGATCCTCGCGGCTGTTAGCAAGGCGGCGGCGCCAAAAAACGACCGCGATGACGACGGCCACGAACACGACCAAGCCGAGCGCGAACGCCTGGCCGGCGTCTGGCCCGCTCTGCTTTGCCCCGCCTCCGATCCGCTGCCGACCGTCGCAGCTTCGCATCGTCCGCCTGCTCCAGCATCGTGCGGCCAGCCGGCAGCGGCACACCGTCGAAGGCGGCGCGTGCGGTTGGCGATCGACGGTTAGAAACCAAAGCCACGGAAAGCGGCAGCAGACCCATTTGGGATCCCATCCCCTCGAAGCGTTTGCGTCGGCGGGCTTGCTCTTGTCCCTCCGTTAAGACTTCGTTTGCTCGGAATAATGCAAACGACTCAATCATGGAGTTGGAGATCGTGGCATGGCCGAGAATGACAGTCTCAAAACCAAAGCCAGCGAAGCCTTAAACCGCTATCGTGAGGCACTTGCTGCTGTTGAACGACTGGAACGAGAAGAGGCTTTCGCGCATCAAGCACTGACAGAGTTGCTTGATCATCTCGAAATCGCGGTCGTTGAAGGCCATGCTTCCGGGGTCAGACAAGATCTGTTTCAGACCGGCCAAGCTGCGGTCTCCCGGCTGAACGAAGTGAGGCGCAACTTGAGCGAGGCCACTGCGTCATTGGATCGAGCCTACCACGCCTTGGCCGCCCTGGATCAGGCACTGGGGTACGTTCCGATTGTGGCGACGGCCGGACCTGCTTCGAGACACTCCGGAAACAACCCCCAGGATTGAGCACACGGACTTCAACTAGCAAATGGGGCGGTTACTTGCTGCGCCCGTCCTCTCCGCTGTCCCGGCGTCGATCTAATTTGACAGTGCGCGTCGCATCGCGGTGCCGGTTGTTGGCAAAATCCGAAAGCTCCCTCTTCAGCACGTCCCGACGGGTTTCGACCTTCGGTAGGTCGCGAACGAATTGACGGATCTGCAGCGAAAGCGCGTGATCGCGTGCTGACCTCGTTTGCTCTAGCTCCGAGGCATGATCGAGATAACGCTGCCGGATTGCTTCCTGGCGCAACCGAGTCCGCTCCTCCCATGGCCGTTCAGCAGTCTTTCCGCTTCGCGCCTCGCGAAGCACCTCCTCCCGCGCGAGCCGATCGACATCGGGCGTGATCTTCCGCTTGCGCAACGCCAACACGGTCCCTCGGTCGGCTTTTTGAACCCTTCCGCGCGTGCGCCGCGGCGTCGCTTCCGCCGCAATCCCACGCAGCCGGAGTTCGCCAGCAAACCGCTCTCGCCAGGCTTGAAGGTCGGCTTTCCGCGGGTTGAGGCGCTTCCCATCGTGACCCTGCGACCGAACTGTCAAGTGGACGTGGGGATGCTTGTCGTCGAGATGCTGCACGAAAACGTAATCGTGATTGGACTCAAACATTTCGATCGCGAAGGCGCGCGAAGCATCCTTGACTGCGGCCGGATCGGTTCCGGCCGGCATCGATAGGATGACGTTGACCGAGAGCGTCCCATCGCGGCGGCGCTTGTTGTCGAGAGCGGTATCGTCCGTCCATCGCTGCTGCAGGTCTTTCAATCCGCCGCGCCCTGTCATGAGCGCCCCCTGCTCTGTTTCGGCCGCGAGCTCGCCATTCCTCGTAATGTATTCGAGGTGCGACTTGAGATGGCCGACGCTTTTTGTGCGTCCTGTGATCTTGACCATCACCTCCGGCGCTCGCCCCACGATGCGTTCGAGCTTCGCCCGCATCGCCGGCGTGAGACGTTTGGCCCCGCCTCGATCGGGATTGTCCCATTCCGCATGGCGAGGCCGCCGCACCGGCGTTTCCCACACATAGGAGATCGGGGGCAGTTCGGCGAACAAGTTCCCCGAGTGTGGCCAGCGGCGGGTCACCGCCGCGTCTCCCAATAGTCCGCGTTGTCGTCGAGTGCGCCGCGCAGCTCCGCAAGGGCGAGTTCGATGACATGCCTGGCTTCGCGGATCTCGGAGAGATCGAACTCCACCGCCCTGCCGTGCAAAACACTGGTGTTCGCCGCACGCGCAATCTGGTTGATGTTGCCGCCTACCCGGTTGAGCTCCCGCACAATGGCCCGAAGCACAGCGTGTTCACCCGGAGAATACTGCACAGGCGACCCCAATCGTGATCGCACGAGGGCAACGATCCAGCCGGTGCGGGTCATGCCGCGCTGGTGTGCCGTCTCAGTGAGCTGCCGCATCTCGCTCTCGCGAAATCGCACGGTCACCTTGTGGGGTCGGCCGACGAGCATCGGCGCTACGCACGTCGTCGGAGTGTCCAAAACGTCCCCGATCAGGCGCCGCAATAGCGCGGATTTACCACCTTTGGTCGCTGCGAGCGCCGAAAAGCGCGCCGCCACATCGTCAGGGATGCGAAGCGAGATCAGGGCCATCCGCTACCAATCCCGTTCGCGATGTAATACATCGCTGGCGCAAAGCCTATCCTGCACTAGAAACGCCTCGATCATCCTCCCCCATCCTCCCTTGAGATGGTATCGACCCTTCTGAATGCGCGCCGTGGCGGTTCAGTCCGAAATTCGCACTGCGCCGGTCAATCGACGGCGTCAAAGCAACTGGAAGATAGAAATCGGTCGGCTTCGGTATCGAGCGGCTCAACCCTGGATGATCTCTTCGATCTGCAACTCAGAAGCGGGCAGCTCTTCGATCTGACCGGAGTCTCCAAAGCGTACAAATGCAAAACGTGCTCCATTGCTTGCGGGCCTTTCGAGGAGCAAACAACCTGAGCGATCGCTGTGTCGCACCAATATGGCGACATTGACCTTGCCTCGATGCTTGCTGCCTCGAATGCTGCGAGGTTTGGATGCCAGCCCTTGGCCGTTGTCAGCCGATGCCGAATTTATTGTCAGCTCTTCTTTCCCAACCGCGTCCGGCGCGGGCTGCAAAGCATTGGCGGCAAGGGGACGCATTGCGGCAGGCGACGACGCGCGGGCCTCATGCGCAGCGCGTTTCGCTGCCGCATCGGTGAAGCTGGCTTGCGTCGAGCACGCCCGTTCGACTGGCACGGGCATCTCGCGCCATGCTTGATAGAGCTCGTACACCGCGCGAATGGAGGACGTCTGAAGCTTTGCCCGCAGGAAATCAGGCATTCTCGGGACGGCGGCATAGCGTGAGACCCAGTCCTTGGGCTTGCCAAGTCTGCGGGCAATGTCGGCTTGCTTCTCGCCGGCATCGAGCTGCGCGACAACGAACGTGGCGATTTCGGAGGCTGCAAGATCGTCGCGCTGAATGTTCTCGATCATCTGCGCGTAGCGATCAGGCTCGGTTTTGTCCTGAATTATCGCAGGAACGACATCGAGGCCGGCGAGCCGGGCGGCACGATAGCGGCGTGTGCCCATGTTGATAACGTACCGACCAGAGCCGTGAATGAGCCTGACGCTAATCGGTTGCAAAATTCCGACGGATCGAATGGACTCTGCAAGCTGGTTCAGTTCGAGCTCACTGAAGGCACGCCGCGGCTGGTCGGGATCTTCGTCGATCTGAGCCAGGGGTATCAGCAGGGGACGCCCGTTCACGCCGCCATTTTGTGTGGCCGTATCGACCAGTTCCTTGAAGCTGAGATCTAGGGCCATCGGAGCTCAACCGAGGCATTCGGCGACTTTCGCCAATACTGCGCGAATCTCCCGCCCGGCTTCTTGTGCGGAGCGCCGCTTTAGCGTCCAGACAGGAGCTCGCTCTGCGACGGCTTCCGCGTAGCCGTCACGCGCAACGATGTGACCGGGAAAAACATACTTGCCTGCATCACGAAGCAATTGCTCCAGATGAGCCCGCTGACGCGGCGACCTGGTATTGAAGATTGACGGCAACAGGCCGAGAAACGACACATCGGGCCGTCCATAGCGCTGTTGAGCTCCGATGAAGGTTTGCAACAGACCCTTCACGCCTTTGACGGAGTAATCCTCGAGATAAATTGGCGAGAGCACATGGGAGGCTGCGACCAGGGCCGCCACGCTTCGCAGCCCGAGGGAGGGCGGCGTGTCGATGACGCAGACATCGAAATGCTCATCTGCTGCCATCAGATTCTCGCGAAGCCGCAAAATGGCACCAGCCTCACTGCGATCGACATCCGTCAGTGACGTGACCGCCGGTGCCAAGGTGAGATTGTCGATTCCGCTCGGACGAATCTCTGCAGCAGGTTTGAACATGTCGGCGGCGGAAGCCGGCCCTGCATATCGCTTCAGCGTATCCGTGGCATTGGCCTGGGCATCCATGTCCAGGACCAGCACGCGACGATCGGCTTCGGCCAAATACCAGGCGAGATGAACGGCAACAGTGGTTTTGCCAACACCGCCCTTTTGGTTGTTGATCACGATCGTCTTCATCCGATGCGGTCCGCACGCGAAGTGAGCTATCGCCTGCTCACGGGAGTGTTGGTTCAAACCAACTCTTCGGCGCATGGCGGTTTCGAACCATCGCAGCACTTGCGGATGCAGTCCCCTGCCACAATTGACAGGGTATGCCCTGACGACCATGAAGCAGGGCAACCGGAGACAACACGCAGGACTGGAGCCAGAGAGGCGGCTCGGCGCGATCGTCGCCGGCATAAATCACGCTTTTCGAGCTGTGCGTCGGAAAGGATGCCCTGGCTAGGAACGACTCCTCGCCCAAGGCGTGCATGGCGTGACCTATCCGTCTTTCATGTCGCCCGGCGGAACATGCGTGGCCTTGTGGCGGTGGAACGACGGGGGTGAGCCTCCTTGCAGTTGTCGACCCCGAAAATCGTCTGCCGAAGGCACCGGCATCCTGGCTCTGATCTCAGTGCGGATCTCTGTCGAATTTCACTGGACCGAGGGTTGGAGCGGAGGCGTCGACGGCAAGAGGTCGACCGCATGCGTCGAGGCGCCCCGATCAACCTCCGCATGGGGCCTATCCTCATCGCCTCACGCTCGTCGTTTCTCTCGCAGCCGGGAATTGATCTGCGCCATCAGGATCGGGCCAAGCGAAAATTCGCCGGCCTCAGCTTTTCGCGTCAAACCACGCAAATAACCACCAGCGGAATTGATCGCCGCGCCACGCTGCAGAATGCACGCGACAACAACCGCCGCCGGCAACTCACCCATCACTGTTTGCGCTTCCTCCCAAGCGCTCGGGCTGATCCCAAGCATCGATCGAACAACGGTCGCGGTGGCGATAAAATCACGCCAGTTCGAAATCCCGTCCTTCGCATAGTCGACGATGTCGGGGCATGCGCTGAGGACCATACCCAGGGGGTAAGATCCCTCAGCAAACCGTGTCGGCTGAGATTTTGGCTCGGCCCTCGCCGCCCTGCCTTTTTGGAGGTTGGGTTCAAGTTCAATGGGGTGGTCTGGGTTTGAATTCTGTATGTGGCGCTCAGATTGGGACTCATTGGCGCTTGAATTCGTAGTTTTAACGTGTGTTTCCAGAAGATTGAGCACATCATCCGCCAATTGCGAGAGCTCATCGGCGATCACCTCGAGTTGGGAGCGGGTGGCAGTTCGTGGAATCCCGTCTACGATCGACCGGAAGACAGCGTGGACTTCTTGCCAATCGGCCGGCCCCTTTCCAGCTCGTCGGGTCGGCACGCCCTCCTCGATGCCGGTTGCGATCATCTTAGCGATGTCGCGTCGGCAAAGCGTAATGCGCTCGCGCGCGAGCTTCAGAGCGCGCATCTCGGCTTCGACCTCCGCGGCCAGGGTCTCAAACTCCTCCGCGCGCGCGACGATCGGACTAAGATCGAAGCCGAAGGCGAGCTCGATGTCGCCGGAGGTACCCCTGCGGACGTAGCGTTTACCATTCGGGCTATCGCGACGCACGATCAGGCCATTGTCGACCAGAACCGCCAGGTGGCGGCGTAGCGTGGATGCCGG
This sequence comes from Bradyrhizobium sp. LHD-71, assembly GCF_031157255.1. Lineage (GTDB taxonomy): Bacteria > Pseudomonadota > Alphaproteobacteria > Rhizobiales > Xanthobacteraceae > P52-10. Next base: position 193,922 of record NZ_JAVIFX010000005.1, on the reverse strand, counting down.
CATGCCGTGGGCACGCTGCGTAAGCCGCTCGTTAGACGGAAAGACGATGAGATCGTCTTCTCCCCTCAGTGCCGTTTCCGGGTGGAAGGTCAGCAGCGCGTTCAGGACCGAGAGCGCTCTTTCCGAGACACCGAGGCGTGCTCGAGCGCTGCAGATCGCATGGAAGATCTTCCACTTGTGCACGACCTTCTCAGGCGGCCGGCCCGAAGCGACGATTTGGGTCGCCACATGGGCGAGCGTCAGCGATCGCCGCCCAAAGGACGTCGTTGGGGTATGGGCCTTCATGTCTTTGCCTCAGCTAGGCAAAGAAAACCTGCTCGCCGAAACGGCGCCAAAACGCTTGACAGTGATTCGCGGAAGTGTGATTCTTTGAGCGCCAACACAAAGAAGGGGCTTCCGGAACGGCGACGTGACGGGGGCCTTTTTCTTTTGCCTGTTCTCCGACTTGGTTGCGGTGCCTTGGTCCGGCCGGCTCATTCCGCCCGGGCAAGCTGTGTTTAGGCCGGCGGATCGCTGGCTTTGAACTGGTCGTAAAGCTCCTGAAGTCTCTCTCTGACGAAGTCTCCGAAATTCGGAGCGACGCGGTCGTCGAACGTCAAGGTGAGCTTCTTGCCGACTCGGGCGACCTTGGCAGCGTGCGTTCCGTCCTTCGCCGCCCACGTTTCGGCTTTGGCGCGCGACGCCTTCTTGCGCAGACCTGTAGCGAGCGCCTCGAAGCGCTTGTCCGTGTCCAGGGTGTTGAAGGACGGATCCTTCACCATTTCAATCGCGCGCGCACGATTGTTCTCCTGTTCCAGGAGCTCAGTAAACTCCTGCCAGCGAACGCGGCCGAAGGCCGGTGCAGGGCCGATGGCGTCGATAACAGCAGCGGGCACACGGGTCGCGATCGAGATGAGACGTGAAAGTGCGGCCTTGTCGACGGTGAGCGACGCCATGATGATCTCGCGTGAGAAACCACGTTGCTCGAGCCGCATGGCGAAGCGCGCCCGTTCGATGAACGTTAGGTCCGTGCGGCCGCTGTTTTCTTGACCTTGCGCGATGACCAACTGCTCGTCGGTGAGCGGCCGCACGACCGCCTTCACTTTGATCCCAAGTTCACGGGCGGCTCTGAGACGGCGGTGCCCGAACGCGACCTCGTAGCGCTCGGCTTCGCTCGACTTCGGGCGCACGAGAATGGGGACGGCCTGGCCGTGCTGACGGATAAGCTCGCGGAACGCTGCGTTCTGCTCCTGAGCGGCTTCCATGCGGTCCGGGACGAAAGAGTCCTCGATGAGAGCTGGATCGAGCTCGACGATGACCTGTCCTTCGATGAGCTTTTGCTCGATCTCCTCCGCGCGCTTAACTTTTTCCGAGATGCCGCCTAAGGACTGCGATATCGCGCCGACCGCGCTTGATTGCTTGATCGTGCGCTCAAGTCCGAGGAGCGGACGCGTGCGCTGCGGCAACGACTCGCGTGCGTCCGGCTGGGGCGTCGCTGTCTGCGTGGCTGGGAGATCGAAGCTGATCTTGCGCGCCATTGTTAGCCCCTCGCCCAGACTTGTTTGATCAAGCTCTCTATTTCGCCGTTGACGGCGTCGAGGGCTTCGACTGCACGATCGTATGTGCCGCGGGTGAACTGATTGCGTTCAACCTCATACAATGTCTGTTTGGTGAGACCTGCATCGGCAATGGCAGTGCTTTTCACCATCGGGTGCGTCAGAACGCGAGAACCGAAGATTGACCGCATAAGGCCAACCATCGTGGTTTGAGGCCCGTCGCTGGGCTCGTAGCGCGTGACGAGGTAGCGCATCCAATCGTACTGGGTCGCGCCGCCGGCACTGGCGACCACGTCAAGAAGGTTGCCGGTCATGTTGAGGAACTGAGACATCGACATAACGTCCAGCATTTGGGGGTGGACGGTGATGAGGACGGCGGTCGCGGCGCACAGCGCCGACAGCGTGAGGAAGCCGAGCTGCGGCGGGCAATCGATCACCACCACGTCATATGCATCGCTGACCTGGGCCAGCACCTCGCCAATCCTCGCGAAGAACATCGAGTCGTCGTCCCGGCGCGTCAACAACGCCTTGGGCGTCTCATGCTCGAACTCCATGAGCTCAAGCTGCCCGGGCACGATGTGGAGGCTTGGAATGTAGGTCGCACGGACGATCTCGGGCATCTCGCGTCGCGCGGTGTCATACCGGATGGCGCCATAGACGGTCTCGTTCTCGCCGACGTCCAGCTCAGGCTGATGACCGAATAGAGTTGAAAGGCTTGCCTGAGGATCAAGGTCGATTGCGAGAACACGATAGCCGCGGAACGCCAGGTATTGGGCGAGGTGCGCGGCGGTGGTGGTCTTGCCGCTCCCGCCCTTGAAGTTCATCACCGAGATCACCTGAAGCGCTTCGCCCTCTCGACGATGCGGGACGTACCGCCGGCCGCCCTTGGTGGCGGCTTCGAGACTGTTCCGCAGTGCATCGATGTCCTCGATCGAATAGCTGCGGCGGCTATTTGCCGGCGCCGCAGGGCCCTTTCCTTCCGAAACGAGCTGCCGGAGGTAGCCTTCGGCTATGCCGATGAACCGAGCCGCCTCCGCCGATGAGAACCGACGGATCGTTTTCTCGGCCGCAGGAGGGAAGTCTCGGAGTTGCTGTGCCCGCAGCCGTGCCGAAAGTTCCTCGGCGTCGGCGTTGATCAATGAGCGCAGATCACGCACATTCTCCTCGGTGGGTTTAGCTGAGGCCGGCATCGGTGCTCTCTGCATCTGCGGATTTTTGAGCAGTTTAGTCGAAAATGCGCTGATCGGCAGTAATGCCCGATTCTCCCAGAGCCGCAAGGATTATTGGGTTAACGAGAAGTTAACAAGGGCAGCGCGGTACCATGGTAGGCTTCGCGAATCGGCGAAGCTTGTCAGTTGTACGCTGACAACTCGTGCGGGGCCAACCGCTGGGAACAGCGAGGCCTATGGGCCGAGCTAGTTGTACGTGGACAACTTAAACGGGGGCCTCATGTCTATATCCCGAGCCTAGCCGCCCTGCCCTGCCCTCGCTCGGCTTCATTATAATAGCTTGCCGCCTGCTGAACCGAACGGTGCTGTGACTGCTGCATCGCCTCGGGTAGCGCCACCCCCTGCCGGGCCGCCTCCGTCAGGTATCCTGATCTCAAGCCGTGCGCCGAAAATTCCTGCGCCTCCAGCCCGGCGAGTGCGCACCGCCGCTTGACGATTAGATTCACCGACTGCGGGGTCAGCGCCCGCTCCTCGAGCGCTTCCCAGCGATCAATGGCGCGGAAGATAGGCCCCTTGCTGATGTCCGCTCGCTCGAGCCATGCGCGCAACGCCTCGACCGGCGGCCCGACCAACAGCACCCTGCCCCCTTCGTCGGCGACGCCGGTCTTGGTCCGGCCAAGCTGGATCGCTACACAGGGTAAGGTCGGCGACTGCGGGTTCAGAGGGTCCAGCGCCACCGGCGGCTCGTTGCTGATCTGCTCGAACCGCAGCCGCGCCACCTCACTGCGCCGACGCCCGCCGGAGGCGAAGGCAAGGAGCAGGATCGCCAGATCGCGGGTGTCGGCGAGTCGATCGGACCCACACGTCGCGAGCAATCGATCGAGCACGTCGCGGGTGACGGCTCGCTTGCTCTTGCGCTGCCGCGGCCGGACGCTGGCCCGGACCGCCAGACGCAGTGCGGCGCGAAGACTGGGTCCCCGGAACGGGCCCTCCTGCCCTTTCCAGCGATGCAGCGTGCCCCAATTCGCCAACCGGCGCTTGACCGTCGACGGCGCATGCGGCCCTTCGCACCGAAGAAGCAAGGCGTTCCGCAGATCGGCCGCCACCTCGGCCGGCATCCCATGCTGCGGATCAGTTTCGCGTTTGGCCGCGTCCCACAGATGATGGGCCACAAATTTCAGCGCCAGGCTCTCCGGCGCCGGCCACGGCAGCGGCACGCCCGTCGCGGCCTTCGCCCAAACTTCGAGGTAGGCAAGATCGGAAGCCAATGCTCGAAGGGTGTTCTCGCCTAGACCCTTGCGCGCGAGATGCTTCAACGTCTCAACGTCATCGTCGGTGAGGAGTTCGGCGAGCCGATCGCGCCGCTCCATCGGCAAGATGGCGGAGAGCACATCGAGCTGCAGAGCTCGCCGGGTCTCCGGGTCGGAGACTAGTGCGCGGGAAGTGATGTCGTCCATGAGCGGTGCTCCGTCAGAATCCTTAGCATCGATTCTCCCAGCAGCCCGCGGGCGTCGGGGCTGGCAGGCGCATGCACTGCACCTTCAGGTCTTGCGCAATCGCCCGGCCTACGTCGGGATCGACCCAGTGGCCGTGGGATGAAGCCGACTTCGCGCTCGCTCTTGGGGGTGTCATCGCGGATATCGAGCGCCCAGTGCTCAAACACACGTAGCGGTTTGGCACCCGACTCCTCCCTGTCCTTGAACCGCAGCTCTCTCGGCACAAGGTCGAAACCGCGTCCGGAAGGCGGGCAGGGGCTCATGCCGGCGCTCCATCGTCGATCCAGGGGTTGAGCAGCGGTACGCCCAGCGGCGCAAAATCCTTGGTGTTGCGCGTCGCGAGCACGAGGCCCCTGCTGAGCGCCGTGGCCGCGAAAAACCCATCCATGACGGAGAGTGCAAAGCCGCTGCGGCGAGCCTGCGCCATCAGATCGCCCCAACGCTCCGCGATCGCCGGATCGATTGCGATGATCCGTCCCGAGAACCGTCCGGGCAGATCGACCGACAGCCAGGCCGAAAGCGCGTCGCGACGGCGGCCGTCGTCCATCAGCGCGAGGCCCCGCCGCAGCTCCGCGATCGATGCCACGCTGATAAAGGCGCGGTCCTCATCGATCGCATCGAGCCAAGTGAGCACTTTCGGCTCCGGCGCCGGCCGGCGAACCTCTGACAGCACGTTGGTGTCGAGCAGCACGTTCATAGATCGAGGTCGCGCGGCTGATCGCGGGCCCGCTCGAGATCGAGATCGGCATCCCGCAAAGGCGAGGCCATCAGGAACTCGGCCAGTGTGCCTTTGCGGACGGTCTTGCGCGCCCATTCCTCGGCCGAGACGATGACGACGCTAGGCTTGCCGTGGCGGGTGATGATCTGCGGGTCGGTCTGGGCACGCTCGATCACCTCGGAGAGCCGTGCCTTGGCGCCGGCTACGGTCCAATGGCCGGATTCGTGCGCCGTGGTCTTTCGGGAGGTTGTCACGATCTTCTCCTATGACCATAATGACTATTGTGACTATACGCGATTTCAAGGCGATTTTCAATGTGCCTTCGTGCAGAAATGGCGTGGTTCACCCGCCACCGGGCCATTTCTGCACGAAGCCGACGGGGCAGCCGATCCCAACCAGGGCGTCGCCCGCGATCGGCGGCCCGTTCGCGCCGAGCATCTGAACGAGGAGGAGATCGTCGCGGTCGAAGCCAGCGAGAATTGAGCCCCGGCTGCAATATCTTGATGCCGAGCTCGACCCGCCGTTTCTGGTCGATGCTGGCGTCGACTTCGGCCGAAAACTTCGCGACAGCCTGTTCGACGATTCCTGACCCCGATCCGGCTCTGGCGCGATTTGCTCGCGCGAAACTCGACCGGAAGGGCAGGGGACTTTATCGTCCAGAAGGCCAAGCGCCTCGGCATGGCGTGCTCTCACGTCGATCTGGTGCCCGGACGACGCGCTGTCCGCGCCTGTAGACGACCAGACTCGCTGATTTGCGCCGCGCCGTCCATGACTATCGATAAAGATAGTTATCGATAGTGAGAGATACCCAAAACGGGACATCGCTGTGACGGAAGCTAATCTCATGATACCTTCCGTTTGAGCGAATCGCGTTAAGGTTATCAACGCCTTGCCCTGCTATCAGATCCCCGACCCGCTGCCCTGGGTTGTGCTCGCCGGCCCGCTCGCCGCCGCCGAGGATTCCTTGGCCCGGCTCGACGAGCGCCTCGCCAACAGCCCGATCCGTGACGGCTTTGTCGCTCGCACACATTATATAGATGCCTGCGCCAGTCTGTGGCTCGCGGGCGAGCTCGTCCACCTGGAAGATCTGGTGCTCCACGACGCCGGCATGGATGTCCGCAGCCCCACCCATGAGCTGACCCGCGCCCACGCGGTGCTGCGGACGCGGCGTCGCATCGCCGCCGCCAAGCCGGCGTGGGCGCTGTCGGCGGCCGGCCTCAAAACCTTGCGCGGCCGCGGTGGGGAGGAGGGAAGGGGCAACCGGAAGGAAGCGGCAAGCGTCGACCTGGCGGAGGATGCCGACGCGGGCGTGGGCCACGCGAACGTGGACGAGTCGCGTGGCATCACAGAGACCGACGACCGGCTAGCGGCCGCCTTCGCTGCCGTCGATGCCGCCATCGCCAAGACCGACCGCGCGCTCACCGGCGAGACTAGGCGCCCCAGGCACCGCCCCGAGCCGGATCCGCTGGTCTACGACCTCGACTGGGACGAGGACGAACGTCTCGCCGACTGGAGATCCGTCGTCGACCAGGTTCGCGTATTGGCACCGACGCTCGCGGCAGCGATCGCGGCCGATGCGTGGATCGCGATTGAACCGCTGCAACATACGCCCTGGCTCGGCCGGCTGCTCGCAGCAAGCGTGTTGCGCGCCCGCGGCAAGGCCCGTTGGCATCTGCCCTGTCTCCACGAGGGCCTCAAAACCATCCCGCGCAAACGGCGGCGGCCGGGCGATGCCGCGACACGGCTCGCCGTCCAACTCGAGGCGATCACCGCCGCGGCGGCGGCGGGGCTCAAGCATCATGATCGCTGGCTCATGGCCCGCACACTGCTCGCCCGAAAACTCGCCGGCCGCCGCGCCAGCTCAAAACTGCCAGCCCTGCTCGACTACGTGCTGACCCGGCCGATCGCCTCCGCCGGCATGATCGGCGCAGAACTCGGCATCACGCCACGCGCCGCCCAGAACCTGGTCGCGGAGCTCGGACTGCGCGAAGCGACCGGCAGAGGACGGTATCGGGCGTGGGGAATTCTGTAGCGCTCAGTGCGGTACGCCGCGGAACCCGCCGGACACGTCGGACGATCGCCGCGCCAGCGATGAAGCTGCTCGACATGCCTGACCGTCTTGCGAGATTAGATCGGACAGGCGACTGATCACCGTCGGTTCGCGAGACCGAGGAGCACGTCGCCGTGGCAAGCGAGCGGCGCGCACCAGCAGACGAGGTCGCGTCCGCGCAGTTCGTCGAGCGTGCCCATCAGCGCAGGCTGTGGGGCGATCCAGGCGCGATACCTCGGATGACCTCGGCGCGCGCGCCGTCACGCCCGATCACGAACGGATTGCCCCACTTGGTGGGCCGACCGATGTAGACCCGCGATCCATCCGAGCGTTTACCGACCTTCCGGGCATTCAGCACCTTGCACATGATCATTCCCCTTTCCGCGAACGCTGGAAGGCCCCGCCGCGAGGCGGGGCCTTTTGCACCGAGCCTCAGTCGCGGCTCGGGCGCGACCAGATGAGCGAGTGGCCTTCCTCGCCTTCCACCTCGACCAGCGTGGCGTAGATCGGAGCCGGAAAGCTCGGGTCGTCGAGTTTGACCGAGAGATAGTCGCGGTTCTGCTCCTGGGACTTTTTCTTCCACGCGGCGCCGAACTCAATTGTGCCCGCGAAGATGCGGTAGTCAGGAGCCTTGTCCGAAGTGCGGTCGGCCGCGACGATCTTGGCCTTCACGGTGCCGAGAGCGAGAGTCTTGACGGTGCCCACGAAGCCATTGCCGTTCACGCTGAAGTTGCCGATGGTAGCCATGTTCGTATCCTCTTTCGGTTCTCGGGCCGCGACCACCGCGGCCTCGATGGCAGTCGTTGACCGAAGGCGATTGGACCGCACCCGGAGGGCCGGCACGCAGTAGAGGGCGGCCAGCGCGCGGCTTTCTTGTCTCGCGAGGAATTGACGCGCAGCGGCCAGGGGAAGAAAGCCGAGAACGACCGTTGCGGTCTTGGAATCGAGGCGGAGCGCAAGCGACGACGGCCTTCGGTTAGACACGCCAAATCGAGGACGCATTGGGCGCGCCAGGTTGGCCGAGGGAATATGATCTGGCGACAGGCACGCTGCAGCGCACGATGAGACAGGGCACGGCGACAAAGAGATTCGCCAGCGGCGCCGAAGGCTCGTTCGTGGCCTCGCCCCCGCGACGGCGATGCCAGACGAGCGCAATTCACGACGCGTCACGCTTTCGCCGCTCAAGGAAGACACCCGGTCAGGAACTGGCGGACATCTCGGGACTCGGTAATCCCGCGCGGCGCGTCCCGACCACGCGGTTGGACGAGATGGGAAGGAAGGCACCGCTCTCCGGATGCCGCGCACGATTGAAGATACGCCAAATGGCCCCACGGCGAGGCGGGGCCCTCGTGAGCTGACGAAAGGCGGCCGGTGAGGCAAGCGTCCGCGATGAATTGAGTGCGCTCATGTCGCCTGGTCGATTTCAGCCGATTTCGGCTGGAGGCCGTGCAAATAGGTGACAGCGCGCTGCGCATGCGCCGCCGCAGCAAAGATAAAGCGCTTGTCGTTGGACAGCACTCCCAACCACGAAGCCAGGTAGCTCGCGTGGTCGGCGCGCGGCTCGAGCTCGGGCACTATCCCGAGGTCGGCGCTGAGGAAGCAGGCGCCGAGCTCCGCGACCAGTTCTTCGCGGGCCCGTTCGCTGCGGTCCTTCGCGTAGCGGCTGAGGTCGCGGTTGACTCGGTGCGCCGGCGCCGTCCAGTGCACGCACTCGTGCGCGAGCGTTGCCGCGTAGCTCTCGGCGTCGCGGAAGCTCTCGAATGGCGGCATCTGGATGAGATCGAGCGACGGCGCGAAGTAAGCCTTGTCGCCGCCGTGCCGGATCGTCGCACCGGTGCTGGCGAAGAACGCGTCGGCGTGCGCGATGCGCTGCGCCGGCGGGGCTCTCGGAGTAGTGGACTTGTAGTACAGCTCGGGGAGGCCGTCGATTTGATCGACGCAGAACACCGTGTAGGCCCGAAGGAACGCCGCTGTCCGCTCGACGTCGTCTCCGTTGTCGTCCGTCTCGGTCTTGGTGACCTTATTGGCATAAACCACCATCGTTCCGCTCTCACCTTTGCGGATGTAACCGCCGAGCTCGCGCGACTGCTTGAACGTCATCCATGTCGACGACGCGAAGCCGCGCGCGACGGCTTCCGACCAGAGCAGTACGACGTTGATGCCTCGGTACGGCATTCCGTTGTGCCGCAGTGGCCGCATGATACGACCAGCGGCGTTGGCCGCATCCCATGGCCTGACCCAGGGCCGCACGCCGCGCTCCAGGTCGGCGACGATGCGATCGGTGATCCGCCCGTAGACGTCGGCGCGCGGTTTTTCTTCCTTCCTGCTCATTTCGATGACCTCCGTTTCGGAGGCCGCGACTGCCGCGGCCCCTCACGAGGTCCGCGGCGGCGGCATCCCGCGCTCGCGCACCCGACCGGGCCGAAGCGCAGCGGAGGACGGCGCAGCCGTTGCGCGTGCGTCGTATCCGCCGCATGGACCGCCGATCGGGAGGGGCCGCTACGCAGAACGCCGCTTCTCGTGGTGGCTTAGCCAGCGACATAAAACAGGGCCGATCTCGCGACCGGCCCTGAGCGGGAGCGTGTGAGAGGCGAGGCCGAAGTCCCCGCCGTGTGGCTTACTCGAAAGCCGCCAACTGGGTCGCGGCGGCCTTCTTCGACACGTTTTCACCGGCGTGTTCGACCGGCCGCTCGAAAGGCTTCCAGGCCTCGCCGATAACCTGCTCATAGGCGGCGACCGCGCCCTCGGCCGCCATGCGGAGAGCGTGCGCCTGAAGCCCCATGTCGGCCGCGAACTCGCGCTTGCGCTGCGCCTGGGTGTCGACGCCGACAGGGCGGTTGAGGTCCTCGTCGCGTGCGTCGTTGGCAAGCTTGGCGGTCGCATCGCGCGCCTCAGTGACCGCGCGGGAGTAGAACTGGCCGGCACCGTGGGCCGATCCGACGTAGGCGCCCACGATGCGCTGAAGGTGGATTTCCATCGCGCGGTCGCTCAGGCCGTCCTTGAGAGCGTCGGCGGTCTCGACGATCAGCCGCTCGTGCAAGTCGCGAATGCCGTCGCTGTCGAGAACTGCGAGGCCGAAGCTCTCGGAGATGCGCAACGTCTGCGCGGAGTCGGGGCAGGCGAGGTGGACCATTTCGAGCGTCGCGCCGCGGCGGAGCGGAATGACGCGCGCGGTGGAGCGAGGGGAGCGGGCGGTCTTGGTCATGATGAGATCCTTTCTCGGTTTCACCTTTGGAGCGCTGGGCCCTTGGCGGTCGCTCCCTTGGGTGCGGTTGACCAGAACCGGCCCAGCGGGCCGCTTCAGGGGGCGGCGGCTGCCAGGGCGCGAGCATGGCGGGTTGCGGGCGAGCGGGCCTTCAGGCCTGCGAAGGACGCGGCTGCTCATCGCGAGACGGCGGGCGCCGATCGCTTCGCGACTTGCCCTTGAAGCGGACCGCGGACGGTTCAGACCGCAGCACAAACCGAGGGGGTGACGGCCAAGGGTCATCCGACGCCGAAACCGGGGAGATTACAGCAGGCCGCCGCCCGCTCGACTTCGCTCCACCGCACGTGTTCGCGTCTCCGCTTGCGCCCGAAATGGTGACGCCCTTGGTCTGTTACCCCACGCGACGCAATCGCGATCGCGCCTCGAAACTCGGCGATCGCCTTCTCCTGCCGGTCGAGCTTGTACGTGAGGGCGTCGATCTCGCCGCGACGTGCTGCTGAACAGACGCTCGTCGGGCGGGAGAACCGCGCCGAGGATCGCCTCCCAGGACGTCCGGTCACGAATCCTTGACGGTGCGCTCGGCGCAGCGGCGCTCGAACGCCGTGAAGAGATGCGGAAAGGCGATCGCGACGATCCGCCCACTCGACATCCCCTTCGTACCAGCCGCCCGCCGAGCGTAGCATAGGATGGACTTTGCGGTTTCGCTCGCGGGGCTTCAGCGTAGCCGCCAGCCCGGCGCGACACGGCGACGCCTATTTCGCGCTTGGTGAGAAGCGCACAAAGCCGGAAGATCGCCTGAGATAGGTCGTTGAACGCTCCGCAATCGCTTTGATCGCTGGTATGAAAATTCTGAATCGATAGCCCGCGATCGATTCAATAGTTTAATTGGACGGTAGATTCGGCGCGTGCGATTCTGGCGCATGTCCAAACTCACGGTGCAATATCTTGTGCTCGAACGCTGCGACTCGGCGCGTAACATGGCCCGGTTCTACGTGCTCACGATCGAGCCGACCCTCTTTGGCGATACCGCATTGGTGCGCGAATGGGGGCGTCTCGGCCAGCGTGGCCGCCGGCGTCTCGATCTGTTCGCTGGGCGGGTGCAGGCCGTCGAGGCACTCGAGGCTTGGCTCGTCCGAAAAACACGTCGTGGCTACGTCCGACGAAATTTCACGCCTTGATTGTGAGAGCGATTGCGCGCATTCCTGAATTCATGACGGGGTTTTATTCTCGTGGCGGTGGATATCCGCGCTGGAGAGAAGCCAGTCCCTATCATGTTGGACTTGAAAGCAGTTACGTCAGGCGGCATTGGGATGAAATCGCCGCGACGTGCCGCCTCAGCAATATTCCGCTTGAAGGGACCGGTGAGCGTCGCGGACGCTTCCGGGCAAGACCATACTCTACGGCCACGCCGCGGCACGAGGGCCCGATCGAATACGGCTCAACGCCGACGGTAGCGCGGACGCGCTGAAGGGGGAGCGAGCCGACTGAATTTGACACGGGCTCATGGCAGGTCGTGGCCAATCATTTCCGTCGCAATTGGCAGAAGACTCAACCTCGCAGGATGTGCCTTTCCGTCACCACCGACGGATCAATGGCACAGCTCTTCACGCGCAGGGGCTTGATGGTGATCGACGGGCATTATGTTGCCAACTGATCACTGGCTCACCTCGCAGCGAGAGACGCACCAACGGGTCCTGGCACGAAACTGACGCGGCGCCAGGTTTTTGGCATGTCCACTGATGAGGCCTAAACGGACTCTGTGTGGTAATCTTCAAGGGTCGCCAATGACCGGTGACGCCGCCGTGAAACCAAGGACATGAAGATCACTCCGCCAACAACGACAACAACGATGAGGGCAGCTACGATTTGGCCAAAAGGTGTGTAGTAGGAATTCTCGGCGGCGATTGACGGCCGCTCCACCGGCGCGACCGGATTCGCGGCGAGTATCGGCTGTGGTTCTTCGGCTCGTGAAACCGGCACGCGATCGTCGACCGTCGCTGTGCGATCAGAAGAGTACGCAATGGACTGATCGGGCCAACGCGAGGCAAGCGCCCAATTGCGCGTATTCGTGCCGTCAGCCGCACCCTGCAATGTTTCGGGCTTGGACTGTGTATGTGTCTCGGGCAAGGGCTGTGGCATAGGCACCGCCGGTTGCTTCGCCTGCGGCTGCTCATTTAGTTCCGCATGCGCGTTCGCGACTGGAGGCTGCTGCATGGTTGTTCCGCGATCGTCGGGAGGTGCTGCGTCCGCTGCTTTCGGTCGCGTGGCTCTACGATTTTCGCGCGTGCGTCGGCTAGATACCAGCACTTGCGCTGAGTTGTGCGGTTCGTTTGATAGTACCAATGCTTGCCTGCAGGCGCCGGGCCCTTCGGCTTGGCGAGACATTCGTCGGCGGCTGGCGCAGCGCTGCCCGAGGTCGCCGTCAGCACGACGCCCGCGAGCATCGCCAACATGAGTTGAAATGTTCGGTTCGCCATGCAGCCCACCCGTAACCACGCGCTCCCAAGTCTCGTTTCTTCTGCGAGAGTGGGGCGAGAGTGAGACGCAATTTTCGACTGAGCACGGCCTAATTGCGGCTTGCCTTCAGGTTCCACGGTGGGCGGAGAGGAACGCGCCCGGAGCCATTGAATGCGATGTGCCGCATCGCGCCATGTTGGTGAGTTGTGCGAGCAGCGCATCAGCACTGCTCGCGAGTGCTTTGCGGATGCTGATTAGCACTAACCTTCGACGTCCTGCAAAACCGTTGGCGTGCCGATTTGAGCAACGAGCCATGAGTAATGGCTGTTGATTGGGTTCCGATACAATAGGAAGAATGCGATTGGCCTTGATCGAAAATTTGCAGAAGACGCGGTAAGGGAATGCATGCAGCAGACGTCTGAGATCCACGCACCCAGAACACGGCGTCTGCGCTTAGCTCCGTCAGATTTCCAGCGGATCAGGTCCATATGCGTTCGGCCCGGCTGGACCACGCGGGAAGCCAAGCTCGATGAGGGCCCAGACGCCAACGATAAGAACGATCAGGCCCAATAGGTCGTCGAGAACGCCTGTGCTAAGCTGATCGCCGGTGATGCCTAGCGCATTGGTGACGCCGCTCGATACTCGCTCCTGGATGGCCAGCACCCGGTGGCGAGACCAAAAAAAGCCGTTATCCGAATTGCCGGAGTGCGTTTTTTGCAATTGCAAAGGGTCGTAGCGTCGCGGGCAGAACACCAAGAATGTGCCATGGAAAGCGCGCTCGTGATGCGGCGTTTCTCAACCGCTTAGGAGAATCTTCATGGCGCTGGTCCCGATCCTCGTGCTAGCAGGACTATTGCTGAGCACAAACACGCCTTGAGATGAAGGCGCACCTGGTCCCCGCCAGCTCCTGAACCCCATCCAAGATGTGAAGCCGGGAACGCCGCCGTTTTTGTTGAGCACGACGGCCACTCCTCGAGATGTCTCGGTTTTGGCGTGGAACCAGCCGGCACTTGTCATCGGACCCGGTCCTCTACCAGAACAGGGAGCAGCCCGAACGGTTTCCTTCTGCTGATAAGTAAGGGCGGGATCGGTCAGTCCACCGGGAAGAAGTCCCATGTTGTAGAGCAAGAACTGCATCATGTCGGCGCCAGTGCTGACAATGCCCCCCGACCCGTATCCTGCCTCTCTGGACGGCTGATACTTGCTGCGCGATGACAGCGGAGCGAATTTGCGCGTGTAGCCCATCGGCAAGCGCGGCTTGAAGTCGGGATGGAAGACCTGGGTGTTGATCGCGGAAAAGCCGCGACAGAATTTCACGAGGTTTTCATTGTATGTGCGGGCGAATTCTTGTGTGTCGGTGCTATCGAGTTTGACCGTCGCCATGCTGAGAAGTGCCCACCCGATGTTGGAGTAGGAATAGCAGGTGCCCTGCCGAAATGGCGGCGTGAGCCCCGCCATGACGTCGAAAAGGTTCGTCAGACTCTCCATCATTGTTGGTGGATAGACGCCGCCCCTGTTATCCTCCGCCAGTCCCGTCTGATAGACGGCAAGATTTTTCAAGCTGATGCTTGCGACTGTTCGCGACATCGTCATCCTGCGCCCCAACCAGGAACCGAGCGTACCCTCGTAAGGGCCGTGCAACATATAATGGATCCCGGACGTGAAGACCTTTGAGGTCGAGCCGATTTCGAACGGGGTGCGCTCGTTGAGCTCCAGGGGCTTCCCGTAGGGGTCGGTGAGCGCTTTCTGACCCGCGAAGATAATCCGCCCGTTGTTTGAGGCATTGTCCGGCGTGACGATGCCGACGACGACGCCAACATTCGCCCCGTAATTGTTCAAGGACTCTCGACAATAGTCATCGACCAGATTCTGAATGGACTGGATCGGATCGGCGTTCGCGATGCGCGGCCATATTCCGGTGAAGAAAGTTCCGGCCAGGCCACTGGTAGCCTGCAGGAAGTCACGCCGAGTTATCATGTTGTCGTTCTCTCGCGCTGCGGCGCAACTCTTGATCGCCCGGTTTCTTGCGTCGCGATCGTTTCGAATTTGCGCGTTGGCTCGCCCGGTTCTTCGAGGACGAGCTGTCCAGTGTTGCGTTTTCCGGATATGCGAGGCGCAAAGCCGCGTTAAGGGTGGCCTAGCGGCAGATCTTACGCGCGCCCCGTTGCGTCCGGACGAACCAGCATCGATTAGCGCCGCGAGGTCCGCCAGCAGCCGTATTTCGGCGGCAGCCGCCACCAGGGCCTCGGTGCCAGCCAAGCCCACATCCTTGACGGATCTGAATCACCTGGTCGATTTGGGATGCCGGGTCTGAAGGAGCGATCGGAAGCGCGTGAGCATCAACAGCAGTGAACGCGGCAAAAATGAACGCCGCACCGACAAAGGCCAGTTTACACATTGGATTCAAGACCTCTCATTTTCCTCCCGCGCGTTTTGATGCAATCGCAGCTTGCAAGAACGCGCAACTGTGCTGTCCCGGAAACCTTTACGAGTGCGAAATTCCAAGCACCAAATTCGCCGAAACATCGCGGACACTCGTCTCGTCTGAGGGCTTGGGAATGACCTCGGCTCACGCGCGGCGAACCTCAAGATCGCACGCGCACGCGCCGAACAAGTGGCCTCCGATCTTGCCGCACGCGGAATAGATCACGGGTGGAAATTGAAGGCGACGCGACTGGGGCAGCCGTGCAGTTGGTGTTGGGGGACCGATGGCGATCTTGGCGTGAATATCTTCGCCGACACAAGCGAACCGGGTTGTCCGCCCCACATAGTCGTCAACAGATTCAGGCAGAAGCAGCAGTTGCGACCGATCGGTTCCTGAACGATGTGCCGTCGTGATAGCCTTCCATGCACCACCACCATCAGGAATCGGACCAGGCATTTTGGGACCGCTTGCCTAACTTTCGCGAAGGAGGAGGCGATTGTCTCGGATAGAGGAACTGAGAAAGAAATTTCAGGAGAAAGGTCGTGCGGCCGTTGCCGAACTGAGATCGCCGCGAGGACAATTTGCCTCCGCTCTTCACAATTTCACGGAGAGCACCTACGCGGCATCGTCGTGGGACAAGGATTTCGAGGACGAACTTTTCAGGCGCTTCGAGGTCGAAGCGCCCGCCGACCTTACGAAGTGGCTGGCGTCGGTCACGGAGGGGCTTTTCCGTTCCGTGGGTGAACCTCCCATATGGGTTGGGGAGGTCGATTGGTGTTTCCACAACGGCGTGCCGTTGGAATTTCTAGCGCAGTTCGCTGATGAGGATGATGCCACCTTCTACGTGTTCCGAGGCTACGACGCAGAAAGGCGGGCATTCTTCAAGATGCGCGCATGGCGTGGCGACGCCCGGATCATTCTGGAGGGCAAAATTGAAGGGTAGGCTGGTAATCTGATCAGCCTTCTCGCGCACAATGCGCGGAAATCATGAAACGGAGAAAGAGTTTCGGGACGGTCTATAGGATTTCCGCGACAGATGCCGAGCACACTGACATGCAATAAATCATTGTGCGGGATGAATGCTGAACAGCTTGACCGCGTTTTCAAGGCATTGGCCGACCTATCCGTCGCAGGATCATAGATCCGGCTGCGTGAGCAGCCGAACCAGTCGCTATTCCAGATTTGTGCCGTGTCAGTCGCGGAGGGCGACAAAGCTATCTCCCGGCAGACGATCACCCAACATGTCGACATGTTGGAGAAGGCCGGACTGGTTCACGTTCTTGGTCGGGCCGGACCAAAATCCACTCTCTCGATTTCAAAGCGCTGCGACAAGCGGCGACCATCTGGCTTCATAGACATCTTCAGGAAGGAAAAAATCCCATGAGAATCTATGTCACGACCGTCTTTGTCGACGACTAGTCCAAGGCGCTGGAATTCTACACAAAAACCCTTGGCCTCATCGTGAAACATGACGTGCCGTTGGGCGAGCATCGCTAGCTCACGGTCGCATCGAGTGAAACGCCTGACGGAATTGAGCAGGAGGGAGCTGCTGGCACGGTGGCCGGCAGCGGCAAGGTGATTGTCATTTTGCTCTGTGCTGGCTAATGTGGCTCAAAATGAATCCGACTCAATATGGGAGGTCGGCCGTGCAGGAGGTACACCAGGAGCATCGCGGCGCCGCGATGTGGCTTACGATTGACCGCGAGCAACGGCGCAATGCGCTGAACGAATCGGTGTTGCGCGGTCTGCGCGAGAGCGTTGCCAGCGCTCGCATCGAGGACGGCGTTCGAGCGGTCGTCATCACCGGAGCCGGTCGAACGTTCTGCGCCGGCGGCGACCTCAAGCCGGACGCGAAGGGCGATCCGTTTCGTGTCGATCCTGCAGAGGTGGACAATCCGGTCGTCGAACTCTTTCGCGCCATCGTCGATTGCCCGGTTCCAGTGATTGCACGCGTCAACGGGCACGCGCTGGCCGGTGGCTTTGGCCTTGTCTGCGCATGCGATTTCGCTGTGGCCGTCGACAATGCGAGGTTCGGCACGCCGGAGTCGCGGATCGGGTTGTTCCCGATGATGATCTTGCCATGGCTGCTGCGAACCATCTCACGGCGCAAGGTTCTGGAGATTTGTGTGACGGGTGAGCCGATTACGGCCGCGGAAGCGCTGGCGCACGGCGTCGTCAATCACGTTGTCTCCGCCGAGAAGCTCGACGAGAAAGTGGAGCAGCTCGTTGCGTCGATCGCGGCAAGCTCGCCGACCGCGATCCGGATCGGACGGCGCGCGCTCGCGACGATGGACGCGCTGCCGCTAGGCGTGTGCCTCGAGTATGCGCAGCGCGTGCTGCCGCAGATGGCTCAAACCGAGGATGCGCGCGAGGGATTTCGCGCCTTCAACGAGAAGCGCGCGCCGGTTTGGACGGGGCGATGATGGCAAAGACCATCCGCATCGGCGGTGCCGCTGGCTTTTGGGGTGACAGCCTCGAAGGCGCAGGCCAGCTTGTGATGCGCGGTGAGATTGACTTCCTTGTGTTCGACTATCTCGCCGAGGTCACAATGTCGCTGCTCGCGCGCGTCCGTGCGCGCAAGGCGGAGCTTGGCTACGTTCCCGATTTCGTCGAGATGGTCGCCCCGTTGCTGCCGGAGATCAGACGGCGCGGCATTCGCGTCGTCTCGAACGCGGGTGGTGTCAATCCTGTCGCCTGCGCGGCAGCGTTGGCGAAACGCGCTGAGGCGGTCGGCGTCCCACTCAAGATCGCCGTCGTCACCGGCGACGACGTGATGGCACAGATCGACACGATCCGTGCGGCGGACGCGCGCGAGATGTTCAGCGGCGCAGCGCTGCCGGAAAGGCTCTTGAGCGCAAACGCTTATTTCGGCGCGCAGCCGATCGCGGCCGCGCTCGACCGCGGCGCAGATGTGGTGATCACCGGCCGTTGTGTCGATTCGGCGGTGACGCTCGGCGCGCTTGTGCACGCCTTTGGCTGGTCGTGGAGCGACTACGACAAGCTTGCGCAGGCAAGTCTGGCCGGACACCTGATCGAATGCTCCGCGCAGGTGACCGGAGGATTGTTCACGGACTGGCGTGACGTACCCGGCTGGGACGACATGGGCTTGCCGATCGCCGACTGTGCCGCGGACGGGACCTTCACGATCACCAAAGCGGAGGGGACCGGCGGTCTCGTTTCGCCGCTATCCGTCGGTGAGCAGATGCTCTACGAGATCGGAGATCCCGTGGCCTATGTGCTGCCGGATGTCGTGTGCGATTTCCGCGCGGTAACCATCGTTGCGGACGGAGCAAACCGCGTAAGCGTCAGCGGGGCGCGTGGTCGGCCACCGACGGCCGAGCTGAAAGTCAGCGCGACGTGGCATGACGGCTTTCGCACGATCGGCACCGTGACGATTGCGGGACGCGATGCTGGGCCGAAGGCGCAGCACGCGGGCGAGGCGATCCTCGCTCGCGTGCGACGTCTGCTCGCCGAGCGCGGGCTAGGCGATTTTACCGAAACCTCGCTGGAGGTGCTCGGCACCGAAGCGGTGTATGGCGCCGCAGCCCAAAGCAGCGCAGCCCGCGAGGTCGTGCTGAAGATCGGCGCACGGCACGCGAGCGAGAAAGCGCTCGAAATTCTCGCGCGCGAGATCGCACCGGCAGCGTCTTCGATGGCGCAAGGGCTCACCGGGTTCTTCGCCGGCCGGCCGGCCGTGCAGCCGGTCATGCGGTTGTTCTCGTTCCTGTGGCCGAAGGCGAGCCTGACACCGCGTGTTGCGATCTGCGGCGGGGAGTTCGAGGTGCCCTTTGCGGCGTCGGCACGGCTTTCGCCCAGCGCCGACGAGCCGTACCAAAGTGCGCCGGCAGAGGTAGCCGATGCCAGCGCGCCGCTGATCGCGCTCGCCGTGGGCCGTAGTGGCGACAAAGGCAATACTGCAAACATCGGGATACTTGCACGACGCACGGAATATATGCCCTGGTTGCGCGCCGCGCTAACCCCGGAGGCCGTAGCAGCCTTCTTCGCTCAGACCGGTGTAACGCGTGTCGACCGCTACGATCTGCCGGGCATGAATGCGCTCAATTTCGTCCTGCACGACGCGCTCGGCGGTGGCGGTGTCGCATCGCTGCGCATCGATCCCCAAGGCAAGGCTTTCGCGCAGATGCTGATGGATTTCCCCATCGCCATTCCGCGAACGCTTGCCGATCAGCTAATGATGGCTACCCGATGATTGAAATCGACGACAGCACGACGATTGGCGAGGCGTTCGCGGCCGCCCAGCAGGCGTATGGAGCGCGTCCGTTCCTGGCGGTGCCCAAAGGTGCGCATCGGCCCTATCACCAGAACGGCTACGAGATCTCATTTGCGCAGGCAGGGCGCGAAGTGAGCGCGCTGGTTGCACGCTATCGCTCCGCCGGATTCGGGCCCGGACATCGTGTGGCCGTGTTGCTCGACAATCGGCCCGAATACTTCCTGCACAAGCTGGCACTCAACAGCCTCGGTGTGTCCGCAGTGCCGATCAACCCGGACTACCGTGCGAACGAGATCGCTTATCTGCTGGAGCATTCGGAGCCCGTATTAGCGCTCGCCGCGCCTGAGCGGCGCGAGCAGCTTGAAGCCGGAATGAATGTGAGCGCGCATCGCCCGCCGATCGTCGTGTTCGATGACGGTTCGGCGCTTCCGCCTGCGCGCACCAGCGCCGGGAATCGTCCTATCACGGCGGAAAGTGAGGCAAGCATCCTCTACACGTCGGGCACGACAGGGCGCCCGAAGGGCTGCATGCTGTCGCACGGTTATGAACTTGCTTCGGGGGCCTGGTATGCCAACGGCGGCGGGCTCGCGACGTTCCGGCCCGAGGGAGACCGCATCTACAATCCACTGCCAGTCTACCACTGCAATTCCGCGGTCGTCTCGTTTTACGGTGCGATGCTGAACGGGAGCTGCCAGATTCAGCCGGACCGGTTTCATCCCAATCGCTGGTGGAGCGAGGTGAAAGAGACGGCCGCGACGGTTGTGCATTATCTCGGCGTGATCGTTCCGCTGCTGCTCGGGCGACTGGCAGGCGAGGAAGAGCGTGGGCACGCGGTGCGTTTCGCCATCGGCGCGGGTGTCGAGCCGCAGCTTCACGCCACGTTCGAGCAGCGCTTCGGCTTTCCGCTCATCGAAGTGTGGGGCATGACCGAGATGGTGCGGCTACTGTTCGACAACCAGCCGCCGCGCCAGGTCGGAACTCGGGCCTTCGGCCGTCCGGTGCCGGGGATAGAGGTGCGCGTCGTCGATGAAAACGACAACGACGTACCGCGCGGTGTGCCTGGAGAGATGGTCCTGCGCCATTCAGTCGAAACGCCGCGGCGCGGCTTCTATTCGGGATACTTGAAGGACGAGGCCGCGACTGCGCACGCCTGGCGTGGCAACTGGTTTCACACCGGCGACACCGTGCAGCAGGATCCCGACGGCATGTTGCATTTTGTCGATCGCAAGAAGAACATCATCCGCCGCTCCGGTGAAAACATTGCCGCCGCCGAGGTCGAGGCCACGTTGCAGGCGCATGCAGCCGTGAAGCAGGTCGCGGTGCTCGCCGTCCCGGACGAGACGCGGGAAGAGGAAGTGCTGGCATGCGTCGTGTTGCATGACGACCGGGAGCGTGAGGCGAAAGCCGACGTGCTGTTCCGTCACTGCTACGCGCAGCTTGCCTACTTCAAGGCGCCGGGCTGGATCTATTTCACCGACACGCTACCTACGACCGGCACGCAGAAGATCCAGAAGCACCAGATTTTCCCCGGCGGGGCCGATCCGCGGGCGCTGTCGGGCATGTTCGATCTGCGTGCGCGCAAGACGCGCACCGAGCGGAAGGACACCTGATGGGGCGCCACTACGAGGAGTTCGAGGTCGGGCAGCACTTCGACACGCCGCGTCGCACTGTCGTCGACGCAGATATCTCCACGTTCGCCGGGCTCACGGCCGATTTCAACCCGCTGCATATGGATGAAGTATTCGCGCAGGAGAGCGATTTCGGTGGCCGCATCACCCATGGGCCGATGGTCGTCGGAATGACGTTTGGCCTCGCCTCGCGCGCGGGTCTGATGGATGGCACGGTGCTTGGTCTGCTCGACATTTCCTGGAAGTTCATGAAGCCGGTGCGGCCGGGCGATACCATAGCGGCGCTGGTGACCGTGCTGGAGAAGAGGCCGACCAGAAGGCCCGACCGAGGTG
The DNA here is from genome assembly GCF_031157255.1 of Bradyrhizobium sp. LHD-71. Lineage (GTDB taxonomy): Bacteria > Pseudomonadota > Alphaproteobacteria > Rhizobiales > Xanthobacteraceae > P52-10. The sequence continues at coordinate 172,675 of NZ_JAVIFX010000005.1, read as the reverse complement.
TCGTCACGCTGCAGCTCGACGTCCGCAACCAGCGCGACGAGAATGTGCAGACCGGCGTCGCAAACGTGCTTGTGCGGACGAAAGGACGGACATGACTCAGTTTGGCCGCAGTGACGATGAACTTGCCACGATGCCTCTGACGTTTCGCGATGGCTTGTTCGAGGGGCAGGTCGCCCTCGTTTCCGGTGCCGGACGTGGCATCGGCAAGGCGATCGCGTTTCACTTCGCGCGCCTCGGTGCGAAGGTCGCACTGTGCGGTCGAGATGAAGGACGGCTGAACGAGACTGCCGGCAAGCTGCGCGCGTTGGGCGCCGATGTGCTTGTCCGGCCGATGTCGATCCGCGATCCGGACGCGGTGGCACGACTTTATGATACCGTATGGGAGACTTTCGGCACGCTGGATGTCGTCGTGAACAACGCCGGCGGGCAGTTCCCGCAAGCCGCGATCGACTTCTCGCCGAAAGGCTGGAATGCGGTCATCGACACCAACTTGAACGGCACCTGGTACATGATGCAACAGGCGGCGCGCCGCTGGCGTGACGCGAAGCGTGGAGGCGCGATCGTGAATATCGTCGCCGTCGTCAGTCGCGGCATGCCAGGCGTCGCGCACACTTGTGCGGCACGCGCCGGCGTCATCTATGGGTCAAAGACGGTCGCCATCGAATGGGCGCCGCTCGGCATCCGGGTCAACTGCGTGGCGCCGGGCATCATCTCGACCGAGGGAATGGAGGTCTATCCTGAAGAGGCCCGCCGCGACATGCCGAGGACGAACCTCATGAAGCGCTTTGGCGACGTCTGCGACATCGCAAACGCGGTCTGCTATCTCGCAGGCCCCTCCGGTGCCTTCATGACGGGCGAGGTCGTGACGGTTGACGGCGGCAATCAGGTCTGGGGCGACCAGTGGACCATTCCGCGGCCCACCTGGTTCTCCGAATGATCAATCACGCATCAATTCACCGCCGATGATCAGTTTGCGAATCTCCGTCGTTCCGGCGCCGATTTCCAGAAGCTTTGTCGCGCGGTAGAGCCGGTTGATCTCGGACTCGCGCATATATCCGGCGCCGCCGAAAATCTGCACGGCATCGCCGATCACGCGCGTGCAACCTTCCGCCGCATAAAGTATGCAGGATGCGGTGAGCATGTGAATGTTGCCGCGACCTCCGCTGCCGATCTCGAGGTCGTTTGCTTCGGCGAGGGTGCGATAGCAATAGGTGCGCATCGTCTCGATCGTCGTATACATGTCGGCAAGCTTGGCCTGGACGAGCTGAAACTCGCCGATGAGCTTGCCGAATTGCTTGCGCGCCTTTGCATAGTCGAGGGCAAGTGCGAACGCACGTTCGGCCATGCCGAGATTGATCATCGCGACGATAGCGCGTTCGAGGTCGAGCCCGCTCATCACGACGGCGACGCCCGCGTTCTCCTCGCCGACGCGGTTGTCGGCGGGCACGCGGCAATCATCGAACACGAGTTCGGCCGTCGTGCTGCCGCGAAAGCCCATCTTGTCGAGCTTCTGAGCGATCTGGAATCCGGGAAAACCCTTCTCGATCACAAAAGCCGAGATGCCTTTTGGGCCTTTCTGCTTGTCGGTCTTGGCGTAGACGAGCAGGACGTCGGCCACCGGTCCGTTGGTGATGAAGAGCTTGCGGCCGTTGAGCACGTAGTCATCGCCGTCCCGCCGCGCGGTGGTTGCCATTGAGCCGAGCGCATCGGAGCCGGCGCCCGGTTCGGTCAAACCGAGCGCGCCGATTGCCTTGCCGCTGCAGAGCTTTGGCAGATAGCGCCGGCGCACCGCATCCGAACCGTTACGTGCGATGTTGTTTAGGCACAGGTTCTCGTGGGCCACGTAGCTCAGCGCGACCGCCGGATTCCAGCGTGCAAGTCCTTGTGTGATTAGACCCGACGTGAAGAAGTCGGCGTCCAGGCCGCCGAGCTCGGTCGGAACCGTGACCCCGAGAAAGCCCATGCGCGCCAGCGCCGGCATCGTCTGCGGCGGCCACCACTCTTCGTCGTCCATTCTTTTCTGCAGCGGGTAAAGCTCGCCCGCGGCGAACCGGTCTGCCGTGTCGAGAATCTCTTGCTGGGCGGCGGATAGGCGAAAACCGTGCGAGGCCAATGAGTTCAGCTGCAGTTGATCAACCATCATCGACGTCCTCCCTGTGGTCTCGCGGCTGCTTCAAGCGGCCATCGCGTTGACAAACCAAAATGAAGCGTATTCATTATGGCTAATCAAGAGGGGGAGGATCGAATCCCACCCCGATCATGGAGGGAACACCAGCTTATGGTCGCGTGGGCATTTCGCCGTCGTGAATTCGAAGTCGCCTGATGCCTGCGATCAGCCCGCAGCGCATGCGCGACCGCTATGACGCGATCCTCGCCGCGGCCACGCGGGTGTTCGCCGAAAACGGCTACTCCACCGCTTCGATCACCGACATCGCCCGCGCCGCCGACATCTCCGACGGGCTGATCTACAAGTATTTCGAGAACAAGCGGGATCTGCTCGAGACAGTGCTCGAGCGCTTCTATGAGCGCATCATTGCCGATCTCGAGCCGAAGATCGCAAAAGGCCGGACATTCGCCGACCGACTCTACGTTCTCATCAGCGAGCATCTGCATGTGTTCATCGCCGATCGCGATCTGTGCCGCCTGTTCATCTCCGAAGTCCGTACCGCAAGCGATTACCGCGGCTCGGCGATTCAGCAGCTCAATCGGCGCTACACCTCGATCCTGCTGAAGATCGTGGATCAGGGGATTGCGGACGGCGAGGTCGTCGCCGGCATGGACCCACGGCTCGTCCGCGACATGCTCTTCGGTGCGATCGAGCATACCTCGTGGCGTCACATCAACGGCAGCAAGCCGGTCGACGTGCCGCGTGTGGCACGCGCAATGACGGACGTGCTGGTGAACGGGCTCGCCTTGCGCGGCCGTCGGAAGCGCACATGACGGCGCCGCAACGCCATATATCGGCTGCGGGCTGGCCGTTCGATACTGTGCTGATCGCAAACCGCGGCGAGATCGCGCTGCGCATCCTGAAGACGGTGGAGGCGCTGGATCTGAAGGCGGTCGTGATCCATCACGCGGTCGATTCCGACGCGCCGGCGGTACGCGCCGCAAGCAAGGCGATCGAAATCAAGGGCGCGACACCGGTGGCGGCCTATCTCGATGGCCCGCAGATCATTGCCGCGGCGCGGGCAGCAGGCGCCGGCGTCATCCATCCCGGCTACGGTTTTCTCTCGGAGAACGCTGCATTTGCGCGTGCGGTCGCGGACGCGGGTCTCACCTTCATCGGTCCGACACCGGAAGTGATCGAACTGATGGGTGACAAGGTGCGCGCGCGCGCGTTTGTGCAGAAGCACGGCTTCCCGGTTGCCCCGTCGGCGATCGAGGACGATGATCCGATGACATTCACCGAGCGCGCCAGGGCGGTCGGCTTTCCGCTGTTGATCAAGCCGTCTGCCGGCGGAGGCGGCAAGGGCATGCACATCGTGCGCGATGCCTCAGTGCTTGCGGAAGAGATTGTCCGCGCACGAAGCGAAGGGCAGCGCTATTTCGGTGACGGCCGGCTCTATGTCGAGCGCTACATCGAAAACCCGCGTCATATCGAGGTGCAGGTGTTGGGCGATGCCCACGGCAATGTCGTGCATCTGTTCGAGCGTGAGTGCTCTGTGCAACGGCGCTTTCAGAAGATCATCGAGGAAACGCCGTCGCCGGCAATGTCGGCATCGGAGCGTGCTCGTATCTGCGAGACGGCTGCAGGCATCGCGCGCGCGGCAGGCTATCGCAATGCCGGTACGGTTGAGTTCATCTATGGGGCCGGCGAGTTCTATTTTCTCGAAATGAACACACGGCTGCAAGTCGAGCATCCGGTCACCGAGATGGTTACCGGCATCGATCTCGTGCGGGAGCAGCTTCGGGTTGCGGCAAATGAGCCGCTTGGTTTCACGCAGGCCGATATTGCGACGCAGGGTCACGCCATCGAATGCCGCATCTATGCGGAAAGCCCGGCGCGGGGTTTCGCGCCGACCACCGGCCGCGCGTTGAAAATCCATGATGGCCGTGGCCCTGGTCTGCGGCTCGATATTGGAGTGACCGAGGGCCAGGCGATCACGACCGCCTTTGATCCGATGCTCGCGAAGCTGATCGTGCATGGTAAGGATCGCGAAGAGGCACGCCAGCGAGCGTTGTCGGCGCTTCAGCAGTTCGTGCTGCTCGGCTGCGAAACCAACGTCAGTTTCCTGCATCGCCTGGTTGCGCATCCGGCGTTTCGCGAGGGCGATATCCACACCGGTTTTCTTGATGCTCATCCCGAGATCGCCTCCGAGCCGGTTTCTGCCGCGACGCTGCGGCGGATGCTCGCGATCGGCGCACTCTCGGTCCGTCCCGTCCGCGATGCCGCCGATGATGGCCCGCAGCCGCACAACGCGATGGGAGGCTGGCGAAACTGATGCGCGCCATTTTTTCGATCGACGGTACGGAATATCGCGTTTTCGCGCAGCGCGAGGCCGACGCCTACCGAGTCCATGTTGACGACTGCAGCTACCGCATCACGAATGATCACGACGCGATCGTCGCGGTCGACGGCGATACGATCCATGTCTGGCTCGACGGTGAGGCGCAGACGTTCCGCTATCACGAGCCGGTTGCCTACTACGGCAGCCATGCCGACGGCTCGACCGATGACACCATCTTGGCGCCGATGCCCGGCACCGTCGTCACGGTGATGGTGAAAGCGGGCGAGGCCGTCGCGCGCGGCGACACATTGCTGGTGATCGAGAGCATGAAGCTCGAGACCTCCGTAAAGGCGCCACGCGATGGCCGGATCGACACCGTGCACGTCGCGATGGGCCAGTCTTTCGATCGCTCCGCGCCGCTCGCCACGCTAGCCACGCTCGCCACGGTGGAGGCGTAACATGCGCCGCATCGAAAGCCGCCTTGATACCGGTTCGGAAGAGTTTGGGGCCAACAGCGCCCACAACCGCAAGCTCGCCGCAAACCTCAAGGCGCGTCAGAGCGCGGCGCGTCGCGAGCGTCCTGCGCGTGATATCGAACGGCTGAAGCGGCAGAACAAGATGTTCGTTCGCGACCGCATCGAGATGCTGCTCGATCCCGGCACGCCGTTCCTCGAGCTGTCGACGCTGGCGGCGAACCAGTCCTACGACGGCGAGGTGCCGGGAGCGGGCATCGTGTCCGGCATCGGCATCGTCAGCGGCCGTGAAGTGATCATCCATGCCGACGACGCGAGCGTGAAGGGCGGAGCGTGGTACCCGCATTCGGTCAAGAAGATTGTGCGCACGCTCGACATCGCGATCGAGAACCGACTGCCGGTGGTCCATCTCTGCGACAGCGCCGGCGGTTTCCTGCCGCTGCAGGCGGACCTGTTCGCGGATCGGTATTTGGCGGGCCGCATCTTCCGCAACCAGGCGATCCTTTCGAAGCTGGGCGTGCCACAGGTCGCCCTCGTTCTCGGACACTGCACGGCCGGCGGCGCTTACGTGCCGGCGCTGTCCGAATACAACGTGATCGTGCGCGGCACCGGCGCGATCTTCCTCGGTGGACCGCCGCTGGTGAAGGCCGCCACCGGTGAGATCGTCGGCGTGGAGGAGCTCGGAGGGGCCGACACCCACACGCGCATTTCCGGCACCGCGGATTATCCCGCCGTCTCTGAAGAACAGGCAATCGCGATCGCCCGCGAGATCGTCGCCCAGTTTGGGCTTCCGTCGAAGTTTGACGTGCAGCGCACCAATCCCGAGCCGCCCTATTACGATCCGGAAGAACTCTACGGCCTGATCCCGCGCGACATCAAGACGCAATTCGACGCGCGGGAGATTATTGCGCGCCTTGTCGACGGCAGCCGTTTCCATGAATATCAGCCGGCCTACGGGACGACACTCGTCTGCGGCTTCGCGCATCTGTGGGGGTTCAAGGTCGGAATCCTCGCCAACAACGGCGTGCTGTTCAACGATTCCTCGCTCAAGGGCGCGCATTTCATGCAGCTCTGTAACCAACACCAGGTCCCGATGCTGTTTCTGCAGAACATCACCGGTTACATGGTTGGTCGCGACTACGAGCACCGCGGCATCACCAAGGACGGGGCCAAGATGATCATGGCCGTATCGGGAAGCGAAGTGCCGAAGATCACCGTCATCTGCAACGGCTCGTTCGGTGCCGGCAACTACGGCATGTCCGGCCGGGCTTTCGACCCGCGCTTTCTGTTCATGTGGCCGCAGAGCCAGATTTCCGTGATGGGCGCCGAGCAGGCGGCAAATGTGCTCGCCGATATCAAGGTGCGGCAGCTTTCGCGGGAGGGACGGATGTTGTCGAACGATGAAATCGACGAGATCCGCGAGCCGATTCTTCAGGAATACAGACGCCAGCAGAGCGCGTACTATTCGACGTCCGAGATGTGGGATGACGGTATCCTGGACCCGGTCGATACGCGCAACGCGCTAGGCATCGCGATTTCGGCGGCGCTGAACGCACCGATCGATCGACCCCACTACGGCGTGTTCCGGATGTGACGCGATGACAGAAGGCTCAGCCAGCGCCGTGCTCGAATGCCGCGACATCGAATTGTCGTTCGGTGGGCTGCGCGCCCTCAAAGGCCTGAGCTTCGACATCATGCCGGGCGAGATCTTCGGGCTGGTCGGTCCGAATGGAAGTGGCAAGACCAGCCTCGTCAATGTCGTGACCGGCTTCTATCGCCCGCAGAGAGGCAGTGTCGCCATCTTCGGCGCCGATACCACCCGCATGCGGCCGCATCGCATCGCGGCGCATGGTGTGGCGCGCACGTTCCAGAATCTGGCCTTGTTCCGCGGCATGACCGTGCTCGACAACATCCTGCTCGGCCGTCACGTCCATATGGGTGTTGGCTCAGGCGCGCTCGCAACGCTGTTCTACTGGGTCTGGGCGGCGCGGCACGAAGTAGCGCATCGCCGCGCGGTCGAGGAACTGATCGACTTCATGCAGCTTCAGGATATCCGCGACGAGCCGGTCGAGGTCATTCCTCTCGGCCTTCAGAAGCGCGTGGAGCTTGCGCGCGCGCTAGCGGCCGATCCGCGTCTGCTCATCCTGGATGAGCCGATGGCCGGGATGAACAAGGAAGAGAAGGAATACATCGCCCGTTTCATCCTCGATGCGCGCGAGGAGCGCAACACGACCGTGCTGATGATCGAGCACCACATGGACGTGGTGACCTCGATCTGCGATCGCGTGATGGTGCTGAGTTACGGCGAGAATATCGCGCAGGGCAAGCCGCTCGAGGCGATCTCCGAACCGCGCGTGATCCAGGCCTACCTTGGCGAACGCGCCGCCAAACGCCACGTCGGAGCCGCCGCATGAATGCTCATGTTCCGCCGGTCCGGTTTGTCACGTCCTGGCCGACGCGGCCGGACGGCGTGCCGGCGACGCTGATTGCCGCTCTCGCACGCAACGCGCACGAGAGCGCCGATCGCGTGGCCTTTCGCGAGCGTGATTACGGCATCTGGCAGGAGCGCACCTGGCGTGAAGTCTTTGCCGAGACGCTGGCGCTCGCCGCCGCGTTCCAATCGATCGGGCTCGGGCCGGGGCAGGCGCTGACGGTCATCGGCGATAACCGCATGCGTCTTTATCTTTCGATGATCGCCGCAACTGCGCTGCGGGCGTTCCCTTCGCCGGTGTTCCCGGACGTGCCGCCCGAGGAGCTGACCCACTATACCCGCTACGGCGAGCCTCGCATCGCGGTCGCCGAGGATCAGGAGCAGGTCGACAAGCTGCTCGAGCTCCGCGAACGTACGGGGCGCCCGCACAGGATCGTCTACGACGATCCGCGCGGCCTGTCCGGTTACCCCGACGATGTCATCGTCTCGTATGACGAGATGCTCTTGCGCGGGCGGGCGCTGCTGGCCGCCAAGCCGGCATTGGCGACCGATCTGGTCTCGCACGCCACCGCCGAAGACATCGCGGTGCTGATGCATTCCTCCGGAACGACGGGCGCGCCGAAAGGTGTGCCGCTGCGCCATCGCAACGTGATTGGCGGGGTGTTGAACGCGCGCGCCGGCGGCGTCATCGACGAGCACGAGGACTACTACGCCTATCTGCCGGCCGCATGGGTCGGGGACTTCATGTTCAGCCTTGCGGCCGCGGTGCTGCTGCGCTTCACCGTCAACATACCGGAGCGACAGGAGACGGTGCTGCGCGACCTGCGCGAAGCCGCGCCGACCTGGTATCTGGCGGCCCCGCGCGCCTGGGACAACATGCTGACGCGCGTCCAGGTCGGCATCGAGGATTCCACCAGGGCAAAGCGCGCGCTCTTCAAATACTTCGTGCCGCGAGCCATCGAAATCGAACGTCGCCGCCTCGCCGGAACGCCTCCGAGTGTCGTTGAGCGCCTGCTGATGTTTGCAGGAGAGATATTGGTATTCGGTCCCGTGAAGGACTATCTCGGTGTGTCGCTCGTCCGCCATGCCTTCACGGGCGGCGAGGCGATTGGCGAAGACACCTTCCTGTTCTTTCGCGCGCTCGGGGTCAATCTCAGGCAGATCTACGGGCAGACCGAAAGCTGCGCCCTCACGGCGGCGCAGGCCGACGGTGCCGTGACGCTCCATGCGATCGGCAACCCGCTGCCGGGCGTCGAGGTTCGCATCGACGACAAAGGCGAGATCCTCATCAAGTCGAGTTCGGTGATCGACGGGTATTTCGATGATCCGGAGGCGAGCGGGAAGGCGCTCGCCGACGGCTGGCTGCACACGGGAGACGCCGGCTACTTCGAGAATGGCGGCGATCTGGTCGTGCTCGGCCGCGTGAGTGAGGTCGTGCATACGGCCGCCGGCGAACGCTATATCCCGAACTACATCGAGAACCGTATCAAGTTCTCGCCCTACATCCGCAACGTCGCGGTGCTGGGTGCCGGTCGCGCCGGTCTGTGTGCGATCGCCTGCATTGACCACGAGGCGGTGGGGCACTGGGCCGAGGACGAGGGGATTTCGTTCGCGTCGTATGCGGAGCTTTCACAGCGTCCGCAGGTTTACGATCTTACCGCCTCGGTGCTCCGGCATGTCAACGAGCTGCTGCCGCAACATCTGCGCGTCCGGCGCTTCGTCAACCTGCACAAGGATTTCGACGCGGATGACGGCGAGATCACCCGCACGCGCAAGCTACGCCGCAACGTGATCGAGGAGCGCTACGCGTCGCTGATCGACGCGCTGTATTCGGGTGCGCGAACGGTCGAGCAGGACGCACGTATCGTCTACGAGAGCGGCGAAACCGGAACGATCCGGCGCACGCTGTCGATCCGGGAGGTCGGCTGATGGATCTGTGGCTGATCGGTGAACTGGCGATCACCGGCGCGCTGGTGGGCTTGATGTATGCGCTCGTCGCTGTCGGCATTGTGCTCGTCTACAAGACCTCCAGCGTTGCCAATTTCGCGCAGGGTGCGATCGCGATGACCGGGAGCTATGTTGCCTGGGCGTTTGCGACGTTGATGGGGGCGCCGCTGTGGGTGGCCATACCCCTCGCGCTCGTCACGATGTTCGGGCTCGGCTTCGTGATCGAGCGCGCAGTGCTGCGGCATATGGTCGGCCAGCCGATCATTATGATCATCATGGTCACCTTCGGCATGGAGATTTTTCTGCGCGGGATGATGCCTGGGTTCTTCGGCGTCGCGGTGAAGCGGCTTGATCTCGGGATCCCACAGGCGCCGATGTTCCTCGGCGAGATGCTGATCAATCGCGCCTACCTGATCGGCGGTATCACGTCCGCCGTCTTGATCGTCGGGACGATCGTGTTGTTCAATTCGCGCGCCGGTATCATAATGCGTGCGGTGTCCGACGATCAGGGGGCGTCGTGGTCGGTTGGCATCCGGGTCGAGCGCGCGATCGCTATCGCCTGGGGTCTTGCGGCCGGCACCGCGACGGCCGCCGGCATTTTATGGGGATCGACCCAGGGGGTCGACTGGAGCTTGTCGCTACTGCTGATGAAGGCGCTCGCGATCGCCATCCTTGGTGGGCTCGACAGCATTCCGGGCGTGCTTCTCGCAGGTGTCATCGTCGGCGTCTGCGAGAGCCTCGCAACCGGCATCGTCGACCCGCTGGTCGGCGGCGGCACCCGCGACATCGTCGCATCCCTGATCATTCTGATGACGCTCCTGGTGCGGCCCTACGGGCTGTTCGGCCGCGAGCAGATCGAGCGCGTTTGAGATGCTGTACCGTCGCGCAGGCATTCGTCATACCTCCTATCGCCATGAGCGGATGCTGTGGCCGCTGCCGTTCGACCGCTATCTCGTCGGGACCATTGCAGCCTTCCTGATAGTGGCGCCGTTCCTGATCGACCGCCTTTACCTCGTCGCCTATCTGCTGCCGTGGCTGATCTGGTCCATGGCGGCGCTCGGCCTCAACCTGCTGATGGGCGGTGCCGGGCAGATTCATTTGGGTTACGGCGCGGTGATGGCAATCGGCGCCTACTCGTCTGTGCATCTGGTGCGCGCCGGCGTTCCGTTCGAGATCGCGATGATTGCGGGCGGTCTTGCGAGCGCGATGATCGGTGTGATCTTCGGTTTCGCAGCTCTTCGGGTAAAAACGCTCTATCTCGCGATGTCCACGCTTGCGATGCAATACATCGTCGATTTTGTTATCGCGCACGTGCCGGCGATCAGCGGCGGCACGCAGGCGACGATCCAGGTTCCCCCCGTCCGCTTTCTCGGGTTGCGTATCGAGGGCGACATCGCGACCTATTACTTCGCGCTGGCGGTCTGCACGGTGGTCACGTTGTTCATGCTGAACGTACACCGCACCGGCTTCGGACGCGCGCTCGCCGCGGTGCGAGAGAAGGACTACGCCGCGGAAGTCATCGGTGTAAGCACGTTCAAATACAAGCTGCTTGCGTTCTGGACGTCGTCGTTTATCGGTGGCGTGGTCGGCGCGGTGCTCGTCGTCTGTTATCTGCGCAGCGTGTCGCCGGACCAGTTCCACATCGATCTGTCAGTTCAGATCGTGGCGATGGTGATCGTCGGCGGGCTCGGCTCCGTGCTCGGCAGCTTCTTCGGCGCAGCGCTTATACTGTTCACACCGATCGTGTTGAACAATCTGGTGGCATCGATCGCGGCCGGTGCCGGTCTTTCTCTCTCCAGTGACCTGCGCGCGCATATCCCGCTGATGCTCTACGGCGCGCTGATCGTCGGCTTCCTGGTGCTCGAGCCGCTCGGGCTCGCAAAGATCTACGACAACGTTCGTAACTACTTCCTGGTTTGGCCGTTCCGCTACGCCAGGAAATGACAAGCAAACCGGCCGCGATTTCGAGCCGGAACAAAATGGAGGAAATGCAGATGAACGTTGACCGACGCACCTTCATAGCTAGCACCGCGGCAACGATGCTCACCGGAACCACCGTCACGACTTGGGCGCAAGACAGGATCGTGAAGATCGGCATGCCGATGGACTTCACCCGAGTCTACACCTTCGTGACCGCCGAATACGCCCAGGGCCATCGTGACTATCTCACGCTGATCAACGATCGCGGCGGCGCGGGTGGCTACAAGATATTGGCGGACATTACCGATCACGGAAACGATATACCCCGCGCCATCGAGGCTTATGAGCGCATGAAGCGCGAAGGCGCGGTGCTGATCGATCCGCTGTCGACACCGGTCGCCCGGGCGCTGGTCCCGCGTGCGTTGGAGGACAAGATCAATATGGTGACGACGCTTTCCGGTCGCAGCGACGCCGCGGACGGCGAGGCCTTTCCTTACGTGATGCCGCTTTCGCCGAACTACTGGACACAGGCAGGCCTGCTAATCGACTACTTCCGTCAGCAGGACAAGGATTTGAGGGGCAAGAAGATCGTGCTCGTGCACATCGATACGCCTTTCGGCAAGGAGCCGATCCCGATTTTCCAAGCGCTGGCCGGGAAGCTCGGCTATTCACTCCAGACCTTCCCTTATGCGCCGCCGGGCAACGATCAGGCGGCGATCTGGCCGCAGGTCCGGCGTGCGCAGCCAGACTGGATTATCTTCTGGGGTGCGGGTGTCGGTCAGACCGTGGCGCTTTCCGAGGCTGTTCGCAACGGTCTCAAGATGGACCGCATTTCTTCGAGCGTCTGGCTTTCGGAATCCGACATGGACGTCGTCGGCAAGGACGCCTGCAAAGGTGTCATCAAGTTCGAAGCCGCGGCCGGCGGACGGGATCCGAAGGTGATACAGCAGATCCTTTCGGAGGTCGTCGGTAAGGGCAAGGGCGCGGGGCAGGAAGCCAAGGTCGGCACAAGCTACTACAATATCGGTGTGATGATGGCGGCGATCGCTGCGGAAGGCGTTCGCAAGGCGGCGGAGAAAGCGCCGAATGGTCCCGTGACCGGACCGTGGCTGAACGCTGGCATCCGCTCCATCAGCGACTTCACCGCTGAAGGCATGCTGCCCGGGATCACCGTGACCAGCCAGGACCATCAAGGCGGCGGCAAAGGCCGCATCGCGCGGTGGGACGGCGCCAAGTTCGCGCCTCAAACCGACTGGTTCACCGCCAATCAGGATCTGGTTTGGTCCGAGATCAAGAAATACTCGGAAGAGTTCAAGAAGTCGGGCAAGTAACGTGCTCTTGAGTCTGAACAATATCGAGGTCGTCTATGACCGCGTGTTTCTCGCGGTCAAAAGCATCTCGATCGACGTGCCCGAGGGAGGCCTGGTGGCTCTTCTCGGCGCCAATGGCGCCGGCAAGAGCACGACGCTCAAATCGATCAGCGGATTGCTGAAGCCCGAGCGGGGCGAGGTCACACGGGGCGCGATTGCCTTCCAGGGGCATGATCTTCTGGATCTCGACCCGCCCGAGCGCGTGCGTGCTGGTATCGTGCATGTGCTTGAGGGGCGGCGCGTGTTCGGCCAGCTCACACCGGAGGAAAATCTGCTTGCGGCTGCCTCGATGCATCGCAGTGCTGCGCACGTCAGGCAACTGAAGGAGCGCGTGTTCGCGTGGTTCCCGCGCCTCACCGAACGCGCCCGCACCAAGTCCGGCTATCTCTCGGGCGGCGAGCAGCAGATGCTCGCGATCGGACGTGCGCTGATGACCGAACCGAAACTGCTGCTTCTGGACGAGCCAAGCCTCGGGCTTGCGCCGTTTCTGGTTGACGAGATCTTCGACATCATCAGACGCATCAACAAGGAAGCAGGAGTGGCCGTCCTGCTGGTCGAGCAGAACGCTGCGGCAGCGCTCGAAGTCGCGGAGCGAGCCTACCTGGTCGAGAACGGCCGGGTTGTGATGAGCGGCAGCGCCGAGGTTGTGAAAGGCAATCCGGATGTCGAGGCGGCCTATCTCGGCGGCGGTCACAGTATCGATTACCGCGCTGTGAAGCACTATCGACGACGCAAGCGCTGGCTTGCCTGAGGCCGCCGGCGCTCGCAAGTCTGACAATCGCCGATCTGAATGCTTGCTCGCACGAGCTGGACTGACAAATCGCAAGGCTGCCAAGTTAAGATCGTCTCGCAGAAGAAACTGACCCACCGCAAGTTCTTGGCAGCGGCGTGCGTAGAACTCTGCGATGGTGCCAGCCACAACACCCGTGATCGCTTCAGCAGGTCCGCACTTCGTGTTGAGGTGTCTTTCAGCGCCATGGTCCAATCCATCACCGGCCCGGCCGGGAGCCCATGAGGAGTTCGCCGCCTCAGACTTTCCGTTCCTACTGCTAGGAGATTCGACCTACAAGATTTGCCGGGACTGTCCTGCGTGGAGGGCAGGCTTTCATCCCAATAATACCGAGGAGGTACTCGGGCAGGTCAGTTACACCCTCATCGTAGAAGTGGGTATTGCGGCGAAGGCAAGTGGCTCGTTCTGAGTTTAGATAGAGCCCGTCGCTCGGGCGAAGGCAAAGAGAATGGATGATCTCCCTGCAGGGCATCGTCTTCTTAACAGAAGTGAACCCGTTGAAGCTGACGATCTTTGGTGTCACTAAGGCAAGGTGAACAGAGTGTGGCTGCCCGCTAAGCTGTTTGGAGAACAGCAACCCAACACGAAGAGCGTGGTGACCACGCGTGAGAGCCGCCCGTTTGCATCTTGAAAAGGATGGATCGCCAGCAATACCACGATGAAGACGGCAACGGTGAGGAACGGATGCAGCGCCTTAGCGACGAGGGCCTCCATTTCGCGCGGTGTGTCGAACGGCGCGGTCGTCTCGAATACGATGCCGATCTCCCGCCCGTCCGCGTCGAGCGCCACGACATTGTTAGAGAGCGTCTTATGGGAGTCGCGATGGCGCGCACCTTGTCGCTGTGACATAGCAAGGTCTGGTGTAGTTGGCGGATATGGTTTTCGGTGGGGCGCATGTCGGCGTAGGCCTCGAACACGAGGTCCATCGCCTCGGCGTATCCGGCCACTTCGTGCTCATCAGGCAAGCTAGGCGACGCGTCGCGGTCCCGGTCGTCGCTGCGCCGGAAAGATCCCGCCAGCGACGTAGGCATAGATGGTCGAGCGCGACAGCCCCGTTTTGCCAGCGACGACTTTGAGGTCCCAAAGCTCGTCGCCTGCCTGCGGCGTTCTGCTCGTGTCATCCATGGTTGTCCCGGAGCCATCCATTGCGTCTGCCAGCAGTCCATCAGGGTGCGGTAGCGTCCCAAGATGAAGGCCGGCAGAATCTGAGGCAATGGGATGCGGGGTGATGCGCTTGCAGTCGCGTGAAGCCCACGCAATTACATGTGAGGAGCGGTCTCAACGCACCAGAACACCTAGCCCGTGCCGGCGGCGGCGTCTGAGGCACTTATTGCGGCTTCTATCAGCCGCTCGCAACTCCTGGCACGCTTGGCGATGCGCTCTGTTAGACGCTCAATCAGCGGATGTTTGATCCCCGTTGCAACCAGTTCCGTGCCGATAATTTCGATCTCTTTCGGCAATCGAGCCGCCATCTGGCGAACCTGATCGATGACCCCGTCCCTGTCGAGGCGAAGCTCTTCGGACAGTTTGATCCAACTGCGTCCGGTAATATCGCGAATCCGGTACTTACCTCCCACCTTCATCGCGAGACGTATCTTCATCGCATCATAGTCATCATAGGGCAGGATGCTGGCCACATCATAGAGCGGCGCCAGACGGATACGACCACCGGTGCCGATCAGGATCGAGTAGTTCTTTGCGTGCGCGTCGGTTCCGGCCACAAGCCAATTGAACGCGATAGCGCCAAGGAAGGCCTTCACGTCTTCCTGTGCCGCGCCGGAGTTCTCCTTCAGGAGATTGACAATATCGGCGACGCTCGGACCGCCCTCATTCTCGTACTTCTTTGTCGGCGGAATGCCGAGCGCCTGGCAGATATCTTCCTGATGGATGCGCTGGATACCCCGTGCGGTCATGCGCCGGTCGTACCGTTCGACGACGAAAGCGACCTCCTCGCCGAAGCGCGCGACGGTGGAGGTGGCAGCCGGCAACCCGACCGCGCGCGCCAGCGCCAGGCAGAAATGCTCGTTCTCGGCATGGCCGTCGAAATTGCCGGTCGGCGGCTTCAGAATATGCGTCGTCGGAATCGGCCCCGAGGGCAGACCCCATTTATCGTCTTGGAGCAGGAGCGCGGTCTTGGGCTGGGCGCCGGCGAGACTGAACTGGCCGGTATCGCCGGGGCGGCGCCACGCCGAGTGATCTTCCCGCAGCAATTTCAGCCGCGCGGCAATATCCTGCTCATCGAGCCAGGCAATCTCCCCTCCGTCATCCGCCAGGATGACATCGAGGCGATCCGGCCGGACGAACTGGACGGCGCCCGCACAGTCCTCGCCGACCTGAGAGATCAGCCCGAAAGCGCTTCGCGGCGAGACCTGGAACTTCTTCGCCCACCTGCCGAGCACGAGCTCGTTATCGGGCAACAACCCCCAGATGAAGGATTCGATCACATCGTGCGGGTGCTCGCTCGCCGCCAGCGGCATGGAAAGAGAGAGCGGGTAAGCGCCACGAGCGCTGCGCCATGTGTCGTCATAGATGAACTTCAAGCGCCCGCGCTTGTCCTGCCGGACAATGCCGACCACTTGGTTGGCGAGGATGACGGTGAGCTCGCTCATGACTTCGGCCTTTTGGCTCGAGCGACCACGTCGTCAATATCGATCATCTCGACCTCTTGACCGACAGCGTGATCCTTTATGGCGTCGGTCTCGATGCTGAGGGTCAGCCCCAGTGCGTTGAGTGTTTTAAGAACAAGACCGATCTCCGCTCGCGGCTTGCCGCGCTCGACCTCCAGAACCCATCGCCGATTGACGCCCACTTTCTCGGCAAGCTCGGCCTGATCGAGTTTCTGCTTCTTCCGGCGATCCCGTATGAAAGCGCCGATGTCCTTTGCTGTGCGGACCTGCATGATGGGCACCCTTTCAAGTTACCATTCGATCACATTATCGCAATGTTATCGATCGCTCACAAGGATAAATATGAGCGTTCGATCACATTACTAAATGTGATCGAACGGTAACTTCCGCGAATGCAGCGAAACAGGAGCATCTCGATGTGCTTTCTTGCGGGTCGCCACGGCCAGGCAGCGATTCGATGGTACTGCACCCGCCAACCGGCAGGTGCTCAAGGCCGATTTTTCTCGCGCGCTGAGGGCACTTAGAGCTGAACACGTTGACATTCTTCTTCTTGCCGATCGCCTCTGAGCTCGATGCCTTGCCGGATCGGCCGCGCCTGCGATCCGCATGCGGGCTCCGCTCGCGAACTCGATCTCGATCATGCTCGAAGCCGCGGCGTCCGGCACGACTGCCACCGGCGCAAACTCAGGCGTCTCGCGCGCAGGCCCGCACAGTTCTTGCCACCAGCGAAACAATTAGCTCACATGAATCATGTCCGCCCGTGCCACCTCGGATGCGACGGCTCCGGGTTCGATCGCCGCAGCTACAATCCGTCGCTTCTCCTCCGAAGACCAGCGCCGCCGCCGCTGAACCGACGTGATCACCTCGACCGGCCCGTTCGTCATAGGACTATCCCTAGAAATAGTCCTATGACTTCCAGCCCGCGCTCACCTCCGCCAGGCGGCCTCTACCGGGTGCTTACGGCGTGAAGAATGCCATGATGAGCAGCCAGTCCCACGTCAATTCTTTTGGGGCATCGAGACGTAAGTTGGCAGCCGTAGCTACGCCGACCGTATCAAACGTTGATTGCCGGAAGGTCATGACTGAAGCGATCTTGCCAAGACGCTGGAGTGCCTCGTTTGCGGGGCTCCACCTCAGATACGTTCGAAAGCCTGCCGCAGGTTCAGGTCGTGAGGTGTTGTCGACTGATAACATCTCTCAAGCGCGCCGCGCCAATTCCGCGAGCAGCATTCCGACCGATCGCCGGCATCTCGACGACGCGTAGTCTTTCCAGGGGACCGCCCATATTTCTCGCTCCGCCATTTTGGTCAATATCACTGCATCCAGTGAGCCTTCGCCATCTTTACACACGTTACCGCAACGTTACTTAAACAAATTGACAGTGACATAAGTAACCAGTACGTTTCACCGACGCAGCCGCTGAAAGGAACGACGATGCCCCGCTGGGCGAATGCCCTTCCAGACCGCGAAGAACTGCTCGAAACGAAGCGCAAGGCGATCGTTCGAGAGGCCGCCAAGGTTTTCAACCGGCGGGGCAGCCACGGAGCGACACTCGATGACGTCGCGGAACGGCTCGGCGTGACCAAAGCCGCGCTCTACCGTTACGTCCAGAGCAAGCAGGACCTGCTGTATGCATGTCATGAAGAGGCCATGGAAATAGCCCGCGAGAGCATGGACAGAGGCGAGGCTGAAGGGCGCAACGGCCTAGAGAAAATCCAGATAGGCATGGCCGGCTATCTACGGGAGATGATCGGCGCCATGGGCGTGCCTGTGCTTATTCTCGAAGAGAATGCGCTAACGGGGAAACAGGCTAAGCATATCATTGCTCTGCGTGACGATTTTGAGGAGCGAATGCGTCGCCTTGTTCGCGAGGGAATCGCCGACGGCAGCATTCTGCCGCTGAACCCGAAGCTGGCGATGTTCATGCTGCTCGGCGCCGTTCATTGGGTGACGAAGTGGTATTCGCCGGAGGGCGCGTGGTCGGCCGACGAGGTTGCGAATGCCTTGATCGAAATGGCGACGAGAGGGCTTGCGGCGAAGCCCAGTAAGGAGCTCACGGCCAACATCCACAAATGACAGCGTAAAGCGTCCCGAAGAGGCGCGTTCGACAGGGGAGGTTGTAGTGCATTTCGATCTGACACCGGACCAGCAAGCGCTCCAAGAGCGCGTTCGGGAGTTCGCGCAGGCGGAAATTGCGCCACGCGCGGAGCAGCTTGACCACGACGGAGTTTTTCCGACCGATCTGTTCCGTAAGATTGGCGACCTGGGCGTAATGTCGATTCCGTTCCCGCAGGATCTCGGGGGGCTCGGTCTCGGCGTATTCGAAGCGGTGCTAGCAATCGAAGAGCTAGCCCGCGCGGATCAATCGATTGCCGTGTCGACGATGGTCTCGATCGCAACCGGGCTGACCGTTGCCCGCTTCGGAACAGATGAGCAAAAGAAGACTTGGCTGCCGGACATCATTGCCGGTCGCAAGATCTGTTCGATCGCTGGGACCGAGCCCGATGCGGGTAGCGATACGGCGGGATTTAAGACGCGTGCGACAGATCTCGGCGGCGGCATATGGTCGCTCGGCGGCGAGAAAGCCTACATCACCAATCCCGGGACCGACATTTCGTCCTTTGCGCTCATCCTGTGTGTGTCGAGCCCAAAAAGTGAGGCGAAGAAGCAGTACACGCTGTTTCTGGTGCCAAGCGACACAAAGGGATACACGCGCGGAAAAAAGTATCGAAAGATGGGTTGGCGGTCTTCCGATACGCGTCCGCTGTATCTCGACGATTGCCGGCTGCCTGAGACGGCAATCGTCGGCAAAGTGCATGGTGGCCGCTGGGTGTTGCACAAAGGCTATCAGGCCGCACGCCTTTTTCTTGCCGCGTGCTCGCTCGGTCTGGCGCAAGCAAGTCTCGATCATTCGATCGCCTATGCAAAATCGCGGCAGGCGTTTGGCGGAAGCATCGGACGGCTGCAGCTCGTGCAAGAAATGGTCGCGAAGATGGCGCTCAAGGTCGACAGCGCTCGCCTCGTCACCTACCGCGCTGCGTGGCTTGTCGATGTGGGCCGCGAGGATTTGAAGGCGCTGTCGATGGCCAAGCTTCACGCAACCGAGACCGGCTCTGAGGTCGCCAACATGGCGATCCAGGTTCATGGCGGTTGGGGGTTCATGGATGATTGTCCCGTTTCGCGCTACCTGCGCGACAACAGGGTCTGCACGATCGGCGACGGCTCGTCGCAGATCCAGACGCTCTTGATCGCGCGTGAGTGCGGACTGGACGTTACATTTTAGCTGCCGAACCGCGGGCGCCGGTTCGGAGGCCGGTGTCCGTTCGGGACTTCACGACATGAACATGTAGCGCGCGCGACGTGGTCGCGGCGCGATCGGGAGTGTTGCATGAGCGGCGTTGCGCACGAGCGAACGGTGCTAGAGGCAGACAGCCTGAGCCTGCGATTCGGCGCAATTCATGCGCTCCGCTCGGTATCGTTGCGCGTCGACGAAGGACAGATCCACGCGGTAATCGGCCCGAACGGCGCCGGCAAGTCTAGCCTGCTCAATTGCCTATCCGGATTTTATCGCCCGCAAGCCGGCTCCGTGCGGTTCTGCAGTAAGGATATCTCAGGTCTCAAGCCGCACAGGCGAGCCGCGCTCGGCATTGGCCGAACGTTCCAAGGCATCCAGACCTACTCTTCGATGACGGCGCGCGAGAACATCCTGTCGGGGTTTCACGCGCGCATGCGTACGGGCTTCATCGGCGGCCTCTGCTACTGGGGCGCGGTCCGGCACGAGGAGGAAACGTTCACCGCGAAGGCGGAAGCGATCATAGGCTTCCTCGAACTCGAAGAGATGCGTCACGCCGTCGTCGGCGACATGCCTTACGGCATCCGCAAGCGCGTGGATCTTGGCCGCGCGCTTGCGCTCGAGCCGAAGGTCTTGATCATGGACGAACCGATGGCCGGCATGAGCACCGAGGAGAAAGGCGATCTGGCTCGCTTCATTCTCGATATCCGCGAAGGATTGAAGATTCCCGTCGTTCTGGTCGAGCACGACATGGAAGTGGTGATGGCGATCTCGGATCGGGTGACCGTCGTCGACTTCGGAGAGGTCATCGCCAGTGGAACTCCGGCCGAAGTTTCGGACAATCCGCGTGTGATTGCAGCCTACCTCGGCGGAGCGAAGTCATGAGCCTAGCTGCGCTAAAGGCGGAACATGTCGCGACCGAGCGCCAGTCGCAGGGCAGGACGCTGCCGCAGATCTTGCGGGACAACGCCAACGAGTTCGGTGAGCGGACAGCGCTGAAGTCGAAGCGTGCGGGCATCTGGCACACGCGGTCCTGGGAGTGGGTCTACGACCGGGTGAAGTGTTCGGCGCGAGGCCTTGCTGCTCTCGGCCTTCAGCGTGGCGAGGTTCTGGCCATCATCTCGGAGAACGTCGAGGAGCAGTACCTGCTGGAACTGGCTGCGCACGCAATCGGTGCGATCACCGTCAGCGTTTATCCCGATGCGACGGCAGATGAGCTCGGATATGCCCTCACTCATGCCCGCGCGGCGATGGTCGTCGGCGAGGATCAGGAACAGGTCGACAAGATCCTAGGCTGCATGACAGCCGCCACGCACGTCCGGCGCATCATCTACTTCGACGGACGCGGCCTGTGGAACTACGCCGAGCCGAAGCTCGTCGCGATCAAGACGCTGCTCGATGCCGGCAACGGTCATCGCGACGACGCCTGGGTGAGCGGCGAGATCGCCGCAGGAGCGGCGCGCAACATTGCCGTCTATTGCTACACGTCGGGTACGACCGGACGGCCGAAGGCGGCCATGCTGTCGCACGCCTTCATCCTCGACAACGCGCACCGCCTGCTCGGTGCGCTCGACGTCAAACCAGGCGGCAACTACCTCTCCTACATCTCGCCGGCGTGGGCTGCGGAGCAGTTCTTCGGCGTCGCGCTACCGCTACTTGCCCCGCTGGTCGTGCATTTCGCGGAGAAGCCCGAGACCGTCCAACGCGACCTACGCGAGGTCGGCCCCGAGTTCCTGATGTTCACGCCGCGCCAGTGGGAGATGCAGGCTTCCAACATCGAGGCGCGTATGATGGACGCCGGCCCGATGCGCCGCCGGCTCTATCAATGGGGCCTAGGGCAGGGCCTGAAACGCGTGCGTCGCGAGGACGGCTGGTTCGAGAGAATCGCGCTGCATCCCCTGGCCGACCTGCTCATTCTCAGTGGCATCCGTGAATTGCTGGGGCTCACGCGAGCCCGCGCGGTGCTGTCCGGCGGTTCGGGCCTCTCCGGAGAGCTATTCGAACGCTTCCGTGCCTTTGGCATCCCGCTCGGCAATCTCTACGGATCCACCGAGCTCGGACTGATCTCGACCCATCGCCCGGGCAGCAAGAGCCCGCATACGATGGGTTCGCTGATGCCATCCGATCCGACGATCGCCGAACCCATCGAGGGTTGGATCGACGAGCAGGGGCAACTTCGCCTGAAGGTGCTGGCGTTCGACGGCTATCTGAACGATGCCGAGGCGACATCCGGTGTTGGTGCGTGGGATGAGGGCTATCACACCGGCGACGCTGTTCGCCTCGACGAAAGCGGCGAACTTCTGTTCCTCGATAGGCTGAAGGACCTGCGCAAGCTGAAGGGCGGTCACGCCTATCCGCCGCAGTTCATCGAGAACCGGCTGCGAGCTTCCTCGATGATCCGCGACGCGATCGTCATTGGCGATGAGAGCAGGGACCGCGTGGTGGCGCTCGTCAACATCGACGCCGAGATTGCGGGAAGGTTCGCCGAACTGCACGGCCTGGCGTTCGGGACGTTTCCCGAACTCAGCCAGCTGCCGGCCATTCGCGAGGAAGTCGCCCGCACGATCCGCGACGTCAACCGGCTGGTCGACGCGCCGGCGCGCGTGGCGGCTTTCGCCAACCTGCCGAAGGAACTGGACGCTGACGAGGCGGAACTCACCCGTTCGCGCAAGCTTCGTCGAGAGCAGATACATCGGCGCTATGCTGCGATGATCGAAGGGCTCTATCGCGGCAGTCCCACGCTGCCTACCGAGATTGAGGTGCGCTATCAGGATGGATCGACGAGCAGGCTGCGCGCGGATGTCGCTCTCAACACCCTGGAGGCGCTGCCGTGACCGCGCTTGTTCAGCTGCTGATTGAAGGGGTGATGGTGGGGCTCGTCTACGGACTTGTCGCCATATCGTTCGTCGTCATCTATCGCGCGTCACGGATCGTCAACCTCGCGCAGGGCGAGGTGCTGGTCTTCGGCGCGCTGGTTTTGTGGACTTTCACGCTGGGGTTGACGCAGTTCGGCTACGGGCTGCCGTTGCTGGCAAGCCTCGTCGCGACTTTGGCGTTCTGCGTGCTGTTTGGCCTTGCGCTGGAACGGCTCGTATTCCGTCCGCTCATCAGTCAACCGGCGTTCGCGATCTTTATGGCCAGCATTGCGCTACTGATCCTTTTGCGCGGCCTCGCGCAACTCGGCTGGACAGCCGCAACGCGGCCGTTCCCAGTGATCCTGCCCGAGGGCGGTTTCATGGTTGGTCCCTTCCTGATCAATACGCGCCTGTTTATCGGTGGCGCGTTCACGCTGGTGGTGGCCTTCGGTCTGCATGCGTTCTTCACGCGCACGCGCCAGGGGCTGCGCCTCGCCGCCGTCGCCGAGAGCCACGACATTGCACTCTCGCTCGGCGTGTCGGTGCGCTGGGCGATTGCGGTCGCCTGGATCCTCGGCACTGTGGTCGCAACCTGCGCCGCGGTGGTGTTGCTTTCGGGGCGGATTGTTTCGCTGGACGTAGCGCAGATCGGCTTCAAGGCGCTGCCGGTCGCTTTGCTCGGCGGCCTCGAATCCATCCGCGGCGCGCCCCTCGCCGGCATCCTGATCGGCCTCGGCGAGGTTCTCGCCATGGCGTACCTGGATCCGCTCACTAATGGCGCCGCGTCCGGCGTACTGCCCTACCTGGTGATGATCGTCGTTCTGCTCATCCGCCCGCAAGGCCTGTTCGGCTGGAAAAAGATCGAGAGACTTTGACGACCATGCTGCCGACCGGGGTTCAATCGCTGAAGTACACTCAGGAATCCGCGGTTCTGCGGACCACGCGATCCCGCGCCTGGCTCGTCGTCCTCGCCTGTGCGCTGGTTGGCTATCCGGCCGTCGCCGGCCCTTACATGCTCGGCGTCTTCTCGCACATGTTCATCACGCTGATGGCCGTCTACGGGCTCTACGTCACCGTCGGTATGGCCGGGCAGATCAACGTCGCGCAATCGGCCTTCGTGGGTGTCGGCGCATTTGCTGCGGCGAAGCTGTCTGGCTACGGCCTTCCGTTCTTCATCGTGATTCCGCTCGCCGCTCTGATGGCCGGTCTGACGTCGATCCTGTTCGCGCTCCCCGCCGCGCGCGTAAAGGGGTTCTATCTCGCGCTAACAACGCTCGCCGCGCAGGTTGTCTTTCCGATCATAATCCTTGCGCTGCCGATGGAATGGCTCGGCGGCCTGGTCGGCATGCCGGTGGAGCCGATCCGCTTCGGAACGTTGACGCTCGGCGCGCCGATCCATTTCTACTACTTCACCCTGGCGCTTGCCGCACTGCTGACGGTTGCGGCGTTCAATCTTGGCCGTTCGCGCTTTGGACGGGCAATGTTGGCGGTACGCGACAACGACGTGGTTGCGGAGGTTATGGGCGTGCCCGTGTTCCGCATCAAGGTGATGTCGTTCTTCGTCGGCTCGCTGTTCGCCGGCGTCGCCGGCGCCTGCACTGCCTATTTTCTCCAGTTCGTGACGGTGTCGAGCTTCACGTTGTTTGCCTCTGTCTGGTATCTCGGCATGCTCATCGTCGGCGGCGCCCACAGTCCGCTCGGCGCGATCCTCGGTGTCGTGTTCATCACGCTCTTGCAAGAGACGCTGCACGACGTCGCCAATACGCTGATGCAATCCGGCGCGAGTGGTGGGCTCCTGTTTGCGCTCACGTCGATCGTCCTCGGTGGCTGCATTCTGATCGCTCTTATCTTCGAACCGCGCGGGCTAGCGCACCGCTGGGCGGTGCTGCGGACCACGTTCCAGCTTTGGCCGTTTCCACGCAATTGAAGTGCCGTGACTGCAACTCAGATTGATAAAAACTAGGGAGGAGTGACATGAAACTTAAGACGAGTTTCATCGCTGCGGCCATGATGGCTGTCTCCAGCGTCTCCGCGTCAGCGGCGGAATACGTTTTCAGTGCCAGCGCCGACTATTCCGGTCCGTTTGCCGACGTGATGCCCAACGCGATGTCGGGAATCAACGCTATGGCGGATTGGTGGAATAAGGAAGTCGGCCAGAAGCTCGGCGTCAACGTGAAGATCAAGATCTACGACATGCGCTACGACTCGGCGCAGATCGCGAAGACTTGGCCTGCGATCCTGGCGAGCGATAAGCCGATTATGCATCTTGGATTCGGATCGCCCGATCTCGTAACGCTGATGAAGCGCCTGCCGAGCGACAAGGTGCCGATGCTGATCGGGACTGCAATGGTCGGCGTCGTTTGGGTTCCGGACGGATGGCACTATTCGATCCGCCCAACCTATAGCCATGAGTTTGCAGGGCTGTTTTCGACGTTGCAAGAGCAGAAGAAAAAGAAGCTGGTGATCGGCCCGATTAGCACCCAGAACCAAGCTGGCTTCGTCGATCAGGTGAATGGTGTCCGAAAGCTCGCGGCCACCTACCCCGACCGCTTCGAGGTGCTGGAGACGCAGTGGGTCGAAACCTCACCGGTGTCGCTAGCGGCTAACGTCCGCACGCTTGCCGCGGGCAATCCGGACGTGCTGCTGATCGGCGGCACGACAGTCCAGGTCGTCGCCGCCGCCAAGGCGATGGGCGAACTTGGGGTCAAGATCCCGATCGTCGCATCGACCCACAACGGCCTGACCGAGGTGGCCAAGGGCATCGATCTTGCGAGCATCGAAGGCTCGTTCTCTGCCTTTTCCTTCGCTCCGCCCGAGCGTCCCGGCCTGCCGATCGAAAAGGCCTACGATGCGTATAAGAAGGAAGGAAAGTGGGGCTTGATCACGGCGCAGTCCGCCGCGCAGGCGCTGCTCGCGTTCCGCGTGCTGGAGAAGGCGATTGCCAAGGTCGGTGCCGACAAGGTGACGGGTGAGGCGATGCGCAATGCGCTCCTCGACAACAAGTTCACTGAAGAGGAATTGCTCGGTTCTCTGCCGACCCTTGACTTCGACGCATCCGCCCCGTTCCCCATCGGCGAGATCAAGGCCAGCGCCGAGGTCGTGAAGAGCGGAAAGATTGAAGCCTTCGGCAACGGCTGGATGACGGTTCCTGCCTTGGCGAAGTGGTAGCGGAAGCCTGAGGCGCCCATGAGCCTGGTCCTCTCCAACGTCGACGTCGTCTACGGCGGGGTCATCCATGTTCTGCGTTCTGCGAACCTGGAGGTGCCCGACGGCAAGATGGCCGTTTTGCTGGGCTCGAATGGCGCGGGCAAGACGACCACGCTCAAGGCGATCTCCGGCCTGCTGCGCAGCGATCTCGGCAAGGTCACTGCCGGCAGGGTTCACTTCGACGGAGCGGACATTACCAACGGCGCTCCGACCGACATCTTCGGCCGGGGCATTGTTCAGGTGATGGAGGGGAGAAAGGTGCTTGAGCATCTGACCGTCGAACAGAATCTGCTGGTCGGTGCGCACCGTCGCTCCGACCAGAAAGCGGTAAAGGACGATCTCCAACGGGTCTTCGGGTATTTTCCACGGCTGCCCGCGCTCCTGAAACGAACTGCTGGTTATTTGTCCGGCGGGGAGATGCAGATGCTGCTGATCGGGCGAGCGCTGCTTGCGCGGCCCAAATTGTTGATGCTCGACGAACCTTCGATGGGCCTTGCGCCGATCCTGGTCGAGCAACTGTTCGAGATTATCGGGCGCATCAAGCGCGAAGAGGGTCTGACGATTCTCCTCGTCGAACAAAACGCACGCGCGGCGATCGGCCAATGCGACTACGGCTATGTGATGGATGGCGGGCGCGTCGTCCTGCACGGAACGCGCGCACAACTCGAAAACAATCAGGATGTTCAGGAGTTCTACCTCGGCTATGCGGGAGCCGACGGGCGAAACCGCTTCGAGAACATCAAGCACTACCGGCGCCGCAAACGGTGGCTTGGATGAGTAACGATCGCGACCGTTTCGCGCGCCTGCGCACTGTCTACGCCGACGCGGAGAGGAAGGCGCCGGCGCTGGCGCGGCGTTTTGCCGAGGCCGGGCTGAGCGCGGCCGATTTCACCTCCGCCGACGCGCTCAACCGCCTTGCCGTGCTGAAGAAGGAAACGTTGCTGGCGATGCAGGCGCAGGACCCGCCGTTCGGCGGCTTCCTTGCCTGCGATGTTGCCGAACTCGGTCATATCTATGTCTCGCCGGGACCCATCTGCGAGCCGTCTCCTGCCGCCGATAGCGGCGGCCACGGCATGGACATGATGGTCCGTGCCGCCGGAGTCAGGGCAGGCGATGTCGCTCTGAACACGTGGGCCTATCACCTCGTGCCGGCCGGCCTTCTGTTCGATCGCGGATTGCGCGCCGCCGGCGTCACGGTCATTCCGGGTGGGACCGGAAATACCGAACTACAGGCCGAGCTTTTGGTGAGGTTGAAACCGACGGTCTTCCTCGGCAGCACGGCTTTCTTCGCAACGTTGGTCGAACAGCTTAGAAAGAGCGGACATGTCCTGCCGCGCGATTGGGGGCTTCGACATGCCTTCCTCGGCGGCGAGTTCGGAGACTGGTCGGCCAAGCGGCGTGCGATCGAAAGCGAATTCGCCCTCAAGACTTGGTCCTGCTACGGCACCGCGGACTTCGGACTGATCGGCTACGAGACAGGTGACGACGCCAGCTACCGAATCCACGAAGACCGCTACGTCCAGATATGCGATCCGGTCACCGGCGCGCCGGTGCCGGTCGGCGAAATTGGCGAAGTTGTCGTCACGACGCTGACGCCGGGCTGGCCATTGATCCGCTTCGGCACAGGCGATCTCGGCCGGGCGCAAAGCCTGTCGCCAGACGGCGGTGTCGACCGCCTCGCACCACTCGAGGGTCGCGTGGGCGCCGCCCGAAAAATTCGCGAGATATTCGTGTATCCCGATCACCTGCGCTTGCTGGTCGATCGCGTCGATGGCCTTGCCGAAGCGAGGCTACGGATCGGCAAGATCGGGCACCGTGAGACGATCACTCTCGAACTGTTACCCACCGCAGGCGCGGCGTTTTCCTCCGACCAGGTAGCAGAATGCTTTCAAACTCTGACGCGCCTACGCGCCGATCGCTTGGTCACGATCGCGCAAGCCGGCGACTTCGGCCATCCGACTGCCATCGCCGAGGACCGCTCCAACTAACGCACATGATGCTCGAGCAAACGATCCGAAGAGTACCCTGAAATGGCGAAGCTGAAGAGCAACTGCGATCCGAGTGACCCAGTATTTCGGGCCAATGCGCAGGCCTATGCAGGATTGCTCGCCGACTTACTCGCAAAATATGACTGGGCGCTGGGCGGCGGCGGCGCGAAGATGCTTGCCCGTCATCGCCAGCGCAACAAGATCCCGGTGCGCGAGCGTATCGATCTGCTGGTCGATCCGTTGACGCCATTCCTTGAGCTATCACCGCTCGCGAGCTGGGGCATCTACGACAATTCGCTGCCGTCGGCCGGCATCGTCACCGGGATCGGCACCGTTCGCGGCACGACCTGCATGATCATCGCCAACGATGCGACGGTGAAGGGCGGATCCTTCTTCAAGGAGACTGTTCGCAAGCACATTCGCGCGCAGGACATTGCGCACGAGAACCGGTTGCCCGTCATCTATCTGGTGGATTGCGGTGGCGCCAACCTGCAGAACCTCGAGGACGTTTTTCCAGATCAAGAACACTTCGGCGGCACGTTCTACCGCCAGTGCCGGATGTCCGCCGAGGGAATTCCGCAAGTCGCCGCGGTATTCGGAGAATCGACGGCCGGCGGCGCCTACATACCCGTGCTGTCGGACGAATTCGTGATGGTCGGCTCGAACTCCTCCATTCACCTCGGCGGCCCGCAGATCGTGCGCGCCGCTATCAGCGAGGTGGTGGATCGCGATGCGCTCGGTGGCGCGCTGATGCACACTACCGTGTCAGGTGTATCCGATCACTACGCCGCCGACGAGCGCGCAGCGATCGCCAAGCTTCGCGACATCGTCAGCGCACTGAATTATCGGCAGCCGATCTCCGGGCGTATCGCTCCCCGCGAGCCTCTTTACGATCCAGCCGATCTCGGCGGAATCGTCGGGGCCGATCTGTCGCGTCCCGTCGACCCGCGGGAGATCATCGCGCGCATTGCTGACGGCAGCGAGTTCCACGAATTCAAGCCGCAGTACGGCGAAACGCTGGTCTGCGGTTTTGCCCACATCGATGGATTTCCCGTTGGCATCATTGCGAACAACGGCGTGCTGTTCTCACACAGCACAGTCAAGGGCGTTCATTTCATCGCGCTGAGCGACCAGCGTAATGTTCCATTGCTCTTTCTGCAGAATACCACGGGCTTCATGGTCGGCTCCGACGCCGAGCGTGGCGGGATCGCAAAGCACTCGGCCAAGCTCGTTTACGCCGTGTCGAACGCACGCGTACCGCGCTATACGCTGGTGACTGGCAGCTCCTATGGCGCCGGCAATTACGGTATGAGCGGGCGCGGCTTCAGACCGCGCTTCATGTTCATGTGGCCGAATGCACGGCTTGGCGGCATGAACCCGGACATCGGGTCGTCCGTGCTCATGGACCTGCGGCGCGCCAGTATCTCGCGCAACCCCGCAACTGAGGACGAACTCGCCACTTACGAAGCCGATTTGCGGCGGCAGTTCGCGGAAAAATCCGATCCTTACTTCTGCACCGCTCGCGTCTGGGACGACGGAATCATTGCGCCAGCGGACACGCGCTCGGTCCTTTCGCTGTGTCTTGCAACCGGCGCGATGCAACCGCTCAGGCAGGAGCATCGGGCGGTCTACCGGATGTGATCATGACGACGTTCGCCACCGCTCCACGACCGATCCGCAGGATTCTCGTCGCCAATCGCGGCGAGATAGCTTGTCGCATCATGCGAACCTGCCGTCGTCTCGGTGTCAGCAACGTCGCCGTGTATTCCGATGCCGACGCAAATGCCCTGCATGTGCGACAGGCCGATGCGGCTCTACGAATTGGTCCGCCGGCGGTCGGCGCGAGTTACCTGAACGTGGCGGCGATGATTGGCGCCGCGCGCGAGAGTGGCGCCGACGCGGTTCATCCCGGGTACGGCTTCCTGTCCGAAAATGCCGCGTTCGCGCGCGCCTGCGAAGAAGCCGGGTTGGTCTTCATTGGTCCCTCGGCCGACGTCATCGCGGCGATGGGATCGAAGATCGAGGCCAAGAAGCTCGCGGACGCAGCGGGCGTGCCGACCGTGGCTGGATATCTGGGCGCCGATCAGACCGTCGAAAGACTGGCCAACGAAGCGAAGCGCATCGGGTTTCCGCTGCTCATCAAAGCGTCCGCTGGCGGCGGCGGGCGAGGGATGCGGCGCGTCGACTGCATGGAGCAATTCGCGGAGGCACTGCAGTCGGCCAGAGCCGAAGCGCGCTCCGCGTTCGGCGACGACAAGGTCCTGCTAGAGAAGCTGGTTCCGCATCCGCGCCACATCGAGGTGCAGCTCATCGGCGACGGCAAGGGAACGCTGCTTCATCTGTTCGAGCGCGACTGCTCCATTCAGCGCAAGAATCAGAAGGTGTTCGAGGAATCGCCGGCGCCGCACCTGTCGGACGTCGCGCGTACGAAGCTCTACGACCGCGCGATCCGTCTCGGCCGTGCGATTGGCTACACGTCCGCGGGAACGGTCGAGTTCGTCATGGAAGCGGGTAGCGACGAGCCGCTGTTTCTGGAGATGAACACGCGCCTGCAGGTCGAACACCCGGTCACCGAAGAAGTTACCGGCATCGATCTGATCGAGTGGCAGATCAGGGTCGCGGCCGGGCTCGCGCTTCCGGCTTCGCAAGCAGACATTCGCGCACGCGGTCATGCGATCGAGGCGCGCATCGCGACCGAGCGGCCGGATCGAGCGTTCCAGCCTGCGACGGGCCGGATCGTTGGGTTGAAGACGCCGCGGGGCGCGCGCTTCGACACCGGCGTGGACGAAGGTTCGGAGATAAGCCTGCACTACGACAGCATGGTGGCCAAGCTGATCGTTCATGGCGAAGATCGGGCAACTGCGGTCGCGAATCTCGGCAAGGCGCTAGCCGAGACCGCGGTGCTTGGGGTTGCGACGAATATCGGCATGCTGAGAGATGTCGTCGCGCGTCCGGCCTTCGTTCGCGGGGGGATGACGACGGATTTCCTGGAGGCCGAGTTTCCAGGGGGATGGTCTCCCGGCGCGACCAGTCTACGCGAGCTTCGCGGTCTTGCCGCGATCCACTGGGCGCGCTGCAACGTGGGTGGCGATGCAAGCCCCTGGCTCAGGCGAAGCGGGTTTCGCGTGACGGGTGAACGCCGTTCCGCGCAGGCCGAGCTGCTCGTCCGCGACGACGGTAGCGAGACGGCGGTCGTCATCGGCGTCGATGCCAGGGGATATCGCGCCATGTTCGCCGATGGCAACGACGTCGTATGGCATGAGCGGGCTGCCAGCAGTGTGCAGGAAGACCGAATCGTCGTTGCGTTGAACGGACTGACGCTGGATGCTCACGTCGGCTTTGCAACGGATGAAGCCGGATCGAGCGCTGTCGAGGCGGCGTCCGACAACATCCTGATCGCGCCGTTGCCCGGGATCATTGCCGCGCTACTAGCCGATGCCGGCGCGAGCGTCGCTAAGGGCGACAGCCTCGCCCAGATCGAGGCTATGAAGCTCGTGCACACCCTGAAGGCTTCGATCGATGGGCGGATCGGGCGAATTCACGTTGCAGTCGGCGACACCGTGTCCGCCGGCGCGGCTCTTATCGAAATCGTGCCCCTGGAACAGGAGTGAAACATGGCTGGCTTGTGGTTTGAGGAATTCGAAAAAGGGCAGGTATTTGACCACGAATGGACACGCACCATTACCGAGGCCGACAACAAGTGGTTCTCGCTCATCACCATGAACCCGCAGCCTGTGCACATCGATAATGCCGCGGCGGCGCGCAGCATCTGGAAGCGTCCGCTGGTCAACAGCCTGTTCACGCTCGGTCTCATGGTCGGTATGTCGGTCAACGACACCACGCTCGGAACGACGGTCGCGAACCTCGGCATGACAGACGTAAAATTTCCGCACCCGCTGTTCGAGGGCGATACGGTCAAGATACGCACCACGGTGCTGGACAAGCGCGAAAGCAAATCGCGTCCCTGCGAAGGAATCGTAACGCTGCGCCATGAAGCGTTCAATCAAGACGGTGTGATGTGCGGCGTGTGCGATCGTCAGGCGCTCATGCGCCTGCGTCCGAAGGCAGCCGCGGCTTGACATGCGCTCGCTGCTGTCCGTGCCCGCTGACCGGCCGCGCATGCTGGAAAACGCGAGGTCGAGCGAGGCTGACGTCATTATCTACGACCTCGAAGATGCGGTGGCGCCGTCGGCAAAAGCGGAGGCGCGCGCCATGCTGGCAGCGCATCTAGCCGGGCAAGAGCGTGGCAAATCGGCGACGGCTATCCGCATAAACGGCTTGCGGACGAAGTGGTGCAGGGATGACATTGCCGTTGCGGCGACTGCGTGTCCTGACTACGTGATGTTGCCGAAGGTACAAGGCCCAGAGGACCTGCAACAGCTCGACACACTGCTGTCGCCGCTTGAATCCAGGCAAACTTCGATCGGCGTCATGACCGTTGCCACAGAGACAGTGGCGGGAACGTTGTCACTTACCCAGGATGCTTGGCGTCACCCGCGACTGAAGGCCATGCTCTGGGGCAGTGAGGATCTTGCGGCAGACCTCGGATCGACCGGCAATCGTCTGCTATCTGGCGAATACAGTAGTCCGTTCCGTCTCGCCCGCGACCTGTGTCTGATGGCGGCGAAGCGCGTGGGGCTTGTCGCGATCGATGCAGTGTACACCGATTTTCGTGATCCGGACGGCTTGTGGGCGGAGGCCGCTCAGGCGCGCCGCGACGGCTTCGACGCCAAGGCGGCGATCCATCCATCTCAGGTCGCGGTCATCAACGAGGTCTTTCGCCCGTCCGCGGAAGAGATTGCTTGGGCCGAGAGGGTGCTTGCTGCGTTCTCCAGCGCGGGAACGAGTGTGGTTGTCGTTGACGGCGTGATGATCGATGCTCCGCACGCTGCTCGCGCGCGACGCATATTGAGCCTCGCCTAGCCGGCAATTTGGTTTCAGAAATTCAGTAGCGTTGTACAAATTGCGAAAGCCAGCTCTGCTGGCCGACGCCACAACCCGCTTCGTCTCAACTATACGCCCGGAGGTGCCTCGGCGGATCGGCCACTACTGTTGCGTCGGGCCTCTGCGCTCGGCACCGACACACTCGACTCAGTATGAATTCCTGTCGGAACGAGCGAGGCGGGTTGCGCGCAAGCAGGCTTTTCAGCCCTCGCGCAGCAAGCGGACCCGCTTTGGCTAAAATCGGCGGTCTGTTCAAGTCCAGCAGAAAGGCGGTGCTTATGACTATAAGCCTAGCAAAAGCTCTTGCCAAATGGCGTATTTGTCCCTAATTTATGCCGTAAGGAGGTTCGCCGTGCTACAGGAAATTCCGCGCACACACGCTCTTCCGGACGTGCCGCAGATCACTGCCAGCGAGGCGGAGGCAATGGCGCGCGCCGTGACCCGCCTCTTTGAGAAGTGGCAGATATCCGATGCCGAGGCGCGCGAAATCCTTGGGGGGCTCGCCGCACGCACCTATGCGCGATGGAAGGCCGGCGAACTCGGGCGCATCGACCGCGACCTCGCGACGCGTCTTTCGCTGCTCATGGGGATTCACAAAGGCCTGCGCTATCTCTTTTCCGATTCTGAGCGAGGATACGCCTGGGTGAAGAAGTCGAACCGAGCCTTTGAGGGACGCACCCCGGTCGAGATCATGGCCCAGGGTGATATCTTCTCGTTGGCGCGCGTGCGTTCATATCTCGATGCGGAGCGTAGCGGCTGGTGAACGACGCCATTCCGCTCGTTCGGGTGCGTTGGCCTAAGGCTTACCGGATCATTCGCTCCATCCATCCCCCCATCGACCTTTTCGAGGATATTGCGGACCCGCAGGACTGGGAAGCGCTGGCGTCCGCGGAGTCGAAGACCAATCCACGCATCTGGGATCACATCGGCAAGCTCGATTTGGTCCCGCCGGAGCGGCGCGCCAGCGGACCCGGTGCCAGCTACCTCATGGCCCCGTTTGTCCACGTCAGCACCGACCGACCGGGACGCTTCACCGATGGGACCTATGGTGTCTACAGTGCCGGTGATCGCGAGGAGGTTGCCATTCGAGAGGCGGCCTATCACCACGGAGTGACGATGGCGAATAGCGCTGAGGATCCGGGGTGGACCTCGCAGTTCCGCGTGCTCGTCAACCGGCTCGATCTTGATCTGCATGATGCAAGGCCGCTCGACCATTGTCATGACCCGGATGATTACCAGGCTTCACAGGCCTTGGGGCGACGACTCCGGGACGGCGGTGCGAACGGAATCATCTATCGCAGCGTGCGTTGCGCAGGCGGTGAATGTGTCGCTATCTTCTGGCCGGATCTCATGAATATTCCGGTCCAGGCAGATCACTTCGACTACCATTGGGATGGAGAGCGAGTCGATAAGGTCCGAAATTGCCGGACCAATGCGATCTTCGCGCTATAGCCTCCACCGACACCACTAAGGCATGTTCGGGACCCATTATGGCCGCCAAACTCAAGGGCCCCGGTCGCGATGTCGTTGCTGTCGATCGAGTGCAACATATCGCATACAAGCCCGATTAAACAGTCATCGGCCGCATTCGTTGTTTGATTTTGCAGTTGCGCGCCACCTGTGAGCGACGCTCGCTCGAATAAGCGGGCGTGCGTTGCAACCAACTTCCTTCCAAATACGCATCACACCTTGAACTCGCCAAGCATCTGCTGGCCCGCATAAGCTGCCCTCGGTCGCCAGGCTGACCCAGAAGAAAGCAAAAGCAGAGCGCGGGAGGAGCAACAATGAAAACCTGGCTCATGTACGCACTTACACTGACGCTTTTGGGTGCGTCATCCGCACGGCCGCAGGAAAACCCGAAGGATACCATCACCGTCGGCTTCCACGGAATCCACCACCCTTGACCCAAGCCGGGCCGCCGCTGGGGCGGATTATTATTTTATCGGGCAGATGTTTGAGCAGCTTGTGCGGCGCGGCCCGGATGGAAAACGCGTAAACTGGTTGGCGGAATCTTACTCGGTGGATCGGAACAACGACAAGCCGATCATTGACGTGCACCTGCGTAAAGGCGTGAAATTTCACAATGGCGATCCGCTGACGGCGGAGGATTTCGAGTTTGCCTTCAATCGCCAGCGCGATCCGAAGGTCAGCCGCATTGCACACTTGCAGGCCGCGGTCGAACGCTTCGAGATCGTGAACCCCTACCACTTTCGCCTACACTTCAGAGAAGGCGATGCTACCTACGATACCGACAGCCTGCGACTATGGGCGCTGCCAAAAAGTTACTTTCTTAAGGTCGGCGAGGATGGGTTTGTCGCGCGTCCCGTCGGCACGGGACCGTGGAAATTCGCCTCGCGCAACATCAAGACTGACATCAAGTTCGACCTGTTTGACGACTACTGGAACAAGGAACACAGACCCACTGTAAGACATCTGCACATCAAGATCATTCCGGAGGATCTTACGCGGGTGGCGGCGCTAAAGACTGGGGCGGTCGACCTGATTGAGTCCGTGCCTGTTGCCTCAGTCGAAGAGCTGCGCAAAACGGTCGGCATCAAAACGGCGACGCTGAACACCACCAACAACCTCTACATCCAGCTCGCGACTCACATCAATGGCTCCCCCTGGCAGGACGTGCGGGTGCGACGTGCGGCGGCCCATGCGATCGACATGGATGCAATCATTAAGAGCGTTCTATTCGGGCAGGGCGAGCGCTATGCCCAGCTCAGCCCGGATGATTTCGGCTACGACCCAGCGCAAAAACCCTACGTCTACGATCCAAAGAAGTCCCGGCAGCTGCTCGCCGAGGCCGGCCTTGCGCGCGGCTTCGACACGCCGTGCTACAACTTCACCACCCAGCGCGAACCAAACTTGAAGGAAGTGGGGGAGGCAATCTTCGCTTATTTCGGTGCCGTCGGCATTCGTTGCAAGCCACTGCAGGGAGTTGAATACAACGCCTGGCTCAATCTGATCCGGCGCTGGCCTGAAGGTTCAAACCAAAAGATGATGGATGGCGCCGCCAGCAGCATGTACGGCCACGGGGGCAACGATGTCAGCAATGCGTGGGCGGCGACATTGCACACTTTCGACCCCGCGCGCGGCTACGGCAGTTCGTCAAACACCAGCCTGCCCGAGCTCGATCGGCTGATCGAGGAGCAGAAACGCGAGATGGATCCGGAGAAGCGCATTGTCATGATTCGGAAGATTGCCGAGATCAAACACGACCAAGTGCTTGCCGGCATCACCACCTACCGTCCGTTAATTACGATTGCGTGGCGCGACAACGTTCGTTTCGTGCCGTGG
Source organism: Bradyrhizobium sp. LHD-71 (assembly GCF_031157255.1). Classification (GTDB taxonomy): domain Bacteria; phylum Pseudomonadota; class Alphaproteobacteria; order Rhizobiales; family Xanthobacteraceae; genus P52-10. Next base: position 137,080 of record NZ_JAVIFX010000005.1, on the reverse strand, counting down.
GCCATGCCCTCCTATTGGCGCGGAATGCAGGAGATTGGGTTCAAGTAACGTATTACTCCCGCACGAAGCGCGACGGTGAAACGGTTTCGCCGCGCAGCCGCTGCAGCGTCTCGATCGCCGAGTCGCGGGAATCGAAAAGGGCCTTACGCGTGATCCGTGATGCGCGGGCGCCATCGCCGGCCGCGATGGCGTCGACCACGGCGACCCAATCTGCGGCGGCGATGTTGCGCCGCTTCTGTGTCAGAAAGTCCAACGTGTGCTCGCGCCACAGATCGCCCCAGAGCGAGCCCGCGGCTTCCTCGCGCAGGATTCGTGTCAAGTGCGCGTTGCTGCAGCTGCGGAAGATAAGGGCGCCAAGACGGCCGAGCGCATGCGCGAAGGTCTCCGGATCCGTTCCTCGGCTGCCTGCGAGTGCACGGATGTGGGCGGCGCGTTCGTTCAGCGCGGCCATCGGTCGCTGCTTTGACGGCAGTCTCGCAAGGCTGTGCGCCGAAAGACCTAGCAGCACGGCGCGGATGTTGAAGATGTCGGCGATGGCATCAAGTGTAACGCCGATGACGAACGCGCCGCGCCGCGGCTGGAATTCCACAAGACCTCGCTTTGATAGCGTACGGATCGCTTCGCGCACTGGGCCGTGGCTGACATTGAACAGCGCCGCGACCTTCTGCTCCGGCAAATGCTCGCCGTCGCGGAATTCGCCCTTGATAATGGCGATGGCCAGATGGTCAGCGATCTGTTCAGGGATCGTCCGCGCGAGTAACGTGCGTCGCTTTGCGTTGGCCATGCGCAAGGTCGGCATCTTCAGCTTTAAAGCTGGATTCCCAGCCATCGATGGTCTCTCCAAATCCCTTCTGCGGAGCATGATCATTTCTGTGCCGGCGACGCTTTGGACGATCAGACTCTCCGCGCAAACGTCCGTTCGTGAATTGCAATAACAACCTCCCGCGTCAATTATAAATAATTGACAATTGACAGTGCCGCCAGCTGCGGCTGATACTCCGGAGAATTAACCCGCTAAGAAAAGCCGGGAGGAAACGACATGTTTGCAGGGCGCCTTGTTGCCACAGTGCTGGGCCTGCTGGCATTGAATTCGGCCGTTGCGGCGCAAACGAAGGATACATTAGTCGCTGCGCTTGCGGCCGAGGGGACGGTGCTCGATCCCGCGCGCTATTCGGCCGGAGTCGACCAGTACTTCATCGGCCAAATGTTCGAACAGCTGGTGCGGTTCGATCCGGACCTGAAGCCCGTCAATTGGCTCGCGGAGTCCTGGAAGATTGAGGGGACCTCGGACAAGCCAATTATCGATGTTCAGATTCGCAAAGGCGTGAAATTCCATAATGGCGATCCGCTGACATCGGCGGATTTTGAGTTCTCCTACGAGCGCTTGAAGGATCCGAAGATTTCGCGTTGGACGCATCTGCAGGCCAACGTCGAAAAGTTCGAAATCATCGACGACCATCATTTCAAGCTACATTTCAAGGCGCCGGACGGTGATTACATCGTCGGCTCGCTGCAACTCTGGGCGATGCCAAAGAAGTATTACGAGAAAGCGGGTGAGGATGGTTTCGCGAAGGCCCCGATCGGTACCGGACCATGGAAGTTCGTTTCGCGTTCGATAAAGGAAGACCTGAAGCTAGAGGCCTTCGAGGATTATTGGAACAAGGACGCACGTCCGAAGATCAAGAATCTCGTGTTGAAGATCATTCCGGAAGATCTCACACGCGTTGCCGCATTCAAGTCCGGCGCTGTCGACTGGGTCGACGCGGTGCCGCTCTCGGCCGTCGAAGAAATCAAGAAGATGCCGGGCGTGAAGACCTTCACGGCCATGGCGCCGAACAACATGTATATCGATTTTCCCGCCTACAAATCGGACTCGCCATTCAGCAAGCTGAAGGTACGTCAGGCGGTGGCCCACGCCGTCGATGTCGATGCGATCATCAAGAACGTACTGTTCGGACAGGGCGAACGGTACACGCAGGTCGGTCGTGGCTCGACCGGCTACGATCCAACCCTCAAGCCCTACGCGTACGATATGCGCAAGGCGAAGCAGTTGCTCACCGAGGCCGGGTATCCGAATGGCTTCGAGACACCCTGCTACAACCTGATCACGCCGCGCGAACCGAATGTGAAGGAAATGGGCGAAGCCGTGTTTGCCTATCTGGGCACGGTCGGTATCCGCTGCAAAGTGCAGGGACTTGAGTATTCAGCCTGGATCAATCTGGGTCGTCGTGGCCGCAGCGGACCGCCGGAGATGGACGGCGTTCTGATGTGGATGTGGGGCCACGGCCTGCCGGGCGATCCGGCAACGTCGTGGGGCGGCATGTTGCATAGTTTCGTTCAAGGCAAAGGCTTCGGTAGTTACTCCTACACCAATGACGAAAAGGCCGATTCTATGGTCGAGGAGTTGAAGGGCACCATGGACCCAGAGAAACGGGTCGGACTGATCCAGAAGATCGCGCGCTACAAGCACGAGAATGTGCTCGGCGGCGTGCCGACCTATCGTCCAGTCGTGACACTCGCTTGGCGGGACAGTATCGACTTCCGTGCGTGGCCATCGCCCGGATCGTGGCGCGCGTTCCAGGAAGTCAGCTTCAAGAAGTAAGTCCGGAACGGACGGCCTAGCAGATGAGACGATTGTGAAAGCGATTTTCGCCAAGGGCTTGCTCAATGCGGCGATCAGCATTCTCGGCGCGAGCTTAATCATCTTCGTGATCTCGCGCCTTTCGGGCGATCCGGTTTCGCTCATGCTTCCGATGGAAGCACCGCAGTCGGCCATCGATGCGCTGAAGCAAGAACTCGGTCTCGATCGCCCGCTCTGGGAGCAATATTTCATTTTCCTCTGGAAGGCTCTCCAGGGTGACTTCGGCCAATCCTATCGCTGGCAAATGCCGGCGCTTGCACTGGTATTCGAAAGGTTGCCGGCGACCATCTATTTGGCGACGGCTGCATTTGCCTTCAGCCTAGTGCTCGCCATTCCACTTGGCGTGCTTTCGGCGGTGTATCGTGGCTCATGGATCGACCAAATCGGACGGATCATCGCCATGCTCGGGCAGGCGGTTCCTTCATTCTGGGTTGGTCTCATCCTCATCCTCGTATTCGCCGTCGGCCTGCAATGGCTTCCGGCCTTTGGCGCGGATGGCGTGCAACATGTGATCCTACCGGCGATTGCACTCGGCTGGTATCCGGTAGCGGCGCAGACGCGCATCATCCGCTCCGGTATGCTCGAAGTGCTTGACAGCGACTACATTCGCATGGGCCGCTCCGTCGGCACGCCCGAACGTCTGTTGGTCTGGAAGTACGCCTTCCGCAATGCGCTGTTGCCACTTGTCACCATCATGGGCGTCTACTTCGCCTCCATGCTGAGCGGTGCGTTCGTCGTGGAAACGGTATTCGCTTGGCCGGGGCTCGGCCGCACGGTGGTGGAGGCGGTGTTCTCGCGCGACTATCCGGTGGTCCAGGCAGGCGTCCTTGTCACATCCATCCTGTTCGTGCTGTCGAATTTCCTGGTCGACTTGTCCTACAGCATCATCGACCCAAGGATCCGGCTATGAGCGTGACCTCGGCGCCGACCCCAGTGACCGCAGCAGATGCGCCGTTGCCGTTTTTCGTTCGCTTTCGTCTGAAGGGCGCTCCGTGGATTCCGATCCTCATTCTGGTGCTGGTGTTGATCGCTGCTGTCGGGGGCGAGGGTTTGACACCCCATGATCCAAACGGATTGAATCTGGGAGCTGCATTCAAGCCTCCGTTCTGGCAGGCAGCAGGCACGTACGACTATTTGCTCGGTACTGACAATCTCGGCCGCGACGTTCTTTCCCGCATCATTGCCGGCGCGCGGGTGTCTGCAATCGTAGCGCTGTACGCGATCGCGTTTTCGGGTGCGATCGGCACGATGCTCGGCATCATCGCCGGCTACTTCGGAGGCATCATCGACACAACCATCATCCGCATTGCAGAGATCAAAATGGCGATTCCCGGTCTCGCTCTGGCGTTGATCTTCTCCGCAACCATGGATCCTGGCCTGTCCACAGTCGTCATCGTCATCGTGCTCACGTATTGGACCTGGTATTGTCGTATCATCCGCAGCGAGGTCCTGTCGTTACGCGAGCGCGACTACGTCTCGTTCGCCAAGGTTGCCGGCTGTGGATCGATCACGATCTTTTTCAGGCACCTGTTGCCGAACATCTTCAACACCCTTCTGGTGCTGATGACGTTGCAGGTTGGGCAGGTGATCATCTTCGAGGCTTCGCTATCGTTCCTTGGCCTCGGTATCCAGGCGCCGGACACGTCCTGGGGCCTAATGCTCTCCGACGCGCGGCAGTACATCACCTATGCCTGGTGGGGCATCACGATGCCGGGCATCGCCATCATGCTCACCTGCCTGTCCTCGAATCTGGTCGGCGACTGGCTGCGCGATTTGCTCGACCCGAAGCGGAGGCAGCTTTGAGTGCAACGCCTCTTCTGCAAGTCGAGAACCTGCAAACGCATCTGCATCTGCGCCGCGGCGTGGTGAAGGCGGTCGACGGAATTTCTTTTGAAGTAAACGAAGGCGAGACGCTGGGCATCGTGGGGGAATCCGGCTCAGGCAAGACGATGACCTGTCTATCGATCTTGCAACTATTGCCTATTCATGGAGGCGGAAAGATTGCCGGTAGCGTCAGGCTCGACGGCGAAGAACTCCTGCAGCTTGGCGAAGAAGAGATGGCAAGACGGGTCCGCGGACCGAAGGTGGCGATGATTTCGCAAGACCCGATGACTTCGCTCAATCCGGTGTTCACCGTCGGCGACCAAGTGTCCAGGCCATTCCTGTATCATAAGCTCGTCAAGACCGTTCGCGACGCAATGGTCGCAGCCGCGGCTGGTCTGCGGCGGGTGCGCATCCCGTCGCCCGAGCGGAGATTGAAAAGCTATCCGCACCAGTTCTCCGGCGGTATGCGTCAGCGTGTGGTCACAGCGATGGCGATCGCCTGTTCGCCGCGGTTGTTGATCGCGGATGAGCCGACCACCGCGCTGGATGTGACGATCCAAGTGCAGATCATGAGCCTGCTGCGCAGCATCCAGAATGACTCGAAAGTCGGCATCATCTTGATCACACACGATCTGTCGATCGTCGCCGGCCTCTGCCATCGCATCGCCGTGATGTATGCCGGCCGTATCATCGAAACGGGCAAGGTACGTGACATCTACCGCAATGCGCAGCATCCCTATACGCAGGCCTTGCTCGACGCGATTCCGCATCTTGGCCGGAAGCGGCGTCGCCTTGCGGCGATTCCCGGCCAACCGCCGAATCTGATGGATCTGCCGAACGGTTGCCGTTTTGCGCCGCGCTGTCCAAGGCGAATGGCGGTGTGTGACGAGTATCCACCTGCGACCGACGTTGGCGGCGGCCATACCGTCAATTGCTGGCTCGCGGCAAAGCAGTAACCTGACACATGGGCCTCGAACTTCGTAATCTCTCCAAACACTTCAGCGTTCGCACCGACCAAGGCAAGGCGACCGTCCGCGCCGTAGAGGGCGTCAATCTCGAGATCCCCGCGGGGCAGACCGTCGCACTCGTCGGCGAGTCGGGCTGCGGCAAGACCACCATCGCGAAGCTGGCACTGATGCTGGAACAGCCGTCCTCAGGCGCTGTGAACTTCGACGGCAAGAGCCTCGGCGAGATGTCGCGATCGGAGATCAAGGATTATCGCCGGCAGGTTCAGGCGGTGTTTCAGGATCCATATGCGTCCCTCAATCCACGATTGACTGTGCGGCGGATCATCACCGAGCCGATCCTGGCGCACTACAGCCCCGACCGGGTCACACTGAATGCACGCGTCGCAGAGCTTCTGGAGATCGTTGGGCTGCCGGCGGCTGCGGCGGATCTTTATCCGCACGAATTCTCCGGCGGACAGCGCCAGCGTATCGCCATTGCGCGGGCTCTCGCACTAAATCCGAAGATCATCATTCTGGATGAGCCGATTTCCGCGCTGGATGTATCGATCCGCGCGCAAGTGCTGAACCTGCTGATGGACATCCAGGAGAAGTTTGGTCTCACTTATCTCCTGATTGCGCACGATCTAGCGCTCGTCGAGCATCTGTCGACGCGGGTGGCGGTGATCTATCTCGGTAGCGTCGTCGAGTGCGGTCCGAGCGAGCAGATTTTTTCTGCACCTCAGCATCCCTATACGCAAGCACTACTGAATGCAGTGCCCCGTCCTGACCCCGATTACGTGCCGAAGGCCGCCGATGGATTTGACGACACTGGCAGCGCGCTTGAGCCACCAAGCGGCTGCAAGTTCCATCCGCGCTGCCCATATGCGATGGCGGTCTGCAAAATTGACAATCCCCCGCTGCTAAAGCTCCCCGACGGGCGCGAGGCCGCGTGCCATTTGCTGACCGGCCCCCACGCCGCGCAAATGTGAGAGGCAAAAACTGTACGATGAGCAGCGCACTTTCCGGTCTGAGGATCCTTGAAGTTCACGGTGGCGTGGCGACGCGCTATTGCGGTCATCTCTTCGTGGCGCACGGCGCTACAGTCCATCAGTTTGGCAGGTCTCACGACAAGTCTTGCGTAGGTTATGGCAGTGCCGGCAGTGAAGCCTTTGCGAGCTGGCTCGATGCCGGCAAGATATGCATCGATGACGATCTCCAAAACTCACTGCGCAAGTTTGGAAGGGGTGCCGACCTGGTCATCGCAGGACAGGATGCCGCCGCGGTAGCGGTCATGGACGGCACCCTCGACTCGACCAACCTGAGCGATGTCACTCGCCTGGGATTGACATGGTTCGCGCGCGGAGGACCATATCGGGCCTGGACCGGCAGCGACGCGATCATCCAGGCCATGAGTGCGGTAGCTTACGCGACCGGTCCAAAGGACGGCGCGCCGATGCTGCCGCGCGGTCACGCACCGCAGATCATCGGTGGGGCGACAGCGTTCATTGCGGGCTTGGCTGCGATTCTCGGCAAGCAGAACGGTTGGGCGGGCCGCAAGATCGACGTCAACATTCTCGAAGCCAATCTCTGTCTATCGGAAAGCGGCACGGCAAGCGCCGCGCTGACCGGTGATCGCACGGTCCGCCGCGGGATCAACCGTTTCTCACCGACATTCCCGGGCGGCATTTATCAAGCGAGGGATGGCTGGATCGGTGTGACGGCGCTGACGCCACCACAGTGGCGCTCGTTGTGTGACCTGATCGGGAAGCCTGATCTTGCGAAGAATCCGAACCATCTCGTGTCGCTTCAGCGCATGACTGACGCAGACGAACTCGACAAGCACTTGATCGCGGCCTTCAAGACGAAGCAGGCAAGCTTCTGGTTGCATGAGGGCCAGCGTCTGCGTATTCCGATGGCGCCAGTGCCCGATCTCAAGGATCTTCCGAAGACGCCGCACTGGCGAGAACGCGGCAGCTTTGAATCCATACCCGGATTGAAAGGTGCTGTGGCTCCGTCGATGCCTTTTCATTCGACGCCGCTGCCGTCAACAGCCGCGCAGCGCCGAAAGCCGAAGCAGGTGCCCGCTTTGCCGCTGTCCGGTCTGCGCGTGCTTGATCTGTCAATGGGCTGGGCCGGTCCGCTCGCAGCACGGCATTTCGCCGATCTCGGCGCCGACGTGGTGAAGGTCGAATCGTGCTCGCACTTCGATTGGTGGCGCGGATTTGATGGATCGATGGAAGGTGATCCGCCGCCGTACGAGACTCGGCCCTCCTTTTTGATGGTGAACCGCAACAAGCACGGCGTGACACTCGATCTGAAGTCGGAGGCGGGCAAAGCGTTGACGCGGCGACTTGCGGCAGGATCGGATCTCGTGATCGAGAACTTTGCTCCGGGCGTATTGGACAAGCTCGGTCTCGGCGCAAACTCACTCATCAAGGAGAAGGCGGACCTAATCTTCCTGGCGATGGGCGCGTTTGGCGCAAAGGGGGCTTGGCGCAGCTTTCGCGCCTATGGCTCAACGGTCGAACAAGCTTCCGGCCTGCCGTTCGTCAATGGCAAGGCCGACGATCCGCCAACCATGCAGCATGTCGCCTACGGCGATCCGATCGCTGGCATTTATGGCGCGATCGCCTGTCTGATCGCCCTGTACGAGCGGAACAAGCAGAACACCGGATCGGTCATCGATCTTGGGCAGGTGGAATGCCTCTTCCAGCTTTGTGCAGACGCCATCATCGCGCAGTCGGTCCAGGAAACGACGCTCAAGCGGGAGGGCAGTCGCCATCCGGCATCGGCACTGCGCACGGTCGTTGCCTCAAATGTTCCCGATCGCTGGGTTGCGATCTCGATCGAGACGACGCCACAGTGGAACGCAGTGGCGACAATAATTAATCGCCCCGATCTGGCTGTGGATAGCGCGGCCAAACTGACGGTCATGAAAACGCGCGAAGCAGAGATGGAGCGTGCGGTGGCCGCCTTCTTCTCTGTCGGGAGTGCCGCAGAGCTTGTTGCGACAATGCAAGCCAAAAACGTGCCCGCCGGACAGGTCTATGCTGCGATCGATCTACTCGACGATCCGCAACTCATTCATGATGGATTCTGGCGTCGGGCCGAGCGACGGTTCATCGGCCACCACGTGGTGCCGCACGCGCCTTATCGATTAGATGGCCAACGGCCGCCTCTGCGTAACCCATCACCGACCCTTGGTGAGCATAACGACGCGGTGCTTGGCGGCGATCTCGGCCTTTCCCCCCAGGATCTAAGCAAGCTGAGCGAGCAGGGCGTAATCGGCACCCGAGCTGTGCTGAACGGTTGAGAGAGTAACCATATGAAGAGCCTGTTGATCGCCAACCGTGGCGAGATTGCGATCCGTATCGCCCGCGCGGCGGCCGATCAGAAGATTCGCACCGTCGGTATCTTTTCCGAGGACGACACTGCATCGCTGCACGCCACTCGGTGCGACGACGCGCGCGCCCTGCAAGGTATCGGACCGAAGGCCTATCTTGATTCTTCTCAGATTATCTCGGTCGCGAAGGATGCCGGCTGCGATGCGATCCATCCCGGCTACGGCTTCCTGAGCGAGAGTGCGGCGTTCGCCGCGGCGTGCGCTGAGGCTGGTCTGGTTTTTGTGGGTCCCCGCCCGGACACTCTTGCGCTGTTCGGTGACAAGACTAGGGCTCGGGCGTTCGCAACAGCGCACCGCGTGCCGGTCATCCGAGGGACTTCGGGCCCCACGACCCTCGATGAAGCCCGGGATTTCATGGCCTCGCTTGAAGCAGGTGCAGCCGTAATGGTGAAGGCAATCGCGGGCGGCGGCGGACGTGGCATGCGGCCAGTCAATGATCCGAAGAAGCTCGCCGATGCCATGGAACGGTGCCGCTCCGAAGCGGAGAAATCCTTCGGCAATGGCGACGTCTACGTCGAGCGGCTGTTCCCGAGGGCTCGCCATATCGAGGTACAGATCGTAGGTGACGGAACAGGTGCGGTGGCGCACCTGTGGGAACGTGAATGCAGCCTTCAGCGCGAGCGCCAGAAAGTTCTCGAGATCGCACCGGCGCCGTTCCTGCGGCCGGCGGTCAGAGCGCGGTTGTTGCAAGCAGCGACGCGTCTCGCCGCGGCCGGCGAGTATCTGAATGCAGGCACGTTCGAGTTTCTCGTCGATGCGGCCGACAATACTGACGGTGCCGCTATCGCCTTTATCGAGGCAAACGTGCGGCTACAGGTCGAGCATACGGTGACCGAGGAAGTGACTGGGATTGATCTGGTAGAAGCGCAGCTGAAAATTGCAGCTGGAGCACGTCTCGCCGATCTGAAGCTGCGGCAGGAAGATATCGTTGCTCCGTCCGGATTTGCAATCCAAGCGCGGGTAAATCTGGAAACGATGCAGCCAGACGGATCGGTCCGTTCGGCTGGCGGAACGATCGGCGTCTATGAACCACCGTCCGGGCGTGGCGTGAGAGTGGATGGTTACGGCTACGCCGGCTATCGCACCAATCCTCGTTATGATTCTTTGCTTGCGAAAGTCATCGTTCATGTGACAAACGATCGCTTCCATGATGCGGCTGCAAAAACTGAGCGGGTCCTCGCAGAATTTCGAGTCTCCGGAGTGGTATCAAACATTCCGTTCCTGCGGGCGTTACTGAAGGATCCGGCGATCCTCAAGGGTGAGCTGCATACGCGGTTCATTGACGATAATGTCGAAGCGCTGATAGCGGCTCAGCCCGATTCGATACGTTATTTTGAGCCGCAAGCCGCTGTCGCACAGCGCCGGCCGGGCGCCAAGCTGGAAACGAGTGATCCGCTGGCGGTTGTGTTCTACGGAAAGTCTGACGCCAAGGTCACGGTGGAGGCCAATGCGGCGGCCGAGGCGGATGGACCCGAGGGGACTGTACCAATACGCTCACCCATGCAGGGCACGATCGTGTCCCTCAGCGTCGACGAGGGCGCAAGCGTCCTTGCCGGGCAGGAAGTGCTCGTGCTGGAAGCCATGAAAATGCAGCATGCCGTAACGAGCGCGGTGTCCGGCGTCGTGCGAACTTTCACCGTGACCGCCGGAGACACCGTCTTCGAGAGCCATCCGTTGGCGTTTGTCGAAGAGCGTGCTGAACTCGGCAGCCGCAGCCACACGGGAGAGGAGATCGATCTTGACGTCATTCGGTCGGATTTGAAGGAGGTGCTGGACCGCCGCGCCAGCACCCTCGATGCTGCCCGGCCGAAGGCGGTTGCCAAGCGACGAGCAAGCGGACAGCGGACTGCTCGCGAGAACATCGAAGACCTCTGCGACCCGGGGACTTTCGTGGAGTACGGCTCGCTAGTGCTTTCAGCAAGGCGACGAACCGTGTCGATGGAGCAACTGATCGAAGAGTCGCCGGCGGACGGCCTAATCATGGGGCTCGCGCAAATCAATGGCGATCGCTTTGCCGAGGAGAAGAGCCGCGCTGTGGTCGTCTCCTATGACTACACAGTAATGGCTGGCACTCAGGGTCACATGGGGCACCATAAGCAGGACCGCGTGTTTGAGATGGCCGAACGGTGGCGGTTGCCTGTCGTCATTTTTTGCGAAGGAGGTGGCGGGCGCGGCAGCGATACCGACAATCTTGTCAGCTTCAGCGATACTTTTTATCGTCTGCCGAGGCTTTCCGGCTTGGTGCCGTTGGTGGGCATCGCTTCGGGCCGCTGTTTTGCTGGCAATGCCGTGCTGCTCGGCTGTTGTGACCTGATCATTGCCACCGCGAATTCCACCATTGGCATGGCGGGACCTGCGATGATCGAAGGCGGTGGTCTCGGCGTCTACCGTCCTGAAGAAGTGGGCCCAATGTCAGTTCAGGTCCCGAACGGTGTCGTCGATATCCTCGTTGAGGATGAGGCCGAGGCCGTGAAGGTTGCGCGACAGTATATGTCTTATTTTCAGGGACGAATCGACAGCTGGAAGTGCCCTGATCAGCGGGAGCTGAGATACGTAGTCCCGGAAAATCGTTTGCGTGGCTATGACATGCGGCGCTTAATCGAGACCTTGGCCGACGAGGGGTCAGTGCTTGAGATCCGTCGCGGATTTGGTCACGGTATGATCACTGCCCTTATCCGTATCGAAGGCCGGCCGCTCGGCGTTATCGCCAACAACCCTATGCATCTTGGCGGCGCCATTGATGCCGATGCGGCTGACAAGGCTGCGCGCTTCATGCAACTTTGCGATGCCCATGATATCCCACTTTTGTCGCTAAACGATAATCCAGGCAACATGGTGGGACCCGAGGCCGAGAGGACGGCTCTCGTCCGGCATTGCTGTCGCACCTATCTGATCGGCGCCAATCTCTCAATCCCGACGTTCTTCGTCATGACGCGCAAATCGTATGGGCTCGGAAAGCTCGCCATGACCGGCGGGTCAATGCGAGTGGGCATGTTTGCCGTCGCTTGGCCGACCGGCGAGTTTGGCGGCATGGGGTTGGAAGGGCAGGTCAAGCTCGGTCGTCGTCGCGAGCTTGCGGCAATCTCGGATCCAGCCGAACGGCTTGCCGCCTACGAACGAATGGTAGGGGAGCTCTATGAGCGCGGCAAAGCCCTGAATGCTGGAAGCCTGTTCGAGGTGGACGAGGTGATCGATCCGGCGGATACGCGGCGCTGGATTATCGCCGGGTTGCGCTCGCTGCCACCTTCGCCGGTTCGCGAAGGCAAGCGGCGGCCTTGTGTGGACGGTTGGTAACGCGAGACAATATTATACCTGCCACTCGCCAACTCAGGCCGCGGCAGGTGGTGTGGGAAAAAGGCGGTAGCGCTCCCCCGCTACCAACTCTCCGATTTCGTACGCCGAACTACGATTTTCTGCGATCGCGCCCTCCGCTCAATGGTCGTCGAATTGCGAACGAGACGGATTGAAGTGCAAACGAGAACTCAAGAGCAATGTACGGCGGCGCGTCCCAACTAGAGGCGGTTGGCTGGCGTGAAGCCTCGTTTTTTTGTTTCGACGCGGGGCGCCTCGACGAGGAGCTAGGGCGAAAGATGATGCTTCGCTTGTTGCGCATCCGATACATAATCGAGCAACAAAGGCCTTCAGTAACCTATGTGGATCCTGCTTCATGAGGCGGTGGAGCGTGCTGAGCGTGCTGACTCCCTGAACGATTTGAGGCGGCTTCTGCAGAGCGGCCAAATCGTCGCCCGAAATGCGGAGCTCTACAAACGGTCGTCGTCTGGGCAGGAGCAAGTCGGGAAGGGCGACAGCATCCGCCGTATTGGTGGGAGAATGCCGAAATCGCTCCACGAGGCTTGGCCTGTCGCTGGTTCTAACGTTCGCAGACGATGGCGCCGCAGAGCTTAGCGAGGCCTGCGGATCGGGCTGGAGGCTGGGCCGTTGTCACAATGGCTGTATGCGGGGCTAAAAAGAGCGGGCTTCCAAATGGTTCTGCTGGAAACGCGGCATGTAGACGCCACATTATCTGCGATGACAGTCAAGACAGATCGCAAGGATGCGCGCGGGATCGCCCAGTTGATCGGGATGGGAGGTTCAGCTCGGTGCACGCGAAGTCGATAGGGGCTCAAGAGATTCGAGCGCTGCTGGTTGCGCGCAAGCAGCTTCTTGGGCGATTTATCGAAGTGGAATTGAGTATCCGCGGGATATTGCGTGGTTTTGGGCTGAAGGTTGGCCCTGTGACACGAATCCCAAATCGATTCAAGCTAAGCGCATCCCGCTCTAGCGCTTGCTATCTTAGCGCCATGCGTCCTTGGTGCCGGCGCGACCGGCACGCTCGTCACGTTCGTCGAGGATCGATACTAAACGGCTCGGAAGCTCGGGCATTTCAAGCAGGCCCTCGTCGATCATCCAATCGACGATCTCTTCGTTTTCCGGCAAGTCGCCATGCTCGTTGAGATAATCCTCGAGACTCTTGATTAACTCCTGACGTGGATCGCGCGAACTTGGCGGCCGCTCAATCGCATTGTGCAGGATTTCTCCCAGGCTGATCGGAGGCGGGTCCGTCAGCTGCTGGCGGCGATGAAGGCCCTGCCACGCCACCGACTCGATGGCATCGAACGGGCCATGAAGGGTAGGAAGGTGGCCCGTTGGGATATCCTGCCCCGGAATTGCAACAAGCGGCTCTCCCGAGCAACTCCCTTCGCGCCACTCGCCATCGCAGCTCCAACGCGCGCTCGGCGCCCGAGCAATCATGTGGCCGCCGAGCAGCAATGCGAGATCGAGCACGACCGATTGCCACAACGGCCGGAGAACGCTTGTGCTTTCGCCCTTGATTTGCCGCGGGGGCACACCCGGGTAGTAAGGAAGATAAGGCCCGTATCGATCAGACCCGGGCTCACGGCTGCCTTCGACGGTCTCGCCGATCCAGCGGCCGATCTTATCCCAGGCCTCCGGGGTGGCGGCGGGCTCCAGCCCCGTTCGGCGCAACAACGCGGATATGTCCGCGACGCGCGTGGTCTTCACCGCCATGACGAGGTCGTAGACGATGTGTGCACGACGGCTCGTCAACGTTCGGTTCGGTGGTTCGTGTGCGCCGAGATAAGGCGTGTATCCGGGCAAGGCATTCCGATACGCGCCTTGCTCGCGCGCGATATGACTGTACTTGAAGCCCGATACCAGTGAAGCCGGCAGGACTTGGTGAAGCAAACGAGTCAGCGATGACACCTCGTGGGCTTACCTCTTAATTTGTCGCTGCACGCGCGGCACGCTCTCCACCCCATCCGCCGAGCAGACCACCACCAATGGCGCCGATGAGACCGCCGACGACCGCACCGATGGGCGCGCCGACCGGACCACCGATCGCTCCGCCCACGAGTGTACCAGCTTGGACACCTCCCCAGCCACCCGCTGCAGCGCCGGCCCAACCGCCCGCCGCACCGGCCGCGGCAACTGTCGCATTCTGGCCGAATCTTCCGCCGTCTGCCCGGACGCCGGAGCCGATGGCAAAAGCGTCCGCTGCCACCCCGATCGGTGCGGCAACGCGCCCGAGCGCGCGTGCAGCCCGGCTGATCTCTGCCGTCGTCTCGACGGTCCGGATTCCGGCGCGGCTCGGCGCCACGTCCGTGGTGGCATGGGTCAAATTGTTGTTGGTCGCTGCGGCGGCCGCGTTCAAGCGTGACGCGGCTGCGGGATTGGGGCCGTGGTTCCCGGTCAGCGGGTTGCCGGCAAATCGATAATCGATCCGAAGGCCATTCCTTGCCGCCGCGATGTCCTTCGTCACTTGGCCCGGATTGATGGAGCGTCCAGCCTTGACTTCGGTCACAGGAGCGCTGCCGCGACCGATCTGGACATCGTAAGTGCGGTCGGGGCTGAGGGCTCGCCTTTGGGTTTCAAACCTGACGTCTCGCGACTCGATCCCGAGTGCAGCAGCCTGCTGGCGCGCATAGTCATAGGTCGCCTGAGAGCTGATCAAGGTCCTTTGCGCTAAGCTGTCCCGACGCGCGAAACTGTCGATCCCGTTGCCTGTAAACCTTGGCCTCGCGAGCGTCGATCCTTGCGTGAAGCGACCAAATCGCTGCTCGTTTGCGACATTTGCTGTGAATCGGCCAACGCCCACCTCCCCGTACATTCCCGCGCGATAGCCGACTGCACCGGCGGCAGCCGTTTTGACAGCGTCCGCGAGGGGTGTATCGGCAACCTGTTCTCCGCGCTCGTCGATCGGGCTTGTGATCTGATCGGACTGCGTGACGGTCGACGCGGCGGAGGGTACCGACGGTGCAGGAGGCGCCGCCGGTTCGGCCGGTGGGACGATGATCTCCGGTGTCGGTAGTGCTATAGGGGCTGGAGCGTTGGCGGCGGCAATCTGAGCCGACAAGGATGCTCCGGTCGAGGCGACCTGTGCCAGCGTTGCCTCGCTCTGCGACCGCATTTGCTCGGCGGTCGCATCGATTTGCTGCGACAGCCCGTTCACGGCAGCGCTTATCTGCGCATTGGTGGCCTGGAATCCCGCGATCGGATCGCCGAAAGAGCCGTCGCCCGGCAGTGGATCGTCAGGGGTGACCACGATCTCAGGAAGCTCGAAGGGAGTGACGTCGATTGGTGGAAGCGAGATTGTGTTCGTCGAACTCAAACCACTAATGCCGTCAACCATGGGATGCTCCCCAGTCTGCCGCAATGACGATGTCTGGCCCCTCCGTGGGCGATGCCCTTTGGGTCCATCCATCATCCTTCTGCGGCCTGACGAGAGCCTGTCGAAGCGTGGTTGGGGAACCTCGGATCGGTAAACTTTAAGCCGACCAGCGACGTGTGTTCAGATGGCCTGCCGTCCAGAACACTGTCAGATCTGGTTCAGAACCTGGTGTTTCTCCGCCGCGACGACTCGTTCACCAAGGCGATTGGCATCGCACCTACCAACGCCACGTCTGCGCGGAGTTCAGGTCGCTGAGCCCCCGAGCAGCACGAGCGAACAAAGCCGGCGAAGCCTTGAGCCGCTATCGTGAGGCGCTGCCGCTGCTGAAATTCCACTCCGCGCCAGCGCACAAAAAACGGCGAGTTCCAAAGCGACAGCGGTTTGCCTTCGGACGCTCTTGAATATGGGTGCCTGCTTTCGCGAGGCCGCCGCCGGCAGTTACGACTGAGCCAACCTGATTTCATCACGCACTAGGTCTGCGAGAAAGGAGTTCGGCTCTTATCTTGAATCGACACCCGCCGAGGAAATCTACTCGATCCAACGTCCTCGTGGTCAACGTCTGCCGGGTGGCAGAAGCTTCTGCTCCTCGAACAGCTTGAACCACTTTCGGAACATGGCTTCGGTATCCATGACCTCGCCGAAGCCCGCCTGTCGAATCTTCACCGTGGAGACGACAGAGATCTTCTCGCCTGTCCTCGCGCCATAGGCCATGAGGTAATCGAGGTACTGCAGCGAGGCCCCGAGGTAGTCGGCCATCGGCGGCGCCACGAGGCTGTAGCGCTGCCGGATGAGCTCCCAATCCGACGCTTCGGCCGGCACGGTTTGCGCAAGTCGTCGCGGCCTGGGCGGGCCCACCTCCATGCCTAGCGCGTCGGCGATGGCGGGCCACACGCCGCTCCATTGGAAGACGTCGCCGTTGGTAACGTTGAAGATCTCGTTGCGAGCCGCGTCAGCCTCTCCCGCCCACGCAATGGCGCGGGCCAGCAGGTCGGCATCCACCGCTTCAAGCACATTGGATGGCCCGCCGGGATAATACAGCGGCTCGTTTCGTTCGCGCAGCAGGGCGGCATACACGCCAATGGCCGGGATCGGGTTCATCGCGCTTCCGAACGACTGACCGAAGATGATCTGCGGCCGGAAGATGGTCCAGGCCCAGTCGGCGCCGCGCTGGCGCTCCTTCAGGTAATCTTCCTGGTTCCAGTAGAAATTCGGCACATCTCTCGCCTCGGAGCGCCCCTCGCGGGCTGGCAGATCGAAGCGGCGCACGTGCGCGCCATACGCTTTGGTGCCCTGCAGAAGCGTCACGTGGCGCAGCCCGCGAGCGGCGCGCGCGAGAGGCCCCAGGAGATGTCGCAGCATTCGATCATTGGTAGCGATCTGCTCCTCCTCCCGCCAGCCGGCCACGAGGGCGGGCTGCTCATGCAGAGCGGCGTAGACCACGTGCGTTACATCATGCATGGAGCCGAACAGGGCTTCGCACTGCACTTGGTCATGAAGGTCGGCGGAGATGAAACGGAGCCCGAGATCGTCGAGCCCGAACGGCGAGCGGCGCGAAACGCCCGTCAACCGCACCCCCGGCTGCCCTGCGAAATGCTTGAGTACAGCGTACCCGACCAGCCCCGAGGCCCCGGCGATCAATATGTGCTTGCCGGTCATGGCATAGACCCCTGCGGCGGACGAGCGAATCTAAGCACATCATCAGAACAGCCGGGCGGTCAAGCGGGCGCCGTTGGGGGATGTGTGCACCGGCCACCGCTCGCTCTCGGCGGCGCTGACGCAACCGCGACAGCGCCACAAAAAGGTCGATCAGCTCTCCGAGCTGTGGCGCCATGGCCGGGCTTGTTATTCCGGTGTGTTTGGGTTGTTATCGCGCCGACAATAAGAAGAATCTGAAGATGCAAGGGATGGAAGTCGGCCTCGCTGGCGCGGACGGGCTTGAAGTGGCGGATGCCTCGGCCGCGTTGCGGGTCGAGAATCTGACAGTCCGCTATGGATCGCTCGTGGCGCTACGCGACATGAGTTGGTCGGTCCGCGGCGGCGAGATTCTCGGTATCATCGGTCCTAACGGCGCCGGAAAGAGCAGTTGCTTCGCTGCTGTCACCAATTCCGTCGCGCATTCCGCCCAAACCTTCCTCGCAGGCGAGGACGTGTCCTCAGTCAGGACCCATGACCTCGCCGCGCGCGGGCTCAGACGTACGTTTCAGCAGAATTCCTTTTTTGGCGAGCTCACCGTTCTGCAGAACGCCATGGCGGCGATCGTGCGCCAGCACGCCACCAGCCTGCCGGTGTCGCTGCTGCTGCCCTGGCGTGAACGCGCGACCCGCGAGGCTACGGAGATCCGGGCCGCGCAGCTGCTCACCTCGTTCGGCATCGAGCGGACCTATCACTCGCGCCGTCCGGGCGACATTCCCTATGGCATCCAACGGATGTTGGCGGTGGCGCTGGCCTATGGCGATGGCTGCAAGGTGCTGTTGCTCGATGAGCCCGCCGCCGGCATCGGCGGTGGCGACATGCAGCGGCTCGCTGACCTGCTGGTTGATCTGCGTCGTCGTCGCATCGCGCTCGTCGTGATCGAGCACCACATGGATCTGATCATGTCGATCGCGAACCGCATCGTCATGATCGATCAGGGCATCACGCTCGCGACCGGAACGCCTGCAGAGATCCAGCGCAACGCCGCCGTGAGCGAAGCCTATCTGGGGCGCGACGAATGACCGCCGCGCTAGCCTGTAGCCATCTCACCGTCAGCTATGACGGCAATGTTGCGCTGAATGGCGTGAGCCTCAGCGTCGGCTCCGGACAGATGATCGGGTTGGTCGGCGCCAACGGTGCGGGCAAGTCGACGCTGGTGAATGCCGTGGCTGGCTGGTCGCGCGGTCGTCCGGCTGTGTCGGGCAGCGTCACGCTTGACGGCGCGGACATCAGTGCGCTCGCCGCACACGCGCGAGCCCAGCACGGATTGCTGCTGGTGCCCGAAGGCAAGAACATCTTCGCTGAACTCACGGTCGACGAAAATCTCGGCCTGGTCCGCGCGCCCCGCGATGTCGCCGGCCGCCACGTCTTCTCGATCGCTGATGTGTTCAACCTGTTCCCGCGGCTGACCGAGCGGCGCACCTACAAGGGCGGCTCGCTTTCCGGAGGTGAACGGCAGATGCTGGCCGTCGGTCGCGCGCTGCTCGCCGCCCCTCGTGTCCTGATCCTCGACGAGCCGTCCGCGGGTCTTGCGCCGCGCCTGATCCTCGATCTGCTCGAGCGGATCAGAAGCCTCGTGGATCGCGGGCTCCCGGTGCTCTTGGTCGAGCAGAACGTGAAGGCCGCGCTGAAGGTGGTCGATCATCTCTACCTGCTGGAGCGCGGCAGGATCATCGCTGGAGGACCGACGACGGTGATGAAATCGGACGCACGCATCGTCGAGGCCTATCTTGGCACCCTCGCGGTCGACAGAGCATGAATCTCAGTCAGCAGATCGTCAATGGCCTCGTGCTCGGCTCCGGTTACGCGTGCATCGCGCTTGGCTGGACCATCCTGCTCGGTGTGGCGCGGCTGGTGAATTTCGCCCACGGGCAGCTCTACATGCTGAGTGCGTTCGTCACGTGGTACGCGATGACGCGGGCAGGGGCGCCGTACTGGGCCGCAATCGTCATCGCCATCGTCGTGCTCTCGCTGCTCGGCGCGCTGATGCAGCTCGCGATGACGCGCCTCGTAATAGAGCAGAACCTCACCAGCCTGATGATCGTCACGCTGGGGCTTGGCTACGTCATTCAAGGTGGCGGAGCGCTCATCTTCGGCGGCAACCCGCAGACCTTGTCGAGCGTGCTCGCGCGCACCAAGGTCGACGCCGGCGCCCTGTGGTTCACATGGCAGGATGTGCTGGTCCTCGCCATGACGTTCGTTCTCTACGCCGCAGTCTGGCTGTTCGTGAATCGCACGCGTTTCGGCTCGGTCATCCGCGCGGTGGCGGAGGACCCGCGGCTTGCGCAGCTCTTCGGTATCAATGCAAAACTCGTGTATCTCGGCGTCTTTGTCTTCGAATGCGCGGCCGTTGCGCTTGCGGCGGCGCTGGTTGCGCCGCGGGCGCCGATCCTGACCAGCATGGGCTTCAACGAGGTCATCATGACCTTCGTCGTCGTCGTACTCGGTGGCATCGGCTCGATCGGCGGCGCACTGCTCGCGGGCCTCGGCCTCGGCATGTTTATCGCATTCTTCGGCGCGTTCGTCGCGCCGGCCTATACCACCGCGGCGGCCTTCGGCATGCTGTTGCTGCTGCTGGTGGTTCGCCCTGTCGGATTGGCGACAAAATGACCGATTCCCTGCCGCACAGACCGTTGTCTATGCTGCGCGCGGTTGTGGTCGCAGCGCTGATCGGCGTGGCATTCTTCCTGCCGCAACTATTCGGCGGTTCGTCGGTCGCCTATTCGACGCTGACGACCATCGCGCTCTTCGCGGTCATGTGCTACGGCGTCGATGTCGTACTATCCTATCTCGGCGAGGTCAGCCTTGGACATACGGTGTTCTGGGCGATCGGCGGCTATGTTGCGGCCTTGATGTCGGTGCACCTCGGCGTGAACGGTTGGGTGACGGCGTTGGCGACGATCGGCTTGTCGGTCGCCGCCGCGACGTTTCTTGGCCTGGTAACGCTGCGTACGCGCGAATTCGTCTTTTCGCTTGTCACGTACGCGGCCGCAGTCGTGACGCATGAGATCGCCTTCAACTGGGACGCGGTCGGCGGATCGGATGGCACGGTCGGCATTCCCGCACTGAAGCTTCCGCTCGGGTTTTTCACCTATGTCGGTGGAACACAGGAAGAGCTCTGGCCGATCGCCTTCGCTCTGTTGCTGCTGACGTTGTTCTTCGTGGCGCGCTTCCGCCGCTCGCGGCTCGGCACGACGGCGCTAATGGTGCACATGAACCCCGCCCTTGCGACCAGTCTCGGCGTCGATCAGCGCAGGGTCCGCCTGGCGGTGTTCGTGATCTCGGCGCCGATCACCGCGCTGGCCGGTTGGCTTTATGCCTACCAGCGGGCCTATGTCGGCCCTGACATGTTCGAGGCGTACTTTCTCGTCATGATGCTAACGGCCGTGGTGCTCGTCGGCCGCAGGATTCTGCTCGGGCCATTGCTCGGAACGGCGGTTCTGATCATCCAGCAGAACCTGCTGTCGCTGGGCGGCGACTGGAACAAGGTCATTCTCGGTTTCGTCCTGGCTGCGGTGCTGATCTTCTGGCCGGCTGGGCTCATGGGTCTGGTCGACCACATGCGACAGCGCTGGCTGCGGAAGACGCGTACGAACGGCCGTGAGAACAAACGATCATACATGGAGGAAGTACAATGATTAATATTTTGGCCGTCGGTTTTGCCGCCGTTCTGGCGGCGTCGGCGCCTGCGTTCGCGCAGCGGGCGCCGATCAAGGTCGGTACGATCTTTCCCTTGAGCGGCGGGGCAGGCCCCGACGGTCAGTCGGTCACCAACGGCGTCAAGCTCGCGCTCGAGCAGATCAACGAGGCGGGCGGGTTGCTCGGCCGCAAGCTCGTGCTGATTTCCAAGGATGATGAGAGCACGCCCGCGGTCGGCGTCAGCCGTGCCAACGAGCTGATCGCCGAGAAGGTGGACGTTGCGATCGAGGGCTGGAATTCGCCGGTCACGCTCGCCATGCAGCCGATCCTGGCGCGCGCCGGCGTCCTCGATATCACCGCGGTGTCGAAGGCGGACCTGATCCTCGCCGGCCAGAGCAACCCGCTGGCGATCCGTATCAACTCCTCGAACGGCTTCGACGCCGCTGTCATCGCGAAATATGTCGCCGAAACGCTGAAGGCGAAGAAGGTTGCGTTCCTGACCCAGAACGATGCCTACGGCAACGGCTTCCAGTCCACCGTCGAGGCCGAGTTCAAGAAGCTCAACTTCGCGGGTGAGGTGGTTCTGACCGAGAAGTTTGCGTTCCGCGATACGGATTTTCGCGTGCAGCTCACCAACATCAAGGCGGCCAATCCCGATGCGGTGATCGTCACCAGCGCGTCGAACTCGTCCGGTCTGCCCGCGACCATCGAGCAGTATCGCCAGGCCGATATCAAGGCGCCGTTCGTCGGCGCAGTCGGCATCATGCTGCCGACGGTGTTCAAGATCGCCGGCGACGCGAACAACGGCGTAGTGTCCGCAGACATCTACTTCTGGAACCTGCCGCCGTTTGCGACCATTCCAGAGAACGTTTCATTCGTCGCGGCTTACAAGAAGGCCCACGGTGTCGAACCCGACAAGAGCGCAGCCTTGGGCGCAGCTGCGCTCCAGGTCTGGGCACGCGCGGTGGAGGCGACCAGGAGCCTCGATCGCAAAACGGTCGCCGAGGCGATTCGCGGCAAGTCCATCAAGGGCACCCTGTTCGGCGATGCGACGTTCCTGCCGAACGGCCAGCTGCAGCCGCGCTATGTCGTGTTCAAGGTCGTTGACGGTAAGAACGCAAAGTTCGAGGCGTTGCAGTAACGCGGTCCGGCACTTCGAGATCCGCTCCCGAGCGCGCGCCACCGTCAAAGAGCTATGCACCCTCTACATCGGCGATCTCGAGACCGGCCGCATCCATCGGCACGTCATTCCGCCGATTGGCACGCGAAGGGTGACGGAGCTTACCAAGGCCGGTATCAACAAGGTCGGCAATACCCGACATTACCGACCGAGAACTGGGGCGCGCGAACGGCGGCTTTCGGCAACTATTCAAGGTTCAGCTTAGTGAGTTAGCTGGGTGCCGATCAGCGCATTGCCGCCCGACTTGTTTTGCACGATCACCGTCGTCTTCAGGATTTCGCCGACGCGCTGTCCGGTCCGGCGCGCCAGCACGTCTGCCTGCCCACCCGGCGAAAAGGGAACGATGATGGTGATCGGCTTCGACGGAAAAGTTTGTGCGCTCGCATAAGGCACCGCGCACAGGAACACGGAGACCGCGGCTGCCATTCCGACCGCTCGCAATCCACCAATGTCATCGGAGGGTATTTCACCACACATCGTGTTGCCGCGCAGCACCGCATGTTCGTCACGCACCATCGAGAGCTTGGCAGATTGTATCAGTGCCTCGGATCCTTACGCTGCAAGGCTGCGAACCACTCGACAATGTCGAGGATATCAATTGCGACTTGGAGGATTCCTCATCCGCAATTGGGGATTTGACCCGATGGTCCGACGGGTGTGGACGGACGATAGTAGCTGTGCGACGGCGATCAAGCGCCGCCCTCGCACGCCGCCCGGGCGTTCTTTCCCCGGGGCGTCTCCAGGCACCTGCCGCTCACTGACTGAGCGGCAGGTGGCGGTGCGTGTCGGTCAAATAGCTCGAATAGAACGAAGCAGATGCAGATAGGGAGGACCTGCGGATAAGGAGCAGCGGGAGATTCTGCGCACCTGCTGCTGGCACATTGCTATCACAGCGACAACGCGAGGGGCGATCAACATGACTTCCACGACACAGCGGCTCGAATTTGGCGGACATTCTGGCCCAAGGTTGGCCGCGCGTCTCGACCTGCCCAATGGACCGGCGCGCGCCTACGCGCTGTTCGCCCATTGCTTTACTTGCTCAAAGGATCTGACACCCCTCCGTCGGATCGCAGCCGAGCTGGCGCGCCAAGGCATCGCTGTCCTGCGCTTTGACTTCACTGGACTTGGTTCGAGCGAGGGTGAGTTCGCCTCGACCAATTTCTCATCCAACGTCGCCGACCTCGTTTCGGCCGCCGACTACCTCCGCAACCATTTTCAGGCGCCATCGGTGCTGATCGGCCATTCGCTCGGTGGCGCGGCGGTTCTGGTGGCTGCCAGCCGCATTCCCGAAGTGCGTGCCGTCGTCACCATCGGTGCGCCGGCCGATGCCGAACATGTCCTGAAGGACTTCGGCTCGAGTCTCGAGGTCATCGAAAATAGCGGCAAAGCGGAAGTTCATCTCGCAGGTCGGACGTTTCAGGTCGAAAAGCAGTTTGTGGATGACGTGCGTGGCCAGCACATCCGTGATGCCGTCGCGGCCATGAGAAAGCCCCTTCTCATCCTGCACGCTCCACGCGACGAAATCGTTGGGATCGAGAACGCCACCGAGATCTTTCTGGCGGCCAAGCATCCCAAGAGCTTTGTCTCGCTCGACACAGCCGACCACTTGCTGACGAATGCTGAAAGCGCGTCCTTTGCTGGTCGGGTGATGGCGGGTTGGCTGTCGGGCTATATCGACAGCGATATATCGCAAGGAGAAGCGCGAGCCGAGCATGTCCGCGTCACGGAAACGGGTGCAGGCAGGTTCCAGAACGCCGTGCTGGCCGGCCGCCATCGGCTGTTCGCAGATGAACCTGGGAATGTCGGCGGGCTCGATTCCGGCCCTTCGCCCTATGACTTTCTTTCGATCGCGCTCGCTGCGTGCACGTCGATGACACTGCGGATGTATGCGGATCGCAAGAAACTGGCGCTCGGCACCATCGGTGTGGACGTCTCGCACGCCAAGATTCACGCCAGAGACTGTCTGGAATGCACAGAGCAAGAGCGTGCCGGTAACAGCCGGATCGATCGCTTTGAGCGGATCATTTCAATTGATGGTGCGGTTCCCGATGAACTTCGTGACAAGCTCGACGAGATTGCCAGCAAGTGCCCTGTACACCGCACGCTGGAAGGCGTCGCGAAGGTTAAGACCGCTTTCAAGAGCTCTACCTGAACGAGGCGCTCTCGATGCTGACAGCGGATCACAACGAGGCTTGCAAAGCGTTCGTCGAGAAGCGGAAACCAACCTTTAAGGGAGCGTGAGCCGGCGGCCGCGGCCGACCGCGACGCTTCGTGCGGCCTGCGTCCGACCAACACGCTCGTGCGAATTTGACGGGTCGTCGCTTAGCGAGCCAATATCACGGTTTCGGTGCATATGACTCTCAAACACGAACGATCCGCGGTCGAAGAGGGTGGCGAGCGCGCGCCGCCGGGGCTAACGTTGCTGCACAGCAGCGGCGTTCCCCGCGCCGCGCCCATCTGACCAGGATGCGCACTCGTGCATGAACCATCGCGTCGCCGCTTCTCGCTTGGGATCGACATCGGCGGGACGTTCACCGACATCGTCGTGTACGACCACGTCCAGGGCCGCCGTTTCAGTCGAAAGGTGCTGACGACGCATGACAATCCGTCGCGCGGCGTCGTCGAGGGCGTCGACCGGGTCCTCGCGGAGGATGGCGTGCCGGCGGCCGAGATTGGGCGTGTCGTGCATGCGACGACGCTGTTCACCAACGCGATGATCGAGCGCAAGGGCGCCGTCACCGGTCTCGTGACGACGGCCGGCTTCCGCGATGCGCTGGAGATCGGGCGTGAGCGGAAATACGAGCTCTACGACGTCCATATCGAGAAGCCCAAGCCGTTGGTGCCGCGCCACCTGCGTGCCGAGGTTCCGGAGCGGATGGATGCGCGCGGCGCAGTGCGCATTCCGCTCGACGAGGCGGCGCTCGAAACCGTAGTGGATGGCCTGGTGCATGACGGCGTGACATCGATCGCGGTGGCATTCCTGCACGCCTATGCCAACCCGGCGCACGAGCACGCCGCGGCGGCAGTCATTGCGCGACGGTTTCCCGATCTCGCGGTCAGCACTTCGTCCGATGTGGCGCCGGAAATCCGTGAGTACGAACGCACGTCCACCGCAGTTGCCAACGCCTACATCAAGCCGCTGGCGCGCACCTATCTCGATGCCATTGCAGCGCAGCTCGCCCGGCGCGGCATCGCCGCACCGCTGCTGCTGATGATCTCGAACGGCGGCCTGACACATGTCGAGGAAGCCAAGCGCGTACCGGTGCAGCTGCTGGAATCGGGGCCTGCGGCGGGTGCCCTCGCGGCGGCCTGGTTCGGCGCAGAAGATGCGGGCGGCGACGTGCTCGCCTTCGACATGGGCGGCACGACCGCCAAGCTATCGGTCGTCGACGGTGGCAAGCCGCTGGTCGCGTATCATTTCGAGGCAGCGCGGCAGAAGCGTTTCGCCGAGGGGTCCGGTCTGCCGATCCGCATTTCCACCATTGAACTGATCGAGATTGGCGCCGGCGGCGGGTCGATCGCCCATCTGGACGTGATTGGCCTGCTGAAGGTGGGGCCGGAAAGTGCCGGGTCGGAACCGGGTCCGGCTGCCTATGGTCTGGGTGGTGCGAAGCCGACGGTGACGGACGCCGACTTTGTGCTCGGCTATCTTAATCCGGATTTCTTCGCCGGGGGCTCGATGGCGATCGACATGGCGGCGGCGCATGCGGCGATAGCGGAGGTCGCCAATGAGGCGTCCCTCAGCGTCGAGCAGCTTGCCTGGGGAATCCACGACGTTGTCAACGAGAACATGGCGAGTGCCGCACGCGTCCACATCGCGGAGCGCGGCAAGGACCCGCGGCGCTATGCCCTGCTCTGCACCGGCGGCGGCGGACCGCTGCACGCCTACTACGTGGCGAAGAAGTTGAATCTCAAGCGCATCGTCTGCCCGAGCTCGGCAGGTGTCGCCTCCGCCATCGGTCTGCTGATTGCGCCGGCCAAGGTCGACAGGGTGGCGACGGTGGCGCAGCGGCTCGACGCCCTCGACTGGGCGGAATTCGAGGCGACGTTCGCCCGGCTGGAGGCGGACGCCCGCCGCGTCGTCGGCGAAACCGGCCTCGATCCCGCGACGGCGCGCATCGAGCGCATGGCCGACATCCGCTATGTTGGTCAGGCCTTCGAGATCGTCGTCGACCTGCCCCCGGGTCCCTACAACGCGTGCTCGCTGCCGGAGCTGATGGTGGCGTTCGAGACCGCCTATGTCGAGAAGTTCACCCGCACGCCGCCGGCAGTCTCTGTGGAGATCATCAACGTGCGAGTCCTGGTCGCCGCTCCGGTGCCCGGCGGTGAACTCGCCATCCGGGCCGCGGCCAGGATCGCGGCCGCGCCGATCAAGGGATACCGGCGCATGTATTTCCCCGAATGGAGCGAGCATCGCGAGGCGCCGGTCTTCGACCGCTACGCCATGGCGGCCGGCGACAGCTTCGAGGGGCCGGGCGTCGTCGAGGAGCGCGAGTCGACGCTTGTGATCGGGCCGGGCGCCACTTTCCGCGTGTCGGAGAGCGGCAACCTCGTGGTCGACCTGCCATGACCGCAAACAAGGAGCATCGCGCCGTGAGCAGCCCCGCCTTCGACGCCGTTACCTTGGAAGTCATCTGGCGCCGCATGATCTCGGCCGCTGACGAGGCGGGCAAGACCCTGCAGCGCACCTCCTTCTCGACCCTGGTCAACGAGTCGAACGACTTCGCCTGCGTCCTCACCGATGCGCGCGGTCAGAGCCTGGTGCAGAACACCGACAGCATCCCGTCCTTCATCGGCTCGCTGCCGATCACAGTGAAGCACTTCCTGGAGGTGATCGGCGTCGACGACATGGCGCCGGGCGACTTCCTGGTCTGCAACGACCCTTGGGTCGCGACCGGCCACCTGAACGACATCACCATCGCGAAGCCAATCTTTCGCGGCGGCCGCTTGATTGGCTTCGCCGCCTCGACGGCACATGCGCCCGACATCGGCGGCAAGGTGCGCTCCGTCGTGGCGCGCGAAGTGTTCGAGGAAGGCTTCCACATTCCGGCAATGCACCTGATGCGCCGCGGCGAGCCGGATGCGACTCTGTTCAAGCTGCTGCGCGCCGCGGTGCGCACGCCCGACCAGACCGAAGGCGACATCTGGGCCCAGGTGACCGGCCTGAACTTGATGGAAAGCCGCGTGCACGAGTTGATGGACGAGTACGGCCTCGCCAACCTGGATGCGTTCGCGGCGGAGATCCATGGCCGCTGCGAGACGGCGATGCGCAAGGCTATCGCCGGGGTGCCCGACGGCCGCTACGAGCACGGCTTAACCACCGACGGTGTCGGCCACCCCTTCACGTTCAAGGTGACGGTGACGATCGATGGCGACCGCTGCATCATCGACTACACGGGGACCGAGGCTCAGGTCGGCCGAGCGATCAACTGCTGCATGACCTACACCTTCGCCATGTCTGCCTATGCGATGAAGGCGGCGCTGTTGCCTGACCTGCCGAACAATGAGGGCATCTTCCACACCATCGAGGTGACCGCGCCCGAGGGCACCATCGTCAATCCGAGGCGGCCGGTCGCCGTCGGCGGGCGAATGGCGACGGGCCACTATCTGCCGCCGCTGATCTTCGGCGCATTGGCCCAGGTTCTGCCGGACAAGGTCATGGCGGCCGCCGGCTCGCCGCTCTGGAGCATCATCCAGACCGGCGTCGACGCCGCCGGCCGGACCTATGCCAACACCCTGTTCTTCAACGGCGGCACAGGTGCCACGGCGAAGGTGGATGGCCAGAACTGCTTTTCCTGGCCGTCCAACATCTCGAACGTCCCGATCGAATTGGTCGAGCGCAACACGCCGCTTTTCGTCGGCATGAAGCGCCTGCGTGACGGCTCGGGCGGCCCTGGGCGCCGCCGCGGCGGCCTCGGCCAGGAGATCGAGATCACCGTTGAGAGCGAGACGGCGGTCGGAATCATCTTCATGGCCGAACGGCTCACCTATCCGGCCCAAGGCCTGAACGGCGGCGAGCCCGGCGCGCTCGGCGAAGTCCTGATCGACGGAAGGCCGACGGACGTCCGCGCCGACCACGTTCTGACCAAAGGTCAGACCATCACCCTGCGCACGCCGGGCGGCGGTGGTTTCGAGGATCCGACAGGGCGCGAGGTCGATCTTCACGATGCAGACCGCCGCGCCGGCTACGCCTGAGGCACGCTCTCCGGCTCGGACATCGGGTTTATCATCGTTGGAACGGCTTATTGGAAAGGCGGCCTCAGCGGTCTGCTTCGTCGAGACCAATGTGGAAGTCGTTTTCCAAGAACTGGTCCTTACCTGCTATACTCTTCCAGTCGTTTGTATAGACGGACAGGATTTTTACTCCAATACACCAGGATACAGGGACCATCTCTGTGGCCTAATCGGACATTCAGTTGACACCATATACGATAAGCAACGTGAGGAGCTTGCAGTCTACTTCGATAGGGACACGTGTCTTCGTGTTTCGCTGAAAGTTGAGGACGCGAGTTCGGTTTAAGCTGCGATGTTGCATGAAAGAGGCGGCGCGATATTCGACGTTTGGCGCTACGAATGATTCCGTAATCGGGCCCCGGAAATTAGGGGGCTTCGTGTCGCGCGTCTTTGTCGCGCGAGGCGAACGATCCGCGACATGATTTGCGACAGGGAGCCGTTAGGTCCTCTTGACCTGTTGCGCCCGCGTTTTCACGCAGGACCTCGCCCAGCAGCCAGCCGCACTGCGCGAGGTCGGGTGCACCCGCATCTTCGAGAAATGCCTTCCGATCATCACAAGCAGGGTATGACGCGATCATCGCGCGAAGTCTCAGAGAGTCAACTGCGCCTCTAGGCCGCTGCCCGAAGGCGGAACACGGGTTCAGTAAGGGAGGGGTGTTAGGCGGTAGCGGCCCCCTGCTACTCCTCCCCACGAAATGCGCCTGGGCGCGCTAAACCGACAGCAAACATCAGCGTTTAGGTCCGGACGTACCAGAGCAAGTCGCTTCGGCGCCAAAGCACCGAATTTTGACACTGATGCATTAGTACGTTAACGAGCTCGGTAACTCGCGCTGGGCCGTTCTCAAGGAGGAGCCCGACAGATCAGGGGGAAACGATGATGTCATTCAACCGGCGGGGGTTTCTGGTTTCGGCCGCCGCAATGTCTCTCGGCGCGATGGAGATTGCCCACGCGCAGTCCGCCCGGCCGATCAAAATTATCGTTCCGTATCCTGCCGGTGGCGCGTCGGACATTATTGCACGTCTCGTCGCTCCGGAACTCGACAAAGCCATGCATCAGCCGTTCATCGTCGACAATCGCGGCGGCGGCGCCAGTATGGTCGGCACGCAGGCCGTTACCACCGCGACGACGGGGGACACCATAGGCGTGATCGACAGCGCATTCGTCATCAACCCCGGCCTGTTCCGGGGGAAGTTGCCATACGATACCAAAAAAGACTTCGCGCCGATCTCTTTGCTTGCCATGTCACCGCTCGTGATGGTCGTCCATCCCTCGGTTCAGGCAAACACGGTCAAGGAGTTCATCGCGCTTGCGAAGGTCCAGCCAGGCAAGCTCAACTACGCGTCAGCGGGTCTCGGCACGGCCATCCATCTTGCCGGCGAACAGTTTCGCCAGGCTGCTGAGATCGACATCGTCCATGTGCCTTATCGCGGTGGTGCGCCGGCCATTGCCGACACCTTGGGCGGCACGGTGCAGATGACGTTCGCGACAGTCCCCGCGATCGCCCAGCAAGTGAAGCAGGGTATGGTGCGCGCGTTGGCTGTCATCGGGCAGCGGGTCAGTCAACTGCCGGACGTGCCGACCATGGCGGAAGCGGGCCTCCCTGCCGTAGACGCGACGCCGCTGTTCGGTCTCATTGCTCCCGCATCCCTGCCCGCCGACGTGGTCACCAAATACAGCCAGATCGCAGCGACGGCGCTCAAGAACGATCCGTTACGCTCGCGTGTTACCGCACTGGGCTTTGTGCCTGTCGGCAGCACGCCTGCAGAGTTCGGCAATCGCATCAACGACGAGATCGAAAAATGGACGCGCGTCATCGAGAAGGGCAGCATTCAGCCCCAATGAGCGCTCAGTCCCGCAGATATTGCGGGAATTGTTTACGGATCTGGTCGAGGTAGCCAAGCGTACCGGAAAGGTGTTTGCGCAGGCGCGCCTGCGCTTCGTCCGGCTTCCGGTCTTCAATGGCCTTCACAATCAACCGATGAAGGCTGATGATTTCCTGCGCCTTACCGGGCGTCGGAAGGTGTAGGCGCCTCAAGCGATCGATGTGACCGCTGCGGCTCCGCACCAGCTTCCAGAGTTCGTGATTGCCGGTGGCGTCATAGAGCTGCTGATGGAACACGTTGTCGGCAGCCGAGAAGCTCTCGAAATCGCCTGCCTTGGCGTGCTGGCGCTGCAAGGCGATTGTGCCATTCAGGCGTTCGATCAGACCATCCTCGTGGTCCAGTGCCAGTGCCCGCACGATCTCGAGTTCGAGCGATAACCGGAGGAAGTGAGCCTGTTGGGCGCGCAGGGCGTCGACCTGGCTGACGACCGTGGCGTGCTGCGGGAAAACGTCGACCAGACCTTCTTCCTCAAGGCGCATCAACGCGTCGCGCACGGGGGTCGAACTGACTCCGAATTGCTGGGCCAGCGTGACGCGGGAGAGCGGAGACCCAGGAGGCAGGGCGAGCGAAACGATCTGATTGCGGAGGCGTTCGAAGACCTGCGGAGCGGCTTGGCGGTCTCTGTCCAGCCGCTCGGTCGTTACGGTTGGCGCACGCCGCGAGGAAGGTGATGGCATAGCTGTCGCGAATCCCGTCTCATCCGTTACCTAGCATACATACACCAGTTCTTGCCGTTGGTGCACTAATGTATTAGCTACTATGAATGAATCTTGGGAGCCCGGACGTGATGATCTTCGGTAACTTGATCGACGGTGAGCGCATCATGAGCGGATCGCGCACACCGAATATCAATCCTTCGGATACTGCCGACATCGTCGGCGAGGCAGTCCGCGCTGATCGGGCGCAGACCAATGCGGCGATCGCCGCCGCTAAAACGGCATTTTCGAACTGGTCGCGCTCGGCGCCGCAGGTTCGGTATGACCTGCTCAAGAAGTCGCTGGACGAAATCCTCGCGCGCAAAATCTCGGCGACTGAACGAGCCGCCGTTTGGCTCCAGCTCTCTCGCAAAGCAGTTGCCGCATGACGAGAAAGACACCCGACCGGCTTCGCAGTGCGCGCTGGTTTGCCCCCGACGACCTGCGGTCCTTCGGTCACAGATCGCGCGCAATGCAAATGGGATATGCCCAAACGAAGGCTGCGACTTCGACTTCCTCGAAACCAAGTTCGGTGCGGCTTCTGCCGAGCCCGACATTTTCTAGTCCCAACCGCCAGCGAGCAAACGATATGCCCTTGAAGCCCGAAACACGAGCCAAACTGAAGACCGTCGGCACCGCGACCGTGGCCACAGCGTTGTACAAGCGCGGTTTCCGTACACAAGCGATCCAGGACGTTCATCCGCTGTCTCCGTTACAGCCCACGCTGGTCGGCGAGGCCTTTACCCTTCGCTACATGCCTGCACGCGAGGATTTGAACGGACTGGAAGTTTTCCGTGACCGCGCCCATCCGCAGCGAAAGGCGGTCGAGGACTGCCCTCCGGGCGCCGTGCTTGTGATGGACAGCCGCAAGGATGCGCGCGCCGCGTCGGCGGGCTCGATCTTGGTCACGCGCCTTATGCAACGGGGTGTGGCGGGCGTTGTGACGGACGGAGGCTTCCGTGATTCCACCGAGATCGCGCAGCTAGGATACTGCGCTTACCACCACCGGCCGAGCGCGCCGACCAATCTCACCTTGCATCAGGCGATCGAAATCAACGGTCCGATCGGTTGCGGCGACGCTCCGGTCTTTCCGGGCGACGTTATCCTGGGCGACGGAGATGGGGTGATTGTCATCCCCGCGCATCTGGCGGACGAGATCGCCAATGAGGCCGTCGAGATGACGGCGTTTGAGGATTTTGTCACTGCGGAAGTGCGCAAGGGCAGGTCGATCCTCGGCCTGTATCCGCCGACCGATGAAAAGTCGCTGACCGACTTCGCAGCTTGGCGTAAAGCCGTGGGGCGCTGATCCTTCGCTTCAAGGGACGTTCATGAAGGTTGTTGAAATTCGCGGGTTCAATCTGAGCTTCCCGCTCGCTGAACCCATGGGCAATGCGCTCAGCCTGTTCCGCAAGCGGGATGCGCTTGTTGTTCAGATCCGCACGGATGCGGGGCTAGTCGGGTGGGGTGAGTCTGGAAATCAGCCTCACGCCGCCGCGGCATTCATCCGCGCGCGGCTCGCTGGTCTGATCCTCGGCAAATCTCCGCTTGAGATTGGTCGACATTTTCAAGCGATGTGCGGCGCCGTCGGCTACGACAGGCGCGGCTCAACGATGATGGCCATCTCCGCGATCGACATCGCGCTGCATGACATTGTGGCGAAGATGCACAATATCAGCGTGGCGGCCCTGCTCGGCGGCGCAGTCCGCGATCAGGTCTTCGCCTACGCCAGCGGTCCGTTCGTCCGCACGCAGCCTGATCCTTATCGCCAGTATCAGCGCGAGGTGGATGCTTATCTCCGGCGCAATTTCAAGGCCATCAAACCGCGCGGGGGCGTCGATGCGAAGGCGGACGGGCTGATGGCCAACACACTGCGCAAACAGGTTGGGCCGGACATCGGTATCATGGTGGACATCAACCAAGGATATACCGCCGCGGCGGCGATCCGGTCAGCCAGGTTCATGGAGGAGGCCGACCTGTTGTGGATCGAAGAGCCGGTGCAGCCCGAGGACCTGCCGGGATACCTGGCGGCCTCGCGCGATATCTCCACCGCGATCGCGGGAGGCGAGGCACTTGGTAGCCTGCGTGGCTTCCGCGACTTCGTCACGGCCGGCGCCTTTGACATTCTGCAGCCCGATCTGTCCATTTGTGGCGGCTACAGCGGGTTCCGCCAGATCTGGGCACTAGCCCAGGCATACGACCTGCCGATCATGCCGCACGTGTTCGGCACAGTCGTGAACTTCCGCGCTTCGCTTCAGATGGCCGCTGTCCTTGAGCCGCGGCGCGGCGGAGCCGCGCACGCGTATCCCTTCATCGAATACGACATGATGGATAATCCGCTGCTGAACTTGTGCGGCACGCCATCAATCAGCGGAGAGGGCACGCTATCGGTGCCTGACGTACCCGGCACCGGCCTTGATCTCGATGCCGAGCGCTTGGAGCCTTGGATTACAGCCTCGTGGACAGAGCGCCTCTGATTGCATTGACGCTCTCGTGATCATTCGGCAGCGATGCTGCCCTTCTGGATGACTTCCTTCCAGCGATCGATCTCGCTCTTAAGGAAGCTCGTGAACTGCTCGCCGCTGGTGGCCACGACCTCGAAGCCGACCGCCTCGAACTTGCCTTTCACGTCCGGGGATTTTGCGGCTTCAACGAACTCCTTTTCGAGTTGCGCCTTCACAGCGGGAGGCAAGCCTTTCGGTGCCGCTGCGGCTTGCCAAGAATAGACCTCGAGATCCTTAACGCCCGCCTGGGCCATGGTCGGTGCGTCCGGCAACGTTTCGCTGCGTTTGTCGCTGGTAACGGCCAAAGCCCTCAGCGTGCCAGCCTTGATCTGTTGTGCAACGGCGCCGAGGTTCTGGAATGACGCGTTCGCGTGCCCTGCGATAAGGTCATTGATGGCCGGTCCGCCGCCACGATAGGGCACGTGCAGGCCGGACGTTCTGGTTTTTTGCCAGAACAGCGCGGCTGTCAGATGGTCCGAAGAGCCGATGCCGGAAGAGGCAAACGTAATCTTCCCCGGGTTAGCTTTTAGATGCGAGATCAGCTCGGCGACGGTTCTAGCCGGAACGTTCGGATTGACGACGAGCACGTTTGGTGTGCGAACCGAGACGCTCAGGAGGTCGAAGTCCTTCAGCGGATCGTACTTGAGGTCTTTGATGAGGGCTGGGTTGATGGCAAACACGCCGATCGATCCCACCAGCAGTGTGTAGCCATCCGGAGCGGCCTGCTTCAGCGCCGCCGCGCCGAGCGCGCCGTTGGCGCCAGCCCGGTTCTCGACGACGAAGCTTTTGTTCAGTCGCTCCGAAATCTTGCCCGCCACCAGGCGGGCAGTGGTGTCGGAGGCTCCACCAGCCGGAAACGGGACGATAACGGTGACGTTCCGCTCCGGATATTGCGCCGAGGCGTGCCCATAACTGGCGAGCAGGGCAAGCATGACAAAAGCGACAGCGCGCAAAGCTCGCAACGGCGACCTCCCTCGGATATTGTTGTTGCCGGTGCGTTAACGCACTAATACATTAGTGTCAATCAATCCGCAAATCCGACGTTTTCTGCTGATCGAGGAGTTGCCTGTGACTCTCTTTTCTCGACGCACTCTGCTGTCCGGCGCAGCTGCGCTGGCCGCGGTCCGGCCTGCCGCGGCGCAACTGTCGCAGCGTCCCGTGCGCATCATCGTGCCATTCACCGCTGGCGGCTCGTCGGACATCCTTGCCCGCATCATCGCCGAGTTACTTAGGGCCGTCCTCAACCAGACTATCGTGGCCGAAAACCGTCCCGGCGGTAACGGCGCGATCGGCATGCTCGCCGTTGCTATGGCAGAGCCGGACGGACACTCGATCGTGGCCGGCCACGTAGGTACGCACGCGATCACGCCGGCCGTGACGCCGCCCAACGGCTACGATGCCGCCAAGTCCTTTACGACCGTCGCAGTGCACGCGACGTCTTCGAACCTCCTTGTCGTGCCCGCCGAGAGCGAAGTTGGCGGTTTCCAGGCGCTGTTGGAGCTGGCCAAAAAGAAGCCCGGCGCTCTCAACTATGGTTCGCCGGGGACCGGTTCACCTTCGCACATTGCCACTTTGCAGCTTGCGGCAATGACCGGCATTGACGTTGTCCATGTACCTTATCGCGGCAATTCGGCCGCAGTTACGGACTTGCTTGGCGGTCGCCTTCAGTTCATGTTTGCGAGCCCCGCCGAGATACTGGAGCATGTGAGAGCCGGAAAGCTCAAGGCGCTCGCAGCCAGCGGTTCAACGAGGTCTGCGGCCACGCCCGATATCGCGCCAATTGCCGAGCTTGGTATACCGGGCTTTAACTTCCGCACCTGGCACGTGATGTCGGTCCGGTCCGATACACCCGCAGATGTTCTCGCCAAAATCCGCGTGGCCATGACACAGGTCATGAAATCGGACGCATACCGCCAGCGGCTCGCTGGGCTGAGTCTCGATCCCGGCATCGATGACGGTGTTGAAGCGGACAGGTTCGTTCAGAAGGAGATCGCGTACTGGACGACGTTCGTGAAGGACGCCGGTATACGCGCCGAGTAGAGCCAATCAAAGACAGGATCAAAGCAATGTCATCCGCTCCGGCGCGCCGCCCGATCACTGATGAACTCCGTCAAAGCGTGATTGAGGACCTCCCTGAGGTTACTTGGATCACCAACGCTGACCTCCGCGCAAAAGTGGTCGAGGCGTGGGCGTATGCGCTTGCCGAGAGTAGTTTCTCTCGCATTACCGATCTTCCGCCCGAGGGTAACCCCGGCACGTTCCTAGTTCAGCGCGGGACCCAGGCCGACCATCTGCGCGGGGTCACACGCATCGCGACATCAATCGCCGACGAGTTCCTGAGCGCTTATCCCGAGGCCGACATTGACCGTGATGTAGTGGTCGCAGGCGGCTTGGTTCACGATGTGGGCAAACCGTACGAGTTCGACCCCGTGCGCAGAGCGAAATGGACCGCAGATCCTTCGCGCGCTGGTTTGCCGGCATTGCGTCACCCGGTTTACGGCATTCATGTTGGTATGAGCGTTGGCTTGCCCGAGGAAGTCACGCACATCGTACTCTCGCACTCGTTCGAAGGAGATTTCCTGACGCGGAGCCTTGAAGGAATCATCGTGCATCGTGCCGACTCGCTCTGGTGGGCCGTGGCGGGTAGCGCCGGCTTGCTGGATCCGAGAAGCAACTCGATCCTCGACAGCCGGAAGATCGCTCCGCGAGCGTTAAAGAACAATCTGCCAAAGGGGAGCGTGCACACCCGACTACCTGAAGTAGGCAAGAAGGCCATCTTAGACTGAGATCGCGCGGACTTCCGCTGTTTCTCTGTTGTGAATAGCGATATCCCGTGCTCTCTCCGCAAGAAGCCAAGCTTGATCTGAAGTCCAAGACGCGTCGCCAGCTATCGGCGGGCGTTCGTCACAGTGGTCCCTCGCGCCTTGTGGAGTTGTGAGGCTCGTCATGCTGCTGCGGCGGTTCGCAGCTCGGACATCATTGTCAAAACATTCGGAGCGAGGGGAGTGCAGATTAAAAGCGACCGCACCAGTTTCGCGCCAGAAACGACGGCAATAGTGGCCGTCAAGCGTGGCGCAGCATTGGCAAACGCTTAGGAGAATAAACGCACATGTTTTCTAGTCTACCGCGCGTAATGGTGGATTTGCGGGATCAGTGAAACCCTTCGCGCGAAGCTGTCGAAGCTGAGCGAAAATGCCCTTTCAGCGGTTCGACAAGTTTGCCCGTTGGCCCACATGGGGGGCATAGTCGAATGAAAAACACACACATTTTTTGCGCCCTGGAATACTTCCAAGCCTCGTTAGGCGGGACCCCCGCCGCCCTGTTGCGAGAATCTTTGAGCGGGTCCAGGGCGCGAACAACGTCAGCGGCGATGTTGCCCTCGCGGACGCGGGCAGAGGTCTTCGAACTCCTTTCGGCTACCCTACGTTGGTGATGGCATCCTTTGCACGATTTCGGTTCGTGCCGAACAACCGACTTAGTTTACAGTCTCGATC
The DNA here is from genome assembly GCF_031157255.1 of Bradyrhizobium sp. LHD-71. Lineage (GTDB taxonomy): Bacteria > Pseudomonadota > Alphaproteobacteria > Rhizobiales > Xanthobacteraceae > P52-10. Next base: position 100,258 of record NZ_JAVIFX010000005.1, on the reverse strand, counting down.
AACTCATGCGCTTTCAAGGGTGAGACGCGGGAGTCTTTGGCGAGGTAGTCTCCGCGCACTGAAGAGCGATCGCGTTGCCTCGAACCTATTCACTCGGCAATAGGCCTCCGGTCTGAAGCGTGATTCGATCCGTCGCAGCGCGCAGCTCTTGGCCTATGGCTTTGGCCCTCTCAAGCGGTAGGTTGAGCGCGAAGCCCACGATTGTTACGACGAACGCAACTCGCCCATTGGCGTCGAAAATCGGCGCCGCGATTCCATTGGCGCCGGCGATCGCCTCGTCGAATACGATCGCGTAGCCGTCCTCACGCGTTCGCTCCAACCCTTTGCGGAATTCCTTTTTGGCTGTAACTGTGGATGCGGTCATCGCGGAGATCGGCACATGTGTTAGCAGTTGGTCCGATTCTTTGCGGGGCAAAAACGCCATAAAGCATTTGCCGCTTGCCCCGGCTGAAACGACGGTCGTCGTACCGATTGAAATGGTAATGCGCACGTCGATCGGCGGCTCCTCCTTGTCTAGGACGATCAGGCGGTGCTCTCCGAACGGCCCGATCAAGAACGTGCTCAATTCTGTGCGCTTGGCGAATGAGACAAGCAGGGCACGAGTTGCGGCCACCACTGGAACGTCACGAGTCGCGGCTCGTGCGATCTCCAGCAATCCCAAGCCGAGGCTGTAAGTCTTCTGTGTATCGTCGAAGGCGACGAAGCTGTCGTTCTGCAGAGTTTTGAGTATTGCGTAGCAATTGCTGCGACCAATACCTACTGCGGCGGCGATCTGGGAAACGCCTGCGTTCTTGTTGTCGCGCAAGTACTTGAGAATTCGGATCACTCGATCGGCGGCTGGAACCGTGTAGTCGCGAGCCACTTCATTCGCCATTGTCAAAGACCTGATTTTCATGCGGCCAGCGTTGCATTGCTGCCGGTCGTCCGATAGATTGTTCTATGTAGAACACGACGTTTTATTAGCAGAACAACCAAGAAGGGGCAAGCAGCCCGTCGATTGAGGAAACGCGCAATGCGACCGTTTCATGCCTCCCGCCGCCAAGTGCTGCACCTGGTTCTGGCAACGAGCGCCAGCGTTGCGGGTGTACGTTACGCGCACGCATCTGATGACTATCCATCGCGACCTGTGCGTATGATTGTCCCGTATCCTGCGGGCGGCGGTGTCGACGTGCAGGCGCGCGTTGTCGCGGAGCGTTTGAAGCAGGCGCTGGGCCAGCCTGTCGTTGTCGAGAACATCAGTGGTGCAGGGGGGCGGATCGGCCTGGATCAGGTGCTTCGTTCTGCGCCGGACGGCTACAACCTTCTATGGGGCGGGTTGACGTCGCACGTGTTGAATCCCGCATTTGCGACGGACGTAAAGTACGACTCCGTTGCGGACTTCACGTCCGTCGGCATGGCGATCGAAAATCCCATCGTTCTGGTGGCTTCGCTGAAGCTCGGCGTGTCGAATTTTGCCGAGTTCGTGGCGCTGCTCAAAGCGAATCCTGACAAGTACGCCTACGGGTCCGCCGGCGTCGGCACCTCAACGCATATCGGCGTTGAAATGCTGTTGCAGACGCTCGGATTGAAGGCACTTCACGTCCCGTACAAGGGCTCGGCGCCGGTCATGAATGACCTCTACGTCGGCAGCATTCAGTTCGCCGTTGACTCCGTTGGCGCCACGACGGCGCGCATTCAGGCGCGCGAACTTATCGGACTCCTCGTGCTCAACACCACACGTTCCGGCGCCATTCCGGATGTGCCGTGTCTGGTCGATGCAGGGGTGCCGGGCGTCGACAACGCCAAGCTCGTTTCGTGGCAAGGCCTCTTCGGCCCTGCCAAGCTACCGCAACCGATCGTCGCGCGTCTCAACAAGGCGCTCGAGGAAGCGCTGGCGGACCCGGTCGTCGTGAGCAAGCTCAAGGCCATGGGGCTGCCGGTCATGCTGGGATACACGCCGGAAAAATCTGCCGCGCTGCTTCGAGAGGATCTCGCGCGTTGGAAAGAGTTCGCACGGACCTCTGGCATTCGAATCGATTGAGAGAGGTAGCCGCGAAATCCTCGGCAATCCGCAAAGGAAGAGGGTGCAGCATGACTGCCTCGTCCGCGAATACAGCGACGCTAATGCCGGAGCTCGGATTCCGCCGGCATCTGGCCGAAGGCCGCTTCATGCTTCTGCGCAGCCGTTCGAGCGGGCGGACCATGTTTTATCCGCGCGTGGCGATGCCGCTGACAGGCGAGCAAGATCTGGAGTGGGTTCAGGCCGATGGTCGCGGCACCGTGTACTCCACGACCGCCATTTCGGTTAGGCCGCCAGGCGAACCGTACAATGTTGCGCTGATAGATCTCGTCGAGGGTCCGCGCTTGATGAGCCGCGTCGACGGCATTGCGGCGCAAGACGTGACGATCGGCATGCGGGTGCAGGCCCGCATCGTCCAGGAATCCGGGCAACCGCTGCTAGTATTCGTGCCGGCCGAGACGGAGGCGCGGGCATGAGTGCCTTTCCGCGAGGCGCCGCGGCGCTGGTCGGCACTGCAACGTATGGGCTTGGCGAGTCGCCAGGGCTGAGTTCCATCGATATGGCCGTTCACGCCAGCGTGCGCGCGCTTTCGGCATGCGGGCTTGCCCCGGCCGACGTCGATGGCCTGTTCATATGCCTTGCCGATGATCCACTGTCCGGACTGACGCTCGCCGAATATCTCGGCGTGCAGCCGAAGGTGCTCGACAACAGCCGGCTCGGCGGTTCCTCGTTTCAGATGCATTTGTTCTGGGCAACACTGGCGCTGGCAGCCGGCCAATGCGACGTCGCGCTGATCGCCTACGGCAGCAATCAGAAGACGGCGACCGGTAAGCTGATGACCGCGGCCGGATTATCGGGCTACGAGTCGCCTTACAAAGCGCTGGCCCCCATCAGTTCCTACGCGCTGGCCGTGGCGCGCCACATGCACGAGTTCGGGACGACCCGCAAGCATCTCGCCGAAGTCGCGGTTGCGGCGCGCAGTTGGGCCAAGCTGAATCCGGAGGCCGTGATGCGCGCCGACCTCAGCATAGACGACTGTCTGAACGCGCGCCTGGTGTCGTCGCCATTGGGCCTGCGCGATTGCTGCCTCGTTACTGACGGCGCCGCTGCGGCCGTGGTGGTGCGCGCCGAACGTGCCCGTGACCTCTGTCGTTACCCGGCCTATGTGCTCGGCGCCGCGTCGTCCGTCACCCATCGCGACATTTCCTCGATGCCGGACCTCACGACGACCGCCGCCGTACAGTCCGCCGCGCGCGCCTACGCGCAGGCCGGCATCGGCGTCGGCGATGTCGACGTGGTGCAGCTCTACGACGCATTCACCATCAACACGATCATGCTGCTGGAAGATCTCGGCTTCTGCGCCAAAGGCGAAGGCGGTGCGTTTGTGTCCGGTGGCCGCATCGCACCCGGCGGCGAGCTGCCGGTCAACACGAACGGCGGCGGGCTCTCGTGCGTGCATCCCGGCATGTACGGGCTCTTCACTCTGGTGGAGGCCGCGCGCCAAATCGGTGGCGAGTGCGGCGCTCGCCAGGTGCCGGACGTCAACATCGCGCTCGCACATGGAAACGGCGGCGTGCTGTCGAGCCAGGCCACTGTGGTCCTGTGTAGCGCCGCCGCATTGTGACGGGCGCCACACGTCTTTACGAGGAACCGAAAATGGGCAACAGGGCAAGCAAGCTGCGATCGGTCGCCGACGCTCTCGCAGACGTGCGCGACGGCAGCATGATCATTATCGGCGGGTCGCTGTTCCACAACAAGCCTATGACACTAGTGCGCGAGCTGGTGCGGCGGCGGATGCGCGGATTGACGGTCATCACGCCGTGCCAGGCGTCGATCGACGCCGATCTGCTGATTTCGGCGGGATGTGTGGCCGAGGTGAGACTGCCGTACATGGGCTTCGACTATCTCGGTTTGTCGCCCGGTTTTCGAAAAGGCACCAGCGACGGAACATTGCGCGCGTGGGAATGCGACGAAACCCAGGTATTGTGCGCGCTGGAGTCGGCGGCGAAGGATTTGCCGTCTGGCCTCGTTAAAACCGGCGTCGGCACAGATCTGCCGCGCGTCAACCCGGACTTGAAAGAAGTGCAGGATCCGATCACCGGCGAGGCAATGATCGCCGTCGGCGCCTTCAAGCCCGAATTCGCCCTGCTGCATGCGGCAGCCGGCGATATGTACGGCAACCTGCGCTATCCGGGTTATTCGTTCGCCGACCTGATCGCAGCCGAAGCCACGCGTCGCAGCGGCGGTACGGTGATCGCCAGCGTCGATGAGGTTGTCCCGCTTTCTCACACCGAGCGCGATCCCCATCGCACGGACGTGTCGCAGATGCTCGTCGATTTCGTCGTCGATGCACCATTCGGTGCACATCCATGCTCGTCGCATGGCAACTATCAGTTCGATGAAGCCGGACTGCAGCGCTACCTGCAGGCAGCACGCGAGGACGCGATGGACGACTACGTCGCGCAATTCGTCGACCAGGTACCTACGCAGGACGCCTACCTCGATCGACACGTCAAGCCCTCAACCATCGTTGCACTTCGCAGGGGGATCCATGGCTGAATCCATTGAGATCGACTACGACTGGCCCGAGCTCGCAGCCGCGGTTCTCAGTAAGGAGCTGCGCGACGGCGAGACCGGCTCTCCCGGCGGAGCCCGCAGCGAAATTCCGCTCGCGGCAGCGAGGTTGGCGCAGCTCACCCATGCGCCCAACCTGAGCATCATCACCAGCGCGACAGGATTCGTCTCCAACATCAACGACAAGCGACGCGCTCCGCTGTGCGCGTTGACCACTGACTACCGCAACATCCATGCCGGCGCCGAAGCGGTGCTTCACTTCGTATCGATCTTCCGTACCGATCGAGACTGGTTCTTCGGCGGCGGGCTGCAGGTCGATACCTACGGCAATCTGAACATGACGGCGATCGGCGACATTCGCGCGCCGACGCTGCATGGACCCGGGGCCGCCGGGCTTGCCTACACGGCGGGCGCGGCGAAGCGGTACTACATCTACATGCAGCAGCACACTCGCCGCTCGTTCGTTAAGCGCGTGGACTATGTCACTGCGCACGGCTACGGCCGAGGACCCGGCGATCGCGAAACGCTGCGCCTGCGCGGCGGGGGGCCGACGCTCGTGATTTCGCCGCTGGCCCTGATGGATTTCTGTCCGCACACATACCGCCTGCGTCTGAAGTCGCTTCATCCCGGCGTCACCCTGGAAGAGGTGCGCGACAATACCGGCGCCGACATGATCGTTCCGGCACGCGTGCCTTTGACCAGGCGGCCGAGTGCCGACGAACTGACTCTGCTTCGCAACGAAATCGATCGCGAGGGCATCTTGCGCTCTTCGGGACGATCTCCCGCAAAACGAGACGCGAAAGGAAATGCGCATGCAGCCACTGCAGGGCACTAGGGTTCTTGACCTGAGCCGCGCGCTCGCGGGTCCGATATGTGCGTTGATGCTGGGGGATCTCGGCGCCGACGTCATCAAGATCGAGCCGCCCGGCATCGGCGACGACAGCCGTCAATGGCCTCCGTTGCAGAACGGCGAGAGCTGCTACTTCGTCAGCTTCAATCGCAACAAGCGCAGTCTCGTGATGGACCTCGGCACACCGGAGGGCCAGGAGATATTTCGCAAGATGGTAGCCACCGCGGACGTGGTGGTCGAAAACTATCGCGCCGGCGTCATGGAGAAGTGGGGCCTCGGATACGGGCAGCTCAAGACGATCAATCCGCGCCTTGTGTACTGCGCAATCTCCGGTTTCGGCCGCACCGGCCCGTTCGCCGACAAGCCCGCAACCGATATCTACATGCAGGCGTTCAGCGGCTTAATGAGCATCACCGGCGAGCCCGGTGGCTCCCCAATGCGCCTCGGCGTCAGCGTCTGCGACCTGACGGCCGGCATGTTCGCCAGCGTCGGCGTCCTGGGCGCGTTGCGTGCTCGCGATCAGACGGGCCAAGGGCAGCTCGTCGAGACCTCGTTGCTCGAATCGCAGATGGCCTTCATCTCCTACATGTTCACGTCGTTCGTTTCGACGGGAAACGTGCCAGGTCCGCTGGGCTCCGGGCATATCAGCATCGTACCCTATCAGGCGTTCCGGACCCGCGACGGGTGGGCGACGCTTGCGACCTTCAACGACCGCCTGTGGCAACGCGCGGTCATGGCAATGGGGGTCGGCCATCTGGCGGAAGATCCGCGTTTCCTGACCAATCCGCTGCGGCTTGCCAACAAGCAAGAGCTGATCCCGCTGTTGGAGGCGGAATTCCTCAAGCGAGATACTCTGGAGTGGGTCAATATCATGGACGCCGCGGACGTGCCGCTCGCGCCCGTCAACACGATCGACAAGCTTGTCACGCATCCGCAGGTCGTGGCGCGGGACATGATCCACGTGGTCGATCATCCTGCAGCGGGACCGATCAGCGTCTTCGGCTTCCCACTAAAGTTTTCGCAGACCCCCTGCGAGCTGCGCCATCTCCCACCCGTCCTGGGCCAGCAGACGCGTGACATCCTCGCGGAAGCGGGACTTTCGACCGACAGCATCGAGCAATTGCTGCAGGCGGGTGTCGTGCGCGCAGCCGCCACGAAGCCCGCATCTTGAATCTCGAAAGGCACACAGGAACACATATGCCCAGCGTCAACTACGAAGTGCGCTCGAACATCGCGTCGATCCAGCTCAACGAGCCGCAGAAGCGCAATCCGCTGAACGTCCAGCTCGTGACCGAATTCATCGCCGCGCTGGAGCGCGCCCGCGCCGACGAGGAAGTGCGTGTCGTGCTGCTCTCGGCCGCGGGAGACAGCTTCTGCGCGGGTGGCGACCTCAAGGAATTCCAGAACTTCAGCAAACAGCCTGTCGTCAACATCTACGAGGAGGGGCGAGGGACCACTGAGCTCCTGAAGAAGCTCGGTACCTTCCCGAAGCCGATCGTGGCGGCCGTCAACGGCCCGGCATTCGGCGGCGGCTTCGGCGTCGCCTGCGCGTGCTCCATCGTCATTGCCTCCGATCGCGCGAAGTTCGGCGCCACCGAACTCAAGCTGGGTCTGTTTCCGCTGGTCATCCTGCCGGCCATGCGCCGCACTCTCGGAGACCGCAAGGCGTTGGAAATGTGCCTGACGACCGACGTTCTCGATGCGCCGCAGGCCGAGCGCGTGGGCGTCGTGACGCGTGTTGTACCGCACGATCAGCTGATTGGTGAGGCTGAGAAGATGGTGTCGAAGATCGCAAGCTTCAGCCCGCATGCTCTCAAGCTTGGCGTGGAGGCGTTCCGAACGAGCACCGGCATGTCGCTAGAGCAGGCGACCGACTACCTGAACTCGCTGCGGGTCATGTTCTACCACTCCGAGGACTTGAAGGAGGGAGCTACGGCCTTCCTGGAAAAGCGCGTACCCAACTGGGTCGGCCGCTGAGTCCGGGAAGCGAGGAGCATGAGATGACTGGAAAGAGTATGGTGCGCATCGGTTGCGGCGCGGGGTTTTGGGGTGACTCCGACACTGGCGCCGTCCAACTCGTCGAGCGCGGGAACATCGACTACCTGGTGTTCGACTATCTTGCCGAGATCACGATGTCGCTGCTCACGCGTGCCAAGCTGAAAGACCCCCAACAGGGCTATGCGACGGATTTCGTGACACGCGTGATGGCCAAGGTTCTGCCTCAGGTCGCCGCAAAGGCCATCAAGGTAGTGACCAACGCAGGCGGAGTGAATCCGATCGCTTGCCGCGCGGCGCTGCAGGCGCAGATGGACAAGGCGGGTGTGAAGCTGAAGGTCGCGGTCGTTCTGGGTGACGACCTGTTCAATCGCGCGGAAGAGCTTCGGGAGCTTGATCTTCGCGACATGGACAACGGCGCCGTCATGCCGTCGAAGCTTCTCAGCGCAAACGCTTACCTGGGAGCGCGGGGGATCGCGCAGGCACTGTCGTCGGGCGCAGACGTGGTCATCACCGGCCGCTGCGTGGACAGCGCCGTGGTGCTGGGGCCGCTGATGCATGAATTCGGCTGGGCCGACGGTGACTACGATCAACTGTCCGGTGGATCGCTGCTGGGACACTTGGTTGAGTGCGGCTGCATGGGCACGGGCGGGTTGTTCTCCGATTGGAGCACCGTGCCTGGATGGGAGAATATGGGATTTCCCATCATCGAGTGTCGTCCCGACGGCTCAGGCACAGTCACCAAGGTCGCTGGCACCGGCGGTTTGGTAACGCCTGCCACGGTCGCCGAGCAGATGGTGTACGAGATAGGTGATCCCGCCGCCTACCTCTTGCCGGACGTGACTTGTGACTGGCGTGGCGTGACCCTGATGCAGGAGGCCGCCGATCGCGTGGCCGTTTCGGGCGCGCGCGGTCGCGCGCCGACCGCGAGTTATAAAGTGTGCGCCACCTATCCTAACGGCTGGCGCGCGACGACCTCTCTCACAGTCACGGGAGGTGACGCTGCTGCCAAGGCGCGCCGTGTCGCGGAGGCGATTTTGGCAAAAGCGCGCCGCGTGTTGCGGCAGCGCGGTTTGGCCGACTTCCTCGCCACCAGCGTCGAACTGGTCGGCGCCGAGGAGGTCTATGGCGCACAGGCGCGCGTGACGCGGCCGCGTGAAGTCATGCTCAAGATGGCGGTTCACCATGCCGATCGTGGGGGCGTCGAGACGTTTGCCCTGGAGATCATGCCGGCCCTGACTGCGACCGCACCCGGCATCGCCGGTTTCTTCGCGGGCCGGCCGGCGCCGGTGCCGGTCGTACGCTTGTTCTCGTTCCTCCTGGACAAGACGCGAGTGCCCGTGACGGTCGACGTGGGTGGCGCACTTGCGAACGTCGCCATACACGAGCCGCCGGCCAGCGCGCCGGTCATCGCGGATGGTGTGTCGTCGGCTGCAGCGCCTGCGGTGTCCACGAACGATTGCATACCCGTGCGGATCGGCGCGCTCGCGTTTGCGCGCAGCGGTGACAAGGGTGACAGCGCCAACATCGGCGTAGTTGCGCGACAGCCGGAATACTATGAACTGCTGCGTACCTGCTTGACCGATCGCGCGGTTGCCGACCTCTTCGCCCACTACGTGAAAGGGCGTGTCAGGCGTTACGAGGTGCCGGGCGTACGCGGTCTGAACTTCCTGCTCGAGCGTGCATTGGGCGGCGGCGGCATCGCGTCGTTGCGCATCGATCCGCAGGGCAAGAACTTTGCTTCGGTTCTCCTGGATATGACGATACCCGTGCCGAGGAAGTTGGCGATAGCGCACGGAGTAGCCACGGACGCGGCAGCCTGAAGCGGCTGCCCCCGACATTGGATGAGCCGTACGGGCTCGCTGAATGGAAACGGCATGGATCTGCGTTATTCCCCAGAAGAGCAAGAATTCCGCGGCGAGGTCCGGGAGTTCTTTCGGTCGGTTCTGCCAAGGGAGATTCGTGACAAGGTCGCTCTCGGTCGCTTGCCGTCGCGTGATGACATCGTGCGCTGGCAGCGCATTCTCAACGCGCGCGGCTGGGCCGTGACGCAGTGGGCGCCGGAGTGGGGCGGCACGGGTTGGGACACCGTGCGCCAATACATCTTTCGCGAAGAGATGTATCTGGCCGATGCACCGGAGCCGCTGTCGACCAACGTCACCCTTGTAGGGCCGGTCGTCATCGCGTTCGGAAATGAGCAGCAGAAGCGCCATTTCCTGCCCAGGATTGCCAACGTCGACATGTTCTTCTGCCAGGGCTTCTCGGAGCCTGAGGCCGGTTCGGATCTGGCTGCGCTGCGGACGCGCGCCGTGCGCGACGGTGATCAATACATCGTCACCGGCCAGAAACTATGGACGTCATATGCGCACCAGGCGGATTGGATGTTCTGCCTGGTGCGAACCGATGAAAGCGCTCGTAAGCAGGACGGCATCAGCTACTTGCTGATCGACATGGCCAGCAAGGGCGTGACCGTAAAGCCCGTGATGACGCTGGACGGCGGTCATCACGTCAACGAGGTATTTCTCAATGACGTGCAAGTACCGGTTACGAACAGGATCGGCGAGGAAAATCGGGGTTGGCACTACGCCAAGTTCCTCCTGGGGAACGAGCGCATTCTGACGGGGCGCATAGGCCTCTCCAAATCGCGACTGCGTCGCGCGCGAGACCTGGCTGCGCGGGTGCCGGCCGGTGGCTCGACGCTGGCAGCCAGCCACGCGTTCCGCGAAAAGGCTGCGGCGCTGGAGGTCGAACTCAAGGCGCTGGAGATTACCACGCTCAGAGTCCTGGATGAGGTGCGACGGCAGACGGGAACGGCGCAAGATCCGAAGATTTCCATCCTGAAGATCAAGGGCTCTGAACTTGCGCAGGCCACGGCGGAATTGCTGCTCGAGGTGGCGGGCCCGCACGCGCTGCCTCGTCAGGAGGACTGGGCGAGCGGCGCGGACGTCGCCTGCATAGGACCGGAGTGGGCGGCGACAGCCGCACCCAATTATCTCTACTTGCGCGCGGCTACCATCTTCGGCGGATCCAGCGAGATCCAACGTAACATCGTCGCCAAGAATATCCTCGGTATCTGAGCGAGTGTGGGGGATCGCATGGACTTCTCACTGAACAAAGAGCAGACGATGATCAAGGACGCCGTCGAGCGACTGATGCATCGCCACTACACGTTTGCGCAACGCGATACCTACGCACGCGGCGCAGCCGGTTGGAGCGAGGCGATGTGGCAGCGCTACTCAGAGGTGGGGCTGCTGGGTCTGTTCGATTCGGACGTAGGCGGACCGGTCGAAGCCATGATCGTCATGGAAGCGTTCGGCCATTCGCTCGTGTTGGAGCCGTTTCTCGCAGCGGTGTTGTTGTGCGGGCGCGCAGTGCAACGGGCCGGCGGCGGCTCGCACGCGGAGTTGCTGCAGGACATCGCCGCGGGAAGATTGTTGATGGCGTTTGCGCATACCGAACCAAGCAGCAGGTATGAGCTGTCCAGGGTCGCCACTCGTGCGACGTGTAAGGATAGGCGCTGGATATTGAGCGGCGCCAAGTCCGCTATCATGCACGGCGATTGTGCGCGACGTCTGCTGGTGTCCGCGCGCGTTGCGGGTGAACCCGCCGATCCATCGGGCATCGGCTTGTTCCTCATCGATGCTGGCAGCGCTGGCGTTCGCAGAACCGGCTACACGACCCAGGATGGACTGCGTGCCGCGGACCTTGTGCTCGACCGTGTTGAGGTCGTGGCCGCAGACGTGCTAGGGCCGCCCGGCGCCATGTTTCCGCTGATACAGGAGCTGGCCGATGTGGCGATCGCGGCGACGGCGGCCGAAGCCGTTGGTGCGATGCAGGCTCTCCATGACATGACGGTTGCTTACCTGAAGACCCGACGGCAGTTTGGCGTGGCCATTGGCACGTTCCAGGCACTACAGCATCGCTGCGTGGACATGCTGGTCGAACTCGAGCAGGCGCGCAGCATGGCGTTGTACGCGGCGATGATGGCGAGCGAGCCCGACGCTCGAAGTCGATCGGCGGCAATGTCGGCGGTGAAGGTGCAGATCACGAAATCATCCCGTTACGTCGCGCAGCAGGCCATCCAATTGCACGGCGGGATCGGCATGACGACCGAGTATGCGGCGAGTCACTACTTTCTGCGCCTCATGGCCATGCAGGCCCGTTTTGGCGATGGCGCTCACCACTTGAACGCGCTTGCGAGCATCGATGGTCGCGAGGTCTTGCCCGCCGCTTGAGCGTGTTTCTCGAAGAGCATGAAGTCAGCGGGCGCCGAGCCTGTAGCTGACGACAAGGCAAGGGAGGTACAGCATGCATTCATTTCGGATGGCGCTCGTCGCCGTGATCGCCGCAAGCCTTATCGGTCCCGCGGCGGCCCAGCCGTATCCGAGCCGGCCTATCCACATGATCGTCCCGGCTGCACCCGGCACGGCAACTGATGCCACGGCGCGTTTCGTAGCGCAAAGGCTTGGTCAAGAGCTAGGGACCAGCGTTGCGGTCGAAAACAAGGTTGGCGCCAACGGCATCATAGGGATCGATCAGGTCGCCAAGTCGCCACCGGACGGCTATACAGTCCTGGCATCGCCGTCACCCGTCTACTCGAACAAGGCGCTCTATGCGAAGATTCCTTACGACCCGATTGCAGACTTCACGCCGCTAGCGAAGGCCGTCAGTGCCTATCTGGTCCTGGTGGTTCCTGCGAAGTCCCCGTTCAGGACGCTGGAGAACATGATTGAGTATATGCGCACGCATCCAGACGAGTTGTCTTATGCCTCAGCTGGGTCCGGCAGTGTCACCCACATGGCGCCAGCCATGATGCTTGCCATGGCTAAGGTCACCGCGCTGCACGTACCCTACAAGGGGGGCGATCGAGCGATCGTCGATACGATCTCCGGCCAGGTGGCGATGAGTTTCCCGGCACTGGCGACCGCGCTCCCGCATGTTCAGACTGGCACTCTCCGCGCGCTTGCGATCTATGGCGCACGTCGTACCGAGGCGTTGCCCGACGTGCCGGCGCTGACCGAACTCGGGTTTCCGGGATTTGATATTGCGACGAGCATCGGCTTCTTGGGCCCCAAGGGGCTGCCAGTCGAGATTCAGGGGCGGCTGTCGGCGGCGCTGCTGAAGATTCTGCGCACTCCCGACTTCGCGACCTTCGCAAAGTCTCAGGGGCTCGAGCTGGATGTACTAGGCTCTACGGAATATGCCATATCGGGAAAAAATGAATTGGCGCATTGGACTAAGGCGGTCGAAGTCAGTGGCGCCAAGGCAGAATAGGCGCGCGCGGCCGCGCGCCTTCTGGATCACCAGCGCGCAAAGACAAGGCCATCCCCCACATAGTCCATAAGTCTAGTGGCTGCAGCACGGAGGATCAGTGCGCCGCGTAAGGCCAGCATGACCGGTGCCAGATCACGCGCCGGTAGGACATTCATGCTCGCATAAAGCGACTGGGCGACAGAGAGAGAGGAACTGCCGTAGAGGAGCACAGATCCGTCCGGCGGCGACGTTGCGACTGCTGTGTTGCCGATATGGCCTGCGCTGGAACGATTCTCGATCATCTAGGTGCGTCCGGTACGCTGTCCAAGTTTTTGGAAAATGATTCGTGCCGAGACGTCCGCCCATCCACCCGTTCTCCTCACGGTCCAAAAAGATCAAACATGCAGAACCAACTACTGGTTCGAGCGCGCCGGCTACGGACCAAGAGCGCGTTGCGCGTCGACCAGAGCCTGCTCGCAGGCGCTCTGGTGGCCGGCCTGGTCGGCTTGGCGCGCCCGCGCCATAGCCGCTGCGACCGCCTCCACCTTCTGTGACGACACCTCACCAAGCCTGGTCTCGGCGGCTGCGATCGAGTCCGGCGTCGGCTGACGATGCATCTTGGCTGCGGTGCTCTCGCGCGCGGACGGCCCGGCAGCCGCTTTCGCTTCGAGCTTGGCGTCGATCTCCGCCTGCACGCGGCCGATCTCGTGTGAGCATGGGCCGGCGTAACTCGCCGACATCGATGCAGCGAGCGCCGCCGCGCACGCCACCAGGAATCGCTGAATGCTCATGAGTCTGCCTCCACATAAAAAAATGTTCACGAACTACGCTTGCGAAAGGCCGCGCCTCCAGCGAACAGCGCGCACCTCGTCGTTGATCCACATCAAAGCCCTCTATTGGGGTGTACAAACATTCATTCCAGCAATTTTAAAATTTTCTGTCGATTTGAGCTGGTTGGAAAGCTGCTGGCATTCCTGAACGCGCCAGACTGCTCGAACATATAAAGCATCGGCGTCACATTCGCCATACAGAGAGTCAGAAACGTGCAAGACTTGAAGGCGCGAGAAGGTCATCGCTGACGCCGCTGAGTGCGAGCTGATTAGACGCCTTGCGACTGACCCGGAGAAACGGAAGATGTCTGGCGACGAGTTGCCCGAGTAGTACCGTCGAAGGCCGAGGCTCTGCAGCGTCTTGTTGAACACGTCGAGACCGGTGCGCTCATCATTTCCTCCGGAACCAGATCATCGAGGTCCAACACCTCGCAGGTTCTATCGTTCCTCCGCGGCACTGCTTGCGTTATTTCGCGACAAGCTGCCGGGCGCCAACTGAGAAAATCCGTTCTCCAACATGCGTGGCTCGAACGAAGAGCTCGTCATCACCGAGTTCAACCAGGTTCTTCGATTCCCGCAAGCTCGGTGCTTCAAGTATGGCAAACCCCGGGACCTCGCCGCTCCAACTGGCAGTTATTGTCCCTTAGTGAAGGCGCATTGTCGCACGCACGATGTCTGGTCATCAGTGGAGGGCGCAAGCGGACTTTTAACTCAGTTGCGTGATTCGCGGCCGACTCTCTCAAAACTCAAACGATAGCTTTAGTGTGCATTTCCGCAATGACGAGACTGAATGCGAGGGTAGGCGGCACAGATCGAATACCGCGGCGTTGCACGCGCACTGCATTCAGTCTTTGCGCGGCGTTCACAGCGCGGATGGCATGCAGTCGCGAGCTGCTTCACAATCCATACGCAGGCCACTACAGTTGTAGTGGCAACACTGTCTACAATCGAACACTAAAATAAGAACACGGAGGATCCGACAGATGGCTAAGCGCATGAATCGCAGGTCACTTATTGCAACAGGAACGGCGATCGCCAGTTCGGCATTGCTCGGCTGGCGAGCTTCTGGGCAAGCCGCGTGGCCAACAAAACCCGTGCGGGTCGTGTGCGGTTATCCACCAGGCGGCTCGACCGATGTCGTGGCAAGAGCATACTCGGAGTTTCTCAGCCGTCACTTTGGTCAGCCCTTTGTCGTTGAGAACAAAGGTGGTGGCTCCGGGACTGTCGGCGCCCTCGACGTCAAGCAAGCGCGCCCCGATGGCTACACCCTCATGGCCTCCATCTCGACAACGATGATTCAGAATCGCGTTACGATGAAGAATCTATCCTACGATCCTGAGAGGGATTTCGAAATCGTAACGATCGTTGCTGGTAGTGGTAGTTTGGTCGTCGTACAGCCCGACACCGGCGTCAGAAATCTCAAAGAGTTTGTGGAGTTCGCAAAGAAAGCCGACAAGCTCAGCATGGCTACATATGCCATCGGTTCGACGCCACACTTGGTGGCTTCAGAGCTCAATCAGCAGTACGGATTGAAAATCGAGCCTATCCATTATCGTGGCGAAGCTCCCATGTGGTCCGATTTTATGGCTGGTTCAACCGACATTGGGGTCGGCAGCACGGCTCCGACGTTGCCGATTCTACAAGCCGGGCGGGGCAAGCTGATTGCGTCGGTGGGAACAAGAAACCGGGCCTTTCCCGACGTCCCGACTTTGGCTGAGCAGGGCCTTAAGTCGCAGGCGTCGCATATTCGTGGCTATGTTGGGTTCTGGGCACCGGCCCAAACACCCGAAGATATTCTGGAAAAGCTCTCTGAAGCATTGGTTCTGGGCGGCAAAGATTCGCGTGTTCAGCAGGCAACCGACCAGTTTCATCTGGATCCTGCCATTCCGGCCGCAGAGGCGAAAAAGAGGTTTACCAATGACTCGGCCGCACTAATTGCAGCCTTGAAGCAACTTGGCATTCAACCAGAGTAGACGCCCTGGGCACCAAGTTCGTGCCTGTGCCCGACGGCAAGGGCGGCATGACCCTTCAAGACTGTCGACTTCAGTGAGCTCGGCGAGCGCTTCAAGGCACCGTCGGCGAACGCTGCCGACGAGGAGTCTCACGTCCCAGTGTTGAGGGTCGCTTGGCTGTCGCGCGGCACGACGCCCGCGATCCTCACCTGACGATTGCTGCTTGGCGCGATCGCCACCGCAAGCTTTATGATCTCTAAACGTCTGCTCTTGGCCTTAGAGGACGCTTGGCTTCAAGCTAACAATGTCCGTTCATGAGGCCAAAGCGGACCTCGCCGATGTTTGGGTGATATTCGGAGGAGCCGCGGCGGAACTCGATATGCTGGATCTCGGTTTCGCCCGAGTGTACGCGCCAAACAAGGCGGCAATGACATGTAACTGGTGTTGCTACCTCTGGAGTCGGCAAACTAAGATCGTCTGAAAGCGAGAGGCTACCCGCGCGTCGGTTTTGCTCTGAGTGGGCATTTCGTCGATCGTGATGGATGCCTGTAGCGCTCAGGGACGGAGTGAGCAGACCCCCCGCTACTTCCGACGGTCAACCATGCGGATCTAAACTTGAATCTGATGGACGAGAACAATCCGAGCGACGAAGTTTCACGGATCGAAGCGCAACTCGAGGAACTTGCCGAAGTTTCCGAGAGATGCCGAAAGATCATAATGGTTTCCAAAGCGGCAATCGCCGGCGGCGTCGTATTGCTGCTCGTTACTATACTCGGCCTATTCGGATTCAATCAGGTCGCTGCCATCGCATCGATCGCTGTGGTGTTAGGCGGGATTGTGTCGCTCGGATCAAACGTCGGTACGTTGCGACAGACGATGGCCGCCATGAGCGCTGCTGAAGTGCACCGTTCGGAACTGATCAGCAGGATCGATCTTCAAGTCGTTGGTGAAAGTGTACAGCCCACCGAGTTTCTATCTCCACCGTTCCGCTAGAGGTGGGGCAGTCGGTCGATGTTTTGAAGGCGCAAAGCGCACGAACACATTCTAAGGCTAGGACAAAAACTCACGCGCCCGCGCCCAGAATGCATGGGATTCGAACTCGGCGGCAATCTCTAGGACTTCAATGCGTTGATCTTCGTTCGGCCCTCGCCGTAACAACTCTCTATCCGGCCAACGGTACGGGTGCGTTGGCGACAGATATCGCGGATCGGGCGGATCTGGGCCATTGGCGAATGGAACGAGCAAGGCCATAAAGGCAAAGGTCACACGTTCGAGTCGCGATGACATTGCAGATCTGTGACTTTCACCATGGATTTGACGGCGGTAACCGCATAGAGTTTCAAGACTTGTTCGCTCTGGGAAAACAGCCTTGCCGGCACCCCTACCAGGCGCCATCGATTGCGACCTCCATATTGCGGTGCCACAGACCCGCACGCTGGTGCCGTTCCTCGATGAATATTGGGCGGATCACGTCCGAATCCGCGGCGTCGAAAGCCAGAGTTACCAGATGAGCAGCCTGCCGCCGCGCGCACCGCTCTCGGTGCGGCCGGATTGGCAGGCCTCGGACGGCGCTTTGCCAGGATCGCATTTCGGCGACCTCAAATCGAAAGTGCTAGATCAATTCAAGCTCAAATTTGCCGTGTGCAATTGCATCCACGGCACGCAAATCATGCTTAGTGAGGACATGAGCCTGGCCTTTTGCAAGGCGACCAACGATTGGCTCGCGAAGGAATGGCTCGATCGCGATCCGCGCTTGCGCGCATCGATTGTCGTTCCCGCGGAAAGCCCCGAGCTCGCCGCCGAAGAGATCGAACGCGTCGCAATCGATAGACGCTTTGTGCAGATACTAATGTTGGCGATGGGCGAGCGACCGCTTGGGCGCCGATCCTACTGGCCCATCTATCGCGCCGCAGAGTTCCACAAGCTGCCGATCGGCATTCACGCTGGCAGCAACTACCGGCACCCGCCTTCGTCGATCGGCTGGCCATCTTACTATCTCGAAGACTATGTGGCGCAGGCGCAGGCCTTCGCGGCCCAGCTACTGAGCCTCGTTACCGAGGGCGTCTTCGTCAAGTTTCCTGAGCTCAAGATCGTGATGATGGAATCGGGGGTGACCTGGCTGCCGGGCACGATTTGGCGCGCGGACAAGACCTGGCGCGCGGTTCGCTTCGAAGTGCCATGGCTGCATCAGGCGCCCGGGGAGGTCATTCGCGACCATGTCCGTTTCACTATTCAGCCGTTCGACGCGCCATCGCGCCGCGAACAGCTCGAGCGTCTGCTCGAACAGCTTGGCTCAGAGGACATCCTATTGTTCTCGACCGACTATCCGCACTGGCATTTCGACGGCGACGATGCCGTTCCCGATGGTTTACCGGATGCGCTGGTCAGGAAGATGCTGTTCGACAATCCGCTGATGACCTACCCTCGATTGTCGCACACGGCCCGTGATTCCTTGGAGTAAGCGGCATGAACATCCATCTAGCGAATGCCAAATCGCCGGTCGAAACCGAAGGAAAAGCGCATCTCGGCTTTGTCGATTGCGACATCCACCCAATGTTCAAGTCGCCCACCGAGCTTCAGGAATTTCTGCCGAAGCGCTGGCGCGAGCATGCCGCGACCGTAGGCCGCCGCTCGCGAGGGCCATTTGCCGCGACATCGAGTTACCCCCGCATCAGCCCCGGCAATGGCATGCGCGGTAATGCCTGGCCCTCGAACGGTGGCCCGCCCGGCTCTGACCTTGAGTTGATGCGTTCCCAGTTGCTCGATTTGTTCGAAGTACGGCACGGCATCATGTTGCCGCTCGGCGGCGGCGCGTCCGATGAGCGCAACGTCGATTTCGGCGCGGCGCTGGCCACCGCTATGAACGACTGGCAGGCCACGGTATGGAGTGACCGCGAGTCACGGCTTCTCGGCTCCGTGCAGATCAGCCTCGAGAACCAAAACGCCGCAATTGGAGAAATCGAGAAGCGCGCGGGCGATAGGAGATTTGCGCAGGTGATGATCCCGCCGCGCAGCATTGAGCCGCTCGGCCGTCGGCGCTATCTGCCGATTCTCGAGGCCTGCGCCGCGAACGGTTTTCCAATTGCTTTGCATCTTGGCGGTGTCGGCGGCCATCCGCCGACCGGCACCGGATGGCCGTCCTACTATCACGAGGAGCATCCGTCTTATGTGCAGACCAACGAAGCGCTGACCACAAGCCTCGTGATTGAAGGCGTCTTCGAGCGAGTGCCTAAGCTGAAGGCGGTCCTGGTCGAAGGCGGCTTTGCCTGGCTCCCCGCCTTGAAGTGGCGGCTCGACAAGCACTTCACGCGCATGCGGGATGAGGTGCCGCATCTCAGGCGCTTGCCGTCCGAATACATTCACGACCACATTTGGGTCACGACGCAGCCGATCGAGGAGCCGAAACGACGCGAGGATCTTCTCGATATACTCGAGTGGATCGGATGGGATCGCGTGATGTTCTCGACGGACTATCCGCACTGGGATCAGGACGATCCGCGCTACGCCTTCAGGACGCACATTCCGGACGCGCAGAAGCGGATGATCATGCGCGACAACGCGCTGGCATTTTACGGCCTCGATTGATGGCGAAATACGTCGTTGCGCTCGCAAGCCAGATCCCGCCGGGACAATGCAAAATCGTTAGCGCCGCGGGGCGCGAGATCGGTGTCTACAACATCGACAACGCCTTCTACGCCCTAGTCAATCGTTGCCCGCATGAGGGAGCCGCGGTCTGTCGCGGCGATATCGTTGGTCGCCCCGATTCCGATATGCCCGGCACGTATCGGCTGATCCAGCGCGGAGAGATGGTGCGTTGCCCGTGGCATGGCTGGTTGTTCGAGATCAAGACCGGCCAATCCTGGTGTGACAGCGCAACGCGTGCGCGCAGCATTCCCGTCGTTGTCGAAACCGGCGAGGCACTGACGCGCGGACTTTTTCAGGCCGAAACCGTTCCGGTGACTGTCGAGGATCGTTATATCGTTCTGGAATTTTGAACGCGCCTGACTTGTTGAGATGGCACGACAGGGAGATTCTCGAGTCGACAAGATTCTAGGAAACGAAAAGCTGGCGCTACTACTGTCGAACTACCGACAAGGTTTGACTTGGCGATCAACCTCAAGACGCTTTCGGAAAGGTGCCCTGCGCGAGTTCCGCATAAAACTCTTCATTCGCGAAAGATCGATACGAAAACGCGGATCGCGCGCCGCAACTCCGCCGTCATGTTGTCCCTCACGGCCGCGCCTCGTCTCTCGAGCGACACGCTCGAACAAAAGACCACCGGCTGCCGTGAGCCGCGGTCCCTATCGCGGCGCTTGCCACCTTCAGGATCGACAGATTATGATTGAAGCAGACCTTGGTCTTCCTATCGAAGATCAAGAGGATCGAACGTCACCTTTCTCAATGCGGCTTATTTGTCTAGCCACACATCCTCAAAGCGAGTGTAATTATACTGGCTATTGTCGTGCGGTACGTAGTTTTTGACGTAGTTATGCCAGCAGTTGCCGGCAACGCTGAACTGGATCACCGGACGCGCGGTGTCCTTGACCAGATACTGCTCGATCTCCCAGACAATTTTCTTGCGCTTCTCGCGGTCAGGTTCCCGCGACTGCTCGGCCAGCAGCTTGTCAACATTTGCATCGCAATACTGCGTGTAGTTTCGGTCGGAGCCGCAGGCGTAGTTCTCGACGATATTGCCATCGGGATCGTCGACCGCGACCCCCATACCGTTTAGCGCCAGCGTGTAGTCCTTGCGGGTCAAGCGCGCGTACCATTGCGTCGAGTCGAGAACTTCCAGTTCAGCTTCAATAAAAATCTTCTTGAGTTGATCGATCATCAGCACCGCGGGATTTCGATAGGTCGCGAGATTGCGCGTCTGGATCTTCATCTTTAGCGGATTTCTCTCGTTAAAGCCTGCCTGTTTCATGAGTTCGCGGGCGTCGGCGACATTCTTGGCGCTGTCAGGCCCATAGCCGGGCAGTGACTCTAGCATACTCTTCGGCATACCCCACTCGCCAGCGGGTTTCGGCAGCATGGCTCCGCCAATCAGGCCCTTACCTTCCAACAGAATTGTATTCATCGCGTTGCGATCGATAGCGAGCGACACCGCATCGCGAATTGCGACCCTGTCGAACGGTGGATTGAGGCGGTTGACCAATAACGTCGTCAGTGTGCCGGTCGTGGTCATCTTGCATACTGCGGACGGCGTGCGTGCCTGTAGGTCCTTGAACAGCGGCACGTGGACGTCTGAAGGAAAGGTGATGTCGAATTCACCAGTCTGAAAGGCCAGCAGGCGGGTCGCCTGGCTTTCGACTATCTTGAAGGTGATTTCGTCGAGGTAGGGCTTGCCCTTCTTGAAGTAGTGCGGGTTGCGTGTCAGACGGATGGAGTCACCGCGCTTGATTTCGGCAAGCTTGAAGGGGCCGGTTCCGACTGGGCGCGTACGCATCACGTTCTGCGCCACGTGGCAGGGATAAACTGGCGAGAATGAACTCGCCAGCAGCACCAGCAGGCTCGGCTGCGGCTGATTGAGTTCAAATGTCGCTTCGAAGTCGCCATTGGTCGTTACGTCTTCGACACGCGACCACCAAACCCGGCGCGGGTTGCGGCGGAAGTCGGCATTGTCTGACTTGCCGATCAGCATGCGCCACGTACACTGGACGTCCTTCGCTGTAAATGCCTTGCCGTCGTGCCATGTAACGCCTTGATGCAGTTTGAAGGTCAGCCTCGTGCGGTTAGCGTCCCACGTCCAGCTCTCCGCGAGATCCGGCACGATAGTATCGAGGCTCTCGTGCGGCTTAAACGGATCGAACATCACCAGGTTGTTGTAGATGCCCGAGAATGGAGTGACCGCGGTGATGGTCGACTCTTCATGCAGCGATGCGGAGGGCGGGTTATCGAGCTGGTAGAGACGCAGCGTGCCTCCCTGCTTCTGCGCCATAGCCGGCGTGGCCGAGATAACAGGCAGGGACACTAGCAAGAGCGACAAAAGGAGTGGGGCTACTTGTCTTGCTTTGAGCATCGTCTTCTCCTTCTTTGACTCTCTGGTTAAGGGAGGGTATCGATCTCACGCGTACACTGATTTTGCGCGGTGACTGACGCTGCCATGGGCGTCCAAGGCGAATTGATGACTCATATCGAGATCGCCCGGCGACAAGGCTGGACAGAGATCGAATTGGTCGAAACCATCCCTCACGTCGGCAGGTACGTGGGAAGACGTTCAGCTATCGAATGTCACAAAACGGCTCAGGAGTGGAAACTCATGGCAAATCACCCTTCGCAAGGCGCTTCACTGTCCTTACGCCGCGCGTCACATGCTCTCCAGCTGCTCTCACGGCCGCTGTGACTTCTTGCAGGCCTTGCTGATGATGGCCACACCGGTCGGCGCGTTACTTGTTTGATATCGCGCTGGATTGCGGCCTTCTCCTTAAGCACTTGATTGCAATTCTCGCAGCAAGCCTGTTGCATCTCTATTCAGGGGCTATTCCCGCAGCTTTGACCACGTCAGCCCACTTACTCATTTCCGACTTAACAAAATCGCCCAGTTCAGCTGGCGTTGACGTCCAAACGGTCGCCCCACTCCGCTGGTAAGTATCCTTGACATCGTCCTGCTCCAGACCGGCGCGAACCGTCGAATTGATCTTGTCGATGACCTCAGCTGGAGTTCCTGCCGGAGCAAAGAGTCCTGTCCAGGAATACATTGCGTACTTGGGAAGTCCTAGTTCGACGACCGTAGGCACGTCTGGTAGATTTGGATTCCGCTTTGTATCCGTGACTGCCAAAGCACGCATCGAACCCGCCTGAATTAAAGGGGTCGATGTCGTATAATCCGCCGACATGAAATCAAGCTGCCCGCTCATAACGTCGGTTAGCGCCTGCGGCATTCCCTTGTAAGGAACGTGAAGAAGTTTGATTCCAGCCATGCTCGCAAGCATCTCACTCGCAATTTGCGACGATGAGCTGCCGCTACCGAATGCAAGTTTGCCAGGCGCTTTCTTGGCAGCACTGATGAGATCATCTAAAGATTTAAAGGCGCTGTTCGAGCCCACCACAATCGCAAGTCCGTTCGTTCCGACGCGTATCACTGGTGCGAAATCTCGAACAGGATCGTACGGTAGTGACTTGAACAGCGCAGGGTTGGCCGAGTGAGTCGTATTGGTCGTTAAGAATAACGTATATCCGTCCGGCTTGGCCGTTGCAGCGGCTTGCGCTGCAATAAAGCCATTTGCACCGGGTTTATTCTCTATGACAACCGACTGTTGGGTCGCTTGAGTGATGATTTGTCCGATGCGTCGAGCAGACACATCGGATCCGCTCCCAGCCGGAAATGGCACGATCATCTTGATTGGCTTCGTTGGAAACGAGTCTAGAGCTGCAGCGGGTGCAGACACGAACAACGTTAGAAGAAAGAAAGTGGCCAGCCGGACGCAGGTGCAAGCCCATCCCATCGGAACGCCCTCCCATCGCCCCAACGCAGGGCTTTGAATTTTGCCAAACCGAGAGCCGACAACCCGGCGAGGCCTTTTTCTATTTGTGGCCATCTTAGTTTGCACGCTCAGGATGGGTATGCAAGCATTCGCCCGCCAGCGACATCAACTAGTGATCGACAGGCTAATCTGCGGCGAGCGCGCCGCCCGTGATCTACGATTGCGTATGGCTCTGGCGGGACAGCGCTCGCCGCGCACTCTTGGGCGAGATACGCCAAACCGCGGGAACGGATTGACGCGTTCGAAGTGGCCGGAATCGTCATAGCTCCCGTCGATTCGTTCGGGCAGGCACTGGACCGGCCACAGGTCGGCGACAACTGCATGATCATCAGCTTCGGGAGCGCCGGGACGCGCTAGGGCTTGTCGGCGCGACGATGAACGTTGCCGACGTTGAGCGACATCTTTCGCAGCATGCTGAGAATGCTGTGCTCGATTTCCACATCGAGACCCGCGCTGGGTTCATCGAGCCGCAATATGTCGGGCTGCGCGATCAGGGCACGTGCGATCGCCAGACGCTGCCGTTCGCCTCCGCTTGACAGTTGGCCGCGCTCTCCAATCAGGCAACCAGCGCGGCTGGTATGTCGTCGAAGCCAGTCACGCGGTCACCGCGATCGCGCTTATTAGATCGGGGCAAACCGAACAGCCTGACCTTTTCCGATATCGAGATGCCCGGCGCCATAGACAGCGTCGGTCTCGCGCCGGGTGTGCCGAAACCACCGGGCGATCCTGATCCTGCTCACCTCGGGCCGGAATTTGAAGGTGCACCCGCTTTTCCGGCGCCGACGCGCTGATTCCCAAGCCCTATGCGCCGGGCCATGTCGCCGACCTCATTCGCCGTATCCTCAGACACAAGAAGCGCCTCGGCCGCACCCCGGCGGCCTGACGCGCGCTAGCGCCCGCGCCTGAGGCCCTCGGTCGCGCGTCGGAGGATTTCGTGGAGCCATTTGTGCGATGGCTCACCTTCGACACGTTCATGCCACAACAGCCGGACCTCGACCGGCCTCGTGCTGTAGGGCAAGTCATAGGCTGCGATCGCGTGGGTTTGTGCGAGCGCTTTTGCCAGTGGACGCGGGACGATGGCCGCCAGTTCCGAATCTTGGAGTAGTGCGGGCACGGCAAGAAAATGCGGCAATGAGACCGCGATCCGTGGCGGCCGGTCGCTTTTTGCGAGCGCTCGCTCGAGCGCCACGCGGTCGTACATCTCCGAGCGTCTGGCAAGACCTCGCTCGGAGATGAAACCTCCAATCGCACCTTCCTGCTCTCCGCCGAAGGAGACGACGATCAGCGGCATTGCGGCGAGCTTCGCGTTGTCTAACCGGGAGAGCTTGCGTTTCGCATTGACGATCAACACATCGTCGTATTCGAATAGGAAAGCCGTGCGGAGGCGGCTCGGCGGAGACGAGAACACGCCAATCGCGACGTCGATGCGGCCGAGGTCGATCTGCTCGGCAAGATCGATCCGCGTCACCGGCTTGATGGTCAGATCGACCGCCGGAGCTTCTCGGCTCAATATCTTCAGCAGTGGCGGCGCTAACACCATCGTCGTGAAGTCGTTGGCGGCGAGCGTGAACGGCTTAGTGGAGACGGCCGGAGTGAAGATCGGCAGCTCGACGGCGGCCTCCAACGATCGCAGTGCCTGGCGAACTTGCGGCGCCATCGTCAACGCGCGCCCAGTCGGTTGCATGCCTGTGGCGGTGCGAACGAACAGCTCGTCATCCAGCATCTCACGCAGCCGGGCGAGCGAGTGGCTCACGGCGGACTGGCTCAATGCGACCTTCTGGCTGGCGCGTAGCACGCTGCGCTCCTCCATGATCGCGTCGAATACCTTGAGCAGATTCAGATCCAGAGTCTTGAAGGAAACGGACACGCTGAGAGTCCCGTCTGTGGCTGATCGCGCGCCTCGGAAATATTGCGATCGTGTGCCGTTAAGTCAGCCGCTCGCCGGGCATGATGATCGGATTCTCGGCGAGTTTACTGCCGCCTTGTCACCACCCATCTGAATCCTATTCAGGATTAACCTGCAAGACTTTCACTTCCGAAAAGCACCGTTCTGGACAAGATTTCCTTGACCGAGTTGCGAGGAAAGCAACCATGAAAACCTGGGTGAGGTTCGCTCGAAGTGTCGCACACAAGTCGCTCGGACTGGTGTTGGCGACGATGGCGACGTCGGCGACCGCGCAGGACGGGCCGGTCAAGCTCGGCGTGCTGACCGACATGTCGTCCCTCTACGCGGACAATGGCGGCCAAGGCTCGGTTGTCTCCGCGCAGATGGCGGTAGACGATTTCAACGGCAAGGTGCTCGGGCGCCCGATCGAGATCGTCGCGGGCGATCATCAGAACAAGGCGGATGTCGGTTTGACGATCGCCCGTCGGTGGTTGGAGAACGACAACGTTGAGGCCATCCTGGATGTCCCGAATTCTGCGGTCGCGCTTGCCGTGCAAGGCATTACACGCGAGAAGAGGAAACTGTTTCTCGCGACCGGCGTGGCCACTTCGCGGCTAACCGGCGACGAGTGCTCGCCAACGGGAATCCACTGGACCTACGACACTTATGCGCTGTCGCAGGGCACGACGAGAGCGATCTCACGTCTCGGCGTCAAGAGCTGGTTCTTCCTTTCGGCGGACTATTCGCTTGGCGCACAGCTTGAAGCCGATAGCCGAAAGGTGATCGATGCCACCGGCGGCAAGGTGGTGGGTGCCGTAAGGCATCCGATCAACACGTCCGATTTCTCGTCCTTCCTGCTGCAGGCGCAGGCATCCAAGGCCGACGTGATAGCGCTTGCCGATGCTGGCGGCGACTTCATCAACGCCGTGAAGCAAGCGGGCGAGTTTGGCGTGACGCGCGGGCAAAAGCTTGCCGGCCTGATCGTCTTCATCGCGGACATTCACAGCCTCGGGTTGCAAAGCGCGCAAGGCCTGATGTTGAGCTCGGCGTTTTATTGGGACCTCAACGATGAGACGCGCGCGTGGTCGAAGCGCTTCATCGAGAAGACCAAGAAGGTGCCCACTATGATCCATGCCGGCACCTATGGCGCGGTGCTGCACTATCTCAGAGCGATCGAAGCTGCCGGCACGCTCGATGGTTCGGCCGTTGCCGCCAAAATGCGCGAGATGCCGGTGAACGATTTCATGACAAAGAATGGCCGGATCCGTCAAGACGGTCGGCTGGTCCGCGACATGTATCTGTTCCGCGTCAAATCGCTTGAGGAGTCAAAATACAAGTTCGACTACTACGAGCTGATCGCGACTATTCCCGGAGAAGAAGCCTTCAAACCGATGGAGGAAGGCGGATGTCCGTTCTTGAAGAAGCCGTGATCGGCGGGTGTACCGATGGGCTGGGCCGGATCGACGAGATCATGGCTGGTCGATCTGCCTGCCGCGAGTTCTGCGACACTCCGGTCCCGCGACAGGCGATAGAGCATATTCTCCGCGTCGCCCGGTTCGCACCGAGTGGCGCGAACATCCAGCCTTGGCACGTCTACGTGCTCGCGGGTGCAGCAAAGGACGGGGTGTCAGCGGCCCTGCTGGAAGCACACGAAACATCCAGCGGTGAGCACATGTCGGAATACAGATATTACGCCAGTGACTTACCTGATCCGTACCTGAGGCGGCGACAGGAATTTGGACGACTGTTCTACGGATCGCTCGGCATCGCTCAAACGGATGTCGAGGCGCGGAGCAGGCAAACCGCAAAGAATTACACATTCTTCGGCGCGCCGGTGGGACTGATTGTGACGATCGACCGTCGGCTGGAAGTCGGAAGCTGGCTGGACCTTGGAATGTTCGTGCAGAACGTAATGCTGGCGGCAGCGGGGCGTGGGCTTCAGTCCTGTCCGCAGGAGACGTTCTCGAAATACCACCGGATTCTGCGCCCGCTGTTGTCGATCCCGCCAGAGCAGATGGTGGTGTGCGGCATCTCCATCGGTCGTGCCAGGGTTCAGGAGACGAAAAGATTGATGCCGCGAGCGAACGTTGATGAGTTCGCCACGTTCGCGGGATTTGAAGCATAAGGCCTAATTGACGGAGGAGAAAGTCATGGGAAGCCGCGAACAGCTCATCGAACGCAGCATTCCTTTCCTGCGCGAAGTCAAGGACATGACGCCGAGCGCAGCGATGGAGCGATGGCTCAACGAGACCTATGGAGAAGACAGCGCGTTGTACCAGGATCTTGCTCGTCTTATCAAATTGGGGGTCGAGGAGGGCTGGGCGGCGAACCAGGAAGTGGAAGGCCCAAACTATCGGCGCAGCCGCATCCTTGAGCCGGTCCCCGAAACGTTCCAGTTCAGTATCACTGCGGTCTACATGAACAGCACTGATCCGCGCCGTTTCAAGGACGAGGACGATCATGACGTGCTGCGCGGACAATATCACGGTCACCCCTATGGTGAGCTCAACCTCGTCGTTCCTCTCGACAAGGGCGCACAGCTAAAGGGACTGCAGGGTTGGCAAGGACCAGGCTGGACTGCGCCCGATCCTGGCAGCCGGCACTACCCGGAGGTCAGGGGTGGCGCAGTGATCGCGCTGTTCTATCTACCGGCCGGGCGCATCTCTTACGATTTCAAAGCACCGGCGTGATGTCGAACGCGTGACGAATGTCACTGAATCTGTCCGGAGACACTGTATGACGTTGATTTATCCGGTGGCTTCGAACAGCGCCCATCCCGCGCGCCTGTCTCCGGCGTATCGCAGCTCGATCAAGCGAACGCCCTCGAAGCCGCTGATCCCGATACGGCATACGCTCTCGGAACTGACCGGGCCGGTCTATGGTCATGAGACCGTTCGCAAGCACGACAACGACCTCACCATTCAGTCGAAGGGCGAGCCGCTCGGCGAGCGCATCATCGTGCACGGCTACATCCTCGACGAAGACGGCCGCGCCGTGCCCAACACGTTAGTCGAGCTATGGCAGGCCAACGCCTGTGGCCGCTACATCCATGTCGTCGACCAACATCCGGCGCCGCTCGATCCGAACTTCACAGGCGCTGGTCGCACGCAATCCGATGCGGCCGGCTACTACAAGTTCATCACCATCAAGCCTGGCGCCTATCCCTGGGGCAACCACCATAATGCCTGGCGACCCGCGCACATCCACTTTTCGGTGTTCGGTCACTCCTTCATTTCACGTCTCGTGACGCAAATGTACTTCCCCGGCGACCCCTTGTTTCCGTTCGATCCGATCTTCAACTCGGTGACCGACGGGAAGGCGCGGGCGCGGATGATTTCGTCCTTCGATCTCGAGAACACCGAGCCTGAATGGGCGCTGTGCTACCGTTTCGATATCGTTCTACGCGGGCGTAATGCCACGCCGATGGAGAGCAAGTGAGTGTCGAAACCTCGTCCTGATGGCATCACGCCCTCGCAGACCGTCGGCCCCTATTTCAAATACGGTCTGACGCCGAACGGCGAATATGCGTGGAACGACGCCTTCACCAGCAATCTGCTGACATCAGATACGTCCGGCGAGCGCATCCGGGTCGAGGGCACAGTCTACGACGGCGACGGCGACGTGATTGCGGACTGCATACTGGAGATCTGGCAGGCCGACGCGCAGGGCCACTTCTCCGATCCGCAAGATGCGCATGCACCACCGAACTCCCCCTTTAACGGCTTTGGCCGCTGCGACACCGACAAGAGCGGCGGCTACGTGTTCGACACCATCAAGCCCGGTGTAGTGCCTGACGCCGACGGCAAGCCGCAGGCACCGCACATTCTGCTCGCGGTATTCGCGCGCGGCATGCTGCTGCATCTGTACACGCGAATCTATTTTGACGACGAGGCGGCCAACACCAGCGATTCCGTACTCGCACTGGTATCCTCCGATCGGCGTGCAACCTTGATAGCGAAGCGCAAGGCCGGCACAAACAACGTCTACACGTTCGATGTCCATCTACAGGGCGACAACGAAACGGTGTTCTTCGACGTTTAGAAGCGATGGTCGTTAATCGACGCTATGGGTCGACGTTAATTCTACGTTGGATCGACCTCCGCTCGACATCTACGGAATGAACTTGATATAGACCTAGTGGCCAATGCGCGGCGCCATGCGGACTACCCTTCCGGCGGCGCAGAATGCGCGATGCCCGGACCGGATCATGGAGACAATTGTCGATCCGCATGCACCTAAGCCCGTTCCAGTGATTGGCCGTAACACCTATCCTTCACCGGGTTGGAAGCACTCGAGACGCCGTATCGGCAGAGTCGTTCCTTCGCCATTATGACGAAGCGTGCAGGTCTGGACGGACCAATCTCGAAAGAGATCACTATGTACATCCCAGCGCCGTTCGTCGCGCCGGATGACAGACTATTGCTGCGGTACGAGTACAGTCGATTCCACGTTCAGGGACGATGACATCCACGCCCTTGGTCGTCAGATTTCTGGGTTGGGCATAGCCTAACACTATGACCGTTAGCCTTGTCGTGACGGCAGGCTGATGCCGGCCCAGAGACCGCTGGCCGACAGTTCGCCGACCAGGTCGACGATGGTCTGCCGCACCGCCATGGTGGCGGAATGAATCGGCATCGCGTTGGACCAGCACAAGCTGACCGGCCGCGTCAATGACGGTCCGGTCAATCGGCGCATCTTTGGCCGCTTCACGACTTCCCATTGGGCGAGGGCCGACGCCGGCAGGATCGTGCAGGCCAGACCGGCCTGCGCGATTGAGATCAAAGTCGGCAGTGAATCGATATCAGCGACAATGTTGAGTTCAAGTCTTTCTCGGGAAAAGACTCGTTCAAGCAGGATACGAAGCCCATTCGACGCGCCGGGCGCCACCATGCGGACGCCGCTCAGCCGTGCCATAGGGCAAGTCTCAGCGCGCGGGCCGACCCCATTTCCTGGCTCACCGACGACATAGAGCTGCTCTTCAAGAAGCGGCAATGCCGTGATGCCGCGCGTATCCGCGTCGCGGAAGAGGATAGCGAGATCAAGCCGACCACCGGCGAGCAACTCGTTGATATAGCCACTCATGCTCTCGAAAAGCTGGAGCCGAATACCCGGATATTGCGCCTGCAATCGTTGGACCAGCGGCATGGCAAGGATGGTCACCACCGCCGTCGGCAATCCCACGGCAACCGTGCCGGTTTCCTGGCTCGTCCCCAATCGCACTTCCTGCTTGAGCTGCTCCATCTGTCGCAACACCACTCGGCTGTGACGATACAAGGCCTGACCTTCGGCCGTGGGCGACACGCCTTGCCGGCTTCGAATCAGCAGGACGGTTTTGAGCTCGTCTTCCAGACGAATGATCTGCTGACTGAGTGAAGGCTGAGCAACATTGAGCTTCTCCGCCGCTCTGCCGAGGCTGCCGCAATCCACGATGGTCACGAAATAGTTGAGCTGTCGAACATCCATGGCGAGCATTGTTAAGATGAAGGCCATGTCATAGGATATACCTATGACCAGGGCCTTCAATTGGTATTTCCCGAGATCACTCTGGGCGCAGTAGACAAGCTTCCTGATCATGACGGCCGGCCATGAAGGCGTCATCCGACCAGGATGCAGATCCGTGAAGCAGTCTGCGTCCGTGTCAGCAGTTTCTAGCGGAATATTCGCGCAAGATCGATGAGGTCTGCGGCTATCCCGAGGCGCTCGTCGGCGCACTGACGCAGGCCGGCTAAGAGGAAGTTTTGCGGCATGTCGTATACGGGACAGCTGGCGACTTACATTTGCGAAAGCCGTCCGCAGGATATCCCAAAGGACGTAAGGCACGAAGCAAAACGCGCGTTGCTGAATATTGTCGGTTGTGCGCTTGGGGGCGCCGAACACCGGGCCGTGGACATAGCGATTGAAGCCATCGGTCCCTTTAGTGGCCCGCCGACATCTGCGGTGCTCGGACGCAGAGAGCGTTTCGACCCTTTGTTCGCAGCTCTTCTGAACGGTATCAGCACACACGTCCATGATTATGACGACACGCTGCCGAAGAACTATATTCACGCCAGCTCCCCAGTCGCCGCCGCCTTGTTTGCCTATGCCAGTGCAAACAAGGTTGCCGGCGCCGACTTTCTGCATGCCTTCATCCTCGGCTTCGAGGTAATCTCACGCATCGGCAACGCCACCTATCCCGCACATTACCTCGCTGGCTGGCACAGCACTGGATCGATAGGCGTGTTCGGAGCGGCGATTGCTGTTGGCAAGCTGCAGAGCCTCACCTCTCTACAGACGGCAAACGCTATCGGCCTTGCGGCTACGCAATCGGCGGGGTTGCGCGAAATGTTCGGCTCCATGGCCAAGTCTTTCCATCCCGGAAGGTCGGCCCAGAGCGGCTATATGGCCGCGCTCTTGGCTCAGAAGGGCTTCACTGCCGCTCTGCTGCCCCTGGAGGGGCCGCGCGGCTTTGCGGCTGTCCAAGCCGGTTCCTATGACTTCGGCAAGATCGTGGATTCCTTAGGCGTGAGGTTCGAGCTCCACGACAACACGTACAAGCCGTTTCCAAGTGGCCTTGTGATTCATCCCACCATCGATGCCTGCATCCAGCTTCGTGACAAACATAACCTGACTGCTGACCAGATCGCATCAGTGCAATTGCGTGTCGCTCCTCTGGTCAAGGATCTCTGCAACAAGAAAGCGATCAGCACCGGCCTCGAGGCCAAGTTCTCCATCTATCATGCTGCGGCCATCGGTCTTGGGCGAGGTAAAGGCGGGCTTGCGGAATTCACCGATGAAGCAGCCAACGACCCGACGCTCCGGGCGCTGCGAGACATCACAGATGCCAGAGTTGATCCGGATATTGGAGAGGATGCGGTCGCAGTATCGATCCGGCTCAAGGATGGTCGTGGACTTGGAATGAAGCTCGAGGGATCACTCGGCAATCTGGAGCGTCCGCTCAGCGATGCACAGCTTGAAGCTAAGTTCCGAGAGCAGGGGACGGTGATCTCGTCCACTCAGATGGATGAAGTCATCGCGGCCTGCTGGAACATCGAGGCTGTCAACGACGTAGCGAACGTGATCGCCGCCTGTATTCCAAAAGGCGATCGCCGAGCTTCCAGGAGCCGACAGTAGCGAAATGAATCCGGCGATCCAGCGGAGAAGAAAGACGCTGGAGGCGATAACAGCAGGGAGGCTTCCATCGACATGAAAAGGCTTCAGCAAAGACGCGGTTCACTGCGTTATTGGTCCCGAACAGATCCATTTGCGCGTCATCGGTCGTTGGCATCTGTTGGATGTCCAGGTGTTCGGCCAAAGCTATGGATGTGCGTGCTGCTTCCTGCCATCACTGCCATCGTTCTCGTCACATCCCTCACCGCAAGTTTTGCGCAGGATTATCCCAACAAGCCCATTCGTCTCGTGGTGCCTTATCCACCCGGATCGGGGACTGACATTGTCGGACGCTTACTGGCGCAGCAATTGAAGGAGAATCTGGGGCAAACGGTTTATGTCGACAACCGACCAGGAGCAGGCGCAACCATAGGTACGGCGTCGGTCGCCAAGGCTGAGCCCGACGGTTACACAATCCTGATGGCCGATCTCGGCCCTCTGGCCATCGCGCCGCACTTTTATCGCCAACTGCCTTATGATCCAGTCAAGGAGTTGGCTCCGATCGGCCAAGTGGCAGTGCTGCCATTCCTTCTTGCCGTCCATCCGTCCGTGCCAGCACATAACGTGTCTGAGCTGATCGCGTTGGCGAAGGCAAAGCCAGGAAAGCTCGACTACGCCTCGGTCGGCAATGGAACGGCCGTACATCTAGCCACTGAACTGTTCAAGCAGTTGGCAGGCATCGACATTGTCCATGTACCGTATAAGGGCAGCGCTCCGGCGCTGACTGACTTGGTCGCCGGTCGAATTTCGATGATGTTTGTGAATGTGCTCTCTGCGGGCGGCTTCTTGGCGTCTGGCCAACTGCGGGCGCTAGCGATCGGCACTGCCGAGCGGTCGCCGGCAATACCTAAGATCCCGACCGTTGCTGAATCTACCTTACCGGAATTCCGTGCCGGGGTTTGGTTCGGTTTGTTGGCTCCTGCGGGGACGCCGCGACCCATTATCGAGAAGCTCAGTGCGGCGGCTGGGCAGGTGTTGCGGATGCCAGAGTTCAAGGCAAAGCTCGCCGAGCAAGGCGCGGAGGCGTCCTCGTCAAATCCTGAGGAATTCTCCGCATATATTCAAGCAGAAATCGCCAAGTGGGCGGACGTGATCAAGACGTCGGGCGTCCCGAAGGAGTAAGTGCCTTCCTGTTCGTGACGGGTGAAGCCTTCGTGCCGCGCCCGGTATGACGGGGCAACAAGAATTGCACTATGCAAGGGCTCCACACTACGGAAGGCCCCTATCTCACCCATGGCTTGTGATCGGCCCGACGCTTCCTAGATTCCGACCATGCAAAGCTTCACGGCTATCTTCAGAAACGTCGCCGCTATGAAATGACGATCGGTGCCGAGAAAGTACCGGCGGGACTTGTGCATTTTCGAGCCCCAGCGTGCCGGCTCTGTGGGACCACTCAGAGCTTGAGATTAAGCTAGGCGCACCCGAAGAGCCAGGCGTGAGATACCGAAATCCGCTCGGCCTTATCGGCCTGCCTGCAAGGACTACGAGCTGTGAGGCAGCCTTGCTACATCGACCTCAATCAGGCCCGGCAGGTTCTCGCCGAGATGGGCGTGGAGCTGAACGAGCGCCAGATGAAGCGCGCCGCCGACAAGGATGCGACCGGCTCCCGGAAGCTTCCCTTCTTCGTCGATCCCATCGACGGCAAGCTGCGGATCGAGAAGGGCACGCTTGTTAAGATTTACATGGACGCGCAGGGAGAGGCGGAGAACTCCGCCAGGTTTTGATTTTATGCTTGCAATTATCGGGTCAGGTATGACTCACTAGGATTAAATGTCAGACATAAGAAAACGGGTAGGCAGGAAAGGCACGACTTACCAAGTACGCTACTCAACCAAGTCGTCGAAAACAGGCTATGCCTACAAGACTTTCGCAACGCGCAAAGAGGCGCTTGCGTTCAGGGAAGATTCAAGCGCACGGTCGACCGCCGCGCCGCTAAGCTCTGAGATACGAACCGTATCGCAGGGCGTCCAGAAATGGCTGGACGTGTGCGAGCGCGAGGGCCGGAATGGCCGGGAGCCGGTCACCAAGTACACGCTGGCGAACTACGAATACCGTGCCGCAATCATCAACGATTACGCATGGTCGAAAGAGCTGCACGAACTGACCAAGCCCGACATCATCGAGTTTCGCTCGTGGCTGCTCAAGCATCACAGCCGCGATGTAACCAACAAGGTTCTCACGTCCTTTCACTCCATGGTCAAAGAACTGGTTGGCCGCGCGGTGTTGGCCTACGATATGGCGGAAGGCGTCACCGTCACGGCTTCCTCGCGTTATGACGAGGCGGTTGTGATACCGAGCGAGCGCGACATCCAGAACTTGCTTTCTGCCGCCGATCGCCTTGCAAATTCGTCCAACAAAAAGACTGCGAAGACATGGCAGAGATACAGGCCGATGCTCTATCTGGCCGTGGACTCCGGTATGCGGCCCCAGGAGTATCTCGTTCTCGCTAGTTCAAGCCTCAAGGAGACCGGAGTCGAGGTCGACAGGGCGCTCGATGGCGGCGGCAAAGAGATTTCCGTAACCAAAACCCGGGCCGGACGCCGTTTCATCAATCTGAGCGAGGATACGCTGGGCATGGTCCGACACTACGCGGAGAACCATGCCGCGCAGAATGACTACGACCTTGTCTTCCCAACCAGCACGGGCCAATGGCAGAGCGTCAGGAATTGGCGCAACAGAGGCTTTGCGAGCGCCTGTGAAGAAGCCGGTCTAATGATCAAGGTGGAAGAGGATGGCAAGACCGTTGAACGGCCAAAGTACAAGCCGTATGACCTTCGCCATTTCTATGCGTCGATGCTCATTGAGCAGCGCGTGAACCTGAAGCGCATTCAGACGCTGATGGGGCACCGCAACATCCAGACCACGCTCAACGTCTACGGTCACCTGATCGAGCGCGCGGAGGCTACGCAGGAGAGCCGCGTCAGCGTTCTTAGCTGTATGCAGCGAGAGTCATGTGGCGCGTCTGTGGCTAGCGCAGCGTAAGTTGCTGTTCTGATTTCTATTTGTTCTGCTCGACACGCACAAGGGGTCACAAGTTCAATCCTTGTACCGCCCACCATTTTTCTCTCAATGACTTAGCTGAAAGTTACGGAAAGAAACGACCCTTCAGCGGGCGTTTTTGCCACAGTGGCTAATTCTTTGAAACCCGCAGAAATCCGCCATTGTCCGTTTCTATCCGTTTCGGCCTGTGGCGCGTTTGTGGCAAGTCCAGCGATAAGGCTCTGCAAGAATGCCTGACCGACTAACCCCTGAAGCGCGCAGCGCGCATATGCGGCTCATCCGGAAAACCGATACCGGACCGGAGCTTGCCGTGCGCCGAGCAGCGCATCGTCTCGGCTACAGGTTCCGGCTGCACCGGCGCGATCTGCCTGGCACGCCGGATCTTGTGTTTCCGAAGCTTCGCAAGGCGATCCTTGTCCATGGATGCTTCTGGCACCAGCATGCCGGATGCAGGCTCGCGCGCCTGCCGAGGTCCCGGCCCGAGTACTGGCTACCCAAGCTGCGCCGGAATCAGCAACGCGATGCGGCAGCTTACGAAGCCCTGGATCGGCTTGGCTGGCAGGTTCTTGTCATTTGGGAATGCGAGGCCGCGAGCGATGACACGATAGAAGAATCGGTCCGCACCTTCTTGCAGGCGGCCTAGCACCCCAGCACAGAGGTTTGACCGGTTGCGGCAACGACATCCGGCGTAGTGGCTCCATGCGCCCGCCTTAAGCAACGACTATTAGGCCATCATCCTCGGCAGGAGTTGTGCTATCCGGTCCTGACGAGACCCATTTCGGAGGTGGCCCGCTAGGGAAGGTCCATTCGCGACCCGTTTTCTGCTTCAACTTCGTCAGCTGGGCGTGAAGTCGACTGAACATCAAGTTGTCAAGAAATACAACAAGAGGCTCCCATTCGAGCGCGCCTCCCACATGGAAACCCATATTGAAATTGACGCCGATGTCGAACTTCCCATCTTCAAAACCGATTTCCAGATTTCCGGTTATCGAGTCGTGGCCGGCGTTGTGAGCATAGCGTTTGTTGCGAAGTTCAATGATGTTGTCGTGCACGGAGCAAAGCTCAGCGGGTAACGCGCCGCGGGAAACGCCGCTGCCGATGCCGCCGTCGATGAGACGGACGTATGTCGTTACGAACGCCAAGGTCAGCATATCGTTCTCAAGCACCCACTCCATCGTCGGTTCGAACTTGGTGGAGGCGAGCCGATGCTGGATGTAGCGAAGGCTAGCCATAGTTGGGAACGCATGGGCAAGACGATTTAATATCTTCAGATTGTCGTCGGCTGCCTCAAGGACGCCTTGTCCCTCTTCTTTGAGCGCATAGAGGTGTTTCTTCCATTCTTCGGGTAGATATTTGATGGCTTCCTCAGGGAAGACGACGTATTCCTTCGGCTCTTCTGTTTTTCCCACGTCGTTCCCCCTTACATTCCGCATGATCGGACCCATCCGGGCCGCGCATATTCCACAATAACTAGGGCGGAGCACGTTCCGCCCGTCCAACCGGTCAAAACCTCTGTGCCGAAGTACTAGCTCACTCCGCAGCGGCAGGCAGCAGCGGCAGCGTCTCCGCCTCCTTCGCCTGCTTTTTCCGAGCCTGCAAGCGCCCTTCGCCCGGATGGTCGGCATGATCAGCGATCAGGCTTTTGTATTTGGCAGGCAATCGGGCAAGGCGCTCGGGTGCGGGTACAGGGTGACGGACCGGCGCGATGAGCTTGAGCGCGCCAAGGCTTTTCTTGTCGCCAAGAAGCTGACGACGGATTTCACGCGCAAGGACTTCAGCCAGCAAGGATGGCACGGCGTTGCCGAGCATCCTCTGCACGTCTGTCCGCCCGCATTCAAACGAAAGACCATCAGGGAACGTTTGCAGACGGCACATCTCCTGTACCGAGAGCTTGCGGTTCATCCAATGGAACGGCCCAATAGCTGAACCCGGTTGAGCCTGGATAGTCCAGGACGGCTGGTCCTTCGCGAGCTTAAGCAGAAAACTCCAGTAGCGCGTGCGCCAACCAAACAGTTGCGCTCCGCCGCCGCGATTGGTGTGCCACAGATAGTTCTGGCCTTCCGGGATGGTTGGAAGCAGGTCGCCCCATTTGCCGCCTACTTCGAGCGAAGGCTCATTCGGGAGGCGCGGCAGGTCGCCGATCGCATCCCAAGCCGTCCTGTACGGCTCGCGATCGTCCAGCAACGAATGCTCTTCAGCGCTGCAGTGAGTTGCGGCTGGAAACTGAAAGGACGCGCCGTCACGGCTGCCGATAAGAAACACTCGTTCGCGATTCTGCGGCACGCCATAATGAGCTGCGTTAAGCATCTTCCAGCTCACGGTGTAGTTTGTACCCGTCTCGCGATTGATCTGCTCGATACCGGTCAGCAGATGCCGCAGTCCCTCATCCTTGCCTTTATAGACAAGACCGTAGACGTTCTCGAGCAGGAACGCCTTAGGGCGCACATCGCGCAGAACGCGCAGATAGGCGGTGAGCGTGTCGGCGCGGGGATCGTCAAGCCTGAGCGCGTCGCCATTGACCCAATACGAGGACTTAGAGAACGGCTGGCAGGGCGGGCCGCCTATCAGCACATCGGCCTCGCCCGGCTCAAGACCGGCGGTCGCCAAAATCCTTTCAGAGGTGATGTCGTGAATGTCGCCTTCCATCAGGCCCCATTTGGGACGGTTAAGGCGCACGGCGCGGCATGAAGCAGCATCAAGCTCGACGGCCGCAACCGTATCAAAACCCGCCGCCTCGAACCCGAAATCGAGTCCGCCGACGCCGGTGTAAAGACTGATCGCGGTACGCTTGCGTGCTCCCAAAACAATGCTCCTATCCCTTGGGCGAATCGAGTAAAATTCCCCCACATATAGGAAGGGTAGTCAATAGACCTTGTATTGTCAATACAATTTTTGGGGCGAACGTGCTGAGGGTAAAGCTTCGCGAAGCGATGGAGAGCTATCGCCGCCGGACAGGCGTGCGCATGACCTATGAGCTTCTCGCCAAGCGGACGGGCCTCGCCCGCGCTACCCTTGAGTCCCTTGCTTCCCGTCACACCTACAACACCCGTCTCAGCACCATTGAAAAGCTGTGCATCGCGCTTGAGTGCAAGCCCGGCGATCTTCTAGAGCTGGCAGACCGGCCGGGGGGCGCAGCGCATGAAAATTGACAACAGCCTGGCGGCTTCCATCGTGCGCGAGGAAGCTGCCCGCGCGGCTGCGGGCGAGGCCGATCCAGTCTGGATCGGGAAGGTTGAACGCTTGTCGCAGCTATGTGCAGACGGCGTCTCCGCGACACACATCGCTTTCCTGGGAACGGCGATGCTTGCCAAGGCTGCAGACCGGAGGGCCGATCTGTTTGCCATCAAGCCCACGCACGCAAAAGACAATCCCAATGCGTTTTCCGCCCGCATCCTTTGTCATGGCGTGCTTGTTCCTCTTGCTGCCGAACTCGGATTCAACATAGGCGTCACCGGGCGCGAGCCGCTGAACAATCAGCCGTATTTCCGGATGACGAGGCTCGATGATGGCACGCCCGTTCATGCCGGTGCCCGTGCCGCATTCAACTACATGGTGGAGCTTGTCCGCGAGCTGGACGGCCTCTCGAGTGAGGCCCCGGCGCGTGACGCGTTGCGGGCTTTCATAGCCGTGCGCCTTAAGTACCAGCCGCGCTATCTCGATTTCGGGGGCGAGGCCGCCATTGCGCCTGATGCACTCACGTCCGCAATTATTCGGCTTGTGCTCGACAATTCGGAAGGCGGCAGGCGCGCGCAGGCTGTCGTAGCCGGACTGATGGACGCGGTTGCGGGGCCAACCCGCGTTGAGAGTGGTCGTATCAATGATCCCAGCCGCAAGTATCCGGGCGATGTCTGCGTGCGTTCAGCCACGAATCCTGATGCATGGGAGAAGGCACTCGAAGTGCGCGACAAGCCGGTTACTGCGGCAGACGTGCAGATATTCGGCAAGAAGTGCGTTGACCTTGGCGTTCGCGAGGCCGCCGTTGTCATGGTTTCCGAGCAGCAGGAGCGCTTAGACCGGAAAGCGCTGAATGAATGGGCCCACGGCTTTGGCATCGGCCTTACACTTTTTCAAGGATGGCCAATGTTCGTGGACCAAGCGCTCTTCTGGAGCGGCGAGCCGAAGCCTGTAGCGGCAGGTCAGGCAGTGCGCTTCATCCATCAGCGTCTTGTGGCAGTGGAGGCTTCGCCGGAGGCTGTGGCATTGTGGCAGAAGCTCGTGCGGGTAAGTCATGACCCTTTTGACGAATGATCCCCTGACGCAGCTTGCTTTTTCTATCTACGAGAACAAGGGCGTCTTCGCTGTGCTTCTCGGCTCCGGCCTGTCGCGCGCCGCAGAGATTCCGACCGGCTGGGAAATCACGCTTGACCTCATTCGGCGCGTTGCGCTCGCACAAGGAGTTCAGGATCAGATCGACTGGGCGGCATGGTATCGGGAAAAGACGGGCGAAGAGCCAAATTACTCGACCCTTCTTGAGCAACTGGCCTCGTCGCCTGAAGAACGCCGCTCCATCCTGCACAGCTATATCGAGCCGACCGAGGAAGACCGCGAGGAGGGCCGGAAGATACCGACGGCGGCGCATCATGCCATCGCGGACCTGGTGCGCGGCGGCTATATCCGTGTGATCGTTACGACGAATTTCGACCGGCTGATGGAGAACGCGCTGCGCGAACGCGGAATCGAGCCCACTGTCGTTTCGTCAGTCGATGCGCTGAACGGCGCGGAGCCGATCACGCACAGCGCCTGCTACATCCTCAAGCTCCATGGCGATTACAAGGATGCCCGCATTCTCAACACTGAAGCAGAGTTGAGCGGCTACCCTGCGCAGTACGATGCGCTTCTGGACCGAATTCTGGACGAACACGGCCTGATTGTTTGCGGCTGGTCGGGCGAATGGGATCATGCCTTGCGGGCAGCGTTTCTTCGCGCACCGAACCGCCGCTACTCCGTCTTCTGGGCATCGCGCGGCAATCCCGGCAATGGCGCACGTGCGCTTGTCGATCATCGCCGCGCTCGCGTGATTCCAATTTCCGATGCAGACAGTTTTTTCCGCGCACTCCACCAGCGCATCGAAACGCTTGAGCAAAGTCATCGCCAGAACCCTCTTAGTATCGAACTTCTGGTAAGCAGCGCGAAACGCCTTCTCGCTAAACCAGAGCACCGAATTCAACTGGATGAGCTACTTACGCAGGAAACTCAGCGCCTAAGCACCCGGCTTGACGGCGCGGAGTTCGCGGTGCCAGGAAGTTGGGATCAGGCGGTATTTCGTGCATATGTGCGCAGATATGAATCCGCAACAGAAGCGCTTGTGTGCATGACGGGCGTGCTCGGCAGATGGGGCGATGACAGTGAACTATCGCTGGTCCTCGACATAATCCGCAGCCTTTACGCTCAGGCCGAGAAGATTGGCGGCGGGCTAACGGTTTTCCTTGGTCTTCGATCCTATCCGGCGGTGCTCGTCTTCACCGCATACGGGCTTGGGCTGACCCGCGCTGGGCGATGGAAGGCGCTGCATCGGCTCTTCGACGCCGTGATCGACCGGCAACATCGCGAGCCGGTCCGCGCCGTCCAAGCGCTGTTTCTGTGGGCATGGAAAGGCACGGAAAATGATGCGTGGAAGCAGATAGAGGGATTGGAAAAGCGTAAGACGCCTCTCAGCGATCACCTACTCACATTGTTCTCGGAGTGGCATAAGAGCTTCGCCGGTCTGACGCCGGATTTTGAACTAATGTTCGAGCGCTTCGAAATGTTGGGCTCACTCGCTCACCTTGAGCGCAACGATAAGGCGAGCGTTCAGCAGGAGCTTGCAGGCGAGCCTCGCAACGGATGGGCCTGGATGTCGGTCGGCCGGGTTGGCTGGCACGAAAGCAATGCAGAAAAGCTCGTGTCCGAGCTGCAATCAGATTCGATGAAGTCAGCTCTCGCACAAGCGGGGTTTGCGAAGGGCGATCCCGAGTTTATCGACCTCTTCATCCAGAACTTCAGGCGCATGGCCGGGCGGATGCGATGGTAGTGAGACAGATGTATTTCACAACTATCCTTCGGCTGCCCAATGCTTGGCAGTGCGCATATCGATCCAATCGCAGTGAAGCTCAAGCCGTATCTCTACATTGTTCTTAGGCACAAGAAAAGACTTGAGCGGCTGAGGAATCGGAAAATAGGCGCCCCCGAACATTTCTTGAATCGGTCGCTCTAGCGGCACGGCTCCTTCGGCCCGTGGAGTTCCATTCACTTCAGCAGCTACGATCTCGTCCAGTCGAATCTCGTATTGGAACGATGCACTTACCGTGTCTGATGCTACGTACATTATTTTATTGCCTGCCCACACGACGCCGCGGCTGTCGCACTCCGGAAGCAAGTCGCCGTAGGCGCGAAAGGCGGATTCCGGAATACGGATATAGAATCCGCTGAGTTCGGTTTGGCCCGTATCGTCGATGATATGAAGGATGCGCGGCTTCTTGTCGCCTTGAGGCTGCGCATCAGCTTCCGGCTGAGCCTGACCCCCACCGCCCACTTTGACTACCTGCACATCCGAGCGCGTAACTATCTGCCTCTGGCCGCCTTTCCGTACGGTGCCAATATCGTCCTTGAGCAAAATCCACAGCTCGGAACGGCGCTTTGCCAACATCTCAAGGTTTATAGCGCCGTCTCCAAAAAACCGGGGACTCCACTTCTTCAGCGATGGACCAAGGTACTCGCGGCAGAAAGACGCGATAAGCGAATACAGCAATTGATTGAAGCCGAGGCTTTCGAGCTTAACAATTTCCTGATGACGAACGTCGACATAGATGTCGATGGGTGCCGTCCCGGTATGCTCGCGTACGAACACAGGGATGTCTTCGGTCAATTTTCCCGGCAGAAGCCGAAAATTATGAACCTCGTATGACTTGGAGATTGTCATCTCCAGTTCGCTCAAAAAAACTCGCTCAAACCGGCTCAACTCTTTGTAATGCTCCGTGCAGTCGATAATGCCATCGAACGGCTTCGCGCCGCAGAATTGCTGCAGATAGGATTGCTCTGCGTTCCTTCGAAATTGATCTGCTGAAAGCAGAACGACGATGTGGCCTCGCGCCTGCATAATCTGGTTTAGCGCCTGCTTCTGCGCAGTTCCAAAATAGACGCCAATGCCTTGTGCAGATCGCCGCTTGATGTCTCCCAGCGAAGTTTCGCTGCCATCAGCCAAACGCACACGAGCGTGGTCCAGCCCTGCCACCATGCCGCGCTTCACTACATAGCGGAATATTCTGGTGTGTTGGGCAATCCGCTCCGGTGACTCCAGCACCTTCTCGACCGCCACGCGTTCCAGGAGCGCGACTATGCGACCAAGAAGGCTGGTAGTGGTGGAGTCAAGGGAGTCGCGGCCGGCCGTCGGCATAAATCGGTCGCTGTCGAGTCGCCCTGAAACTCCAATGACCGTGCCGATTTGTGTAGCGCACAGCTTAAAGCCGCGCTTGAACGCGTCGATGGCACCGTTTTCGAACCGAATCTGTCCGACGAAGTTGATTGCCTCGTCCCCGATGCTCAAGCCCTCAATGCCTGCT
Organism: Bradyrhizobium sp. LHD-71; assembly: GCF_031157255.1. Taxonomy (GTDB): domain Bacteria; phylum Pseudomonadota; class Alphaproteobacteria; order Rhizobiales; family Xanthobacteraceae; genus P52-10. Next base: position 57,752 of record NZ_JAVIFX010000005.1, on the reverse strand, counting down.
ATCAGGGCGTGCCCCTTGTCTTCGAACAGGCGTCCCGTAACCGCCAAATCCCCATCACGCCAGGTTTGCACACCGTCTCCAACTTCCTTCAGATTCTCCCGATCGTCTACGGCGCTGAATTTGCTTTGAGAGAGTTTTTCGCCGTCGAAGGTGACGAGGATCGGTACGAAGCGAACGAAGTCGCGAAGATACCGCCGCAGCTCATCTACGTTAGGTGTTTCACGAAGATGCCCGATTACGATAGTTCCTCGCGGCGCAGCGTCGTTACTTGACTTTACCGTTACAGAGGGAATTGCGACGCCCGACGCCTTGATGTCGTCCTGCGAGAGGCTTGTGTAAGTCCCTGACGAAGCGTCTTCCGTTTGAGAAATGACCTCCAGCTTGTCGCACACACCGAAATTGGCGAATCCGCCGATGCCGAACATACCCACGCAACCGGCCTTCTGGGCCTCGCCGGTACGTTTCCCGCTCGCCCCTATTGTCCAAAAGAAGTTCTGCAGGTCAGACGCCGTCATGCCGATGCCGTTGTCGCGCACCGTCAGCACGCGACCTTTGATGTGGACATCGATTTTGTAGCGTGGATCAGAAGGCTCAATGCCGTCCCGCAACGCCTGAATTCGGATCGCGTCGACCGCGTTCTGTACATTCTCGCGTATGAACGCCATTGGCGTTTCGTAAATCTGCTTTGAAATCGCGCGGAGAACGCTTTCAAATTCAATGCCTACCTTGAAAGAAGATGACCCGGTCATTTGGCGCCCTTTCCCGACCGCAATTGCTTCAGTTCGTCCCGGAAAGAATGGTCGCCCGTTGCTTCAACTATGCGTTGGCCGATTTGCGCGAAACCGTCCGCTGCATTCGGCGCGGCCTGTATGCCATGCAGGACCATTTTTTTGGCTTCGTCATACTCCCGCAAGTCCGCAAGAACCGAGGCCAGCGCCGCCAAATCGACTGGCTCCGCCGCGCCGTTGGCGCTCAATTCGCGATACTCCGCGACCGCTAGCCTCTTCTCAGTATCCTGATCCGAATGGGCAAGCGCCAGCGCCCGCATACGCCTGGCTTCGGTGGCAATTGCCGCCTCAGTCGATCCAAGGAGCCGTTCCGCCTGCTCACGAAGGGGGCCCCAATCCTGTTCCTCCGCCAAGCTTCGCAGAAGATCCAATGTGTGTGAGAAGGGCGTAAGCGGCTCCGCTCCCGCCAGCGCGCGCGTCCGCTTCGCGCTCGTCGAGCTTGTCAAGCAAGCCGCCATCGCTTTGCGCAGCCGTCAGCAAGATGCTCCCGTATCGTTCAATCGCCACGCCATAACGGCCGAGAAAGTCATCAAGAGACATGGAAGCGCAGAATAGTCGCAGCGGATTGCGGAGAGCCATGAACGCGACCGCTGCGGTCTTGAGTTCGCTATCAGGCTGGCTTCGCAGGACATCGAAGGAGCCAAACGCGTGAGCCTTTCCGGCTGGAATAGGCAGTTCTGCTTGCGCCTCGACCAGAAGGGCAGCCAGATAATACGCTACGGGTGACAGAGATGCGCGGTAAGCGAGAATTGCCGTTCCGAGGTGCTCCAATCCGCACACGCTCGACGTCGTGACTTCGAACGGGAATGTGTCTTTGGATTCGTAGCTAAACGCGCCATCGGTCGGTCTGTACTGAACGGTTGTCACGCGCCGCTCTGCCGCCATCACATCGAGGCTCACCATGGAATACGCGTTGTGAGTGTGACGGGAATCGAAGGACGCGCCGGCGGCCACTGTCAGACAGTGCATGGCAGACCGGCCAGCGCTGTGGGATTCCGGATCATGCAGGTGGCCGCAATGGTAAAACTGGCACACTTCCTCGATTCGCCGCTGAACAGGCCGCCGATCAAAGTCGTTGAGTAGATGGAAGGGATGGTGCCCCATTGCGACAATCAGGTGCGGATTGCCCTTCTGAGCAATGCGCAGCAGGTCGATTACCTGCCTTTCTCCCGCGAGCAGCTTGCCGTGATCTGTGATGCCGCCTTCGGATAGCCAGGCAGTGTTGACGCCGATGATTGCTATGCGGAGATCATCGACGGCGAGCGGCGACATATAGCCGAGCCGGTCGGCGGTCCAGTGCCTTTCCTGACCTGCCGAGTATGTCTCCTGGAATTTATTGTAGTGCTCTTGGCGCTGCAGCAATGTCGCCACTTCTTCCGGCGATCCCAGAAAATCATCGATGGCGTTTTCATTCTGAAGGACGTGCCGCGCTCCAGCGAAACACATCTTCTGCCGATCTCTATTTACATCGTGATTTCCCGGTATGAAGAAAATGCGCTCGCGCGGAACCCCTGTGACCTTCACGATCTCATCGAAGAACGCTGATGAGAGTTGATATTCTTCGGCCTTCCCGGAGAAAGCTAAGTCGCCGGTCGCAAGAATGAAATCAAGCCCGCCTTCTCCCTTGCATTTCCGCTCAATGCTTTTGCACATCGCGGAAAGGACGACATCCTGCTCCCACGCCTGACGCGTGCGCAAATGAAAATCTGATATTTGCAACCATCTAACGGTTCGCATGGCGGACAATGACTTTCAGTAACGAGATGCAATGCTGACCAATACGATAATGCCCAGCTTCATTACATTACAAATCTTGTTAGAGTTGTCCCGCATAGAATCCGCCGACCACTGTCTAATTCCATAATCATCCCAATCTGGCTCATTTCTCGCTGTTCGCCAATTGCGCGTGCCGCTCACGCCGCACCGGGCTCTACTCGCTGCGCTCCCGGAGCCGCTTCGCCGTCTCCGCCATCCGGTGACGATCCCTCGCGCAAGAGTGCAATGACAGCGCCGTCTTGGCGCTGACTTCCTTTCATTTGTTTGGGGACCTGCGGTCCCATGCCGTCAAGGCCAAGCCCTGCGCGTTGCTCCGGGCGGAAACCAGAGGCCGTGTCGTCGCTGCGCTCCAGCCCGCACCAAGCCCTCCGCTTTCCGGTCTTGACGGCAATCCCCTGCTCATTGGCGCGGGCCTAGTCCGGTTGCATGGCGCAACCTTTTTAAGACTAGGAGAAAGATCAATGAAAACTGATGTTTATGAGCGTATCACCAGCCGCATCGTGGCTGAACTGGAGCAGGGAGTCAGGCCCTGGCTCAAGCCGTGGAATGCAGAACACGCCTTGGGGCGCATCACGCGGCCCCTGCGTTTCAATGGCCAGCCCTATCAGGGAATCAACGTCCTGATGTTGTGGGGCGAGGCTGTTGCGAAGGGCTTTGCCGCACCGATCTGGCTGACCTTCAGGCAAGCAGCAGAGCTTGGCGCACACGTTCGCAGGGGCGAGCAGGGCAGCCTTGTCGTTTATGCCGACCGCATCCGCTGGAAGGAAACGGATGAAGCGACCGGCGAAGAGGCCGAGAGAGAGTCCGTTTCTTAAAGGCTACACCGTCTTTAACGTCGAGCAGGTCGAAGGACTGCCCGCGCATTACTACGCTGTGGCCGAGCCCCGGCTTGATTCCGTCCAGCGCATCGAGAAGGCAGACGCTTTCTTTACCGCGACCCGCGCCGACATCAGGCACGGCGGCAACATGGCGTATTACAGCGCAGCTTCCGACCATGTGCAGATGCCACCGTTCGAGTCATTCCGTGATGCAGAAAGCTACTATGCGACCCTCGCGCATGAGGTGACGCACTGGACGAAGCACGGCGAGCGGCTTGACCGCGAGTTCGGGCGCAAGCGGTGGGGCGATGAAGGTTACGCCATGGAGGAGCTTGTTGCCGAGCTTGGCGCGGCCTTCCTGTCGGCAGACCTCGACCTGACGCCGGAGCCTCGCGAAGACCATGCATCCTATATCGCCTCTTGGCTCAAGGTGTTGAAGAACGACAAGCGGGCGATCTTCACCGCAGCCTCGCACGCGCAGCGCGCCGCCGACTATCTGAACGGGTTGCAATCAGCTTCCCGGATGATGGAGGCAGCGGCATGACACAGCTAGGCTTTGACAGTCTGCTCCTCGCAGCAGCCGACGAAAACAACCGCCGCAATCTGGACCGCGAAACAGCTCACCTTCCCGGCACGATGGAGGAGGCGATTCCGTTCTACCGCCTTCTCATCCGGCAGCACCATGCCGCGATGCTTGCCGCCGATGTCGAAACTGCGATGCATTTGCGCCGGGAAGCGGGGCTCCTCGCGCGGCGTCTTAACAACGGCGAGCCGGGAATCCTTGCGGGCGAGGATGCTCCCGGCAACGTGCTCGCGCGCGGCACAGCCTCTGCGCCGGGCGCGGTGCCGCTGTGGGGGCAGGAAGGTGCGTTTGACATCGAGGTGAACGGCGTGCGCGTGCGCATCGAGATTGACGGGATGTTCGGCATCGGCAGCAGCTTCGGATACTGGCCCGGCTTCGCCGCGCACGCGGTCGATTACCTTCGTCCGTTCATCAGCGAAACAGGATACCGCAGCTTCCTCGGCATTCATGCCGATCCCACGCCGGGGCTTTTGCCCGATACGTTCGCGCAGAAGATCGTCGCCGCGCATATCAAGGGCGAGCTGAAAGGGAAGCTGCTCGCCATCGAGCCGCGCTACCGCAAACACACACATTTTTTGCGCCCTGGAATACTTCCAAGCCTCGTTAGGCGGGACCCCCGCCGCCCTGTTGCGAGATTCTTTGAGCGGGTCAGGGCGCGAACACGTCAGCGGCGATGTTGCCCTCGCGGACGCGGGCAGAGGTCTTCGAATTCCTTTCGGCTACTCTAGCGTTGGTGATGGCGTCCTTCGCACGATTTCGGTTCGTGCCGAACAACCGACTTAGTTTACAGTCTCGATCAACTCATGCGCTTTCAAGGGTGAGACGCGGGAGTCTTTTGGCGAGGTAGTCTCCGCGCACTGAAGAGCGATCGCTTTGCCTCGAACCTATTCACTCGGCAATAGGCCTCCGGTCTGAAGTGTGATTCGATCCGTCGCAGCGCGCAGCTCTTGGCCTATGGCTTTGGCCCTCTCAAGCGGTAGGTTGAGCGCGACGCCCACGATTGTTACGACGAACGCAACTCGCCCATTGGCGTCGAAAATCGGTGCCGCGATTCCATTGGCGCCGGCGATCGCCTCACCGAATACGATCGCGTAGCCGTCCTCACGCGTTCGCTCCAACCCTTTGCGGAATTCCTTTTTGGCTGTGACTGTGGATGCGGTTATCGCGGAGATCGGCACATGTGTTAACAGTTGGTCCGATTCTTTGCGCGGCAAGAACGCCATAAAACATTTGCCGCTTGCCCCGGCTGAAACGACGGTTGTCGTACCGATCGAAATGGTAATGCGCACGTCGATCGGTGGCTCCTCCTTGTCTAGGACGATCAGGCGGTGCTCTCCGAACGGCCCGATCAAGAACGTGCTCAATTCTGCGCGCTTGGCGCATGAGGCAAGCAGGGCACGAGTTGCGGCCACCACTGGAACGTCACGAGTCGCGGCTCGTGCGATCTCCAGCAATCCCAAGCCGAGGCTGTAAGTCTTCTGTGTATCGTCGAAGGCGACGAAGCTGACCGCGACGACCTTGCGCGCGTGGGCGCGTTCAGCCATGAACTCGGAGACCCGCGGCGGAATGTTCTTGTCGGCGTCGCCGTAGATGAACCAGCTCGGGATGGACTTCCAGGCAGCATTGGCCTGGCTTTCGTTCAGCGCGGCTTCGGTGATCGGGCGCTGCGTCGCGGCCATCAGCTTCGCTTCGCCGGCCGGAACGTCGGCGGCGAACTGGTCGTGAAACTTGTCCTGCTGGATGTAGAGGTCCGAGCCGCCTCCGGACAAGGCGATCGGCTTGGCGAGCGTCGGGCCGAGCGTGCTGCCCGGAAACTTGCCGGACAGTTCAACGGCGGTTTCGCTGAGCGGCCGAGATGGCGAGCAAGTGACGCCTCGTAAGTGTAAGCGATGGTGTGGACATCTACCGTTCTCCTCGTGCGGCGAAGCAACCTTCCGCACCAAGTGAGGGGTGATCGGCCAGAGTGGCTGCCATACGTTGATATGGGTGGTTAGACCCTTTGGGTCGCCGCCGGCGTCCAGCCGGCGGATTGTGTCTCACGGGATCAGCAGCAGCTTGCCCGTCGTCGCGCGGCTCGCCATGTCGGTATGGGCCATGGCCGCGTTCGCCAGTCTGTATTCACCGCCGATCCGGACGTTGAGCTTGCCCTCCAGGATCCAATCGAAAAGCCGCGCCGAATGCGACCGCAGAAGTTCAGGCGTGTGGATATGGTCGAAAAAGGTCGCGTAGCCGATCTTGATGCTCTTCGGCAGCCGCATGATGTCGAGCGGCCCGGGACCGCCGAGCACCGGCCCGTACCAGCAGAACGTCCCGGAGCGGCGGAGCGCGTCGAGCGAACCCTGGAATGTCGTGGGGCCTGAACCGTCATAGACGACATGCACACCTTCGCCGTCGGTCAGGCGCAGCACCTCTTCAGCGAACACACCTTCGGTGTCGACGACGACGTGGTCGGCGCCGGCCTGCCTGGCGACAGCCACCTTATCCCCGGATGAGACGCGGCCGATGACGCGGCCGCCCCTGAGCTTGATGATCTGGGTGAGCAGCAGGCCGACGCCGCCGGCGGCGGCATGGACAAGCGCGATGTCTCCCGGCTGCACCGGGTAGAAATCGGTGGCGAAGTGGCTCGCCGTCAGCCCCTGCATCATCACGGACGCGGCGGTTCGATCGTCGATTGCATCGGGCAGCTTCACCAGGGACTGCGCCGGGATCGAAAGGCGTTCCGTGTAGCTTCCAGGCGCATAGACCCAGGCGACGCGATCGCCGACATGAAAATCCCGCACCCCTTGCCCGACTTCGAGCACGCGGCCCGCGCCTTCCACGCCGAGCACCTTCGGATTGGGCATTTCGGTCCACGCCATGCCCTGGCGGACACCGATATCCATGAAATTGACGCCGGCCGCCGCGACTTCGACAAGCACATTTCCCGGCGCCAGGACGGGTTCGGGACGGTCCACGAACTTCATCACATCGGTGGTGCCTACACCGTTCATCACTACCGCTTTCATCGAGATCTCCTTTATTTGACTGATTGATCCAGAATTGGGAACGAAAAAAGACGAAGCTCAGCGCAAGGCGAGCATCGCATGTCGCGCGAGGCTGTTCAGTGCCTTGCGACCGGCGCCGCCGCGCGCCGCGATGCGGATGCCGGCGATGCACGCGACCAGGAAGTCGGCGATCTCGCCGGGATCACTGTCGCCGGCGAGACTTCCTTGCACCTGCGCCTCCCGGACTGCCTTCGAAATATTGGTTCGTAGTCCACGCGCGCAGGCATCCTGAATTTGTGACAATTCCGGCTTGCTGCGGCCGAATTCGCAGATTGCCGAGACGCCGAGGCAAGGCTCCATCGCCCTTTCCACGACGCGGGCAAGCATCGCGCGAATTCCGTCGACGGCGCGGGGGCCTTGCTTCAGCGCTGTCGCATGCGCGGACGTCTCGCCCACCGAATAGCGCTGCAGCGCCGCCTGGTAGAGTTGCCACTTGTCGCCGAACGTGTCGTAGAGGCTCTGACGGCCGATGCCCATCCGATCCATCAGCATGCCGGTGGAGGCGCCCTCGTAGCCATGCTCGCGAAACACCGCTATCGCGGCGTCGATCGCCATGTGCCGGTCGAATTCCTTGTGCCTTGCCATGCAACGTAACTATGGATTCTGGATCGGTCTGTCAAGAATCGTTTTCTCGGGCAGATATCTTTCAGGACCTCAACTGCCAAACCATCAAAGGAATGGCGTTTCGCCCAAGGGCAACTTTGTCGTTCTGGACAAGAAGTCGATGGCCATCGGCGAACTTCGCTCTCCCGGAACTCTACGCAACATTAGGGCAAACCCGGTGGTCGAGAGCAACTACCTCGACGTGCCCTCGCGCAGAGCCGTCCGGCTGTCAGGAACGGCTCGCTATGTGGAATGGAATACGGCGTTCGAATCTCATCCGACAGCTTGGCGAGTTGCGCCGCTGAAAGCCGCCGCTTTGCCATGGTGTCCTGGAGGAAGCCGTATTTCCAGCTATTGAAGAGGCCCCGCTCGTTGAAGAAGGCTATGGCGTGCGCGTTGAGGCTTTTCGCGATGTCTGTCTTTCGGCCTGCAATATTGAAATGCGGGTATCGACAGCCGAAACGCCCCCTGATTATATTCCATGCGCTGTTCCCCCCGTGCGACACGTTCGCGCGAAGCGACTAAGGACAAGTGCGAGGCATTCTGCTTCCGTGATCTTCTCAAACTCGAACAGCAGCTCTGAGAAAATTTTCGCCAAATAGCCGACCACTTTGCCATTGCGAAACAGCTTGCTGATGTAGCCGTTTGCCAGCACCAGATCGAGGTGATCGACGCCGGGCGCAGTGCTGCGGCACTCTTAGTCGTAATCCTTTCGCCCACTTGGTGGCGGTCGCAGGTAATTGCGGCGGCGTCGCTCGTACCCCTTTGAAACGGCGACCATCAGTTCCTTGACTTCGTGTTCTAGAAATTCGTTGGCAAGAAGGAGCGCGCGGATAGTGCTGCGCATGTCGCCGCCACACATGGCTATGGCCTCGTCCGCGGCGACGTCGAGCCGGTCAGGTTCTGGTCGTTTCTTGCCCTGAGGGTCTGCTGGCATATCGCTCTTTTCGTGCTGGCCGCCGAGATGTTCTTATTTTGTTCTCGTGCTGTCAAGGCGTCGCGCCGCAGGGTATGGGGTCTTCGGTTATGACCCAAAGCGGACTTAGAGGGCAGATCAGCCCTGCCGGCCGCACACCACCGTATTCGGTGGGGCTCGATGTAGGGGCACCAGACGCGTGAGCCGGCTTGGGTTGCCTTCAGCGAGCAAGAGGCTGCCGTCCTTGGCCCCCCAGATGCCGTGAGCTCCGTTCAGGACCGGCCGGCAACGTCCGATCAGCGTGCCGTCGGACGCAAGCTTCGTCAGCGAGGGCAGGAGATCCGTGACGAAGAGACAGCCTTCATCATCCCCCCAGATGTCGAGGGGTTGCTTGAAGCCGGTCCAGACGGTTAGCAGTACGCCATCCGGCGAGAAGACCTGCAGCCTGTCGTTCTCGCGGTCGGCGACAACAACTCGTCCGTCCGGCTGCAGCCAGATCGCATGAGCGTTCATGAACTCGCCGAGAGCGGTCCCGATCTTCCCCCAGCAGCCGCTCTGCACCTCTTCCGTGGAGAAACGGTGCACGGTCCCGGCGGCATAACCTTCGCACACATAGATCTCCCCGCCGGTCGAGATGGCAACGTCGGTTGGATGGTTGAACGGCCTATGCGGCGCATTCCGGACCCCGAGACCGCCAAGCCTGTTGCCGGAAGGATCGAAGATGAGGATCTGATGAGAATCGCGGTCAACGATGAAGAGCCGTCCATCGGGCGCGGTCGCGAGCATGTGGGCGTCGGCGATTAGTCCAGCGCCCCAGGAGGCGAGACGCGTTCCGTCCGGCGCGAGCGTTATGACGGCATCGGTCAGTTCGTCGGTCAGCGGGTCCGATCGCAGCAGAACGTGGACCTGTCCCTCCAGATCAACCGTCACGTCGGTCACCCTGGCGGGACCGGCGGGTACGTCCCCCCACGGGCGCACGATGCGGTAGTGCTGGTCGCCGAGGGCGACGATCAGTTCTCGATGGGCCATAATATGCTCTCCCTCAGACCGCCGCCATCCGCCGGAGCCCCACGAGCCGGTCGCAAGCGAACAGCGCCAGGATCGTGAGCACGATCATCACGGTCGCAACGGCGGCGAGTGTCGGGTCGGGCGACATCTCAAGCTGGTTAAGCAGCTGGATAGGCAACGTCTTCGTATGCACGTCGACGAGGAAGATGGACACCGGATAATTGTCGAAGGAGACGATGAAGGCGAAGAGCGCGCCCGAGACGAAGCCAGGAAGGATGTTGGGCACCAGCACGCGCCATAGCGCAGCAGGGTAGGCGCAGCCGAGCATCCTGGCCGCATCGACCATGGTGAAGTCGAATAGTGCGAGGCTCGCCAGCACGGTGCGCATGATGAACGGCATCGTCACGACGACATGGGCGAGCAGCAACGGGATATATCCGTCGCGCAGTCCAACCTCGCGTGCTGCGTGGAGAAAAGCGATACCGAGCACCAGTCCAGGAATCATCAGCGGCGAGATCATGAAAGTCGAGACCAGCCGCGCGCCTGGGATCGCACCACGCACGATCGCGATGGCGCACAGCGTGCCCAGCACCAGCGAGACCGCGGTAGACAGTGCCGCGATCTGCGTCGAGAGCCAGAGCGCTTTGATAATGCCGTCGGCATTTCGGATGTTCTCATACCAACGCAGGGAGAATCCCGTGGGTGGGAAGGAGAACACCGTCGAGGGCGAAAACGAGATCGGGATCACGATCGCGATCGGTGCGAGAAGGAACACCAGCACCAGAAAGAGCATCAGACCGGCGAACAGGCGCGCAAGGACGGGCATTGCTAACGTCCCCTCGCTTCGAGATTGCGTGTCAGGAAGCTTGACAGGAAGACGATCACCAACGCGATCGCGAGCATGATGCAGGCCATGGCCGAGCCGAGTTGATAGTCGCGAAAGTTCAGGAACGCCTTCGCCATCACCATCGACATCGTCATGTAACGCTCGCCGATCAGCAGCCCGGGAGTGACATAAGCGGCGACGGACAATGCAAAGACGATCGAGGAGCCGGCGATCACGCCGGGCATGGTCAGCGGCAGGAAGACGCGTCGGAAGGTGTTCAACGGCGAGGTGCCGAGCGTTGCCGCGGCATCGAGATAGCGCGCGTCGAGCATGCGCATCACCGAGTAGAGCGGCAGGATCAGGAAAGGCAAGAATACGTTGACCATACCGATCACCAGGCTCATCTCCGTGAACACGAACCGCACCGGCGCGTCCAACAGACCGGTGTTCAAGAGAAGCCAGTTCAGAATCCCCTCTCGCCGGAACATGATGGTCAGCCCGAAGGTCTTGACGATGATGCTGACCGTCAGTGGCAGGAAGACGAGCGCAAACATGATGAGCTGGAACCCTCCCTTCGCACGGGTCAGCGCGTAGGCTGCGGGATAGCCGAACAGCAACGTGATCAGCGTAACGCGACAGGCGAGTGTGAGCGAATCCCAGATGACGCCGCGATAGTAGGCATCGCCCAGGATGCGGTTGTAACCGGCCAGGGTCAGCCCGTCCGGCCCCTGGAAGCTCTTTGCCATCAGCAGCGCGAGCGGGAATGCGAAGACGAGGCTCATGAAGGCGAGGCTCGGAAGAGCCATCACGAGACGCGGATCGAGCTCGACGCGGCGCCGGACCACAGGTTTTGCAGCGGTTAGGTCGATCGCGGTCATGGCGCGGGGAACAGCATGGTGTCGGCAATGCGCCAGCGCAGCGAAAGCTCCGCGCCAGGAGCAAGGCCGCCGATCGGCAATCGTGCCACGTCGACCTGGATCGCCTCGTCCTGCGCTGCCCCATGGAAATGTAGCTGCGTTTTCGCGCCGAGATAGACAATGTCGGTGAGAGTGGCCTTGATCGTGTTGAATTCTCCTGCAGGGCCTTCCCCGAGCGTGATCGCTTCCGGGCGCGCGGCGACGACGACGCGGCTGCCGGGGAGGTAGCTGCCGGGGGCACGGATGTGACCGAGCGGCGTTTCGACCTCGACGCGGCCGGTGATCGTCTGCAAGACCTTGCCCGGCAGCCGCGTGGACTGGCCTACGAACTCAAGCACGAACAGCGACTTCGGATTCGTGTAAATGTCGCCTGGCGGGCCGAAATGCTCGATCTGCCCCTGATTCATCACGGCGATCCGGTCGCTCATAACGAGGGCTTCGTCTTGATCGTGGGTTACAAAGATCGAGGTGATGCCGAGATTGCGCAGGATGTGGCGAAGTTCGATCTGCATCGTTTCGCGCAGCTTCCTGTCGAGAGCCGAGAAGGGCTCGTCCAGCAAAAGGATGGCCGGCTCGACGACGATCGCCCTTGCGACCGCGATGCGCTGTTGCTGGCCGCCGGAGAGGACCGTAACCGAACGCTCGGCGAATTCCTGCATCCGCACCAACTCTAGCGCCTCGGCGACGCGCCGCTTCCGCTCTGCGGCCGCCATCTTGCGGTTGCGTAAGCCGAAGCCGACATTCTCTGCCACGGTCAGATGAGGGAAGAGGGCATAGTTCTGGAAGACTACGCCAACATTGCGCTTATGCGGTGGAGTGCGCGTCAGATCGCGATCGCCGATCGTGATCGTGCCGGTATCCGGCAACATCAAACCGGCGATCAGTCGCAGGAGCGTTGTCTTCCCGCAGCCCGAAGGGCCGAGCAGGGAGACGAACTCCCCCTGTTCGACCGACAACGCAAGGTCCCGCAGCACGGTGTTGCTGCCGAAGCGCTTGCCGAGCTGCCTGATCCGGAGATGCGCGGCGGCGGCCTTGGGAACGGACGCCTCTGTCGCTGCAGTCAAGGCGCTCATCGCGCCGCGACCTCGCGCTCGAAGCGTTCGATCCAGCGGTTGCGGTTGTCGGCGAAATATTCCCAGTCGAGCACGACCATCTCCGGAAAGGAAATGCCGTCGGGCAGCTTCGTCGCGGTGTTTGTCGGCTTCGAGTAGAAGGCTTTAGCGACCGTAGCCTGTGTCTCGGCGCTCAGGAGTTCATTGATGAAAGTTATGCCGAGATCCTTGTTGGGGCCGTTGGCGACTAGGGCGACACCTGCCGGCATCGCGATGAGCCCTTCCTTCGGATAGGACTGGTCGATGGAGGCGCCGGCGGCCTTGCGGAACAGGGTCGTGCGGGAATCGGGCGCCAGATAGGCCAGACACTCTCCGGTCTCGAGCAACTGTTGGGCTTGCGGTGCGTTGGTCGAGACCTGCAGGATGTTTGGACGAAGCTCCTTCAACTTGGCAAATCCCTCGTCGGCCAGCTTCAGGCATTCGGCGAGCGGCTTACCTGTCGCAATTTGCGTTGCCGCCAGCAGCGGCGCGACGGCCTGGGTGATGCGCATCGAAATGAGGATCAGCCCGTCGCGATATTTCTTGTCCCAGAAGTCAGCATAGCTCGCGATGCCGTGCGGCACGCTCTTGGTGTTGTGCGATGCCGAGCACATCGGCTGACACCAGTTTGCCCACATCGCCTCGTTCGGCTTGGCTTCTGCCGACAGCTGGGCGAGGTTCGTCACGTCGGTCGGCAGCTTTTCGATCAGCTTTTCGCGCTGCGCGAGGACTAGAACCGGATCGTCCATCATCGTCACCGTCATAGTGGGACGATCCTTGTTGTTGCGGATCTTTTCCAGGTTGATGAGTGAGTTCGTGCCCTCGAACAAGATCTTGAAGTTGTGCTTCTTCTCGATCAGCGGGAAGAGTACGTCGGTCAGCCCTGGCGAAGCCGGACCGCCAATGAAAATTTCGCGCGTCTGCGCCCTCAACACGTTGGGAAAGCCGGTGATGGCGGCGGCGCCCGAGGCGGCGAGGAAGCTACGGCGGGAAAGGGTGGGCGACATTGCTACTCCTGCGGATCGATGATGGGCACCCGTCGAACGGTCATTCGGCCGCGAGCTTCGGCTTGTCCTCCAGGACGGTGCTGGTGACCGGGTCAAATGGGATTGGGAACACGCCGCGTGGTTCAATCTCCGCGTACGGCGCGCGCGGCACGAAGGAACCGCCGCCGATAGCGCCGACGACCGTGTCGTTCTCGAAGACGCAGGTGCCGCGCAGATAGGTCGCGATGACCTTGCCGGTGACCTCGCGGCCCTCATAGGGCGTGTAGTCGCCGCCATGGTGCTGACCGGCATTGGTCAGCGTCTGGTATGCCCGTGGATTGAAGAGCACGAGGTCGGCGTCAGATCCGACCGCGATTGTGCCCTTTTTGGGAAAAAGCCCGTAGAGCTTGGCAGGGCGCGTGGCGATCAGGTCGACGAATTTTGATAGCTCGATATTGCCCTTGGTGACTCCCTCGTGGAAGATCAGGGGAAGGCGCGCCGCGAGACCGGGGATTCCGTTTGGCACCTTAGTGAATGGTCCATTCTCGCCGGCGACTTTCTTTCCGCGCGGATCGTCGAACCGCGTTGGCGCATGGTCGGACGAGATCACACCAATCGTGCCCGTCTTGATCGCCCGCCACAGGCCCTCCGCCTCGGCCGTGCCGCGTGGCGCCGGTCCGAACATGAACTTGGCCCCCTCGAAGCCCGGGCGGTCAAGGTCCTCGGCTGTGATCGTCAGATATTGCGGGCAGGTCTCGCCCCAAACCTTCATCCCGCGCGCCTGAGCGCGAGCGATCTCCTCTGCGGGTTCGGGGCCTGACACGTGAAAGATCTGGATCGGTACGTCGAGCACTTCGGCGATGGCGACAATGCGCGAGATCGCCTCTCGCTCGACAACTGTCGGCTTTGCCCACGCATGATATTTCGGCGCCGTCAGCCCGGCCGCGACCAGCCGCTCGCTGAGATAGGCGATCAGCGCATGGTGTTCCGCATGTACGCAGACCAGCGCACCGGCCTTGCGCGCAGCCGCGAGCGTCCTGATCAACTGAGCATCGTCAAGTCCGATTCCGTCATAAGTCATGAAGACCTTGACCGAACGGCAGCCGCTGTCGATCAGCGTCGGCAGTTCGTCCCGCAGCACCACGTCGGTAGGATCGCTGATCGTCAGGTGGAAGGTGTAGTCGACGCGCGCCCTGCGTGCAGCGACACGATAGTCTTCGACGGCGGCCTTGAGCGAGCCGCCACGCATCTGTGTGGCAAAGCAGATGACGGTGGTCGTGCCGCCGGCCGCAGCAGAAGCGGTGCCCGTCTCGAACGTGTCACACATCTGCGCCGGGCCTGAGGAAGGCTGCTCGATATGCACATGCGTATCGACTCCGCCCGGCAGGACGAGCAGGCCGTCGGCATCGACAACCCTGTTGCCTTCGAGATCGGTGCCGAGCGCAGCAACCTTTCCACCGGCAATCCCGATATCTGCCTTGAACACGTCGCTGGCGGTGACCACGACGCCGCCCCTGACAACGAGATCGAAGGTGGTCGGCATCGGCAGTCTCCAGCAGGCAAGCGCAAATCGGGAACGGGCACGAACAAGGCGACGCTGCTTCGTGCCAGTAGCGCCACGCCAGGAGACTGCAAGGGACATGCCAAAACAGGCGATGCAGCTTGAACCGGACGTCGGAGAGTATCGGCGATCTGTCCGTTTAAGCCTTTGGGCAGTGACTCCGAAGCACGCCCGTCACTTGATCGCGCCGGCGGAACGCAGCTGCCGCTTCCAAGAGCCGTTCCGGGTGAACGGTTGGGCACCACTAGCGGCTACTGCCTTCAGAGCAGGCTGTGGAGCCCAAATGGAAGGCAGCCGCGGTGCATTGGTTATGGAAGGCGGATTCCATCCGGAGCCCAGGGGTCTGCGGAACTCTTGACACTATAGCCGTTTCGATGCGGTGGCCTCTTCTGCGACAGGTGCGCTCGTCTGCCAACGGCCAGAAGCCGTGCCTCGCTGACAGCGTCAGCTAGTGGCCCCTAGCCGAAGTGGTTGGATATGCACCAATTCCGAAGCCGCCCCGAGGAACTTGCTCACATCATTGAGCTGATTGACGAGGCGTTGAGTGCCTCCGCGACTGAGGCTGAGCTTCGCAAACGCGGCAGCGGTCTGAACTCATCCTCAACCTCATTAAGTTCAAGCAGACAACCGATGGTGCAGCATGACTGCAATCGGGCCATCGCCGCCCGATGCCCGGGGGCGGGTCAAAAGTCAGCAAGATCGCTTCGCCCGGACCGGCGGCCCTCTCACTCAGGGATTTTTTTCGCGAGATCGAATTTTCGACGAGCAAATCGGCCTGCATTCTCACTCCGTTGGAGCCGCGCCGGTTACAGCCGAGCCGCAAGCCTCAGAGATCAAACGGCTTTTGCGAGACTATCTCTTCGTCGTTGCGGAAACGGTTTGACGATGTCGGCGAGTTCGAGGATTTATTCTCTGGCGATGCGCCGCCCCGGGGGTGGTCGAAAGTCCGCAGCTTTCGGAGAGCGGACCGGTGGGGCAAGGCACGTGCATCTGTGCGCGAGTTTCCCAGATCTTTTTTTGCAGCCATCCGCCCTCACGATCCGACGCCCCGCGGGCGTCGCATTGGAATCGCCGAACAATTTCAACGACGGCTCACTCTAAAAGTGCCGCGAAATTCAGGGTTGGGGGGTGATTGAAACTCGAGATGGAAGAGAATGATCGAGATGATGGCAATTGAACCTCGATTGGAGATTGAGTACTGGCCAAGCGGCCGGCTGGGCGGTCAGGGGCGGCCGCCGATCAGAGATGTATGTCGATGGCTTATTTGAAATCGTAGAGGCGCACGAAGCCGTCCGGCCAGGGCGAATAGCCGACGGACTTCTTGGCAGCATAGGCCTGCATCTCGTCGTAAAGCGGAAGGTGATAGCGGTTCTCGTTGCTCTTGCGGAACGCCGCCGCGATCACCTTGGTCTGTTCGTCGGGATCGGTGATCATACGCTGCTTCTTGAGCAGTGCGTCGATCTCTATGTCGACCTTGTAGGCGTGGGAGCCCTGCTCATACATCGTCGTCAGCACCGACTCTGCATGATACTGCGTCGAGCCGAACGCGAAGAAGTACATGCTGTCGATCTTCGACTGGAGCCACACGGGAAAGAACGCCGTGAATTCCATCGGCTTGATGTCCACCTTGAGCCCCGCTGCCGTCATGTAGCCGGCGATCGCCTGAACGACCTCGTTGCCCATGACGATATTGTTGTTCGGATACTGGATCGTGATGGGCGCGCCGCCGTATCCCGCCTCGGCGACCAGTTTCTTCGCCTTCTGCGGGTCGAAGGTGACCGGCTTAAACGACGGGTCGTAGCCGATGTTCATCGGTGGCACCATGATGCCGGTCGGCTTGCCGAGTCCGCGAAGCAGCTTGTCTGTAATGGCCTGCCGGTCGATGCCGACATCGATGGCCTCACGGATCTTCGGGTTGTCGACCGGCACCTTGTTGACGTTGAATGCAATAAAGATGACCCGGAAACTGGGCGCGGTGCTAACCTCCAAATCGCGGTTCGTCTTCAACTGATCGATGGCTGACGGCGGTAGCGCCGGAACGAGGTCAACCTCACCAGACTGCAGCGCGGCCGTTCGTGACGCCTCCGACGGGATCGGCCGCAACGTTGCCTTCTTGATTGCCGGAGCTCCACGCCAATAGTCGGGGTACGCCTCAAGCTCCATACGGTCATCTTTGACCCATCGCACGAGCTTGTAGGGGCCAGTGCCGACAGGCCTGGTCGCATAGCCCTGATCACCGACCTTGTCGAAGTAAGCCTTCGACATCAGGTTCACGTAGCTGACCTGGCGATGGAAGATGCCGTACGGTTGCGACAGCTTGAATTTAACGGTCTGAGGATCGACCGCTTGAACGTCGTTAACCAGCCTGATGAAGGTCCGCACCGGGGAGGTGCCGTCGGCCTTGATGCGGTTGATCGTGAAGACCACGTCGTCTGCGCTGAAGGGGCTGCCGTCGTGAAACTTCACGTTCTGCCGCAGCTTGAACGTCCATTCGGTCAGGTCAGGCGAGAACGTCCAGCTCTCGGCCAGCCTCGGATTGAGCTTGCCGTCGCGCTGCAGCTCTGTCAGTGCGTCAAAGACGTTGAGCCGGTAGTTGAAACCGAGCGGCGAGGTGTCCTTGCTGGGATCGAGTCCCGGGAAATCGCCCGGAAGGGCGACGGTGAGTGCGTTCGGAGCAGCCTCGGCCGGAATGTGCGGGACCGCGAGTAGGGCGGTAACCGCCGCGACGCTTACGCTTTTGGCAATCGTGCGAAAGAAGGGCATGCGTAACTCCTTGCTGACCTGATCGACGACGCATTGGACGTGACGCCGTCGGAACGACACGGCGCAAAAAGTCGGGCCGGGTCCAAGACGTGACAGCCACGCAGACGGCACGGGAAGCCTAGAGAGGCTGATTGACGCCTGTCAACAGTTGTCTATTTTCAGTTGGCCGCACCGATCGCCACATGCCGATGGGACGTGTCGACGTCTATAGGAGAGACCGTCATGCGCGAGCACATCGAGTTTATTCAGGCTCAGCGTCTGCCCTGGGCAGACGCGCGCTCTGTCGATTTCGCGGGCGGACAGATAAAGTTTCTGAGCAGCGATCCGGACGATGGTTCGTTCAGTGCTGTACTTCGCCTGCCTGCAGGCTGGTCGCGCCCGGAGCGAGCGTTTGCGTTCGATGAAGAGATCTATGTTTTGGACGGTGATCTCGATATCGACGGCGTGACTTACGTCGACAATTGCTATGGGTTCAGAGCGGCGGGTTCAGCCGGAAATGCACTGAGGGCCCTGACCGACGTTGCGCTGCTCTACTTTCGGTCGGGTACGGTCGCCGACAATCTCTGCACACGTGAGGCCTCGGCCAAACGAACGATCGAAAAAATTGACCTCGGCGCGGAGACGTGGGACGGCGAGTTCGAAAAACTCGGGCTCGGCGCGCTGGCGGCCGGCGCGCGCATGAAGATCCTGCGCGAGGATCCATTTTCCGGCGAAACGACATACATCTCTGCATCGATCGCCTACCGCATCGGGGCACGCGCGGAGCGGCATCCAATCGTGCAGGAATTTTTCATGCTGGCAGGTGAGCTCGCCGGGGAACTCGGTGTGATGCACGCCGGCGCATATTGTTTCCGGCCGCCCATGGTCAAGCATGGACCTTATGGATCGTCGACGGGGGCGGTGATCCTGTTTCGTGGTTTAGGTGGAAAGCAGGAAACGCTCTGGGAGGATGCGCCACCTTTCACCTTCTATCCCGGCCATGCACCGGTTTTGCCCGAGCGGCTGAAAGCTCTTGGGACGCCGTTCCCGCGCCCGCCGCGGTATTGACCCCTGCGGCCGGTGGCCGTGAGCCAGCCAGGAGGCGACACGCATCATCTGCATCAGAAAGTGCGCCCGACGAGGCACCATAACGAATCCTGTTGGCGTGCGTCGCGGCGCGCGATCAGCTTCCTGAGACGGCAATGTCTCTCAGTCGCACGAGACCGTCCGGCCGTGGCGTGATCCGCACCCGGTCGCGAATGCCCCACACGTGGGTTTCGGTGTAGAGCGGGCTGTAGACGACGTTGTCCTTGCCGATCTTGAAGATTTGCGTGATCAGCGCTTTCCGCTTGTCGGCGTTCGGCTCGGCGCGCTGCGCGCGGATCAACTCGTCGACCTTCGAATCGCTCCAGTATCCTCGGCTGCGGCCGGTCTCGTACAGGCTGGTCAGCGGCAGATCGGCATCGAGCGTCGTCGGACCGTAGGTAAACGCGTGCATGCTGTTGAGCTTCTTTCCGGCCCACAACGGGAAGAACGCGGTGTACTCCATGCCCTGAAGCTCGACGTTGATTCCGACGGCTTTCAGATAGCCTGCGACCGCCTGCACGACTTCATCGGTGGAATTGAAATTGGCGCTCGGGTACTGGATCGTGACCTTCTCGCCCTTGTATCCCGAGCTCTGCAGCAGCTTCTTCGCAACCTCGGGATCGAATTTCGTTGGAGCGATTGTCGCGTCGTAGCCGAAGCTCACCGGGGCCACGACCTGGGCGGTAGGCCTGCCGAAACCCCGCAGCAGCTTGCCCGCTATAGCTTCGCGATCGATGGAGCTATCGATGGCTTTGCGGAAGTCGAGGTTGCCGAGAATGCCATTGGTGACGTCGTAGCCGAGGTAAACGACCTTGTGGCTGTCGACCTTCTGCGCCTTGGTCCCGGCGCTGCTATTGTTGAGCCTATCCGCGAGTGCGGGCGGCAGCATCGGCACGACGTCGATTTCTCCGGACAGGAGCGTCGCGACACGGCTGGCCTCTGCGGGAATCGGGCGGAAGATGGCCGTTTTCACTTTCGCCGGACCGTCCCAGTAGTCGGCGAATGCTTCGAGTTCAATCCGATCGTCCTTGACCCAGCGGACGACCTTGTAGGGACCTGACCCGATCGGGGTCTGATTGAACTGCGTTGCGCCCAGCCGCTCGTAGGCTTCCTTCGGGACGATCGATACGAGCGAGACCTGCCGGTCGAATGGAGCGAACGGCTCGACCAGCACGATCCGAAGTTTATGATCCGACAGCTTCTCCATCGATTTGATCTTGGAGAGATACGTGCGGACCGGGGATTTCGTGTCCGCCATGATCTTGTTGTAGGTCCACAGCACATCGTCCGTTGTGACCGGCTTGCCGTCGTGGAACTTGGCGTTTTCGCGCAGCGTGAAAGTCCAGGTGAGCGCATCGGCACTGGCCTCCCACGACGTTGCCAACCGCGGCATGACCACACCGTCTGCCGAGATTTCGGTGAGCTGATCGTAGACGTTGAGCCGGACGTTGAGCCCGATGGGCGATGTGTCGACCGTCGGGTCGAGAGACGGGACGTCCGACGGCATCGCGATCGTCACCTTGCCGGCACTCTGGGCCAAGGCGGACGGCACAAACGCGGCCGCAGCGAAAGCCAGCACAGCACCGGTCAAAAGACGTGAAGCCAGCCCGAACATCATCGCCGGAACTCCTGTTGGCAGTTGACAGCAGACAGCACACTATCAAGGATGGTTTTCATGCGTGCAAGACCAATCGTCGCGGCCTTCGTCGGATGGTCTCCGCGTTTGGAAAAAGCGCTGCAGATCAACAGACGAGTGGGGGTCATGAACGCAATCGAAGTCACGCTCGACGATAAATACCGGCAGTTGCACGGCCCGGTGTTCATGACCGGAATGCAGGCTCTGGTGCGGCTTGCGCTCGAACAGCGCCGCTCGGATGCGAGGGCCGGCCTGAACACCGCTGGCTTCGTTTCCGGATACCGTGGTTCTCCCATGGGCGGTTTCGATCGGGAGTTGTGGCGCGCGCAAAGCTTTCTCGACGAGCACCACATTCGCTTCCAGCCGGGCGTGAACGAGGAGATCGCCGCGACGTCGCTGTGGGGTACGCAACAGGTCAGCCAGTTTCCCGGGCCGCGCTACGACGGCGTCTTCGGCATCTGGTACGGCAAGGGACCGGGTCTGGACCGCTCGGGTGATGCGATACGGCATGCTAATCAGGCCGGTTCGTCACAGCATGGCGGCGTGCTGGCCATCGTCGGCGACGACCATGCGTCGAAATCCTCGGCGTTCGGCGCGCAAAGCGAATTCGCCTTCGTCGACTGGATGATGCCTGTCGTCGTACCGGCCGGCGTGAAGGAGTTCGTCTCATTCGGCTTGTTCGGCTTTGCGCTGTCGCGGTTCTGCGGGTTGTGGACCGGTTTCAAGCTCGCCGGCATCAGCGCCGAGAGTTCGGCGATCGTTGACATCCCCGACCAGCGTGCGCCGTTCGTCATTCCGACTGACATCGAGCTTCCTCCCGGCGGCCTCAACATCCGCGCGAGCGAAAATGACCGGGGCGCCTACGAAGAGCGCGTCAAGCGCTACCGGCTGCCGGCCGCCATCGCGTTTGCGCGCGCGAACGGGATCGATCGCACCGAGATAGACAGCGGCACGGCGCGCGTTGGGATTCTGACCGCCGGCAAGGCCTATCTCGATGTTCGGCAGGCGTTCGCCGACCTGGGACTCGATGATGACCAGGCTGCGGCAGCCGGCATCCGGCTTCGCAAGCTCGGAATGGTCTGGCCGCTCGATCCTGTCGGCATCCGGACGTTCGCGGAAGGTCTCGACCTCATCATCGTTGTCGAGGAAAAGCGCGGCCTGATCGAGGAGCAGGTGAAAGCTATCCTCTTCGACGCGGCTCTCGCGCGATCGCCGCGCGTCGTCGGCAAGCGCGACGAGCAAGGATCGATCCTGCTGACGGACTCGCGTGAGATCGATCCGATCCTGGTGGCCGAGGCGATCGTGCCGCGGCTCGTTGCGCGCGGTGCCCCTACGTCTCTCAACGAGCGTCTCGCCAGCGTCGTGACCCGGCGCGGAAAGATCGCCAACGCCGACGTGCTGACGCGGACACCTTACTTCTGTTCCGGCTGTCCGCACAATCGCTCGACAGTGGCGCCGGAGAACAGTGTCGTCATCGCAGGGATCGGCTGCCACACGATGGCTCGCGCCATGGACCGCAGCATCCTGACGATGACGCATATGGGCGGCGAAGGCGCCAGCTGGATCGGCATTTCGCCGTTCACCGATCTCAAGCACATTTTCCAGAATGTCGGCGACGGCACCTATTTCCATTCAGGGCAGCTCTGTGTGCGCGCCACCGTTGCCGCCGACGTCCCGATCACCTTCAAAATTCTCTACAACGACGCGGTTGCGATGACCGGTGGACAGCCGCTCGACGGCACGCTGACAGTCCCGCAGCTCACGCAGCAGCTCAAGGCCGAGGGGGTGAAGCGGATTGCTTTGGTTGCGGACGACCCGGGCAAGTATCCGCCCGATGCCGGCATCCCACAGATGGTGACCGTTCATCACCGTGACGATCTAGATGCGGTCCAGCGCGAGCTCGCCAACTTCCGCGGCGTGTCGGCCCTGATCTATGACCAGACCTGTGCGGCGGAGAAACGACGCCGGCGCAAGCGTGGTCAATTTCCAGATCCCGCGCGGCGCGCGGTCATCAATGAAGCTGTCTGCGAAGGCTGTGGCGACTGCGGCGTCAAGTCCAACTGCCTGTCGGTCCGTCCGGTCGAGACCGAGCTTGGGACCAAGCGCCAGATCGACCAGTCGTCGTGCAACAAGGATTTTTCCTGCCTTGACGGCTTTTGCCCCAGTTTCGTGACGATCGAAGGAGGTCAGCTCCGCAAAGCCGCGCCGGTCGTCGACCGCGATGCGGAGATCCCGGAGCCGGTGCTCGCCGATTGTGCCCAGCCGCTCTCGATCCTGGTCGCAGGCATCGGTGGTACCGGCATCGTCACGATCGGTGCCCTGCTCGGCACTGCCGCACGGACCGACAACAAGGTTTGCACAGTCAACGACGTCACCGGCTCTGCACAGAAAGGGGGTCTGGTCGCCAGCCACGTGATCGTCGCCGAGCGGTCGGAGGCCATCCATGCCGAACGTATTGCAGCGGGAGCCGCCAAGGTGCTGATTGCGGCCGACATCGTCGTGGCGGCGATGCCGGATATTCTCTCGCGGGTCGGCGCAGGAACTGAGCATGCGATCATCAACACCGGCGCGACCCAGACCGGATCGTTCCTGCGCAACGCAAAAGCGCGTTTCCCAGTCGATGAGTTGAAGCAACGACTGGTCGAGCGCCTCGATGAGGCGCGCACCGAGTTTGTACCGGCCGATACGTACGCGCGCTCGCTGACGGGCGATATCCTCGGCGTCAACCTGTTACTCCTCGGCATGGCCTGGCAGAAGGGTTGGATTCCGCTGACGCGGATGGCGATCGAAAAGGCGATCCGACTGAACGGTGTAGCGGTGGAAGCCAACCTCGCCGCGTTCGGCTGGGGCCGACGGATTGCTGTTCAACCCGGTCTGGTGGCGGACAGCGGAGAGGGGGCTGCGCCGGATACGTCCACGCTGGATGGATTGATCGCCCACCGTGCCAAGGCGCTGATCGAGTTCCAGGGCTCCGCCTACAGCGAACGCTATTGCAGGGCCGTCGAGTGGATCCGGCGGCTCGAACAGGAGCGCGTCCCCGGGCAAACCGCGCTGAGTGAGGCCGTCGCCCGCTATGGCTACAAGCTGATGGCCTACAAGGATGAGTACGAGGTGGCGCGGCTCCTGTCCGATCCGGCTTTCTTCAAACGCATCGAGCGGGAATTCGAAGGGCCGTACAAGGTCGTCTTCCACATGGCGCCGCCGCTGCTGGCCAAGAAGGATTCCGCGAGCGGGCGTCTCAGGAAGCGTGCGTATGGTCCCTCAACGCTGCTGCTCCTGAGAGGCCTCGCCAAACTGCGTGGACTGCGCGGCACGTGGGCCGATCCCTTCGGCTACACCCTTGAAAGGCGGACCGAGCGGCGGCTGATCGAAGAGTATCTCGCGTTTCTTGACGAGATCGGCAGACGTCTGACGCCAGAAAACCATGCCGTCGCCGTTGCGCTCGCCTCGCTCCCTGACGAAATCCGCGGATATGGACACGTCAAGGACGCAAGCATAGCGCGTGCGGCTGCGCGTCGTGCGCAGCTGCTGGAACAGCTCCAAAGCAGCGGTCTAGGCAACGGGGCGAAGCTGCCGGTGCGCGAGGTGGGGGCGACGTGAGAAGTGTCTGTTAAAGGGCGACGCGATCAACCGCGCGGTCATCGCCAGCGTTGTGCCGGGAATGCAAGTTCTTGCGGCAAATTCTGAAAGCCGATCCGATCTACCGAGTGCAGATTCCATGTGACGCCCGATGGGCAGCAGCAATATGACGGAACGCAGTTTCATCGAGCCGTACTGCGTTCCGGCAGCTTCCTCGATCAACGTGGAGGGCGAAGGTCGACGACACGCTTCGGTTTTGCCGCGACCAAGGGATCGTAGATTTCGTCGCGGTCGACGATTTCGATGCGCGGGCGCACCAGGATGATCTTGGCTACCTCCGCCAGGATATCCGTGGACAGAGCCTGCTGATCCTCCGGTTTCGCGGCCAACTTGATCACAAGCTCGTCCATGGAGAATGGATCGTTGCGGTCCGACGGCTGCACGACGATCTGATACTCGTCCAGCGCCGGAAGGTGGTCGAGGCGATCTTTCAGGACCTGGAGATTGACCAGCGCACCCTTAATCTTGATGATATCTCCCGAGCGCACAGGTTGAGAAATGATCCGTGGCGACGTACGGCCGCAATGCGGACATACATCGTGGCTGAGCGAGACTACATCGCCGACGATGTAGCGTAGGAACAGCGTTCCGCGTCGCATCAGATGCGTGAAGGCGAGCATGCCGGACTGTCCGTCGGCCAACCGTTCACCGGTCTGCGGATTGATCACCTCGTGGAATAGCTGATCCGGGATTAGGCTGTGGAAGCCCGCACCTTCCTGGCATTCGATCATCGTGCCGCCCTGCTCCGTCGAGCCGTAGCGATTGACGATCTTCGTGTCGGCGGCCCCCAGTTCGCGCATGCGGCGACGCAGATCGTCGCGCATCGCGGTCGACGAGGCTTCGCCCGTGATCATCGCCATGCGGACGGACTTGAAATCGGCCCCCAGTTCCTGGGCGCGCATCAGCACGCGGCGCACGAAACCGGCAACGCCCCACAGCACCGTGACGCGATGCCGCTCGACCGCGCGGACGGCCGCGTCGAGACCGCGATTGACCGGATACTGGCTCTGCGCATTGCCCGTGTTGGTGAAAACGACGGCGGCGCCGATTGAGCCCACCTCGTCCGGCGCGCGCGCGTAGGCGCCCATCGGAAACGGCGTGAGCGGAAAGAGATTGGCAATCCGGTCGCTGTCCTTCAGACCGATCAGCTCTTGCCGCTGCGCGAATGCGAACATGTAGCCGAAGTGATCGTGCGCAGCGACGTAGATCGGCGCCGGCCGGCCGGTGGTGGTGCCTGTCGTGTAGACGATCTTCCAGAGCGTGCCCTGCTCGGGTGGAACGCTTTCAGGATCGAGACGGAATGCGTCGGGGTCGGCGAGGAAGTCTGCCTTCGACGATGTCGGCAGACGCACGAGTTCGTCGCAGGTCTGGATGTGGCGCGGCTCGAGCCGCTCCTTGCGCATCAGCTTGCTGTAGAACGGATGATGATTGTAGGCGAGTTCCACAGTCTCGCGCAGCAGGCGATCCTGCAGCGCGCGCACCTTGTCGCGGGGCTGGCGCAGAATGTCGGGGAGGCTCAGCGGCGTGAAGGCGGTGGTCATCGCGGGGTCAGTTTTCCTGTGTTGAAGATGTTCTTTTAGTTCACTGCGGCTCGTGGGGCCGTGGTGTCGGCGGGCGGCTGGCCCGTGAGTTGGATTTCGTCGATGCGCGCTGCATGTCCGAGCAAAAGATCGACGATCTCGGAGCTTGCTGAGGCGAGCGTGCTGCTCCAGCTGCCTGTCGCGTCACTGGCGAGCACGATGTCGAAGCCGCGATCGAACGCCGAAAATGCCGTCGCGAGCACGCAGGCATAGGTTACGACGCCGCAGACGATGATCGTCGTTATGCCGCGACTGCGCAGTTGCGCCTCAAGGTCTGTTCCCTCGAACGCCGAATAGCCTGCCTTGTCGGTGACGATGTCGCCGGGGAGGGGGGTCAACTGGTCGATGACCGCAGCACCCCAGGTGCCGGGCCGAAGCCGTTCGCCCTTCGGTATCCAGCGCCGCGGCTTCAGGACGTGCCTGTCCTCCATGGACCCGGCGGGCTTGTCATAAACCAGGCGCGTGTATCCCACGGTCGCACCTGCGGTGCGCGCCTTGCCAACCAGCCGCGAAACCGGATCGATCGCCGAAATGAAGTCGGAGATATCGTTGCCGCAAAGACCGTAGTGGCCCTCGCGATGGCAGAAGTCGTTCTGCATATCGACAACGAGAACCGCGCATTGCTTTGCAACGAGTGTCGGCATGGCTCTGTTCGAAACGTGGGACCTCCGAAGCGGACAGTATGCCGATTGTTGACAGTCGGCAACTCAAGCAGAGCGCAGCCGACTTGCGTGGCGCTCAAGGCTCCTGCGTCGGAAGAAGTCGTCGGTTGTTATTCGGCTGCGACAGCGCGAGCGCTGCCGTTCTTGCGCGCGCGGCTCTGTCCGCGCTGCGCAAAGCTGTTGTAGGCGTTGCGAATGTGTGCGCGCATCGCGGCTTCGGCGGCGGCTGCGTCGCCGCTCTCGATCGCATCGACGATCGCAACATGCTCATCGAACGCGACCAGTGCGCGTCCGGATTTCGCGCTCGATTGATAGCGGTAGAGCCGCAACTGATAGTACAAGTGGTCGTGCAGCATCTCTTCCAGGCGCTGATTGCCGGCGAGACGCACGATCGTGGCGTGAAAGTCGCTGTCGAAGGTGCCTTGTTTGTAAGCTGAACCCGCTTTCAGGGCGGGGTCTTTCGCGTGCCGCGAAAGCAGATTGCGAAGCGCTTTCACATGCGGCTTGCGCGCGTTTTCCGTCGCAAGGCGTGCGGCCATGCCTTCGAGAGCCTCCCGGATCAGAAAAAGCTCGCGAATGGTCTCCGGCGAGAGTTCGATGACGCGAACGCCGACCCTGGCGCGGCGCGTAACGAGCCGGCCTTCAAGGCGCTGGAGTGCTTCCCGCAGCGGTCCCCGACTGATCCCGAAGCGGCGCGCAAGGTCTGCCTCCGACAGGCGCTGTCCAGGCTCGAATTCGCCTGCAGAGATGGCTTCGACAAGGTTCGAAAAGGCGATCTCGGCAAGTGATGCGGAGGAAATAGGTTTCAGAAGCGACATGGCTGATTCTCTAACACGTTCCCCGTGGAGTCGCACCTTTGTGAGGCATTGATGTGCCTCATTTCGCGCCAAAATCTGCGGGAAACGGCCCGCAAACCGTGGAAGTTGCTCGATCTAGCGTGCGGTTGTTCGCGTGACCTGCCAGAACCGGATATAGCCCTCAGGGGGCGCCTCCCATTCGACACCGTCCCTCAGGCCAACCGCCTGCCGCTCGTTGAACAGGTAAGCGAAGGGCTGATAGCGATCGGTCTCGCGCCAGAGCTGCGCCATGATCTCGGCCCGCTTTTTCGGGTCGCTTTCCGAACGCTGGTCCTCGGCGAGCTGGTCGACTTTCGGATCGAACATGTAGCCACGATTGCCCTTGGTGGCAAAGATGCTGAAGATCGGGACGTCGCCATCCAACAGGCTTGGCCCGAAGACGAACATGTGCATCCCGCCGAGTTTCTTGCCCGACCAAAGGGCGTAGAAGCTGTTGTACTCCATGCCCTCCAGCTTCACGTTGACGCCTGCCGCCTTCAGGTAGCCCGCGACTGCCGAGGCGACGGCATCCGCAGACGCAATGAAGTCGTTCGGGTACTGGAACGTGATCGGCTCACCGTTGTAGCCGCTCTCCTTCACGAGCTGTTTGGCACGTTCGGGATCGTATTTGGTCGGCGGCCGCTTGTCGTCGTGGCCGAAAGTGACTTTGGCCAAAATCTGCCCGATCGGCAGGCCCATTCCTCTCAGCAACTGCTGGCCGATCGCGTTGCGATCGATCGCGGCATCGACCGCCTGGCGCATCCGGATGTCCTTCAATGCAGGGTCGGCCGGATTGAAGCCGAGGTACACAACCTTGTAGCCGTCGTTGACCTTCACCTTGACGCCTGGGCGATTGCTGAGCGTTTGCATCAACGCCGGTGGCAGGGCCGGAACGATGTCGACTTCGCCCGACAGCAGCGCAGCCGAGCGTGCAGACTCGCTTGGGACAGGGCGGAGCACCACCTGTTTGATCGAGGGGTTGCCGCCCCACCAGCCGTCGAACGCCTCCAGTTCGAGCCGATCGTCCTTGATCCAGTTGACAACGCGATAGGGCCCCGAGCCGATCGCCTTCCGGCCGAACGCGTCGGCACCCATCTCGGTATATGCCCTCTTCGGAATTACGGCGATCAGCGTGGCGTTGCGATCGAACGGAGCGAACGGCGTCTTCAGGTTGAAGCGCAGTTGCGTATCCGAAATCCGATCGATCGACTGGATGTTGTTCACGTACACGCGCGTCGGCGACTTTTCGTCGTCCATGATCTTTTGATAAGAGAAAATCACGTCGTCGATGGTGACCGGATCGCCATTGTGGAACTTTGCATCCGTCCGGATCGTGAAGATCCATTGTTTTGCGTCCCCACTTTTTTCCCATTTTGTCGCAAGGCGGGGAACGACGCTGCTGTCAGGGCCAATATCGGTTAGCGCGTCGAAGATGTTCAGACGCGCATGGAAGCTGATGATTGCGTGGTAGATGGTGGGGTCGAGTGTCGCGATGTCAGAGCTGAGCGCCGCGACAACCTTGCTCGGTGCGTTTTGTGCGGCTGCGCCGCATGCGACGGTCAGAGCGCCAGCCACCAGCAGTGCGGCGATTGTTCGCGGAATTCGACGTTGCGTCGGCACCTCGATCTCCCTTGATTGATCCCTGCAACATCAGTCTGCCTCAAAAAAGAGCTATTGTGAACTGTTGACAGTTCGTCGTCCCGCAAGCAAATTCGCGTGCGGGGGTTGGCGGGCTCGATCCTGGTCGTCGAAGTAAGATCGGGCCGGATATCCACGGCTCGAAAGCGGGGTCGGATGGCTTATTTCATTCTTCGGCGTGCCTTCCAGTCGGTCTTGACCGTCCTGGGCGTGATGACGGTGACGTTCTTCCTCGTCCGGCTTGCTGGCGATCCGGCGTTGCTACTGCTGCCGGTGGAGGCGACGGACGAGGACATCAGGCGGCTGCGGTCGGCGCTCGGGCTGGATCAGTCTCTGATCGTCCAGTACGTGAAATTTCTGACGAATGCGCTGGGCGGAGATTTTGGTGTTTCGCTGCGTCAACGAACGTCGGCGCTGGATCTGGTGCTCGAGCGCGTGCCCGCCACGCTTGAACTCGCGCTCACCGCGTTCGTGCTGGGGATTCTCCTGGCTTTCGCGATCGGATTGCTGATGCGCCTGACGACCAGCGCCAAGGTCCGCACCACGATCATGTGGCTGGCGCTGGCAAGGCAGGCGATCCCCGTGTTCTCGTTCGGGCTGATCCTCATCCTGATCTTTTCCGTGTGGCTGCGCTGGCTGCCGTCGCTCGGGCGCGGCACGATCCAGCATCTCGTCCTGCCGGCCCTCACGCTCGCGACCTACGAGCTAGCGCTGTATCTGCGACTCTTCAACGCTTCGCTGTCGGCCGAGCAGCGCCAGGACTACGTGCGCACGGCTTACAGCAAAGGGCAGAGCCGCACGACGGTCATTCTCAAGCACATGCTGCCTAACGCGCTCCTGCCGCTCGTGACCATCGCCGGCATCAATCTCGGCCTTCTGCTGGGCGGCACCGTGGTCACGGAGACCGTGTTCAGCTGGCCGGGAGTCGGACGATTGATTGTCCAGTCGGTGAGTCAGCGTGACTACCCGGTGATCATCGCCGGGGTTTTCATCATTTCGCTGATCTTCGTTCTTGTGAATCTGATCGTCGACATCCTCTACGGCTTCCTCGATCCGCGCGTGAGGGTCGCCTGATGAGAAAGATCCGCGTTTCAACCGGCGTAGCGCTCGCGCTTCTGTTCGGCATTCTGCTTCTGATCGCCGTCGTTCCGCTGCTGCCGACATACGACCCCTACGGTCAGAACCTGTCGGCAAGCCTGTTGCCGCCGGGCGGTGTTTCATTCGACGGTCGGATGTATCTGTTGGGAACGGATACGCTGGGGCGGGACATGGTGAGTCGACTCGCGTTGGCGGGGCAGGTCTCGCTCTTCATCGGCTTTTCGGCAGTAATCGTCAGTCTCGTCATAGGGGTCGCGCTCGGCCTGCTGGCGGGCTTCTTCCGCGGCTGGGTTGAGAACGTCATCATGGGCATCGCGGATCTTCAGCTTTCGATTCCGCGCGTGCTGCTTCTGATCGCGGTCGCTGCAATCCTCGGCTCCGGTGTCTTCAAGCTTGCCATTCTGCTCGGGTTGACCAGCTGGGTCGCCTACGGACGCGTCGCGCGGGCCATGGCTCTGAGCCTGCGCGAGCGAGAATTCGTGTTGTCCGCGACCACACAGGGAGCGACGGCGACGTGGAATATCCGCAAGCATCTCTTGCCCAATGTGCTTCCGCAGATGCTGATCGTCGGCTCGTACGAACTGGGTCAGATCATCGTACTGGAATCGGCGCTGAGTTATCTGGGCCTCGGGGTGCAACCGCCACTACCGAGCTGGGGTTTGATGGTGAGCGAAGGTCAGACCTACCTCGAACTCGACCCGTGGCTGTCGGTACTGCCGAGCATCGCGTTGTTCATGCTCGTTGCCGGCGTCCAGATTTATTCGCAGACCTTTACGTCGGAGAACGACATGTCGGCCGAAGTGGTGAAAGCCAGCTGATGTCGAGCATGGATCAAAATCAACCTCCGACCTCGGCCTCGCCGGAACCGGTCCTTTCCGTGCGCGATCTCGTGATCGAGGTGCCGTCGGAACAGGGCATGACACGTCTCGTGGATGGCGCGACGTTCGATGTGTTTCCGCACGAGGTCTTCGGTCTTGTCGGTGAGTCTGGCTCCGGCAAAAGCATGACGATGCTCGCGGTCATGGGGCTGTTGCCCGCGCCGGTGCAACTGACCTCCGGGAAGGTTATTCTGCGGGGACAAAGCCTAACGGACCTGTCGTTCGAGCAGATGCGCAAGGTCCGCGGCAAGTCGATGTCCATGGTGTTCCAGGACCCCATGACGTCCCTCAATCCCGTACTGCGGGTTGGGTCTCAGATCGCCGAGACGGTCCGGCTGCATAATCCGGCGATGTCAAAGGCTGAAGTCCGGGCGCGCGCGATCGAGCTGCTCGGCCTCGTCAACATCCCCGACCCCGAGCGGCGCTACCAGCAATATCCGAACGAATTCTCCGGCGGCATGCGTCAGCGGGTGATGATTGCGATTGCGATGGCAAACGATCCCGATCTGCTGATCGCAGATGAGCCCACCACCGCGCTCGATGTGACGATTCAGGCGCAGGTGATGAAGGTGCTCGCCAGGGTGCGCGCCAAGACCGGCGCGGCCATGGTGCTGATCACTCACGATCTCGGCCTCGTGGCGGAAACCGCCAACCGTGTCGCGGTAATGTACGGTGGGCGGATGATGGAACGGGCGCCGGTGGACCCGATCTTCGCCCAGCCGCGTCATCCGTACACTGTTGGTCTCATTTCCAGCTTGCCGCGATTGGATCGTAATGTCGGCGAGCTCTATTCGATTCCAGGGCAGGTCCCGAACCTCGCGAAGCGTCCTCCGGGCTGCGTCTTCCATCCCCGATGCGCCTTGTCGGACGGCCGGTCTCCATGTCGCGAGCAACTGCCGGAGTTCCGGCAGGTTGGCGCCGATCATCGAAGCGCCTGTCATTTTGCCGAAGAAGTTGCGGAGTGGTCGCGCAAGACTGCAGTGGTCCTCTCCGGCGACGTCGCTCATGGCTCGGATCGGAAAGAGCCGGCCACCAAAGCGCCGGTGCTGCGCATCGAGCAACTGAGCAAGGACTTTGCCATCCGACGGCGCAAGGGTTGGGGACATGACCATCTGAAAGCCGTGCGCGCAGTTTCGCTTTCGCTGGCAAGCGGCCGCACGCTGGGCCTTGTCGGCGAGTCCGGGTGCGGGAAGTCCACTCTCGGTCGACTCATCCTGAGACTGATCGACCCGACTGAGGGTAAGATCTGGTTGATGGACGCGGACATCACGACGATGAAGCCGTCGCGGCTTCGCCCGAAGCGCAAGGAATTGCAGGTCGTCTTCCAGGATCCTTATGCGTCGCTCGATCCACGCATGACGGTCCATGAGGTTATTGCCGAGCCGCTGCGGATCAACGGTCGCTACAACGCCGCGCGCGTCAATGAATTGCTGCAACACGTCGGGTTGTCGCCTGAAGTCGCCGGAAGGCGGCCGCCGGAGTTTTCCGGAGGGCAGCGCCAGCGCATCGCCATCGCACGTGCGCTCGCGCTTGGCCCGGACGTCATGATCCTCGACGAGGCAGTCTCCGCGCTGGACGTGTCGATCCAGGCCCAGGTGATCAACCTGCTCAAGAGCCTGCAGCGAGAACTCGGCCTCTCGTACCTTTTCATCTCCCACGATCTCTCCGTGGTTCATCACATCTCTGACGATGTGGCAGTGATGTATCTCGGCAAGCTGATCGAGTTCGGCAGCCGCGATCAGGTGTTCGGATCGCCTGCTCACCCGTATACACAAGCCTTGCTTTCGGCGATTCCCGCACCGGACCCGGCGCGCGCCAGGTCGAGCGAGCGCATCGTGCTTTCCGGCGACATGCCGAACCCGCTCTCACCGCCGTCGGGATGCGCATTCCGCACACGCTGCCTCAAGGCCACAGAGAAATGTGCGCAGCTGGAGCCTGAACTGGTCGAGCGGACCGGTCCGGCACATCTCAGCGCCTGTCACTACGCGGACGAGAGCGGCGTAGAACAGACCTCCAGGCGCAAGGTCGGCGCATCCTGATCAACTGCAGGATGGGAGCGTCGAGTGACAACAAGAAGAGAAAGGTGTCTGTTCGCCGATGAATGCACCAGTGTTGAATCGCAAAGCGCCTTACACGGTTCCGTATGCAAGTCCGCTTTACGGTGCGCCGCCCTACGACATGGTCGAGGGCAAGATTCTCGTTGTCACGTTCGATTCCGCCAACCAGTCGGCGCTGCGGACATCCGTATCGCCACCTCTCACGCTCGCCGCGAATTCCCGCACATCGCTCTTCATCGGCGACATGCTGCAGATCCCGCATTGCGGCGCCTTCCATGAGTGCGGAGTCGTTGTGACAGGTCGCTACAAGGATATCGAAGCTCCCTATACGCCCTACCTGTGGACGTCGACCGAAGAGGCGATGCTTGTCGGGCGTGAAGTCTACGGCATGCCGAAAGTGATGTGCGATGACACGCCGCTGCGCTGGTCCGGCAATCAGATCCATGGGCTGGTGCAGCGTCGCGGCCAGAAGCTCATCTCGATGGACTTCAATATCGAGCGCCGCGCCGACCCCGCCAATGTTCCGAGAAATGCCAGCCGTCTTACGGTTCGCACCATCCCGGACCCGACGGGAAAGACCGTAAGCCGACGCGAGGTGCTGCACTTCGGTCTCGAGGACTATGAGATCGTAGAGGCCTGGGAAGGGCGAGCCGCGCTTCGCATTCTGCCGTCCGTGATGTCGCGGGTTCATGAACTGGTGCCGGCCGATCCGATCGTGAGCGGTTTCTATCTGCGCGTGAAATGGCGGCTGAACACCGGCGAGATGCTCGGTGTTGAGGAAAGCTGACCGCTGATCAGGGAACGGATCGAACCTCAAATGCAAACAACCATCAAGCGCGGCTTTGCCGATACGCCTGTCGGGCAGGTGCACTATCGATACGCCCGGCCGGCCGGTGCGCGAAAGGCCCTACCGCTGGTCATGTTTCACGGATCGCCTTCGTCATCGCATTCGCTCGCGCGTCAAATTCAGTATCTTGCGCAAAGCCGGACAGTCATTGCTTTCGATACAATGGGGCAGGGGGACTCGTGTCCGCCGCCGTCCAGCGACGTGACCTTTGTCGATTATGCGCGCTTCTACGCCGAGGCGCTGACGTCGATGGGCTCCGAGTTCGAATGCGTCGATCTGTTCGGGACTCACACCGGCGGCCGCATCGCCGCTGAGCTGGCCCTTGGCTTTCCGCAGAGGGTACGCAAGCTCATTCTCGACGGGATGCGACGCGGGCCGAGCGCATTCTGGGAGGAATACGCCGCGTCGCTCGACTTCAGTCAGTTCATTGATGAAGACGGCACTCAATTTTACAAGGCGTGGAGCCGGCTGAAGGACTCGTTTTACTTCTTTCCTGCCTACCGGCGCGATCCCGCGCACTTCCGCGGCAATCCCCTGCCGAACGCGCAGGAATTGCACGCCTACGCGCTCGAGGTCTTCAAGGGCATCGAATGGTCGCACGTGCCGTACCGTCTTGCCGTGCTGTACCCCTCGGAAGAGCGCCTGCCGAAGATCTCGTGTCCGACGCTGGTGACCTGCGCGCCAACCGACGGGCCATTTGCCGACCTCGAGTATGTCGCGCAGCTCGTGCCCGGTGCGATCGCGAAGCCTCACCCGCACAGAGCCAAGATGGATGCGGCGAGCGATACCGAAATCGCTGGCTTGGCGAAGATGCTGGCGGACTGGCTGGATCGGCCTTCTGTTGACAGTTGACAATCGCGGCAGTAACTAAGGTACGGTAAGATGCAAAGGCTCGTCGCACAGAAATCGGGCCGGAGGCGAACGCTTTGACCACCAGTCCCCAGCGACTCAGGGCCATTCTTTCACGACGTGACGCGACGATCATTCCTGGCGTGCCGAACGCGCTGTTTGCGCGCATCACCGAGGACCTCGGATACGAATGCGCGTACGTAACCGGTGCCGGCATCGCCAACATGCATCTTGGTGTGCCGGACATAGGACTCGTGACGTTGAGCGAACTTGCGGATCACGTCCGTGCGATCGCCGACTCGGTCACTATTCCCGTCCTTGTCGATGGCGACACCGGCTTCGGCAATGCCGTCAACACGGTCCGCACAGTCCGCATGATCGAGCGCGCAGGGGCGGCAGGCATACAGCTCGAGGATCAGATCTTTCCGAAGAAGTGTGGACACTTCTCCGGAAAGGGTGTCGTGCCTCTCGACGAGATGGTGCAGAAAATCCGCGCGGCCGTTGATACGCGCATCGATCTGGATTTCCAGATCGTAGCGCGTACGGACGCGATTGCAGTCGAGGGGTTTGCCGCGGCGATGGAGCGGGCCAATGCCTTCATCGAGGCCGGCGCGGACGTCACTTTCGTCGAGGCGCCAGTCGATAAGGACCAGATGAAGCGTATCGCCCGGGAACTTTCAGTGCCGCAAGTCATCAACGTGGTGCATGGCGGCAAGACACCGCCGTTGCCGCGTGCTGAGCTTGCATCGATGGGGTTTGCTGCCACACTGTATGCCAATGCCGCGCTGCAGGCGTCACTGCTGGCGGTTAGTGAAGTTCTCGGAAGTCTGCGCGATCACGGCTCGCTCGATCGCGTTTCCGAGCGGCTTGCGAGTTTCGAAAAGCGGCAGGCTAGCGTTGCAAAGGACAAGTTCGACGCGCTCGAAGCGCGCTATCGCTGACGGAGCACTGAAGCCATGACGTTCGATCTGGCTATCGTCGGAGGAGATGTTGCGCTTGCCGGCCGCGATCCGGCGCCGATGACTGTGTCGATCATCGGTGATAAGATCGCCGCGCTCCTGTCGCCTGCCGAGAAGATCGAGGCGAAGCGCACGATCGACGCCTCCGGGCTGCTCGTGATGCCGGGAGTTCTCGATGTGCATCTGCATCTCGGGCACGGAAAGGATATCTCGCGGCCGCGCGAAGCGAAGGACGCTTCGTTGGAAACCGCCGCTGCCGCTGTCGGCGGTGTGACGACCTTCATTCCTTATCTGATGGCGACGGAGCCGTTCGAGGACATCTTCGAGGACGTGCGCGGCGTGACGGAAGCGGGCGCGCGTATCGATTTCAGCTACCACTTCATCATTTCGACCGAGCAGCAGCTTGCCGGCGTTCCCGCATATGCCACCAGGTATGGCGCTCCCTCGTTCAAGATTTTCATGAACAATCGGGGTGGCGAAGGAAAGCGGCTCGGTCTTCCCGACATCGACGACGGCTTTCTGTTCCGGCTCTGTCAGCTTGCCGCTCACAATGGCGGAATGGTTTGCCCACATCCGGAGAACATCGAAGTCGCGTGGGAGCTGCGCAAGAAGGTGCTCGAGGCTGATCCTGATGGAAAGGGCGGGCTGGCGAGCTGGAATGCCACGAGGCCGCCGTTCGTCGAAGCCGATGCCGTGCAGCGCGCGGGCCTGTTTGCGCGAAATGTCGACTCGCCGCTCTATATCGTTCACACCTCGTCGGCTCAGGCTCTCGATGCCGCACGCGTCGCGCGTGAGCTCGGGACCGAGATCTACATCGAGACATGTCCCCACTATCTCACGCATGACGTGACGTGGGTTGGTCGTGAAACCGGCAAGATCAACCCGCCGTTGCGCGAGGCTGCGGATCGCGAAGCCTTGTGGGCGGGCGTTGCATCCGGCCTGATCGACACGGTCGCGACCGACCACGTTCACCGCGACCGCACCTCCAAGGATGGTGGCATATGGGCGGCCTCTCCGGGCTGTCCGGGCCTCGAGACCCTGCTGCCGGTGATGCTCTCGGAAGGCCATCACAAGCGTGGAATTCCCGTGCGCCGCCTCGTCAAAATGCTCTGTGAAAATCCCGCACGGATCATGGGCCTGGGTGATCGCAAGGGGGTGATCGCACCGGGCTATGATGCCGACGTTGCTATCGTCGATCTCAACGCGACGACGAAGGTTCGCAACGAGGACGTCGTGTCGAGTGCAGGCTACACCATCTATGACGGCTGGGAACTGAAGGGGAAGGTGTTGCATACCATCGTCCGTGGAAAGCCCGTCCTGCAGGACGGCAAGCTTGTCGATTCCGCCGTCGGTCACGGCAGGTACCTGCATCGCAAGCTAGCCGCCGCCAAGCACTAGGATTCAACTGGATGGCGGTAACGACCCCGATCAAGGCCGATCAAATCGTCGAGCGATTGCGCGATCGCCTTGACGGGATCGAGATCTCGACTCGTGATCTCGAGCTTTACCGCACCGACATCTTCTACGAGTCGTCCTATTTGCCGCTGGCGGTCGTTTCGCCGCGCAACGCCGCCGACGTCCAGCGGATTGTGAAGGCGGCGCTGGAGTTCGATTTTTCGCTGGCCAGCCGTGGTGCGGGTCTGTCCTACAGCGGCGGCTACATTCCGAGCAACGAACGCACCCTGATTGTCGATACGAGCGGCATGAACCGCATCGTCGAGATCAATGTTGAAGACCGCTACGTGACGGTTGAAGCCGGCGTGACGTGGGCCGCCCTGCACGATGCGCTGAAGGGAACGGGTGTCATTCCCCCCTTCTGGGGCACCTTTTCGGGACGCCATGCCACGGTCGGGGCGGCGCTGTCGCAAGGCGCAAAGTTCTACGGCTCCGGGTTTCGCGGCACGTCGGCGGAGACGGTCATCGGCCTGAAGGTCGTGACCGGCGAAGGCGAGGTCGTCACGACCGGTTCTGCATCCGGCATCCACAGGCCGACACCTTTCTACAGAAACTACGGCCCTGACCTGACGGGTATGTTCCTGTCGGACTCGGGCGCATTCGGGATCAAGGTCGAGGCGACGCTGCAGCTCGTGCCCGCCGCAGAGGCCGTCGAGGTCGCATCATTCTCCTTCACCAATGTCGAAGGCTTGATGCGGAGCATGGGGACGATCGGAGCGGAAGCACTCGCGACCGAGAGCTTTGCGCTGGATCCCACCTCGGTGCGCGGCCGCATGTCTCGCAAGAGCGTAGGCGATGATCTGCAGGCTTTGAAATCGGTGGCGACTGCGGCTTCGTCGCCCCTGAAGGGCATCAAGGACGCGGTGTCCGTTGCTGTCGGCGGCCGCGGCTTTGTCGACAACGTCGGTTATCTGCTCAACTGCATCACCGAGGGGCGCACACCGCCGGAGGCGCTTTCCCGTATGGAGCGCATCCGCGAGATCGTGCGCGCCGCGGGAGCTGTCGAGACCAAGAATTCCATTCCGCGCGTCATGCGGGCAAATCCGTTCCCGGAAGTGTCCGGGCTGCTGACGCCGACCGGAAAGCGCATCAACTGGCTTCACACGGTGGTGCCGAACTCGCGCGCCGTCGAATGTTTCAATGAGACCGAGGCCGTTTATCGCCGGCACAGCGCCGAGATCGAGCGCTTCCAGATCGCCTGGGGCTACTTCCTCACGACCAATGGTCCGAGCGGCGTCGGCATCGAAACTCTGATCAACTGGTCGGATGCGCCGTTGCCGATTCATGATCACTACATGAAGTCCGCGGGCAACTACGTTACCAAACCGGCAGATCCCGGCGCCCGCGCGGCTGTGGCAATCATCACAAAGGACATCATTCGCCGCTGGTCGGAGCTCGGCGGCGTCCATCTGCAGATCGGCAAGAAGTATCCGTATTCCGAGACACGCGAACCCGCCACCAGGATGCTGGTGGAGCAGTTCAAACAGCTCGTCGACCCGCATGGCATCTTCAACCCCGGCAATCTGCTACCGCAGGCAGCCGAGGCCGGCGGAGTGGCGGCGCGTGCAGGGGCGCTCCCGTAGGACAATGATCGAGAGATCCAGGAGGCTGGCATGAAACCGTGGGACGGCATTATTTCGGAAGAAGAGCAGCGCGCTTATCGCGCGGCGGGGTTTGGCAAGCCGACCGGATTTGGCAGCCGTCCCGGGCTCTTCATCATCGACGTTCAGTACCGCACGGTCGGTACGAAGCCGATGCCGTTCTGGGAAGCCATCAAGGAGTTTCCGACGTCCTGCGGTGATGTCGGCTGGAACGCCGTCGCCAACATCGAAAAGCTGGTCAAGCGTTTCCGCACGGCAGGTTGGCCGATCTTCTACCCATATGTTGCGCCCAAGGAAGAGTTCGACACCGGCCGTCTTGCCGACAAGGTGCCGGCGCTCATGACTGTGTCGAAGAAAGGATATGAGTTCGTCGCTGAAATTGCGCCGCAGGCGGGTGATACGCTCGTTCCGAAGAAGCATCCGAGCGCGTTTTTCGGCACGCCGCTCGTCAGCTATCTCGTCGACAAGGGCGTGGACTCCATCATCGTGACCGGATGCACAACGAGCGGGTGCGTGCGCGGATCCGTCGTCGACGCCTTCGCGTACAACTTCCGTGTCGCGGTATGCAACGATGCCGTTTACGACCGCAGCCACGTCTCTCATTGCGTGAATTTGTTCGACATGTCGGAGAAGTATGCCGACGTGATGACGACCGATCAGTGCATTCAGGCGCTGTCGGCTGTCCGGTCGGCGGCGTAGCTTCGAGTTCGCGAGATCACCGGAGTGGATGTGTCGTCCCGGCGGTTGTGACGCGCTACCCCCTGTCGCATCGGCTTCTGACTGATAACTGTTGACAGTTGGCGTCGCGCGAGATCTCGTTGGATGCGATGGGTTGATTACCAAGGGGAGGCGGGAAGATGGTTGTATTTGGCCGCGGCGCACGCCGCTTGTTGGCGACCGTTGCTTGCATTTCTGCTTTCGCGCTCTGCGGTTCGGCCCTCGCTCAGGATGCGTTTCGCTTCGGTTTGGCGATGCCGCTGACCGGCTCCCAGGCGCTGTACGGCCAGGACCAGGTCAAGGCCGCTGAATGGGCCGTTGCCGAGATCAACAAGGCCGGCGGCGTCAACGGCAAGAAGCTCGAGATGCTCGTGCTCGACACCCAGGCCGATCCGCAACTCGGCATCCAGATGGCGAACCGGCTGGTCAGTGTCGAGAAGGTACCCGCCTTTGTCACGGCCTGGAGCGCGGTCGTGAAGGCAGTCGCCCCCGTCGCGAATGACAACAAGGTCGTAGAGCTCAGTGTCGGTGCCAACTCGCCGGATATCGCCAAGCTCGGTGATTATGTCTACACGACGTTTCCGCTGGCCGACATCGACATCGCTGCCGTTGCAAAATATGCGGCGGCGTCGATGGGCAAGAAGAAGGCCGCCATCGTCTACATCAACAATGAGACCGGGATTGTCGCGGCCGACGTTTACAAAAAGGTCTTCACTGCGAATGGTGGCCAGGTCGTCGCGACGGAGACCTACGACCCGAAGGCAACCGATTTCACCGGTCCGCTGCTGAAGGTTCGTGCGGCCAATCCGGACATCATCCATCTGCAGGGCCTTGTGTCGGATACGCCGCAGGTGATCGCGCAGATGCGGCAGCTCGGCCTGACCCAGCCGATCTCGTCGTATTCTGCGGCGTTCAATCCAAAACTGATCGAGCAGCTCGGCGCCGCAGCGGAGGGCGTGATCGCCACCTCGCTCGCACCTGGTGCAGACGACTCCGACAAGGTCAAGGCCTACGTGGCGCGCTGGCAGAAGGAAGTGAATCGGGAGCCGAACGGTCTTCCTTACACCCAGTATCTTTACGACGCCCCGTACATGGTCGCGGCGATCTTCAAATCCCTCGACGACAAGAAGATTCCCGTCAACGGCGAGAGTTTCCGCAAGGAAATGCTGGCGATACGCTCGTTCGACCTGCCGCTGACCGGCAAGACCGCGCTCGGCGAGGATCACACGGTGGTCAAGCCGGTCTATCTGATGGAGGTCAAAGGCGGGAAGTGGACCCGTAAGGCGGTCGTCGGCGAATGACGGGACGCTCACGACGATCGAGATCGTACGGGCATGTTTGACGCCACGATCGTCCTGCAGATCCTCTGGACGTCGCTGGCGACGGCCACCTATTACGTGTTGTTCGCGACGGCCTTCGCGCTGGTGCTGAAGGTCACGCGGCTGTTCAACTTCGCCCAGGCTGCGATCATGACGATCGCGTTCTACACGGCGTTCGTCGGCGTGCAGTGGCTGAAGTGGCCGGGCTGGGCGGCGTTCGTGCTGATGATGGTGGTAACGCTTGCCGCATCGTACGCGCTTGAACGCATCGGATTCGAGGCGTTGCGCAGGCGCGGCGTCTCGGTCATGTTCGTCTTCGTCTTCACGTTCATTGTTTCGGAATTCATTGCCTATCTCGCGATGCTGATCTTCGGCACGTGGCCGCAAACGGTCTTTCCGATGATCTTCTGGCCGGTCACACTTGTCGGCAACATCGCCATCAGCGCCTGGGATCTGCCGGCCATCGGCTCAACCGTTGCTGCGATCGCCGCGCTTTTCGCCTTCATGCGCTTCACCCGGCTCGGACAGTTCATGGTCGGCGTCGCAGACAACCCAGATCTTGCAGAGCTGTACGGAATCAATCGGCGCCTGGTCTTTTTGCTGGCGATGCTGATCGCCGGCGCGCTGGTCGCGCTCGGCATGTTTCTTTACGGGACCCGCGCGCAGGTGCTGCCGCAGACTGCCCTTTCGCTCATGTTGTTTGCGGTGGCTGCGACCATCATCGGCGGGATCGGCAACCTCGGCGGTGCCGTCGCTGCTGCGGTCATTCTCGGCGTGATCCAGAATGCAAGCATTCTGGTGATTCCGTCGGAATGGCAGGGCTTCCTGCTTTACGTATTCCTGTTCCTGGCGATCGTGTTCTTCCCGAACGGCTTGCGTCTGCCACGACGTCGAGAACGTTTTGGCAGTGCCACGCGAAAAATCGCCGGGGAAGAGGCATCCACTCCCGAATCGCGAGGCTGACGTCGTGGAATACGTCTACGGCATCATCATCATCGTCGGCCTGTATGTCGTTCTGGCAACGAGCTTCAACCTGATCATCGGTTATGGGGGGCTGGTTTCCATTGCCCACCCGGTGTTCTTTGCACTGGGTGCGTACACCTCCGCAGTCCTGTCGCGAGATTTTGGTGTCCCAGTTCTGCTGGCAATGTTCGCCGGCATGGTCGTCGCAGTCGTTGCATCGGTTGCGCTCACGCTGCCAACTCTTCGTGTTTCCGGCGACTATCTGCTGATTGCGAGCATCGGCTTCCAGCTCGGCTTGCTGGAGGTGATCAAGAACCTTCGCTTCACGGGCGGCCCGGGCGGCTTCACCAACATTCCGCCGTTTCTGATTCGCGATTTCGGACGCGAAAGCTACGTCATCCTCGTGCTGGCCGTGACTATCGCCGTGGTCCTGCTGGTGCGCCTGATTGCGCGCAGCGACTATGGGCGGGCGATGAGCGCGATGCGCGATGACGAACAGGCATTTGCGTCGGTCGGCCGTGACGCGATGTGGATGAAGATCGTCATCTTCGGCCTTGGTTCCGGCATCGCGGGCTTCGCGGGCGCGCTTTACGCGCACTATTACCGGTTCATCACGCCGGAGCAGTTCGAGATCCTGCAATCCGCCGCGATCCTGACGATGGTGGTTGTGGGTGGGGTGCGCACGACCTGGGGGCCGGTCGTGGGCGCGTTGCTATTGCAGGCGCTGCCGCAGGCTCTGACGTTTCTCCATCTGCCGCCAAGCGTGCTGGGTCCGATCCAGGGGTTGCTCTTCACCGGCCTTGTCCTTGTGTTCATGTTCGTGCGTCCGCAGGGCCTGGTGCCGGCCGAGAACGTCTGGCGCGATCGGACGCCCCGAAGCAGGACTGGGGAGGGTGGCTGATGACAGGCGTCCTCGAGGTTAAAAACCTCAACAAGAGCTTTGATGGCATCGTCGTTGCACGCGGTATCAACCTGTCCCTCACGGCAGGTAAGGTTCTCGGCCTGATCGGTCCGAATGGCGCCGGCAAGACTTCCTTCTTCAATCTGATCTCGGGGGTGGTCAAACCGGATTCCGGCGCGGTCACACTCGCTGGCGTGTCGATCGACCGTCTCAAGTCTCATGAGCGGGTTCGGCATGGCTTGAGCCGCACGTGGCAGCATATTCGGCTGTTTCCGTCTCTTACGGTGCTGGACAACCTGCTGGTCGGCACCCACGACTATCCTGGAGAATCTCTCCTGAGTGTCCTGCTGGCTCATGCCAGGCTGAAGCAGCACGACAAGATCGCGCGCGAGAGGGCAGCGGACGTCCTTGGCCGGATGGGACTTTCGCAGGTCGCCGACGCGCTGGTCTCGGACCTGCCGTATGGCCAGCAGAAGCTCATTGGCGTCGCGCGCGCGTTGATGGGGGACGCGAGGTGCCTGCTGCTCGACGAGCCGATGGCCGGCGTGGAGGGGCAATCCTATGCAGCGATGCAGCGCGTCGTGCGTGACGCTGCCGACTGCGGCGTTGCCGTTTGCGTGGTCGAGCACAATGTCGGTTTCATCCAGGATCTGTGCGACGAGGGCGTGTTCATGTTCTCCGGCGCGATCATGGCCCGAGGCTCGGTCGCCGAGTTGATCCGTGACCCGCAACTGACCGAACTCTATTTCGGGCATTGAGCGGGGGCACATGCTGCAGGTCCACAATCTGATCGCAGGCTACGGTCCGCTGACGGCTCTGAACGACGTTTCGTTGTCGTTGCAGGCAGGAGCACGCCTTGGTGTGTTCGGGCACAATGGCGCGGGCAAGACGACGCTGCTGCGATGCATTATGGGGGCCGTGCGGCCCGTCAGCGGACGGGTGGAGGTCGACAGCAACGACACGTGTGCCGCCACCGTCGCTGACAACGTCCGACGCGGCATCGCATTCGTGCCGCAAGGGCACAACGTGTTCCCGAACCTGAGCG
This sequence comes from Bradyrhizobium sp. LHD-71, assembly GCF_031157255.1. Classification (GTDB taxonomy): domain Bacteria; phylum Pseudomonadota; class Alphaproteobacteria; order Rhizobiales; family Xanthobacteraceae; genus P52-10. The sequence continues at coordinate 14,327 of NZ_JAVIFX010000005.1, read as the reverse complement.
TCGAACAAAACCTGCGGATCGCAGGGCTGCTGTTTGATCCGTCATTCGTGTCCCAGGTCTACGAGCTGTTTCCCGTTCTATCCGAGCGCCGCCAGCAGCGTGCCGGTTCGATGAGCGGAGGCGAGCAGCAAATGCTCGCGCTCGGCATGGCATTGATGACGCGTCCGAAATGGCTCCTGCTCGACGAGCCCTCCACCGGGTTGGCGCCGGTGATCGTCCGCAACGTCATGCGGCGGCTGGTCGATATCAACGAGCGGATGGGCGTCGGTCTGATCGTGGTCGAGCAGAACGTTCCTGCGACATTGAAGGTCGTACAGCAAGTGGTAATCCTGCGCTCGGGTCAGGTCGCCTTTGCTGGCTCCGCTGCCGAGTTGGCGGGCAATACTGACCTGTGGAAGTGGTTCTGACGATAGATCCGTGCAGACGAGCATAAGAGGGCTGCCGCGTCACCAACTTGTAATCTGTTGACAGTTGACCGAAATGCTTCCAGCATTCTCGTTGTCTGGCGCGGACAACGGGGAGAACATCTATCCGAAAGAGCTCGAGCACATCATTGCCGCGCATGAGGCGGTGGCGGAATGCGCGGCAATCGGCCTTCCTCACGCCTACTGGGTGAGGCCGTCACCGCGTTCGTGGTCTTGCCCGACGGCAGGAATGTCGGCGCAGAGGTGTTGATCGAGGCGTGCCTCAATCGGCTGTCACGGTACAAGGTTCCGAAGGAAGTACGTTTTGTCAGGGATTTGCCGCGTAACGCAATGGGTAAGGTGATGCGCGGCCGCCTTGGCGGCGATCCGATTGAAACGGAGGCTGGCTGTTCCGCAGCTGGATCAAGGCCATGACCGCTGCTGCAGACATACGCGCGAACTTCGGTCGCAACCTCACGCGATTGATGCACTGGGCCGCGGATGCCAATCGCGGCGTTCTGCCGGCACCTGTGCGGCGGCGTGCAGCTCTGGTGCTAGCTGACGATCTGGCAGCTATCGTGCTGGCGTCCCGGGAGCCGGAAGTCAGCAAGACAATAGACCAGTTCGCACGGACCTCGTTTGCGCCGGAGGCCACCGTCTTCAAACGGAATGCCGCTCGCGTCGATCGCTTCTCCGCGGCTGCGTCGAACGGCATGGCGATCACCTGGTGCGAGCTCGATGAAGGCTTTCGCAAGGCGCCGTCGCATGGCGGAGCGTATGCCTTGCCGGCCATTATGGCGGAGGCGGAACATCGTGACGTCACGCTGTCTGACCTCGCGAACGCCCTTGCGATTTCCTACGAGATTGCTGGGCGGGTGTCGCTGGCTTTCAAGTTCGACGTCATGACGGTGCACCCACACGCCGCGCTCGCGACGGTGGGCGCAGCGGCTGGCGCCGCCCTGATCCGCAAAGCGAACGCCGAGGTGCTGCAAGCCGCCGTCACCAATGCCTGCGCGATGACCTTCGCCGGACCTTTCAATCATGCCGTCGAAGGTGCGCTGGTGCGCAACGCCTGGACCTCGGCAGGCGCATGGATCGGCATGCGTTCAGTCGACTGGGCTGAAGCCGGCATCTCCGGACTCGCACAGACGCCATACGACGTGTTCACGACGGTCTTCGGCGCGCAATGTCACGCAGACGCGCTCGTGACGGACCTTGGCGAGGATTGGGCGATCGCCAATGGCTATCACAAGATGTTCGCGTGTTGTCAGTATGCGCATTCAGCAGTTGAAGCGAACCTCGAGCTGGTTTCGCGACTCGACGGGGCCAAGCTGACTCTGGGCGAGATCGCCGAGATTACGGTCGAGACCCACAAGCTCGGTATGAACCTGACCAATGTCGAACCTGCCACGACGCTGGCGGCCAAGTTCTCGTTGCCGCACGCGATGGCCGCTACCTCGGTCATGAGGACCGGCGGCTTCGACGCCTTCACGAGGGCGACACTTGAACAGCCGGAAATCGCGGCACTGCGACGGCGGGTGACGCTGAAGCAGCACCCCGCCGTACAGCCGTGGCCGAAGGATCGGCCCGCACGCGTAACATGGCTCTTCACGAACGGGGAGTCCTGGCAGGCCGAATGTGACAGCGCGAAGGGTGGCGCGGACAATCCCTACGGAGAAGACGCCATCTTCGGCAAGCTGGATAAGGCCATGGCTGCCGACTTCCCGGCGATGGCGCCGTACCTGAAGGCACTTATCAGTGCAGCAGACGCCGACTTTCGCACCCCTTTGCGCGTCGCCGTCTCGCAGATGCTGGAACAAACAAAAAATGTCTGATGCACAGATCGACGTTCTGGTTGTAGGAGCAGGTGCGTGCGGTCTCGCTGCGGCTATCACCGCGCATGATCGCGGCGTATCGACGGCAATCATCGAGAAACGCCACGTTCCCGGTGGCAATTCGTCGCTCTCCACAGGTTCGGTCCCGGCCGCGAACAGCCGGCTTCAGCGGGAAGCGGGAATCGTCGACTCGCCCGATGCCCTCGTAGCCGACCTGATGAACATCGCGAAGGAGACGGACGATCTTGCGCTCGTGCGTCGGCTCGCTGAGGTTTCGGGCGGGGTGGTGGAATGGCTTATCGACGATGTCGGCGCCAGGATGCAGCTCATTACCGCCTACAAGCACATCGGCCACTCGGTCTCACGTCTGCACGCGCCTGTGTCGCGCGTCGGCCAGGACCTCGTCGACGATCTGCTGGGCGCCGTGGAGCGTCGTGGCATCCCGCTTGCGGTCGGTAATGCTGCAATCGACCTTCTCGTAGAGAACGGCGCGGTCAAAGGCGCGATCGTCGAAAGCTCCGATGGCCGTTTCGAAATGCGCGCAGAAAAAACCATACTGGCCGTGAACGGCTTTGCGGCGAATAACGCGCTCATCAAGCGTTACTGTCCGGAGATCGCGGGAGCGGACTACTTCGGCGCGCCGGGCTCCACTGGCGAGGCGGTGATCTGGGGCGAGAAGCTCGGCGCGGACTTTGCCAACATGGCGGCCTATCAGGGCTATGCTGCCGTCGCCTATCCACACGGCAGCCTGCTGTCGTGGACGACGATGGAGAAGGGCGGAATTCTGATCGATGATTCCGGATCCCGATTTGGCGACGAAAGCCTCGGCTATTCAGGCTTCGCCAAGCATGTGCTCAATCATGGCCGCACCACATACGCGGTCTTCGACCAGCGCATCTTCGACATTGCCACGCAGGAACAGGAGTTCCGTGAACTTGACGAACTCGGAGGCATCAAGAAAGGCAAGGATGCGCGCGAATTCGCCGCGAAGCTTGACGTTTCGCCAGATGCCTTCGAAGGTGAGCTCGCAAGATACAATCAGGCCGCTGCCGGCGAGGCAAAGGACCGGTTCGGACGCAGCAATTTCGGCCTGGCGCCACTCACCGGAATGCTCTGCGGATGTCAGGTGAAGCCGGGCCTGTTTCATACCCAGGGCGGCTTGCGCGTCGATGCCGATGCTCGCGTTTTGCGGCCCGACGGAAAGCCGATCCCAAACCTGTTCGCCGGCGGAGGCGCTGCGGCCGGAATCAGCGGGCGCGCGGGTGCCCTCGGCTATGCGTCGGGCAACGGGCTGCTGTCGGCGATCGCGCTCGGCAGGCTCGCAGCGCTTGCTGGTGCGGACGAGATCAAGGGGGCCCGCAAGTGACGCTTGCCGCCGACCTGGTGCAGGCTCTCGGTGAAGCCGTGTCGCGGCCGCTGCCACCGCATGTGGCGCGACTGGCGCGCCTGCATCTCATGGATGCGGTTGGAGTTGGTCTTGCTGCGAACACTCAGGACGTGGGCGCTCCATACCGGAAATTCGCAGCTGGCATCGCGGGACAGGGCGCCGCGACGGTCTTTGGCCGAACGGGAGGAACCGACGCCGCGACGGCGGCAATGATCAACGGCGGATTGATCCACAGCCTGGAATACGACGACACTCACACGGCGTCGATCGTGCATGGCAGCGCCGTTCTCGCACCGACGGCACTGGCCGCCGGAGAGATGTGTGGCAGCGACGGATCAAGTGTTCTCAACGCCTACGTTCTCGGCTGGGAGTTGCTGGTTCGCCTCGGAGAGGCCGCGCCCGGGCGCTTTCAGGCGGCCGGATTCCAGATCACTTCCGTCGGCGGAGCGCTTGCTGCTGCATTCATCGCCGCGCGGTTGTCCGGACTTGACGATGATGCGACCGTGACAGCGATGGGCATCGCGCTGAGTCAAGCGTCCGGTGTGTTCGAATTCCTCAGCAACGGTTCATCGGTCAAATCATTGCACCCTGGCTGGGCAGCTCACAGTGGGATCCTAGCCTCGCAGCTCGCGCGGCATGGGCTGACGGGACCGGTGACCTCGCTGGAGGGCCGCTACGGGTTGTTCTCGGCGTTCGCCCGTGACCAGGCCGCCGCGGAGCAACTTGTCCAGTCGTTGACGACCATTGGACGCGATTGGAAGATCGCGGAAGCAGCGTTCAAGTTTTATCCATGCTGCCACTACATTCACCCGTTCATCGAGGCTGCACAGAAGGCAAAGAGTGCAATCACGAACGCCAGCGAAATCAAGAGCATTCTGTGCCGGGTTCCGCCTGGCGCAACCCCGGTCATCTGCGAGCCATGGGGCGACAAGCAGCGCCCGGTGACGCCGCATGCAGCGCGCTGGAGCCTGCCGATCGCGGTTGCAGCCGAGATCATCGACGGTCGGGTGGAGCTCGATACATTCTCGACGCCGATCCGCGACGAGGTTTTCGATCTCGCCTCGCGAACATCTTGGGAGAAGCTGGAACCGCATCATTTTCCAAGGAAGTTCGAGGCGGAGCTCACATTTGTTTTGCGCGATGGTCGGTCTCACCACGAGCGGATTGACGATGTTTTCGGAAACGTCAGTCGCCCTCCGAGCGAACAGGACATTCGGATGAAGTTCCGTGCCAACGCCGGCCGTTCGTTACCGGAATCCGGCGTGCATGCGCTCGAGAACGCGCTCGAGGGACTTGGGTCCGCATCGTCGCTTGCAGCCTTTACAGCAGCCTGCCGCGGCGCTGTTCAAGAGACATGAGACTTTGGGTCAGGGAACACAACAAACGAATAATCGATATGAGCGGGCGCCTGTGCGGCCCGATCTGACACTGGAGCGAGGTGATGACCGAACAGAAGTACAAATTCGACGCGTCGAAGACCAAGCTTGGCTACGGCGCCATCGACATCGTCGTGAACATGTACACGCCGGAGGTCATCGGCCGCGGGATCATGCCGACGGATGACAACTTCAAGGACAAGGTTCGTCTCGAAGGTGATCACCGCAAGGGGCTGACGCACGAGCAATACATCGAGAAGATGGATCGCGCCGGAATCGAGCGTTCGTTGCTGATCGCTATCCGTTGCGGCGACCGCCGCATGAGCACGTCGGCCGAAATTCCCTACGAGATGATCCATGAAGCATGCCAGAAATATCCGCACCGCTATTCAGGACTCGCCGGCATCGATCCGCTGCGTGGAATTTCCGGTCTGAAGGAGCTGGATTACGCGGTGAAGGAGCTCGGCTTCGTCGGGGCACATCTTTATCCGCACTGGTTCGGACAGGCGCCGGATGCAGCGATTTACTATCCCTACTACGCGCGCTGCGCTGAACTCGGCATTCCGATCATGATGCAGGTCGGACATTGCCTTGTCTATCGTTCAGACAACCGGCTTGCGACGGTAGCGAAGCCGATCACGCTCGATCGCATCGCGATCGATTTCCCCGAACTAACCATCATAGGCATTCATCTTGGATATCCGTGGACCGAGGAGATGATCGCTATCTGCCAGAAGCACGCGAACGTCTACATGGCAGGCGACGCGTATGCGCCGAAGCACTGGGGCCCGAACGTGGTGCACTACATCAACACGTATGGGCAAGATAAGTTCTTGTTCGGAACCGACTGGTGGGTGATCGATCCCGAGCGCGCGATGCGAGATATCGAAGAGCTGAAGTTCCGGCCAGGCTCAGAGCGCAAGATGCTGCGCGACAATGCCCTCAAGGTCTTCAAATTCAACGACTGATCGATCTTGCGGCGACGTGCTGTGGCATCCCCGCGGCACCTCTGCCTCTTCATAAATCACTCTTCCTGAAATGCCTCTTTACGCATTAGGCCAGCGACCGGCGGCCGGCGGGTATTTTGCGCTCAACACGGTAGGACTTTTGGAGGGCTGAATGACCAGGTCGTATCTCAAAAGCGGAGTCTTTCTCGCGCCCTTTCACGCGACGAAAGAGAATCCGACGCTCGCGTTCGAGCGTGATCTGGAGCTGATGCAGCATCTGGACAAGCTGAACTACAGCGAGGCCTGGATCGGCGAGCATCACTCCGGAGGCATGGAAATCATAGCGGCGCCGGAGATGTTCATCGCAGCCGCGGCGGAGCGAACGAAGCATATCCGTCTCGGGACCGGCGTATCCTCGTTGCCGTATCACAACCCGTTCATGCTCGCGAGCCGGATGGTCCAGCTCGATCACATGACGCGCGGGCGAGCGATGCTCGGTGTCGGTCCAGGTGCATTGGTCTACGACGCCTACAAGATCGGTGTGGCAGCATCCGAGCAGCGTCGCATGATGAATGAGGCTTTGGACGTCATCGTCGCCCTGTTCAAAGGCGAGATGGTCAACCGGGAAACTGACTGGTTCGAGTTGCAGGACGCGAGACTGCAGCTTGCTTGCTACAGCCAGCCCATGATGGAGATGGCCGTTGCCAGCGCGAGGTCTCCATCGGGAGCGCTCGCGGCCGCGCGGCACGGCATCGGCATGTTGTCCATTGGCGGTGCGACACCGGCGTCGATCGCGCATCAAGCAAACAACTGGGCGCTTTACGAGGCGGAGGCTCGCAAAGCTGGGCATGTACCCGATCGTTCAAAATGGCGGGTCGTCGCGCTGATGCACATCGCCGAAACGCGCGAGCAGGCGAAGAAGAATGTGCAGTTCGGTCTGAAAGCCTATTGTGACTACTTTCGCGAGATCGCGACCTTTCCGATCGTTCCGTCGGACATTCCCGACGATTGCGATTGGCTCATCGAAACAGGTACGGCCTGCATCGGCACGCCTGAAGACGCGATCGAGTATATCGGCAAGTTGCAGCGCGCCGCGGGCGGTTTCGGCGTCATGATGGAGCTCGCGCACAACTGGGCGGACTGGAATGCAACGCGAAGACACTACGAACTCATGGCCCGATACGTGCACCCGCATTTCCAGGGCAGCACCGCTCCGCGTGTCGAGGCTTACGGCCACGCTGCGGCTCATTTCAAGGATTTCACCGCGCACGCCGCGGCGGCGGTGCATGCTGAGATTGCAAAGCAGGCAGCACGGAACGGGGAATAACCGGCATTCCCAGCCTGATTGCTGCGGTCCGCGTGAGGGAGCCATAGACACTGCGCGACGGCTTCTTCTTCTTCGAGGAGGCAGTCGTGTCTTGCCGCTCGAAGAGGTCCCGCTCATCTCACGCCGCACGCTACGTTTGCCATGAAATGCGATCAGTCGGGCGCGGTGCAGCATCGGTGATTCACAGATTGGGAGAAGCCTCACCGTCGTTGAAGCGACGTGTTAGTGATAGGCCCGTACGTGCCGGAGTTTCGGCACGTGTCGGATGCAAGCGGCTCGATGGCCTCGACGATCGCTCCAGCGAAGTAGATAAGGCCGAGAACAACGGCCGATATGACTGCAGGCTCAGCGATTGAATGGAGCCAGACTGCGGACCGGTCAAGCCAAGTGGGCTGAGGATACCAGTAAGTCCTGCCGTCGCGCGTCGTAAGTTCAAATCTCTCGACCGTTCTCGTCGAGGGGGCGGCGAGCAAATGCATGAGAGCGCCTCCTGAGAGTTTTTCCGCCTCAACGGGCGCTTGCCGCGGCTCAGCTAAATCAGCCCGTTCGTTGAGCCACGTTGCCAGCAAGCAGCGCCTCGATGTGAGAGTACGGCGGTCGCCTCTGCTCCTGAATGGCGATGATTACCTACGGCCGTATAGGTGCAATCCGTCCCTGCAGGCTCATGCTCATACGGACGAGGTGCGACACCGTCCGCGCGCCCATTTTCTTTAGCACAGCTGCGCGATGATGCTCGGCTGTCCGGGTGCTGATCTCGAGTTTTGTAGCAAGCAGCTTGGTCGGCATTCCCTCAGTCAGAAGCGCCATCACCTCCTGTTCACGGGTCGTGAGCGACCGGTAATTGGCTTCGATAGTCGCAAACGTTGCTTCCTCGGCAACGATTTGACTGACACGCCGGTGTGCTTCCTCCAGCGTCTCAAGGAGTTCCACCGGCTCGAACGGTTTCTCAAGAAAGTGCAATGCCCCCGCTCGCATGGCCTTGACAGCGAGCGGCACATCGCCATGGCCGGTGATCATGACCACCACCAAGCGCATCGGCTCCTGTTGTAGCTGACGCACGAGATCGAGCCCGCTCATTCCTGGCAGGCGCACGTCAACCAGCAAGCACAATGGCCTACTCAGCCTGACTTCCGAAAGGAACTCTTCCGCCGAAGCATAGGTGCGGGCTTCCATTCCCGCCGTATGTAACAGCACTTTGAGGGCTTCGCAGACATCGGATTCATCGTCGATGACGTGCACGACGCGCTTATGCCCCATAGCCAACCTCTGAGCTCAAGGGAAGCTCGATCGTGAACCGCGCGCCCCCATCCGGCCGCATGCGTTCCCAATCGATCGTCCCTCCATGTGCACTGATCAACTCGCGCGATAGCGCCAGGCCGAGCCCCATACCGCTCGGCTTTGTCGTGATGAACGGCTCGAACAGGTTTTTGGCCACAACATCCGACACGCCCGGCCCATTGTCCTCGATCTCGATCCGCACTCCCTTGTCTACCGCCGCCATGCGAACGTTAACGCAGCCTGGCAATCGGCGCGCTTCCGCAGCGGCATCGACGGCGTTGTTGATCACGTTGATCAGAGCTTGCTCGAGCTGAAGCGCATCAACAGTAACCGGCGGCACGGGTGCAGCCTCGAACCGTACCAAAACACCGTGCGTCCTTGCATCATCCTCGGCTAAAGCCACTACCTTCCGCGCTAAGGCGCCCAGGTCAGTGCGAGCTGGCCTAAGCGCGCCGCGCGAAACGAAATCCCGAAGACGCTCGAGGATGTCCTTTGCATGGCGCAACTGACCTGCGGCCTTTTCAAGCAGCTCCGCAATCGGCACGGGCTCAGCAGGCCTGTCAGCCAAAAGCTGCCGGCCAACGTGAAGGTACATGGCGACGTTCGATAGCGGCTGGCTGATCTGATGCGCCAATGAAACACCCATCGCACCGGCTGTCGCATGTCTTGTCACGCGTACCACCTCGGCATGCTGCTCGCGCAAGAGCTCATCTGAGCTGCGGCGCTCATCGACGACGGCGCCGAGCAGTAGCCCGTTGAGAGCGAGCGCCAGCACCAAGAACTGGTAACCCATGAATGTGCTCGCTGGATAGCCGCCCCAATTGATGAAAGCCACAAGCAGCAGATGGGCGACAGATACGCCGATCGCGGCTCCCGCAAAGCCGGCGCGCATCGCGATCCAGCTCACGGGCAGGAACAGCAGATAGAAGAAATGGTACTCGTGGGCGCCCTCGATGGAGAAGATCAGCCATAATGCGATCAGGACCCCGGCCAGAAAGACCATCGAGTCGATCACCAACGCTGTAGATTTTGTATCAAGCAGGCGTTGGACTGACCCGAAGACAGCCATGGCAACGGGGAGGAGGATGATGATCCCGACGGTGTCTCCGACCCAAAGATGCCGAACCGCCTCCCAGTACCGCTCTGCTGGCATGTCGCCGAACAATATAAGAAGACCGCAATAGACGCAGGCTATGACGAATGTGCCTGCCGGCACCGTCACAAGTACTGCGATAACATTGCGCAGGTCGGAACGTCCTAGGGCAACGCCAAGTCCTCGCTTAAGACCCGCGGCGAGCACTGCATAACCGAGAGCGACAGCCATGCTCGTGGCAACCGTAGAGGTAACGCTCTTGGCCGCCCCGTAGATGAAGAGATCGACCAGCAACGCCGCCAGGAATAGCATTGGTGCATAGGCGATGCCTTTAAGCAGTAAGAGGCCGAGGCTGAGCGCCTTCGCCGGATTCCATAGGGTGATGCCTAGAGCCTGGAGCTCATGGACACGAGTGAGCCATTCGAGCCCGAGGTAGGTGCCCATGAAAACGCCGCCGATCAGGGCGTGCTGCGTTGGCGCCAGTTCGCGGAGTCCGCCAGCACTCCTCCCCAGCGATACGATCCCTCCACCAAACCTGCGGATCACCTCGCCCAAGCCAGTTTCCTCCCTCGCTGAGCTCACAATCTCGGTGCTAGCGAGAATGCATTCTCCTTCACTCCGTATGCAAGCGCGTAGGTAATCCTCGCTATAAGTCCGTGGGCAATATTCCCTATGCGGCAATGGTCGCAGGTCGCGATACGGCGTGTTACGCCTATTTCGGCGGCGGCGCCTGTCGCCGGGAACGAGGTCTTTGGCGAGCCCGCCTGCCGTATTCAGCCCAGATGGCGGGTGACGGCAAAGGCAAGGTGTGCATGTTCTTTAGACCGCGGACTTTCATCGACAGGTGGTGATGATGTTGCGCTTTACTGGACGGCTGTGGGTGTTGGCCGTTCTGGTATTTGCGTTGGTCCTGTCCGCTGCCGCGCCGCTGCACGCACTAGAGACGGCGGCGCGCATTGACCTGACACAGCACCCTATCGGTTATCTGGCGCTCCTGATCTTTTTCGTCGCCTACGGATTCGTGGCCGTCGAGAAAGCCACCCAAATGCGCAAGTCGAAACCCGTTATGCTGGCTGCGGGCCTCATCTGGGCGCTTCTCGGCATTGTTTACGCCGCGCATGGTCAGAGTGTTGCGCTCGAAGCTGCCGCCAAACATGTGATCCTCGACTATGGCGAGTTGATGCTGTTCCTCGTGGTGGCGATCACCTATGTGAACACGATGCAGGAGCGGCGTGTCTTCGACGCATTGAGAACCAAACTTGTCAGCTTGAGACTCTCCTATCGACAACTCTTCTGGATGGTTGGGGCGCTTGCGTTTATTTTCGGCCCTATCATCGACAATCTGACCACGGCGCTTGTCATGGGTGCCGTGGTGGTGGCTGTCGGGGTCGGCCATTACCAGTTTATCGTTCTGGGCTGCATCATCATCGTAGTGGCCGCTAACGCGGGCGGCGTCTTTTCGCCGTTTGGTGACATCACCTCGTTGATGGTGTGGCAAAAGGGCAAACTGGAATTCTTCGAGTTCTTCTGTCTCTTTCTCCCGTCACTGGTGAACGTCCTCGTGCCGGCGACGTTCATGCATTTCGGTGTGCCGAAGGGAACGCCGGAGTCAGGGGGAGAAATCAGAAAGCTCAAGCCCGGCGGGGCCGTTGTGATCTGGCTGTTTGCGGCCACTCTTGCGACCGCCGTCACCTTTAAGAGCGCTTTCAATCTGCCGCCCGCGCTCGGTATGATGTTGGGTCTCGGATACTTGCAAATGTACAGTTACATTCTCCAGCATGTCGGGCGCCGCCGCAACGACCAGAACATGGCGTTCGATTCCCTGCGGGAGATGAGGCATGTGGAGTGGGACACGTTGCTGTTCTTTTTCGGCATCATCTTTGCCGTTGCCGGACTTGGCGTTGCTGGCTATCTCGCGCAGTTGTCGAATTATCTCTATGGCGACCTGGGTCCGACCTTTGCGAACATCGCGATCGGCGTGTTGGGCGCGGCGTTCGACAACATTCCGTTGATGTTCGCGGTGCTTACCATGAACCCTGACATGTCGAGCGGCCAATGGATGCTGATCACACTAAGCACAGGCGTCGGCGGCAGTCTGGTATCTATTGGCTCGGCAGCGGGTGTCGTGTTGATGGGGTTGGTGCGCAACCATTACACGTTTTTCAACCATCTTCGATGGGCCTGGGCCATTGCGCTCGGCTATGTGGCAAGCATCCTTACGCACCTGTGGATTAACGCATCATACCTCTAGCGCGTCAACGGAGTCGTCGAAACGACGGCCGCCGATGATACGAATCAGCAACCATCTGACGGCCACCGCACGCGATTTCGGATGTTGTTAGACGATAACGTCAAGCAGCGAATTTCACTCTTCGAACTAACGTACCCAGCAAACGAACAAGGCCCGGGGGCGTGCCGCCGGGCCTTCTTATTGTGACGATAAACTACGGGCAGAACCAGACCGGTCCCGCCATGATACAGCCTCGTCGGCTCCAGTCGCGCGGCCGGCTGTGATAGCGGTGGCTGTAATGCCTGCCTCTGTAGCTGTGACGATGACCCGTATGTCGCCTGTGGTGCATCGATCGGTCGGGCCCTGCCGATCTGTGAGAATGACCGTGGCGATGTTGAACCTCGATCCGGCCGGATTGGCTCTGTGCAGTGTTTGCAGCAGGCGCGGCCGGCGCCGCCCAAACAGATGAGATAGCCATCAAAGAGATTGCCGCGAGCGGCGCCACATACTTAAACATTCATTTTCCTCTGGAATGTCAATCATGTCAGAACGAAACGGTGCAAGCACATAATAGTTCCATATTTGGGCAAAGTCTCGCAATGCCGGCGATGCATACCCAATGTCGGGTGGTGCAACGGCTAAACCTTTGCATCGTCTTCGAAAGATCCTCCACAATGTAGTCCGGCTTTGTTTGTTGCCGGAATCATTTTTCCCTAACCTGATGAAACGGGAGTTGGATGGTCAGTCTGCGGGTCGTCTTCGCGATTGCGATAGCAATGATATTCACATCACCGATTGACGCGGAACAGATGCCGCTGGTGCGGTTGCCAGATCATGTGAATGGTCGCGTCACAGTGTACCACGGTGGTGCCCAAGGTGTGGCCGGTCGTCGGCCCTTAAGCTTGGGCGGCTGGCTGGTGCTGAACGGCGGTCAATTTCTGAGAGAAGAATTTCCGGAGCTCGCGCGTCATCTTGACTTCGATAGTTATCGACAAGGCATCGAGGTCGATTATGAATCCGAGCTTGTCACCCTGCCGGACTACCCACATGAAATAATCGATGACGAGATCGTCGAAGGAATGGCGATCTGTCCTATTCCTGAGTGCAGGGTGGGGCGCCTGTTGCCGTTTAGGCTAGGGGCAGATCCGCTCTAGTCGTCGTTGACGACGGGGTCAGCAAGTTACCCGTGCCTTAGCCAAGACCGCTTAGACAAGGAGCCTGAATAGACAAGGCCAAGGACGATCGTGGCGATCGCCCTCGCATCTCGAATGGAAGCCTTCTTATTGTTCATCCGAAGCGAGGCGGGTGCGTCTGTCGTAACTCGATCATGACGCCAAGGATACTCGGTGCTACCTGATCTGCCGACTTTCGAAGAGCAGGGCACCCCTGGCGTTCTGGCCGACAACTGGTACGGTCTCGTGGCGCCGCCGAAGACCCCGCCGGCAATCATCGCCAGATTGAGCAAGGCCGTAAACGACGCGTCAAGTCCGGTAGACGTGAAGAGCAAGCTGGAGCCCTTGGGCGCAGTTATGGGAGTGGCACACCGGAGGAGTTTGGCAAACATCTCACGTGAGGCGTGCGTGATAACGCGCCGTCCCAGCAGTTGCCGCTGATACCGCGCTTCAGCGGCTAAACGGGCTCTTTTCCTCAAAATGTGCGGTCGTCGGCCGGCGAGGGAGCTGCTGCGAGATGTTCTCGCAGCCGCAGCGTGCAGGCACCATCCGATCTCTCGCTCTCACTTCTTCTGCAAGCGCCCCGTCTTTATGAGGAAGTCGCGTTCCAGGTTGGCCAATTTCTCGACTTCGGCAGTGACGGCCTGCGCATTATTGAGCAGCTTCGTCTGCATGATGCCGCCCGTCTTCGCGTACTCGGCTTCGATTTCAGGGTCGTTAAGGGCAGCGTTGAAAGCAGCTTCAAGCCAAGCCTTGCGCTCCGGTGCAACACCGCGCGACAGTGCCACGTATCGCCACGCCAGCCAGACGATGTCGTTGACGCCAAATGTTTCGTTGAATGTCGGGGCGTTGGGAACTGCACTCAATCTTTCGGTGTTGGTTACGCCAATGACCTGGACTTTTCCAGCGTCGAGATGGCCCTTGTATTCGGGCAGATATCCGAAACTGACGTCGATATGCCCACCGAGCAACGCCGTGATCGACGGAGCGCCCCCCTGGAAGGGGACCTTGATCACTTTGCTGCCGGTTATCTCTTCAACCTGCTCAGGAATGAATTCCGATGAACTTCCGGAGGTCGCTCCTACCTTGACCTGACCAGGGTTCGCCTTGATGTGGGTCGCGAGATCTTTCAGCGACTTATCCTTGAATGGGCCGTCGCTGCGGATAACCCATGTCACCGGGTCGTAGTTTACGAACGCAATCGGCTCAAGGCTTTTATAGTCAAACTTGCCGTCCGAGCGTCTGAAGCCGTCACCCCAGTAGAGGCTGGCGATCACG